>NZ_LMGZ01000024.1 GCF_001427605.1 Devosia sp. Root635 | reverse complement strand
ATAAGGCCTGCCCGAGGACGGTCGATGTCTGCCCGGGAGCGCGGATGCGACCGCCTCCCGGGACATCTTAATCAGATTTCGTCGATACAAGCCCGAGGATGACGCGCAGTGGAAGTGGCGCGATGGGACGCGCTCCAACATCCAAAAGTCGGACTCGACACCCACCAACCACCGCGCTACAACCACCGCATGATCCGTTCCGTCGCCACCGTTTCGTTTTGGTTTAGCTATCCGCTCCCGGCGGAGGCTACCGCGCGCTTGATCTGATCTCACAAGATACGACCAAACCCGAAGCCAGCCGCCCCCCAACGAGGCGGCTTTTTTGTTGGCCGCCTCCGAGCAAATCTCGAGGAGACCACCAAGTGCTCAAATCCACCGACGACCTTCGCATTACCGAAATCAAACCGCTGACCACCCCGATCGAGGTGATGCGCCAGCATCCGCGCACCGACGCCGCCACCCGCACCGTCATCAGCGCCCGCCACGCCTTCCACAATATCCTCGCCGGCAATGACGACCGCCTCGCCGTCGTCGTCGGCCCCTGCTCCATCCACGATCCCGCCGCGGCGCTGGATTACGCGAAACGCCTGGTGGCTTTGCGCGAATCCCTGGGCGACCGGCTTGAGATCATCATGCGCGTCTATTTCGAAAAACCGCGCACCACCGTCGGCTGGAAGGGCCTGATCAACGATCCCAACCTCGATGGCAGCTTCGACATCGACACGGGCCTGCACACCGCCCGCGCCCTGCTGCTCGATATCGCCAATCTGGGCCTCCCCGCCGCCTGCGAATTCCTCGACATGACCACGCCGCAATACATTGCCGACCTGGTGAGCTGGGCCGCCATCGGCGCCCGCACCACCGAAAGCCAGATCCACCGCGAGCTGGCTTCCGGCCTCTCCTGCCCGGTCGGCTTCAAGAACGGCACCGATGGCAACGTGAAGATCGCCCTGGACGCCGTCGCCTCGGCCGGCCAGCCGCATCATTTCCTCGCCGTCACCAAGGATGGCCGCTCGGCCATCGCCGCCACCTCGGGCAATGAGGACTGCCACATCATCCTGCGCGGCGGAAAGACCACCAACTACGATGCAGCCAGCGTCGATGCAGCGGCCGCTGCCGCCGACAAATCCGGCCTCGCCCCATCAATCATGATCGATGCCAGCCACGCCAATTCCTCGAAGAACCCGGAAAACCAGCCGCTGGTTCTTGCAGACATCGGCGCCCAGCTCGCCGCCGGCGACCGCCGCATCATCGGCGTGATGGTGGAATCCAACCTCGTGGCGGGACGGCAGGACCTCATCGAAGACCGCGAACTGGTCTACGGCCAGTCCATCACCGACGGCTGCATCGACTGGCACACCACGGTCACGGCATTGCAAGCCCTGGCCGAAGCCGTGACCCAGCGCCGCGCCGCGACCAACCAGGCGGTGGCCTGACGCCTTTCCCCTCTCCCCTTGAGGGAGAGGGCGGCAATTTCTTCGTTCAGAAGAAATTGCCGGGTGAGGGGTTCTGCGTCCTCCCATGCCTCAATGTTTGTGGAGGCAACCCCTCGTCCGCCCCTTCGGGGCACCTTCTCCCTCAAGGGGAGAAGGAAGGAACCTTGACCCCTCACCCCCATTCCTGTTCTGTCCCCCCATGGCCAAGAACCCGCTGCTGCTCGTTCCCAATCTCATCACCATCGCCCGCATTCTGGCGATCATCCCCATCGTCTGGCTGGTGATGCAGGGCGACATCGTGCTGCGTCTCGTCGCGCTCGTCATCTACGTCATCGCCGCCGCCAGCGACTGGCTCGATGGCTACCTGGCCCGCGCCTGGAACCAGTATTCCCCCTTCGGCCGCATGCTCGATCCCATTGCCGACAAGCTGCTGGTCGGCATTCTCATCGCCGCCCTCGCCTGGGACGGCAGCTTTTCCGGCTGGGACATGATCCCGGCCTGCACCATCCTGTTCCGTGAATTTTTCATTCCCGGCCTGCGCGAATTCCTCGGCAATATCAAGGTCGTACTGGCGGTAACTTGGCTCGCCAAGTGGAAGACCACGCTGCAACTGGTCGCACTGGCGGCGGTTCTGCTCGAACGCATCGTCCCCGGCCTGGGCCTGGTCAGCGACATCCTGCTCTGGGTCGCCGGCGCGCTGACCCTGTGGACGGGCTGGCAATATCTGCGCGCCTCCTGGCCCCATCTCGTCGAAGAGCCGAAATGAGGATCCTCTACTTCGCCTGGCTGCGCGAACGCCTCAATCGTGGCGAGGAAGAGGTGTCGCCACCATCCGAAGTCGCCACGGTCGCCGACCTTATCGACTGGCTCGCCGCAAGCGACGAAGCCTTTGCCCTCGCCGTGGAAAAGCGCAGCCTCATCAAGGCCGCCGTGGACGCAAAACTCGTTGCCCACACCGCCCCAATTGCCGGCGCCAAGGTCGTTGCCCTGTTTCCCCCGATGACTGGAGGGTGACATGGAGGTCCGCGTCTCGCCCGAACCGTTCGATCCCGGCGCCGAAACCAACGCCTTCCTCGCTGCCATCAAGGGCGCCGGCGCCGCCGTTACCTTCACCGGGGTTGTCCGCAGCAAGCCCGACGATCCTATCACCGCACTGACGCTGGAATGCTATCCCGAGCTGGCCATCAACCAGCTCGCAGCGATCGTCGAACAGGCCAGCACCCGCTTCGGCCTGTTGGCTGCGACGGTCATCCACCGCTACGGCACGCTCGGCCCCGGCGAGCCCATCGTCCAGGTGATGACCCTCTCCCCCCATCGCGAGGCCGCCTTCAAGGGCGCCGAATTCCTGATGGACTACCTCAAGACCGACGCCCCGTTCTGGAAGCGGGAAACCGGGCCGGCGGGGACGCATTGGGTGGAAGCGAATGCCGAGGATGATGTGGCGAAGGCGCGATGGGAATAATGCCACGCCCTCGTGGTTCGAGGCTCGCCCCAAACCAACAAAAAAGCTGGGCACTTGGCCCGGCTTTTTCACAGATTGATTCCGCTTATTCCGCGGCGGCGCGCTTGGGCTGAACCTCGGCCGAATAGGCGTCGATCAGCGTGCGGCAGCCTTCGCCCGGCGTGAACCGGTACTGGCCGATCTCGCTGACGGGCGTAACCTCGGCTGCCGTACCGGTCAGGAAGCACTCGTCGAAGTCAACAAGCTCTTCCGGCTTGATATGCCGTTCGGTGACGGTATAGCCATTACGCTTGGCCAGGTCGATCAGCGTCTGCCGCGTGATGCCGTTGAGGAAACAGTCCGGCGTCGGCGTGGTGATGTCCTTGCCCTTGATGAAGAACACATTGGCGCCGGTGGCCTCGGCCACATAGCCGCGATAGTCCAGCATCATGGAATCGGCATAGCCATTGGCCATGGCCGCGTCCTTGCTCAGGGTGCAGATCATGTAGAGACCGGCAGCCTTGGCCGAAGACGGAATGGTTTCCGGGCTCGGACGCTTCCACTTGCTCCATTCGAGCCGGATACCCTTGAGCTTTTCCTCGACCGAGAAATAGCTCGGCCACACCCAGGCGGCGATCGCCAGATGCACCGTATTGTTGCGGGCCGGAACGCTCAATTCTTCCGAGCCGCGCCAGGCGACGGGGCGCACATAAGCATCGACCAGGCCATTCTTTTCCAGCACTGCGCGCTTGGCTTCCTCGATCTGCTCCACCGACCACGGCATGGGCATATCAAGCGTCTTGGCCGAGCGGATCAGCCGCTCGGTATGCTCGCGCGACTTGAAGATTTCGCCGCCATAGGCGCGCTCACCCTCGAACACCGAGCTGGCATAATGCAGCCCATGCGTCAGCACGTGAACCTTTGCGTCTTTCCACGGTTTGAACTCGCCATCAAACCAGATCCAGCCTTCGCGCTGGTCCATCGGCACGCCTGCCATCGTCCTCTCCCGAATATTCCTGTGAGGCGCCGCCATGCGCGGGTCGCCTGCCTGGCGCAGATCATGCCCCAGCCCCAAGGCCTTGGCAAACCACAAAGGCTGAGGGATAAGACGGAACGGCGTCCTGATGGGAAGACAATGGCAGGCAACCAAAAAAATGTCAACATAGCTGACATAAATTCCATGTCGCCGGGCGGCGAGCCGCTGCCCCTCGATATCATGGGCCTGTTCTTCTTCGCCTATCGCGATTTCACCGGCGATGCCGATGCCCTGCTCGGCCATCAGGGTTTCGGTCGCGCACATCATCGGGTGCTCTATTTCGTCAATCTGCGCCCCGGCATGCCGGTGGCCGATCTGCTCGATATCCTCAAGATCACCAAGCAGAGCCTGGCCCGGGTGCTGCGCCAGTTGATCGACAATGGTTATATCGAGCAGAAGACCGGTCATTCCGACCGCCGCCAGCGCCTGCTCCACGCCACCGACAGGGGCCGGCAATTTTTCGCCACCCTGTCGGCCACCCAGGCCAGCCGCATCACCACCGCCATCGCCGCGCTGCCCCCCGATTCCCGCCGTACGGTCACCCAGTTCCTGGTCGGCATGGTCGACCCCGCCGACCGCACCGTGCTGGACCGGCTGAACCTGACCGTCGGGCTCTAGCGCTTTCACTTTGGACTTCTGTTCCGTAGCGCAAGGCGTCGGTTCCTTCGCTCCCTCCCCCTTGAGGGGAGGGATTGAGGGAGGGGGTCCTTCAGTGATCCACAAGACGACCCCCACCCCCAGCTTTGCTACGGCTCTCCGGGCCGAGCGACGCTACCCTCCCCTCAAGGGGGAGGGGGCGACAAACTGGGCTCCCGCTAAAGACGCCCCCTTTAGATCGGCAGCCCCGTGCGCGCCTTCACCGTGCGGATGCTCATGTTGGAATGGATGCTCGCCACCCCCGGCAGGCGCGCGCTGAGCCGTCGATGCAGCCGCTCGAAATCCTCATGGTCCTGGCAGACCACCCGCAGGATATAATCCGACTGTCCCGCCATCAGGTGGCATTCGAGCACTTCGGGAATGTCCTGCACCGCCGCTTCGAACGCCTCCAGCGCCGCCTCGCTCTGGCTGGTCAGCCCCACCTCGATGAAAAACTGCATCGAATAGCCCAGCCTCCCGGCATTGAGCACGGCGCGATAGCCCTCGATCAGCCCCTGCTCCTCCAGCGCTTTCAGCCGCCGGTGACAGGCCGACGCCGATAGCCCCACCGCGTCACCCAGCACCTGCACGCTTTTGCGGCTGTCCACCTGCAGCGCCCGCAACAGCTTGCGGTCCACACCATCGATCTGCAATGTCATTGCGCGTTTTCCGCCCTGCCTCGAATGTCATTCGACATTTCAGCGGCAGGCGCCTGAATGCAAGCCAAAAAGAAAAAAGGGCGCGAAACCGAAGTTTCGCGCCCCCACCGGAGACACCACAAAGGAGCGTCAGCCTCTGCAGCAGTCCACCGATCGCCTGGCGCCCGGGAGGAACAGGCACCAAACCCAATCCCGGACTACCGCGGTGGACGGCGGCCGGGTTCAGTCGGATAACGACGCTGGCCGGCAAGAGTTCCCGGTGATCGGCCCGCCTAGAAATCGCCGCGCAGCGACAAAGCCAGGCCGGCCTTGTCATAGCTGGCGCCGGGATCGTCATGGCGCGACCACGACAGCCTCGCTCCATAGGTGAAACGCTCCGACACGGCATAGCGCGCACCCAGCGTCGCCATGCGCACCGAGCGGCCGATACTCTCGTCGAACAGCCCCCATTCCTGCTGTGCCGCAAGGTTCGCCGACAGGGTAATATCCGGCGTCAGCAGCCAGGTCGCACCGAGATCGAGGGCAGCCGTTCGTCCCGCCGCCCCGTCGAGCGGGTCGGCCAGTTCGACGCCGGTTTCGGCCTTCAGCGCCAGTGTCACCCCGGCCATCGGCACCAGGCTCGTCGCCACCGAAACATAGGGCATTGCCCGCGTCATGCCGCTCACCCCCCGGGCCAGACGAGATCGACGCCACCCTTCCCCTCAGCCGACCAGCCGCCATCGGCCAGCCGGAACCCGGCGCTGACCCGGCCGCCGTCGACCGGGGCGCGGGCATAGACGATCCGCTCGGCCTCGGGGACCAGTGTAAACCAGGCCTCCATCCCGGCCAGCACCGCCAGCCCCGGTGACAAGGCCCGCTCCCAATCCACCCGCCCCGCCACCGAACCCACCTGCGGCGTCAGCCGCAACGGCGGCAGGCCAAGTTCGCCCAACACGCTGTCGCCGGGCAGCACCCAGTCGCCCGTCACCGCAACGATGACCTGCTGATCGACACCCCTCAGGGTGAATTCAGCCACATATTCATGCTCGCTCGCCACGCTGCGCACCGGAATAGCGAGCCCCCCGATCGACAGGTCATCCCCGGTCCAGCTCTGCGTCACCGCATAGCCCAGCCGCAGCGTCGCCGCCCCCAGCGCCAGTTGCGCCTCGATGGCGCCGGTCACCTCCGCGTCATCCTCGAACTTCAGGCTCGCGAAGCGCGTCTGGGTGAGGGCCAGGCTGCCACGCAGCAGCAGATTGCCGGCACTGCCGGTCAGCGCCATGTCGTGGCTGTGGGTGACGTAGAAGTCCGCCCCGCCCGTCGCGCTGTCGGTGGCGTTGGAGGTCCAGCCGGTCTCGATTTCGCTCGACAGCGCCAATGGCGACTGCGCCATGCTCGGCACCACCGTAGCCACCACCAGCACCAGAGCAATAGAGAGCCTACCCATTCCCGCCTCCCGCAACGATTGCAGGATCGATCGTTTCGGTAACCAATATTTCACGTAGGGGCTAAGTCATTTCCCGCATACCCACTGGTTGAAATTGACCATTAACGCAGGAGAACCGCCCTGTAAGTATTCTGTTAACTATATTCTTCTTCGCTCAACCGGGATTTTGTCGAGCATGATGCTCAAGCAAGATCACGACCGGGCCGGAGAGATTTGTGGCGAACTGCGCGCCTGGCGCATTCGCTCGCGGCTCCGCCAGGATGCCATCGCCAAATGCCTCGGCGTGGCGCAAAGCCAGATCAGCCGCTGGGAAAGCGGGCGGGAATTGCCGCGCCCGCACAATATCGAGGCCATTCGCCGCCTCATCCGCGGACCGGAAATCGATCCGCTGCTGGCGCTCAGGCATTTCGTCATCCATTCCAGCCAGCATCTGCTGCTGCTTGACGATCAGCTCGCCATCCTGGCGCGCAGCCTGCCCTTCCAGGCCTCACCCAACCCGCTCGATCGTTTTGGCTGGGTGCTCGATCCGGAGCGCAACCCGCCCTTCGCCCCGGTGCAGCGGCGCTATCGTGAATTGCTGCGCGATCCGGGTGGCGTGGTCGGCCTCACCATCACCCTGCCCTTCCGCCACGAGGGCGCGCGCTGGACCGCCAGCATCGGCAAGACCATTCATTCCATCGCCGGCGTCAGGGTATGCCTCTGCGAACTGAGCTTCGGCCCTGCCGGCCCCGGCGATGCCGATATCCGCGTCGAGGAAGTCCGGCTCGATCCGACGGGGGAAACCCGACATTCCATGACCCTGTGGCGCCACCCCGCCGACGCCTGACCGCGAAGCCGAAGATCGCCCGTCGTTTCAGTGAAACGGCGAACGATCTCCGGGAAAGGCCCGCGCCGGGGCAGCGGCACGGGCCTTCTTGGGGGCCTGGAGGTCTGGCCCCAGGGGAGCGTGACCTACCAGCGCCTGCGGTTGTGGCCACCCAATCCGAGAATGCCATTGCCGGTCAGCACGCCATTTAGCACACCATTGCCGTTCAGCACCCCGCTCAGCACGCCATTGGCATTGCCATTGCCGATGCCCGACAGGATGGCGCTGTTGTTGCCAATGGCCACCGTATTGCCGTTGAGCACGTTGATGTCCCGCGTGGCCAGGCCCACGGCGATGCCGGTGATGTTGGACAGCAGGTTGTTGTTGACCCGCTTGTGAAAGAAGCCGCCGGCATGGGCGCCCGAAGTCATCGCCATGACGGCAACGACCGATACCGCGATCAAGGTCTTCATCTTACGCATACTCCCGATTGTGCTGTGTCGTGATCGACGCACCAACGGAAACATCGGGCACCGCGCCGGGCAATCTTGCCCCCCGATTTTATGCGTTCCATGCGAACTATGCGTGCCGGGCGCGCCAGGCCGGCCGAAAACCGCCATTATCGGCGGCCACCTTGCCCGCAAATCAGGAGATGCCGCCATGCTGCCCCGAACCCTGCTGAGCCTTGCCACGCTGGCCCTGCTGTCGATCCCCGCCGCCGCCGATGGCGATCCGCTGGCCGATCTCATCGGCACCAACTGGCAACTGACCGCGCTCGACGGCGCCCCGGTCGATGCGGAAGTCACCACGACGCTGGTCATCTCGGCCGATGGCGTCGGCGGCAATGGCGGCTGCAATACCTATGGCGGCAATCTCGCCCCGACCCCTGATGGCATCGCCATCACCCAGGTCTTCTCCACCATGATGGCCTGCGATGGTCTGGCGCAGGAACAGGCCTTCTTCGCCGCCCTGGAAGCGGCCGATGGCTTCACCCTCGTCAATGGCAACCTGCACCTGCTTGCGAATGGCAATTTGGTCGCCGAACTGGCGCCGGGCGACTAATCGAAGGCTTCGTCTCGTGTCGGGATCACCCGACAAGCCACACTTCGGCAGGACAACAGGAGCGCGAATTCAAAAGCCCCACGCCCGGAGGCGCGGGGCCGAGGATGTTGGTGCAAACAACCTCTGCCGAAGAAAATCTTCGGTCCGTCGAGTTTAGCCCAACCACCTGTGCAGGTCACCCCGCCGCCCGATTTTCGTGCACCGATCCACCGCCTTTGTGCGGCTTGCATAATTTTTGACCGAACCCTCCACCACCCGCCCACGAAATAGGCATAAGGCCTCGCGCTTTTCGGCCATATGCCGTCTGCCCGTCGGGCGTACTGCCCCTTATATCCACATTGAATCAAAGCCTTAAAGCCGGCCGCCCCGCGCTGGCACGTCCTTTGCAATTGTTCCGACGGTGCAAACACACATCTGTCGGAGGTAAACATGACAGGAGTAAACCGCGCGATTGCGGGACTGGGGCTGGGCGTGGCTATGACGACGGGCGCAGTTGCCGTTCCGGCATTCGCCCAGGACGAGACCATCAAGGTCGGCGTCCTGCATTCGCTGTCGGGCACGATGGCCATTTCCGAAACGACGCTCAAGGACACGATGCTGTTCCTGATCGACGAGCAGAACAAGAAGGGCGGCCTGCTGGGCAAGCAGCTTGAAGCTGTCGTGGTCGATCCCGCCTCCGACTGGCCGCTGTTTGCCGAAAAGGCCCGCGAGCTGATCGAAGTCAACGGCGTCGCTGCCGTGTTCGGCTGCTGGACCTCGTCCTCGCGCAAGTCGGTGCTGCCGGTATTCGAGGAGCTGAACTCGATCCTCTTCTACCCCGTGCAATACGAGGGCGAGGAGAGCCAGCGCAACGTGTTCTACACCGGCGCCGCGCCCAACCAGCAGGCCATCCCGGCTGTCGACTACCTGATGGAAAATGCCGGCGTCGAGCGCTGGGTGCTCGCCGGCACCGACTATGTCTACCCACAGACCACCAACAAGATTCTCGAGCAATACCTGCTCGACCACGGCGTTGCCGCCGAAGACATCATGATCAACTACACGCCCTTCGGTCATTCCGACTGGCAGACCATCGTCTCCGACATCAAGGCCTTCGGCTCGACCGGCAAGATGACCGCTGTCATCTCGACCATCAACGGCGACGCCAACGTGCCCTTCTACAAGGAACTCGCCAATCAGGGCATCAAGGCCGAGGACATTCCGGTCATCGCCTTCTCGGTCGGCGAAGAAGAGCTCGCCGGCTTCGACACCACCCCGCTGGTCGGGCACCTGGCCGCCTGGAACTATTTCCAGTCCGTCGATACCCCGGAAAACGAAGCCTTCATCGCCGCCTGGCAGGCCTTCATGGGCAATCCCGACAAGGTGACCAACGATCCGATGGAAGCCACCGTCATCGGCTTCAACCTCTGGGTCCAGGCCGTCGAAAAGGCTGGAACCACCGATACCGACGCGGTGCTCGACGCCATTATCGGCCTGCAAACCCCCAACCTGACCGGCGGCATGGCCACCATGCTCCCGAACCACCACATCACCAAGCCGGTGCTGATCGGTGAAATCCAGGCCGACGGCCAGTTCGAAGTCGTCTCGGAATCCGACCTGGTCCCCGGCGACGCCTGGTCCGACTTCCTGCCCGAATCCAAACTGATCGAGGCCGATTGGACCGCCCCGATCGCCTGCGGCAACTACAATACCGAAACCAAGATGTGCGGCGGCTCCGAAGTCGCGGCCGCGCAGTAGCAAGCCGGCGAGGGCGGTCCAGGCCGCCCTCCCACTGGTGCTTCAACAAACGCGATGTCACCCCGGCGAAGGCCGGGGTCCATCCTGAGATCGCGAGATGGATCCCGGATCAAGTCCGGGATGACACCGAGTTTATGACCAGATCGGGGCCACCATGACGTTCATCAGATATTTCATCATCACCCTGATGCTCCTCGGCGCCGCCCTCCCCGCCCACGCCCAGCTCGCCGACACCGAACTCGCCGCGCTTGTCGATGCCCTCGCGCCCGGCAGCTTCAAGGATCGCGAGGCCGCCATCGGCAATCTCGTCGCATCGGGTGACCAGCGCGCCGTGCCCGTTCTGGAAACGCTGCTCGAAGGCGAACTCTATTTCGATGAAGCCAGCGGCAAGGTCGTCTTTACCTCGGCCCCATCCGGCAAGGGCGCCATTGCCGACCCGATCACCGGCGCCGACCTGCCCGATCTGGCTGAAGGCGGCCTCGAAAAGGTCAAGGTCAACAACAACCTCCGCCGCGTCTTGCGCACCGCCATCGGCCAGATGACCCTGCTCAGCCCGATACGTGACATGCGTCTCTCGGCCGCCCAGTCCATCCTGCGCGATGCCGATCCGGCGCAACTCGACCTGCTCGATACCGCCCTCGCCGCCGAGGCCGATCCCGCCATCGGGCGCGTGATGGACCAGGCCCGCGCCGTCATCATGCTCAAGTCGCCCGACGCCTCCGTGGAAGACAAGGCCGCCGCCGTGCCGGTCGTCCAGGCCATTGGCGGCCGCGATGCCCTCAATACCCTCACCGCGGCGCTCGCCACCGCGCCCGCCGAAATCCAGCCCGCCATCAACCAGGCCATCGAGGGCCTCGCCCGCGATCGCGCCGCCTGGGACGTGGCACAAAATGTCTGGTTCGGCATCTCGCTCGGCTCGGTGCTGCTGCTCGCCGCCATCGGCCTCGCCATCACCTTCGGCGTCATGGGCGTCATCAACATGGCCCATGGCGAAATGGTCATGCTGGGCGCCTACACCACCTTCGTCGTGCAGGAAATCATCCGCCAGAATTATCCGGGCCTGTTCGACTGGTCCCTCGCCATCGCCCTGCCGCTGGCATTCCTCGTCACCGGCCTCGTCGGCGTCGCCATCGAGCGCGGCATCATCCGCTTCCTCTATGGCCGCCCCCTCGAAACCCTGCTCGCCACCTGGGGCCTGTCGCTCATCATCCAGCAGGCCGTGCAACGTATTTTCACCGCCAATATCCGCGAAGTCGGCAATCCAAGCTGGATGTCCGGTTCGTTCGAGCTGGGCGGCCTCGCCATCACCTGGAACCGCTTCTACATCGTCATCTTCGCGGCCCTGGTCTTCGCCGCGCTGCTGCTGGTGCTCAAATACACCGCCATTGGCCTGCACATGCGCGCCGTCACGCAAAACCGCCGCATGGCCTCCGCCATGGGCATCCGCACCCCGCTGGTCGATGCCATGACCTTCGGCCTCGGCTCCGGCATTGCCGGCCTCGCCGGCGTCGCCCTGAGCCAGATCGGCAATGTCTCGCCCAATCTGGGCCAGGGCTACATCATCGACAGCTTCATGGTCGTGGTCTTCGGCGGCGTCGGCAATCTGTGGGGCACCTTCGTCGGCGCCCTGACCCTGGGCATCGCCAACAAGTTCATCGAGCCCTATGCCGGCGCCGTACTAGGCAAGATCATCATCCTCGTCCTCATCATCCTCTTCATCCAGCGCCGCCCCCGCGGCCTCTTCGCACTCAAGGGAAGGTCGGTGGAAGCATGATCTCTGCTGTCGTCAATGCTTCAGTCGTCTTTCCCTCCCCCTTGAGGGGAGGGATCGAGGGAGGGGGTCGCTCAGTTGATCCCCGATGGACCCCCACCCCCAGCCCCTCCCCTCAAGGGGGAGGGGAGCCGACGGCCGGAGGAACCCCACAATGATTACGCAGGCTCTCTTCCGCGCCCTCGACCGCAAAGCCATCTGGCTCGTCGCCATCCTGCTGCTCGTCGCCATCGCCGTGCCGGCCTCCAACCTGCTGCTGCCGGACGGCAATCCTCTGCGCCTGCCCAATTATGCCGTGCCGCTTTTCGGCAAATACCTGACCTACGCCATGCTCGCCTTGGCGCTCGACCTGGTCTGGGGCTATTGCGGCATTCTCTCGCTCGGCCACGGCGCCTTCTTCGCCATCGGCGGCTATGCCATGGGCATGTATCTCATGCGCCAGATCGGCACGCGCGGCGTCTATGCCAATCCCACCCTGCCCGATTTCATGGTCTTCCTGAACTGGAAGGAGCTGCCCTGGTACTGGCTTGGCATGGACAATTTCTGGTTTGCCATGGTCATGGTCGTCCTCGTGCCCGGCCTGCTCGCCTTCGTCTTCGGCTTCCTCGCCTTCCGCAGCCGCGTCACCGGCGTCTACCTGTCCATCATCACCCAGGCCATGACCTATGCCCTGCTGCTGGCCTTCTTCCGCAACGATATGGGCTTCGGCGGCAATAACGGCCTGACCGATTTCAAGGACATCCTGGGCCAGTCGATCTCCGCTCCTGCCACCCGCGCCGCCCTGTTCGCCGCCTCCGCCATCGCCCTGGCCCTGGCGGTGCTCGCCTGCTCGCTGATCGTCAATTCCAAGCTCGGCAAGGTCATGGTCGCCGTCCGCGATGCCGAAAGCCGCACCCGCTTCCTCGGCTATCGCGTCGAATATGTGAAACTCTTCGCCTTCGTGGTCTCGGCCATCATCGCCGGTATCGCCGGCGCCCTCTATGTGCCCCAGGTCGGCATCATCAACCCCAGCGAATTCGAGCCCGCCAATTCCATCGAAGTGGTGATATGGACCGCCGTCGGCGGCCGCGGCACCATCATCGGCCCGATCATCGGCGGCATCCTGGTCAATGTGGGAAAATCCTACTTCACCGGCGCCTTCCCCGAATACTGGCTCTTCGCCCTCGGCGCGCTCTTCGTGGTCACCACGCTCTTCCTGCCCAAGGGCATTGTCGGCCTTATCGGCCAGTACCGCGCCGCCACCACCAGGCGCGAGCAGCACGCGCCGACGCCCAGGACAGTGGACGCCGAACCCCAACCCAGGCCGGCGGAGTAAGCCATGACCGACAAGACCGGCACCATGCTCTATCTCGACGGCGTCTCCGTCGCCTTCGACGGCTTCAAGGCCATCAACAACCTCTCCATCATCGTCCATCCCGCCGAAATGCTGGCCATCATCGGCCCCAATGGCGCCGGCAAGACCACGATGATGGACATTATCACCGGCAAGACCCGCCCCGATGACGGCCAGGTGCTGTTCGACGGCCGCACCGATCTCACCAAACTCGACGAAGCCGCCATCGCCAATCTCGGCATCGGCCGCAAGTTCCAGAAACCCACGGTCTTCGAAAGCCACACGGTCTGGGACAATATCGAAATGGCGCTCAAGAAGCCGCGCGGCGTCTTCTCGGCCCTGTTCTACACCGCCGACGCGGCCGATATCGCCCGCATCGAGGAAATCCTCGAAACCGTGCGCCTGCTCGGCCGCAAGGACGACTACGCCGCCAATCTCAGCCATGGCCAGAAGCAGTGGCTCGAAATCGGCATGCTCCTGGCGCAGGATCCCAAGCTCCTGCTGGTCGACGAGCCCGTCGCCGGCATGACCGACGCCGAAACGGTCGAAACCGCCAAGCTGCTCAAGCAGATCGCCAAAACTCGCTCGGTCGTCGTGGTGGAACACGACATGAGCTTCGTGCGCGAACTCGGCTCCCGCGTCACCTGCCTGGCCGAAGGCGCTGTGCTGGCGGAAGGCTCGCTGGATCAGGTCAGCGCCAATCCCGTGGTGATCGAAAGGTATCTCGGACGATGAGCACCGCCCTCTCCATCAACGCCATAGACCTGCACTACGGCGCCGCCCAGGCGCTCAAATCCGTCTCCCTCACCTGCCGGCCCGGCCGCATCACCGCGGTTCTCGGTCGCAACGGCGTCGGCAAATCCTCCACCCTGCGCGCCATTACCGGCATTAACAGCATTACTGCGGGAGAAATTCGCTTTGGCGACGAGCTCCTCAAGAAGTCCCCGCCCTACAAGCGCGCCCGCATGGGTATCGGCTACGTGCCGCAGGGCCGCGAGATTTTCTCCCTGCTCACCGTGCGCGAAAATCTCGAAACCGGCTATGCAGGCCTGCCGCGCGCCGACAAGACCATCCCGCCCTACATCCTCGAACTGTTCCCTGTGCTCAAATCCATGCTGAGCCGGCGCGGCGGCGACCTCTCGGGCGGCCAGCAGCAACAGCTCGCCATCGGGCGGGCGCTGGTCACCCGACCCAGCGTGCTGGTGCTCGACGAGCCCACCGAGGGCATCCAGCCCTCCATCATCAAGGATATCGGCCGCGCCCTGCAGTTCCTGCGCGACGAGAAGGGCATGACCATCCTGCTGGTGGAGCAGTTCCTCGATTTCTGCCGCGAGATTGCCGACGACATCTACGTCATGGATCGCGGTGAAATTCAGCATGCCGGCCCGGCCAGCGACCTCGACCTGCCCGAGGTCCGCCGCCACCTCATGGTCTAGACGACAGAACGCCCGGCAAATGCCGGGCGTTCGCAAAATATTGGGAGGTGAGTTTACTGCGGAGCGACGACAGGCTCTTCGATGAAGCCCGCTTCCAGGCAGGTCTCGAGGGTAACCTGATCGATATCGACGGCACCCAGGGTCGTGCCACCTTCTTCGGTGACCGAATCCTCGGTAGGTTCGCTCGTGTCGGTTTCGGACGTTCCGACAGCCTGGTTGGCCTCGGTCTGGAGGTCCACGCAATAGTTCTTCACGCGCTCCATGTCCGCATCGGACACTTCAGCGTTGCCGATCATGGTCTGGGCATAAGCCATACCGCTGAAGCCAAGGGCGGCGGTGAGTACTGCAGCGGATGCAATGGTTTTGATGTGCATTTTAATAGCCTTCTATAATGTCTCAATGAATGAGCATCTGCTCGCTTAGGAAACGCCCCTCCTTGACAATCGTTGCTGAAAAACCCGCGGGATCAACAAGTCGTGCACCCACCAATGCCTTGCAACGGGCTCGCGGCGTGGGTGGCGTGACCACGCTGCAACGCGATGGCGCGACCCGCCTGGCTACGCTTTACCAGGACGGCTGCGCCAAAATTCGCCTGCCCCATACCCATTCGCGGGCACTCGAGGCCGTGCTCATCAACACGGCGGGCGGCCTCACCGGCGGCGACCATATGCAGTGGTCGGCCGAGCTGGCGCCGGGCGGGCACATGGTGCTCACCACCCAGGCCTGCGAACGCATCTACCGCTCCATCGACGGCCCGGCCACGGTGGAAACCAGCCTGTCGGTCGGCGCCGGCGCCCATCTCGACTGGCTGCCCCAGGAAACCATCCTCTTCGCCGCCAGCCAGCTCGATCGCCGCATCTCGATCGACCTCGCCCACGGCGCCAGCCTTACCGCGGTGGAAGCCATTCTGCTCGGCCGCGATGCCATGGGCGAGGCTGCGCTCGATGCGCGCCTGCGCGACACCTGGCGCATCCGCCGCAACGGCCGGCTGGTCCACGCAGAGGCGACCCAGCTCGATGGCACCTTGGCCGAACGCGATGGCCTGTCGCTCCTGACCGGCAAGCGCGCCTTTGCCTCCATCCTGCATGTCGCTCCTTCCGCCGGCCAAAGCGCCGCGGCCCTCGCCCGGCTGCGCGCCCTCCTGCCCGCCGGTGACAGCAGCATCGCCGCCAGCGCCAATGGCGAACGGCTGGTGGTGCGCGCTTTGGCCCGGACCGGGCTTGCGCTGCGCCGGCTGATCGTTCCAATTCTGGCCGAACTCACCCAGGCCGGTTCGCTGCCGCGCCTCTGGCATCTCTAGGATACTGCCGATGAACCTGACCCCGCGCGAAAAAGACAAATTGCTGATATCGATGGCCGCCATCGTCGCCCGCAGGCGGCTTGAACGCGGCGTCAAGCTCAACCATCCCGAAGCCATCGCGCTCATCACCGATTTTGTGGTGGAAGGTGCCCGCGACGGCCGCCCCGTGGCCGAATTGATGGAAGCCGGCGCCCATGTTGTCAGCCGCGCCCAGGTCATGGACGGCATTGCCGAAATGATCCACGATGTGCAGGTGGAAGCCACCTTCCCCGATGGCACCAAGCTCGTCACTGTCCACGAACCCATCCGGTAAGATCATGATCCCAGGTGAAGTCATTCCAAGAACCGGCGAGATCATCCTTAATGCCGATGCGCCGCAGATCACCATCGAGGTCGCCAATACCGGCGACCGTCCCATCCAGGTCGGCTCGCACTACCACTTTTTCGAGGCCAATGCCGGCCTCAGCTTCGACCGCGACAAGGCCCGTGGCATGCGCCTCGACATAGCCGCGGGCACTGCGGTTCGGTTCGAACCGGGCCAGGCCCGCGAGGTGCGGCTGATCCCGCTGGGCGGCGATCGCATGGTTTTCGGCTTCCGCCAGCAGATCATGGGCGCTCTCTAGGGGGCCGAGGTCATGGCGCGGTCCGCGCAAATGCGCTAAGGGCGGGTCATTGCATCGATCCGGACTCGCCATGACCCAGCATCAAGACTTCAAGATTCGCCTCGCCGCTGTCCTCACGGACCTGCAGGAAAGCGGCGCAGATGATGGTGAGGCCATGTTCCTGCTGGGCAGCCTCGCGGCGGGTCTCGCCGATGACCTCAAGAGTTCCGACTGGCTCACCGCCAAACGCACCATGACGCCCCAGACGCGCGACGACGTGCTGCGCACGTTCCAGGACCAGGGCAATCTGCATCACCGCGAAGGTCGCGCCAGGCAAGCCTACGCCATCCAGTCCCTCACCATGTCGTTGATCGCCGGTTCACTGCGCGACGACCCCGAGATTGCAGCAGGCGAACCCCTGCTCGACCAGATCATCGCCGCCGCCGAAGCCAACTTCCGCCGTGCCTTTCCACGCCCCAACTGATTGCGATAACGCGCCCAGTTCGGCATCACCCTGCCCACATTTTAGGCAGGAGTAGCAAGACGATGCTTCCTGCATCGCTTTTCCTTGCACGAGCAACTTAACGGGGACAGAGTTGGGCCGACACGCCCCCAGTTCCCGGATTATCCATGCCCGCCAGCATCTCCCGCGCCACTTATGCCGACATGTATGGCCCCACCACCGGCGACCGCGTGCGGCTGGCCGATACCGAGTTGTTCATCGAGGTCGAGAAGGATTTCACCACCTATGGCGAAGAGGTGAAGTTCGGTGGCGGCAAGGTGATCCGCGACGGCATGGGCCAATCCCAGCGCACCCGCGCCGAAGGCGCCGTCGATACCGTCATCACCAATGCGCTCGTGGTCGACCACACCGGCATCTACAAGGCCGATATCGGCCTCAGGGATGGCCGCATCCATGCCATCGGCAAGGCAGGCAATCCCGATACCCAGCCCGGCGTCACCATCATCATCGGTCCCTCTACCGAGATCATCGCCGGCGAAGGCCGCATCCTCACCGCCGGTGGCATGGATGCCCATATCCACTTCATCGCACCCCAGCAGATCGAGGAAGCGCTGATGAGCGGCGTCACCACCATGCTCGGCGGCGGCACCGGCCCGGCCCATGGCACGCTGGCCACCACCTGCACCGGCGCCTGGCACATCCAGCGCATGATCGAGAGTTTCGATGCCTTCCCCATGAACCTGGCGCTGGCCGGCAAGGGCAATGCCTCCCGCCCCGCCCCGCTGGCCGAAATGATCCTGGCCGGCGCCTCCTGCCTCAAGCTGCACGAAGACTGGGGCACCACGCCCGCCGCCATCGACAATTGCCTCGCCGTCGCCGACGACTACGACGTGCAGGTGATGATCCATACCGACACTCTCAATGAGAGCGGCTTCGTCGAGGACACCATCGGCGCCTTCAAGGGCCGCACCATCCACGCCTTCCACACCGAAGGCGCCGGCGGCGGTCACGCCCCCGATATCCTCAAGGTCGCGAGCCTCCCCAACGTCATCCCGTCCTCGACCAATCCGACGCGCCCCTACACCGTGAACACCATCGCCGAGCATCTCGACATGCTGATGGTCTGCCACCACCTCTCCCCGTCCATCCCCGAAGACGTCGCCTTTGCCGAGTCGCGCATCCGCAAGGAAACCATCGCCGCCGAGGATATTCTGCACGATATGGGCGCCCTCTCGGTCATCTCGTCCGACAGCCAGGCCATGGGCCGCGTCGGGGAAGTGCTGATCCGCTGCTGGCAGACCGCCGACAAGATGAAACGCCAGCGCGGCCGGCTGCGCGAGGAAACCGGCGACAACGACAATTTCCGCGTCCAGCGCTATATCGCCAAATACACCATCAATCCCGCCATCGCCCACGGCATGAGCCGGCATATCGGCTCCGTGGAAGTGGGCAAGCGCGCCGACCTGGTCCTTTGGTCGCCCGCCTTTTTCGGCGTGAAGCCCGAAATGGTGCTGCTCGGCGGCTCCATCGCCGCCGCTCCCATGGGCGACCCCAACGCCTCCATACCTACGCCCCAGCCGATGCACTACCGGCCCATGTTCGCCTCGTTCGGCAAACTGGTGACGACCTCCTCCGTCACCTTCGTCTCCCAGGCCGCCTATGATGATGGCCTGCGCGACAAACTCGGCGTCGCCAAGCATTTGCTGCCCGTCACCAACACCCGCGGCGGCATCGGCAAGCACGCGATGATCCACAACGCGGCCACCCCCGATATATCAGTCGACCCCGAGACATACGAAGTCCACGCCGATGGCGAATTGCTCACCTGCGAACCCGCCACCATCCTGCCCATGGCGCAGCGCTATTTCCTGTTCTAGCCCCTCTGGACAGCGGCATTCGGCAGGCGCAGGCTGCCCCTGCGTCAAGGGGGCTTCATCATGATCTACGGTCTTGCGATTCTCATCGGTGTCGTTGCCGGCCTGCGGGCTATCACCCCGATTGCAGCGCTCGCCATCGGCGGCGCGCTGGGTTGGATTTATCTCGAAGGCACCACCTTCGCCTTCCTGCTTTCACCCATCGCCCTGTGGCTGTTCATCGCCATAGCCATCGGCGAGATCGTCAATGACAAGTTGGCGCGGACCCCCAGCCGCAAAGTGCCGATGCAGTTCGGCGTCCGCATCCTGGCCGGCATGTTTGCCGGGGCCGTGCTCGCAGTGGTTCCCACCGGCGAAACCGTCACTGCCCTCATCATCGGCGCCATCGCCGGCGCCGTTGGCGCGGTGGTGGGCACGCTGGTCGGCGCCACCCTGCGCACCGAACTTGCCCGCACCTTCCGCGCCGACATGCCGGCGGCCCTCGTCGAAGATGCCATCGCCATCGTCGCTGCACTGGCAATCGTCTACCTGGCCTGATCGGCATTGGTGGCCAGCGACCCAATTTCCGCCGCGCCACGGCGGCATCATGGCGCAACCCAAACGGAGGTCCCCATGACAAAGCCCATTCTTGCCGCCGTCCTCGCCACCGCCCTGCTGGCGCCCACCGCGTCCCACGCGGTGGAAACCTCCCTACAGATCCAGCTCGGCGCCCAGTCCGATTTCGAACGCCGCACCATGGTCTATGACTGCGCGACCGAGGCACCGGTTACCGTCACCTACATCAATGCGGCGCCCAATTTCCTCGCTCTGGTGCCCATCGCCGAGCAGCCCGAGCCGCTGATCTTCGTCTCCCTCATCTCGGGCTCCGGCGTGCGCTATGCCTCGGGCCAGTGGATTTGGTGGTCCAAGGGCGCCGAGGCCAGCCTCTATGACGCCACCCTTGGCGAGGATGCCGAGCCCGTGCTTGCCTGCAGCGAAGTGAACAACACGCCCTGAGCGGTTCCAGCAAACGTGGCTGCGGTTTTGCGGTTCGGAAACGCGACCACTGGAGCGACCATGGATCAGATGTCCCCCGCCGAACTCTTCCCCCATGTCCGCATCGTCATGGGCATGATTGTCGGCCTGGGCATCACCAGGCTGCTGATGACGGTCGCCGGCCTGATCCAGCATCCGCATCGCGCCCGCATATCTTCCATTCACCTGCTGTGGATCGCCTCCATCCTGGTCGAACTGGTGCTGTTCTGGTGGTGGCAGTTCGCCCTGTTCCGCCTGGAACACTGGACCTTCGCCATCACGCTATTCATCGTCCTCTACGCGGTGGCCCTGTTCCTCCTCGCCGCTTTGCTGTCGCCCGACAACATCGCCGAATACGACGGCTACGAGGATTTCTTCCTCAAGCGCCGTGTCTGGTTCTTCGGGCTTTTCGGCGCGACTTTCCTGCTCGACACCATCGATACGCTGATCAAGGGCGAGGCCTATTGGGAGCGCTTCGGGGCAGACTATTTCATCCAGGTGCCCCTCGGTCTCATCCTCTGCGCCATAGCCATCCGCTGGGCTGACCGCCGCGTCCACCTGGCCGCCGTACTGCTGCATCTGGCCTATCAGGCCTATTGGATCGGCCGGTTTTTCTATACGGTGACCTGATCGGACCCCAGCCATCCTGAGCCCCATGCTTCGCGTCGTCTCCCTGCTGCCGCCCGGCCATGGCCGCGGCCTCCCCTTCGATACCGTCACCCTTGAACACACCGAGCGCCGCCTGCGCCGCAAGCTGCTGCGCCTCAGCCATGGCGAGGAGGTGCTGGTGGATTTCCCCCAGACCGTGACGCTGGACCATGGCAGCGCCCTGGAGCTGGAAGACGGGCGCCTCGCCGGCATCATCGCCGCCGACGAACTGCTCTACGAAATCCGCGCCCGCGACACCGCCCACCTCGTCCGCCTCGCCTGGCACATCGGCAACCGCCACACCTCGGCCCAGCTCGAAGAAAGCCGCATCCTCATCAAGCGCGACCACGTCCTCAGGGCCATGCTCGAAGGCCTC
The DNA here is from genome assembly GCF_001427605.1 of Devosia sp. Root635. Classification (GTDB taxonomy): domain Bacteria; phylum Pseudomonadota; class Alphaproteobacteria; order Rhizobiales; family Devosiaceae; genus Devosia. The sequence continues at coordinate 129,627 of NZ_LMGZ01000024.1, read as the reverse complement.
GGCGCCACGGTGAGCAATGTCACCGAGCCGTTCTTCGCCGAACACGGCGCCTATCACAGCCATGGCGATGCCAACCACGCTTTGCTGGCGCGATGACCGAAAACCGCGACCTGCAAAAGCTGCTGACCTGGCTGTCCCCTGCCTTTCCCGTCGGCGCCTTCGCCTGGTCCGCCGGTCTCGAAACCGCCATCGCATCAGGCGCGGTGCATGACCGCACTACGACACAGGCCTGGATCGAGGGCATGCTGCATCACGGTGGCCTGCGCACCGACGCCATCCTCTTCGCCCACGCCCACGCTGCCGCCAACGATCCCGCCACCCTGCGCGACCTCGCCGACCTATGCCTGGCCCTGACTCCCGCCCGCGAACGCCATGACGAAACCACCATCACCGGATCGGCCTTTGCCGCCGCCGCCCGTGCCTGGCCGACTCCGGTCCTCGCCAACCTGCCCCAGCCCTGCCCCTACCCCATTGCCGTCGGCGCCATCGCCGCCGGCCATGCCATCGCGCTCGATGCGGCGCTGCTGGCCTATGTCACGTCGGCCATCCACGGCCAGGTCTCGGTCGCCGTGCGCCTCGTGCCCATCGGCCAGTCCGATGGCCTGGCCATCATCGCCGCGCTGGAGCCGGCCATAGCCTCTGCGGCCGCGCTGTGCCAGCATGCCGCACTGGACGATATTGGCGGCGTGGCCTACGCGGCCGATATTGCCCAGATGGCCCACGAAACCCTCAGCACGAGAATCTTCCGCTCATGAGCATGCTCATCGCCGCCTTCATGTTCATCGCCCTGCTCGCCGTGGCCACGGCGCATTTCCTCTGGTCCATCGGCCGCACCTGGCCTATCCGCGGCGAAAAGCTGCTGGCCCAGACGGTGGTCGGCTTCAAGGATATCGAGCGCATGCCGCCGCGCCTGGCCTCCTTCGCCGTCGCCGTGGCAACGCTGGCCGCCGGCATCATCGCCCTGGCGCTGGCCGATCACGACAGCGGCGGCCTGCCCCTGAGCCTGCTAGGCCTGCCCCTCGCCGCCATATTCCTCGCCCGCGGCATCATCGGCTACACGCCCTGGTGGGCCGAAAAAACCCCCGAGCCCAATTTCCGGCTCAACGACGCCCGCGTCTATTCCCCGCTCTGCCTGTTTCTGGGCGCCGGCTTCCTCGCCCTTGTCATCCTGAGGCTGCTATGAATTCCATGAATGGACCTTTGAGGATCGGCATTGGCGGCCCCGTCGGCTCCGGCAAGACGACTCTCTGCGAAATGCTGCTCAAGGCCATGCGCGACCGCTATTCCATGGCCGTCGTCACCAACGACATCTATACCCGCGAGGACGCCCTGATCCTCGCCCGCGCTCAGGCCATTGCCGAAGACCGCATCGTCGGCGTCGAAACCGGCGGCTGCCCCCACACGGCCATTCGCGAGGACGCCTCGCTCAATCTCGCTGCCATCGACGATCTCAACCGCAAATTCCCCGATCTCGACATCATCCTGATCGAAAGCGGCGGCGACAATCTCGCTGCCACCTTCTCGCCCGATCTGGCCGACCTGACCATCTATGTCATCTCCGTCGCCCAGGGCGAAAAAATCCCCCGCAAGGGCGGCCCCGCCATATCGAGATCGGACCTGCTGGTCATCACCCATACCGACCTGGCCCCCTATGTCGGCGCCAGCCTCGACGTGATGGAAAGCGACACGCAGAAGGTGCGCGAGGGCCGGCCCTACATCTTCACCGACCTGCTCCGCCGCGAAAGCCTCGACAAGATCATTGCCTATATCGAACGCGCCGGCGGTTTCGTGGATACGCAGGCGGCGGAATAACCGAGGCGCAGCCTCACCTCTCCCTTTGGGGGAGAGGTCGGCCGCAGGCCGGGTGAGGGGGCCTTCCCCACCTCACCCAGTAGGCACGCGGTCTATTGCAGGCTTGCCGGCCGCGAGAAGATATTGATCACATTGCCGTCCGGGTCATGGATCAGCATGGACAGGTTACGCCAGGGCATCGTGGTCGGCGGCATCACCACCCGCGTTCCCTCCGGCAGGCGCTGCGCCACGGCGGATACATCGTCCACCTGAAACTCGATCAGCGCCGACCGATTGGCGCCAGCCACAGCGGCGCCGGCGTTGAACTGGGCGATGACCGATTCATCGGAAATGGCCAGCGTTGCTCCAGTCAGGCGAAATTCGGCAAAGGGCGGCGCAGGCCGATTGGCTTGGGCGCCCGTCAGCGCCGAATAGAAATCGACCAAGGCATCGAGCTGCTTGGTAACCAGGCGGACAGAGGCAAACTGCATATTTCGGGTCTCCACTATGGAAGACCCTTGCTAGCCCGGCCTGCTGCCAGAAGCTGTCAGTGGCGCACCAGCGCCACTACCGACCGCGATGTCAGCGTCGCCGTACCCTCCGACAGCACAACACTGCTGGTATTGTCCGAGAGTATTCCCACCTGCCATTCGCCCTCCGGCAGCCGCGCCACCACCGGCTCGGTGCGCCGGTTAAACCACACCAGCACCTCGTCATCCCTATGCGTCAGGTACATGCCCAGCACCGAAGCGCCGGAATAGCCCCAGTCGCCCTCGGTCATTTCGCGGCCGTCCGGATGCAGCCAGGTGACGTCTCGAACGCCGTTCTTCTCCTGCCCGGAGAGGAAATGGTCATGCGTCAGCGCCACATGCTCCTTGCGGAATTTGTGGATCGCGGCGACGAAATCCACCAGGTCGCCATCGCCATTTTCCCAGTCCAGCCAGGTAATGTCATTGTCCTGCGCATAGGCATTGTTGTTGCCCTGCTGGGTGCGGAACATCTCGTCGCCCTGCTGCAGCAGCGGCACACCGCGCGACAGGAACAATGTCGCCAGCAGCGCCCGTACGTCGCGCTTGCGCGCCGCGTTGATGGCGGGATCGTCCGTTTCCCCCTCGGCGCCGCAATTCCACGAGGCATTGTGATTGTGCCCGTCGCGGTTGCCCTCGCCATTCGCCTCGTTATGCTTGTCGTGATAGCTGACCAGGTCGCGCAGCGTGAACCCGTCATGCACCGCCAGCAGGTTCACCCCGGCACTCGGCTTGCGCCCGGCGAAGTCGAAGATTTCGGCCGAACCGGCCACCTTGCCCGCCAGCGCGCCGATCTTGCCGTCCTCGCCGCGCCAGAATTCACGCACCTCGTCGCGATAAGTGTCGTTGTGCTCCTTGAATTCCTTGCCGAACTGCCCCAGTGCATAGCCGCCCGGGCCCGGATCCCAGGGCTCGGCGACCAGAATGCACTTGCTCAGCACCGGGTCGGCCTTGATCTTTTCCAGCATGACCGCATTGGGATTGAACCCCGGATCGCGCCCCAGCACCGTCGCCAGGTCGAAACGGAACCCTGAAACGCCCATCTCCTCGACCCAGTAGCGCAGCGAGTCGATCACCAGTCGCTGGGTGGCGGGATGGTCGCAGCGCAGCGTATTGCCGGTACCGGTATCGTTGACCAGGTGCTGCTTGCCGTCGACCTCGACGAAGCGGTAATAGGTCTTGGCATCGAGCCCCATCAGGCTCAGCATCGGCCCATTGGCGTCGCTCTCGCCGGTATGGTTGTAGACCACGTCGAGGATCACCGAGATACCGTTCTTGCGGTAGAGATCGGTCATGTTGCGCAATTCCTGCGGCCCACGCGGCGCCAGCCGTGGATCGATGGCCGAATAGGCCACCGGGTTGTAGCCCCAGGCATTGGTCAGCCCCAGCACCGGCAGGTGCCCCTCGTCGATCCAGGCCGCCGTCGGCATCAGTTGCAGCGTATCGACCCCGATATATTTCAGGTGGTCGATCACCCGCTGCGTCGTCAGGCCCGCGATGGTGCCGCGCAGCGGCCCCTGCACGCTGGGATGGCGCATCGTATAGCCGCGCACATTCATTTCGTAGAACAGCCCCGGCGCCTTCTTGCGCGGCAGGATGTTCTCGTTGCCCATATCCCCCACGATGGCCTTGGGGATCAGCGGCGCCGTATCCACCGCCTCGGCCCGATCCAGCCGCAGCCGCGGCGAACGCACGAACACCCGGTCGAGGCGTTTGGCATAGGGATCGACCAGCAGCTTCATCGGATCGAAGAAATAGCCCTGGTCCGGATCATAAGGCCCGTCGGCCCGCAACCCATAGCGCGTGCCGGCACCCAGGCCCGAAATCAGCCCGGCGCGGATATGGTCCTGGTGGACATCCAGCTCGAACCGGCCCGTTTCCTGGTCCTGCTCGTCATAGATCGACACCCAGATCTTGGTGGCGCTTTCCGAGTAAACGGCGAAATTCACACCCGCCTCGGTCACCGTGGCGCCAAGATGCGTGATACTGCCCCCATTGGGGACCAGCATGGGTTTCATTTGTCTTCCGATGCTAGGTGATGACGCTGGGTTCTTGCCGCCCGGTCCGCTGCTTGATCCCGGTGAGCTGGTCGACCAGCCCGATAAGGGGTTCAAGGGCGGTTTGGGTTTCAAGATCATGTCGTCCATCGGCGGCCTCGTAGCGCTCCAGATAGAGCCGCAACGTGGCGCCGACCGTGCCGGTTCCGCTCAACCGGACAACGATACGCGAGCCATCGGTGAAGCCGATCCTGATCCCCTGCCTGGCGCTGGTCGAGCCGTCGACCGGATCGTGATAGGTAAAGTCGTCGGCATAGGCGACCTGCAGGTCTTCCGCAAGAATTCTGCCGGCAAGCCTGGGCAATTCTCCCCGCAAGTCATCGACAAGCTTGCCGGCAATCGCCGCATCGACCTCTTCATAGTCGTGCCGTGTATAATAGTTGCGCCCATAGGTCGCCCAGTGCTCGCGCACGATCTCGTCCACGCTCTGCTTGCGCACCGCGATAATGTTGAGCCACAGCAGCACGGCCCACAGCCCGTCCTTCTCGCGCACATGGTTGCTGCCCGTCCCGGCACTTTCCTCGCCGCAGATCGTCACCCGTCCAGCATCGAGCAGATTGCCGAAAAACTTCCAACCCGTTGGCGTTTCATGCATTTCCACGCCAAGCTTCTCGGCCACCCGGTCCGCCGCCGCGCTGGTGGGCATCGACCGCGCAATCCCCGCAATGCCCGCTTTGTAGCCGGGCGCCAGATGCGCATTGGCCGCCAGCAACGCCAGCGAATCCGACGGTGTTACGAACCGGTTCTTGCCGATGATCAGGTTGCGGTCCCCGTCGCCATCCGACGCCGCCCCGAAATCGGGGCCATCGGAGGTCATCAGCAGGTCATACATGTCCTTGCAATAGACCAGGTTCGGATCGGGATGCCCGTCATTGAACGATGGCGACGGCGTGCCATTGACCACCGTCCCCTTGGGCGCACCAAGAATTTTCTCAAGGATTTCATGGGCATAAGGCCCGGTCACCGCCGACATGGCATCGAACGTCATGCGGAAACCGCCGGCGAACAGCCCCCTGATCGCCCCGAAATCGAACAGCGTCTCCATCAATGCCGCATAGTCGGCCACCGGGTCGATCACCTCGACCACCATGTCGCCCACCGTCTGCGTCCCGATCTCCCCCAGCGCCACATCCGGCGCATCCACCGTCTTGTAGCTGTCGATCACCTTGCTCCGGGCATAGACAGCCTCGGTGATCTTCTCCGGCGCCGGTCCCCCATTGCCGATATTGTACTTGATGCCGAAATCGCCTTCCGGCCCGCCCGGATTATGGCTGGCCGACAGCACCAGCCCGCCAAGCGCCTTGTAGTGCCGGATGATATTGCTCGCGGCCGGCGTCGATAGAATCCCGTTTTGCCCCACCATCACCTTGCCGAAACCATTGGCGGCAGCGATGCGGATGGCCTTCTGGATGGCCACGTCATTGTAGAACCGCCCATCCCCGCCAATGACCAGCGTCTTGCCGGCGAAATCTTCCAGGCTGTCGAAAATCGACTGCACGAAGTTCTCGACATAATTGGGCTGCGAGAACACCGTCACCCGCTTGCGCAGCCCCGACGTGCCCGGTTTCTGGTCGCCATAGGGCGTGGTCTTAATGGTCTGGATCGTCATTGGTCATCAGCCCGGTAATGTTGGCATAGAGCGCGGCATAGCGGGCGGCGCTGGTGTCCCAGGACACGTCCGATTTCATCCCCCGCCGCTGCATTTTCTTCCACACTTTGTCATCGTGGTAGAGCCGCACGGTCCTGCGAACCGCCTCGTAGAGCGCATGGGCGCTCCCCGCATCGAACACCACGCCCGTCGCCACCTCGGCCGCCAGCGCCGCCGGATTGGCGTCGATGACCGTGTCGGCCAGCCCGCCGATACGGCTCACCACCGGCACGCAGCCATAGCGCAACCCATAGAGCTGGGTCAGCCCGCAGGGCTCGAACCGCGATGGGATGACAATGGCGTCGCAACCGCCCTGCATCAGGTGGCTCAACTGTTCATTGTAGCCGGTAATGATGCTCACCTTGCCCGGATGCCGGGCCCAGGCGCTGCGGAATCCATCCTCCAGCGCCGCCTCGCCCGATCCCAGCACCGCCAGCCGTGCGCCGAGGTCGACCAGCCCGTCCACCGCCTGAAGCAGCAGGTCCATGCCCTTCTGGTCGGTCAGCCGGCTGATCACGCAGAACAGCGGCCCATCGGCGCCGTCGAGCCCGAATTTCTCCACCACGGCCAGCTTGTTGGCCTGCCGCGCCTGGATGGTATTGGCCGAATAGGTCTGCGCCAGCGCCAGGTCGGTCGCCGGGTTCCAGGCATCCACGTCGATGCCGTTGAGAATCCCCACCACCGTTTCGGCCCGTCCGTTCAGCAGCCCTTCCAGCCCCATGCCGAATTCCGGAGTACGGATTTCGTCGGCATAATTGGGGCTGACAGTGGTGACGTAGTCGGCACATTCCATGCCCGATTTGAGATAGGAAATGCCGCCATAGAACTCGACGCCACCCATCTCGAAAGCATGCGGTGGCAGCCGCAACTGGCTGAAGATTTCCGCGCCGAAAAACCCCTTGAAGGCGATGTTGTGGATGGTCATCACCGTCTTCACGTCGCTGGTCGGCCCGAACTTGATATAGGCTGGCGCCAGGCCCGCCTGCCAGTCATGGCAATGCAGCAGTTGCGGGCGATAGCCTTCCACTAGCCCATTGGCCAGTTCGGCCGCCACCCAGCCCAGGGCCGCAAAGCGCTTCCAGTTATCCGGCCAGTCCCAGCCATCCGGGCTCACATAGGGATTGCCCGGCCGGTCATAGAGAGCAGGCGCATCGATGACGATGACATCGAGCCCTTCCACCCGCGCCGCGATCAGCCTGGCCGGCACGCCGAACAGATCGTCCAGCTCCCGCACCACGCGCCCGCCGCCGAGCTTGCTCATCACCGCCGGATAGCCCGGCACCAGCGTCCGCATGGTGACGCCACGGCTGCCGAGCGCCCCCGGCAGGGCGCCCGCCACATCGGCGAGCCCCCCGGTCTTGATCAGCGGATAGACCTCGGATGCAACCGAGAGAACTTCGATCATCGGCCCGCCAGATATTTGTTGATCATCGCCTGGGTGATCAGCGTCACCCCGTCATCGGTCCGCCGGAACCACTTGGCGTCGAATTCGGGATCCTCGCCCACCACCAGCCCTTCCGGGATGTTGACGCCGCGGTCGATCACCACCTTCTTGAGCCGTGCATTCCGCCCGATATCGCAATAGGGCAGCACCACCGCCTCATCGAGTACCGAATAGGAATGCACGCGCGAGCCGGTCGAGAGCAGAGTCCGCTGCAGGTGCCCACCCGAGATGATGCAGTCGCCCGAAACCAGCGAATTGACCGCCGAGCCGCGCCGCCCGTCGAAATCGTGCACGAACTTGGCCGGCGGGGTGATTTCCGCATAGGTCCAGATCGGCCAGTCGCGGTCATAGAGATCGAGCTGCGGCTCGATGTCGGTCAGGTCGATCGAGGCCTTCCAATAGGCGTCGATCGTGCCCACGTCGCGCCAATAGGCCACGTCTTCCTTGGACGAGCGCACGCAGCTTCGCGTGAAGCGATGCGCCCAGGCCGTGCCGTTCTTGACGATATAGGGGATGATGTCCTTGCCGAAGTCGCGGCTGGAGCCCTCCGTCGCCGCGTCGCGGCGCAACTGCTCCATCAGGAACCGCGTCTCGAACACATAGATGCCCATCGACGCCAAAGCCGTGTCCGGCTTGTCCGGAATGGCCGGCGGGTCCTTGGGCTTCTCGACGAAGTCGATCACCCGGTCGCGCCCATCGACATGCATCACGCCAAAGCCAACGGCCTCCATGCGCGGCACCTCGAGGCACCCGATGGTCACGTCGGCGCCCGTATCGACGTGCTGCCGCAGCATGATTTCATAGTCCATCTTGTAGATGTGGTCGCCCGCCAGGATGACGATATAGCGCGCGCCGTAATCCTCGATAATGTCCATGTTCTGGTACACCGCGTCGGCCGTGCCGGCATACCACATGTCCTCGGCCACCCGCTGGCTGGCCGGCAGCACGTCGAAGCTTTCGTTGCGCTCGGGCCGCAGGAAATTCCATCCGCGCGACAAGTGGCGGATCAGGCTGTGCGCCTGGTATTGCGTCGCCACCGAAATACGCCTGATGCCCGAATTGATCGCATTGGAGAGCGCGAAGTCGATGATGCGGGATTTGCCGCCGAAATAGACGGCGGGCTTGGCGCGTCGGTCGGTCAGTTCCATCAGGCGCGTGCCGCGTCCTCCCGCCAGCACATAGGCCATGGCCTCGCGGGCCAGCGGCGATGGTACTCTGTAGTCTGCCATTCTTCTAACCCTCCACTACTGCCCGTTTTCCGGGACGTATCTCACTCCATCCGGTCACGCCGGCTCGTATTTCAGGTACAGCGTCGAGAGCGGCGGCAGATAGACCTCCGCTTCCGCCGGCCAGTGCCTGCCCTCGACGGCATAGGCGTCGACCGCGCCCTGGTTTCCGGTATTGGATCCGGAATACCACCCCGCATCCGTATTGATGCGTTCCACCCATTTGCCGGCCAGCGGCATAGGGATTTTGTAGCCGCTGCGCGGAACCGGCGTGAAATTGGATACCACCAGGATCGGATCGCTCCCCGGCGCCTTGCGCAGCCAGGCAAACACCGAATTGGCGTGATCGTTGCCGATCACCCATTCAAATCCGTCCGGCTCGCAGTCGCGCTCGTGCAAGGCCGGCAATTGCCTATAGGCCAGGTTGAGGTCGGCGATCAGCCGCCGCACACCCTCATGCATGCCCGCATCGAGCAGGTACCAGTCGAGCGACTTGCCCTCGGCCCATTCATCGCGCTGCGCGAATTCCTGGCCCATGAACAGCAGCTTCTTGCCCGGGAAGCCCCACATGAACGCGTAGTAGGCGCGCAGGTTGGCAAACTGCTGCCAGTCGTCGCCCGGCATCTTTTCCAGCAGCGAGCCTTTGCCATGCACCACCTCGTCGTGGCTCAGCGGCAGCACGAAATTCTCGCTGAAGGCATAGACCGTGGCGAAGGTCATGTCGTTGTGGTGGAACTTGCGATGCACCGGCTCGCGGCTCATGAAACGCAGCGTGTCGTTCATGAAGCCCATGTTCCATTTGAACCCGAAGCCCAGCCCGCCCGTATAGGCCGGATGGCTGACGCCGGGCCAGGATGTGGATTCCTCGGCGATCATGAACGTGCCAGGGTGCAGCCGATAGGCTTCCGAATTCACCCTGCGCAGGAACTCCACCGCCTCGAGATTCTGGTTGCCGCCGAATTTGTTGGGCACCCACTGCCCCTGCTGGCGCGAGTAATCGAGATAGAGCATCGAGGCCACCGCATCCACGCGCAGCCCGTCGATATGGAATTTCTCCAGCCAGTAGAGCGCATTGTTGACGAGGAAGCTCACCACCTCGCGCCGGCCGAAATTGTAGATCGCCGTGTTCCAGTCAGGGTGGTAGCCCTGCCGCGGATCGGCATGTTCATAGAGTGCCGTGCCGTCGAAATTGGCCAGGCCATGCGCGTCGGTCGGGAAATGCGCCGGAACCCAGTCGAGGATAATCCCCAGCCCCGCCTCATGCGCCGCGTTGACGAAACGGGCAAACGCCGCCGGATCGCCATGCCGGGAGGTCGGCGCATACATGCCCGTCGGCTGGTAGCCCCAGCTCGGGTCGAACGGATGCTCGCTGATCGGCAATAGCTCGATATGGGTATAACCCATGTCCGCCGCATAGGGCACCAACTGCTCGGCAAGCTGGTCATAGGTCAGGAAGCCGCCATCCGGCCGCCGCCGCCAGCTCCCCAGATGCACCTCGTAGATCGAGATCGGCGTGCGCCGCCAGTCGCGCGTGGCGCGCTCCTCGACATATTTGCCGTCGGTCCAGGTGAATTCGGTCGGGTCGGGCACGATCGAGGCCGTGCGCGGCCGCAGTTCGGATTGCCGGGCGAACGGATCGGCCTTGAGCGGCTGCACCACCCCATCGGGCCCGACGATTTCGTATTTGTACAGCGTCCCCGTCCCCAGCACCGGGATGAACACTTCCCAGATGCCGGTCTCCAGGCGATTGCGCATCGGGTTGCGCCGCCCGTCCCATTCGTTGAACGGCCCGACCACGCTCACGCGCTGCGCATTGGGCGCCCACACCGCAAAATGGGTGCCGTGGATGCCCTCGAATTCCATCTCGTGGGCGCCGAGCTTGTCGAACAGCCGCAGGTGGTTGCCCTCGCCGATATAGTAGTCGTCCATCGGCCCCAGCACCGGCCCGAAGCAGTAGGGGTCGTACACATCCCATTCCCCGCCGGCATTCTTGGCGCGATAGCGGATGGGCTGGCGCTTGCCGATGGCGATCTTGCCCTCGAAGAAGCCGGCGGCATGGCGCGGGATCAGGTGGCCGAGCGCCACCCCATCCAGCGCATAGGCCGATACCAGTTCCGCATGCGGGATGAAGGCCCGCAGCACCCATTGCCCGCCAACCTCATGCAGGCCCAGGAATGCAAAGGGATTGGGGTGGCGCCCGCTGATGATCGCCTCCACTTCCCGCGCATCGGCTTGCCAGTCTTCTTTGCTCACAGGCACGCTCCCCCGGTCTCGTTCGCCGCTTGCCGCCCGCTGTCCACCATCATGCCTGCGCCACCGGCACGTCCCAGATATCCTGGGCATATTGCCTTATCGTCCGGTCTGACGAGAAGAAGCCGACATGGGCAGTGTTGCGGATCGCCATGGCGTTCCAGCGCCTCTTGTCCCGCCACATCGCATTCACTTCCGCCTGCGCCTCGGCATAGGCATCGAAGTCCCGCGCCACCATGAACCAGTCATGGTCATAGAGCCCGCCGATCAGGTCGCGATAGCGGTGCGGGTCGTCCGGCGAAAACACGCCCGACGCGATCGATTCCAGCGCCTCCTTGAGCCGGGGCGAAGCATCAATCGCGCCGCGCGGCACGTCGCCCTTGGCGCGCTTGTCGTTCACCTCTTGGGTGGTCAGCCCAAAGATGACGATGTTGTCCGGCCCCACTTCCTTGTGCATCTCGACATTGGCACCGTCCATCGTGCCGATGGTGATGGCGCCATTGGCCATGAACTTCATGTTGCCGGTGCCCGAGGCCTCCATCCCGGCCGTCGAGATTTGCTCGGACAGATCTGCGGCGGGGACGATTACTTCGGCCAGGCTGACATTGTAGTTCGGCAGGAACACCACCTTGAGCAGGCCGCGCACAGCCGGGTCATTGTTGATGACCTTGGCCACATCGTTGATCAGCTTGATGATGAGCTTGGCATTCCAGTAGCCCGGCGCTGCCTTGCCGGCGAAAATCTTGACGCGCGGCACCCAGTCCCGTTCCGGGTGGGTGCGGATATCGTCATACAGCGCCACCGCCTGGATGATGTTGAGCAACTGTCGCTTATATTCGTGGATGCGCTTGATCTGCACGTCGAACATGGCGTCGGGCGAAACCACGATGCCCAGCCGATCCTTGATCAGCCGCGCCAGCTTCTGCTTGTTGGCCTGCTTCACCGCAGCGAACTGCCCCTGGAATCCGGGATCGTCCGCATGCGCGTCGAGCCCCCGCAACAGATCGATATTGTCGAGGAATTCCGGCCCGATCCGATCGCTGATCAGCTTGGTCAGTTCGGGATTGCACTGCATCAGCCAGCGCCGTGGCGTAATTCCGTTGGTCTTGTTGTTGATGCGCTCGGGATAGAGCTTGTGCAGGTCCGAAAACACCGTCTGCTTCATCAGTTCGGTATGCAGCGCCGAGACCCCATTGATCGAATGCGAGCCCACAAAGGCCAGTTGCCCCATGCGCACGCGCCGGTTGCCCGCTTCGTCGATCAGCGAAACATTGGCGATCTGCGCATCATTGAACTTGGCGCGGGTCCGCGCGTCGGCCAGCACATCGGCATTGATCTGGTAGATGATCTGCATATGCCGCGGCAACAGCCGCTCCAGCAGCGCCACCGGCCAGCTTTCCAGCGCCTCGGGCAGCAGCGTGTGGTTGGTATAGCCGAACGTGCCCTTGGTCAGCATCCAGGCATCGGCCCATTTGATGCCGTTGTCATCCACCAGGATGCGCATCAGTTCGGCTATGGAAATTGCCGGATGGGTGTCGTTGAGCTGGATCGCCACCTTGTCGGGCAGCGAGCCCAGGTCACCATATTGCTGCAGATGTCGCCGCACGATGTCCTGCAGCGAAGCCGAGGAGAAGAAGAATTCCTGCCGCAGCCTTAATTCCTGCCCGGCCGCCGTCGAATCGGCCGGGTAGAGCACGCGGGTAATCGCTTCCGCCCGCGAACTCTCTTCCAGCGCGCCGATATGGTCGCCCGAATTGAACTTGTCGAGCAGGATGGGGTCGATCGGCTGCGCGCTCCACAGCCGCAGCGTATTCACCCGCGCCCCGCGCCAGCCCACGATCGGCGTGTCATAGGCCACTGCCAGCACATGGTCATTGGGCCGCCATTCCTGCCGCTCGCTCCCGTCGGGATCGGTGACCTTCTCGACATGCCCGCCAAAGCCGATCTCATAGGCGCTTTCGCGCCGCTCGAATTCCCACGGATTGCCGTGCGCCAGCCATTCCTCGGGCAGTTCCACCTGCCAGCCCTCGCTCATTTCCTGGCGGAACAGGCCATGCACATAGCGGATGCCATAGCCATAGGCCGGAATTTTCACCGTCGACATGGATTCGAGGAAACACGCCGCCAGCCGTCCCAACCCGCCATTGCCTAGAGCCGCGTCGGGCTCGAGGTTGATCAGGTCGCCCAGGTCGACATTGAGATTCTTCAGCGCGTCGCGCACCGGCTCCATGAGCCCCACATTGCTCATCGCATCGCGCATCAGCCGGCCGATCAGGAATTCGAGGCTGAGATAGTAGACCCGCTTGCGCGATGTCCGCCACGTCTCGCGCGACGACTCCATCCAGCGATCCATCACCCGGTCGCGCACCGCCAGGATCGTCGCCSCCAGCCAGTCATGTGGCCGCGCGACAATCGGATCCTTGCCAATCGAATAGATCAGTCTTTCGAGAATTTCGGCCTGGATGGCCTCAACGGTCTTGGCACGGGGCTCCGGCGTAGGGGCGTCGTAAACGATCGGCTGTTGCGGCATATCGCAATCCAGGTTTCATGACGATGTATTCCCCTCTGTCAGACTTTAGTCTTGCACTTAATTTGTGCAGGCGGAAGCCCCCACGCAAAACACCTGGATCAGACGGGTTGTTTCGGTTGCGTGCTCTTGGCCACGGCGTCTTCTGCCGCTTCTTCTGCCACGGTAACACCGCCCTCGCGCGCCTGCTCCTGCGCATTGCTGAGCAGCAGGCGCCCCAAGCCCCGCCAGTCCTCGCCCGCCAGTTGCAGCTCGAACCGCTGGCGGTCGCGCTCGCGCACGCCCTCCACGATTTCCGCCGCCTCCTCCTCGCCGGCACCCAGCATCCTGATTGCCTCACCCCCGAATGAAAGCGCCGACTCGAATGTCTCGCGCACCTGGTATTCCACCCCGGCCGTGACCAATTCGATTGCATGACCACGATCGAAGGCCCGCGCCATCACCCGCACCAGTGGAAACTCGTCGCGCACCAATTCGGCGATACGCGTCGTCTGCTCCTTCCGGTCGGTGCAGATCAGGATGAGGTCGGCGGTGTTGGCACCTGCCGCATGCAGAATGTCGAGCCGTGTGCCATCGCCATAATAGACCTTGAAGCCGATCTGCGCCGCCGCCCGTATCATCTCGGTGTCATTGTCGATGATCGAAACCGAATGCCGCATGGCCAGCAGGGGCTGGCTGGCAATCTGCCCGAAGCGGCCGAAGCCGATGATGAGGATGCGCCCGGACAGGCCATCGGCCGCCTCCACGCCCTCCATCGACTGCTCCGCCGCCTTGGGCATCACGAAGCGCAGCCCGATGATGAAGAACGGCGTCAGCACCATCGAGACGATGACCGTCGCCGTGAAGATCGCATTGGTTGGCCCGTCGATGATCCCCGCCGAAACCGCCGTCGTATAGAGCACGAAGGCAAACTCGCCGCCCTGCCCCATCAGCACCGCCCGCTCCAGCGCCACGGCATGGCTCGCCTTGAGCAGCCGGGCGATGACGTAGATACCGGCCGCCTTGACCCCCATATAGGCCACCACGCTGACAGCGATGATCTGCCAGTTGTCCCCGACAATGCCGAGATCGAGCGACATGCCCACGGCCAGGAAGAACAGCCCCAGCAGAATGCCGCGGAACGGCTCGACATCGGCTTCCAGCTGGTGCCGGAAGGTCGAGGTCGACAGCAATACCCCGGCCAGGAACGCACCCATGGCCATGGACAACCCGCTCGCCTGGAACAGCAATGCGGCGCCGAAAATCACCAGCAGCGCGGCCGCCGTCATCACTTCGCGTAGCTTGCTGGAGGCCAGCAGCGCAAAGAACGGGTTCATGATGCGCTGGCCGATAAAGATCAGCAGCAGCACCGCGCCGATCGGCGCCGCGATGCTCAACAGCCGCGTGACCATGTCGACCTCTCCGCCGCCGCCCGGCGCCAGGATAGCCACGATGGCCAGCAATGGTACGATGGCCAGGTCCTCCAGCAGCAGGATCGACACCATGCGCTGTCCGCTATCGGTCGCCAGTTCCCCGCGTTCCCCCAGGATTTGCATGACGATGGCCGTCGAGGTCATGACGAACCCCATACCAAAGATGAACGCTACCACCGGCGCAAAGCCCAGCAGCACCCCCACCCCGGTCAGCAGCGCACCACAACCAGCCACCTGGATAACGCCCAGCCCGAAGATTTGCTTGCGCAGCGCCCAGAGCTTGGACGGCTCCATTTCGAGCCCGATGATGAAGAGGAACATCACCACGCCCAGTTCGGCCGTGGTCAATATCGATTCCGGATCGCGGATCAGCCCGATCCCCGATGGCCCCAGCAGCAGCCCTGCCGCCAGGTAACCCAGCACCGAACCCAGCCCGATCCGCTTGAACAATGGTACAGCAATGACCGCCGCGCCCAGCAGCGCCACCACCGGAATGAGGTCTACGCCATGCGCCGCGGCTTCCGCCGCATGTCCAACAACCTCACTCGCCACCGCAGACTCCACACTTGGTCAGGAGCGGAGTTTTTCTGCCCCGCGCTATCGCGTCAAGCTTAACCGTCGCATGGCTGATTTTACCGCGCCGGCTCCGCGCCGCTCGGCGCCGTGCCTTCAGGCGGCTGCAAGCGTTCTTCCTTGCGCTTCTCCGCCGGCTCCTGCTCCAGTTCGGCTTGTTCGCGAATGGCCCTGGCCGTATTGGCCAGCAATTCTTCGCGGTCGCTCATCCGCGCCGTACGGCGCACCGGCCGGCTCGGCACCAGCGGCTTGCTTGGCAGCATATGCGCCAGCACCGATGTCGCGATCAGCAGCGTCGGCACCGCCACCAATCCACCCACCGGGCCCCAGGCCCATAGCCAGAAGGTGATGGAGAGGAAAATCAGGAACGGATTGAGCGTCATCGTCCGCCCGATGAAATGCGGCGTCACGATCTGCCCTTCGACGAAGTTGATGCCGACATAGCAGGCCACCGGCAGCAGGATCCCCGTCAGATCGGTCTGCGTTCCCAGTCCCACGGCCAGCAGCACCAGCACCATCACGCCCTGCCCGACATAGGGGATATAGTTGAGCACGGCCGCCATCGCCCCCCACAGGATCGGCGAAGGCATGCCGATGGCCCACATGGCCAGCGAAACCGCGCAGCCCACGCAGAAATTGATGAAGGTGATCGACAGCAGGAACCGGCTGACCTTCTGCTCCACATCGCGGAACACATGCGCCGTCCGCCAGCGCATCCGCCGGCTGACGCAGAGCGACAGCACCGAGATACGGATATGGTCGCGCGTCGCCACGAAGAAATAGAGGCTGGCGAGGAAGATCAGCATCTGCGCCAGAATGGCCGGGGCCAACATGGCCACGCTGATCATCTGCCCGCCATCCTCCACCGTCACCGCCATGGCGCTGTCGCTGCCCAATATGGACGAAATCTGCTCCTGGAAGGCACTGACCGATTGCAGCGGCCCCTGCAGGCTCGCCAATTGCTGCTGCAGCTTGTCCCAGATCATCGGCGCCCGCGCCACCCATTCCGACAGCGGCACCGCAAACAGTGTCACCCCCGCCGCGATGACCCCGATCAGCATCAGCACCACGACGCCCGCCGACAGCGCCGGCGGCACGCCGAACCGTTCGACCCGGTCGGCCACCGGCCCGAACATCAGCCCGATGACGATGGCCAGAGTCACAGGCGCCAGGAACACCTGCCCCACCTGCAGCGCCAACAGCAGGGCGAGAAATCCCACGAACACGATGGCAACGCGCGCGGCATTGCCCGTTACGCGTTCGAACTGGCTTTCGCTCATGTCTTGTGGTGTCGCCGGCCTTGCTGCGCGTGCCATGTCATTTTTCCCGAAACCCCTCGCGGATCGGTAACGTGCCCCCGGCGCAAACGTTCCGTAGCGAGCCCCGCGCAGGGCAGTCGACCGACGCCCCGCCAGTCGCTAGTGTGCCGGCCGGATTCTCCCTCCCGCCAAGGCCCTTTCATGCCCCGCAAGATCATCATCGATACCGACCCCGGCCAGGACGATGCCGTCGCCATATTGCTGGCGCTTGCCTCCCCCGAAGAGCTTGACGTGCTGGGCGTGGTCGCCGTGGCCGGCAATGTCGGCCTGCACCACAATGCCAACAATGCCCGCAAGGTGGTCGAACTGTCCGGCCGCCGCGACATTCCCGTCTATGCCGGCTGCGCCCGCCCCATGCGCCGCCATCTGGTCACCGCCGAACACGTGCATGGCGAAACCGGCCTCGATGGTCCCGACCTGCCCGAGCCCACCATTCCGTTGCAGGCCCAGCACGGCGTCGACTACATCATCGACACCCTGATGGCTTCAGAGCCCGGCACCATCACGTTCTGCACCCTCGGCCCGCTGACCAATGTCGCCATGGCGCTGATCAAGCAGCCCGCCATTGCCGAGCGCATCGCCGAGATCGTCATGATGGGCGGCGCCTATTTCGAGGTCGGTAACATCACCCCGGCGGCCGAATTCAACATCTATGTCGATCCCGAAGCCGCCGATGTCGTGCTGCGCAGCGGCGCGCCCATCACCATGCTGCCGCTCGACGTGACCCACCAGATCCAGTCCACCCCCGAACGCCTCGCCGCCATCGTCGGGCTGGGCAACAAGGCCGGCAAGGCCGTCTACGACATGCTGACCTTCTCGGAGGGCTTCGATCTCAAGAAATACGGCTGGTCCGGCGCGCCTTTGCACGACCCCACCGTCATCGCCTGGCTCCTCCGCCCCGACCTGTTCGAGGGCCGCCACTGCAACGTCACTATCGAAACCGCCAGCGAACTCACCCTGGGCATGACCGTCACCGATTACTGGCACGTCACCGGCAAGGTGCGGAACGTCAATTTCCTGCGCAACGGCAATGCCGAAGGCTTCTACCAACTCCTGACCGAGCGGCTGGCGCGACTGCCTTAGCACCGTCGCGCCACCCCACCGGACCACCCGCCCCTTTGTGGGGAGGGAGACGACTGCCAACGCATTGGCAAATGACCGTAAGCGGCATAATCTCCGCCTCCCAACAGGACCTGCCCCCATGGACCTCTTCACCCTCGCCGCCTTCACCATCGCCTATGCCATCGCCGTACTGGTCCCCGGCCCCGGCGTCGCGGCCGTGGTCGCCCGTGCCTTGGGCGGCGGCTTCAAGGGTGCCCTGCCCATGGTGCTGGGCATTCTCGCGGGCGATCTGGTCTATTTCGTCTTCGCCGTTTTCGGCCTTGCTGCCATCGCCACCTGGTTCGGCCCGATCTTCGTCATCGTCCGCTGGGCCGGCGCCGCCTACCTGCTCTATGTCGCCTATAAATTCTGGACCGCCCGCCCCGGCTCCGAGCAGATGAAGCCGAAAAACGAAGACCGCTGGAAAACCTTCCTGGCCGGTTTCTCGCTGACCATGGGCAATCCCAAGACCATCGTCTTCTACCTGGCCATCCTGCCCACCGTGATCCCGCTCGACCAGATGAACCCCGTCGCCTTCGCCGAACTGACCGCCATCGTGGTGGTCGTCCTGTTGATCATCGGCTGCGGCTATGCCTGGCTGGCTTCGGCCGCCCGCGAAATGTTCAAGAGCCCCCGCGCCCTCGGCCGCCTCAACAAGACCGCCGGCGTCATGATGGCCACCGCCGCCGGCCTCGTCGTCTGGCAGCATTGATCTTTCTTCACCTCTCCCTTCGGAGGGAGAGGTCGGCGCGCAGCGCCGGGTGAGAGGGCATTCCCACCATCTTCGCCGCCGACCAGCCCAGCCTCAGCCGAAAATGGGCCTCACCTCGATTTCGCCCTCCCACCCCGGCCAGTGCTCGGTATGGAGGTTTGCAAACCGCACCGCCCAGTCCATCGCCGCGGCCATATCAGGCACCTCATAGACGGCATAGCCGCCCACCAGTTCCTTGCTCTCGGCAAACGGCCCGTCGGTAACGATCACCCTGCCGCTGCGAATATTGATGAAGGCGCTCTGCTCCTTGCCCATCAGCCCGCCCTGCGTCACCAGTACGCCGGCCGCCTCGGCATCCGCACCCAATTGCCCGATCGCCTGCATCAGCGCCATTGGCGGCGCGCCCGCCCCGGCCTTGGTCGTCTTGACCAGCGTCATGATTTGCATCGTCTTTCTCCTTCTCTCCCAGGCCCATCCGGCCCTGCCTCCGCGACGAAGCACACTGCGCGGATTCGACAGCGGTACAAACCGGCACCAAATTGCGCAATTGATGACCTATAGTACATCATCGCCTATTTTTTGCGCAGTTTGACGCCCGATTGGGCGCCCACTGCCTCCGTGCCTCGCCGGCCCCTCCGGTGAGACGCACCAGTAAACCGCTGCCCCGTAAGCCGAATTCTCCCGCCCATCGCCGTGGCACGCTTCCTGCTTTGTAGGGGCCATCGGTGCCCAATGGCGGGCGCCACACAGGCAAAGCTGCCAACTGACAGACGCTTCGGCTTTCGGGCCGGGCGGGTCGGTTGGCGGCTTTTTTGTTTTCACGGCTGCCCGGCAGCGAAGCGGGAGAAACAGATGACCGAACGTCTCGTCATCATTGGTGCCGGCATGGCCTCGGGCCGCACCCTCGAACATATCTTCGAGGATGCTCCCGGTCGTTTCGACGTCACCCTGTTCGGCGCCGAACCGCGCGGCAATTACAACCGCCTGATGCTCTCCCCGGTCCTGGCAGGCGAAAAGGACTACGAGCAGATCATCACCCACGACACCGCCTGGTATGAAGAGCGCGGCGTCCACACCCGGTTCGGAGAAACCGTCACAGCCATCGACCGCCAGCGCAAGCTGGTCATCTCGAAAAACGGCGAAACGCCCTATGACAAGCTGATCGTCGCCACCGGCTCGGCCCCCTTCATCATTCCCCTGCCCGGCAAGGATCTGCCCGGCGTCATGGCCTTCCGCGACCTCGACGACGTCAACCGCATGGTCGAGGTCTCCCGCCGCCCCGGCTCGAAAGCCGTAGTCATCGGCGGCGGCCTGCTCGGCCTCGAAGCGGCCGCCGCCTTGCGCGCCCGCGGCATGGATGTGGTGGTGCTCCATCTCATGGGCCATGTCATGGAGCGCCAGCTCGATCCAGCCGCCGGCTACCTCTTGCAGCGCGACCTCGAAGCGCGCGGCATCAAGGTTCACTGCAAGGCCCAGACCAAGGCCATTCTCGGCGAGAACAGTGTCGAAGCTGTCGCCCTCGAAGACGGCACCGTCTATGGCGCCGATATCGTAGTCATGGCCGTAGGCATCCGCCCCGAAGTCCGCATCGCCGTGGATGCGGGCCTGCATGTCGAGCGCGGCATCGTCGTCAACGACCAGATGGTCACCTCCGACCCCGATATTCTGGCTTTGGGCGAATGCGTCGAGCATGAGCGCATCGTCTATGGCCTCGTCGCCCCGCTCTATGACCAGGCCAAGGTGCTGGCGAAAACTCTGGCCAAGATCGACGCTGCCTTCCGCCCGGTCCAGACCGCCACCCAGCTCAAGGTCACCGGCGTCTCTGTCTATTCGGCCGGCGATTTCGCCGAGGCCGAAGACCGCAACGAGATCGTGCTGCGCGACGCCACATCAGGGGTCTACAAGCGCCTCGTGCTCAAGCAGGACAGGGTCATCGGCGCCGTGCTCTATGGCGAAACCGGCGACGGCCCGTGGTTCTTCGATATGATCCGCAAGGGCACCGATACCAGCGAAATGCGCGATACCCTGATCTTCGGCCAGGCCTATCAGGGCGGCTCCCCGCTCGATCCCATGGCCGCCGTCGCCGCCCTGCCCGACGATGCCGAGATTTGCGGCTGCAACGGCGTCTGCAAGGGCGCGATCACCGGCGCCATCGCCAGCAAGGGCCTCACCACGCTTGATGGTGTCCGCGCCCACACCAAGGCCTCGGCCTCCTGCGGTTCCTGCACGGGCCTCGTCGAACAGCTTCTCCACGCCACCTTGGGCGACGCCTACAATCCAGCCGCCGTGCAGCCCATCTGCCCCTGCACCGAATATGGCCACGACGATGTCCGCCGCCTCATCATCGCCAAGGGCCTCAAGTCCATCCCCGCCATCATGCAGGAGCTGGAATGGAAAACCTCCTGCGGCTGCGCCAAGTGCCGCCCCGCCCTCAATTATTACCTCGTCGCGGACTGGCCGGGCGAATACGAGGATGACGGCCAGTCCCGCTTCATCAACGAACGCGTCCACGCCAATATCCAGAAGGACGGCACCTATTCCGTCGTCCCCCGGATGTGGGGCGGCATGACCAATCCGAAAGAGCTGCGCGCCATCGCCGATGTGGCCGACAAGTTCGCCATTCCGGCCGTCAAGGTCACCGGCGGCCAGCGCATCGACCTGCTCGGCGTAAAAAAGGAAGACCTCCCCGCCGTCTGGGCCGATCTCAATGCCGCCGGCATGGTCTCGGGCGCCGCCTATGCCAAGGGCCTGCGCACGGTCAAGACCTGCGTCGGCTCTGACTGGTGCCGCTTCGGCACCCAGGATTCCACCGGCCTCGGCATCCGCCTCGAAAAGTTCATGTGGGGCGCCTGGACCCCGGCCAAGGTCAAGCTCGCCGTGTCAGGCTGCCCGCGCAACTGCGCCGAAGCCACCTGCAAGGATATCGGCGTCATCTGCGTCGACTCTGGCTACGACATCCACTTCGCCGGCGCCGCCGGCCTCGACATCAAACCCACCGAACTGCTCTGCCACGCCGATACCGAGGACGAGGCGCTCGAAATCATCGTCGCCCTCACCCAGCTCTACCGCGAGCAGGGCCGCTATCTCGAGCGCATTTACAAATGGGCCAAACGCGTCGGCACCCCGTCCATCCTCGCCAATGTCGTGACCGACAAGGACAAGCGCCGGCACTATTACGAGCGCTTCGTCCATGCCCAGACCTTCGCCCAGATCGATCCTTGGGAAGAACGCGTCAACGGCAAGGACGCCCACGAATTCGCTGCCCTGGCCGAATTCGGCATGCCCGTGGCCGCAGAATAGGGAGATCGCCCATGAGCGACTGGATCGAAATCGGCGCCATCGACGCCATCCCCCGCCGCGGCGCCCGCTGCGTCAACACCCCGGCCGGGCGGATAGCCGTGTTCCGCACCCAGCAAGACCAGGTTTTCGCCATCGAAAACCGCTGCCCCCACAAGCAGGGCCCGCTCAGCGAAGGCATCGTCCACGGCGCCTCCGTCACCTGCCCTCTGCATAACTGGGTCTTCGACCTCGCCACCGGCAAGGCGCTCGGCGCCGACGAGGGGCAGGTCCGGACCTATCCGATCGACCTCGTCGACGGCCGCATTTTCATGGCGCTCGAAGACGCCCTGGTCGCCGCCGAATAACCCCTCCCAACCCAGCAAGCCACCGCCCCCAAGGAGACGAAATGGCCTACGTCATACCCACCGAATTTGTGACCAAGATGATCGATGCCGGCGAGGCCAAGGTCTTCATGTCCACCCGCGATACGCTGATCCGTGCCTTCATGGCCGGCGCCATCCTGACCCTTGGCGCCGCCTTTGCCGTCACCATCACCGTCAATACCGGCCAGCCGCTGGCCGGCGCCATTCTCTTCCCCGTCGGCTTTTGCCTGCTCTACCTCATGGGCTTTGACCTGCTCACCGGCGTCATGACCCTGGTGCCCCTCGCCCTCATCGACAAGCGACCCGGCGTCACCCTGCAGGGCATGCTGCGGAACTGGGGCCTGGTATTCACCGGCAATTTCGCCGGCGCCTTCACCGTCGCCGTACTGATGGCCATCACCTTCACCTTCGGCTTCACCCAGGAGCCGAACGCGGTCGGCCAGGCCATCGGCCATATCGGCGAAGGCCGCACCGTCGGCTATGCCGCCCACGGCGCCGCCGGCATGCTGACCCTGTTCGTCCGCGGCGTGCTCTGCAACTGGATGGTCTCGACCGGCGTCGTCGGCGCCATGATGTCCACCTCGGTTTCCGGCAAGGTGCTGGCCATGTGGATGCCCGTAATGCTGTTCTTCTACATGGGCTTCGAGCATTCCGTCGTGAACATGTACCTCTTCCCCTCGGGCATCATGCTGGGCGGCCAGTTCTCGATCATGGACTACCTGATCTGGAACGAAATCCCCACCGTGCTCGGTAACCTGGTCGGCGGCTTCGCCTTTGTCGGCCTGGCGCTCTACGCCACGCACAGCGCGCGGGCAACGCAGCGCGCCGCCTCCGCCAAGTTCGCCCCCGCCGAATAGCCACACCGAACGCTCCGCTCCGGCGGAGCGTTCTCCCCATGGATCGCCCATGAGCGCCAGCCTCGCCATTTCCCTCGGCCAACATTCCGACAAGGGCCGCAAGCCGGCCAATCAGGATTTCTACGGTGCCCTGATCCCGGCCCAGCCCGCGCTCGATCTCAAAGGCATCGCCATCGCCCTGGCCGATGGCATTTCCAGCAGCGACGTCAGTTCCATCGCCGCCCAGACGGCCATAAAGAGCTTCCTCACCGACTATTACGGCACCTCCGACTCCTGGCCGGTCAAGACATCAGCCCACCGCGTCATCTCGGCCACCAATGCCTGGCTCCATGCCCAGACCCGCGCCCTGGGCGCCGACGACGCCGATAGCGGCTATGTCTGTACGCTCAGCGTCCTCGTGCTCAAGTCCCGCGCCGCCCATATCTTCCACATCGGAGATTCGCGGATTTATCGCCTCGCCGGCCGCGCCCTCGAACAGCTCACCACCGATCACCGCGTCCCCGCCGCCACCAATCGCTTCTATCTCGGCCGCGCCCTCGGCATCGGCAGCAATGTCGAGGTCGATTATCGCAGCGTCCCCGTTGGTGTTGGCGATGTCTTCGTACTCACCACCGATGGCGTCCACGAGCATGTCGATGGCGCCACCATCGCCGATGCCATCGCCGCCAGTCCCGACGATCTCGATGCCGCAGCCCGGCACATCGTCACAAGCGCCGTGGCCAATGACAGCCCCGACAACCTCACCATCCAGATCGTCCGCGTGGATGCCCTGCCCGGCGGCGAGGCCGCCGATTTCCTCGGCCAGTCCGCCGACCTGCCCTTGCCGCCCCCCATCGAACCCGGCATGGATTTCGACGGTTACCACATCCTGCGCCCGCTTCATGCCAATGCCCGCAGCCAGGTCTTCCTCGCCCAGGACCATACTGATGGCCGTCTCACCGTCATCAAGGTGCCCGGCTCGGACATGCGCGACAGCCCGGCCTTCCTGCGCCGCTTCATGATGGAAGAATGGATCGCCGCCCGCCTCAACACACCGCATGCCCTCGCCATCCACAATCAGGATCGCAAGCGGCACTATCTCTATCTCGCCACCGAATATGTCGACGGCCAGACACTCACCCAGTGGATGGTCGACCATCCCCGGCCCGATCTCAACGCCGTGCGTGACATCGTCGAGCAGGTCGCTCGCGGCCTCAACGCCTTCCATCGGCAGGAAATGGTCCATCAGGACCTGCGTCCCGACAACATCATGATCGACAAGGCCGGCACAGTGAAGATCATCGATTTCGGTTCCACCAAGGTCGCCGGCATCATCGAGGCCCAGCCCGTTGGCGACGATGCCGAGCTTGGCACCGTGCAATATGCCGCCCCCGAATATCGCATCGGCAATGCCGGCACCGACCGCTCCGACCAGTTTTCGCTCGGCGTCATCGCCTACCAGATGCTCACCGGCCAACTCCCCTACGGCCCCCACGCGGCCATGCTGCACGGTTCGGCTGATCTGGCCCGCCTATGCTACCAGCCGGCCTCCACCCCACAATTCGGCATCCCCGAATGGGTCGATCGGGCCCTCGAAAGAGCCGTTCACCCCGACCCCGCGCAGCGTTACGAGGCCCTGTCGGAGTTTACCTATGATCTTCGTCACCCAAACCCCGCTTTCGCCACGCTGCCGGCCCGTCCGCTGCTGGTGCGCAATCCCCTGCGTTTCTGGCAGTTGCTCTGCCTGATGCTTGCCGGCACGGTGGTCGTTCTCCTTGTGCTATTGCTCACCTAGCCGGAACCGCCAACTGCTTGGACGAAATAAGACTTCCGGCGGGATGGTGCGGCAAGGGCCGGGCGTGCAACAGTGGCCGCATCTGTTCGTCGGAAGCCAATCATGCACCCTTTCACCGCGCAATTGCAGCAAGCCCTCCAGCACGACAAACCGGTACCGCGTCGCGAGGCCGCTATCCCGTCAGCTTGGGCCGACACCATGGCGATCCAGGGGGAACTGATCGACAGTCTCGGCGGCGCTGGCGCCTGGAAAGTATCTCCTTGGTCCGAGGTTGCAGCGATGGTTGCCGCACCCATTCCTGCAGCATGGGTATACAGGTCCGGCCAGGGTATTTCGTTGCAACCCGGCCTGCGGCTCGAGGTTGAACTCGCCTTGGTCAGCATCGGGACAGGCGGTTTCACGATCGCGCCCGCTTTCGAGCTTGTCCGCTCGCGCCTGGAACCGGGAGCCGACTGGCCGGATCTCGCGAAGAAGGCTGACCTCATGTCGACTGCCGGCCTGGTCCTGGGGTCGACTCAGCCGCTCCCCGGCGGCGACGATCCGGATTGCTCCATTCACCTCACCGCCGGTGATGGTGCGACCCAGACCGTCACGACCCCGGTGCTGCTCGATCCCTTGCTGCGCGCAGCCGCCTGGGCGGCCGACTACGCCGAACGGCTGGGGTCGCCCTTTGTTGCCGGTACGGTTGTCATGACCGGGGCGCGCATTGGACCTGTCGATATTGCTGCCGGCACCACTATTGCCCGATTGGACGGCCTGGGCGCGGTGCAATTTCAAGCGCGCTAGCAGGCGGCGACGCATCTATCCATGCCGGGCAACCGCGGCCCTTGTCGCTGGAGGCGATGTGGCGCCTCTTGTGACAGAATGTTCACATGAACACGCATCGCCCTGCAAACAGGCGGGTATCCACAGCGAGATCCGTGGAATTTCGGTTGTCATAAAACTGCTAAACCCCTGATATAGAAGCGCCAACGGGCCGACGCAGATGCGAACGGCTGCCCGCCAA
Source organism: Devosia sp. Root635 (assembly GCF_001427605.1). Lineage (GTDB taxonomy): Bacteria > Pseudomonadota > Alphaproteobacteria > Rhizobiales > Devosiaceae > Devosia. Next base: position 103,741 of record NZ_LMGZ01000024.1, on the reverse strand, counting down.
TGTTCAAATGAACATTTTCTGTTTGCAAAGGAATACTCGATTGCTATCAAATGACGTCAAGCATGGGACGAGGAGGTCCCTGCGCAAAAACAAGGGAGTGAGCATGTTCAAGAACGTATTGCGCCTGTCGGTAGGGCTGGCTGCCATCCTCGCGGCAACCCCGACCTTTGCCCAGACCGAAATCGCCTGGTGGCACGCCATGGATGCCGAACTCGGCCAGAAGCTCGAGGCTATCGCCCAGGGTTTCAACGACAGCCAGGACGAATTCGTCGTGGTGCCGTCCTACAAGGGCACCTATCCCGAAACGCTGACCGCCGCTATCGCCGCCTTCCGCGCCAACGAGCAGCCGGCCATCGTGCAGGTCTACGAAGTGGGTACCGGCACGATGATGGCCGCCAAGGGCGCCATCAATCCGGTCTATCAGCTGATGGAAGCGGCCGGCGAACCCTGGGATCCGTCGGCGTTCCTTGCTCCGGTGACGGGCTACTATTCCGACACGGACGGCAACATCCTGTCCATGCCGTTCAATTCGTCCACGCCCATCATGTACTACAACAAGGACGTGTTCGAAAAAGCCGGACTCGATCCGGAAACCCCGCCCAAGACCTGGGCCGAACTGGAAGCCATGAGCCGCCAGATCATGGAATCGGGCGCCGCCCCCTGTGGCTTCACCAGCGGCTGGATCACCTGGATTCAGACCGAGAACCTCTCGGCCATCCACGACCAGCCCTATGGCACGCTCGAAAACGGCTTCGGCGGCCTCGGCTCCGAATTCACCTTCAACGGCCCGGTACAGGTCAAGCACTGGGGCAACCTGAAGAAATGGGCCGATGAAGGCCTGTTCGAATATGGCGGTCCGGTGGGCGGCGGCGATGCTCCGCCGAAGTTCTATGCGCAGGAATGCGCCATATACATGAACTCCTCGGGCTCGCGCGCTGGCGTCATTGCCAACTCCAAGGAATTTGAAGTCGGCTTCGCACCCCTGCCCTATTATGATGACGAGATCGACGAGCCGAAGAACTCCATCATCGGCGGCGCCACGCTGTGGGCGCTCAACGGCAAGGATCCCGAAGTCTACAAGGGCGTAGCCCAGTTCTTCACCTACCTGTCGAGCCCCGAAGTCCAGGCCGAGTGGCATCAGGGAACCGGCTACCTGCCGATCACCTACGCCGCCTACGATCTGGGCAAGGAACAGGGCTATTACGACGCCAATCCAGGCGCCGATATCGCCATCAACCAGATCACCCGCGGCACGCCGACGGCCAATTCCAAGGGCGTCCGCTTCGGTAACCTGACCCAGGCCCGTACCGTGGTCGACGAGGAATTCGAAGCCATGCTCTCGGGCAGCAAGACCGCCCAGGAGGCCCTGGACTCCGCCGTCGAGCGCGGCAACCAGATCCTGCGCGACTTCGAAGCCGCCAATAGCTGATCCTCCCGGCTCGTCCCCACCTGGTGGGTGGGGACGACCACTCCCGGACGGCTTCGGCCGCCCGGGACCTGCAGTCGTGACCGTCGGGAGACCCCATGCAGACCAAGCGCACAATCTTCCCCAACAAGCTGCTTCCCTACGCCCTGCTGGCGCCGCAGCTCGCGGTGACGCTGATCTTCTTCATCTGGCCGGCCGCCCAGGCCGTAAAGTCCTCTTTCGAGCGGCAAGACCCCTTCGGCTTTCGCACGACCTTCATCTGGCTCGAGAACTATACCCGGCTCTTTTCCGAGCCCGGCTATGTAAACTCGCTGAGCAAGACGGCCATTTTTGCGGTCTCGGTAACGCTGCTGTCGATGAGCCTGTCGCTGCTGCTCGCCGTGGCGGTGAACCGGGTTCTCAAGTCCAACCGCGTCTACACGACCTTGCTGGTCTGGCCCTATGCCGTGGCACCGGTGGTTGTGGGTATCCTGTGGTGGTTCATGTTTAATCCCACCATCGGCATCGGCCCCTACATGCTGCGCGGCCTCGGCATCGACTGGAACCATCGTATCGATGGCACCCAGGCCATGATCCTCGTGGTGATGGCCGCGAGCTGGAAGCAGATTTCCTACAATTTCCTGTTCTTTGTCGCCGGCCTGCAATCGGTGCCGCAATCGCTCACCGAGGCGGCGGCCATCGATGGTGCCGGACCGTTCAAGCGGTTCTGGACCATCGTCTTCCCGCTGCTGTCGCCCACCACCTTCTTCCTGCTGATCGTCAACATCAACTACGCCATGTTCGACACCTTCGGCCTCATCGACGCCACCACCAATGGCGGCCCCAACCAGGCCACCAATATCCTGGTCTACAAGGTTTATGCCGATGGCTTCCTGGGCCTCAATATCGGCTCCTCGGCGGCACAATCGGTGGTGCTGATGCTCATCGTCATCGTGCTCACCGCCATCCAGTTCCGCTATATCGAGCGGCGCGTACAGTACTGAGGAGCGCAGATAATGGTCGAAAATCGCCCCTGGCTCTCGTTCCTCACCCATCTGGTGCTGATCGTCGGCGTCGTCATCGTCGTCTTCCCGGTCTACCTGGCATTCGTCGCCTCGACCCATGGCAGCGGGGACTTTCTGCGCGGCCTGGTGCCGCTTCTGCCGGGGCCCCACCTGATCGAGAACTACGGCCGGATGCTGACCCAGGGCATCTCCACCGCCGGCGCACCACCGCTCTGGATCATGCTGATGAATTCCACGATCATCGCCATCATCATTGCGGTGGGCAAAATCAGCATTTCGCTGCTTTCGGCTTATGCGATCGTGTTCTTCAAGTTCCCCCTCCGCATGGTAGCCTTCTGGATCATCTTCATCACGCTGATGCTGCCCGTCGAGGTCCGCATCATCCCCACCTTTGCCGTGGTGGCCAATCTGGGCCTGCTCAATTCCTATGTCGGGCTGACCCTGCCGCTGATCGCTTCGGCCACCGCGACCTTCCTTTTCCGCCAGTTCTTCCTCACCATTCCCGATGAGCTGATGGAAGCGGCGCGGGTGGATGGCGCCGGGCCGATGAAGTTCTTCCGCGATATCCTGCTGCCACTCTCGCGCACCAATATCGCGGCGCTCTTCGTCATCCTCTTCATCTATGGCTGGGTGCAGTATCTCTGGCCGCTGCTGGTGACCACCGAAAGTCGCTACTACACGGTGGTCATGGGCATCAAGCGCCTCGCCGCCACGGCCGATACCGAACCGCTGTGGCACCTGGTCATGGCGTCGGTGATCCTGGCCATGCTGCCGCCCGTCCTTGTCGTCATCTTCATGCAGCGCCTGTTCGTCAAAGGCCTCGTGGAAACGGAGAAATAAGCCATGGCCACGATCAACCTCGTCGACCTGAAAAAAAGCTACGGCAACGTGCCGGCGGTGAAGGGCGTCAACCTCTCGGTGGCCGATGGCGAGCTTATCGTCCTGGTCGGCCCCTCCGGCTGCGGCAAGTCCACCTTGCTGCGCATGGTGGCCGGCCTTGAATCGGTGACCTCGGGTCATATCGAGATCGCCGGCCGCGACGTGGTCAAGGCCGAGCCGGCCGAGCGCGACATCGCCATGGTCTTCCAGAACTACGCGCTCTATCCGCATATGACGGTACGCGGGAACCTCGAATACGGCCTCAAGAACCGCGGCACGCCGCGGGTCGAGATCGATCGCCGGGTGAACGAGGCCGCCGATATCCTCGAAATCGGACAATTGCTCGATCGCAAGCCGCGCCAGCTTTCCGGCGGCCAGCGCCAGCGCGTCGCCATGGGCCGCGCCATCGTGCGCGAACCCGCCGCCTTCCTGTTCGACGAGCCGCTGTCGAACCTCGATGCCAAGCTGCGGGTGCAGATGCGGGTGGAAATCCGCAAGCTGCAGCGCCGTCTCAAGACCACCAGCCTCTACGTCACGCATGACCAGCTCGAAGCCATGACACTGGCCGACCGGCTGGTGGTGATGAATGGCGGCCTCGTCGAACAGATCGGCACGCCGACCGAGGTCTACGATCACCCGGCGACGCTGTTCGTGGCCGGCTTCATCGGCTCGCCCCCCATGAACCTCATCCCCGTATCGGCCCTCGGAGCCGACGGCGCCAATGGCCTGCCCGCCGGAACCGACATTGTCGGTGTTCGCCCCGACGCCCTGCTGATCGAGCGCTCGGAAGGGTCATCCATCGCCCTTGAGGCAACCGCCGACCTGCTGGAGCCGATCGGCGGCGAAAGCCACCTTCACGTCAAGCTCGACGGGTCGGGCCAGGCCATCATCCTCAGCGTTCCGGGCCGCCCCGACATTGCCGAGTCGGCGCGTCTCACCATCTATGCGCGGCCGTCCGACCTGCATCCCTTCAGCTCGCAGACCGGGCGCCGTACCGACGTCGTCACAAAATCGTAGCCGAGCTAGACGCACCATGACAGCCAATCCAGCAACCGGCCCCAGCCGGGATGAAGTTCAGGCCCATCGCGGCGCCTCGGCCATAGCGCCCGAGAACACGATCGCCGCCTTTCGGGCGGCGGCCGAACAGGGCGCCCGCTGGGTCGAACTGGATGTCGCCCTGCTGGCCGACGACACGCTGGTCGTGATCCATGACGACAGCATCGACCGCACCACCTCGGGCACCGGCAAGCTGGCGAGTTTGCGCCGTGCCGATCTCGACCGGCTCGACGCCGGCGCCTGGTTCGATCCCCACTTTGCCGGCGAGCGCCTGCCCACCCTGGCAGAAGTCATCACTGCGCTGGGCGCCCTGGGCATGGGCGCCAATATCGAGATCAAGCAGCATCCCCACCACAAGTCGCTGGACCAGTTGGTGCGAGCCGTCCAGCATGACCTGCACCAGCGCAAGCCGGGCATGCCGATCATGATTTCGAGCTTCGATCCCGAAGCGCTCCGCGCCATGCACACGCTGGAGCCGGACCTGGAAATGGCGATGCTCTGGTCGGAGCTGCCTGACGACTGGGAGGCCAGGCTGGCCGCCATTCCCGCCACCACCATCCATCTCAACTACAAGTCGCTGAGCATCGGCATGCTGGAGCGGGCACGGCAGCGCGGCATCAAGATTCGCGCCTGGACCAGCAACGATCCGATCGAGCTCAAATCGTTCTGGCCTGCGGGGCTGACCGGTGTGATCACCGACGACCCGAAGGTCTATCTGGGGTAGCGAGGCAATGGGGCAGGACAGGCTTTCGAGCCGCCAACGCGACATTCTTGCTTTGATCGAGGCCGAAGGCGCTCAATATATCGAGCACCTGGCGGCCCGCTACGGCATGACCACGCAGACCCTGCGGCGCGATATCAACGCCCTTTGCGATCTCGGCTACACGCGGCGGTTTCATGGCGGCGTCGACCTGCCCGTCGAAAGCCGCAACATTTCGGTCAATGTCCGCGCCGCCCTCAACAGCGGCGCCAAGCAGCGCATCGCCCGGCGCATCGCGGCCGTCATCGAGCCGAATTCGACCGTGTTCATGGGCATAGGCAGCACCGTGCAGTTCGTGGCTGCGGCCTTGCGCGAACATGAAGGGCTGCGTGTGGTCACCAACAATATCGACGTGGCGCTGACGCTGTCGGAGGCCCCGCAGGTGGAAGTCCACATGACGGGCGGCCTGCTGCGCCACGACGACCGCGACGTGGTCGGCGCCGATGCGCTGCGCTTCTTCGAGAAATTCTATGCCTCCTATGCGGTGATCGGCGCCGGCGCGCTCGACCCGACCAAGGGCGTGCTCGATTTCAGCTATAGCGAGGCGCAGACCACCACGACGCTGATCGAAAACTCGCGCACGCAGTTGCTGGCGGCCGACATCAGCAAGTGGACGCGGGACGCCTCCGTGCGCGTCGTGCCCTTCAAGCGCATCGACACCTTCTTCACCGATCGTCTCCCCGAGGATGGCGCGGCCATGCGGGCTCTGGCCGAGGCCGGAACCGAGGTCGTGCTCTGCGGCGAGGATCCGGCATGAGTTTTCGTGGCCCGGCCCCCCTGCCCGAACAGTTGCGTGCAGTCCGCTATCTCTTCACCGATATCGACGACACCCTGACCACCGAGGGGCGCCTGCTGCCCGAAACCTATCAGGCCCTATGGGACCTGCGCGCTGCCGGCATCGCCGTGATCCCGGTCACCGGCGGCTCGGCAGGCTGGTGCGAGCATATCGTGCGCGCCTGGCCGGTCGTCGCCGCCATCGGCGAAAGCGGTGCCCTGGCCATGACGCTCGAGGATGGCCAGGTCGCAATGGCCTTCTGGGACGGCGAGGTGATCCAGGCCGAACGGCAGGCCCGGCACCTGCATGCGATCGAACCCTTGCTGGGCGACTTTACCCTGGCGCGCGACCAGCGCTTCCGCCTGGCCGACGTGGCCATCGACATTTCCGGCCGCTCCCGACAGGAAGTCGATGCCCTGGCCGGCCAGCTCCGTGCCCTGGGGGCCCGGGTCGCCATCAGCTCGATCCACATCAACACCTGGATGGGCAGCTATGACAAGCAGACCATGAGCGAACGCCTGCTGCGCCAGTTCGACATCGCCCAGGACGAAATCGACGACCAGACCGCCTTTGTCGGGGACTCGCGCAACGACGCCCCCATGTTCGGCTATTTCAGGAACGCGTTCGGCGTCGCCAATATTCTGCCGGTGCTCGATGACATCGCCACCAAGCCCAGATGGATATCCAGCCGCCCCGCCGGCCTTGGTTTTGTCGACATCGCCCGCACCATGATTGCCGCCCGCAATCCGGCGGCGAGCGACTGACACTTCAGGGCCGGTCGCAGCTCGGCCCGGCCCACAGCCGCGCCACTTCGCCCGCCTTTTCCCCCAGCGCCAGGCACTGCCCATCGGGGGTACAAAGCGTCCAGGGGCTGGGCGTCATGCCCGAAGCGGCGAGGTTGAGGCTGGGCAGCGGCCCCAGGACCGGCTTGTAGCTCCAGCGTCCATCCGCCCAGACGGCGTCGGGGGGCACCGCAATGCCCGCCCCCGACCCTTCCACGCTGGCCTCCACCACTTGCAGCCGGTCGCCCTGGACCACCCAGCTTTCCCGCCATTGGGTGTGTTCCACCGAGTGGGTCCAGCTCAGCGTGAAGCTGGACGCCGCCAGGGCTGCGACAGCGCCGGCCGAAGCGATGCACAACATCAGCTCACCGCGCCGGGCACCGGCCCGCGCCGCATGCGCCACCACTGCTGTCCGATGAGCAATATGGCCAAAACGAAGCCAGCTTCATCGGTCAGCGGCAGCGCCAGCATCAACAGGATGGCGACGACGAAGGCCCCGATGCGCTCCGGCATATTCGCCGGCCCGAACAGATAGCCGACCACCGACACACCCAGCAGCCCGATCGCCAGCACCGTCTTGAACACGATGTAGACCACCTCCACCGGATAGCCGAACTGCGCGGCAATCGCCCCGCCATCCTGCAGCATCAGCGATGGCGTATAGACCGCCATGAACGGCACGATGAAGCCGGCCGCGGCCAGCTTGGTCGCCTGGATCGAGATTTTGAGCCCCGAGGTCTTGGCCATTGGCGCGGCCGCAAAGCAGGCCAGTGCCACCGGCGGGGTCAGGTCCGCCATGATGCCGAAGTAGAAGACGAACATATGGCTGACCATCAGCGGCACCCCCAGTTCCAGTAGGGCGGGCCCGGCCAGCGACGAGGTGATGATGTAGTTGGGAATGGTGGGAATGCCCATGCCCAGCACCAGGCAGGTAATCATCGTCAGCACCAGCGAGAGGAACAGGTTGTCCTCGCCGATGGCGATGACGGCGCCGATGAAGGTCGAGGCGATGCCGGTCAGCGTCAGCGTACCGATGACGATGCCGACAATGGCGCAGGCAATGCCCACCGGCAGCGCATTGCGGGCGCCCTCGGCCAGCGAGTCGCGCACGATGGCCAGGGTTTCCCGCCCGCCATTGACGAAGATGCAGGCCAGCACCAGCACACCGATGACCACCATCAGCAGGTTGACGCCGAAGCGCAGGAAGGCGGCCGAGGCCAGTCCCAGCGCCAGCCAGAACACGTAGCGGAAGACCTTGGGCCCGATGGCGGCGGCCAGCGGCGTGCCCAGGATGAGCACCACGACCAGCGCCAGGCCCATCGTGCCCGCAAAGATCGGCGTATAGCCGGCAAACAGCAGGTAGACCAGGGCCGCCAGCGGCAGCACCAGAGGCCAGTTCTCGCGCAGCGCCGTCCACGGATTGGGCAGGTCGGCCTTGTCCATGCCGCGCAACCCCGCCTTGCCGGCCTCCAGGTGAACGACCCAGAAGCAGGTGGCGAAGTAGAGGATGGCCGGGATGATCGCCGCCAGGACGATGGAGCTGTAGGGCACATCGAGCGTCTCGGCCATGATGAAGGCCACGGCCCCCATGATCGGAGGCATGATCTGCCCACCCATGGACGAAGTCGCCTCCACCCCGCCCGCAAAAGCCGAGCGGAACCCGAACCGCTTCATCAGCGGAATGGTGAACTGGCCGCTGGCCACCACATTGGCGACGCCGGAGCCCGAAATCGTGCCCATCAATGCCGAGGACAGCGTGCAGACCTGCGCCGGCCCGCCCCGCCATCCGCCGACCAGCCCCAGCGCGAAATCGTTGAACAGCCGGATCATACCTGCCCGTTCGAGAAAGGCGGCGAAGACCACGAAGATGAAGATATAGGCCGAGGACACATAGACCGGCGTGCCGTAGATGCCTTCCGTGCCGAAGCCGAAATGCTCGATGATCTGCGCGAAATCATAGCCCCGATGCACGAAGGCGCCGGGCATATACTGGCCAAAAAAGCAGTAGGCGAGGAACAGGCCGGCAATGATGGCCAGCGGCAGGCCCATCAGGCGCCGCGCCGCCTCGAATACCAGCACGATCATCACCGTCCCGACCGTCAGGTCGAATGGGCTCAGGAAACTGCTGCGTTTCAGCAGGTCGGCATAGAACACCCAGTTATAGATGCCGGTCAGGAAGCCGAGCACGGCCAGCGACCAGAAGAAAACACGGCCCCACATGGTCTTGGCGACAAGGTTGCCGACCAGGCCGAAGCCAAGCAGCAGCAGGAAGCCCACATGCATGGCGCGGACCACCTGGCTGGGCAGCGTGCCATAGGCCGCCGTCCACAGCTGGAACAGCGCGAAGGCGATGGCAATGCCGAAGGCGATGCGGCCCATCAGGCCGGGGCCGAAGCCGGGCGGCAGACCCTCTACGGCCTCCTCGGCGGTAGTGACTTCAGGCGTTATCGCCGCAGATGCGGTAGACATCGAGTTTCCTCCCCAGGACTCGCAGGAATGGACGTCCGGGAGCCGCTGCTCCCGGACGCATATCGGTTAGAGCAGGCCGGCTTCCTTGTAGTAGCGCTCGGCGCCCGGATGCAGCGGAATGCTGAGACCCTGCAACGCCGTTGCCGGATCGATGCCATTCGCCGCCGAGTGCGACGCCTTCAGCCGGTCGAGATTTTCGAACAGCAGCTTGGTCATCTGGTAGGCGGTCTCGTCGCTGACGCCGGCATGGGTCACCAGGATATTGCCGATGGCGGCCGTGCTGACATCCTCGTCCTGGCCGTCATAGGTACCGGCCGGAATGACCGTCGCCACGTAGGGCGCGCCAATGCTGTCCACCACCTCGGCGGGAATGCTGACGATGGTGATGTCCATGGTTGCCGCCAGATCCTTGATGAAGGCGACGCCCAGGCCCGACGATTGCAGCGTGGCGTCGAGCTGGCGGTTCTTGATCAGCTCGGCCGATTCCGCATAGGGCAGGAATTCGACCTTGCCCAGATCGTCATAGCTCATGCCGGCGGCCGCGAAGATGGCCCGTGCATTGAGTTCGGTGCCCGAAGCCGGCGCACCCACCGAGATGGACTTGCCCTTGAGGTCTGCGAGCGTCTTGATGCCGCTTTCGGCGCTGGCGACGATCTGCACATAGTTGGGATAGATGGCGGCGACGGCCCGCAGGTCCGTCAGCGGCTGCGGGAACCCCGCCTCCTGCAAACCATCCCAGCCGGATTTGACCGAGTCGCCCAAGGCAAAGGCGAGTTCGCCCTTGTGCTGCTGCAGCAGGTTCAGGTTTTCGACCGACGCCTTGGTCGCCTGCACCTGGGTACGGACACCCTCGATCTCCTCGGCATAGATTTCCGACAGCGCGACGCCAAGCGGATAATAGACACCGGATGTGCCGCCGGTGAGGATGTTGATGAATTCCTGGGCGTTGACGGCAGCGCTGCCGCTTATGGCCAGGACAGCGCCGGCAACCAGGCCCGCTACGCGGCGGACGGGAACGAAAGACATGCGATATTCCTCCCTGCATGTTCGATGTTTCTGCCCCGACGCCTCCACGCGCAGGGACTGCCCGCCACATTGCAAAGGGCATGCCAATCGGGAGAAGCCAGCAAATCGGGCCTTTTGAATGCTGCGCGCGGCCAGCCCGAGCGCCGATCCGCCAGGCGATCCCCTGCCCTGGCGGAAATCCGCCAGCTAGCGCACGCTCGCGCCCGGCACCCTCAGGCCATAGCGCGCAATCTTCTCGTTGAGCGTGCGACGCGCCAGCCCGAGCCGTTCGGCGGCATCGGCCGTGGAGCCATTGGCCGCGCGCAGCGCCTGCTCGATGGCCGCGGCCTCGAAGCGGGCGACACGATCGGCAAGGCTGCCGCCTGCCCCCCCGTCGCTCGGACCCATGCCGCGCTGCACCATGCCCAGCACCGTCCGCTCGGCCAGCGCCCTGAGTTCGCGTACATTGCCCCGCCAGTCCGACGTTTCGAGCCCCGGCGGCAGGCAGTAAGTGCCCGTATCGGGCAGGCGGAACCGCCGTGCCGCATCGGCGGCGAACAGGTTGAACAGCAGCGCCACGTCTTCGCGGCGCTGGCGCAGCGGCGGCACGGCCAGTTCCACCGTGGCGAGCCGGAAATAGAGGTCCGGCCGAAAACGGCCTGCCTCGCTTTCGGCCTTGAGGTCTGCCTTGCTGGCAGCAATGAAGCGCACGTCGATGGGCCGGGACATATTGGTCCCCAGCGGCTCGACGCTTCGCTCCTGGATGGCCCGCAGCACCTTGGCCTGTAGCGATAGCGGCATCGACTCGATCTCGTCGAGAAACACGGTGCCGCCCTTGGCATATTCGAGCTTGCCGATGCGCTCGCCCGCGGCTCCGGTAAAGGCTCCGCGGGCATGGCCGAACATCTCGCTCTCGAACACCGTCTCGGGAATGGCGGCGCAGTTGATGGCCACGAACTGCCCCTTGGCGCGACCGCCGAAATCATGCAGCGCGCGGGCCACAACCTCCTTGCCGGTGCCGGTTTCTCCGTTCACCAGCACGTCCACGTCGATATTGGCCAGTTGCAGGATGGACCGGCGCAGCGCAACCATGGCCGGCGCCAGTCCGACCAGCCGATCCTCGATCTCGACGCCCCCTGCGGCCTGGCGCAGCCGGGCAAGCTCGCGTCCGAGCCTCCGGCGCTCGGTGGCCCGGTCGAGGATCGCCACCAGATGCTCGGCATCATAGGGCTTTTCGATGAAGTCATGGGCGCCGCTCCGCATCGCATCGACGGCAAGGGCCACATCGCCATGGCCGGTGAGCAGGACGACCGGCAGGTCCGGCGCCACCGCGCGATAGTGGTCGAGCACCTCGATACCCCCCAGCCCCGGCATGCGGACGTCGGTGACCACGCAGTCTATGTCGGCCGGCTCCACCCGTTCCAGCGCCCTCTGTGGCGCGGTGAAGCTGGAGACACTGAAGCCGGAAACACCCAGCCATTCCTCCGCCGCGGCGCAAAGCTCGGCCTCGTCGTCGATGAATACGATGCTTCCCCTGCTCATGCCGGCGCCAGCCTCTTGCGCACCGGTTCGGCCTGATAGAGCGGCAGCACCACGCTGACCAGCGTGCCCCCACCCGGTCGCACATCGAAACGCAGCGCGCCGCCGAATTCCTCGACCAGCGTTCGGGATATGGAGAGGCCCAGCCCCAGGCTCTCTCCGGTGCTCTTGGTGGTGAAGAACGGCTCGAACAGGCGTTCCCGAACCGTTTGGGGAATGCCGGGGCCGGTATCGGCAATCTCCACCGACACCCCCCGTTCGTCGCTCCGGGCCGTGACCCGGACCTCCCGATTCTCGGCCTCGGCCGTCGCCTCTATGGCGTTGAGCACGAGGTTGATGAACACCTGCTCCAGCCGCACCGCATTGCCGGCCACACGCGGCAGCTCGGGTCCCAGCGCCTTTTCCACGCGCACCGCCCCGTCCCGCGCCTGTGGCGCGACGATATCGAGCGCCGCTTCAAGCACCGTGGCGATATTGACCGCCTCGGGCGGCCCCGGCTCGCGGCGCGAGGAGAAGGTGCGCAGGTGCTTGACCGTGCGCTGCATGCGGCGCAGCAGGTTGCGGGCATTGCCGAGATTGCGGTGAACTTCGGCCGGCGCATCGCGCTGGGCATGCAGGTCCGCCGCCGCCAGCGTATTGTCGAGGGCCGAGAGCGGCTGGCTCACTTCATGCACGATGGCCGCCGACATGCGGCCAAGCGCCGCCAGCTTGGCGGCATGGATGAGATTTTCCTGCGTCGCCCGCAGCTCGGCCTCGGTGCGCCGCCGCTCCTCCACCTCGTGGGCCAGCGCCTGGGTGCGTTCGGCAACCCGCCGCTCCAGGATGACATTCTGTTCCAGCTTCAGCCGGACGATCTGCCGGCGCTGGTTGGCAAAGACCAGCGCGCCCAGCCCCAATATGGCGATGAGCGCAGCCAGGCCGCCTACCAGCCGGGCTTCACGCTCCACCGGCTCCAGCGGCAATGCCGACAGCAATTGCCAGCCATCCGGCTCGATGGCGCGCCGGCCCAATAGATAAGTGTCGTCGGGCAGATTGATAAGCAGACTCCCCGCCGCCGCCTCGGCCGGAGCCAACGGCGCCGCGGCGGCGATGTCTATGCCGTCATAGCGCCGTTCCGCTTGCAGCAATTCGATCGTATCGCCCGCCAGCGTCTGCAATGGCCGGTAGTTCCAGCGCGGATCGCCGGAGAGAAACACGATCCCGTCGCGATCCGCGACCGCACTCATTTCGCCTGCTGCTGCCCAGGTCATGGCCAACGGCCCCATATCGACCTTGGCGACCACGACGCCGATGGGCTCGCCGCCGATATCCACCCGACCCGACAGGAAATAGCCCGGCTTGCCTGTCGTTACGCCCACCGCATAAAAGCGGCCGCTGCCCGTCGCCATGGCATCGAGGAAATACGGCCGGAACGCATAATTGTGGCCCACGAAGCTGCCGGGCTCATCCCAGTTGCTGGCAGCGATGGTCTGCCCGGCAAGATTGAGGACGTAAAGCTCGTCCGCCCCCGACATGCCTCTGACAGCCTGCAGATAGCCGTTGGCGGCGCCTGACGATGTCATCGATCCCGGCTGCTGCAGTGCCGCCACCACGCGCCCGTCCTGTCCGATGACGCCCGGCAGGTAGCGGAAGCGTTCGATTTCGCTCTCGACCGAGCGCAGGTTGATGGTGAGGCGGTCCTGCACCTGCCGTTCCACCTCGCCGAACTGCCGCAGATAGGCCAGTCGCCAGCAACCCAGCGCAACGCCGGCGACCACGAAAACGGCCACCAGCCCCAGCCAGACGCGACGGCGTTGGATCGATTGCAACCCGGCATATCCTCCCGGCCCGCCGGTTCGCTCCGGCGATGCTCGCCCGCCAAGTTGAGCCCAGTTCCGCCCGCCATGCAATGGCAGGGGAGAGTCAAGCTCGCCGCGGCACGCCATGTCGCCTCAAGAGACATTTCGGATGGACAGGCCACCAAGTGCAGTATAAATTTTTGGACAGATGTCCAACCCGTTCTAATTTTGATCCCGGTCATGAATTACGAGACAACTGCAAACGCTTCCGTCTCCTCTCCGGTATCCATGCCGTTCTGGACGCGTTTCGCGACAGCATCGCGCGATCTGTCACCGTTCTGCCTGGGTGTGGATCCATCGCGCGAAGTGCTCGCCGGCTGGGGTCTCGATGCCGATATCGACGGGTTGCGCCGGTTCTGCGACGAGGTTCTCGCATGCGCCCGTGAGCATGTTGCCGTCGTCAAGCCGCAGGTCGCCTTCTTCGAGGCGTTCGGTCCCGCCGGCATGGAAACGCTGCAGTCATTCATGCGCGATGCGCGCGCCGCGGGCCTGCTGGTCATTGCCGATGCCAAGCGCGGTGACGTCGGCTCCACCATGGATGCCTATGGCCAGGCCTGGCTTGGCGACGACGCCCCCTTTGCTTGCGACGCCGTCACCATCAGCCCCTATCTGGGCCTGGGCGCCTATACCGGCTTTCTCGAACGCGCTGCCGATAGCGGCACCGGCGTCTTCGTCGTCGTGCGCTCTTCCAATCCCGAAGCGGCCGAACTGCAGGACGCGCTGATAAACGGCAAGACCATTGCCGACCATCTGGCCGTTCAGATTTCCGCCTTCAACCAGCACCGCCTCGACCGATTCGGCAATGGCCCGGTCGGTGCCGTGGTGGGGGCCACGCTTGGTGCCGGCGCCGCACAGACCATTGCCGCCCTGCCGACCTCGCTCTTCCTCGTTCCCGGCCTCGGGGCACAAGGCGCTACTTTCGCCGATGTCGCCGCCCAGTTTGGTGACGCCGTCAATCGCGCCGTTCCGTCCGCCTCCCGCTCGATTCTGTCGCTCGGCAAAAACCCGCAGGCGTTTCGTGGCGCACTGGAACGCCACGTCGAGGATGCGCGCCGGATAATGCGGCTCGCCTGACCAGCCGCGACTATCGCGCGCCACTCGGCAAAGGGCATCAGTCCAAAAATTGATACGATAGCCGGCGCATCTATGAGCCGTGATGACCAGGACCGGCTATTAAGCCGGCCAGCAGGTCACGCGGCCGCCGCCCGAGTGGCCTGCGACGAGTCTCGATTTATAGTCATCCCGTGATTCACCAGCCTGCTCTGGCCTGCAACGGCACTTGGCTGCTCCGACCACGCGAGTCGGGAAGCACCTGTGCCAACGCGGCTGCAGTACGAATGCCCCTTTCGCGGGCGAACTGCTGCCCCGCTACCCACTCGATCGCCTAAACCTTAGCCAGTTTTGCGTTCTGTCTATTTTTTTAGATTAATCCTTGACTCCATCCCGACAGGGCACGTTTACTCGGCATCGGTTCGCATGAAAGTTACCCCTCGGAGGACGTTATGACTGTCAACAGACTCGCCTTTGCCATTTTCGGCGTCGCCCTTGCTCTGGGCACGACGCCGCTGGCAGCCCAGGAATTTACCGCCCGCATCGGGCACCTGGAATCCGACCAGCAGCCGCGCCATGCCGGCCTCGTCATGGTCGCCGACCTGGTCAAGGAGCGCACTGGCGGTGCCGTGGCGTTCGAACTCTTCCCGGCCGGCCAGTTGGGTCAGGCTCGCGAAATGAACGAAGGCGTCCAGCTCGGCCTCATCGAGGGCACCGTCTCGCCGGCGGCATTCCTTGCTGGCTTCAACCCCGCCGTCTCCATTCTCGACGTCCCCTTCCTCTATCCGTCGGATCGTGAAAAGGCCGCGGCCCTGCGCGGCGGTGCCTTCGGCGATGCCGTGCTGGCCAGCTTCGAGCCGCTCGGCTTCCACGCCGTGGCCCTGTGGCCCAACGGGCGCAAGGCCATGACCTCGAACAACGAGATCGCCAATGTCGAGGATTTCGCCGGCCAGCGCTTCCGGGTCATGGACTCGGCCGTGTTGATCGAGCAGTTCAACGCGGTGGGCGCCTCGGCCATCGCCCTGCCCTTCGGTGAACTCTACACCGCCCTGCAGACCGGCGTTGTCGACGGCCAGGAAAACGCGCTCGATACCATCGCCACCATGAAGTATCAGGAAGTGCAGCAGCATCTGCTGATCTCCGAGCACGGTGCCAATGAGGACGTGGTCCTGTTCAACCCCGGCTGGTGGAATTCCCTGCCGGCCGAATACCAGGACATCATCGTCGCGGCGTTTGACGAAGTCCGCCCGCAGGTCGAACAGATCAAGGAAGCCGCCCAGGCGACCGCTCTCGAAACCATCAAGCAGAGCGGCATCGATATCGTCGAACTCGACGACGCCCAGCGTGCCGCCTTCCGCGAAGTGATGTATGGTCCTGCCCGCGACGCCTACCTGGCCGGTGCTGGCGATGCCGGCAAGACCATCGTGGACGTCTACGAAGCTCAATATGCCGAGATCGTCGGCCAGTAATCGACCACGGTCGGCGCCTCCCGCGAGGCGCCGACACATTTGGAATGGACCATGAATGGCTGCTTTGCTGCGCTTCCTACGCTCGCTTGAACACACGCTGCTTGCCGGCGTGATGCTGGTCATGGTGCTGATGTATAGCGGGTCCATCGCCGTCCGGGAAATCGCCCCGCCCTACGCGCGCTATGTCGTCTGGGTCGACGAGGCCACCCGTTATTTGATGGTCTGGCTGGTTTTCCTGGCCCTCGGCATTGCCCTTGAGCGCGGCCGGCAGATTGCCATGACCAGCTACCTCGAAATGATGCCCTCGCGCGTGCAGTTCGTGCTGCGCAAGATCATCGACCTCACGGGTTTGCTCTTCAGCCTCTACATCACCTGGGTAGGTATCGAGATGACCATGATCATCGCCAATACCGGGCAACGCAGCCCGACGCTGGGTATTTCCACCGCCTATCTCTATCTGGCGCTCCCGGCGGGCTTTGCCCTGTTGGCGCTCCGCTACGCGCTGAGCCTTGCCGGCGTCATCGATCGCTGGTCAAACAGCACCCACGAAGGGGCCGTCTGAGCCATGATTGTCATTGCCTTGTTTATCGGTGCTCTGGCGCTGCTGTTCCTCGGATTCGAAATGTTGCTGGTGCTCGGCCTGCCCGGCATCCTCACCAAGGAAATTTTCTATTCGGCCGTGCCCGAAGTGCTCTATGGCCAGAAGCTGGTGGGGGGCATCAACCACTCCACTCTCATGGCCATTCCATTCTTCATCCTGGCTGCCGAGATCATGGCGCGCGGCAATATCGCCCGCCAGTTGACCAATGTGGTCAAGGCTTTTCTCGGGCATCACGCCGGCGGCCTTGGCCTCAGCATGGTGGCCGCCTCCGCCGCTTTCGGCTCGGTCTCGGGTTCGGCTCCCGCCACGGTGGCCGCTTTGGGCCGCATTCTCTATCCGCAGATGCGCGAACAGGGCTACAGCGACAAGTTCTCGCTGGGCCTCCTCATCTCCTCGGCCGAAGTCGCCCTGCTCATCCCCCCCTCCATCACGCTGATCATCTATGCCTGGCTCACCGGTACATCGGTGGCGGCCCTGTTCGCCGCCGGCCTTGTCATCGGGCTCTTCCTGTCGGCGGCCTTCGCGGTCTATGTGCTGATCTATGCCCGCCGCCACGGCCTCGGCGGCACCGCGCGGCTGCCCTTCCGCGAACGATGGCATGCGGTGCGCAAAGGCATGTGGGCGCTGGGATTGCCCGTTGTGCTGCTGGGGGGCATCTATTCTGGCTTTTTCACGCCCACCGAGGCGGCTGCCGCCAGCGTCGTCTACGCCCTGCTGATCGAATTGCTGGTCTATCGCGAGATGAAGTTTCCCGATGTGGCCCGCATAGCCACCAGTGCCGCGATCACCACCGCGTCCATCTTCGTGCTGTTGGCCGTGGGCAGCCTTGTCGCCTACTTCATCACGCTGGCGCAGGTGCCCAACATGGTGATCGGCTTCATGGAGAGCATCGAGGCCAACTGGATCGTCTTCCTCTTGATCGTCAACCTGCTGTTCCTGGTGGCCGGCATGTTCATCGATCCCAACTCGACCCTGCTGATCTTGGTGCCGGCGCTCTACCCCGTTGCCGTCAGCTTCGGCATCGACCCGATCCATTTCGGCATCATCGTCTGCCTCAATACCTGTATCGGCATGATTACGCCGCCCTTCGGCCTCGACATCTTCGTGGCGTCCTCGACGCTGAACGAGTCCGTCGCCAAGATCATCAGCGGCGTCACTCCGTTCATCGTGGTCAACCTGCTGACACTGGTGGTGGTGACCTACGTGCCCGACCTGTCGATGTTCCTGCCGCGCCTGCTGGCACCATAGCCGAACCAGACAAAAAAGAGGCGGCCGCTGGGCCGCCTCTTTGCCTGTGCCCCCGTCTCAGGAAGCGGTCGGCGCGAATTCGGCGATCCCGCCATGGGCCGACGACCAGGCCGCTGGATTGTTCAGGAAGCTCTCGACTTCATCGAGCGTATTCTTGTCGAAGTGCTGCATCTCGCGCGCCACTTCCAGCACATCCCACCAGGTCGCCAGGTAGTGCAGCTCGACGCCGAGCTCCTTCATCAGCTCGGCACTATTGGGAAAGATGTCGTAGTAGAACACCACGAAGCAGTGATCGACCTTGGCACCTGCCCGCCGCAGCGCATCGGCGAACATCACCTTGGACCGGCCGTCCGTCGCCAGGTCCTCGACCAGCAGCGTGCGCGCATCGGCCACCACTTCGCCTTCAATCTGGGCATTGCGGCCGAAGCCCTTGGCCTTCTTGCGCACATACTGCATCGGCAGCATCAGCTTGTCGGCGATCCAGGCCGCGAAGGGAATGCCGGCTGTCTCGCCACCGGTAATCACGTCGATCGATTCGAAGCCGATTTCCGCCGTGATGGTCTGGGCCGCCATGTCCATCAGGGCCGACCGCAGCCGGGGATAGGAAATCAGCTTGCGGCAGTCGACATAGACCGGGCTCGCCCAGCCGGAGGTGAAAACGAATGGCTGGCTCGCGTTGAAATGAACCGCGTTGATTTCCAGCATCATGCGGGCGGTCTGGCGCGCGATTGCCTTCTTCTCTCCGCTCAGGCGTAATGTGCTCACTGTAGGTATCCTCATCATGGGGGCCACAACAGGTCGCGCCAAGGACCAGCCGTCGGACGCTAACGCCGCGGTGCAACTGGTTCGAGTTTGAGTGCAACCGCCTCGCTATAGCTGCTGCTGCAAAGTCCAGTCAACGGAAGTGCCGCCGAAGAGCGGGATTATTTCGTCGTTTTCGACAGCAATGGACGCCTCGACCACATGCGGCGCCTTGCTATACGTCACGCGGGTCTCGCTCGGAG
Organism: Devosia sp. Root635; assembly: GCF_001427605.1. GTDB lineage: Bacteria > Pseudomonadota > Alphaproteobacteria > Rhizobiales > Devosiaceae > Devosia. Next base: position 84,836 of record NZ_LMGZ01000024.1, on the reverse strand, counting down.
CGAAACCATAGAAGGCCGGGCCGTTGAGCGAGGCGAAAGCCTCGAAGCGGTCGAGCGCACCATCCTCGTCGAACACCTTCAGATAGGCTTCCACCGCCACCGGCGCGCTGAACACGCCCGCGCAGCCGCAATCGGCTTCCTTCAGCCGTTTCACATGCGGCGCCGTGTCCGTACCGAGGAAATAATGCGCCGACCCGCTGGTCGCCGCCGCGCGCAAAGCCACCTGGTGGCGCGCCCGCTTCAGCACCGGCAGGCAATAAAGATGCGGCCGCAACCCACCCTCGAACAGCGCATTGCGGTTGTAGAGCAGATGCTGAGGCGTGATCGTTGCCGCGACATTGGCGCCACGGCTGGCAACGAATTCGGCGCCCTCCTGGGTGGTGATGTGCTCCATCACCAGCCGCAATTGTGGAAACCGCTCCAGCACCGGGATCAGCACCTGGTCGATGAACAGCTTTTCGCGGTCGAAGATATCCACATGCGGCCCCACCAGCTCGCCATGCGTCAGCAGCGGGATGCCATGCTCGCTCATCGCCGCGAAGACCGGGTCGAGCCTGTCGATCGAACTGACCCCGTGCTGCGCATTGGTCGTGGCATGTGCCGGATAGAGCTTTGCCGCCACGAAGATGCCGTCCCGATATCCGGCCACCAGATCGGCAGGATCGGTATGGTCGGTCAAGTAGCAGGTCATCATCGGCACGAAATCCTGCCCCTCCGGCACCGCCGCCAGGATGCGGCTGCGATAGTCCGCGGCCATTTTCGCCGTGGTGACCGGTGGCACCAGGTTGGGCATGACGATGGCCCGGGCAAACTGCCGCGCCGTATAGGGCACCACCTGCCGCAGCACGGCCCCGTCGCGAAAATGCACATGCAGGTCGACGGGGCGGCGGATCGTAAGTGAGGTCATGTCAGTTTCCAGCGGTAACCAGCCCATGCAGCACATCGACTCCCTTGAGGAAGTCGGCAATTTCCATGGCTTCATCAGGATTATGCGATCCGTTGCGATTACGCACGAAAATCATGCCCGACGGCACCCCGGCATTGGCGAATACCGCTGCATCGTGTCCCGCGCCGCTGGGCAGCACCTCCAGCGGCAGCCCGCAGCGCTCGGTCATCTCGCTCAGCCGGGCGATGATCCCGTCATCCATCCGCGCCGGTTCGGCGACCACCCGCTCGTCGAACTCAAACCGCACGCCCCTCTGCGCCGCCACGGCGCGGCACTCGCTGCGGAACAGTTCATAGAACGCCTCCAACGTGTCCCGGCTCTGGCTGCGAATTTCGAAGCTGAAGCCGATCTCGCCCGGAATCCGGCTGATGGCATGGTCGGCCGCGTCGGTGCTGACCACCCCGCTGGTGACGACCAGGTCCAGCCCGCGCTCCAGCAGCGTGCGCCAATGCTCGTCCAGCCGGCCGATCAGTTCGGCAAAGGCGAATACTGGATCCTTGCGCAGCCAGCGCGGAATGGCGCCCGAATGGCCTGCTTCGCCCCGGCACACCACCTTGCGATGCCGGATATTGCCGCGAATCCCGCTCACCACGCTGGTCGGCAGGTCCCGCGCCACCATCACCGGTCCCTGCTCGATATGCAGTTCAAGATAGCTCAGCGCCCCCTTGGCATCGAACAGCACTTCCCCCTCGCGGATCGGCCCAAGGTCGATGCCCGTGGCTTCCATCGCCTCGCCCAGCGTGCGGCCCTTGCCGCGCGAGCGCGCCTCAAGATCCGACGGATCGAGCAGCCCGAACAGCACGCGCGAACCGATATTGGCCCGCCCGTAAAACGCGCTCTCCTCGCCGCGCAGCATGATGACGCGCACCGGCTGGGTCAGTGTCCGGCCCGATTGGCGGATGCGCGCCAGGCACAGCAGCCCGGCAATGATCCCCGCCGCCCCGTCGAAATTGCCACCCTGCGGTACCGAGTCGGCATGGCTGCCGATATAGTGGGCCGGCACCGTGCCATCATCCTCGGGCAGCCGCACGATCAGGTTGGCGACACTGTCCGCCTCCACCACCAGCCCCAGGTCTTCGGCCGCCTCCCGGAAAATGGCCAAAGCCGCATCCTCGCCTTCGCCATAGCATTCTCGCGTAATGCCGACGCCATCGCCGGTGACGGCCGCCAGGCGGTCGAAAAGCTGCGTGGCCAGCGCTTCGCTGTCGAGTACCGGAGCCGCTGTCATGGCAGGATTTCGCTATCGCCGAGCCGCAGCCCCGCATCGCTGACGGCGCCGGTCAGGTCGGCGACGCGGTCGACCCCCTTTCGCGCGCAATAGGCCGCCAGGCCGTCGATCACCTGGGTCATGGCATGTGGCTGCACGAAGGTCGCCGTGCCCACCTGCACCGCGCTGGCACCCGCCAGCATGAATTCCACCGCGTCATTCGCGTCTGCGATCCCGCCGCAGCCGATGACCGGAATCGTGACGGCGCGGGCGCATTGATAGGTCATGCGGACAATGATCGGCTTGACCGCCGGTCCCGACAATCCGCCCATGATATTGCCCAGCGTCGGCCGCCGCGTTTCGGTATCGATCGACATGGCCAGGATCGTATTGGCCACGACCAGCGCATCGGCGCCGGCATCCTCGGCCGCCCGCGCCACCGCTACCACGTCGCCGGTATTGGGCGTCAGCTTGGCCCAGAGCGGCAGGCTGCTCGCCGCGCGCAGCTTGCGCATCACCTGGCTCGTCGAGGATGCCGACATGGCGAAGGCATGCCCGTCCTCCTCGATATTGGGACAGGAGATATTGGCCTCGATCGCCGCTATTCCCGGCAATTGGAGCCGGCCGGCCAGTTCGGCAAAGGCATCAGCCGTCGGTGCCGAAATCGACACCACCAACGGGCTCTCGAATTGCCGATAGAATGGCAGCGTTTCGCTAAGGAAATAGTCCAGCCCCTTGGAGGGAATGCCGATGGAGTTGAGCAGCCCATTGCTGATCTCGGCGACGCGTGGCACCCGGTTGCCGCTGCGCAGCTCGGCCGTGATGGTCTTGGTCACCATCGCCCCCAGCCGGTTGAAATCCACCACATCCGCCAGCCCCTCGGCAAACGTGCCCGAAGCCGGCATCACCGGATTGGCCAGCGCCAGCCCGCCGATCTGCACGCCCATATCTACCATGACGTGGCCTCGGCCAATGCGAAGACCGGCCCGTCCCAGCAGACGCGCCGGCTCACCGTTTCACCCGCCACCCGGAAGTCGCGGACACAGCAATGGCACATGCCCAGGCCACAGGCCATCTGCTGCTCCATGGCCACCTGCCCGGCAATACCCAGCTCGTCGCCGAGGCGCTGCATCAGCAGCATCAGCCGGTTGGAGCCGCAGGTAAAGAAAGCGTCGGCATGACCCTCCGCATGGCAGCGCCGCAGCAGGCGCTCGACATTGTCGACGCTGCTGCTGCCATCGCTGTCCAGCACGATCTCGACATGTGCGCCGATATCCGCGAAACGCGGCACCGACAACACCTGGTCCTGGTCGCGCGCGCTGATCACGGCGGTAACGCCGATATTCCGCGCGGCCGCCATTTCGGCCAGCGGCGCCAGGGTCGCCAGGCCCACGCCGCGCCCCAGCACCACGATATGGCGCCAGTCCGGCTCCAGCGCGAAGCCGACGCCAAGCGGCCCCAGCATCGAGAGATAATCCCCGGCCTCCAGGCTGGCGAGACCGCGCGTACCGGCCCCATTGACCTTGTAGAGGAACTCGACGACGCCGCTCTGCGGTTCGGCGCGATAGGTGCTCATCGGCCGCCGCAGATAGGGCGCATCCCTGTCGGTCGTCGGGCATTGCAGGTGAAAGAATTGTCCGGCCACGGCACGGCTGGCTGGCCCCGGCGCTGCGACCACCAGCAGGTTGTAGGTATCGTTGACCCTCTCGTTGGAGAGGACCTGCGCACGAACATCGTCCACGCCGCTGCCGGGAAGCCTCAGGACGCTGCCGGCAGTATTGGCGGCCATTGCTCCGGCCGCAGTCATCGCAATCTGTCTCATTTTTGAGACGATCCCAGAAGGCAAGACCTTTGTCAATCCGCCTGGCGTTTGTCAGCCCGGCTCGACCGTGCTGTCCAGGATATTGCGCAGCATCTGGGCGCCATCCGACCCCTTATGCGCCGTCTCCCACTGCTGCGTCAGGGTGTCCTTGAAATAGCTCACGGCCTCCGGGGCCGATGTGACCAGCGCTATGCCCGAGGACACATTGGGCTGGTCGCCCAGGCGATAGGGACTAAGGGTGACCGCCGAAGTGTCCTGCCGGTCATAGACCTGGAAGGTCTGGGTCGGCGGCTGCCCGTCGACGATGCCGACCTGCACGCCGATGGGCTGGCGCAGCATGGTCTGGTACAGCATTTCCAGTTCCCGCCGGGCGGCCGCCCGCCGCTCCCGCTGCACGTCCGGCGGCAGGTCGAACCGGCCGATCAGCCCGAGTCGCAGAAATCGCTCCAGGTCCTGCGACCCCACGATACTCACTACCGGCACGCCACGACGCGTCGCGGTGGAGCGGCGCTCCTCCAGCAGGTCGATGATCTTGCCGACGAAATCCACCTGCCGGGCCCGGTCCGGCGCCCCGTCGGGAATGGCCTCGACCAGCATGGTGCGCAAATGCGCCATATAGTCCTCGGACAGCAGCAGCGACGACACCGGCGAGAAATTGCCCAGCACCTGCACCGCGTTCTCCTCGAGCTGCCGCATGCGTTCGAAGAAGGCGATGGCGTTGTTGTAATATTCGACCCCCACCCCCAGCAGCGATGGCAGCGACACGCCCAGCAGGGTCGAGAGAGCGCCCAGAATTTGGATTTTGACGATCTCGCCCTTTTCCAGCCGGTACACCGCGGCCCGTGAAATACCCAGGCGCTCGGCAACATCCTCCGCACTCAGTTCCTTGCCCAGCCGATAGGCCCGCAGGCGCTGGCCGACCTCCTCATACTGAATGTTCATTCCGCCACCCTTGGAATTTCGTCTAATTTTTGATATTGTCGACCTTTGATCATCTTGTGTCCATTGCTGACGCAGCAGGGAGAGTGGTTCATGGAGCAGCTGTGTTCCTGGCTTGAAAGCCAAAGCGGCGGGGTTCGAACCTATATCGAATTTCAGAAGAAATCTGCCTATCTGGCGCAGAAAGATCAGGCCAACGGCTCGCTCTACATCCTGTTGGGCATGGTCGCGCAACGCTTCAGCAATCGTTACGACGGCGAACCTCTTCCCGTCGACACCGCGACGGCCGCACTCCAGGAATTTGCAGTCCTGCTGCGGCGCGCCAGCGACCTGGCCAACAAGGACGCCAATCTGCAGCTGCGTTTTCTCAATGAAATCGCCACGCTCGACCTGACGGCTCAACAGCTTAGCTAAGCCCGCCTGGTCCCGTGCCGCATGCGCCGTGGGCTTCACGCCCCTACGCCGGTCAGGCATGCGCCCAACAGCTGGAATACATTCGTCCGGATCGTCTCACTATTGAGACGATCCGCCCCGGCCGTCAGCGCTAGCCCGCCAGGTGCCCGCCCAGCCGGTCCAGCATGTCGAGGCACGCATCCATCTGCGACAACTCGATATATTCGTCCGGCTTGTGCGCCTGCGCGATGGATCCTGGGCCGCAGATAACCGTCGAAATGCCGTGCTGCTGAAACAGCCCCGCTTCGGTTCCGAAGGAGACGCAGGTGGCCGGATTGCGGTTACCCGTCAGGCTGCGCACCAACGCATCGGCTTCCGAATTGCTCATCGGCTCCAATCCAGCGACCTCGCCGATGATCTGCGTGATCACGCCCGCCTCGGGCGAGACACGCCGCATCCTGGGCAGCAGGTCGGTTTCGACATAGGCCTCGATCTGGCTGCGGGCATAGGCAAAGTCGCCGGCCGAGACCGGGCGCAGTTCCCAATCCACCGAACAGGCGCCGGCAATGACATTGCGCGCGATGCCGCCCGCCATCCGCCCGACCTGGATGGTCGACCACGGCGGATCGAACCGCGACTCCGCCGGGGCGCGCGTCTTCAGCACCTCCCCGATTTCGAGCAGCCGCGTCACGAAGCGCACCGCATATTCGACCGCGTTCACGCCAAGGTCGGGCTGCGAGGCATGCCCCTCGGCCCCGGTGAAGCTGGTCGTATATTCGCAGCACCCCTTGTGCCCCTCGATGATCTGCATGTCGGTAGGCTCCCCGACAATGCAGACCGCGGGCTTCCGCCCGACGCTGGCCAACTGGTCCAGCATCACCTGCGCCCCGAGACATCCCACCTCTTCGTCGTAGGTGAAGGCCATGTGGATGGGACGCTTGAGATCGGCCGCGGCAAAGCGCGGCCCGAAGGCAAGGGCGCAGGCCAGGAACCCCTTCATGTCGCAGGTGCCGCGACCATAGATACGGTCGCCGCGCCGGTCGGCCAGGAACGGGTCGCTGGTCCAGTCCTGGCCCTCGATGGGCACCACATCGGTATGTCCCGACAGCACGATGCCGCCATCCATGTCCGGCGGGCCGAGCGTCGCGAACAGGTTGGCCTTGGTGCCGTCGGGATCGAGCGTCAGGGTGGTGCGCGCCCCGATCTGGTCCAGCCGCTGGTTGATATAGGCGATCAGTTCGAGATTGCTGTCTTGCGACACGCTGCGAAAGGCGACGAGATTCGCCATGATCGCCAGCGTGTCGTCGAGCAGGGCATGGGCCAAGACCAGACCTCCCGGTCAGCGTTTGATGACGAGTTCGCGCGACACGTCGGCCAGGCATTCCGCATCGGCGCCGGCGCGGATGCGGATGGTCTCCGAAGTCTCGAAGCCCCAATCGTCGGTCCAGATGGCGGGCATGAAGTGGAACGTCATGTTCTCCTCGAGCACCGAGGGGTCGCCGGCCCGGATGGACATGGTGCGCTCGCCCCAGTCGGGCGGATAGGAGATACCCACCGGGTAGCCGGCACGCGAGGATTTCTCGACGCCATGCCGGCGCAGTACGCCGAAAAAGGCATCGGCAACCTGGCCGCAGGTATTGCCCGGCCGCGCTGCCGCCAGGCCCGCAGCCAGCCCTTCGAGCACCGCATCCTGCGCCTTGCGCATGGCCGCCGGCGGCTCGCCCAGATAGAGCGTCCGCGACAGTGGCGCATGATAGCGCCGATAGCAGCCGGCAATCTCGAAATAGGTGCCCTCGCCGGCTTTCAGCACCCGGTCGTCCCAGGTCAGGTGCGCCGCCGCCGCATCCTTGCCCGATGGCGTCAGTGGCACGATGGCGGCGTAGTCGCCGCCGAATTCGGGGGTTCCGCGCAGGCCGGCATCATAGATTTCCGCGATCAGGTCGCACTTGCGCACGCCCGGCTCGGCCACGGCGCGAATGCGCTCATGCATGATTTCGACCAGCCGTGCCGCGCGGCGCATATAGCCCAGTTCAGCCTCCGACTTGACGGCGCGCTGCCAGTTCACCAGGGCAGTCGCGTCGCCGATCCTGGCATCGGGCAGCTCGGCGCGCAGCGTTTCGAGGCATTTCGCCGAGAAATAGTAATTGTCCATCTCGACGCCCAGCCGCGCGGCGCCGTGCCCCTTGTCGCGCAGCACGCCGGCCAGCACCTGATAGGGGTGGATGTCGGGATTTTGCACGTAGTGATCGGGGTAGGAAAACATCGAGCCCTTGTCGAGGAACGTCGTCAGGCGAGCCCCGGCCTGGTCCTGCGGTCGCCCGAACCATAGCGGCTCACCCTCGGGCAGCACGATCACCGCTTGGTGGACATAGAAGGACCAGCCGTCATAGCCGGTCAGCCAACCCATATTGGATGGATCGGTGACAACAAGGACGTCGATGGCCGCCGCGCTCATCGAGCGGCGAACCTTGGCGAGGCGCTGCGCATATTCCGTTGCGGCAAAGGCAGGCGAGGTCTCGGTCAATCACGATCTCCGAAAAACTGCAGTCAGGTTGAAAATATCTGCCCGGCGCCATCGGCCAGAGCCCGCTGGCGCGCCAGGGTGGCAATGGCGGTGTCCTGCACGCCCATCCCGGTCAGGTCCGCCATGGTGATTTCGTCCGCCCGCACCCGTCCGGGCGCCTGCCCCGCGACAACGGCGCCCAGCTCGGCGAAATCGGCGGTTTCCGCCACCAGTCCAGCCGCGATAGCATGGTGCAATTCGCCCAGCACGCGGGTCTGCGCCAGCCGGTCAGGCACATAGCGATCGACGCGCGCCAGCACCGCGGGGGCAATCTCGTTCTTGTGCTCGGCATCCGAGCCCATGGCCGTCAGATGCTGGCCCGGCGCCAGCCATTCCGCCTCGATGATCGGACTCGCCGATGGCGTGGTGGTCACGACGATATCCGCGCCCGCGATTGCGGCCTGCGGATCGGCCATCGCCGTCACCGCAAAGCCGAGTTCGACCGACAGGTCCGTGGCGAGAGCGGTGGCTCTGGCAATGTCGCGGGCCCAAATCCGGGCCTCCGAAATCGGCCGCACCAGTGTCAGCGCCCGCAACTGCAGCCGCGCCTGCACGCCGGCGCCGAAGATGGCGGCGCAGGATGCGTCCCGGCGCGCCAGGTGGTTGGCCGCCACCGCTCCGGCCGCCGCCGTGCGGATGTCGGTCAGATAGCCATTGTCGAACAGGGCGGCTTCGAGCAGGCCGGTCCGGGCGCTGAGCAGCACCATGAGGCCGTTGACCGATGGCAGGCCGAGCATGGGATTGTCGAAGAATCCCGGACTGATCTTGATGGCGAAGCTGTCGAGGCCGGGAATATAGGCCGTCTTGATATCGACTTCGCCATTGGCTTCCACCATGTCCAGCCGCAGGATTGGCGGCATGACCACCGCCTTGGTGGCCAGCGCCATGAACGCATCCTCGACGCAGGCAACGGCCGCCGCGTCGAGCGGCACCAGCCCGCGCAGGTCGGCTTCGGTGAGGATGGTGACATCAGCCATGGCCGGCTCCCGCCAGGTCCGGATTTTCGCCCATGACGATCCGCCGATGCAGCGCCATGTCGATATTGCGGCCGCTCAGCACGATCCCGACCGGTCCGCGCAAGGCGATCCTGCCCGCCGCCAATGCGGCCATGCCGACGGCGGCCGCCCCCTCGATGACCTCGCCAAGCTCCATATAGGCCAGACGGATCGCCTCGGCGATTTCCACCTCGCTGACCAGCACGACATCGTCGACCAGCCGCTGCACCATGGAGAAGGTGAACCGGTTGTCGAGGCCGATGCCGCCGCCCAGCGAGTCGGCCAGGCTGGGGACCTCCGTCACCTCCACCGGTCTCCCGCTGGCGAGGCTGGCATACATTGCCGCGCCCCGCTCCATCGTCACGCCGATCACCCGCACCGCCGGGTTGAGGGCTTTCGCGGCCAGCGCCACCCCGGCCAGCAGGCCGCCGCCCGACAGTGGCACCAGCAGGGCTTCGGTATCGGGCGCGTCCTCGATCATTTCGAGCCCAAGCGTCCCCTGCCCGGCAATGGTCCCCGCCATGTCGAACGGCGCGACATTGGTCATGCCCTCGTCGCGGACCAGCCGATCGACCTCCAGTTGCGCATCGTCCTGGCTGACGCCCACGATCCGAACATCGGCGCCCAGCGCCCTGACGGCCTCGACCTTGTTGGCGGGCACAAGGCTGGACATGCAGATCACGGCGCGTATGCCGGCCGCCTTGGCGGCGTAGGCCAAAGCCCGGCCATGGTTGCCGGTGGACGCGGCGGCCACCCCCGCCTCGCGCTGCGCCTGTGAAAGACCCAGCACCGTATTGGTCGCGCCCCGCGCCTTGAAGCTGCCGGTGATCTGTTGATGTTCGCATTTGAGGCGCACGGGAACGCCGTGGCGAGTGCTCAGCGCCAGCGCCTCGATCATGGGCGTGCGCCTCACATGGCCGGCGAGGCGCTGCCGCGCCGCCGCCACGTCGACAATCCCGATATCAGTGTCTCGCGCGGCGTTTCGATCTGGCATGTCCGCCCCTTGCCGATTGCGCTGCCGATGCGGCCCAAATCGCTCAAATACTATGCCTACGTCCGAGATAGTCGATCCTTCCAATCTGATGGAGAGGCGCAGCCGATCCGACTGCAAACTTCCATCACAAATAGATGTATCCTCCCTCGACTCGGAACCCCCTCTCCGCAACCCTGAATACTGCGATGCGACGTCTTGAGGGGGACACCAGCAGACTGCAGTTTTCGGGCCATTTATCGCTTCCGGTCCAGGTCCGACCGCCGCTTACGTCCACTCGGCCCACTGCCCCGCAACACCCCCGGCGACATCGAAATGGTTGCTTTCAGCATACCGACCACAGGGACACAGGAGTCACGATATGCGCAGAACTTTCAGCAAACACGCCACGCCAGTCTTCGCCGCCATCACTGCCCTCGCACTGGCATCCACCGCGGCCAGCGCCGTCACGCTCGAGGAAATCAAGGAGCGCGGCTATATCCGCATCGCCGTCGCCAATGAAATTCCCTACGGCTATCTCGATCCCAACGGCGACCCCAAGGGCGCAGGGCCCGACGTGGCCGTCCAGGTGGTCAAGGCCCTCGGCATGGAAGCCGACGACATCCAGTGGGTGGTGACCAATTTCAGCTCGCTCATTCCTGGTCTCCAGGCCAACCGCTTCGACCTGACCGCCTCGGAAATGGCCATCCGCCCCGAGCGCTGCCAGCAGGTCATCTATTCGGAGCCGAACACCTCCTATGGTGAAGGGCTGCTGGTCATGGCGGGCGATCCCAAGGGCATCAAGGAATATTCCGACTTCGCCGGTTCCGACCTGAAAGTGGCCGTCATGGCCGGTGCCGACCAGCTCAACATGATGCAGGCGCTCGGCGTTCCCGAGGAAAACATCGTCATCATCGCCGCCAATGCCGACGCCATTTCGACCGTCGCCAATGGCCGCGCCGACGCCTATGCCGCCACCGGCCTCACCGCCAGCGATCTTGCCAGCAAGAGCGACAAGGTGGAGCTGGCGCCCGATTTCGTCGATCCGGTGATCGATGGCAAGGTCGCCCGCAGCTGGGGCGGCTTCAACTTCAACAGTGACTCGGTGGCCCTGCGCGACGCGTTCAACGCCGAACTGGCCACTTTCAAGCAAACCGATGCCTGGGCGGAAATCCTCGCCAGCTACGGCTTTACCCCGGAAGACATTGCCGGCTCCACGGCAACGACCACCGAGGCCCTTTGCGCCGAATAGGCTCGTGACGCCATGGCCGGATGATCCGGCCATGGCTCCTTTCTGAGAGACTGCCAGAGTTTTTCAAACAGTCTCTGAGCGCGAGAGGACCACCCGCCATGCCCTGGTTTGACTATCTCAAACCGCTTGCCGACGGCGCCTGGATTACCGTGCAGCTCACGGTGTTTTCGACCATTCTCGGCGCCCTGCTGTCCTTCATCTTCGGCATAGGAAAGCTCAGTGACAACTGGGCCATTCGCGCCGTCTCGATTGCCTATATCGAGATCTTCCGCGGCACCTCGCTGCTGGTGCAGCTGTTCTGGCTCTATTTCGCCCTGCCCATTGCCGGCGATGCGATCGGGCTCGATCTGCGCCTGCCGCCCGTCGTGGCGGGCGTGGCGGCGCTTGGGCTCAATATCGGCGCCTATGGTGCCGAAGTGGTGCGGGGCGCCATCCAGGCCGTCACCCCCAGCCAGTATGAGGCGGCCACCGCCCTCAATTTCACCCGCCGCCAGACCCTGTGGAAGATCAGCCTGCCCCAGGCGATCCCCGAAATGATGCCGTCCTTCGGCAACCTGGCGGTGCAGAACCTCAAGGACACGGCGCTGGCCTCGCTGATCAGCCTGGGCGACCTGGCATTCCGGGCCGAACAGTTGCGCAACTACACCCAGGACAGCACCACCATCTACACCATCGTCCTGCTGATGTATTTCGGCATGGCTCTGGTGCTGACCGCCATGATGCGCGTGCTGGAGGCCTCGGTCGGCCGCTGGCGCGGGGCGAGGAGCTAGCCATGCTGTTCGGAATCACCTGGGACACCAGCAATGGCGACCTGGCCTTCGCCCTGTCGATCCTGCCCATCCTGCTGCGCGGCATGGTGGTCACCATCCAGGCCACCATTGCCGGCTTTGCCATCGCCATGGTCCTTGGCCTCATCTTCGCGGTGCTCAAGAGCGTGCCGCTCAAGATCGTCTCCTGGCCGACCATCGTCATCACCGAGTTTTTCCGCGATACGCCGCTGCTGGTGCAGTTGTTCTTCCTCTATTACGTGCTGGCCGACTACAATATCATCCTGCCTGCTTTCGCCACCGGCGCCCTGGCGCTGGGCGTCCAGTACAGCGCCTATATGGCCGAGGTCTACCGGGCCGGCATCGAGGCCGTGGCCAAGGGCCAGCGCGAGGCGGCCAAGGCACTCGACCTTTCGGCCTCCCGCACCTTCACCCACATCATCCTGCCCCAGGCGGTGCCGCGCGTGGTTCCGGCGCTCGGCAATTACCTGGTGTCGATCATGAAGGACGTGCCGGTGCTTTCGGTGGTCACCGTGCTCGAAATGCTGGGCGTGGCCCGCATCATCGGCGACCAGACCTTCAACTACCTGGTGCCCCTGTCCATGGTGGGCGGCCTTTACCTGATCATGACCCTTGTCGCCTCGGCGCTGGTGCGCTTCGTCGATGCCAAACTCCCCAAGAGAGGGCTGCCCTTCAAATGAGCGAGCCAATCATCAAGTTCGAAAAGGTCGTCAAGAGCTACGGCAATTACCGCGTGCTCAACGACCTCGATTTCGAGGTGGCGCGAGGTGAGAAAGTCACCATCATCGGCCCCTCCGGATCAGGCAAGTCCACCGTGCTGCGCATCCTGATGACGCTTGAAAAGATCAATGGCGGCGTGGTCTCGGTCGGCAATGAACCGCTGTGGCACGAGCAGGGGCCGAACGGCCTGGTCCCCGCGCGCGAGGCCCATCTGCGCAAGATGCGCAAGCAGCTCGGCATGGTGTTCCAGCAGTTCAACCTGTTCCCGCACATGACCGTGCTGCGCAATCTCACCGAAGCGCCGATGTCGGTGCTGGGCCTGTCCAAGCAGGACGCTCGCGAACGCGCCGAGGAATTGCTGCAACTGGTCGGATTGGCCGATCAGTTGCAGAAATTTCCCAATCAGCTTTCGGGCGGCCAGCAGCAGCGCGTCGGCATCGCCCGCGCCCTCGCCATGCGCCCGAAAGTGATGCTGTTCGACGAGCCGACCTCGGCGCTCGATCCCGAACTGGTGGGCGAGGTGCTCAATGTCATCGCCAAGCTGGCCGAGGAGCATGACCTGACCATGCTGCTGGTCACCCATGAAATGCGCTTCGCCCGCGAAGTATCCGACCGGGTGTGCTTCTTCGACCAGGGCAACATCAAGGAACAGGGCACGCCCGACGAGCTGTTCACCAACCCCAAGGAGGAGCGCACCCGGGCCTTCCTCAAGGCCGTGCTCGAAGGATGATCCGGCCTGGCGCAATTCACGCAAGCAGTTGATATGACAGGAGCCATCTGGACGCCCACCACGGAACAGCATTATGGTTCGCCGGCATCAAACGGATACCGGTCTGGCGTGAACTCATCCAAGTCCGAAACACAGAGGCTGGATGACCGGGATATAAAAATCCTGAGCATTCTGCAGCGCGAAGGCAGAATTCCCAAGGCGGCCCTGGCCGAGCGGGTCAATCTGTCGGCAACGCCATGCTGGGAGCGGCTGCGCCGTCTCGAGGAAGCCGGCATCATCGAAAGCTACGGCGCCCGCGTGTCGCTGAAGGCCTTCGGCCCCACCACCATGGTCTTCGTCCAGGTCGAGTTGGAAAGCCACCGCGCCGAGGACTTCGCCCGCTTCGAGGCCCGGATCAAGACGCTGCCCGAAGTCATCGAATGCTGGGCGGTCGGCGGCGGCGTCGACTATTTCTGCAAGATCGTGGTGCGCCTGCTGAGCGACTATCAGGCGCTGATCGACAGCCTGCTGGCGCAACAGATCGGCATCAAGCGCTACTACACCTATGTCGTGACCATGCCGGTCAAGAACGAGCCGGTCCCCGTCGAACTGCTGGCGCAACCGTCCCAATAGACGAAATGCCTCGCCGCCTCGCGGCAAACAGGTCAACCATCCTTTTTCCTCCTCCAGTTTGGCGAACGCCTCTGGCCCCGTCCCGATAGTGTCAGCGGGCAGGAGGCAATTGGCCATGTCCGTTTTTTCCCCCGTAATCACCGCTGACAGCCTCGCCGGCCTGGCTGATGCCGAGTTGTTCTGCCGCGCCGCCTATATCGGCGGGCAAAGCGTCACCACCGGCGCTAGTGGCCACATCGCCGTGCTCAATCCCGCCACCGGCGGCGAAATCGGCCGCGTTCCGGCGCTCGACGCCGCCCAGGCGCGGCAGGCCGTCGATGCCGCCACCGCCGCCTTTCCCCTGTGGTCCGGCCTGCTGCCGCAGGAGCGCGCCGCCATCCTGCGCGCCTGGTTCGAGGCCATTCGCGACGCCCGCGAGGATTTGGCGCTGCTAATGACCCTGGAGCAGGGCAAGCCGCTTTCGGAGGCGCGTGGGGAAATCGACTATGCCGCCTCCTTCGTCGAATTCTACGCCGAAGAGACCAAGCGCCCCAATATCGAGAGTGTCACGTCACACCTCCCCGATGCCGAAGTCGAGGTGTGGCGCGAACCGGCCGGCGTCGCCGCCCTCATAACGCCGTGGAATTTTCCCAGCGCCATGCTGACCCGCAAGGCGGCGGCCGCGCTGGCAGCCGGCTGCACCTGCGTCGCCCATCCCTCCTCGGAAACGCCATTCTCGGCGCTGGCTTTGGCTGTCCTTGCCGAGCGCGCCGGCATGCCGCCCGGTGTTTTCAACATCGTCACCGGCCATGCCGCCGAAATCGTCGGCGCCTGGACTGCAGACAAGCGCATCCGCGTGCTGAGCTTCACCGGCTCCACCGAAATCGGCCGCCTGCTGTACCGCCAGAGCGCCGATACCATCAAGCACCTGGTGCTCGAACTGGGCGGCCATGCGCCCTTCATCGTCTTCGCCGATGCCGATCTCGACCAGGCTGTGGAAGAGGCCATCAAGGCCAAGTTCGCCACCTCGGGGCAGGACTGCCTGGGGGCCAACCGCTTCTTCATCGAGCGTCCGGTCTATGCCGAGTTCTGCGAGCGCTTCGCCGCCGCCACCGCTTCCTTGTCTATCGGCCCCGGCCTTGAAGACTGCGACCTCGGTCCGCTCACCAACCGGAAGGCCGTCGACAAGCAGGTGAGCCATGTCGACGACGCCATCGCCCGCGGCGCCCGTTGCCTCACCGGCGGCAAGGTCCATCCGGCCGGCCCGCTCTTCTACGAGCCGACCGTATTGGTCGACGTGCCGCCCGATGCCCTCGTCATGCACGAGGAGACGTTCGGACCGGTGGCCGCCATTGCCCCCTTCGATGACGAAGCCGCCGTGCTCGCTGTCGCCAACGACACCGATTATGGCCTCATCGCCTATCTCCACACCAACGATCCGCGCCGCATCTATCGCGCCAGCCGCGCCCTGCAATTCGGCATGGTCGCCGTGAACCGCACCAAGGTCACCGGCGCGCCCATCCCCTTCGGCGGCATGAAGCAATCCGGCCTTGGCCGCGAGGGCGCGCGCCTCGGCCTCGAGGTCTTCACCGAAGTCAAATACGTCTGCCGCGACTGGCGTTGAAATAACCACCCCGAAAGGACCCACCCATGCTCACCAATGACCAACTCGGCCAGTGGGATCGCGAAAGCTTCTTCCACCCGTCCACCCATCTGGGCCAGCATGCCCGCGGCGAAGCGCCGACGCGGATCGTCACCGGCGGCTCTGGGGTCTATATCGAGGATCGCGACGGCAACCGGCTGCTCGATGCCTTTGCCGGCCTCTATTGCGTCAACGTCGGATATGGCCGGCAGGAAGTGGCCGAGGCCATCGCCGAGCAGGCGCGCCAACTGTCCTACTACCATGCCTATGTGGGGCACGGCACCGAGAGCTCGATTACACTGGCCAAGATGGTCCTCGACCGCGCGCCCAAAAACATGTCCAAGGTCTATTTCGGCCTTGGCGGATCGGACGCCAACGAGACCAACATCAAGATGGTCTGGTACTACAACAACATCCTGGGCCGCCCGCAGAAAAAGAAGATCATCTCCCGCTGGCGCGGCTATCACGGCTCGGGCCTGATGACCGGCTCGCTGACTGGGCTGAGTGGCTTCCACAACAAGTTCGACCTGCCCCTGTCGCCGGTCCTGCACACCGAGGCGCCCTATTATTACCGCCGCGCCGACCTGGCCATGAGCGAAGCCCAGTTCGTCGCCCATTGCGTCAGCGAACTCGAAGCCATGATCGAGCGCGAAGGCGCAGATACCATCGCCGCTTTCATCGGCGAACCGGCGCTCGGCACCGGCGGCCTGGTGCCACCGCCCCAGGGCTACTGGCCCGCCATCCAGGCCGTGCTCGACAAGCACGATATCCTGCTGATCGTCGACGAGGTCGTGACCGCCTTCGGCCGCCTCGGCAGCATGTTCGGCTCCGACAAGTATGGCCTCAAGCCCGACATCATCACCATCGCCAAGGGGCTGACCTCGGCCTATGCACCGCTGTCGGGCTCCATCTTCTCCGAACGCATGTGGGATGTGCTGGTGCGCGGCACCGACGAAAACGGCGCCATCGGCCACGGCTGGACCTACTCCGCCCACCCCATCGGCGCAGCCGCCGGCATTGCCAACCTCAAGCTGGTGGATTCGATGGGCCTGGTTGAAAATGCCGGTACCGTCGGCGCCTATTTCAAGGCGGCGATGAGTGATGCGCTGGCTGCCCATCCCAATGTCGGCGATATCCGTGGCGTCGGCCTGCTCTGCGCCGTCGAATTCGTCAAGGATCGCGACAGCCGCACCTTCTTCGATGCCGGCGAGAAAGTCGGCCCGCGCCTGGCTGCGGCCCTATTGGCCCGCGGTGTCATCGCCCGCGCCATGCCGCAGGGCGACATCATCGGCTTCGCTCCGCCACTCTGCCTTACCCGCGAGGAAGCCGACATCGTCGTCGGCAGCTTCGCCCAGGCCGTCAAGGACGTGCTCGGCTAACCTTGGCCGGATTTCTCCGGAGTGTTCCTGCCTTCGCGGCAATACTCCGGAGGACCTAGCCCGCCACCGGCGGGATCAGCCCAACCCGCATGTCCCGCGCGGTATAGACACATTGCCCGTCGGCAAAGACCCTGCCATCGGCAATGCCAAGCGCCAGCCGGCCTCGCCGCACCTGCCGCATGCTGACCTCATACCGCACCAGCCCGGTCTCGGGCGTGATGTGCCCCTTGAACTTGACCTCACCCACGCCCACCGCCCGCCCCTTGCCGGGCGAGCCCGACCACCCCAGCCAATAGCCGATCATCTGCCACATGGCGTCGAGCCCAAGGCATCCCGGCATCACCGGATCGCCCGGAAAGTGGCAGTTGAAAAACCACAGAGTGGGCGAGATATCCAACTCGCCGACGATAAGCCCATTGCCATATTCGCCGCCATCCAGGCTGATCGCGGTGATGCGATCCATCATCAGCATCGGGGGCGCCGGCAGCTGCGCATTGCCGGGACCGAAATACCCGCCCGCGCTTGATCTGAGCAGGTCTTCTTTCGAGTAGGAGGACTGGGGCGTGTGAACGTCGTGTGGGTTGGACAAGGCAAACCTATGAGGATGAGGGGTGGGGCAGCCGCAGCGCGGCAGCGATGAAGCGCCAGATATCGTCGGTCAGTTTTTCCGGGTCGGGGCGGGTCTCGCTGGCAAGGGCGCCAATCAGCGCCTGACGAATCCCACCGATCATCAGCGCAATGGTCAGCCGGGGATCGATATCGTCGGGCAACAGGCCATCGCGCTGCGCCGCCTGCAGCATGCGCGCGCCCGAAGCGAGCTGCCGCCCGGTAAACTCGGCCTCCACCGCCAGCACTTCAGGCGCCCGGCTCAAGGCACCCATCACAATGGGCGCAAATGGATGGGTGTAGTGAAAGTCGAGATAGACGCCGATCCGCTCCCGCTCCCTGTCGGTAAAGCTGCTCGAAACCAGCTTTGCCCCCGCAAAAGCGACGTCATCGAGGCGGGCGTAGAAGTCTTCAACCACGGCTGCAATCAGGCCTGCCTTCGAGCCGAAATGGTGATAGGCCAGCCCGACCGAGACCCTCGCCCGCCTGGCCACGCCCTGCATTTCCAGCTGCCCGCCGCCCTCGATAAGCTCCTGCTGCGCCGCCGCAATCAGCGTCTTGCGCGTTCCACCCGCCATCAATTCATCCAGTCTAAATTGAATTCAATTCAACATCAGACTCGAAAATTGTCAACCGGGCGGACGCGTCAGCTCAGCTTGTAGCTCGGTCTGGCGGCCACCTTGCCGGCCGCAGCGCCTGCGGCGATTGTCCGAGCACCCGCAGGAACGCGCGCCGCATCCGGGCGGCATCATTGAAGCCGGCGCCCCGCGCGATCTGCTCCAGGCTTCCCGTGCCGGTCTCCACGGCATGGCGCGCCGCCTCGATCCGCAGATGCTCCACCGCCTTTGCCGGCGTCGTGCCGGTATCCCGCAGGAACGCGCGTGCAAAATTGCGCGGGCTCATGATCGCGCGTTCGGCCAGCCGCTCGACCGTCAGCGGTTCGGTTAGGTTGGCCTTGATCCACTCGACCAGCGTCTCGAAGCGACCCGACAGTCCGCCCAGTTCCAGCAGGCCGGAAAATTGCGACTGCCCGCCCGGCCGGCGGCTATGCACCACAAGCTGCTGCGCCGTGCGGCGGACGATTGCCTGCCCGAGATCGTCCTCGATCAGGGCCAGTGCGAGATCGATGCCGGCCGAGATTCCGGCCGAAGTCCAGACGTCCCCATCGCGGGTAAAGATTCGATCCGGTTCGAGGCGAATTTTCGGATAGCGCCGCCGGAAGCGCTCGGCGCTTTCCCAATGGGTGGTGGCGGCACGGCCATCGAGCCGCCCTGCTTCGGCCAGCAGGAACGCGCCGGAACACACGCTGGCAAGCCGGCGCGGGCGAACATCCCGCAACCACGCGACGATACTGCGGAACGCCCCCATGTCCGTCACCAGTTGCCCGCCGGAAACGACGATCGTGTCGAACCCGTCCGCATCGAGCGGCAAGGCCGCGAGGGCCAGGCCCGAGGAACTGACCATGCTTCCGGCTTGCGGGGCCAGGATGTCGATGCCGTAGCCGTCGGGAACATAGCGCGACGCAATCTCGAATGCGGCCACCGGCCCCACCACGTCGAGGAACTGGAATCCGGGATGAATGACAAAGCCGATCCGTCTGGTCATGGCAGTATTCGCCCGATTTATGTCATTTCGGACAGGATCGCCGCTGGGTAATCTGGCGTCAACAGACAATGCGCACCAAGGAGGGGAGCATGAAGAAACGTGCCATGGCCGGTTTGGGCCTGCTCGGCGTGGCCGTCCTGGCCCTCGGCGGCTTCGGGATCTGGCTGGCAACGCTGCCTGCCGACATTGCCGCATCCCCTGCCCCGCTGGCAGCGGAGGAAGCGGCGGCCGTCGTCGATGGGTTGCGCCCGCGTTTGCGCGAGCGCCCGGTCATCGCGATCATCGGCATCAATGACGCAACCGAGACCACTGACTATCTGATGCCGGCGGGCATCCTGCGCCGCGCCGATATCGCCGACGTGTTCCTGCTGGCGACCGGGGCAGGCGCCGTAAAGCTCTATCCGGCGCTCACGGTCGACCCCGACATGACGATTGCCGCCTTCGACCAAGCCTATCCCGACGGCGCCGACTACGTCATCGTGCCAGCGATGAGCCGCGACGATGACCCCGCGGTCATGGACTGGCTGCGCCGGCAGGCGGAAAAAGGCAGCATGGTCGTGGCCGTCTGCGCCGGCGCCAAGGTCGTTGCCGCCGCGGGGCTTCTCGACGGCAAGCGCGGCACCACCCACTGGTTCTACCTCAAGGAACTGCTGCGGGAGCACCCCTCGATCACCTACGTCCCCGACCGCCGCTTCGTCATCGATGGCAAGGTCGCCACCACCACCGGTATCACCGCATCCATGCCGATAGCGCTCACCCTCATCGAGGCGATCGCCGGTCGCGCCAAGGCGCAGGCGGTCGCCAGCGAAATCGGACTCGATCATTGGGATGGGTCCCACGACAGCGTCGCCTTCCGCCTGTCGCGGCCTTTCGCCACCACGGTCATGGGCAATGTCATGCAGTTCTGGCAGCGCGAACAGCTCGCCCTGCCGCTCGAACCCGGCTTCGATACCGTCTCGCTCGCCTTGGTGGCCGATGCCTGGTCGCGAACCTATCGTTCCCGGGCCCTGACCATGGCGCCTGCCGGCGAAGCCGTCACCGGCAGCGACGGCATTGCCGTCCACCCCGACACGGCCGCGCCGGAGCCGGGCATGGCGGCCCTGACGCCGCCCGGCCTCACCCGGCCCGTCCTGGCGCTCGAAGCGGCCCTCGACGACATCGCCACGCGCTACGGGGCGCCGACGGCACATGTCGTGGCCATGCAACTGGAATATCCCGGCCGCTGACCCGCAAACACCAGCGGGCGCCCCGATCCCTCGGAGCGCCCGCAAATTATGGTGGGCCCACCAGGACTCGAACCTGGAACCAGACCGTTATGAGCGGTCGGCTCTAACCATTGAGCTATAGGCCCGCGCCCGCGTCTTAGCATTGTCCTGCCCGCTGGCAAGGGGGAACCTGAAACCGGGGTCAGGATGCGCGGCTTTTGTCACCCGTGCGCCCAACGATATTTGTTCGCAACCCGCCCATCTGTTATGACCAATCCGGCACAGCACGGTGGAGCTTCCATGCGCGAAGGCGATATCATCAACGGCCTGGTCAAGGGCCTCTCGGTCATCGAATGCTTCGACGAGGAACATGCCAGCCAGTCGATCACCGATGTCGCCAATCGTACCGGGCTCGAGCGCGCCACTGCGCGCCGCTGCCTGCTGACTCTCGTTCATCTCGGCTATGCCAGCTATGATGGCAAGTTTTTTCGCCTTACGCCACGGGTACTTAACCTGGGCCATTCCTATCTTGCCGCCACGCCGCTGCCCCGGTTGATCCAGCCCTTCCTCGAAGAACTGTCCGGCCAGATCAACGAAAGCTCCTCTGCCGCCGTGCTCGACAATACCGAAATCCTCTATATCGCCCGCGCCTCCTATCGCCGGGTCATGTCGATCAACCTCGGGGCCGGAGCGAGATTGCCTGCTTATTGCACGTCGATGGGTCGCATCCTGCTCGCGTCTCTCCCGCCCGCTGCCGCCCGCGAAGTGCTCAACCGCTCCGAGCTCATCGCCTATACCGCCAAGACCAAGGCCGACCTGCCCTCGATCACCACCGAACTGGCCGTCATCGCGGCGCAGGGCTTCGCCGTCATCGACGAGGAACTGGAGCTGGGCCTCTGCTCCATCGCCGTGCCGCTGTTCAATGCCCAGGGCCACACGGTTGCCGCGCTCAATATCGGCGCCCAGTCCGCCCGTGCCTCCACCTCGCACATGATCGCCAATTTCCTGCCCCTGATGCGGAAAGTCCAATCCGAGGTGCGCCCCCTGCTGCGCTGACCCTTGCCATCCATATTAGCGCTAACCTACGATCACGCCGACTCGCGGAGAATCCAATGCAGAAGAACAAACACGGCATGCCCCTGATGGGCCTCGGCACCTATGGCCGCCGCGGCGCCGAGGGCGTGGCCGCCATGCTGGCCGCCATCGAGATCGGCTACCGCCACCTCGACACCGCCCAGAGCTACGACACCGAGCGCGAATGTGGCGAGGCCCTGCGCCAGTCCCGCCTGCCGCGCGCCGACATGTTCATCACCACCAAGATCGACATGCCCAATTTCGGACCCGGCAAGCTCATCCCCTCGCTGCGCCGCAGCCTCGACACCATCGGCGTCGACCAGGTCGACCTGACCCTGATTCACTGGCCGTCCCCCCACGACCAGGTGCCGCTCCCGGTCTATGTGGAACAGCTCGCCGAAGCCCAGGCGCTCGGCCTCACCAGAACCATCGGCGTATCCAATTTCACCATCGCACTGCTGCAGCAGACGCGAACCATTCTCGGCGCCGTCCCCATCGCCAACAACCAGGTCGAGTGCCACCCCTATCTGCAGAATCGCAAGCTGGTGGATTTCTGCGCCAGCGCCGGCATTCCGGTCACCGCCTACCAGCCCATCGCCAAGGGCACCCTCGCCGGCGATCCGGTGCTGGAACCACTGGCGGCCGGCAAGGGCTGCACCGTCGCCCAGCTCGCCATCGCCTATGCCTTTGCCCGCGGCCTGGCCGCCATCCCTACCTCCGGCAAGCCCGAACGTCTCGCCAGCAACTTCGCCGCGCAGGACGTCATCCTAACGCCGGAAGATATGGCCACCATCGCCACCGTCGATCGCGGCACGCGCCGCATCAACCCGACCACCGCCCCGGCCTGGGATTGATCGCATCAGTGTCACACTGATGGTCTAGAGGTCGGAGCAAGGAACACCCGGAAGCTCGCTCAACCCACCGACCGCTTGAGCCGAGAACCACTCTCGACCCGGCACAAGCGGCCATGGTTCGAGCCGGGGGCGGCACTGGTCGCCCAGGGCATCGCAGGCGCGTGAGAGTCGTGGAAATCTGTCACATTCAATCGTCACAGATTCTGCGCGGCCACGGATTGTTCCAAAAATTCTATAGCGAAATCATGCGCTTGACCTGTCACAAACGCGTCACGCAACCGCAATAAAACCGTCGTGCACCGCCCATATGGTCCCCCTCGTCAAAGGGCGGCGCCGGGGAATGAACTGCCGGATCGGCCAGCCAGGTTTTGAACTGAATTCCGAAAGGGAAGTCCCCATGAGAAACGCACTCTACGCCAGCGCCGCCGTTATCGCGCTTGCCGCCTTCGGCACCACTGCCGCCTTCGCCCAGTCGCGCGACACCATCCAGGTTGCCGGCTCCTCGACCGTCCTGCCCTTCGCCTCCATCGTGGCCGAGGAATTCGGCGCCGCCTTCCCCGAATTCAAGACCCCCGTCGTCGGTTCGGGCGGCACGGGCGGCGGCTTCAGCCAGTTCTGCGCCGGCGTGGGCGACAACACCATCGACATCGCCAATGCCTCCCGCCCGATCAAGGCCGGCGAGACCGAAGCCTGCACCGCCGCCGGCGTCACCGATATCCGCGAGGTCCAGTTCGGCTATGACGGCATCGTCTTCGCCTCGGCCGCTTCGGGTCCCGATTTCGCCCTGACCCCGATCCAGGTCTACAAGGCCATTGCCGCCAACGTCGTTGTCGATGGCGCCCTGGTTCCGAACCCCTATACCAGCTGGGCCGAGGTTGACGCCTCCCTGCCCGACCAGCCGATCGCGCTGGCCGTTCCGGCCTCCAACCACGGCACCCGTGAAGTCTTCCAGGAACGCGTCGTGACCGCCGGTTGCGAAGAAGCTGGCCTGCCCGAAGGCGCTCCGGAAGATGCCTGCACTGCCTTCCGTCAGGACGTTGTGGTCGAGATTTCGGGCGACTACACCGAAACCCTGGCTCGCCTGAACTCCGATCCCAACACGGTCGGCGTGTTCGGCCTCTCCTTCTACGAGCAGAACACCGACACCCTCAAGGTCGCGACCGTCAATGGCGTCGTCCCCTCCAAGGAATCGGTCGTTGCCGGTGAATACCCGGTCAGCCGTCCGCTGTTCTTCTACGTCAAGGGCCAGCACATCGGCACCATCCCCGGCATCGAGGAATATGTTCAGTTCTTCCTCTCCGAGCAGATGGCTGGCGACGGTGGCATTCTCGAAGCTGCCGGCCTGATCCCGCAGACCGCCGAAAAGACCGCTGAAATCCTCGCCGCTTTCGAAGCCGGCGCTCAGTAAAACCGACCCTGGGCCGCGCCACCGAGGCGCGGCCCGCTTCATTCCGTCCGGGGAGCCGTCCCATGAATGCCTTGATCGTCGCCGGCCTGCTGCTGGTTCTGCTGGGCGTGGCCTACCAGTCCGGCTGGTCCCGCAGCCGGGGCCTCGTCACCGCCGATGGCGTCAATATCCACTCCCGCCCGCAATATCATGGCTCCTTCGTCGCCATCTGGGCCATGGTCCCGGCCCTCGTTATCCTCGGCCTCTGGGCCTGGTTCGGCGGCGGCCTTACCCGCGACTACACCGTGTCGCTGATCCCCACCGACATCATGACGTCGCTCGACCAGGTCGGCCTCAACGCCGCCATCGCCCGCATCGGCGCCCTGGCGTCCGGCTACGGTGTCACCGGCGAAAGCCCGGCCTGGGAACAGGCGGCGGGTGGCGCCCTGCGCTCCTTCCAGATGCTGACCTTTGTCGGCGTGCTGGTGCTGGCCCTGGTGGCCGGCGGCGCGGCGCTGATCTACGCCCGCAGCCGCATCGATGCCCGCCTGCGGGCCCGTAACGCCGTGGAGCGCGTCGTCAATCTCGCGCTGCTCGCCTGCTCCGCCGTTGCCATCCTGACCACCGTGGGCATCGTCGCCTCTTTGGTCACCGAAGCCTTCCGCTTCTTCACCTTCATCCACCCGTTCGATTTCTTCTTCGGCACGGTGTGGAATCCCAATAATGCCGGCTCCGCTGGCAATTGGGGCAGCTACGGCCTGCTGCCCTTGCTGGTCGGCACGCTGATGATCACCGCCATCGCCATGCTGGTGGCCGTGCCTGTCGGCCTCATGGCCGCGATCTATCTCAGCCAGTATGCCCCGCCCCAGCTGCGCGCCGTCGCCAAGCCGATGATCGAAATCCTCGCCGGCATTCCCACCATCGTCTTCGGCTTCTTCGCTCTGGTCACGGTCGGCCCCTTCCTGCGCGACATGGGCAATCTGGTCGGCCTCTCCATCAATGCCACCAGCGCCCTTACCGCCGGCATCGTCATGGGCATCATGATCATCCCCTTCGTGTCGTCCCTGTCCGACGACATTCTCAACCAGGTTCCGCGCACCCTGCGCGATGGCGCCTATGGCCTGGGCGCCACCCAGTCCGAAACCATCCGCAACGTGCTGCTGCCCGCCGCCCTGCCCGGCATTGTCGGCGCCTTCCTGCTCGCCGTCAGCCGCGCCATCGGCGAAACCATGATCGTGGTGCTGGCCGCCGGCAATGCCCCGGTCCTGCGCGGCAATCCCTTCGAGCCGGTCGCCACCATCACCGTTTCCATCGTCAACCAGCTCACCGGCGATACCGATTTCACCGGGCCGCAATCGCTGGTCGGCTTCGCGCTGGGCCTCACGCTCTTCGTCATCACGCTCGGCCTCAATATCGTCGCCCTCTACATCGTCCGCCGCTTCCGGGAGCAGTACGAATAATCATGACCGATACGCTCTCCACCACCCGCCAGGCTTCCCTCGATCGCACGCAGCGCATCCGCGCCGGCCTGCGCCGCCGCCATTTGGGCGAAACCATCTTCCGCGGCCTCGGCCTCGCGGCCATCGTGCTGGCTCTGGGCTTCGTCGCCCTGTTGTTTGTCGATGTGGTGCGCAAGGGCGTGCCCGCCTTCACCCAGTCCAACCTGCATCTGGCGGTCACCTTCGATCCCGAACTGCTCAAGGTCGATCCGGCCCCGGTCCGCGACGCCTTTGCCTCCCAGGCCGAATACACCGCAGCCAGCCTCAAATGGCAGCGCGACGTCGCCATGCTGAACTGGAACAAGGTGGTCGAGGCTTCGCTTCGCGCCGCCGCCCCCGCCGATGTCGAGATCGACAGCCGCCAGATTCTCACCATCGCCGAAACCGACGCCCGCCACGATATCCGTGAAATGTTCGTCGCCGATCCATCCCTGCTCGGCCAGACGGTCGAGGTCGACGTGCTCGCCTCGGCCAATGCCGCCAACTGGATCAAGGGCAATATCGACCGCTCGCTGGGCGATGCCCAGCAGCAGCTTTCGGCCCCGGCCCGCGCCCTCATCGACGCTTTCGTCGAAAACGGCACCATCTCCAACGGCTTCGCCTGGTCCATCTTCACCAATGTCGATAGCCGCGCTGCCCCCGCTTCGGCAGGCCTGCTTGGCGCCTTTGTCGGCACTGTGTGGATGATGCTGATCGTCATCATCCTCGCCGTGCCGATCGGCGTCGCCGCGGCCGTCTATCTCGAAGAATTCGCGCCCCGCTCGCGCTGGACCGATCTCATCGAGGTCAATATCAACAATCTCGCCGCCGTGCCCTCCATCGTCTTCGGCCTGCTCGGCGCCGCCGTGTTCATCAACTACTTGCACCTGCCCATTTCCGCCCCCATTGTCGGCGGCCTGGTGCTGACCCTGATGACCCTGCCCACCATCATCATCGCCACCCGCGGTGCGCTGCAGGGCGTTTCCCCCGCTTTGCGCCAGGCCGCGCTGGGCATGGGCGCCTCGCGCACCCAGATGGTGTTCCACCACGTCCTGCCGGTGACCTTTCCCTCCATCCTCACCGCCACCATCATCGGCGTGGCGCAGGCCCTGGGCGAAACCGCGCCGCTGCTGCTCATTGGCATGAAGGCCTTCGTCGCCTCGGTCCCCCTGACCCCGCTCGATCAGGCCACCGCCTTGCCCGTCCAGATCTATCTCTGGCAGGGCAATGAAAACCGCAATTTCTTCGAACCGCGCACCGCCGCCGCCATCATGGTCCTGCTTGCCGTGATGATCCTGCTCAACGGCGTCGCCATCTACCTGCGCTCGCGCCTCGAAAAGCGCGCCTAGCGAACGACAAGGATGAGTCAAATGGATATGGTCGCCGGCAAGGTTAAGATGACCCAGCAATCAGTGAAATCAGCCATGAACCCGACCGACATGCTCGAACGCCCCATCCGGCTCACCGCCCGCGACGTCACCGTCCACTACGGCGCCAAGCAGGCTTTGCACGGCATTTCGATCGACATTCCCGACCGCGCCGTTACCTCCTTCATTGGACCCTCGGGCTGCGGCAAGTCCACCTTCCTGCGCTGCATCAACCGCATGAACGACACGATCGAGGGCGCCAAGGTCGGCGGTACGATCAAACTCGACGGCGAGGACATCTACGATCCCTCCCTCGACGTGGTCGAGCTGCGCGCCCGCATCGGCATGGTGTTCCAGAAGCCCAATCCCTTCCCCAAGTCGATCTACGAGAACGTCGCCTATGGCCCCCGCATCCACGGCCTGGCCCGCTCCAAGGCCGACATGGACGAGATCGTCGTTTCCTCGCTGCGCAAGGCGGGCCTCTTCGAAGAGGTCAAGGATCGCCTCAACGAGCCCGGCACCGGCCTCTCCGGCGGCCAGCAGCAGCGCCTCTGCATCGCCCGCGCCATCGCCGTCGGTCCCGAAGTCATCCTGATGGACGAGCCCTGCTCGGCGCTCGACCCCATCGCCACCGCCATCATCGAGGAACTGATCGACGAGCTGCGCGAGAACTACACCATCGTCATCGTCACCCACTCGATGCAGCAGGCCGCCCGCGTGTCGCAGAAAACGGCCTTCTTCCACCTGGGCAACCTGATCGAGGAAGGCGTCACCGAAGACATCTTCACCAACCCGGTCAACAAGCAGACCCAGGACTACATCATGGGCCGCATCGGCTAACCCTGCGCCTCAAGAGGAAAAATCCATGTCCCCGACTGGCACCGACCACATCGTCACCGCCTATAGCGACGAGCTGACCCTTCTGGCCCAATCCATTGCCGAAATGGGCGGCCTGGTCGAAGTCGCTATCGAAAACGGCACCAAGGCCCTGCTCAAGCTTGACCGCGAACTGGCCGATCTCACCATCATCGCCGACCAGCGCATCGACGACATGCAGCGCCGCATCGACGAAATGGCCGTCTCCATGATCGCCCGCCGCCAGCCCATGGCCTCCGACCTGCGCGCCATCATCACCTCCATCCACGTCGCCAACGACCTGGAGCGGGTCGGCGACATGGCCAAGCAACTGGCCCGCCGCTCGCTCAAGCTCGAAGGCATGAGCCTGCAGCCCACCTTCTACAACGGCGTCAAGAACATGACCGCCCTGGTCCTCCGCCAGATCAAGGAAGCACTGGATTCCTACGCCAACCGCGACTCCGCCCGCGCCATCGAAGTCTGCAACCGCGACGACGAGGTCGATGCCATGCACACCTCGCTGTTCCGCGAACTTCTCACCTACATGATGGAAGATCCGCGCAACATCACGCCCTGCACCCATTTGCTGTTCTGCGCCAAGAACCTGGAACGCATCGGCGACCACGCCACCAACATCGCCGAGCGCGCCTACTATCTCCAGACCGGCAAGCAGCTCACCAGCGAAGTCCAGGAACTGCAACGCACCCAGATCAAGGCTTGATACGGAAGCCACTGTTCATCGCCTCCCTCCCCCTTGAGGGGAGGGAATGAGGGTGGGGGTCCCTCAACAGACCACGGAGCCACCCCCTCCCCGACCCTCCCCTTCAAGGGGGAGGGAGGCCACCATTGAACTATCGGATCCAAACGGATCCAATCGACGGAGCATCCGCCCCATGCCTGCCACCATTCTCGTGGTCGAAGACGAAGGCGATATCGCCATCCTGCTGCGCTACAATCTCGAGGCCGAGGGCTTCCGCGTCGTCACCGCGGAATCCGGCGACGAGGCCCAGCATGCCATCCAGGACAAGCTGCCCGACCTGATCCTGCTCGATTGGATGCTGCCCGAAATATCCGGCATCGAACTCTGCCGGCGCCTGCGCGCCCGCGAGGAAACCGCCCGCGTGCCGATCATCATGCTCACCGCCCGCGGCGAGGAAGAAGAGCGTGTCCGGGGCCTGGCCACGGGCGCCGACGACTATGTCGTCAAGCCCTTCTCCGTCCCCGAACTCGTCGCCCGCATCCATGCCCTGCTGCGCCGCGCCAATCCCAATCTCGTCACCGCCGCCCTCAAGGTCGGCGATCTCGAGCTCGACCGCACCACCCACCGCGTCCGCCGCGCCAATCGCGACGTGCATCTCGGCCCCACCGAATACCGCCTGCTCGAATACCTGATGCGCCATCCCGGCCGCGTCTATTCCCGCGAGCAACTGCTCGACGGCGTCTGGGGCAATGACGTCTATGTCGACGAGCGCACCGTCGACGTCCATATCGGCCGCCTCCGCCGCGCCATCAACCGCGGCCGCGAAACCGACCCCATCCGCACCGTCCGCGGCGCCGGCTACGCCTTCGACGAACGCTTCGCCCAGGTCGCCTGAGCCCTCTTCACCTCTCCCTTCGGGGGAGAGGTCGACACGTCTTCGGGTCGGGTGAGGGGGCCTTCCCACATACTCGTAAGAGACGACGTTCGTTCACCGGCCAGGATGGCACCAAGGACCGGTCGAGATTCAGCTCAGGCTGAGTCGAAAATGCTGGTTTGCGAGAACCGGACCGGAGCGTACTCCCGTACGTGAGGACCGGAAGCGCAGCACACCGGCATTTGCAGACCAGCATCAGCTGAATATCGGCCGTTCCTAAATCTCGGGCCCCTCCCGCAACGGCGTATCATCCCGCAGCGGCACGGTTTGCCGTTCGATCATCCGCCGCACCTTGGGCAATCCCTCGCCCCGATGCAGCGCCCGGATCAGGTCGGTATTCTCCGAATCCGCCTTGGTCCGCCGCAGGTTGTGCCGCAGGTAATCGATCCAGGTCGGCACATGATAGGATTCGGTCCAGATATCGGGATGTTCCAGGTCGCGAAGCACCGCCCATTGCCGTGCCCCGTCCCGGATGCGGATATGCCGCCGCTCCGCCATCAGCGCCAGGAAGCGCGGAATGTCCTCCTGGTCGATTGAATAGTCGATCATCACCATGATCGGCCCGCTACGCGGCCTGAGGTCGAGCCGCAGGATCGGTTCGTTGAACGTATCGAGCGGGTTGAGGTCGCGCGCGTTGAATTGCGGCAGCCGCAGCCGGAATCCCACCAGCGCACAGGCCAGCAATACCCATCCGGCCAGCGCCAGCGCCCAGCCCGGCCCCACCGCATCGGCCGAAAGACCCCAGATCCAGCTGCCCACGGCCATGCCGCCGAAGGTCGCCGTCTGGTAGAGCGACAATGCCCGCCCCACCACCCAGCGCGGCGATGACAGCTGGATCGACACATTGAACAGCGACAGTGACAGCACCCAGCAGGCCCCGGCCGGCAACAGGGCAAAATGGCTCAGCACTGGATCGCGGCTGAACCCCAGCACCGCGCAGCTCACCGCAAAACCCACGCAGGCCGCCCGCACGATCACTTC
This sequence comes from Devosia sp. Root635, assembly GCF_001427605.1. GTDB lineage: Bacteria > Pseudomonadota > Alphaproteobacteria > Rhizobiales > Devosiaceae > Devosia. The sequence continues at coordinate 54,853 of NZ_LMGZ01000024.1, read as the reverse complement.
ATTGCTCAGGCGCTCGCGCGCCCGCCCATTGAGGAAGCCTCCGCCAATGGCGCCCAGCCCGAAACTGCCCAGCAGCGTGCCATAGACCAGCGCCCCGCCGCCTACATATTCGCTCGCCACCGACGGCAGCAGCGCCAGCACGGAAATGGCGCCGAACCCGAACAGGAACGCGCGCAGCAACACCGTCATCAGGTTGGGCGACAGCGACACATAGCGAATGCCGGCCCACATGGCGCTGGCGAAATTCTCGCGCGGCAGCCGGTTGGCCACCCGCTCCGGCTTCCACCGCCCCAGCGCCACCAGCAGCGGCACATAGGACACGGCATTGACCGCAAAGGCCGCGCCCGCCCCGGCCAAAGCCACGATCAGCCCGCCCACCGCCGGGCCGACGCTGCGCATCATGTTGAAGCCCATGGAATTGAGCGTCACCGCCCCGGCCAGTTCGTGCCGCGGCACGATATCGCCCATCGAGGCCTGCCAGGACGGATTGAACAAAGCCGTGCCGCAGCCGATGAGAAAGGTGAAGCCGAGCAGCAGCCACGGGCTGAGCATGCCCATAAAGGCCAGCACCGCCAGCGCCACCGACACCACCATCATCCCGCCCTGCGCGATCAGCATGATGGTGCGCCGGTCGAAATTGTCGGCCAATGCGCCCGAGGCCAGCGAGAACACCATGATCGGCAGCGTCGTCGACGCCTGCACCAGCGCGATCATGTTGTGCGAGTCCGTCAGCGTCGTCATCATCCAGCCGGCACCGACCGATTGAACCAGCCCGCCCAGGTTGGACACCAGCGTCGCCAGCCACAGCAGCCGGAAGGTTTCATGCCGGAATGGCGCCAGCACGGACATTCGCTCAGCCATAACGCCTTCTCTTGCCTCCAACGTCCGGACTGGCCACGCGTGCTTTGGCTAGCGCGGCATCGACCGAACCACAATGGGGGAGAATTGTCCGATGCGCCAGCCGTCAGCAGGCGCGTCAGACGCCAAACAACAGCCCGCGGCTTTCACCACTTGCTGCGCTCGATGTTAACAGTCCGCTAACCAATTCGCGGTGAATGCGGTTCGTTTTCGGCCCACCGAAAAAACTTATCCCCGCCAAACGGGGTATTCACCTCGGGCACTTCAGTTCCGCAGCGTCATTCCCCCGCAGGTGGGAATCCATTCTTGCCGTGCTCTCCACAGAGTGGATTCCCGCCTGCGCGGGAATGACGCCGAGTGATAAATGCGTCCAATGTAAACACTCCCCTTGAGGGGAGCACAGCGTTGCCAGGCCCAAGGGCCGTAGCAGAGCCGGGAGGGGGTATCGGGACCACCGATGATGCCCCCTTCCCCCACTCCCTCAGCCCGCTGCCGTATAAGCCGTCTTCACCACGGTAAAGAACTCGGCCGCATACTTGCCCTGCTCGCGCGGGCCGTAGCTCGAGCCCTTGCGGCCCCCGAAGGGCACGTGGAAATCCACCCCCGCCGTCGGCACATTGACCATCACCATGCCGGCTTCGGCATTGCGCTTGAAATGCGTCGCATATTTCAGCGAGGTGGTGACAATGCCGGCCGACAGGCCGAATTCGGTGTCGTTCGCCGTCGCCAGCGCCTCGTCATAATCCTTGACTCGGATGACCGATGCCACCGGCCCGAAGATTTCCTCGCGGCTGATCCGCATCGAATTGGTCGCCTCGGTAAACAGCGTCGGCTGCAGGAAATAGCCCTCCGTACCGGCCTTCACCAGCTCGCCACCCGCCGCCAGCTTGGCGCCTTCCGCCTTGCCGATGGCGATATAGTCGGTGTCCTGCTTGAGCTGGCTGGGGTCCACCACCGGCCCGATCTCGGTGTCCTTGGCCAGTGCATCGCCCACGCGCAGGTTGCGGGTCCGCTCGGCCAAAGCCTCGACGAACTTGTCGTGGATGCCCTCGGTCACGATGACACGCGACGAAGCCGTGCAGCGCTGCCCGGTCGAGAAGAAAGCGGACTGCGCCACGCTTTCCACCGCCACCTTGAGGTCGGCATCGTCGAGCACCACGGTTGGGTTCTTGCCGCCCATTTCGAGCTGGAACTTGCGGCCCACCTCGATCGAAGCCGCCGCCACCTTCTTGCCCGTGCCCACCGAGCCGGTGAAGCTGATGGCGTTGACGTCCTTGCTCTCCAGCATGGTCTGGCCGACCACCGAACCGCGGCCCATCACCAGGTTCAGCACGCCCTTGGGCAGGCCGGCCCGCACCAGGATATCGACGATGGCCCAGGTCGAGCCCGGCACCAGGTCGGCCGGCTTGATCACCACCGTATTGCCATAGGCCAGAGCCGGCGCGATCTTCCAGGTCGGGATGGCGATGGGGAAATTCCACGGCGTGATGATGCCGATCACCCCGATCGGCTCGCGGGTGATTTCAACGCCCACGCCCGGCCGCACGCTCGGCAGCACTTCACCCGCCAGCCGCAACACTTCGCCGGCGAAGAAGTCGAAGATTTGTGCCGCGCGCGTCACTTCGCCAATGCCCTCGGGCAGCGTCTTGCCCTCTTCGCGGCTCAGCAGCTCGCCCAGTTCAGCCTTGCGCGCCAGGATTTCCTGGCTGGTCTTGGAGAGAATGGCATGGCGCTCCAGGATGCCCGAGCGCGACCAGGCCGGGAATGCCGCCTTGGCTGCCGCAATGGCCTGCTTGGTTTCCTCTGCCGTGGCGCGGGCATAGACGCCCACCACTTCTGATGTGTTGGACGGGTTGATATTCTCCACGCCGTCCGAGCCCACCCATTCCCCGTTGATGAGGTTCTTGTGCAGTTCAGCCATTTTGGAATGCCTTTCGGATGGGTCTATAAAAGAGCGGCCCTGGCCAGGTCGCGCAGCAGGTGGCTGGCGCCATAGGTCCAGGGCGGACATTTGGTGGAGAGATTTACCCTGTTGGACAGGGTGCCAAGTTCGGATGTCGATATCGAGACCACATCGCCGAGCTTGTGGGTAAAGCCCTTGCCTTCGCCGTCGCGGTCCTTCACCGGCGCGAACATGGTGCCCAGATACAGCACCAGCCCATCGGGATATTGGTGATGCCCGCCGATCGTCGCCGCCACCAGCGATTCCGGCGTGCGCGAGATTTGGCTCATCGAGGAATGGCCTTCCAGCATGAAGCCGTCTTGGCCCTCGACCAGCAGCGCCAGTTCCGACTGCTTGACGCTATCCAGCGAGAAATCGCCATCGAACAGGCGGATGAACGGCCCCAGCGAGGCCGAGGCGTTATTGTCCTTGGCCTTGCCCAGCAGCAGCGCCGAGCGGCCTTCCACGTCGCGCAGGTTCACGTCATTGCCCAGCGTCGCACCGATGATGTCGCCCTTGCTGGTCACCAGCAGCGCCACTTCTGGCTCGGGATTGTTCCAGCTCGACACCGGATGCAGCCCCACTTCGGCGCCATAGCCCACCGAACTCATCGGCTGGCCCTTGGTGAAAATTTCGGCATCGGGCCCGATGCCCACTTCCAGATACTGGCTCCACACGCCCTTGGCGATCAGCGCCGCCTTGACCTTCATGGCCGTTTCCGACCCCGGCACCAGCGCACTCAAATCAGTCCCGATCAGCTCGAGAATTTCCCCGCGCAGCGAATCGGCGCGAAACTTATCCCCGCGGGCCTGTTCTTCGATTACTCTTTCCAGCAGCGAAACGACGAAAGTCACGCCCGAAGCCTTTATGGCCTGCAGATCGATCGGAGAAAGCAGGCTCGGCAGATCGGCATTGCCCGCCCCGGCCACGGAGTTGGCCAGGATTGCATCGGCGCTGCCCAGCGATGGTCCGGGGGCATTCCGCACATGTTCAGCCGCGCGCCCGCTCTCGGCGATATCACGCACCGTGGCGAAGCCCTTGGCAGTGATATCGACAATCTCATCGTTACGCACCGTAACGATACGAGGATGAGCCTGTCCCGGAACCCGGGCGCGCCCCAGCAAAGTGCCGTCGGGATAGTGCTTGTCGCCCATGTGGTGCCCCTGAAATATTAGTGCAGTCAGTACCCCACCGCGGCCCCGGCGTGCAACCGCAGAAAATCATACTTTTGTCGATGAACCGATGTCCACAGCTCCGTTCAACTCCGGTTCAGCTACGCCGCAATACTGACGCAATGGATGGGGAGTAGTCCCCTCGATACCTTATGGAGTGTCCCATGCGTCACCTTGCTGCCCTCGTTCCCTTCGTCCTGATCGCCGGTCTCACGCTGCCCGCCTATGCCGGCACCGTCACCATCGAGGGGCACGGCGAAGTCATGGCGGCGCCCGATATGGCGCAGATCAATTCCGGCGTCACCACGCAGGGCGCCACGGCCCGCGAAGCGCTCGACGCCAATACGACCGCCATGGCCGAACTGATCGCTGAGCTGAAGGCCGACGGCATCGAGGCCCGCGACATCCAGACCTCCGGCTTCTCGGTAAACCCGAACTATGTCTATACCGACGAGCGCGACGCCAACGGCTATTCGCTGCCGCCCAGGATCAACGGATACCAGGTCAGCAATACGGTGACCGTCACCGTCCGCCAGCTCGATAAGCTGGGCGTCATCCTCGACAAATCGGTGACGGTAGGCGCCAACACCGTCAATGGCGTCAGCTTCTCGGTGGCCGACCCGTCCGAGCTTTACAACGAGGCCCGCAAGGCCGCCTTTGCCGACGCCCGCGCCAAGGCTGAGCTCTACGCCACCGCCGCCGGCGGCTCGCTCGACGAAATCGTGTCGATTTCCGAAACGCAGGGCTTCAACAATCCCCAGCCCTACCCCATGTACGCCAGGGCAGACATGGCAGCCAGCGCTCCGGTGCCGGTAGAGGCGGGCGAGTTGGCCTTTGCCATCAACGTCAACGTCCAGTGGGAACTGGAGACCGACGCCAAGTAATCAATTCCCATACCCCTTTCGAGGGGGCTTGGGCGGTGGGGACGATCGGAAATACCGTAGTCACCCGTCCCCACCAACCTGATCCGGCAAAGCCCTCGCGTAAGCGGGGGCTTTGTTTTTGCCCCGGTGGTTCGAGGCGCTGAAGAAGCGCACCTCACCATGAAGGCTACTCTTGGTGCAATGTTCCAGTAGCCCTCATGGTGAGGTGCGAGCTTTGCGAGCCTCGAACCACGAGGGCGTGGCACGATCACCCCGCCAGCACCTTCCACAGCATGTTGAGCCCCACCACCACCAGGAAAGCCGCGAACACATATTTCAGCGTCTTCTGGTCCAGCCGGTGCGCCAATGCCGCGCCGACCGGGGCGAACACCGCGGCCAGCACGGCCACCAGCACCAGTGCCACCAGGTTGATATAGCCCAGGCTGAGCGGCGGCAGGCCCGCTGCGCTCCAGCCCGAAATGATGAAGCCCAGCGTTCCCGATACCGCGATCGCCACGCCGATGGCCGCCGAGGTGCCCACGGCCGCGTGCATCGTCGCCCCGAACGCCACCAGCGTCGGTACGGTCAGCGATCCGCCGCCAATTCCCATCAGCGATGAGATATAGCCCACCACGAAGGCAGAAGCCCGATGCGTCGGAGCCGAGCCCTTGAGATGCCCCATCAGTCGGGTCTGGAACGCGAAGATGATGTTGGCCGCGATCACGAAGGCCATCACCGCAAAGACGATGCGCAGCACGTCGCCGGAAAACAGCCCCGCCATCAGCCCGCCGATGAAGGTGCCGGCCACGATGAACGGCGTCCATAGCCGCAATACCTTGAGATCCAGCGCTCCCCGCTTGTAATGCGCCCGCGCGCTCATGATCCCGGTGGGAATGATGATGGCCAGCGAGGTTCCCACCGCCACATGCTGCACCACGTCGGCATCATAGCCGAGCAGCAGCAGCGCATTGCTGAGCGCCGGCACGATGATGGCGCCGCCGCCAATGCCGAGCAGACCGGCGGCCACGCCCGAAACCACGCCCGTCACCATCAGCCCCAGCACGAACGGCCAATAGCCCGCCAGCGTCGCCCAATCCATCAACGTTCTCCAATCAGATACAGCACCACGTCGCGCCGGTGCGGTCGACGGCGATGCTCGAACAGATAAATACCCTGCCAGGTGCCGAAGACCGGCTCGCCCTCGACCACTGGAATGCCGATGGACGTCTGCGTCAGCGCCGCCTTGATATGGGCCGGCATGTCGTCCGGCCCCTCGGTGGTGTGGACCAGCCAATCCATGCCTTCCGGCACCAGTCGCGCGAAGAAGCCATCGAGGTCGGTCCTGACGTCGGCGTCGGCGTTTTCCTGGATCAGCAGCGAGCAGGATGTATGGCGCACATAGGCCGTCAACAGCCCGGTCTCGATATCGGCCGTGGTCACGAACTGCCGCGCGGCACGGGTGAACTCATAGAGGCCCTGTCCCTGCGTCGGAATGGTAAGCGTGTCGACCGCCTGCTGCATGGCCTCCGGCCTACCATGTTCCCGGCCTCCCGGCCAAGCGCATCGCTGCCCCATCCGTCCATTCTGCCGCATTGGCGCCACGTTCGATTGGTCACGCTCCGTCGGCTCGCGGCGGGAACCATCGCTGACCCCAGGCGTTCGGGGCTTTGCGGGGAGAAAGCATCGCCCAAACTGATCGAATATCCATTCAGTTTGCGTTCAGACTGGCCTCACGATGCTTGGCTCAAGTGTCAACCGACATAAAGGAAAAGAACAATGCGCCTTAGAAATTGGCTCCTGACCGGCACCAGCATCGGTCTCATGGCCTTGCTGCCGCTGACCGTGCGCGCACAGGACGGCGATCTCGTCGCTGCCTACCAGGCCTATGCAGCCGCCCAGGCGTCCGGCGACGCCGCCGCGCTCGAAGCCGCACAGGCCAGCCTGACCGAACTCTGCATCGTGGCTGGCTATGCCAGCATCGATGAATGTATCGCTGCCATCAATGCGCCCGCCGCAGAGCCAGCGGCGGCGGCCGAACCCGCCCCGGCGCCTGAAGCGGCACCTGCCGAAGAACCCGTTGTCGAGGCAGCGCCCCCAGAGGCTGCGCCCGCCGAAGTCATACCCGAACCGGAAGTCGCGGCAGAGCCTGCCCCGGCCCCTGAGCCTGCGCCAGAGCCTGAGCCTGAGCCTGCTCCTGCTCCTGCTCCTGCTCCTGCGCCCGAGCCTGAACCGGCTCCGGCGGCAGAGCCTGCCCCTGCTCCCGAGCAGCCGGCCGAACAGCCCGCTCCGGTGGCTGAACAGCCCGCTCCGGTGGCTGAACAGCCTGCGCCTGTGGCTGAACAGCCTGCGCCTGTGGCAGAAGAGCCCGCTCCGGCGGTCGAAGAAGCGCCGGTCGAAGAACCCGCCGCCGCACCGGCTGCGACTGTTGACATTTCCGCCGACCTACAGGCCCAGATCGACCTCTATAACGCTGCCGTTGCCGATCTGATGGCTGGCGGTGACGCCGCTGCGGCCCAGGCGCAGATGGCCGATGCCCAGGGCCAGATTGCCGCGCTCTGCACCGAAGCCGGCTTCGCCGACATCAATGCGTGCCTGGCCCAATATGGCTTGGAACTCCCGGCTGTGCCCAACCTGCCGGTGCCTGCCGAACAGCCCGCTATCGAGCCGCCGGCCGCTGAACAGCCTGCGGGCGACCAGCCGGCCACGGAGGCTCCGGTCGATCCTGCGGTCGCACCGACCGATCCGGCGGTCGCGCCGACCGAACCCGTTCCTGAAGGTGCTGAAGGCGACGCCGCCCCGCTGACCGACTCGGGCAAGGAAAGCCCTGCTGTCGAGCCTGCCGCCGGCGAACCGGCGGCGCCAGCCGTCGAGGCTGAAGTCGTGACCGTCGAAACGCTTCCCGAAAACGACGCTGCGGCGCAATCCGAGTCGATCCAGCAATTGGCCGCTGAGCCACTCGCTTCCGTTGCCGCGGAAGAAGGAACCGAAGTCACGGCCACTGAAAATACGACCGTGACCCAGACGGTGGTCAACAACTACGTCAACAACATCACCAATATCGACAACAGCACCAACACGACGATCAACGGTGACGTCACCAACAACACGCAGACCAATATCGGCCAGCAGAACAACGTGACGGTGGTGGAACAGGCTCCTGTGGCATCGACTGGCACGGGCGACCTCATCACCCAGGTCATCCTGCAGGTCGGCACGCAGCTCGTAGTGAACGCCATTGGCCAGGATACGGACCGCTTCTACAATCCGCAGGAAGACGAAATCTACTACGAGAACCTGAGCAATGGCCGCGTACGCGAGGTCATCACCCGTCCCGATGGCAGCAAGATCGTCACCGTGCGCAACCGCAATGGCGATGTCCTCCGTCGCTCGCGCTTTACGCCCGACGGGCAGGAATACGTGCTCGCCTACTTCGACGACCGCTACTATGACGAGTTGGTCGAGTGGCGCGATCCGGGCCAGGATCTGCCCCCGCTCCGCCTGGACATCCCGGTCGATCAATATGTGCTGGATGCCCGCAACGCCGACGAGGACGAACTGGTGGACTTCTTCGCCCAGCCGCCGGTGGAGCAGGTCGCGCGCCTCTATTCGATCGACGAGGTCAAGCGTTCCGCCCGTATTCGCGATAGCGTGCGCCGGCTTGAAGTCGGTGGGCTGACCTTCGACACCGGTGCGGCCACCATCGGCCGCGACCAGGTCGGCGCACTCTCGGCCACGGCAAACGCCATGCTGACTCTGCTGGCGACTAATCCCGGCGAGACCTTCCTCATCGAGGGCCACACCGATGCCGTGGGTTCGGAAATCTCCAATCTCGGCCTGTCGGACCTGCGCGCCGCCACCGTGGCCCGCATCCTGACCGACTTCTACGGCGTGCCGCCGGAAAACCTGGCCACCCAGGGTTATGGCGAACGTTACCTCAAGATCCGCACCGATGCGGCCGAGCGCGAAAACCGTCGCGTCACCATCCGCCGCATCACGCCGCTGATCACCGTCGCCAGCACCCGATAGTTGCCGACAGCAAGTTCGAAAGGCCGGGCCCAGCGCCCGGCCTTTTCTTTGCCCGGCGCCGCTTGCCAGATGCGCAGAAATCGCTATTTCAGCAGCACCGAGTGCTGGAGCATCCCATGAAGCGGCTGGAAATCTTCGTCGAGAGCGTCATCCTGGCGTCCCGCTGGCTGCTGGTGATCTTCTATATCGGGCTGGGCCTGGCGCTGGCGCTCTACGCGATTACGTTCGCGGCCAAGCTTTGGGACTTTGCCAGCCACATGATGGGCATGAACGAGACAGAGACCATCCTCAAGGTTTTGGGCCTGATCGACGCGGCGCTCATCGCCAGCCTCGTGGTTATGGTCATCATCTCGGGCTACGAGAACTTCGTCTCACGCTTCGACAACGAGGACGATGTTCATTGGCTCGGCCAGATCGATGCCGGCTCGCTCAAGATCAAGGTGGCGTCGACCATCGTAGCCATTTCCTCGATCCACCTGCTGCAGATCTTCCTCAACGTGCCGCAATACACCGACAACCAGATCATGTGGTACACGATCCTGCACTTGACCTTCATCGTGTCGGCGCTGTTCCTGGCCCTGATCGACCGGATTTCGAAGAAACCGGGCAAGGCAAAAGGGCCCGACATCTGAAATTTTTTGCCGCAACGCTTGGCCAAAACCCGTCTGGCGGGCCAAATCCAACCCGCAATCCATTGAATCAAAAGCGCTATTTTAGCCGCGACAAACCGCGCATAGCGTGATCACGCTTTCGGGAACGAAAACAAAAAGCCTGCGTTTCTTTGCCATACGGTGAAACAAAGGAGCGAACTCATGGCTATCCCTGAACGCGATACCGTTTATACCAACGACGGCAACCGGACCGTCTATACCCGCGAAAGCAGCGGTACCGGCTGGTTCGTCGGCATCATCGTCGCCCTGGCCCTCCTGGCCATCGGCTACCTGGTGTTCTCCGCCAATTCGGGCCCATCGACCACGGTCGACGTGAACGGCGCCCCCATGACGACCGAGGCCCCGGCCGATCCGGCACTGGCTCCGGCTCCCATGACGGAAGCCCCCGCGGCTCCGGCAACTGACGCCGCCCCGATGACCGAGGCTCCGGCCGCTCCGGCGACTGACGCGGCTCCGGCTACCGAAGCCCCTGCAGTCGAGGCTCCGGCCACCGACGCTGCTCCGGCCGCTGAACCGGCCGCCGAGCCTGCCGTCTAACAGCGGCATCTGACCTACCTTCCCGGATGTCATCGGCCCTCCCTCTGATGACATCAAAGGAGACCCCGGCTGCCCCGCCGGGGTCTTGCTTTTTCGGCGCGTCATTACGCCCTGCTCGGCCACCTTGCGCCGACGCCTCGCGGTCCCCATGTGCGGAAACACCAATGAAGGGAGCCCTCATGTTCAATATCGACCAGATCGTCAAAGCCCTCCAGACCGACCCCAATGCCCAGCGCACCGCCATGACCGGTGCCGCGGGCCTCGCCGCCGGCATGCTGCTGAGCGGTGGTGGCCTGGGCAAGCTTGCCGGCAATGCCGTCAAACTCGGTGCCGTCGCAGCCGTGGGCGGCCTCGCCTACAATGCCTGGCAGAACTACCAGAAGAACCAGCAGGGCGCTCCCGCTCAGCCGCCGGCCCAGGATGCCTTCATTCCCGCCGCCGGCGACAACCGCGGCCACGAGGAACTGGGCAAGTCGCTTGTCCGCGCCATGATTGCCGCCGCCAAAGCCGATGGCCGCATCGAAGCCGACGAGAAGGAAGCCATCTTCGCCAAGCTGGAAACCATGAACCTGTCGTCCGAGGAAAAGGCCTGGGTCTTCGACGAACTGTCGAGCCCGCTCGACATCAATGCCGTGGTCGCGCGCGCTGACACGCCCGAGCATGCCACCGAGATTTACGCGGCCTCGCTGGTGGCGATCACCGCCGATACAGCTTCGGAACGCGCCTATCTCGATGCGCTTGCCTCCAAGCTCCAGCTTGCCCCCGCCCTGGTGGCGGAAATCCACAGGGCAGCCGGCGAACGCGTGCCCGAGCCTGCAGCGCCACCCGCTGCCCCGTTCGCCTACACACCATCCGGCAGCAATGTCTGACCTATTGCGTGCCGCGCGCCCCGGCGCGCGGCTGTCTTCTCAAGCGAGACCGGGCAAGGTGTCGGTCTAGCCGAAGAAGTAGAAGAAAACCCGCACGTCTGCTTCAGGCACATAATCCTTGGCGCTGAATCGCCATTCGTGGTCATCGATCTGCTCATCGGCCACCGGGCACGACGCGACAAGAACACCTTCGTAGGAGGTGCCCCAAATATCGGGCACGCGCGCCTCGATGGTCAGGTTGAACAGGCCGATCGGCCCCTGCTAGTGTCCGGCCGTCGAGGTGACGTAATCGAGCCGGGCCACCTCGTAGCCCCCGCGGGCATCGAGTTGGGCCCGCAGCGCGTCGCCGACGCACGCTGTCTCAGCAAGTGGCCCCTCCACATAGCGACTGCCGAAGTCGGCCGGCCAGCCCAACAGTGGCCGATAGCGGATATCGACCGAGGTTTCGCCGGGAACGAAGTCCTGCTCCCATTCGTACACCGCCTGATAGGCCCACAGCGGCCCCAGAAAGCCGCCCTGCTCTTCCTGCACGAGCCCCGCTGCAACCATTTCGGCAATGGTCGCCGCATCGAGCGTGGCCACCAGCGCTTCCCAGCTTCCCGCCTGCGGCAGCAGCGGCAGTCCGGCTGCAAGCACGGCGGCAGTGACGTCTTGCTCGCCCAGCCAGGCATATTCATGCAGCTTGGGGATCAACGGACGATCATCCACCGCAACGCCGAAGCCGAGATAGTTGCGGGCATCGCCGCCGCTGCCATCGACCGGCCCCACCGCGTCGGGTGAATCGGGTGCGCTCCGCACCCGCGGCAGCGGGAAGCCTATGGTGACGGTCTGCGTCTCGCTCGCGTCCGAATGAAACTGGTAGTGAACCCGCACCTCGCCCGGGCCAAGCCACAAATCCTCTCGCGCGATTGAAATATCGGCGTTGTCCTTGAATTCCACACCGCCGGCGGGAAAGCTTGCCGTGGCGCCATTGGCCAGTGCCGGCATGCAGCCGGCCAGCCCGATCAGCGCCGTCAGCAGATAAAGCAATGACCGCATCGATCCGTCCTCCCCTGGGCATTGTTGCCGATCGGGAGGACGATAGGAAGCAACTTATCTTCTACTTGCCGCTGCGCTTGATCGTCTTGATTGCCAGCGGCGGCAGGCCGGACTTTTCCGAAATGGCGCGGTCCTGTTCCTCGATGGCAGCCTTCGCGGGCTCGTCGCCGTCGAGGCCACCGAGCAAGCTCGCATCCACCTTGCGGTTGGAGCGTTGGCTGCCATCTTCGTAGATTATGTCGAACATCACGAATTCGCTGCGTGCTGTTGGTTTCTTGGCCATGGGTATTCTCCTGTGCGGCAGCCCGGCCCGCAGGACGCGTGGTCCGCGAGATCGGGCGAGTGCCAAAATCGGGTTGGAGGGCTAGCGGAAGATGCCGTCGCCCTGCTCGTCGATGATCTGCCGCCCCTTGGCAAGTGCCAGGGCAACAAGGTCGTCGCGTGAACTCATGCGGTCGGCGCGAATGAACCGGTAGGTCTTGAGCTCACCACCGACATCCTTCTCGATCGTGCCGGCCAGTTGCAGCTCGCTGCCGGCCTTCATCTCGATGGCCTTGATGAGGAAGCCCTTGTAGCTTTCCTCGCCCAACGCCTTGTCGCCTTCCGGCTCGGCGGCCGACGAACCACCACCGAACAAATTCTTCCAGAACGACATGGCCCGATCTCCTAGTTTTGTCCCGATCCACGCAGGCGGCGGAGCGGCAACGGCAATTGCAGTTCGCCGCGTTTTTCCATTTCCTCGCGCAGCCAGCCCGGCGAGATGTCGAAGTGGTTCGGCCAGGTCGGCACGCCGTTCTTCAATTCGACCGTGCCAAAGAACCGCCGATCCCGCAACGGTTCCGTGCCCTCGCCCCGCTCCCCGATCATCGGTGCGGCATCGAACGTGCCGGACGAGCCATCGGAAAATGTCACCACCAGCTTGAACGGCACGACGGCGCGAATGGCGGTAAGCTTGAGGCGGGGCCGTCTATCTAAGCTCATCGTCGGGGATGTCCGCCAATTTGGCCAGATGCCGCAGCAAACCCGCCTTGAGTGGTGTGTTGCCATGAATAGGCAACGATATTCGGACCGGACTTCCCGGCAACCCATAAATGTGGTGGCTACCGTTGACCCGTAGAAGTGTCCAGCCACGACGCTCGATCATGCGCGAAAACTCGCGGCCGGAGACCGACCTCATACGGCAATGTCCAACTCACGTTCAAAGCCGCCATCGATGCTTTCCGGATCGACCGCAAGGCAACCGACGATGGCCTCGCGGATATTGTCATCCAGTTCTTCCAGCGTTTCGCCCTGGCTGACGCAACCCGGAATGGCGGGCACTTCTGCCCAGAACCCGCCCTCCTCGGCTTCGTGGACAATGATCTTGATCTTCATCGCACGCTCCTCTGCCGCTCCTAGTTATCCAGGAAGCTCCGCAGCTTCCGTGACCGGCTCGGATGCTTGAGCTTGCGCAGGGCCTTGGCCTCGATCTGGCGGATGCGCTCGCGGGTCACCGAGAACTGCTGGCCGACTTCCTCGAGCGTATGATCGGTATTCATGCCGATGCCGAAGCGCATGCGCAGCACGCGCTCCTCGCGCGGCGTCAGCGAGGCCAGCACGCGGGTCGTAGTCTCGCGCAGATTGGACTGGATCGCGGCATCGATCGGCTGGATCGCATTCACGTCCTGGATGAAATCGCCCAGGTTGGAATCTTCCTCGTCGCCGATCGGCGTTTCGAGGCTGATCGGCTCCTTGGCGATCTTGAGCACCTTGCGGACCTTGTCCAAAGGCATCTGCAGCTTCTCGCTGAGTTCCTCGGGGGTCGGCTCGCGGCCGATTTCGTGCAGCATCTGCCGGCTGGTGCGGACGATCTTGTTGATCGTCTCGATCATGTGCACCGGAATGCGGATGGTGCGGGCCTGATCGGCGATCGAGCGGGTGATGGCCTGGCGAATCCACCAGGTCGCATAGGTCGAGAATTTGTAGCCACGGCGATATTCGAACTTATCGACAGCCTTCATCAGGCCGATATTGCCTTCCTGGATCAGGTCGAGGAACTGCAACCCGCGATTGGTGTATTTCTTGGCGATGGAAATCACGAGGCGCAGATTGGCCTCGACCATTTCCTTCTTGGCGATGGCGGCTTCGCGCTCGCCCTTCTGCACCTTGTGCACGATGCGGCGGTACTCGGCGATGTTGAGGCCGGTTTCGCTGGCCAGCGTCGCCACGTCACCCCGGATTTCGCGGATGGTATCGGCTTCGCGGCGGGCAAATTCCGCCCAGCCCTTGCCGTCGAAATCGGCAAGCCCGGCTTCCCAGGCCGGGTTCACTTCCTGGCCATAGTAGCTTTCGAGGAACTTCTCGCGCTTGACGCCGTAGCTCTCGGCCAGGCGCAGCAGGCGCCCTTCCAGCTTCACCAGGCGCTTGTTGATGTCATAGAGCTGCTCGACCAGGCTTTCGATACGACTGGCATTGAGCGACAGCGACTTGACGTCGGCAATGACTTCGCCACGCAGCACATCGAGCTTCTTGGTATCGGCATCGGACACCGAAGCCGAACGGTCCTCGGCGTGGCGATCCTGCATTTCGCGCATCTGCCCATAGGCATTGGCGATGCGATCAAAGGTTTCCACAACCTGCGGCTTGAGCTCGGCTTCCATCGCCGACAGCGACAAGGCGTTTTCGAATTCGTCGTCGTCATCGTCAGGCGCTGGATCCTGCGGAGCCTGCGGCTCTTCAGGAACATAGTCGTCATCCTCGTCGCCCGATGCGCGGCGCGGCGCGGGAGCAGCCTTCGGCTTCTCGACAACCGCTTCCATTTTGGGGGCCGCATTCAGGCTCACCATGTCCGGGGCCGGAGCGGCCTGCTTGGCGTCGGGGCCGGCATAGGTCGCTTCGAGGTCGATAATGTCGCGCAGCAGAATCTCGCCCTGCGCCAGCTGTTCGCGCCAGATGATGATGGCCTGGAAAGTCAGCGGCGATTCGCAGAGGCCCTCGATCATGGTCTCGCGACCGGCCTCGATACGCTTGGCGATGGCGATTTCGCCCTCGCGGCTCAGCAGTTCCACCGAGCCCATTTCGCGCAGATACATGCGCACCGGATCGTCGGTACGGTCGGACCCGGCCTTGGTATTGGACGTGGTCGAGACCGCGGTGCTGCTGGTCTGGGCCACTTCCTGGCCCTGGTCTTCCTCGTCCTTTTCGACTTCGGTCTCTTCGACCTCGTCTTCATCGACGACATTGATGCCCATGTCCGAGAACATCGACATGAAATCTTCGATCTGCTCGGACGACACTTCGTCCGACGGCATCACCGCGTTGAGCTCTTCATAGGTCACATAGCCACGCTTCTTGGCGACCTTGATGAGCTTTTTTACCGCGGCGTCGGAAAGGTCGAGCAGCGGGGAATCATTCGTCGCCTCGGGGGCGCCGGTTTCCGGCTTCTCGGTATCCTTGGTGGTCTTGGGTGCTGCCTTGGTGGCCATCTGGTACTCCGTCGGAACCCGTGATCGCACGAGTCCGGGTAAGGCTTAAGTGGTGACACCTCAAGGCAAGGTAAAGGTTTGGTCACCGAGGCGTTAACGCCCGGGCTCCGACCATGGTTCGCCTCGGATGACCTCACATATCGCCATATGCAAAATCGCGCGTACCCGCGGGCTTTTTCGGGTCACCCCTAAAAGCTGCGTGTCGCGCGTCCCGATAACGAACCAAATCCTTCGATCAATGCCTCTGTGCCATCGACAGTGGTAATCTGGTTCTTGATGTCCCGCAGCCTTTCAAAGGTTTCTTCGCTCGGGTCTTCGCCCAGCGCCGCTTCGGCTGCCTTGAGTTCCCTATTTAGCTGAACTTTCTTGTTATGCAAGGCCAGCGCGTGACTCAATCCGGTCTCGGCATCGACTAGGGCAATCTCCGAGGCCGTCTGCCACACGCCCTGGCGCGCCAGCACATCGCTCATCTTGTCCAGTGCCGGCCCGTGCCCCCGAACGCCCAGCGCCGCCTTGAGGTCATCGGCCGAGATGTCGTGGTGGCGCACCACCAGGCTGAGGATTTCGCTCATCACCTTTTGCGCGGTCGGCGTTTCGAAGTCGAGCGCAGCCAGCGCCTCGAACTTGTCCTCGACCAGCGCCGGATGGTTGACGAGGGTCAGGATGATCGCGGCCTCGCGCGGCGTCGCTTCGACCACCGAGCCCGGCTTGAGCAGCCGCGAATTGCGCAACGTGTCCGATACGACCAACCGCGGCGTGCCGCCCCTTGGATAGCCATAGGCGCCGCTCTGGCCATAGCGCTGCTGGCCGCCCCGCGGCTCGAAGCGGTTCTGCCGCACCGGCGCAAAGAAGGCGCGCAGTTTCTCGTCAAACGCCTGCGCGTAGTGGAACCGCACCGAACCGTCCTGGATGCCATTGGCCCTTTCGCGCAGCCGCGCCTGCAAGGCTGCGCGGGCTTCCGGCGTTTCCGGCACCAGCCCGCCCGTCTCCATGCTCCAGATCACGTCTGACAGCGAGCGCGCCCGATCCAGCACATCGGCGAAGGCACCCCGGCCCTGTGCCTTGATCAGGTCATCGGGATCCTGCCCCTCCGGCAGCGTGGCGATCCGCACGGTAAAGCCGGGTTTGAGATGGGGCATGACCAGGTCCGCCGCCCGCTCCGCTGCCTTGAGGCCCGCCTTGTCGCCATCAAAACACAGCACCGGGTCCGGGGTCATCTGCCACAGCATCTGCAGATGTTCCTCGGTCAGCGCCGTACCCAGCGGCGCCACCGTGCCCTCGAATCCCGCCGTCACCGCGGCGATCACGTCGAGATAGCCTTCCACGACGACGACGGTGCTGCCCTCGCGCGCCGCCTGCCGTGCGGTCTGCCCATTATAGAGCGTCCGCCGCTTGCTGAAGAGTTCGGTCTCGGGCGAGTTGAGGTATTTCGCCGGCACATCCGCCGACAGGGCCCGCCCGCCAAAGGCGATGACCCGCCCGCGAAAATCCATGATCGGGAACATCACGCGGTTGCGAAACCGGTCATAGGTCAGCGGATCGCCTTCGCGGCTGGTCACCAGCCCGGTATCCACCATGTCCTGCGCCGAGACGCCATTGGCCGCCAGATGCTCCTTGAGCCCGTTGCGGCTGTCCGGGGCGAAGCCGATGCGGAACCGCGTCTGGCTCTGGGCCGACACGCCGCGCTCGAGCAAATAGCCGCGCGCCCGCGCCCCGATATTGTGGCTCAGTGCCGCCTCGAAATATTTCGTCGCCAGTTCCATGACGTCGATCAGGCTCTTGCGCTCCGCCTCGCGCTTCTCCTGCCGCTCGTCGCGCGCCGGCATCGGCACCCCGGCCATGCCGGCGAGTTTTTCCACCGCCTCGGGAAAGCTCATCCCGGCCTTTTCGGTCAGGAAGCGAAAGTGGTCGCCGGAAACGCCGCAGCCGAAACAATGATAGATGCCGCGCCGGTCATCGGCATGAAAACTCGGGCTTTTCTCGCCATGGAACGGGCAGCACGCCCACATGTCGCCCTTGCCCGGCTGGCTCTTGCGCTTGTCCCACATGACATGCTCGCCCACCACCTGCGTAATCGGCAGGCGCTGGCGGATTTCATCAAGAAACTGATCGGAAAAGCGCATATCTGGTAACTAGGCATTCACGATGCGCAAGTCACCCCTTCCACGCATTTATCCCTGCTGTTCACAGGCTGCTCAGGCCGCCTTGCTGCGCTGATAGAGCCGCCAGGCCCAGCCGAACAGGCCGAAGGCGAAGATCACCAGCAGAACCCCGCCGAAGATAACGCCAAGCGAGGCGCTGAGCAGCGGGAAGAACAGGAAGACCAGCCCGAGCAGGATGTAGGACACGCCCGACAGCACCACTGGCCAGATGCGCGCATAATGCTCGCGCTCCCGCGTGATCACCACGATCTGCATGATGCCCACGACCAGAGCCGCGATACCCACCAAGCTCGCCATGAAGGTCACCGTGAGGATCGTCGCCAGCAACGGGCTGATCAGGATCAGGATGCCCAGGATCAGCGACAGCGCGTTCGCCACCACGTCGAACCAGTAATTGCCGCTCTTGCCGCCGCCAAAGGTCAGGCTCCACAAGCCCAGCACCCCGTCGATCACCAGCAGGATGCCGCCGGCCAGCACCAGCACGGTCAGCGCCTCACCGGGCCAGATGATGGCATAGAGCCCCGCCAGCAGCATCAATGCACCACGCAAAGCAGTTGCCAGAGCAAACCGCCGCTTCGTCTCAGCCGAAACCGTCATCCTCGCCTCCATGCGGACTCACCGCCTTGTCCCGGCAACAGTTTAGTGCAGCCAGCGGCGGTGCCAAGCCGCAGAGCAGAAGCAGCCGAATGAATCCGCCAAATGCTTGTCGAAACTAACGATTTGGTGACCAAGTCCGGTCTCTATGGCCACGCACCAATTCTTCTTTCTGTATGCCGCACCATATTGGCGGACAGCAAGAGCGCGCGGAACACTTCGATGATCGACAACGCCACATTGATGATAGCGATCGCGTTCTCGAGCGGCGCGCTGATGCTGACATTGGTGTTGAGCTGGCTGAACGCCCGCCGCGACGGCTATCTCATCTCCTGGGCCGCCGGCATGGCCTTCGTCGTCATCGCCCTGGCCGCGCTGGGGTTGCGCAATGGCCGTTACGACCTCTGGGTGCAGCTTGGACCATTCGTGGCGCTGATCTCGGGCATGGCGCTCATCCATGTCGGCACCCGCCAGTTCCGCATCGGCAGAGTGCGCCCATTGCCCCTGGCCCTGCTCTGGGTGGCGACCATGCTGGCAACCGGCCTGCCCTTCCTCTTCGGCCTCTCCGGCATCGGCACGATTGCGCTCAATCTCTCCTGCGCCGCCTACATGATCCTTGCGGGATATCAGTATTGGGCCGGTCGCGCCGAGGCGCCTCTGCCGCTGGTTTCGGGGGCATTCCTGTTCGTGCTGACCGGCGTGTCGTTCCTCGCCTGCGCCGTGCTGCTGGCGATGGACGGCCGCGTGGTGCTGACCATGCCGCCGAACAACTGGGCCGAGCAATTCAACTCCATCATGGCCATTGTCGGCCTGACCGGCATCGGCGCCCTGTCGCTGACGCTCAGCCAGTCCCGCGCCACGAGGCGCCATCGGCTGGAGGCCCAGACCGACTCGCTGACTGGCCTCCTCAACCGCCGCGCCTTGTTCGACCGTTTCGGCAAAGCCGAACTGCCTGTCGGCACCGCCGTCCTGATGTTCGACATCGACCATTTCAAGCAGATCAACGACCGCCAGGGCCACGCCGCCGGCGACGCCGTGATCCAGCATTTTGCCCTGGTCCTGCGGCGGAACCTGCAGGAAGATGATAGCATCGCCCGCATCGGCGGGGAGGAGTTCTGCGCGGTGCTGCAGCCCATGGCCGTGGACCGCGCAAAGGCCATCGCCGAGCGCATCCGCACCGATTTCGAACAGGCCACCATACGGCTGGTTTCCGAAAGTGTCCGCGCCACCGTCAGCGTCGGCGTCGCTACCGGCGGCGTCGACGAGTCCTTCTCATCGATCCTCCACCGCGCCGATGCCGCGCTCTACAGAGCCAAGGACACCGGCCGCAACCGCGTTACCTCGGCCCCGCTGCGCCTCATCGCCTAGCCGGCCAGCGCCGCCCGCACCTTGCCGCTCGCCTTGCCGAAGTCGATCCGGCCCGGATAGTCGAGCTTGAGCTGGGCGATCACCTTGCCCATGTCCTTGGCGCCTTCGGCCCCGGTCGCCACGATCGCCGCCTTGATGGCCGCCTCGACCTCGTCTTCGGTCAGCCCCTTGGGCAGGAACTCGTTGAGAATGTCGATCTCTTCCTTTTCCACCGTGGCCAGGTCGGCGCGGCCGGCCTGCGCATAGATGGCGAAGCTCTCCTCGCGCTGCTTGACCATCTTCTGCACGATGGCGAGGATTTCCTCGTTGGTCGCCGGCCCGCGATTCTCGGTACGGATGGCGATATCCTTGTCCTTTATCGCGGCGGTAATGGCCCGGAGCGTCGCCGTGCGGCGCTGATCGCGGGCCTTGAGCGCCGTCTTGAGGCCTTCGCTGAACTGTTCGCGCATGGGGTTATCGTCCTCTTGGCTTTCGTTTTGTTGGCCCCATATAGGCATAATAAGGCAGCCACGCCACTTGCGCTGCCGCTTCCGGGCTTCTAATACGAGGCCTCAACCGACATATCCTGACCCCTGGAGGCCCACCGTGACCGGCTGGCAGCAATCCCCCGCGACCGCCCTTCTGATCCTTGCAGACGGTACGCGCCTGGAAGGCCGCGGCATCGGCGCAGTCGGCCATGCGGCCGGCGAGGTCTGCTTCAACACCGCCATGACCGGCTATCAGGAAGTTCTCACCGACCCGTCCTATGCCGGCCAGATCGTCACCTTCACCTTCCCCCATATCGGCAATGTCGGCACCAATGACGAGGATATCGAGACGGTCAATATGGCCGCCCTGTCCGGTGTCCGGGGCGTCGTGCTCAAGGCCGATATCACCAACCCGTCCAATTACCGTGCCGCCGAGAAGCTCGATGCCTGGCTCAAGAAGCGCAACATCGTCGGCATTGCCGGCATCGACACCCGCGCCCTGACCGCGCAGATCCGCGAGCACGGCATGCCCAATGGCGTGATCGCGCACGAGCCGACCGGCATGTTCGACGAAGGCTCGATCATGGCCGAACTCAAGGCCTTCCCGGGCCTGGAAGGGCTCGACCTCGCCAAGGAAGTCACCACCGCCCAGACCTATCACTGGGACCAGACCGGCTGGCAGTGGGACAAGGGCTATGGCAAGCTCGACAAGCCCGATTTCCATATCGTCGCCATCGACTACGGCGCCAAGCGCAATATCCTGCGGTGCCTCGCCGACCAGGGCGCCAAGGTCACCGTGGTTCCCGCCACGGCCACGGCCGCCGATGTGCTGTCGCATAATCCCGACGGCATCTTCCTCTCCAACGGGCCCGGCGACCCGGCGGCGACCGGCAAATATGCCGTGCCGACCATCCAGAAGCTGATGGAAACCGGCAAGCCGGTCTTCGGCATCTGCCTGGGCCATCAGCTGCTGGGCCTGGCGCTGGGTGGCACGACCTCCAAGATGCACCAGGGCCACCACGGCGCCAATCACCCGGTCAAGGACCTGACCACCGGCAAGGTGGAAATCACCTCGATGAATCACGGTTTTGCCGTGGACAAGGCCAGCCTGCCTGCCGGCGTCACCGAGACCCATATCTCGCTGTTCGATCAGTCCAATGCCGGCCTCAGCGTCGATGGCAAGCCGATCTTCTCGGTGCAATACCACCCCGAAGCCAGCCCCGGCCCGCGCGACAGCCACTACCTGTTCACCCGCTTCCTCAACCATGTCCGCAAGCAGAAGGGCATCGAACAGCGGCCGGAATATACGGCGCCAGCGGCCTGACTCATTTTCACCTCCCTTCGGGGGAGGTGAAGGGCCTCAAACATTCCCCGAGAACGTATCGCAATCACCCGGATTGCCCGACGTATAGCCGCGCTCGAACCAGGTCTTGCGTTGCGCCGAGGTGCCGTGATTGAAGGTCTTGGGCACGGCGAAGCCCTGCATGCGCTTCTGCAGCGTATCGTCGCCGATCTGCTCGGCGGCGTTCAGCGCTTCCTCGATATCGCCATTGTCGAGCAGGTCTTCCTGCCCGGCATAATTGGCCCAGACGCCCGCATAGCAATCGGCCTGCAGCTCGACCCGCACCGAATAGGCATTGGCCTGTTCCTGGCTCATGCTAGCCCGGCGCTGGTTGAATTCAGGCAGCACGCCGGTAATGTTCTGGATGTGGTGGCCCACTTCATGGGCCAGCACATAAGCCTGGGCGAAATCGCCGGGCGCGCCGAATTGTTCACGAAGCTGGTCATAGAAGGCGAGGTCGATATAGACCTTCTGGTCGCCCGGACAGTAGAACGGTCCCGTGCTCGAATCGGCGGCGCCGCAGGCCGTGTTCACCGCATTGGAGAACAGCACCACGGTCGGCTCGGGGTAGTCCTGATCCGAGGCCTGGAACACTTCGGTCCAGAGATCCTCGGTTTCCTTGACCACCACGCCGACGAAATCGCGCAGCTCGGCCTGCTCGCCGCTAGTGGGAAGCTGACTCGATGAGCTTGCCGAAGGGCTGCTGCTGCCCGAACCACCGCTTATGATATCGATCGGGTTGGTGCCGGTAACGACCCAGATGATGCCCAGCACCACCACAATGCCGATGAGGCTGCCAAGGCCGCCGCGAGATCCACCACCCGACGGGATACGAATGCCACCGCCACCCCGGCCAAACGGGCTGCCACCCAGGCCGCCCAGCCCGCCGCCGGTCTGGCCGCGCCGATCCTCGATGTTGGAACTCTGCTCGCGCCCGCGCCACTTCATGGTGATCGTCTCCGATGGATATCCCAGCCTAGCAATAAGCCGGGCCGATGCAATCAGTTCCCGACAGGCAAGCTGAAGCGCCGCCTGTGATGCGCTTGGCGGCGTCTGCGTTCGGGCCGCCGCACATCAGGAATGATGTGTCATCCAACTGTCATAAATTGACCACCCGGTCAAAATTCCATAGCTTCATGCCGCCGCCGTCATTCCACCGTCACCTATCGGCGGCAAGAGCATGCGCGCCTTGGGCGCGTCACGCCGGGCCAGGAGCCCAATGTCCGGGAGCGCGGCGCCCCCGGACCTGTTCAGCGACTGAACACTTCAGGGAGACACAGATGAATTTCCTGCCAAAGATTTCTCGACGGACTTTCCTCGCGGGCTCCGCGAGCGTGGGGGCCATGGCCGCCATGCACCCCTTTGCCGCGCTGGCCCAGGCCAACCAGGCGCATCTGCGCATCATGGAAACGACCGACCTGCATGTCGCCGTATTCCCTTATGATTATTATGCCGACGCCCCCAATGAGACCATGGGTCTGGCGCGCACCGCCTCGATCATCGAATCCATCCGCGCCGAGGCCGGCAATTCGATGTTGATCGACAATGGCGACATCATCCAGGGCAACCCGATGGGCGACTACATCGCCTATGAGAAGGGGCTGGAGGACAATATCCACCCGATCATCGCGGCCATGAATACGCTGGGCTACGAGGCCGCGACCTTGGGCAACCACGAATTCAACTATGGCCTGGACTATCTCGATACGGCCCTGTCGGGCGCCACCTTCCCCTTCGTTTCGGCCAACCTGGTGCGCGGCGAACTGGCCGCCGATCCGCTGAGCGACGAAACCTATATCCAGCCCTACCTGATCGTCGAAAAGGAGCTGACCGATGGTTCGGGCGCCAGCAAGACGATTCGGATCGGCCTTATCGGCTTCCTGCCGCCGCAGATCATGACCTGGGACGCAACCCACCTGACCGGCAAGGTCAATACCCGCGACATCGTCGAGACCGCCAAAGCTTACGTGCCGAAGATGAAGGAAGAAGGCGCCGAACTGATCATTGCGCTCTCCCATTCCGGCATTGCCGCCGACCAGGGAGCGGGTGCCGAAAATGCCTCGCTGCAACTGGCTGCTGTCGAGGGTATCGATGTGGTTCTGACCGGCCACCAGCATCTGGTTTTCCCCGGCCCCGACTATGAAGGCGTCGAAGGCGCCGACACCGAAGCCGGCACGTTGAGTGGCAAGCCTGCGGTGATGGCCGGCTTCTGGGGTTCGCATATGGGCCTGATCGACCTGTTGCTGGAGCAGGACGCCGATGGCAAGTGGACCGTCGTATCGCACACGTCGGAAGCCCGCCCGATCTTCGAGCGCATTGATGGCAAGGTGACACCCACTGTCGAAAACGAGGCCGAAGTGGTGGAAGCCGCCCAGGCCGACCATGACGAAACGCTGGAATATGTGCGCCGTGCCGTGGGCGAAACCTCGGCTCCCCTCCACTCCTATTTCGCGCTCGTGGCCGACGATCCCTCGGTGCAGATCGTGAGCCAGGCGCAGACCTGGTATATCGAGCAGATGATGAAGGGCACCGAATGGGAGGCTCTGCCGATCCTCTCTGCGGCGGCCCCGTTCAAGGCCGGCGGCCGTGGTGGGCCGGACTATTATACCGACGTGCCGGTGGGCCCGGTCGCCATCAAGAATGTCGCCGACCTCTACCTCTATCCCAACACCATCCAGGCCCTGGTCGTGTCAGGCGCCGAGGTCAAGGACTGGCTGGAGCGTTCGGCCGGCATCTTCAACCAGGTGGAAAAGGGCGCGCAGGATGCGCCGCTGATCAACCTGGACTTCCCGTCCTACAATTTCGACGTCATCGACGGGGTCACCTACAAGATCGACCTCACCCAGCCGTCGAAATATTCCAGCGACGGCAAGGAAGTGACCAACCCCGACGCCAACCGCATCGTCGACCTGATGTATGACGGCAAGCCGGTCGACCCGACGGCCAAATTCGTCATCGCCTCCAACAATTACCGCGCCGGCGGCGGCGGTTCGTTCCCCGGAACGGGCGCCGACCACATCATCTTCAAGGGTCCCGACACCAATCGCGACCTCATCGTGCGGTTCATTGTCGAGAACGGCACCATCAACCCCTCGGCCGACAGCAACTGGTCGCTGGCTCCGATCGGCGACACCACGGTCATCTTCGCCACCGGCCCCCAGGCGGCCGAGCATGTGGCCGATGTGACCGCCGTCTCGATCGAAGCCACCGGCGAAACCGACGCCGACGGCTTCGGCCTCTATCGCATCGCGCTCTGACACTGTCGGGCGGGGAGCCTTCGCTGCCTCCCCGCCCGCCGCGCCTTAACCCGCGGTTAACCATAAGCGCCACCGATCCGGGCCACCCGTAACCATGGGCACGTTCCGCTCGAATGGACCTGCAATCCAGGAGTTGGGTCCATGGCAATCAGTTCCGACTATCCCCGTCCGGTCACCGTCAATGGCTATGTCTGTCACAATTGCGACGACGTCTCCAAGGCCAAGCGCAACCTCGATCCGTCGCCGCCCGACGCCGCAGCGAGCGATGCCGTATCGTTTGGGGGTACCCTGGGTGAGCGTCGGGCGCCAGGGGCGTTCGTGACGCCGTCGGTCGCCCCGCTGCTTGATCGCTACGCCTGAAGCTGGTCGTTACGAGAACTTTAACGCTGCCGGTTCATGGGCGGGAAAGGCGGTCGGCATAGGCTCTGCCGGTTTTCGCCGGAGCGACGCCATGACCATCCCTGCCCTCGCCATTGCCGGCCTGGCCAAGAGTTTCGATCGGCCGGTGGTGGCCGATTTCGACCTGACCATCAGGGCCGGCGAGTTCTATGCCCTGCTCGGCCCCAATGGCGCCGGCAAGACCACGATTTTGCGCATGGTGGCGGGACTGTTGCAGCCCGATGCGGGCAGCATCTCCATCTTTGGCGTCGATGCGCGGCGCGACCCCGTTGCCGCCAAACGCGTCACCGCCTGGGTATCGGATGAACCCATGGTCTATGACCGGCTGACGCCGCTGGAATATCTCGAATTCGTCGCCGGGCTCTGGCAGATCGATGCACGGACCGCTGAAGCCAAGGCCAACGAACTGATCGACTGGCTGGGCCTCGGGCCCCATGCCAACGAGCTGTGCGGCGGCTTTTCCAAGGGCATGCTGCAGAAGGTAGCACTCGCGGGAGCCCTGGTGCATGAACCGCAGCTCATCATCCTCGATGAACCATTGACCGGGCTCGATGCCGGCTCGGCTCGTCAGGTCAAGGATGTGCTGCTGGGCAAGGTGCGCGAGGGCGTCACCGTCATCATGACCACCCATATCCTTGAAGTGGCCGAACGCATGGCCGAACGCATCGGCGTCATCAACCAGGGCAAACTGATCGCCGAGGGCACGCTGGCCGAATTGCGCACCCGCATCGGCAAGGAATCCAGCCTCGAGGATATCTTCCTCGACCTGGTGGCAGACGCCGCATGAGCGCTGCGCCTGCCTCGCTGGCCTGGTTCGCCCGCCACGAGCTGACCCTGGCCTGGCGTGAATTCACCGCCATGATGACTGCCGGGCGGCGTGCCCGCGGCATCGGGCTGGCGATTTTCCTCGTCGTGGTGGCGGCGCTGTTGCACCTGATGGCCTTCGGCCTTGTCGCGCCCTGGGTCTCTCATGGCATCGTGCCCGACAAGGCGACGCTGGTGCTGCTCAGCGGCAGCGGATTGCTGTTCTGGACGGTGATGCTGTCGCAGGCGCTGGAATCGGTGACGCGGGTCTACTATGCCCGTTCCGATCTCGACCTCATCCTCTCCTCGCCCGCCTCGTCGCGGCGGCTCTTCGCCATCCGCACCGGCGCGGTGGCCCTGTCGACCATGGCGCTGACCGGCCTGCTGGCCAGTCCGCTGGTCAACATGCTGGCCATTGTCGATGGGCCGCAATGGCTCGCCGCCTATGGCGTCGTGGTGGCGCTCGGGGCCCTGTCCACCGCCATTGCACTGGCCATCACCATTGCCCTGTTCCGTCTTGTCGGACCCAAGCGAACCAGGCTGATCGCGCAGATCGTGGCGGGCATTGTCGGCGCCGGCTTCGTCATCGGCATCCAGGCGGCGGCTATCCTGCACTACGGCAACATGAACCGCTTCGCCCTGTTCCAGTCGGCCGATATCGTGGCCGCCGCGCCCGATATCGGCAGCCTGCTCTGGCTGCCGGCCCGCGCCGCCATGGGCGACGGCATGGCTTCGGCGATCATGCTCGCCATCGGGCTCGGCGCGCTGGCCCTGGCCATCGGCGTTTCCGCGTCGAGCTATGGACGGCTGGCCATTTCGGCGGCAGGGCTCAACCACGTTTCCAGCCAGCGCCGGCCATCGCCCCGCGCCTTCCGTGCCGCCTCGCAGCGCCAGGTGCTGCGGCTCAAGGAGTGGCGGTTGCTGCAGCGCGACCCCTGGCTGCTGTCGCAGACACTGATGCAGATGCTCTACCTGGCGCCGCCGGCTCTGCTGCTGTGGATGAATTTCGGCCACGATGCCGGGGCGTTCGTGGTGGTGGTGCCCGTGCTGGTCATGGCGTCTGGCCAGCTTGCCGGCGGTCTCGCCTGGCTGGCCATTTCGGGCGAGGACGCGCATGACCTGGTGGTCACGGCGCCGGTTTCGCCGCGCATTGTGCTCATCGCCAAGATCGAGGCCGTGCTTGTTGTCATCGCCGCCGTGCTGGCGCCGCTGCTGGCCCTGATGGCGATCTCCTCGCCGCGCATGGCGCTGGTCACCGCCATCTGCGCCGCACTCTCGGCCGGATCGGCGACGGCCATCCAGCTCTGGTTTCGCGTCGTCGCCAAGCGCTCGATGTTCCGTCGCCGCCAGGTGGCCTCGCGCGCCGCCACGCTGAGCGAGGCCTTCGCCTCGATCATGTGGGCCGGCACCGGGGCCCTGCTGGCGGCCGGGTCGTGGCTGGCCATGGGACCGGCCGTGGTTGCGATACTGGTGGTCGGGCTGGCCCGGCTGATCAGCCCGCGCCGCCGCTAGCCCAGCCGGGCCATGCTCGGTTCCGGCTGGCGCAAAGCGGCCGACAGGCCGATGCCGAGCAGCGACAATGCGGGGAACAAAGCGCCGACCCAGCCGAGATCGCTGGGCGTACCATATTGCAGCACCAATCCCGCAATCAGCGAGCCGCCGGCAATGCCGAGATAGAGCGCCGAAGCATTGAGCGACAGCACCAGCGGCGCATTGCCCGGCGAAAGGCTCAGCAGGTAGCTCGACTGGGCCGGCGGAAAGGCCCAGCCGGTGGCGCCCCACAGGATGATCAGGGCGAAGAAGACCGGCGCCACGAGGCCGGCCGGCAGATGCGCCGCCAGCGAGATGGCGACCAGCATGAGGCCATTGAGCACGATGGCGCCGACAACGGTGGCGCGGGCGCCGATCCGGTCGGCCAACTGCCCGCCGGCGGCATTGCCAAAGGCGGCGCCGACGCCGAAGGCCAGCAGCACCGCCGGCACCAGTTCGCGTGGCAGGCCGATGGAGCCGGTGGTGACCACGGCCAGGTAGATGATGACGGTAAAGGCGCCAGCCAGGTTGAGCAGTGTCGTCAGCAGCGCGCCGGGCACACCCGGCAGCCCCACTGCCGCGATGCGCTGGCGCAGCGTCAGCGACGAGCCGCGCAGGCCAGACGGCAGCATGATCCAGATCGAGGCCGCAGCGATGACGCCGAAGCCGGCGACCATGAAATAGCTGCCGCGCCAGCTCACCAGCCCCGCCACCAACGCCCCCAGCGGCGCGCCGAAGGCCACCGCCATGGTGGTGCCGCCAACAATGACGGAGATGGCGCGGGCGCGATGATCGACCGAGGAGATGGCAACACCCGTCGCCTGTGCGGTCGCGGTATAGAGACCGGCCGAGAAGGCCATCAGGATGCGGGCGGCCATGAGGTCGGCATAGCCTTGCGAGAAGCCGGCCCAGACAGCACCGGCGGCGAATATCAGGGCAGTGATGGTGAGAATGCGCCGGCGGTCGGCCGTGCCGGTGAGGGCGGCGAGGACCGGCGAACCGAAAGCATTGGCGAGCGCGAAGGCGATGACAAGATAGCCGGCCTGCGTGAGCGTGACGCCGGTCGAGTCGGCAATCTGTGGCAGCAGGCTCGAAATGGCGAAGCTTTCGACGCCGATGGCGAACGTGCCCACCGCCAGCCAGAGGAGACGGATATCCATGGAATGATCCTTGTTCAAAATTCATTGAACAATTGAACCTCGCACGCTTATGTGTCAATGCTCTAGTCCAACACTTATTGAACTAAGCGACGAAAACCGCTAAATAGCAGCCATGTCCCTGCCGCATCCCGACGCTGACCAGATCACCCTCCCCGCCGTACTCGCTGCTTTGGGCGACGATACGAGGCTGGCCATCATCGGCTGCCTGGCCCGCAGCGACGCGATCACCGGCCTGGTCTGCGGCCAGCTCTGTGGCCTGACCTCCAAGACCAACCTCACCTATCACGTGGCCAAGCTGCGCGAGGCTGGCGTCATCAATGTGCGGCCCGAGGGCACCAGGCGCCGCGTTACCCTGCGCCGTGAGGATCTGGACAACCGCTTTCCCGGCTTCCTCGACACGGTGATTGCCAGCGCCATCGATCTGCCACTGGTTGACATTACCCTCCGGCAATTGCACGAGGCCGTGCAGGACTGAGCCGGAGCGAAACCATGGCCGAACTGAGCTTTCGTGATGCGGTGCCCGCCGATATTGCCGTCATCGTCGGTCTCAGCCATGCCGGCGACGCCCGCGGCACGGACACGCCGCCGCTCGATCCGGCCACGCTGGCGGACCCGCGCTATCGCGCTGCCTTCGACGCGATTGCCGCCGACCCCAGCCACCGCCTCGTCGTGGCCGAGCGCGGTGGCGAGATCGTCGGCACGCTCCAGATCAGCTTCATCCCCGGCATGCCCAATTTCGGCATGAAGCGGGGCCTGCTGGAAAACGTCCACATCCGCGCCGACCAGCGCGGCAGCGGGCTGGGTACCCAGATGGTGGCCTGGGCGATCGAGCGCTGCCGCGAGGCCGGCTGCGGGCTGGTGCAACTGACATCCAACAAGCTCCGTCTCGATGCCCACCGCTTCTACGAGAGGCTGGGCTTCACCAAGAGCCACGAAGGCTTCAAGCTGCGGCTGTAATAGCTTCCCGCAGACTGTTATTGTGATTTTGCCTGGCGGCATGGCCCGTTCCGCCGCCGATTGTTCTATTCGCCCCGGAGGCGAGCATGGCCGACACCAATATCAAAAGCCGCACCGAAACCGTGCTGAAGCCGGCCAAACCCCCGCTGCACAAGGTTATCCTGCTCAACGACGACTTCACCCCGCGCGAATTCGTGGTGCGGCTGCTCAAGGCCGAGTTCCGCGTGCCCGAGGCGCAGGCCGGCATCATCATGCTCACGGCGCATACCAAGGGCGCCTGCGTCGTGGCGGTCTTCACCAGGGAGGTGGCCGAGGAAAAGGCCACACGCGCGACCGATTTCGCCCGCCAGCACGGTTATCCCCTGCTGTTCAGCACCGAACCGGAAGAGTAGGGCTCAGGCCGTGCCGAAGCGCAGCTTCGACCGCTCCCTGTGCTTGGCGGCCTCGACCTCGCGATCCTTGGGCGGCGCATTGGTTTCCATCGACTTGAGCAGCTTGCGCACCACCTTTTCGATGTCTTCCACCGCCTCGTGGAAGGCGGCTTCGTTGACCTTGGACGGGGCGCTGTAGCCGGAAATCTTGCGCACGAACTGCAGGGCCGCATCGTGCATCTCGTTGCGTGTGGCGGGCGGCTCGAAATTGAACAATGGCTTGATGTTGCGGCACATATTGCAGTCTCCTCCGGGGATAAACGCTACACCCAACCAATGTTTCCCGCCAACCACCTTGCCCATTGCCGGATGGCCAAAACCAGTTAGCATCCCCCTCCCGATGCCAACGGACTGTTGGCATCGAGACGTCCCAAACGTGTATCCGGTGCTCGAAAATGGCCTATGGCGTACATGCCTATGCGGATGACCCGCGCAATGCGGATATCCTGATCGCAGTCAACGACACGCTGAAGCCGCGCAAGGAGGCGACGGTATCAGTTTTCGATTCCGGCTTCGTGCTGGGCGACGGCGTGTGGGAGGGCTTGCGGCTGCATAGAGGCGGCATCCCCTTCCTGTGGGCGCATTTGGAGCGCCTCTATGAAGGCGCCAAGACGCTGGATTTTTCCGTCGGCCTCACGCCGGACGCACTGGTCAAGCGCATCTTCGATTGCCTTTCCGCCAATGGCATGACGGACGGCGTTCATATCCGCCTGATGGTGACGCGCGGCATCAAGGCTACGCCCTATCAGGACCCGCGCGCGACGATTGGGGACGCGACCGTGGTCATCATCCCCGAATACAAGACGCCCTCGGACAAGCCCGACGGCATCAGCCTCTTCACCTCGACCATCCGTCGCACCGCGCCCGATATGCAGGACCAGAAGCTGAATTCGCATTCCAAGCTCAACTGCATCCAGGCCTGCATCCAGGCGGCCAAGGCGGGGGCGGACGAAGCGCTGATGCTCGACCCGCAGGGCTTTGTCGCCACCTGCAATTCCACCCATTTCTTCATCGTGCGGCGCGGTGAGCTGTGGACGTCCACAGGCGACTACTGCCTGGGCGGCATTACCCGCGGCAACATCATCCGTGTGGCGGAATCGGCCGGCATCACCGTGCGGCAGAAGAATTTCTCGCTGACCGACGTCTATGGCGCCGACGAGGCCTTCGTGACCGGCACCTTTGCCGGCCTGACCGCGGTGCGCGAGGTGGATGGCCGCCGCATGGGCCATCCGCTGACCGGGCCGGGGCCGATACCGGGCGAGATGACGCTGCGGCTGCAAACGCTCTATCGCGAGCTGATCGAACGGGAGACCTACCGGCCATGACGCGCCGCATCGCCATGTGGTCGGGGCCGCGCAACCTGTCGACGGCCATGATGCGCGCCTTCTCCTCGCGGCCCGATTGCGCCGTCAGTGACGAGCCCTTCTATGCCGCCTATCTGGCGGCGACAGGCATTGTCCATCCGATGAACGCCGACGTGCTGGCGAGCCAGCCGACGGACCCGCAGCAGGTCGCCGCCGACATGCTCGGGCCGGTGCCCGGAGGCAAATCGATCTGGTACCAGAAGCATATGGCCCACCACATGGTGGACGGCTTTCCACTCGACTGGATGGATGGGGTGACCAATGTGTTCCTGCTGCGCCGGCCGGAACGGGTGCTCGCCTCCTATGCGCAGAAACGCGAGGATGTGAACCTGCGCGATATCGGTTTCGCCGAACAGGCCGCTTTGTTCGACCGCGTGGCGGACCGGCTGGGCAAGGCGCCGCCGGTGGTGGATTCCGAAGATGTGCGGCGCGATCCGCGCGGGACGCTGTCGGCGCTGTGCGCGGCAATCGGGCTGGATTTCGACGCGGCGATGCTGCGCTGGCCGAAAGGGCAGCATCCGGACGATGGCGTGTGGGCGCCGCATTGGTATGGGGCGATTTTCGACAGCACCGGCTTTGCGCCGCCGGATGAGAAGGTGGTGGAATTGCCGGGGCATTTGCAACGCATCGCCGATGAGGCGCAGTTGTTTTATGAGCGGATGGCGGCGTTCAAAGCGTAAGCCGGTGCGTGTGGCCCACCCCCACCCTTGATCCCTCCCCACAAGGGGGAGGGAGACGATGAACACGGGCCGCTGAGCTTGCGCCTCCCTCCCCTCGATGGGGAGGGATTGAGGGTGGGGTGACGGGAGCCCCGATGTTCGGAGGTCACTTCCCCGCGCCCCCAAAACCCTCTACCTCTCCCCCATGGAAACCCCATTCGAAATCTACCTCGTCGCCACGCCCGGCCTCGAAGCGCCGCTTTGCGATGAGGCCCGCGCGGCCGGGTTTGCTGCCAGCGTGACCGAGGGCGGCGTGGCCTTCATGGGCACCTGGCCCGATGTGTGGCGGGCCAATCTCACCCTGCGCGGAGCGACGCGCGTGCTGGCGCGGGTGGCGAGCTTCCGCGCCATGCACCTGGCGCAGCTGGACAAGCGCGCCCGCAAGGTGGAATGGGCCAGCCTGCTGCGACCGGACGTGCCGGTGACGATGGAGGCCAGTTGCAAGCGCTCGCGCATCTATCATGCCGGCGCGGCCAGCCAGCGCGTGGCCAGGGCCATTGCCGAGACGCTGGGCGCGCCCATTGCCGAGGATGCGGCGGCGGTTCGCGTCATGGTGCGGATCGAGGATGATCTCGTCACCATCAGCCTCGATACGACGGGGGAGTCGCTGCACAAGCGCGGCTTCAAGGCGGGCGTGGCCAAGGCGCCGATGCGCGAAACCATGGCCGCGATGTTCCTCCGCCAATGCGGCTATGACGGCAGCCAGACCGTGCTCGACCCGATGTGCGGCTCGGGCACATTCGTCATCGAAGCCGCCGAAATCGCGCTGGGGCTGATGCCCGGCCGCGCGCGGAGTTTCGCCTTCGAACACTTGCCCGGTTTCGACCGCAAGGCGTGGGACGCCATGCGCGCCCCTGCCCCACTACGCGAAACCGCTTTGCGCTTTTACGGCTCCGACCGCGACCCCGGCGCGATCCGCATGGCGCGGGAGAATGCCGAACGGGCCGGCGTGACGTCGGTGGTGCAATTCGAACAGCACAGCGTCGAAACCCTGTCGCCCCCGGACGGCCCGCCCGGAATCATCATCATCAACCCGCCCTACGGCACCCGCATCGGCAACAAGGCGCCGCTGCTCGGGCTGTATCGCACCATGGGCAACGTGATCCGCGCGAAGTTTGCGGGATGGCGCGTGGGGATTGTCACGGCGGATAAGGAGCTTGCCAGGGCAACGGGGTTGAGGCTGGAACTGGTAGAGCCCACGGTGTTGCATGGGGGGCTGCGGGTGGGGCTGTGGAAGCCATAAATCTATCCCCGTGCCTTCCGACTGGACGAAAATGATCTCCCTACACGTGACGAGATCATGAAGCATGATACCCAAATATAATGAGCTACTAGAGGCAAAGAGCACCATACTCGACCTCAAAATGCAGGTTATTGCTGCCCAGATACAGTCCATACTGCGCAAATATCGCCCGGATCAGCCCAGGGTGCCTGCCGGACACCCCACAGGTGGTCGATGGACGGATGACATTTCTGCCGATGATCGTATCGATGTCGCCGGCAAATATGATCCTGCTCGAGCCGAAATATGCGACGCGCAGCTCCTGCTCGACGAGGAGCTTTGTAGAATGGCCAAGAGCGCTCTGTGCTGGTCGCTCTCGATGGACAGCATGCTGCCTGTATGAAGAACAATTTCATTCCGAAGTTGCGATTTTGAGGTGATTTAATGATCGTAGCTCAGCGCATACTCATGCTGCGCCTCCAAACAACGGAGGTTACCGTGCCGATCAGCCTACACGCGCCCGTTGAAGGTGATCGCTGCTGGGAATGCACTTTTGCCATTGGCTGGCCCGAAGGCGAGCGAACCACGATAGTGCGAGGATTCGATGGCGTGCAGGCGCTATATCTGGCGATGCAACGCATCGCTGTGGAGCTCTACGGCAGTGCCCACCATGCCGCCGGAAAATTGAGCTGGGGCGAGCCGGGTAATGGATTTGGTTTCCCCATGGCAAAGGCCGGATACCAAGACCTAGTGGGTGAAGACCGGATTGCGCAGGTGCCGGACTGAGAATGATGGGCAATGGATGGTCATCGGGCCGCCTTACGCCGCAGCAAGCGCGCGCAGGACGGCCTCCGGCTCTTTCTCCATGACGCGCAACAATGTGCGTGCTGCCCCGCCCGGCTGGCGCTCGCCCTGCTCCCACTTGCGGTAGCCCGACGTGCTGGTGCCCAGAATCTGCGCCATCTGCTCCTGCGTCAGATGCAGCGACTTACGGATGGACCTGGCATCAATGGATTCGAGATCGACATTATGCTCGATCACACCGGTCGTCGCGCCCTCGGCATGTGCCAGCGCCTCGCCCATTGCCTCAATCAGATCCTTGCCAAACTTGCTCATGCCTAACTCCTATAAGTCGTCTTGATCGCCACTGCGATCGCTCTGACGGCAGCTTTTTCATCCGCCGTCAGATTGGTCTTGTCCCCCTTGCCATAGACCAGGAGGGCAAAAATGGGTGCATTCTCGTCGAACACATAATAGATGACACGCGCACCGCCACGCTTGCCTTTGCCATGCGCGGCCACCCGAACCTTGCGCACACCCGCCGTGCCGGGGATTTCGTCGCCGGCATAGGGATTGCTGGCCAGGAACGCGATCACCGCAGCTTTCTCCTCTGCATCGAACAGGCGTTCGGCCTGGCGGATGAAGAGCGAGGTTTCGGCAACGGTCTGCATAGAGACTTGTACCCCATTGGGGTACATGATGCAAGATGCCCGCACAGTAACACCGTGCGGATGCCTGTTGTGGAACAGTTGCCATCGGTGCATCGCACAGCCCTGCACCCATAATGGGGTTGGCATCCTCCCCCGCTTCGGCTAGACAGCCCACTTAACCACCATGTCTGAACCTATCGCCGCGCCGCAGCGCTCAGTTGCCGCGTGGTTTGTCGCGGGACAGGTGATGTCCGAGCGATTCTCCTATCGCTCGATGATGTGAACAGTTGAGCGAGCGCCATGCCAAAACGTACCGATATCAAGTCGATCCTCATCATCGGTGCGGGTCCGATCATTATCGGGCAGGCGTGTGAGTTCGATTATTCGGGGACGCAGGCGTGCAAGGCGCTGAAGGAAGAGGGCTACCGGATTATCCTGGTGAACTCCAACCCGGCGACGATCATGACCGATCCGGACCTGGCCGACGCGACTTACATGGAGCCGATCACGCCTGAAGTGGTGGCGCGCATCATCGAGAAGGAGAGGCCCGATGCGCTGCTGCCGACCATGGGCGGGCAGACGGCGCTGAACTGTGCGCTGAGCCTGCGCAAGATGGGCGTGCTCGACAAGTTCGGCGTCGAAATGATCGGCGCCACGGCCGAGGCCATCGACAAGGCGGAAGACCGCGAGCTGTTCCGCGACGCCATGAAGAAGATCGGGCTGGAAACGCCGCGCTCCATGCTGGCGCATAACACGATCGAGGCCTTGCAGGCGCTGGAAGTCATCGGCCTGCCGGCCATCATCCGGCCCAGCTTCACGCTGGGCGGCACGGGCGGCGGCATTGCCTATAACCGCGAGGAATATCTGGCGATCTGCGAAAGCGGCATTGACGCCAGCCCGACCAATGAAGTGCTGGTCGAGGAAAGCGTGCTCGGCTGGAAAGAGTATGAAATGGAGGTTGTCCGCGACAAAAAGGACAACTGCATCATCATCTGCTCGATCGAGAATATCGACCCGATGGGCGTGCATACCGGCGACTCCATTACCGTCGCCCCTGCCCTGACGCTGACCGACAAGGAATACCAGATCATGCGCGACGCCAGCCTGGCGGTTCTGCGCGAGATCGGGGTGGAAACCGGCGGCTCCAACGTGCAGTTCGGCATCAACCCGGCCGATGGGCGCATGGTTGTCATCGAGATGAATCCGCGCGTGTCGCGCTCCTCGGCGCTGGCGTCGAAGGCCACCGGCTTCCCCATCGCCAAGGTCGCGGCGCGCCTGGCTGTCGGCTATACGCTGGACGAACTGGACAATGACATTACCGGCGGCATGACCCCGGCCAGCTTCGAGCCGACCATCGACTATGTGGTCACCAAGATTCCGCGCTTCGCGTTTGAAAAGTTCCCCGGCGCCGACAATCGGCTGACCACCTCGATGAAGTCGGTGGGCGAGGCCATGGCGATCGGCCGCACCTTCCAGGAAAGCCTGCAGAAGGCCCTGCGTTCACTCGAAACCGGCCTCACCGGCCTCAACGAGATCGGCATTCCCGGCCTGGGCGAAGGCGAGGACAAGAATGCCATCAAGGCCGCCCTGGGCACGCCGACGCCGAACCGGCTGCTGCATGTGGCCGAGGCCATGCGGCTGGGCATGAATCTGGAAGATATCCACGAGGCCTGCAAGATCGACCCCTGGTTCCTCGAGCAGATGCAGGGGATTGTCGACACCGAGAACAAGGTCAAGCAATTCGGCCTGCCGCAGGATGCGCAGAACCTGCGCGCGCTCAAGGCCATGGGCTTTTCCGACGCGCGACTGGCCCAGCTCGCCAATGTGAAGCCATCCGACGTGGGCAAGCTGCGCCATTCGCTGGAGGTGCGGCCGGCCTATAAGCGCATCGACACGTCGGCGGCCGAATTCGCCTCGCCGACGGCCTATATGTATTCGACCTATGAAGTGCCGTTCAATGGCAAGGTGGATGACGAGGCGCGCCCGTCCGACCGCAAGAAGGTGGTGATCCTGGGCGGCGGGCCGAACCGCATCGGCCAGGGCATCGAGTTCGACTATTGCTGCTGCCATGCGGCGTTCGCACTGGCCGATGCCGGCTATGAGACCATCATGGTCAACTGCAATCCGGAAACCGTTTCGACCGACTACGACACTTCCGACCGGCTGTATTTCGAGCCGCTGACCGAAGAGGACGTGATCGAAATCCTGCTGACGGAAAAGCAGAACGGCACGTTGCATGGCGTGATCGTGCAGTTCGGCGGCCAGACGCCGCTGAACCTGGCGGAAGCCGTGCAGAAGGCCGGCGTGCCGATTTTGGGGACGCAGCCCGATGCGATCGACCTGGCCGAGGACCGCGACCTGTTCAGCAAGCTGCTCAACAAGCTGGAACTGACCCAGCCCAAGAACGGCATCGCCTATAGCCTGGAACAGGCCCGCCTCGTCGCCGAGCGGCTGGGCTATCCGCTGGTGATCCGGCCCAGCTACGTGCTGGGCGGCCGCGCCATGGCGATCGTCCATTCGGCCAATGAATTCGAGCGCTATGTGCAGGATACGCTGACCGGGCTGGTGCCGCCCGACATTCTCCAGCGCTACCCCAACGACAAGACCGGCCAGATCAATTCGGTGCTGAGCGACAACCCGCTGCTGTTCGATGCGTATCTGAGCGGCGCCACCGAAATCGACGTCGATGCTTTGTGCGACGGCAAGGACGTGTTCGTAGCCGGCATCATGGAGCATATCGAGGAGGCCGGCATTCACTCGGGCGACTCGGCCTGCTCGCTGCCGCCGCGCAATCTCAGCCCCGAAATCATGGCCGAGCTCAAGCGCCAGACCGCCGAACTGGCTTTCGCGCTCAAGGTCGGCGGCTTGATGAATGTGCAATATGCACTCAAGGACGGCGTCATCTATCTGCTCGAAGTCAATCCGCGCGCCAGCCGCACGGTGCCCTTCGTCGCCAAGGTGATCGGGCAGCCCATTGCCAAGATCGCCAGCCGCATCATGGCGGGCGAGAGCCTTGCCAGCTTCGGGCTGGTCGAACGCAAGTTTGAACACATCGCGGTCAAGGAAGCCGTGTTCCCGTTCAACCGCTTCCCCGGCGTCGATACGGTGCTGGGGCCGGAGATGAAGTCGACCGGCGAGGTCATCGGCCTCGACGTGGATTTCGCCATGGCCTTCGCCAAGTCGCAGATGGGTGCCGGCTCCAAAGTACCGCAGGCCGGTACCGCCTTCGTCTCGGTACGCGACGATGACAAGCAGTATATCGTCGACATGGCGCGCCACCTGGTCGAGGGGGGATTCAGCATCCTGGCCACCAGCGGCACGCAGAAATACCTGGTGGAGAACGGCATTGCCGCCACCAAGATCAACAAGGTGCTCGAAGGCCGCCCGCATATCGTGGATTCGATGAAGAATGGCGGCGTGCAGCTGGTGATCAACACCACCGACGGCATGAAGTCGATCAGCGACAGCCGCGACATCAGGCGGACGGCGCTGCTGTCGAAGATTCCGTATTATACCACCATCGACGGGGCGTTGGCGGCGGTGGAAGGAATCGTGGCCTTGCAGAAGGGAAACCTCGTGGTTCGCCCGCTGCAGGATTACTTCGCGGCTTGACCCTCTTCACGGCTTGACCCTCTTCACCTCTCCCTTCGGGTCGGGTGAGGGGGCCTTCCCCACGCCCTGCACCCAGTAAAGGCCCCCTCACCCGGCGCTGCGCGCCGACCTCTCCCCCGAAGGGAGAGGTGGGGCCTCGCCGGTTGACACCCCGCCCCTGCCCGCTATGTTCCCGCCATCATGAAGTCCGCAGACTGTACCACCTCGATCGCGATCCTGCGCGCCTGACACGCGCCGAGGGATCGCCCTTTAGCCGGCCACACGGGGCCGGCCGCTTCCGTATATTCTGCAAACAGGCTGCCTCTCGGGCAGCAGACTTCACGAGTCCATCATGACCAATTTCTTCGAAAACCCGTTCAAGGGCATCCGCCTCAGTGAACAGGTGACGCACCCCAATATCGTCGTTGGGAAATACAGCTACTACTCCGGCTATTATCACGGGCACAGCTTTGATGATTGCGCCCGCTTCCTGCTGCCCGACCCGGATGCCGACAAGCTGATCGTGGGCAGTTTCTGCTCGATCGGTTCGGGCGCCGCCTTTATCATGGCCGGCAATCAGGGCCATCGCCACGACTGGGCCAGCTCGTTTCCGTTCTTCTATATGCCGGAAATGCCCGAATTTGCGGGGGCGCTCGACGCTTTTGCGCCGGCCGGCGATACGGTCATCGGCAATGACGTGTGGATCGGCACCGAGGCGATCGTCATGCCGGGTGTCCGCATCGGCCATGGCGCGGTGATCGGCACGCGGGCGCTGGTGACAAGGGATGTCGAGCCCTACACCATTATCGGCGGCAATCCCGGCAAGCCGATCCGCAAGCGGTTCGACGATGCCCAAATCGCCATGCTGCTGGAAATGGCCTGGTGGGACTGGCCGGAAGAAAGGCTGCAGGCGGCCATGCCGCTGCTGTGCAGCGGCGATATTGCCGCGCTGCACGCCTTCTGGCAGGGCTGATCCCCCGACCCGCCCGGCATCCACCGGGCGGGTCAACTTGACAGGATGCGGTTCGCGCCTGTATTTCGAGCCACCATGATGATGATCCAGTCGTACAAGTTCGCGGTGTTCCTCGGCGCCTGATGGCGCCCCACTCGGGCACACATTGAGCGGCACAGCCGCTTGACCGGCCGCCCCTGCGGCCTTGCGAACTCATGGATTTCCAATGCCTGATAGCATTTCCGCGCTCAACGCAGCGCAAATCGACGCCTTCATCACCGACGGTTTCATCCGCATCGACAATGCCTTTCCCCGTGACCTGGCCGAGCAGGGCCGCGCCATCCTGTGGAAGGATACCGGCTGCGACCCGGATGATCCGGCCAGCTGGACCAAACCGGTCATCCGGCTGGGCGGCTATTCCGACCTGCCCTTCCGCGAGGCGGCCAATACGCCCCTGCTCCGCGCCGCCTATGACCAGATCGTGGGCCAGGACCGCTGGGTGCCGCCGCAGGGACTGGGCACGTTCCCGGTGCGGTTTCCCTCGCCTGACGAGCCCGGCGACGACGGCTGGCATATCGATGGCAGCTTTGCCGGACCTGATTTCAAGGATTTCCTCGATATCAGGGCCAATGTGGTCTCGAAGGGCCGCGCCCTGCTGATGCTGTTCCTGTTCTCCGATGTCGGGGAGGACGACGCGCCGACCCGCATCAAGGTCGGCTCGCATCTCGAAGTGGCGCGTTACCTGGCCCCGGCCGGCGATGCCGGGCGCTCGCTGCGCGACATGATCGCCGACCGGCCGGACTGGTTCGATACGGGCAAGCAGGCGCTGGCGACCGGGCCGGCGGGGACGGTCTATCTGTGTCACCCCTTCCTCGTGCACGGGGCGCAGAAGCATCGGGGCAAGGTGGTGAAGTTCATGGCCCAGCCGCCGCTGATGCCGCGGGGCGAACTGGTGCTGGACCGGAAGGACGGGGAATATTCGCCGGTGGAACTGGCGGTTCGAGTGGCGCTGGACCAGGGGTAAACGCCCGCAGTCAACCTTCCCTCCCCCTTGAGGGGAGGGATCGAGGGTGTGGGTGTCGGAGGTTTCACAAGCCGCGAGGCCCGCGGAGGCCGCGACACCCCCTCCCCAGCTTCGCTACCCTCCCCCTCAAGGGGGTGGGCAGGAGCCGCGAGTCCGTCGATTACCGAAATGCCGCTTCGGCGCCGTTCCGGAAGAATGTCGCCACTTCGGCCAGCGCGCCGTCGACCATGGCGTCATCCACGTCGAGATGGGTGACCCAGCGCTGCTGGCCGTAGCGGCCGGTAATGCCGACGCCGCGCGACACCAGGAATTCGGTGAGGCGATCACCCAGGCGCTCCTCGACATCGACGAAGACGATATTGGTGTCGGGCATGGTGACGTTGAGCGAGGGGAAGGCGGCAAGGCCCTCGGCCAGGCGCCGGGCGCGGCGATGGTCATCGGCCAGCCGGGTCACGTTATTGTCGAGTGCATAAAGGCCCGCTGCCGCCAGGATGCCGGACTGCCGCAACCCGCCGCCCAGCATCTTGCGATTGCGGCGCGCCGTATCGATCAGGTCCTGCCTTCCGATCAGCACCGAGCC
Source organism: Devosia sp. Root635 (assembly GCF_001427605.1). Lineage (GTDB taxonomy): Bacteria > Pseudomonadota > Alphaproteobacteria > Rhizobiales > Devosiaceae > Devosia. The sequence goes on along the minus strand of NZ_LMGZ01000024.1, from coordinate 14,060 downwards.
CACCGGCGCACCGAGCCCCTTGGAGAGACAGATCGAGACGCTGTCGAAGGGGGCGGTGAAGCTCTTGATGTCGGTGCCCAAAGCCACCACGGCATTGAAGGCGCGGGCGCCGTCGAGATGCAGGCCCAGCCCATGCCGGCGGGCGATATCGGCCACCTGCGCCATGTAGCTGACCGGCAGCACCTTGCCGCCAAAGGTGTTTTCCAGCGCAATGACCCGCGTGGTGGCGAAGTGATTGTCGCCCGCCTTGATGGCGCTCTCGATGGCGCCAAGGTCCATCGTGCCATCGGGCTGGTGCGCGATGGGCTGGGGCTGGATGGACCCCAGCACGGCAGCGCCGCCGGCCTCGTATTTGTAGCAATGTGCATTCTGCCCGGCGATGAATTCGTCACCGCGTCCGCAATGGCTCATCAGGGCCAGCAGGTTCGACATCGTGCCGGAGGAAACGAAGATCGCCGCATCCATGCCGAGCATGGTGGCCATGCGCTGTTCCAGCAGGTTGACGGTGGGATCGTCGCCGAACACATCGTCGCCCACCTCGGCAGTGGCCATGGCAGAACGCATGCCCGTGGCGGGGCGCGTGACGGTATCGGAGCGGAAGTCGTAGCGGATGGTGTTCATGGCGGGTCCGGCGGTTGGAGGCCGATGATTAGCACGATTGTCGGAACGTGAGGCAATGGGGCTGTTTTTCACTGGGCTCCCCCTCTCCCCTTGTGGGAGAGGGGGAAATCCGCGTCCAGCGGATTTCCGCGTGAGGGCGTCTGCGCATGCCTATGCTTCGATGCCAATGGATAACTCAGCGCCCCCTCATCCGCCCTTCGGGCACCTTCTCCCACGAGGGAGAAGGGGATGGAGCCGATACATCAAGCCGCCACGTCGCCGCCGTCTTCACCATCATTGGCGGCGTTCAGTTCCACGGGCGGGCGGCGGGCGACGATGAGCATGCCGGTGATGGGCGCGCCGCGGTCGAAGCGCAGCACGGCCGTTTCGAAGTGCAGGATTTCGAGGCCGGCCACAACCAGGGCATCGCGCGTGGCGTCCACGCCATGGGCGTAGCGCAGCGATGGCCGCAGGAACAGCGGCTCGGGCCCGTCATGGGCTTCGAGCGAAAAGGCGGCAAGGCCGCCCGGCCGCAAGGCGGGCACCAGTGCGGCCAGCACCGGCGGCAGGGCCCCGCAATAGATGAACACGTCGGCGGCGGTGACCAGGTCGGCATCAGCGCGGCGGGCATTGAGCGCGGCGACCAGCTCGGCCTTTTGCAGGCTGTCATAGATGCCCTTGCGGGCGGTCTCGGCGATCATGGCGGCAGAGACGTCGATGCCTTCGAGATAATCGGCCTTGCCGCGCAGGTGCCGGCCCATCAGCCCGGTACCGCAGCCCAGGTCGAGCGCCCGGGCGAAGTGGTCGATGCCCAGAAGGGCCATTTCCTGCCGCACCAGATCGTCGAGCATTTCGGGCACGCGATAGCCCAGCCTGTCCACCAGCGAGCGCTCGAACTGGGGGGCATACTGGTCGAACAGCGCCTCGACATAGCTGACCGCCGTACCGTCGGCGGCCCGGCCGGCGCCATGGGCGGCGAGTTTGAGGCCGGCGCCGAACACGCCCTCGTCGTCCAGCGCCTCAAGGTGCCGCCAGGCCGAGATGGCGCCCGCAACGTCGCCCGCCTTTTCGCAATAGAGGCCGAGCATGTCCCAGCCCGCCGCCCAGTCCGGCACGATATCGAGCGCCTGGACGAGCAGGTCGGCGGCGGCGGCATGGTCGCCCCCGTCGGCCAGCATCCTTGCATAGCCGGCACGGCGATCGGCGATGACGTCGCCGGAAGAATGAAACGCCTTGGTCAAGACGAAGTGATCTCTGGAGGGTTACCGCGCTCATTTGCCCGGCGCGCCGGGGTTTGACGCAAATGCGGCCGGAAAGCAAGCGGCACCGCACGGTGCAAAAAACCGGCTGCGACGATAGTGCCGGTTTGCATCGGGCCAATTTGGCGTATGGTGGGCCTGTCCGGTTCGGCGCCTTGGTGCCGTATCGCGGCACGGCGCCACCGGCACCGAGACGCTTTGCTTGTCTCGCCTGCCAGCACCGGGCTTCCATAGTCCGGAGCAAATACTTGACGAAACTCCGTTTTGTCCTGGCAGGAAGCACTTTCCCGCCGGGCGATTTGTCATGTGTAAACAGATATTGAACAGCCGTTTTTTTCAGGCTACGCTCCCTGATCGAATATTGCGGCCGACCGATCTGATCCTGCGAATTCCATTCGCCGCCTGCTGACGTCATTTTCCGATATTTCGATATCACTCCGTCCCTGGCCAATCCTGGCCACGGACCGCCTACAGCAGCGACTGCACGAGGGAACGCGCATCATGGCAACTGGCACCGTAAAGTGGTTTAACGGCCAAAAGGGCTACGGCTTCATTCAGCCCGACGAAGGCGGGGCGGACGTGTTCGTCCACATTTCCGCCGTCCAGCGTTCGGGCCTGAATGGTCTCGATGAGGGCCAGAAGGTTACCTACGAGATCGTCAAGGACAAGCGGACCGGCAAGTCCGCCGCCGACAACCTGACTGCCGCCTGAGCCACCAGGCATAACAGACCCGAGGGGCGTGTCCGGCTTGGAGGGACACGCCCCTTTTTCGTTTTACCCGTGCGTCGCGGGACGCAACTGCTTGTTGCCGAGGCCATCCGGGTTTAATATTGGCCATCCGCTTGCGGCGGGCAGACAAACCCGAGGCTATCCTTCGTGAATGCAATGGTCGAACCGCGATCCGCGGATGAGGGCGTGCTGGCGACGCTTTCGCGCGCGAAAGCCTTGATCGAAAGTCACGACTTCGACTCCGCCGTGCAGGTCTATTTCCAACTGCTGAAAACCGAGCTCTCCGGGCCGCTGCGCGGAGAAGTGCTGACCAATCTGGGCGCGGCCCTGTGCCTGCTGGGCCGCAGCGAAACCGGCCCGCTGGCACAGGCCCGGCTCGACCAGGCGCATCACCTGCTGGTCAGCGCCCTTCCTTTTCGCTCGCGCATCCAGGCGCCCGCCGCATGGGCGACCACCCGCGCCAACCTGGCCATGGTGCATCTGGCCCGCTACCAGGCCGGCGGCGACCGGGATGAACTCCTGTCGGGACACCTGGCGCTGGATGGTATCGAGCAGGCCCTGAGCCATACCGGCGAAACGGCATTGCGGGACTGGGCCACCGCCATTCGCGACCAGTTGATCGACTTGCGGGAACGCCGCCGCGAGCGGCGCTAGGCCAATTTCGACTGGTCCTAGCTGCGGCCCAGTTCCTCGCTGCGCCGCCTTGCGGCATCCACCGTGCGGTCGATGAGATCGATCAGCCCATTTTCCGCCATCAGTACGGCCAGGCCGGCGGCCGTTGTGCCGTTGGGCGAGGTCACGTTCTGCCGCAGCACCGACGGCGCGGCCGAATCGGCTTCGAGGAGCGCCGCCGAACCGATGACGGTCTGGCGCGCCAACTGCTCGGCGACTGCATCGGGCAGACCCTGGCGCCGCCCCGCCTCGGCCAGCGCCTCGACCAGATGGAACACATAGGCCGGGCCGGAGCCGGAAACGGCCGTCACGGCGTCGAGCTGGGCCTCGTCGTCGAACCAGACGACCGGACCGGCGGCCCGCAACAAAGCCTCGGCAACATCGCGGTCTTCGTCGCCGACGGCCGGGCCGGCTACGGCACCTGTGATGCCCTTGCCGATCTGGGCCGGGGTATTGGGCATGGTGCGGATGACACGGCCCATGTCGAGCCCGCGCGACAGCCGGGCGATATCTATGCCCGCGACAATGGAAATGGCCAGCGTGTGCGGACCGATAATCGGCTGCAGCGAGGCCATCACCGGATCGATGATCTGCGGCTTGATCGCCAGCACCAGCACATTGGGCAACAGCCCGCTGGCGTCGGAATTGAGCGTCAGGCCGTAGTCCTCGGCCAGTTGCAAGGCGGCCGGATTGGGGGAAGGATCGACCAGCACCAGGTGGTTGGGCGGCAGGCCGGCATCGAGCCAGCCGCGGGCCAAAGCCAGGCCCATCTTGCCGGCGCCGACCAGCATGACCGGGCCGAGATGGCGCAGCGCGATACTCATGCTTCGCCGACCGTTTCGAACATGACATGGCTCAGCGCATCGGCCGCCGTCTTGCCGGCCCAGACGACGAACTGGAAGGCCTGGTAATAGAGATCGCAGCTATCGGTGGCCGAGCGCAGCAAGGCCTCGCATTGCTGCGGCGACACCTCGGCGCCGCCGGTCAGCAGGTGCGAATTGCGGAACAGCACCACGCCTTCCTTGTTCCAGATATCGAAATGGCCGATCCAGAGCTGCTCATTGATCAATGAAATCAACTGCTTGATCTCGCCGCGCCGCCCCTCGGGCACCTTGAGGTCGAAGGCGCAGGCGATATGCAGCGACTCCAGGTCTTCCATCCAGTTGAAGGAGACGTGGTAATCCGACCAGCCGCCGCGCACGGAAATGGAGATCTCGTCGGCATCCTGCCGCTCGAAGGTCCAGTCGTTGATCGAGGCGATATGCTCGATAATGTCCACCGGATGGACATTGCGATCGGGCTCGACTTGCAGCAGTGACATCGACGGTTCCGTCCATTAACCGGCAGGTTTCGGGTATTCAGGAAGCTTGGCCGCACGCACGAGGCTTACGAATCGTCCCGACGAAATGACCCTACACGCCCCCGCTGATTCAGGGGACGGAACGCAGGCCTCGGACGGCATTCTCTTGTGGATGACGATGGGCGGCTTAAGGTTAACGGACTGTTAACGCTGACGGCACGTTCACAGGCAATTGGGTGTCAGAACAGGCCACTCGCATCGGCCCAACCCGTTGCCAGCGCTTGCTTCCAGGGGAGAAATCCATTGTCGACGGCCTGCTGGGCCGCAGCGTGATGATCGTATTGCACGATGCGCAGGCTGGTGCGCCATGTGCCATCGCGCCGCTCGATCACAGCATAGCGCGCATCGGGGGAGCCGTGGACAAGCTGCAGCCCCACCGCGCCCGGATTGACGATCAGCCGGCCATCGCGCAGGCGGACCGAACGGGCGGCATGGGTATGGCCGCACAGCATGACGGGATAGTCGAGCCCTTCGGCCAGCGCCGTGACGGCAGCTTCGGAGGGCAATGTGGTCTTGCGGTCGTGATACCAGCCATCGAGCCAAGGGGCGTTATCGCTGGCCGGCGTGCCGTGGCAGAGGAAAATTTCGCCACTGAAAACAGATGTGGCCGGCATGGCGGCGAGCCAGGCGCGATGGGCGTCAGTCATCCGTGCGAGCGCAAAGCGGTCGATGACATCGAGTTCCCGACCCTCGCGATGGCCCTCGGCCAGCCAGCGATCGTGATTGCCGCGGATCACCGGACCATCGAGCCCCATCAGCCGGTCAGCCGCCCCGGCCGGGTCGAGCGGACCGCTGACGTGATCCCCGAGGCATAATGTGGCATCGACGCCCTGGCTTTTGATATCGGCCAGCACGGCATCGAGCGCCATGGCATTGCCATGCACGTCAGATATTACGGCGAACCGCACTAGAGCCTCATGCGCTTTGAAAACAAAGCGCCGGCTCTAGATTCCTTTTGTCGCAAGGCTGTTTGCGAAAAACCGGTTCCCACTTTTTCGCGCCTTGCTTGTTAGTTGGCTTTGGACTTGGCGCCCTTGAGGGCCGCGAGTTCCTTGCGCAAGGCGTCGATCTCTTCGCCCTGCACCTGCACCAGTTCGCGCAAGGCATCGAAATCCTCGCGCTTGACCAGGTCCATATCGACCACCAGACGCTGGGCCTGGCCCTTGACCACGGTCTCGACTTCGCGGCGAACGCCATCGGCCACACCGGCCGCCTCGTTCATCAATCGGCCCAGATCGTCGAAGATCCTGTTATTCTGGCTCATCGCATACCCACTTGGTTCGGCCCCTTGTGCCGATATGTAGGTGAAGCCCGCCGACTTGACCAGAGAGGCCGAAGCGGCAATGGTCCGGCCGATTGCCGCAGGAGCCGCTTTTGCCCTTCCCCAATATCGATCCCATCGCCTTTGCCATCGGGCCTTTTGCCGTGCGCTGGTATGCGCTGGGCTATCTGTTCGGCGTCGGGCTGGGGGCGGGCTACGGCTATCTGCTGCTGGCCAATACGCGGCTGTGGCACAAGGGCGAGCCGCCCTTCGCGGCCAAGGATATCTGGGACTTCGCCTTCTGGACCATGCTGGCCATCGTGATCGGTGGGCGCGTGGGCTATGTGCTGTTCTACAACCTGCCCTATTACCTGGCCAACCCGGCCGAGATCATCAACACGCTCGATGGCGGCATGAGCTATCACGGCGGCATGCTGGGGCTGATGCTGGCGGTGGTGCTGTTCACCCGCTTCAAGGGCAATGGCAACTGGCTGAGCGGCCTCGATCTGATCGCCTCGGTCTCGACCATCGGCATTTTCCTGGTCCGCATCGCCAATTTCATCAATGCGGAGCTTTATGGCGCGCCGACCACGATGCCATGGGCCGTGGTGTTTCCTAGCGATCCCGAGCAATTGCCGCGCCATCCCAGCCAGCTTTACGAGGCGGCGCTGGAAGGGCTGCTGCTGTTCCTCGTCATCCGCATCTTCACCCATGTCTTCTATAGCCTGCGCCGGCCCGGCATGGTCGCCGGCATATTCGGCATCGGCTATGGGCTGAGCCGGATTGCGGTGGAATTCGTGCGCCTGCCGGATGTGCAGATCGGCTATCTCTATGGCGGGTGGCTGACCATGGGCATGGTGCTGAGCATTCCGCTGGTGCTGGCCGGGCTGGGCCTGGTGGTGTGGGCGGGGACGCGCAGGGAGAGCCTGGTTCGTGGGTGAGATAGCCGTTTCTTCGATGCCGTGCTCTTTCGCCCCCTCCCCCTTGAGGGGAGGGCCGGGGTGGGGGTCGTCCAGTGATGAACCGAGGGACCCCCTCCCTCAATCCCTCCCCTCAAGGGGGAGGGAGGCGAAAGAGCGGACAGGCAGGCGCATGCCATGACCACCTCCCCTACCCTGCCCGAACTGATCGACATGCAGATCCGCACCAGCGGGCCGATGTCCGTCGCCTCCTATATGGGCCTGTGCCTGACCCACCCGTCCAAAGGCTACTACAAGAGTGCCGACCCGCTGGGGACCAAGGGCGACTTCGTCACGGCGCCCGAGATCAGCCAGATGTTCGGCGAGCTGATCGGCTTTTTCTTCGTCAATCTGTGGCAGCAGATGGGGAGCCCCAAGGCCTTTACCCTGCTCGAACTCGGGCCCGGCCGCGGCACGCTGATGGCGGACATGCTGCGGGTGGCCTGCCGCGCCGAAGGCTTCCGCGACGCGCTGGATTTGCGGCTGTTCGAGACCAATCCGGCGCTGATCGCCGAGCAGAACGGTCGGCTCGAAGCCTATGAGCCAAAATGGATCGACAGTTTCGAGAAGGTCGGGACCGGCCCGCTGCTGGTGGTGGCGAACGAATTTTTCGATGCGCTGCCGATCCGCCAGTTCGTGCGCATGGACGATGGCTGGCACGAGCGCATGGTGGGGCTAAGTGACGGAAAGCGCTGTTTCGGGCTCAACCCGACTCCGATCCCGGCCTCGGCCATGCCCGAGGCGCTGGCGGGAGCCGAGCCCAATAGCGTGCTGGAAGTGGGCCTGGCCAATGGCGAGGTGATGAAGCGGCTGGCCGGCACCATCTCGACGCAGGGCGGAGCCATCCTGGCCGTGGACTATGGCTATGGTCGCACCCAGACCGGCGAGACCTTGCAGGGCGTGCGCCGGCATCAATTTGCCGACGTGCTCGACGCGCCGGGCGAGACGGACCTGTCGGCCCATGTCGATTTCGAGGCTTTGGGCAATGTGGCCGCCAATGCCGGGCTTGCCGTGCAGCCGCTGGCGACACAGGGGCAGTTTTTGACCCGGCTGGGCATCAATGAGCGCGCCAGGGCGCTGAGCGCCGCCAACCCCGGCTCGTCCGGCGACATCGCCGCCGCCAAGGCGCGGCTGGTCGCCCCCGAGCAGATGGGCAACCTGTTCAAGGCCTTCTGCGCCGCCAGCCCCGGCCTCATGCCACAGGGGTTCGAACCATGAGCCAGCATTACGAAGAGAGTGCCGCACTGGCCGAGCTGGGATCGGTGCGGCATGGTTTTTTCGGGCGCAAGGGCGGCAGCTCGCTGGGCGAATTCTCCGAGAACAACATGTCGATCGCCGTCGGCGATACGCCCCGGCTGGTCGATATCAACCGGACCGGGGCGGCCGAGGCCCTGGGATTTTTCCGCAACCAGCTGTTCCTGCTCAAGCAGGTTCATTCCAACCTGGTGCACCGGCTGGACGCCTATCCCACCAATGACCAGCCCATCGAGGCCGACGCCATCGTCACGCGCCAGCCGCAACTGGCGCTGGGCATTCTGACGGCAGACTGCACGCCGATCCTGCTGGCCGATCGGGACGCGGGCGTGGTGGGTGCCGCCCATGCCGGCTGGCGCGGGGCGGTGGACGGAATTGTGGGCAATACGATTGCCGCCATGGTCGAGCTGGGGGCCGATCCGGCCAACATGGTCGCCGCCATCGGGCCGACGATTTCGGGCGAGAATTATGAAGTGGGGCCGCATTTCATGGACGATTTCGTGAAACTGCGCCCCGAAGGCTGGCGGCATTTTTCGACGCATAACGGCGCGCGGGCGCATTTCGACCTGCCGGGATTCGTGGCCGACGAGCTGGGCCGGGCGGGCGTGACGCAGGTCGAGCGGGTGGGTGGGTGTACCTATGGCGCGCCGGAGCGGTATTTTTCCCATCGCTATGCCACGCATCAGGGCGGCAAGACCGGGCGGCAGATTGCGATTATCGGGCTGGTTTAGGGATAGCGCCTGATCCTCCCACATCCACCAGCCGTCATCCTCGGGCTTGACCCGAGGACACTTCACTTACCTGGCGCTCCGCAAGCGCAGAGCCCTCGGGTCAAAGCCCGAGGGTGACGATCTGTGGGAGTGGCATGCTCTTCTCTCAATTGTCGGATGCTTTCCATTTACCCATTTTCGCCTGTCATCCATTTGTCTCGTTGCGCCGCTGGGAACGACTCGCTAAAGGTGCCCACGAAACTGGTGGTCCCCCCTGCTGGGACCGGTTGAGACAGGATCGCGCCCATGAAGCTGGTGACCGGCAACTCCAACCGCGCCCTCGCTCAGGCCGTCGCCAGTTATCTCGAACTTCCCCTCACAGATTGTACGGTCAAGCGCTTCGCGGACAAGGAAGTCTACGTGGAAGTGCATGAAAACGTGCGCGGCGAAGACGCCTTCATCCTGCAATCGACCAGCTTTCCGGCCAATGACAACCTGATGGAACTGCTGATCCTGACCGATGCGCTGCGCCGCTCGTCGGCCCGCCGGATCACCGCCGTCCTGCCCTATTTCGGCTATGCGCGGCAGGATCGCAAATCGGCCCCGCGCACGCCGATCTCGGCCAAGCTGGTGTCCAACCTCATCACTCAGGCCGGCGCCAACCGCGTGCTGACGCTGGACCTGCATGCCAGCCAGATCCAGGGCTTCTTCGACATTCCGACCGACAACCTGACCGCGGCGCCGGTGATGGTGCGCGACATCCAGGACAATTACGACGTCAAGAATGTCATGATCGTATCGCCCGACGTGGGCGGCGTGGTGCGTGCCCGCAATGTCGCCGGCCGCATCGGGGCGAGCCTGGCCATTGTCGACAAGCGCCGCCCGCGCGCCGGCGTTTCCGAAGTAATGAACATCATCGGCGACGTGGAAGGCCAGACCTGCATCATGATCGACGATATCGTCGATAGCGGCGGCACGCTGGTCAACGCCGCCGAGGCCCTGCTCAAGGCCGGCGCCAAGGAAGTTTCGGCCTATATCACCCATGGCGTGCTGTCCGAAGGCGCCTCCGAGCGTATCGCTGCCAGCAAGCTCAAGGAGCTGGTGGTAACCGATTCCATCGAGGAAACGCCGGCCACCAAGGCCGCCGGCAATATCCGTCGCATGTCCATCGCCCCGCTGATCGGCGAGGCCATTGCCCGCACCGCCAGCGAACAGAGCGTGTCGAGCCTGTTCGACTGAGGCCCCTCCCCCGGGAGAGGTGAAAATTCTTCGTCCGAAAAGTCGAAAACCGGCTTGGCGCCCCGACATTGTTGCATCGGCGCATGTTGCGTCGACCCAACAAGAGGAAAATCCAATGCGCTACATGATGATCATCCACCACGACGCCGAAGCCATGGCCAAGGCCCCGCAGCGCGAATTGTGGGCCGAATATGCCGCGTTCAACGAAGCGCTGAACAAGGCCGGCGAAGGCTTTTCCGGCGGCCAGCGGCTCTCGCCGGGCAAGGAGGGCACGATCGTTCGCGCCAGCGGCGGCAAGACCGACGTGCTCGACGGCCCCTATGCCGATACGCGCGAACAGCTCGCCGGCTATTTCTTCATCGATGTGCCGGGGATCGAACAGGCGGTGGAATGGGCCAGTCGCTGCCCCAGCTCGAAATATGGCGCAGTGGAAATCCGCCCCATCGTCGAGCAGACCGCGCGCTGATGACGGAGGCGGCGCGGCGGGCGGCAGAGCGGGCGGCGCGCGACAGCTATGGGCGCCTGCTGGCCTTTCTCGCGGCACGCACGCGGGACGTGGCAGGGGCCGAGGATGCGCTGGCGGACGCCTTTGCCAGCGCCCTCGCCTCCTGGCCGGAACAGGGCGTTCCGGCCAATCCCGATGCGTGGCTTTTGACTGTCGCCCGCCGCCGCCAGACCGACGCCCTGCGGCGGCGGGCGACCAGCAAGGCCGGGGAGGCTCGTATTCAGCTCATGACCGAGGAACTCGAAGCGGCCGGCGCCAGTCCCGAAGCCATTCCCGACCGGCGACTGGCGCTGATGTTTGCCTGCGCCCATCCCGAAATCGAGGCGGGCATGCGGGCACCGCTGATCCTGCAGACCATATTGGGCCTGACGGCCATCGACATCGCCGCCGCCTTCCTCATCCCGCCGGCCGCCATGGGCCAGCGGCTGGTGCGGGCCAAGGCGCGCATCAAGGACGCCGCCATTCCCTTCGCCATTCCCGAGCGCGAGGAGCTGGCCGAACGGCTCGATGCCGTGCTCGACGCCATCTATGCCGCCTATGCCAAGGGCTGGACCGAAATCGGCGACACCGCCGCGGAACGGCTGGCCGATGAGGCCATCTGGCTCGGCAAGCTGGTGGTCAGCCTCCTGCCGGACGAGCCGGAAGCCAAGGGCATGCTGGCGCTGATGCTCTATGCGGAAGCCCGACGAGGCGCACGGCGGGACGGCACCGGCGCCTATGTGCCCCTGGAGCGGCAGGATATCGACCTGTGGGACGAAGCGCGGATCCTGGCGGCCGAAACACTGCTGCGCGAGGCCAACCAGGGCGGCCCCACCGGCCGCTACCAGATCGAAGCCGCCATCCAGTCGGCGCATGTGGCACGGCTTGTGACGGGCCGGCCCAACTGGGACGCGGTCGTGGCGCTCTACGATGTGCTGCTGGGCCTGACCCAGTCGCCGGTCGCCCTGCTCAACCGCGCCGCCGCTTTGGTGGAAATTGACGGCGCAGAGGCGGCACTGGCCAGCCTCGACGCTATTGCCAACGACAAGCGCATGGCCGACTACCAGCCCTATTGGGCTGCCCGCGGACACCTCTGCGCCCGCGCCGGGCGGAAGGACGAGGCCCATGAGGCGCTGACCCTGGCCATCGGCCTGGCGACGGACGAGGCCGTGCGGCATTATCTCATCGGGCAACGGGCGAAGCTGCAGGATGGCTGATGTTCCTTTCCCACTGGCCGTCACCCTCGGGCTTGACCCGAGGGCCTACACTTTCGGAGCGTGGAGTAAGTAAAGTGTCCTCGGGTCAAGCCCGAGGATGACGATCGAGTTTGAGATGCGGCTCTACTCGCCCCGCAACCTCCCTTGCCCCCTGCCCCCCTTTGAGCTATAGCCCGCGCCATGAAGCGCTCGTCACCCCTGGAGGACGGGCGCGTATGCTGTTGTAGTGACGCATACACCAACCCAGAATGGATTTTTCCATGGCTGCGACTGCAAAGGTGCTCAAGGCACAGGCGCGTGAGGGAGTGGGCAAGGGGGCCGCTCGCGAAATGCGTCGTCAGGGACTCGTTCCCGCTGTTATCTACGGTGACAAGAAAGCCCCCGTCACCATCGCCATCCCCTACAAGGACGCGCACAAGTATATCTACGCCGGCGGCTTCCTCAGCCACATCATCGAACTCGATGTGGATGGCACCAAGCACCGCGTGATCCCGCGCGACTACCAGCTCGATCCGGTCAAGGACTTCCCGATCCACGTGGACTTCCTGCGCGTCGGCAAGGGCACCAAGCTCAACGTCCAGGTGCATGTGCACTTCATCAACGAAGAAGCCAGCCCGGGCCTGAAGCGCGGTGGTACGCTCAACATCGTGCACCACACGCTGGACCTGACCGTCTCCGCCGACAACATCCCCGAAGAAGTGACCGTCGACCTGACCGGTCTCGATATCGGCGATACCATCCACATCTCCTCGATCAAGCTGCCGGCCGGCGTTGCCGACCACAGCCACGAAGAAGACGTGACCATCGCCACCATCGTTGCCCCGTCGGCTCTGAAGTCGGCCGGCGACGCCGATGAGGCGGCCGAAGGCGAAGCAGCCGAGCCCAAGGCCGAGTAATCGGTCCCGAATTTCTGCTATACGTTCGAGGCGGCCTGCGGGTCGCCTCTTTCGTTTCTGGAGTGCGTTGATGAAACTGCTTGTCGGCCTGGGCAATCCGGGCGGCCAATATGAGGGCAATCGCCACAATATCGGCTTCATGGCGGTCGACGCCATTGCCCGCGCGCATGGCATCACCCAGTTCCGTTCCAAGCATGCGGGCCTGCTGGCCGAAGGCAATATTGGCGGCGAAAAGGTCATCCTGCTCAAGCCGCAGACCTTCATGAACCGTTCGGGCGACAGCGTTCAGCAGGTGGCCCAGTTCTACAAGATCGCGCCGAGCGACATCATCGTCTTCTATGACGAGCTGGACCTGGCGGAAGGCAAGGTGCGCGTCAAGGTCGGCGGCGGCAATGGCGGCCACAACGGGTTGCGCTCCATCGATCCGCAGATCGGGCTCGGCTACAAGCGCGTGCGCCTCGGCATCGGCCACCCGGGCAAGGAATTCGTCACCCACCATGTGCTGGGCGATTTCGCCAAGGCAGACCGCGACTGGGTCGAGCCGCTGCTCGGGGCGGTCGGCAAGCATGTCGCTATGCTGGTCAAGGGCGATGACAGCGGCTTCATGAACAAGCTGGCTTTGGCCACGCGGCCGGCCGAGGAGCCGCAAGCCAAGCCGGCAGCCAAGGCACAGAGCCATATAAGGCAGGCGCGGCCGGCCAAGCCGCCGGCAGAATTGCCCAAGACCGGCCCGATGGCCGATATGCTGAGGAAATTGCGGGGAGAGTGAAAATGGCCGAGGTCGTCTTTTTCCAGGCGCTGAGCCAGGATGGTTTCGTGACCGACGCGGACGGATCGGCCGCCTGGCAGGGTCCGTATTTCATTCCCGAACTGGGCTTTCACGACTTCATCGCCGGCGTGACGGCCGTCATCATCGCCCATGCCACCTATGACAGGATCGCCGCCGGGGGCAAATGGCCCTATGGCGCCGTTGCCGGCGTGGTCCCCACCGATCGACCGCTGGCCGATATCGGCGCCCCGGTAACGGCGGTGGCGGGCGACCTGGCCGCAGTGGTGGCCGCCGCGCGGGACGAGGGCAACGGCACCGTATGGGTGCAGGGCGATACCGATCTGGCCATGCGGCTGGTGGCGGCTGGGCTGGTGGACCGGCTGGAGCTTTTCGTCATGCCGCTGACGCTGGGCCACGGCACCGAACATATCGACCGGCACCATTTGCCGGGTTTCGCGCTGGGCGGCAGCACCAACTTTGCCAATGGGGTGACGAAGGTGGTCTACGTGCGGGGGTGATCCCATCCCTTCCATCCCCACCCACCAGCCGTCATCCTCGGGCTTGTATCGACGAAATCTGATTAAGATGTCCCGGGAGGCGGTCGCATCCGCGCTCCCGGGCAGACATCGACCGTCCTCGGGCAGGCCTTAT
>NZ_LMGZ01000023.1 GCF_001427605.1 Devosia sp. Root635 | reverse complement strand
GAGGACGGTCGATGTCTGCCCGGGAGCGCGGATGCGACCGCCTCCCGGGACATCTTAATCAGATTTCGTCGATACAAGCCCGAGGGTGACGGCCGGTGGATGACGAAAATTCAGGCGTACGAGGGCGGCACGAGGTCGGGTGCGCGAGTGGAAACCAGAATGCCATCCTGCAATGTCTGGACTTCGTTGGGGCCGATGCTGATCGGGATCGGGCCGTTTTGCGTTTCGATCGTGCCGGTCACTGACCGGGCGACCATGCCGGTGACGGAGAGCAGCTTGCCGGTTCGATCGGTGACGAGGCGGGTGCCGTGGGGGAAGGTGAAGCGCTTTTCGCCGTCGCGGCAGAGGGTGGCTGTGGTGCCGTCATTGAGCAGTTCGAAGGTGTGGCCATCGACCTTGCGGCGGTAGGCGGTCTGGTGGTCGATGTGGCGGTGGGTGGCTTCGCGGGGGACGAGGCCGGTGAACCACAGCGTGCCGTCGGGGCGGGGGAGGATGCCGCAGAGGCGTTCGACCAGGTCTAGGAGGCATAGGATCGCAGGTGAGTATTTTTCGGTGTAGCCGGCGGCGCCGGTGAAGGGGCTCAGGGTTTGCGGGAACGAGTCCATAGCGAAGAGGGCGGCGAGGATGGGCTGTTGGGCCCAGGTGAGCTCGACATGGCGGCCATGATGCTCGAAGGCGTGAGCGGCGCGGATGATGGAGAGGAAATTGGATGGGCCGGACCAGGAGTTCTGGCCGAAATTGGGGTCGAAGCGGGGATCGTCCAGCGCGATGGAGGTGAAGGGATATTTGGCGAAGAATTTTGAGGTGTTCAGCAGGTAGCGGCTGAGGGCTTCGGCGAAGAAGGCGTCGTCGCCCACCTCGCAGGCGAGGACGCGGAGCAGGACATCGGACTGGACGCGGACGTGATTGCCGTTGCGGTCGCGGTCGTAGAAGAAATGGTCGTCCGGGTCGTAGCAGTGGGTGAAGAGGGCCTTGAGGCTCCGGTCGGCCTTGTCGCGCCAGGGCTGGGGGTCTTCGCCCAGTTCGGCAGCGATGCGGGCGAGGTAGAGCCGCTGGCAGATGACATTGGCGGTCAGGTCGGGCGCGATGAAGGGCAGGACGGGACTGTCGGGATCGCAGCGCGCCGGGTCGTTGGCGAAGGGGCTGTCGGGGACGTGCCAGAAGCGGGCGGAGAGGTCGTGGCCGGTGTCGTAGGTGCAGAAGGCTTCGACGGCGCCGGTGTTGCGCGTGTCGCGATAGGTAGCGAGCCAGGCGTCGTAGCGGGACATGGCGGCATACATGCGGGCGAGGAAGGCGCGGTCGTGGTTGAGGGCGTAGTGGTTCCAGACGGAGCGGGCCAGCGGGGTGACCAGTTGGATCTGGGCGAAGGCGGGGCCGGTCTGGGTGATCTTGTAGGGGATGAGGCCGTCTTCGCGCTGGTGGGTGGCGAAGGCGGCATAGGTTTCGGCGGCGACCGAGGGCAGGAAGCGGGCCATCAGCTCGGTGTTGATGGTGCCGGTGCTTTCGAGCCAGCAGCCGTGATAGACGCCGCCTTCATGGAGGATTTCGGCCGTGACTTCGGTGGGCTTGATGCAGTCGAGGAGTTCGGAGACGGCCTGAGAGTAGCGGGCTTCGAGGCGCGGGGAGGAGGTGGCGAAGGCGATGTCGGCGGTTAGCCATTCGGTGAGCGCGGGGTGGTCGCGGTTGAGGCGGGTGGTGATGTTGGTGGCGCGGAGGCGGGTGAGGAGGTCGGAGTGGCTCATCATGGCTGGTACTACTTCATCAAGAACCGTCGTATGCGGGCCAAACGTCCCCCACCCTTGATCCCTCCCCGCAAGGGGGAGGGAGTCGACTGCGGCAGCGCAGACCGATCAGGAGACGAAAGCATTATTCACCGGCCTTGGCGAGGCGCTGGCCGGTGGCATCGAAGTAATGCGCGTCGTCGGGGTGGAGCGAGACGGTGAGGTTTTCGCCGTTGTGGTGGCTGGACTTGCCCGGCGCCTTGACCAGGATTGTCTGGCCGGTTTCGAGGCGGAGGTAAATGAACACTTCCGAGCCGAGATATTCGACCAGGGTGATGATACCTGTGACGGTGAGGGGACCGGAGGCCGACGGCTCGACCCCCTCCGCAGCCCTCCCCTCAAGGGGGAGGGGGCGATCAGCCGAAGATATGGTGAGCTGTTCGGGGCGCAGGCCGATGGTGATGGGGCCGTCAGCGGTGATGCCGGGAGGCAAAGCGATGCTGCCGAGGCCGGGAATGTCGGCGCGGCCAGAGGCGGCATTGGCGGCGAGCAGGTTCATCTTGGGTGAACCGATGAAGCTGGCGACGAAGAGGTTGCGGGGGAAATTGTAGAGTTCGTATGGGGTGCCGACCTGCTCGACATTGCCCTTGTTGAGCACGACGATGCGGGTGGCCATGGTCATGGCCTCGATCTGGTCGTGGGTAACGTAGATCATGGTGGTGCCGAGGCGCTGGTAGAGGCCGGCGAGCTCGACGCGCATCTGGACGCGGAGTTCGGCGTCGAGATTGGAGAGTGGTTCGTCGAAGAGGAACAACTGGGGTTCGCGCACGATGGCGCGGCCGATGGCGACACGCTGTTTCTGGCCGCCGGAGAGCTGGCGCGGCTTGCGCTCGAGCAGTTCCTCGATCTGGAGGATGCGCGCGGCGTCGGCGACCCGGCGGGCGATCTCATCCTTGGGCATGCGCAGGTTGCCCAGGCCAAAAGCGAGATTTTTCCGTACGGACATATGCGGATAGAGCGCGTAGGACTGGAACACCATGGAGAGGTTGCGCTGGGAGGCGGGCAGGTCGTTGACCACGCGATCGCCAATGGAAATGGTGCCATCGGTGATTTCTTCCAGCCCGGCGATCATGCGGAGCAAAGTGGACTTGCCGCAGCCGGAGGGGCCGACAAGGACGAGGAATTCGCCGGAGCGGACATCGAGGTCGATGCCGTGGATGACCTCGAAGCCGGAATAGGCCTTGCGGACTTCGCTGAGGGTGACTGAGGCCATGGGTTAGTCCTTGCTATTCGAAGTCGAGATGCTGGGGCTCTTTCGCTTGATCACCGATGGACCCCCACCCCCGGCCCCTCCCCTCAAGGGGGAGGGGAGGAATGGAGCCGATAGTCCGGCGAGCAAACTCATTTCAGCCCGCTCATGGCTATGCCGCGGATGATGAGGCGCTGGAAGATGATGAAGAAGAGGAAGATGGGCAGGATGGAGAGGATCGACATGGCGAACATGGGGCCATACTGGCTGGCGCCGTCCTGGCTGAGGAACATGCGCAGGGCCAGCGGGACGGTGTAGTCCTCGATCTTGTTGAGGTAGACCAGTGGGCCCAGGAAATCCTCCCAGGTCCAGATGAAGCTGAAGATGGCGGCGGTGGCCATGGCCGGCAGGCTCAGCGGCATGATGATGGCCCAGTAAATCTTGAAGGGCGAGCAGCCGTCGATCATGGCGGCTTCATCGAGCTCGCGGGGGAGCTGGCGGAAGAACTGGATCATCAGGAAGATGAAGAAGGCCTCGCCGGCGAGGAATTTGGGCACGATGAGGGGCAGGTAGGTGTTGACCCAGCCCAGGTTGAGAAACAGCAGGTATTGGGGGATGAGGACGACGTGATAGGGCACCATCAGCGTCATCATCATCAGGGCGAACCACATGTTCTTGCCGGTAAATTCGAGGCGGGCAAAGGCATAGGCTGCAAAGGAGCAGGAAATGACATTGCCGATGACCGAGAGGACGGTCACGAAGGTCGAGTTCCAGAAGAAGCGGGTGAAGCTGACCGAGAGGGCGTTCCAGCCCTGGCTGTAATTGTCCCAGTCGAAGGTGGCGGGCCAGAGCGAGAGGCTGCCGAAAATCTGGTTGTCGGGCTTGAAGGAGGCGGAGATCATCCAGATCAGCGGATAGATCATGATGAGCGAGGTCGCGATCAGGAAGACGTGCTTGAGCAGGCCGGCGCGTTTGGCACGGCGGGCGCGGGCTTCGCGGTATTGTTTCGCGGTGAGGGCGGTGGTGCTGATGCTGAGAGTGGTCGTCATGAACGCGATCCTCCGGCGAGCACGATGTGACTCCTCCCCCTTGACGGGGGAGGTTGGGAGGGGGTGTTGGAAGCCACGATATCCGGGCTCTCATCCCCCCACCCTTGATCCCTCCCCGCAAGGGGGAGGGAGACGACTGAGACGCTGGTGATCATCATCCTTCACCCCCGCTCGTTTTCGTAGTGGACCCAGTATTTGGAGGTCCAGAAGGCGATGGCGGTGAAGGCGGCGATGATGAGCAACAGCACCCAGGCGAGGGCGGAGGCGTAGCCCATGCGCAGATAGGAGAAGGCTTCGTCGTAGAGATAGACGGTGAAGAAGAGGAGGCTATCGAGTGGCGCGCCCGAGCCGCCGGAAATGATGAAGGCGCCGGAGAAGCTCTTGAAGGCCTCGATCATCTGCAGGACCAGATTGAAGAAGATGACGGGAGCGAGCAGGGGCACGGTGATGGCGAAGAATTTGCGCACCGGGCCGGCGGCGTCGATCTCGGCGGCTTCGTAAAGTTCCTGGGGAATGGCGCGCAGACCGGCGAGGAAGATCAGCATGGGCGAGCCGAACTGCCAGACGGCGAGGACGATGAGGGTCCAGAGCGAATATTTGGGATCGGCCAGCCAATAGGGGCCATCGAGGCCGACAAGGCGCAGGGCCGAATTGACCACGCCGTCGTAATTGAAGAGCTGGCGCCAGAGGATGGCGACGGCGATGGAGCCGCCCAGGATGGAGGGCAGGTAGAACAGGGCCCGATACCAGCCGATGGCGCGAATGCCCTTGTCGAGCGCCATGGCGACGCCGAGGGCGAAGATGAGCTTTGCCGGCACCGAGATGGTGACGAAGGTGAAGGTGACCTGGAGGGCCTTCTTGAAGCGGTCATCGAACTCGAACATGTAAAAATAGTTGTCGAGCCCGATCCACTGGGGCGGGCGGACGATGTTGTATTTGGTGAAGCTCAGGTAGAGCGAGGCCAGGATTGGGCCGATGGCGAGCAGGAAGAAGCCGATGAGCCAGGGCGCCAGGAAAGCATAGCCGGCGAAATTGCGTCGGAAGAATTTTTCCATGGGCGTGATCCTGTTTTCTTACCTCTCCCCCAAGGGAGAGGTGAAGAAGGTTTCAGGCCCTGGCCAAAATGGCCTTGGCCTGGGCCAGGAAGTCGGTGGCGACGTCGGTGATCGACTTATCGCCGAGGAGGACCGAGACGGCAACGCGTTCGAAGGTCTGTTCGATTTCGTTGCTGCCCGAGGGGGGCGGCGGATCGAGCGGCGCAGTCTTGCCCTGGATGCCGGCGAAAAACTCGACCGAGAGGGCTTCGGCAGCGGACAGGTTGGGCTGCAGAGCCTCGCGCACTTCGGATTGGCTGGGAATGCCGCGTTCGAGGCCGAGAATGGCTGTCATGTCGAGGTCGTTGACGAAGGCGCTCATATAGGCGGTGGCGGCTTCGGGATCGACGCTGTCACGCGTGAGGCAGACGAACTGGCTCGGCTGGACGATCGAGCCGGGGATCATGGCCGGGGTATTGGGATACATGGCCGCGCCGAGCGTATCCTGCACCAGGCCCTGGGCGCCCACGAGCTGGTTGCTCCAGACATAGGACATGGCCGACTTGCCGGTGACGACGCCGAGCTGGCTGAGATCGGATACGCCGGCCAGACCTGCCGATTCCGGTCCCGGAGGGGTGGCGCCGGCATCGCGGATCATCTGCCAGGTGCTCCAGTATTCCTCGACGATTTCCTGGGTGACGCCATAGCTGCCGTCGGGGTTGAACATCTTGACGCCCTTCTGGGCGGTGAAGTCGGAGAAGTTCTGGTAGTCGGCAGTGTTGTCGTCGGTGCCGGCAACGCCGGTGGCCTCCTTGATCGCCGCGCCGATGCGGGCGAGGTCGTCATAGGTGTAGCCGTAGGGGTCGAAATCGGTGCCGGCGACGATGCCGGCTTCCTCGAACAGGCGGGTATTGTAGATGGCCATGTGGGAATTGGCGCCGATGGAGAGGGCGTAGAACTTGCCGTCCACGGTGCCGGCATCGATGGCCGACTGGTCGATCTTGGAGATGTCGAGGCTCTTGCCGACATAGTCGTCGAGCGGGACGACGGCGCCGTTGGCGATATATTCGAACAGCACGCCATAGCCCTGCTGGATCACGTCCGGCATGTTGCCGCCGGCGATCTGGGTGGTCAGCTTGGTGAAATAGTCGGCAAAGCCGAGGGTTTCGCCGGTTACCACGGTGCCGGGGGTCTTGGAATTGTAGAGGTCGATGACGGCGAAGGTGCGCTTGTCGCGCTCCGGATTGCCCCACCAGAAATGGCGGACCTGCTTGTCCTGGCCGAAGGCCTGGGGGCCGAGGGCCGAAAGCACGGCAACGGAGCCGGCGGCGGCGCCGGCTTTGGTCATGAAAGTCCTGCGGTTCAGTCTGCTCATGGTTGTCCTCCCTGTTGAGCGATGCTGGATGGCAGCGGGGCGGTTCCCTCCTCCTCGCGCTGCCGACTTACGTACCTCGTGCGTTCCCGAAAGCTGGGGTAGATGGCCGCGCCGGACCCGGGAGAGATACTTGTAGACTGCCCGGCGCGGCAGCCTGTGGAGTGACAGGCTATAGGCTAGGCATTGGCCACCAGAGGCGGCTGGTGCGGCATGACGATCTTGCGCCGCTGCGGCGTCAACCGCGCGAGCAAAGCGGGGCTGGGCACGAAGCGGTGGCGGAAATAGCCCCAGCTCGGGCCGTAGCGATAGACGGTCATGCGGCGCTGGCCCTGGTTCACGCGGCGGGCGGCGCCGTGCATGATGGCATCGACGAAGATCAGCGCATCGCCGGCCTTGAGATGGACCTCCACCGCGCCGGTGACGCCATCGACCGAGGTCTGTTCGTCGCGCTTGTCGATGGCGACGGTCTGGGGATGGCGCAGGTTGGATTTGTGGCTGCCCGGAATGACCATGGTGGCGCCATCGCCGGGGCCGATATCGTTGAGCGCGATGAGCACATTGACCTGGCCGCAATGGAATTTTCCGGCATGGAAGCGGTATTGGGTGCGAATGGTGCCCATATGGCCGCCCGAATGGAGGCGCAAGGCCTGGCCGGGGCCGCGGATGGTGGCGAAGCATTCATCGATGAAGGCGGGACCGTGATGGCCGTCGAAATTCTCCGGATCGTCGGCGCCGATGAAATGGACGGCCTTGGCGAACCATGAGGGGTGGTCGATCATCCGCTCCCAGACCGGGCCGGCCTCGTACATCTGCTGCAGCATGACGCCTTCCTGGCGGGCGGGGTCGTTGTGCAGATAGACATTGCCGCGGAATTCACTGCCGACGAAGCCCTGCGCCTCATCGAGCGTAGCGTTGCAGGCGGCAAGTTCGGAGGCGTCGAGGGCATTGGGAATGACGAGGTACCCATTCAGATCGAACAGGTAGCGCTCCATGTCGGTGCATGGCTGCCGGTCGTTCATGCTCCGCCTCCCGCCGCCCGGTTTCCGGGTCATTTGTGCGGGGGAGGCTGGGATGAAGGTGAGGACCGTCCCGCCAACCGCGACCGCACGGTTGAGATCGTCTGCGGGGTCTCTCAGAAGGTCGATACGAACATCGGCCCGTTGGTTGAACGGTCAGGCCGAAGACATACCGCGTAGCTCACGCTTGACCACATACCCTGGCTGGACCCCTGGGGTCCATGACGTGTCTCCGGCCGATCCTGGGGGATTGTTCCCGCTCAGATGGGGCGAGATTGGCAAGCGCGTGGGCCGGCGTCAATCATAAAATTTGGGATGCGGAAATAATCGTTGTCATACAAGTGTTTAGGGCGAGTGTTCTTCCATACAAGACGGAATTTGCTGGGGTTTTGGTTTCACACTCGAGGGTGACGTTCGGTGGGTGGGGAAGGGCCTCCCTACAAATCCCGGAGCAGCCTCGCCGGCCGGGCTGACGCCGCGCGCAGGATTGTCATGGCGCCCAGGCAGGCCGTGATGGCGATGGCGATCAGGAGGACGACGAGGAGGGCGTCGAGGTTGAGGGTGAAATCGACGTTGAGCATGACCATGCTGACCAGCCAGCCGAGGCCGAGGCCGATGAGGATGGCTGGCAGGGCGGCGAGGATGGCGAGGATCAGGTATTGGGCGAAGGCGGTGGCCATCAGTTCGAGGCGGGTGGCGCCGAGAACCTTGGTGATGACGGCGTCCGCCTCGCGCTGGCGGCGGCCGGTGGCCAGGCTCCCGATGAGGACGAGCAGGCCATTGCCGACGGCGAGGCCGCCGACCAGGACGGCGGCGAAGGAAAGCTGGCTCAGGGCGTCGGTGATCTGCTTGAGGGTATCGCCGATGGCGATGAAGCGCAGGTCGGGGAAGTCGGCGGCGAGCTGGCGCTCGACGGCCTCTTCGCGGCCTGGTGCGGCGGTGACGGCGGCAAAGAGCGTGGTGGGATAGCTCTCGAGGACGCCGGGCGAGAAAGTGGCGAGGAAATCGATGCCGCCCTGCCAGGAATAGTCGCGGAAGGAGGCGATGGTGGCGGTGATCTGTTCGCCGAAAATGGTGAAGGTCAAGGTGTCGCCGAGATCGACGCCGAGGCCGGAGCGCAGGCTTTGGTGGAGGGAAACGAGGCCGGGGCCGGTGTAATCGGCGGGCCACCATTCGCCGGCGGTGATGCGCGAGGAGGCGGGCAAGAGGGTGCGGAAGGTGAGGGGCACTTCGCCGGCGAGGAGGAACGTGGCTTCGGGGCCGTTGGTGCGGACCGTTTCGGCGGGCTGGCCGGCAATCCCGGTCAGGGCGCCGCGCAGCATGGGGGTGGCGACGAAGCGGGGAATGTCGGTGCCCTCCCCGGCAATGGCGGCGAGGGCGTCCACCTCGTCGGGGAAGAGGTCGGAGGCGACCAGGGTGGGTACGTCGAAGGCCGAGGCGCCGAGGAATTCCTGGCGCAGATTGGCCTGCAGCACCAGGACGACGACGAGCATGGCGAGCGCCATGCCGGCCGAGACCACGACCGAGGCGGCATTCTGCCCGGAGCCGGAAATGGCGCGCAGGGCGTGGCGCGGAATGCGGGCGCGGGGCTCGGGCAGGCGGGCCAGAGCGCGCTGGATGGCGCGGATGAAGAGCTGGAACACCACGGCGGCGGCAGCGGCGGCGAGGCCGAAGGCGGCGACCAGCACGGCATCGCCGGTCATCAGCCAGGCGAGGAGGAAGAAGGCCAGGGCGGCGGCAATGAGCGGGATGACCTGCCAGGAGAGCAGCAAAGCGGCCCAATCGATCGGTGGTGCCGACAGGCCCCTGGAGCGGAACAGCAGCACCGGACGAATGGTCTGGGCCTGCTGCAACGGCAGATAGGCGAAGGCGAAGGCGGTGACCAGGCCGGCGGCAGCGGCCACGGCGAGGGCCTGGATGTGGATGGTGGCGGCAAGGTCGATGCCCACGGCGCGGCCGATGACGGGCAGCGCGGCAAAGGCGCCGCCGCCGCCGATGATGAGGCCGATACCGACGCCCACGGCGGCAAGGGCCGCCACCTGGGCGAAGAAGTGAACGAAGATGCGGGCGCGGGTGGCGCCCATGGACCGCAGGATGGCGATGACGCCGGCGCGCTCGGCGATATAGGCCTGCATGCCGGTCCAGACGGAAACGCCGCCGATGAGCAGCGAGCCGAGGCCGACAATAACCAGGAAGCGCATGAAGAGATCGTAGTGGCGCACCATGTCGCCCAGCCCGTCGCGGGCGGAACGGACGGTCCAGCCGCTATCGGCGAGGGCGGTTTCGAGGGCCGCCTTGCCGGCTTCGGCATCGCGGTCATTGAGCAGGAGTTTGTAGCGATACCAGGTGCCGAGGCCCGGCAGCGGCGAGGTGCGGTCGGAGACGGCGGCGAAGCCCTGATCGGTGACGAGGGCGGTGAGGCCGAGGCGGAAGCCGCGTACCGGACCGTCGGGCAGCTTGGTCAGGGTGCCGCGCGCCTCGAAGCTGGTGCCGCCCAGCGAGAAGGTGTCGCCGACGGCAAGGCCGAGCTGGTCGAGCAGGATGGGATCGAGCAGGGCACCGTGGGCCTCGGCGCTGGGGGCGAGCAGATCGTAAAGCGACTGGCCGGGGGGCAGTTGCGGGCTCAGCACCTGGCCGAGCAGGGGATAGGTGGGGCCGATGGCGGAAAGGTCGACAAAGGCGTCGCCCGCGGCGGATTCGGCACGCAGGTTGGTATCGATAGTGGTCGAGACCGTACCGAAGCCGGCCATGGTGGCCAGTTCGCCGGCATTGGCGAGGCGATCGGCGCGGGAGAGTTCCACATCGCCGCCCATCAGTTCGGCGGCGCCATCGTCGATGGCGCGGGTAATGCTGGCGCCGACGGAATTGACGCCCGAGATCAGCGCGGTGCCGACGGCCAGGCACACGACCAGCAGCAGGAAACGGCGCAGGTCGCCGCGCATGTCGAGCAGCCCGATGCGGACGGCGCCCCAGAAGGCGCCCATCATTGCTGCCCCGTGGTTTCGGTCAATTCACCCGCCGTCATGGTGAATACGCGGTCGGCGCGGGCGGCGAGGGCCGGATCGTGGGTGATGAGCAGGACGGCGGTGCCCTGCTTGCGGGCCAGATCGAACATCAGCTCGACCACGAGGGCGCCGGTCTTCTGGTCGAGATTGCCGGTCGGTTCGTCGGCGAGGAGAAGCGGGGGATTGGCGACCATGGCGCGGGCGAGGCCGACGCGCTGCTGCTCGCCGCCGGACAAAGCGGAAGGGCGGTGATCGAGGCGGGTTTCAAGACCCACGGCGGCGAGGGCGGCGGCGGCCTTGTCGCGGATCTGCTTCAGGGTGAGTTCGGGCGTGGCGATTTCGAGGGCGAGGCCCACATTGTCATGCGCGGTCAGCGAAGGGATGAGGTGGAAGCTCTGAAAGACGATGCCCAAAGTGCGGCGGCGGAAGCGGGCCAGATCGTCCTCGTTGAGGGCGCCCAGATCGGCGTTGTTGACGGTGACAAGGCCGGTGGTGGCGCGTTCGAGGCCGGCCAGCAGCATGAGCAGCGAGGTCTTGCCGCTGCCGGAGGGGCCGACAATGGCGACGACTTCGGCTGGCGCGACGCGCAGGGAGACGCCCTTGAGAATGTGGAGCGGGCGGCCTGCGACCTCCAGGCTGTAGGTCACGTCCCTGATATCGATGATCGGCGCGTCGGTAGTCACCTGAACCGTTCCCCCTTGTGGTCCGCCTGAGCGTCGATGTAGCCCGGCGGCCCATTGGCCGTGATTTGTAGCGCCCCGTCAGTAGCGAAATCGTAACAACTGCGTCAGATGTGTCAGATTTCTACTGACTCCGATATCTCTGCACTGGCAGACATAAACAGAATCAGATGTCACGGAGCAGCAGGAGGGTGCTTTGGCGATGAAGACGTGGTGGGGGATTGGTGTCGTTTTGCTGGCAATGCCGCTTGTGGGCCTGGCGCCGGCACGGGCGGCGGGCGAAGTGGCCTTGCTCGAATCCTATATCGGCAGTTGGCAAGGCGAGGGCGCGCTGGTGGGCGGCGACAGGCCCGAGCCGTTCCGCTGCCGGCTGACCATCGCCAAGGGCAACCAGGCCAAGGTGAACTATACCGGGCGCTGCGCGCTGGTGAATGCCACGCTCTCGATCAGCGGCACCATCGCCTATAATGAAGCCGCCAGGCGCTATGAGGCGGCGATGAGCTCCAATGCCGGCTTCACCGGGCTCGCCGTCGGGCAGGAGCGGGGTGGGCAGATCAGCTTCGACCTGCGCGAGCAGCAGAAGGATCGTGGCGGCAGCGATGTGCGCATAGGCTCGCGGATTTTGCTGGTCAACGGCAACATCACCGTGGATTTCGAGGTGGAGTTCAACAATTCGGGCGATGTGCTGACCGCTTCGGTGCCGTTCCAGCAGTAGGTCCCCTGACCGCAGTGCAGATTGTGATGGCTGTGTTCATCGCCTCCCTCCCCCTTGAGGGGAGGGAATGAGGGAGGGGGTCCGTCGGAGATCCACAGAACCACCCCCTCCCCAGCTTTGCCAAGGCCCTGCAGGCCAGGCGTCGCTACCCTCCCCTCAGAGGGGAGGGTGGGCAGGAGCCGATAGCGTGACGTTCGAAATGAACACGCGGGGGAGAGCCGGCGATGAAGAGGCGATTGACACCTGCTGTGATATGATCAATCTTGTATGGAAGATGTAACCGGCCGGTTCGGCCCTCTTTCAGCAGCAAGACCCCATCCTATCATGACCAAGAAATTCGCCATTGTCGGGACCGGCGGGCGTCACCAGATGTTCCGCGACGCGGTCGCCATCACCCATGCCGAAAGCGCTGAACTGGTGGGGCTGTGCGACGTGAACCAGAGCCGGCTGGCGCTCAGCGCCAACAAGGTGCCCGACAAAGGCGGCAACGGCATTGCCACCTATCTGGCTGAAGATTTCGACAAGATGCTGGCTGAGCAGGATCCGGACACGGTGATCGTCACCACGCCGGATTATCTGCATGACGAGTATATCGTGCGGGCGCTGCGGGCCGGCCGCAATGTCATGACCGAAAAGCCGATGACGATCGACGTCAACAAGCTCAAGCGCATCATGGATGCGCAGCGCGAAACCGGCAAGAAGGTGACGGTGACCTTCAACTACCGCTATTCGCCGGCGCGGACGCAGCTCAAGGAAATCCTGATGAACGGGACGATCGGGGACATTACCGCGATCGATTTCCGCTGGTATCTCGACCGGGTGCATGGGGCCGACTATTTCCGCCGCTGGCACCGCTACAAGGATAAATCGGGCGGGCTGCTGGTGCATAAATCGACGCACCATTTCGACCTGCTCAACTGGTGGGCCGCCTCGACGCCGAAAAGCGTGAGTGCTACCGGCAAGCGGGATTTCTACACGCCGGACATGGCGGTGAAGCTGGGGCTGGAAGGCCATTCGGAGCGCTGCCACACCTGCCCGGTGGCCAGCAAATGCGATTTCTACATGGACCTGGAAGCGGACGAGCCGCTGAAGGAACTCTACCTCGATGCCGAGGAGGATGACGGCTACTGGCGCGACAAATGCGTGTTCGCGGCCGACATCACCATCGAGGATACGATGCAGGTGCAGGCGCAATATGCGTCGGGGACGTCGCTGAACTATACGCTGGTGGCCTATTCGCCCTGGGAAGGGCTGGAGGTGAAATTCCACGGCACCAAGGGCGAGCTGACGCATCGCCATATCGAGGTGCATGGCGTGTTTGCCGGCGGCCATCGCGAACGCGGCGGCGCCGAGGAAGTGGAGGCGGTGACCACCGAACTGCACCTGGCGGGCGGGCTGCCGCAGAAGCTCGATGTGTGGCAGGGCAAGGGCAGCCATGGCGGCGCCGACCCGATCATGCTGGGCTATCTGTTCGATCCCGAGGGGATGGAGGCGGACAAATATGGCCGCGCTTCGGACCAGGTGTCGGGGGCATGGTCGATTTTGACAGGGATCGCGGCGAACCAGTCGATCGCGCGGAATGGGGAGCGGGTGTTTGTGGATGCGATGCTGAAGGAGGCGGGGATAGACCTGTAGGGAGGCTGGGTGGTCGAAAGGGAAGGCCCCCTCACCCGGCGCTGTGCGCCGACCCCGAAGGGAGAGGTAAAGAGAATCCTGTGGAAGCCTGCTATTGGGGGGAGCGTTGTGGGCGATATCCGGCTCTGGTCGGGGAGAGGAATCAGGGAAGTGGCCAGCGTGCTCGAGGCGAGTGAGGAAACCATGGCGCTGCGCGTCGTCGGCGCGCTGCGCGACGATATCGTGACCATGGCGCTGAAACCCGGCGACGTGATTTCCGAGAGCGATATTGCCGGCCGCTATGGCGTATCGCGCCAGCCGGTGCGCGAGGCTTTCATCCGGCTGGCGCAGCAGGGGCTGCTGCTGATCCGGCCCAAGCGGGCCACGGTGGTCAAGAAAATCTCGCCCGAGGGGGTGCGGCAGAGCCGCTTCATCCGCGAGAGCATCGAGGTGGAGATTATCCGCCGCGTCGCCAGCCATCCGGGCGAGGCCAAGGCGGTGCTGGGCGAGCTGATTGCCGAGCAGGAGGCCGCCTCGAGCGCCGATGACAGCCGGCGCTTCCACACGCTGGATGAGCTGTTTCACCGCACGCTGGCGCGGCTTGCGGGGGTGGAATATGCGTGGCAGCTGATCGACGACCACAAGATGCAGCTCGACCGGGTGCGCTACCTGACACTGGGCGTGTCATCGTCGCAGGTGGCCATTGGCGAGCACAAGGCGATTGCCGCGGCGGTGGGCGCAGGCGATGTCACCGGGGCCGAGGCGGCGATGCGGGCGCATCTGGCGCGGGCCGAGCTGCTGCTGACGCAGACGATCAGCGATCACCCGGATTATTTCGAGTAGCGCGCCGGCCGATATGCTGCCTGACTTTGTGAAAGTGTTCACTGACAGGCATCGGAGGTCTCGGTTCTTTCGCCTCCCTCCCCCTTGAGGGGGATCGAGGGGTGTTGAGGCTGCCATGGACGCAACGCTTGCGGATACTTCGACACCCCCTCCCTAGCTTCGCTACGGGCTTGCAGCCCGAGCTGCGCTACCCTCCCCTCAAGGGGGAGGGTGGGAAAGCCCGGCATTCTGGTGCGCTTCCACGCCACTGGGCGGGCTATCCAGGGTTGACCATGTCGGCCTGTGCGGTCAGTTTGTCCGCCCGTCGCCCCCCCAGGATGCCCAATGAGCAAGCCGGACTGGACGAGTGCCTTGCCGGCGCTCAAGTCGATCTTTGGCCGGTTCCTGGCCGAGGCCAGGTGGATGCTGGCGGGCATCGCGGTGGTGGTGCTGGGTTCCTCGGTTGTCGGCATAGCGACGCCCTATGTCTTTTCGCGCCTGGTCGATGTGCTGGGGGTGAGCGACCTGCCGACGGGCCTTGCCTGGATGTTCGTGGGCTATGCGGTGATGCGCGGGCTGGGGCAGGTGCTGGGCTATTCGGTGAATTTCCTCTCCACCATGGCGGCGGAGAATCTCAATTTTGTCGCGGCGACGAGCTTTTTCGCGGCGCTGCTGCGCAAGCCGGGCAGCTTCTTCATCGAGCACAATCCGGTGGAAATCCAGTCGGCGCGCGGCGAGGGGCAGACGGCCGTCGCCATCATCCTGCAACTGGCGATCATCGTCTTCATTCCCGGCGCCACCCAGATCGCGCTGGCCATTGCGCTACTGGGTGCGGTGATCAATCTCGAGATTG
Organism: Devosia sp. Root635; assembly: GCF_001427605.1. Classification (GTDB taxonomy): domain Bacteria; phylum Pseudomonadota; class Alphaproteobacteria; order Rhizobiales; family Devosiaceae; genus Devosia. The sequence goes on along the minus strand of NZ_LMGZ01000023.1, from coordinate 155,655 downwards.
TCGCCATCGTGGGAATCTATGGCGTGGTCTTTGTCACGCTCACTTACATTGCCAATCGCTGGACCCGGCAATTGCTTGACCGGGCGATCGAGGCCAACCAGGACAATGCGCGCTTCGTGGGCAATGCCGTCAACGCCATGGAGACCCTGCGCTATTTCAACGGTGACCGCTGGATCAGCCGGCGCTTCGCCGAAAAGGCCGACCTGTCGCGGCGCTCCTGGCATGGCTGGGCCAGGCGGCGCATCCTGCTGGCGGGCGTGTTCGGGGCGGCCCTGGGCACCCAGCTGGCGGTGACCTTCGTGCTGCTGCTGCCGCGGTTCGAGGCGGGACAGCTCAGCGTGGGCGACATCGTGCTCATCAACCTGATGCTGATCCAGCTCAACCAGCCCTTCGAGATGATCGGCATTGCCATCGACGACGTGATGCGTTCGGTGGTGCGGTTCACCCCTTTCGCCAGGATGTGGAATGTGCCGGACGACCGGGCGGCGCAGGGCGGCGCCGCGCTGGCCGACGGCGAGGGGCGGCTGGTATTCGAGGGAGTGGGCTTTCGCTTCGGCGAGCGGCAGACTTTGCGCGATGTCAGTTTTGCCGCGGCGCCGGGGGTCATCACCTTTATCACCGGCAATACCGGCTCGGGCAAATCGACACTGTTCAAGCTGGCGCTGAAATCGCTGGAGCCGACCGAAGGGCGGATCACGGTGGATGGGGTGGACCTGGCGGGGCTCGACCGGGAGAGCTGGTACAGCCAGGTCGGCGTGGTGCCGCAGGACGTGATGCTGCTCAATGACAGCATCGAGGCCAATATCGTGCTGGGGCGGATACATGACCCGGTGCGGCTGCGCGAGGCGGCGGCGCAGGCCTCGATCCTGGACTTCATCGAGGCCCTGCCGGACGGCTTCGCGACCACGGTGGGCGAGCGGGGGCTCAAGCTTTCGGGCGGGGAAAGGCAGCGCATTTCCATCGCACGGGCCCTTTACGGACGGCCCAAGGTGTTGTTCTTCGACGAAGCCAGTTCGGCGCTCGATGAGCGGACCGAAGGCGAAATCATGGGTGAGCTGCGCCGGCTGGTGGATCGGGTGACGATCCTGGCCATTACCCATAGGCGCAGCGTCATCGGGGCAGGCGACAATGTGGTGGCGCTGGCCGGGGGCTCGGCGTCGACAAGCGAGGACAAAGGCAATGAAGACACGGACGCTGGGCAAGACGGGCTATGAGGTCAGCGAAATCGGGCTGGGCTGCTGGCAGCTTGGTGGCGATTTCGGGCCGGTGGGCGACGAGACGGCCGGGGCCATTCTCGATGCGGCGAACGACGCGGGCGTGACGTTCTGGGACACCGCCGACGTCTATGGCGGCGGGCTGAGCGAAAGCCGCATCGGCGGGCATGGCAAGGGGCCCGGCGTGCATGTGGCGACCAAGCTGGGGCGCGGCGGCGGGCTGTTTCCCGACAATTATTCGCTGGAGGGCATTCGGGCGAGCCTCAAGGGATCGGCGGAGCGGCTGGGCGTGGCCAGCCTCGATCTGGCGCAACTACATTGCGTGCCGACCGAGGTTCTGCGCGAGGGGCGGATTTTCGGCTGGATGGATCAGCTGAAGGCCGAGGGGCTGGTGCGGCACTGGGGCGCCAGCGTCGAGACAATCGAGGAAGGTCTGATCTGCCTGGAGCAGGAGGGGTGTGCCACGCTGCAGATCATCTTCAACCTGTTCCGGCAGGATGCGGCCAGGGAATTGCTGCCGAAAGCGGCGGAGCGCAATGTCGGCATCATCGTGCGGCTGCCGCTGGCCAGCGGATTGCTGAGCGGCAAATTCGACAAGACGACGCGGTTCGATGCCAGCGACCACCGCAATTACAATGCCGATGGCGAGGCTTTTTCGGTGGGCGAGACGTTTTCGGGCATCCGCTTCGAGCGCGGGGTGGAGCTGGTCGCCGAATTGCGCGGGCTGGCGCCCGAGGCCCTGCCGATGAGCCAGTTTGCGCTGCGGTGGATTCTCGATCATCCGCAGGTGAGCACGGTCATCGCGGGGGTGAGCAAGCCCGGCCAACTGGCGGACAATGTCGCGGCGAGCGAACAGAAGAGCCTGTTCCCGGCGCTGATGGGGCAGCTGGGGGAATGGTATGAACGCGAGGTGAAGCCGGAGATCAGGGGCGGGGTTTAGCGAGCCCGCCCTCGTGGTTCGAGGCTCGCGAAGGGCTCGCACCTCACCATGAGGTCTCAAAACACGCGGCGGTCGCAGTAGCCCTCATGGTGAGGTGCGCCTTTTCGGCGCCTCGAACCACGAGGTCGTGACGCCCCTAGCGGATCGTGCTTCACGTCCCTACGTTGTTGCCCAACAACAAGAACCCTTCCGAGAATTTCCATGTCCCACCCCGCATTCGAACTGGTCCGCGACGAGCATATCGCGGAGGTGAACAGCCAGGCGCTGCTCTTTCGGCATATCAAGACCGGGGCGGAGGTGCTGAGCCTGGTCAATGACGACGAGAACAAGGTGTTCGGCATCACCTTCAAGACGCCGCCCGAGGATTCGACCGGGGTTGCACATATTCTTGAGCATTCTGTGCTGTGCGGAAGCCGGAAATATCCGGTCAAGAAGCCGTTCGTGGAGCTGATCAAGGGGAGCCTGAATACATTCCTCAATGCCATGACCTTCCCGGACAAGACGGCCTATCCGGTGGCCAGCCAGAACCTCAAGGACTTTTATAACCTCGTCGATGTGTATCTGGACGCGGTGTTCTTTCCGCTGATTTCGGAGGACACGTTCCGGCAGGAGGGGTGGCATTACGAACTGGAGGATAGCGCGAGTCCGCTGGTCTACAAGGGCGTGGTGTTCAATGAGATGAAGGGCGTGTTTTCATCGCCCGATGCGGTGATGCGCGATATTTCGCAGCGCTCGCTTTATCCCGATGTGACCTATGGCAAGAGTTCGGGGGGCGATCCCAAGGCCATTCCCGAGCTGAGCTACGCGCAGTTCAAGCGCTTTCACCAGACCTTCTATCATCCGTCCAATACGCGGGCGTTCTTCTCCGGCGATGACGATGCGGGGCAGCGCCTGGCGATCCTGGATGAATATTTTTCGCAGTTCGAGCGGGCACCTGTCGATGCCGAGGTGAAGCTGCAGCCGCGCTTCAATGCGCCGCGGTCGGTGGTGGCGACTTATGCCGGGACCAAGGATGGGGGCAAGGCGCGGGACGGGATGGTATCGGTCAACTGGATGATCGACCCGCCCGAGGACCGCACCGAGGCGCTGAGCCATGGCATGCTGAGCTATCTGCTGGCGGGCAATCCGGCGGCGCCTTTGCGCAAGGCGCTGACCGAGAGCGGGCTGGGCGAGGGCATGACGGGGGGTGGCATCGGCGCCGGATTGCGGCAGCCGATGGCGAGCTTTGGCATGAAGGGGATCGACCCCGCTGATGGTGCAAGGATCGAGGCGCTGATCCTGTCGACGCTGGAGGAGATCGCGCAAAAGGGCTTTGCGGCCGAGCAGCTTGAGGCGGCGGCCAATACATTCGAGTTTTCGCTGCGCGAGAACAATACCGGCTCCTATCCGCGCGGCATGGTCTATATGTTCAACGCGCTGGGGACGTGGCTGCATGAGGGCGATCCGCTGGGGCAGCTCAAGTTCGAGGACGCGCTGGCGGCGCTGAAGGACAAGGCTGGCAAGGGGCATTTCGCCGGCGAAATCCGCCGGCTGTTTCTCGACAATATGCACAGGACCACGGTGACGCTGAGCGCCGACCCGGAGCAGGGCGCGCGGGAGGCGGCGAAGGAGGCCGAGATTCTGGCTGGGGTGCGGGCCCGGCTGGATGAGACGGCGCTGCAAGCCACTGTCGCCGAGACGGAGCGGCTCAGGGCGTTGCAGGAAGAGGTGGACGATCCGGCGCTGCTGGCGAAGATTCCGACGCTTGGTTTGGAGGATTTGCCGCGGGAATCGCGCACGGTGCCGATCGAGACAGGGCATCTGGGCGAGGCGCGGCTGTTTTATCACGACCTGCCGACGCTGGGAATCGTCTATCTCGACCTGGGCTTTGACCTGCATGTGCTGGACAAGGCGCTTTTGCCCTATCTGCCGCTATTCGGGCGGGCGCTGCTGCAGACGGGCACGAGCAAGGAAGATTTCGTGTCGCTGACGCAGCGCATCGGACGCTCGACCGGCGGCATTGCGCAGCATCGGGGCCTGTCGTCGCGGCAGGGCAGCGATGGCAGCGCGGCGTGGTTTTTCCTGTCGGGCAAGGCGGTGCCGGACAAGCATGAAGAAATGCTCGCCATCATGGGCGATGTGCTGCTCGATGCGCGGCTGGATAACAAGGCGCGGTTCAAGCAGATGGCGCTGGAGGAAAAAGCCGGCTTCGAGGCGCGGCTGGTGCCTGCCGGCAATGCCATCGTCAATACGCGGCTCAATGCCGGGCTGACCGAGGCGAGCTGGATTGCCGAGCAACTGGGCGGGGTGAGCTATCTCAATTTCCTGCGCGAGCTGGTGAAACGAATCGACAGCGATTGGGGCAGTGTCGAAGCGGCGCTGGTACGCATTCGCGACACGCTGTTCAATCGCGGTCGCATGGTGGTCAATGTGACGGCCGACGGGGCACTATGGAGCCGGGCCAAAGGCGAGATCGAGAGCTTCCTCGGGCGGCTGCCCAGTGGGGATTTTGCCTTTGCTGACTGGGCCATCGACTATACGCCGAAGTCGGAGGGGCTGATCATTCCGGCGCAGGTCAATTATGTGGGCAAGGGGGCCAATCTGCGGGCGCTCGGCTTCGAAATGACCGGCGCGTCGGCGGTCGTGCTGAAGTTCCTTAACACGACCTATCTCTGGGACAAGGTGCGGGTGCAGGGCGGGGCCTATGGCGGGTCGAGCCGGTTCGACCTGACATCGGGGAACTTTTCGTTCCTGAGCTATCGCGATCCGAACCTGCTGAAGACGCTGGACGCCTATGACGGGGCGAGCAAGGCGCTCAAGGCCGGGATTGGCGAGAATGACCTGACGCGCTCGATCATCGGGGTGATCGGGGATGTGGATGGGTATGAATTCTCCGATGCCAAGGGCTATTCTTCGATGTGGCGGCAGTTGACCGGGACGACCGATGCGATCCGGCAGCAGCGGCGGGATGAGATACTAGGCACCAGTGTTGCGGATTTCCGGCGCATGGCCGAGGCGGTGGATGCCGTGGCGCGGCATGGGCATGTCGTGGTGCTGGGTGGGGAAGCGGCGATCACGGCGGCGAACGAGAAGCGGCCGGGGCTGCTTGAGGTGAGCAAGGTTATGTGAGCGGCTGAAGGATGGATTGCCCGGACCAGCCGGGCAATGACGGGGTGGAGAATTTAGCGTGATACCCCAACCACCGTCATCACCGGGCTTGTCCCGGTGATCCATCTTGCGGCATGCTCGAGGCATGAAGGGTTATGTCTACATCCTCGCCTCGAAGAAGAATGGGACGCTCTACACGGGCGTCACGTCGGACCCTTCCCGTCGCTGGTTCGAGCACCAGCATGAAATGACGCCGGGCTTCACGTCGCGTTATGGCGTCAAGACGCTGGTATGGCTGGAAGAGCATGATCTGGTTGTGGATGCCATTCGGCGTGAGAAGGCAATCAAGAAATATCCCCGCCAGTGGAAGATCAACCTGATCGAGGCCGTCAATCCGGAGTGGAACGACATCAGTTCGTGGCTGCTTGGGGCGCAGTGATGGATCACCCGGACAAGCCGGGTGATGACGGGGGGAGAGGGCGCACCAGATAATGATGGTGCGTGTTCGGCGACTAAGCCGCCTTGTCCACCACCTTGCCGGTATCGGCCGACGCCTGCAGGGCTTCCATCATGCGGCGCTTGATTTCGTCTTCGACGACCTGGCGGTCTTCAGGGGTCATGCCGGCGACGTCCGCTTCGCTCATTTTCATGTCTTCGAGGATCTTGTCGCGCAGGCGTTCCAGCGGGGACTTCTGGGCGATTTCGAGGAATTCTTCCTCGGCGGTTTTGGGCTGGAGCGGGGCACTATCCTTGGTGCCGAGCAGGTTGCTCAGCGGGAAGGACCGCATATTGGCGGAAACGGAAAAGGACATGGTTGCCTCGGCAGGATAGGTGCCGGAAGTCATTCAAGTTTTATGCCATTGTCGGGGTGGCGGAATTGCTAGGTTTGGCCGCTGCTGACAAGGGCTGGCAGTGCCAGCAGGCAGATTGTGCCGGTTCGGAATTGCCGACCTGTCAGATCGAAGCATGGGGTGACGACTGTAGCTTCGGTGTGAACCCGTACCGAGCAATTTGCGTTAGGAAGTGCCATGGCCAGTCCTATCCTTGACCGGAACCTGCATATCAGGGCGATCGACGCCTATATCGACCCCTCGGTGCCGCGGGAGCGGGCGATTGTTACGCATGGGCATGCGGACCACGCGCGGAGTGGGCATGGGGCGGTGCTGGCGACGCCGGATACGATTGCCATCATGAAGGTGCGCTATGGCGAGGATTGCGCCGGCAGTTTCGAGGCGCTGGATTTCGGGGTGCCGTATCGGATCGAGGATGTGACCATCACGTTTTACCCGGCCGGGCATATTCTGGGGTCGGCGCAGGTGCTGGTGGAGCAAGGCGGGCAGAGGGTGGTCGTGACGGGCGACTATAAGCGGCTCGCCGACCGCACGGCTCAGCCCTATGAGCTGGTGGAATGCGACCTGCTGGTGACGGAGGCGACGTTTGGCCTGCCGGTGTTTCAGCATCCGCATCCCAGCGTGGAAATCGGGCGGCTGCTGAAATCGGTGGCGGACCAGAAGGAGCGGAGCCATCTGGTCGGGTGCTATGCGCTGGGCAAGGCGCAAAGGGTGATCGCACTGTTGCGCGATGCGGGATGGGATGCGCCGATTTACCTGCATGGGGCGATGCTGCGGCTGTGTGCGCTGTATGAGGAACTGGGTGTTCCGCTGGGGGATTTGCGGCCGGCGCTGGATGTGCCCAAGGCGGAACTAGCGGGACAGATCGTGATTGCGCCGCCTTCGGCGATCCGCGACCGCTGGAGCCGGCGCTTTCCCGATCCGGTGACCTGCCAGGCGTCGGGCTGGATGAGCGTCAAGCAACGCGCGCGACAGGCGTTGGTGGAATTGCCGCTGGTGATTTCGGACCATTGCGACTGGGGCGAATTGCAGCAGACCATCCATGATACGCGCGCCGAGACCGTGTGGGTGACGCATGGGCGGGAGGATGCGCTGGTCTATTGGTGCCGGACGCAGGGATTGCAGGCCGAGCCGCTCAACATCCAGGGATTCGAGGATGATGGCGGGGAGGGGGAGAGCGAATGAAGCGCTTTGCCCAATTGCTGGAACTGCTGGCGCTGACGCCGTCGCGGACGCGCAAACTCAACGCGCTGACGCAGTATTTCCGTGAGGTGCCGGACCCGGACCGTGGCTATGCGCTGGCGGTTCTCACGGGGGCGCTGAGCTTTCGCAATGTGAAGCCAGCTTTGCTCAAGGAGACGGTGCTGGCCGAAGTCGATCCGACGCTGTTCGCCATGAGTTATGACTATGTCGGGGATCTGGGTGAGACGATTGCGCTGATCTGGCCGCATCATGGTGGTGGTGACGACCTGCCGTCGCTGACGGAATTGATCGAGCTGTTCAATACGACCAGCAAGAGCGAGCTGCCGAAGCTGATCGCGGGCCTACTGACGCAGGCGGGGATCAATGAGCGCTGGGCGCTGGTGAAGCTGGCGACGGGGGCGTTGCGGATCGGGGTTTCGGCGCGGCTGGCCAAGACGGCTTTGGCGGAGATGAGCGGGGTGGATGTGCAGGAGATCGAGGAGGTGTGGCACGGCTTGCGCGTGCCCTATCTCGATCTGTTTGCCTGGCTGGATGGGAAGGCGGGGCGGCCGGATGTCGACCAGTCGGCGCGGTTTCATCCGCTGATGCTGTCGAACCCGATCGACGAGGAGAAGGACCTCGGCCGGTTCGCGCCGAAGGATTTTTCGGCGGAGTGGAAGTGGGACGGCATACGGGTGCAACTGGTGCTGGGTGGGGGCACGGTGTCGCTGTTTTCCCGCACGGGCGACGATATCGCGGCGGCGTTTCCCGATATTGTCGAGAATGTGCATGGGCTTGGCGTGCTGGATGGCGAATTGCTGGTGGGAAGGGATTTCGAGGCGGGTAGCTTCAACGACCTGCAGCAGCGGCTGAACAAGAAGGTGGCAAGCGCCAAGCATCTCAAGGAAAGCCCTGCCTTTATCCGGGTCTATGACATGCTGTTCGATGGGCGGGAGGATATCCGGGCGCTGGGTTGGACCGAACGAAGGGCGCGGCTGGAGGCCTGGTTTGCGGGTAATCCGCAATCGCGCCTCGATCTGTCGGCGGTGCTGCCGTTTGCGGATTGGGACGACCTGGCGCGGCAAAGGCGGCAGGGGGCGGATGAGCATGGGCACGAGGGGGTGATGATCAAGCTGCGATCATCGCCTTATGTGCCGGGGCGGCCCAAGGGCTACTGGTTCAAATGGAAACGCGATCCCAATGTGGTGGATGCGGTGCTGATGTATGCGCAGCGCGGGCATGGCAAGCGGAGTTCGTTCTATTCGGACTACACGTTTGGCGTGTGGAGGGGGAACGAGATCGTGCCGGTTGGAAAGGCGTATTTCGGCTTTACCGATGAGGAATTGAAGCTGCTCGACAAGTGGATCAGGGCCAATACGGTGCAGTCCTTCGGGCCGGTGCGCGAGGTGAGGAAGGAACTGGTGTTCGAGGTGGCGTTCGACTCGGCGCAGGAGAGTACGCGGCACAAGTCCGGGGTGGCGCTGCGGTTTCCGCGGATCAGCCGGATAAGGTGGGACAAGCCGGCGAGCGAGGCGGCGACGCTGGAGGATATGATGGTGTTTATCGGGTAGTGCGTGCGGCGCAGAAGATGAAGTCGACACCCTCCCCCTTGCGGGGAGGGATCAAGGGTGGGGGGTGTTTGGCCCGGATATCGGAGCTCTCGCACCCCCACCCAGCTTTGCTACGGCCCATTCGGGCCTAGCGTCGCTGCCCTCCCCGCAAGGGGGAGGGTGAGCCCGGTGGTGGGAGAGAGTGCAATGTCATCGCGATCGATAAATCTTCGGCTTGTCGAACTGAACAAGCAGATGCAGGCGGCGGCGGAGGCGATGGACTTCGAGAAGGCTACGGCTCTGCGCAACGAGATGGCGCGGCTCAAGGGGGAGGCGCCGGTGCAACCTGGCGATCCCGATACGGTGACGGTCAGCCAGCCGCCGCCGGGGGCGATGGGGCTGGGGACGCAGGTGCCGGTGCGGCAGCCGCCCAAGGGGTGGGTGAAGCCGAAGAAGCCGGATTTCATGACGGGTGGGAAGGGGCGGAAATAGCATCCTGCCACGCCCTCGTGGTTCGAGGCTCGCAAGGGGCTCGCACCTCACCATGAGGGCTACTGGGGAACTCGATGCATCATCAGCCCTCATGGTGAGGTGCGCTTCTTCAGCGCCTCGAACCACGAGGGCGTGGCGGGATGCTACCCCGCCTTGTCCAGGCGCTCGTCGGCCAGTTTGCGGATTTCCTTCAGTTCGCTGATCGTCGTCTGCAAATCCTGGAGCTGGGCTTCGAGGGAGGCCAGTCTCTCGTCGACCTTGGCGGTGAGCAGGTGGACCTGCTGGCTGCGGTTGGCGTCGTAGAGGCTCAGATAGTCGGAAATGTCGCGCAGCGAGAAGCCGAGGCGCTTGCCGCGCAGGATGAGGATCAGCCGGGCACGGTCGCGGCGGCGAAAGATGCGGGTGGCGCCGACACGTTCGGGCGACAGCAGGCCCTTGGCTTCGTAGAAGCGGATGGCGCGGGTCGAGATGTCGAACTCGCGGGCGAGATCGGCAATGGCGAAGAGGTCGCGGCTTTCGGAGGCGGAACGGTTCACTGCTTGGCTCTTGTCTGGGCATATTCCTCGCGCAGCTCTTTCTTGGAGAGCTTGCCGATGAGGGTCTTGGGGAGGGCGTCCTTGAAGATAATTTCCTTGGGCATTTCGATCTTGTTGAGGCGGGTGGCCAGAAATTTCCGGAGCGCATCCTCGGTGACGGCCTGGCCGGGCTTGAGCTTGACATAGGCGACGGGGGCCTCGCCGCGATATTCGTCGGGGACGCCGATGACGTTGGTTTCCTCGACCGCCTCATGGGTCATCAGCGCTTCCTCGATGGTGCGCGGATAGACGTTGAAACCCGAGCAGATGATGAGATCCTTGATGCGGTCGACGAGAAAGACATAGCCGTCCTCGTCCATGTGGCCGACATCGCCGGTGCGCAGCCAGCCGTCCATGAAGGCGTCGCGGCTGGCCTCCTCATTGCCGAAATAGCCGGCCATGACCTGCGGCCCCTTGACCTGCAATTCACCGTCTTCGCCAATGCCGACGGCTTTGCCGCTGTCGATATCGACAAAGCGGATATCTGTGCCGGGAAGGGGCAGGCCGATGGACATGGGCTTGCTGGCGACGCGCAGGGCGGCGCAGCAGACGACGGGGGAGGCTTCGGTGAGGCCATAGCCTTCGGCCAGGATCGCCTTGGACTTCTTGCCGAAAGCGGCGCGGACTTCGTCGGGCAGGGCGGCGCCGCCGGAAATGGCGACTTCAAGGCTCGCCAGCTGTTCGGGCGTGACGCTGTCGGCGCGGGCAATGGCATTGAGCAGAGTGGGCACGGCGGGCAGCACATTGGCGCGCGTGCGGGCGAAGATGTCGAGCAAGGCCTTGAGCTCGAAGCGCGGCAGCATGACGACCTGGGCGCCGTTGCAGAGCGGCACGTTCATGCAGACCGTCATGGCGAAGATGTGGAAGAAGGGCAGGACGGCGATAACCTTGCTGGGCGGGTAGAACAGGCCGCAGCCCCACTTGTCGATCTGGCTCATATTGGCCGCGATATTGGCATGGGTCAGCAGGGCGCCCTTGGGAATGCCGGTGGTGCCGCCGGTATATTGCTGGATGGCGATATCCTTTTCCGGATCGATGACCACGGCGTCGGGCGTTTCATTGCGCGCGATCATGTCGTGGAAGCGGGCGATGCGGTCGGCAATGGGGGCGCCGCCGAGTTTTGCCAGATCCTTGCGCTTGGCGACGGAGAACAGGATTTTCTTCACCAGCGGCAGTGCATCGGGGAAATGGCAGACCACCAGCGACTTGATGTGGCCGGCCTCGACCAGCTTTTCGGCCTTTTCGTAAATCTGCTGCAGGTCGAGCGTCACCATGACGTCGGCGCCGGCATTGGAGGTGATGTGGCTGAGTTCGGCCACCGTATAGAGCGGGTTGCAATTGACCACGATGCCGCCGGCGCGCAGCACGCCGTAGTAGGCGATGGGGTAGAAGGGCGTGTTGGGCAGCATCAGCGCGACGCGGGAGCCCTTGGTGACACCGAACTGGCGCTGCAGGGCGCCGGCAAAGGCGATGATCTTTTTGGCGAGGTCGCCGAAGGTGGTGGTGTGCCCAAGGAAATCGAGGGCGACGGCGGAAGGGTTCTTGGCGCAGGCGGCCAGCACCTGCTCATGCACCGGGCGGATATCGATGGGCGCGTCCCAGGCGATGCCTTCGGGATAGCTGGCGATCCAGGGGCGGGGCGGGGCGGCGGTGTCTGTCGTCGTGGCCATGGTTTCCTCCGGAGTGCCGATTTCGGCTTGCGGGCCTGGTGCCCGATTAGGGTGACGAATATTTCATGGCTTTACGTTAGCGTCAAACAGGTGCCCGAACTTGTGGAGGGGTGCTGCGTTGACGTGCGGGGCAGGGTCTTCGGTCGGCGGCGAAGCCGGCGGGTGAGGGGCCTTTACTGGGTTAGGTGCGTGGGGAAGGCCCCCTCACCCGACCCTAAGACGGGTCGACCTCTCCCCCGAAGAGAGAGGGGAAGGAATGCCGACGTAATGGGCATTAGGTTGACGTATACGTAAACCTTGCTAGACTGCCTCAACAATAGTGGGCCATCGCGCTATGATCCCGGCGCGGCAGACCCAATGACAGCCGAACGATTCGGCGGCTGGCCTGACGTTCTGGGGATCGAGTTGCTTGCCCCTTGGTGGTGCGAGCGACGCCATGGAGGGCATGCCGTGACCTTTGCGCTTATCGCCATCAGCCTCGTCGTCTTCGCAGTTCTGGCCGTGCGGGAAAGCCCGCTCTGGCAATGGGGGGTGGGCCTGGTGGCCATCGGCCTGCTGGCGGGCCTCGATTTTCCGGCAGGCGGGATCAGCTATGGGCTGGGCGCAGGAAGCTGGGTGCTGCTGGCCATCGGCGCGGTGTTCCTGCTGCTGAGCGTCGCGGCCATCCGCAAGCCGCTGCTGATCACGCCGATCTATGGCGCGGTCAAATCCATCCTGCCCAAGGTGAGCCGCACCGAGCAGGAAGCGCTCGATGCCGGCACCGTCGGCTGGGACGCCGAACTGTTTTCGGGCCGTCCGGACTGGAGCAAGCTCAATGGCATAAGGCCGCTGACGCTGACTGAAGACGAGCAGGCCTTTCTCGACAACCAGACCGAAACCGCCTGCAAGATGATCGACGACTGGGACATCCGCAACAATCGCGCGGACCTGTCGCCCGAGCTCTGGCAGTATCTCAAGGACGAAGGGTTCCTCGGCATGCTGATCGCCAAGGAACATGGCGGGCGGGGCTTTTCCGCGCAGGCGCAGTCGATGATCGTTTCCAAGATCGCCAGCCGCTCGGTGGCGGCGGGGATCACGGTGATGGTGCCCAATTCGCTTGGGCCGGGCGAGTTGCTGGAAAAATACGGCACGCACGAACAGAAGGAAAAGTATCTCGGCCGGCTGGCCAAGGGGCTCGAAGTGCCCTGCTTCGCCCTGACGGGCGTGCATTCGGGGTCGGATGCCGGGGGCATGCGCGATATCGGCGTCGTCACCAAGGGGACGTGGCAGGGCAAGGAAACGCTGGGCGTCCGGCTGAGCTTCGACAAGCGCTATATCACGCTGGCGCCGATTGCGACGCTGGTGGGGCTCGCCTTCATCCTCAAGGATCCGGATAACCTGTTGGGCCGTGGACCCGAGATCGGCATCACGCTGGCGCTGGTGCCGCATGACCATCCCGGCATGGATATCGGCCGCCGGCATTTCCCGGCGCGTCAGGCGTTCATGAATGGCCCGGTGCGCGGCAAGGACGTGTTCATTCCGATGGATTTCCTGATCGGGGGCACCGAATATGCCGGGCAGGGCTGGCGCATGCTGATGGAGTGCCTGTCCACCGGACGCGCCATTTCGCTGCCGGCGATCGGTTCGATCTCGATCAAGCAGACCCTGCGCGCTACCTCGGCCTATGCGCGGGTGCGGCGGCAGTTCGGTATTCCGGTCGGCATCATGGAGGGCGTGGCCGAACCGCTCGGCGAAATGGTCAAGCGCGCCTATACGTTCGAGGCGGCGCGGCGGCTGACCGCGTCGATGGTCGACGAGGGCCAGCGCCCGGCGGTGATTGCGGGCCTGCTGAAATATACCGCCACCGAAGCCATGCGCGACAGCATGGACGATGCCTTCGACATTCATGGCGGCCGCGCCATCCAGGACGGGCCGGGCAACTACCTGTTCGGCGCCTATATGAGCATGCCGGTGGCCATCACGGTGGAGGGCGCCAATATCCTCACCCGCACGCTGATGACCTTCGCACAGGGCGTGCTGCGGGCGCATCCATACCTGCTGCGCGAAGTGCAGGCCGCGCAGAACAAGGACAGGAAGCAGGGGCTCGACCAGTTCGACAGCGCCTTCGGCGGACATACCAAATTCATGCTGCGCAATATCGTGGCGAGCCTGCTGCATGGGCTCAGCAATGGCGCCTTTGCCTCGACGCCGAGCCAGGGGCCGATGGCCCGCTGGTATCGGCGGCTGCATCGCTACAGCCAGGATTTTGCGCTGGTGGCCGACTGGACCACGGTGTTCCTGGGCGGTGCGCTCAAGCGCAAGCAGAAAATTTCCGGCCGCATGGCCGATATCCTGGGCGACCTCTACATGATGTCGGCGACCCTGCGCCGCTTCGAGGATGAAGGCCGTATTGCCGAGGATCGCGAACTGGTCGACGCCATCATGGCCGACCGAGTGGCTTCGATGGAGCGGACCTTCGGCGAGGTGTTCGCTAATTTCCCCAATCCGCTGTTTGCTTGGGCCATGCGGCTGCTGTGCTTTCCGCTGGGACGGCATGCCAGGCCGGCCAGCGACCGCATCAACTATCGCTTCGTGCGGGCGGTGCTGCGGCCGGGCGCCTTCCGCGACCGGCTGACCACGGGCACCTATGTCTCATTCGATCCCAATGACGTGACGGGCGTGCTGGAAGATGCGTTCCTCAAGGTGACCGAGGCCGAGGATGTCGAGGCCAAATTCGTCAAGGCGGCGCGCAAGGGTGTGATCGAACGGCGGCTGGATCGGGATGCGATCGACGATGCGGTGGCGGCTGGGGTGCTGAATGGCAACGAGGCCGGCATCATGCGGGCGGCGGATGAGGCCACCAACCGGGTGGTGAAGGTGGACGATTTCGCGATGGACGAGCTGGCGGAGCATAAGCAGGCGGCGGAATAGTCCGCCACGCCCTCGTGGTCGACAAGCGCACCATGAGGTCTACTTTTGAATGCGGCAGGCCCAGCCTGCGCCTCCCTCCCCCTCTGAGGGGAGGGATTGAGGGAGGGGGTGGTGCAGTGGAACCACTGATGGACCCCACCCCCGGCCCCTCCCCTCAAGGGGGAGGGGAGGACAAGAGCCCGAGATTTCGAGGAGTTGCAATGATCCAGCCGCAGATGCCCGAGACCAGGAATTGGCGTTTCCACCGCGATGTGGAGAATCTGGGCTGGCTCACCATCGATACGCCTGGTGCGCCGGTCAATACGCTGAGCCGCGAAGCCATCATGGAGCTCGAACAGCTGGTGGAGCGGTTCGAGGAGCTGGCGCAGACCGAGGAACTGGTGGGCGTGATCCTGCTGAGCGGCAAGGATAGCGGCTTCATCGCCGGGGCCGATGTGTCCGAATTCGATGCGATGAGCGATTTTTCGGTGCTGCCGGAGGCGCTCAGGCGCACGCATGCGCTGTTCGCGCGGATCGAGGCGCTGAAAATACCGGTCGTGGCCGGCATTCACGGCTTTTGCCTCGGCGGTGGACTGGAACTGGCGCTGGCCTGCCACTATCGCGTGGCGGTCAATGACGACAAGACCCGTATCGGCTTTCCCGAAGTGAACCTGGGCATCTTCCCCGGGTTTGGCGGCACGGGCCGCTCGATCCGCCAGGCAGGGCCGGTCGATGCGATGGGGATCATGCTGACGGGCCGCATGCTCAAGGCGGGCGCGGCGCGGGGGATGAACCTGGTCGACAAGCTGGTGCGCCATCGCGACATGCTGCGCTGGGAAGCGCGCAAGGCGGTGCTGGGCAAGCGGACATCGAGCGAAGCGGGCTTTGCCAAGCGCGTCATGGCGATGGGACCGCTGCGCAGCTATGTGGTCGGCAAGATGCGCGACCAGGCGGGCAAGAAGGCGAGGCCCGAGCACTATCCGGCGCCCTTCGCGCTGATCGACCTGTTCGAAAAGCACGGCAATGACTGGCAGGCGATGATCCGTGGCGAGATCGACGCCTTCGTGCCGCTGATGGGCAGCGATACGGCGACCAACCTGCGGCGGGTGTTCTTCGCCTCCGAGGCGCTGAAGAAGCAGGGCACCAAGGGCGCTAAATTCGCGCGGGTGCATGTGATTGGGGCCGGGGTGATGGGCGGGGATATCGCGGCCTGGTGTGCCTTGCGCGGCATGAGCGTGACGCTGCAGGATCTCGACATGGACCGCATCCAGCCGGCGCTGGATCGCGGCAAGAAGCTGTTCAGGAAGCGGCTGAAGAAAAAGCACGAGGTCGATGCCGCGGTGCTGCGGCTGGAAGCCGATCCGACGGGGAAGGGCGTGAGCCGGGCCGATGTGATCATCGAGGCGGTGGTGGAAAAGCTGGAGGTCAAGCAGGCCATCTTCGGCGGGCTGGAAGACAGGCTCAAGGCCGGCGCGATCCTGGCCACCAACACATCGTCCATCGAGCTGGAGCGGATTGCCGAAAAGCTGAAGGCGCCGGAGCGGCTGATCGGGCTGCATTTCTTCAACCCGGTGGCGCAATTGCCGCTGGTGGAGGTGATCCGCTCGACCTTCAATACCGACGCGGAAATCGGCAAGGGCGCGGCTTTCGCGCTGGCCATCGGCAAGTCGCCGGTGGTGGTCAAGTCGGCGCCGGGCTTCCTCGTCAACCGGGTGCTGATGCCCTACATGCTGGGCGCTGTGCAGCGGGTGGAGGCCGGGGAGAGCAAGGAATTGCTCGACGCAGCCGCGGTGGCCTTCGGCATGCCGATGGGGCCGATCGAACTGATGGACACGGTGGGACTCGATGTCGGCAAGTCGGTGGCGACCGAGCTGGGCCATGCCGTTCCCGATGGTTCGAGGTTCGACACGCTGGTCAAGGCAGGCAAGCTGGGCCGCAAGACCGGCGAGGGCTTCTACAAGTGGGTCGACGGCAAGGCGCAGAAGGGCCCGGTGCCTGTTCATGGCGACCTGGCCGGGCTGGGGCGTGAACTGGTCAAGCCGCTGGTCGACATGACCGAAGTGGTGGTGGCCGAAGGCGTCGTCGCCAATGACGGGCTGGCCGATATCGGGGTGATCATGGGGACGGGCTTTGCGCCGTTCCTGGGCGGGCCGATGAAGGCGCGCAAGGATGGGAAAGCGTGATGGCGGTTGTGCTCGAAGTTAGCGCCGCCTCCCCCTTGAGGGGATGGCCGGGGAGGGGGTGGTGTAGCGGACCACTGAAGGACCCCCTCCCTCAATCCCTCCCCTCAAGGGGGAGGGAGGCGATAGGGCCGAAGAACCGAGTGCTGACGGGAGACGGAAAGAATGACTGAACTTCGGAAAGTCGCCATTGTCGGATCGGCGCGCATTCCGTTTGCGCGGGGCAATACCGCCTATGTGGCGGAAACCAATCTCTCGATGCTGGGTACGGTGCTGGCGGGGCTGGCCGACAAATACGGGCTCAAGGGCGAGAAGGTGGATGAGGTGATAGCCGGGGCTGTCATCAACCACTCGCGCGACTTCAATATCGCCCGCGAGGCGACGCTGGATGCCGGCCTGTCGCCGCGCACGCCGGGGACGACGATGCAGATCGCCTGTGGCACGAGCCTGCAGGCGGCGCTGGTGCTGGCGGCCAAGATCGCCGCGGGCGAGATCGACAGCGGCATTGCCGCCGGCTCCGATACGGTGAGCGACAGCCCGATCGTTTTCGGCAACAAATTCCAGCATCGGCTGCTCGACGTGAACAAGGCGCGCAGCGGCGGGGAGAAGTTCAAGGCGTTCAAGGGATTTTCGTTTGGCGAGCTGACACCGGTAGCGCCTTCGGTCAACGAGCCGCGCACCGGCATGTCGATGGGCCAGCATTGCGAACTGATGGCGCGCGAATGGGGCATTACACGGGAGGCGCAGGACGCGCTTGCGGTGGCCAGCCATCGCAATGCGGCCAAGGCCTATGATGAGGGCTTCCACGACGACCTGCTCGTGCAATGCGCAGGGCTGGTGCGGGACAACAATGTGCGGGCCGATGCCAATATCGAGAAAATGGCGACTCTCAAGCCGGCTTTCGACAAGAATTCGGGCCATGGCACGTTGACGGCGGGCAATTCGACGCCGCTGACCGACGGGGCCTCCTCGGTGCTGCTGGCGAGCGAGGAATGGGCCAAGGCGCGCGGCCTGCCGGTGCTGGCGTATCTCACGACCGGCCGGGTGGCGGGCAATGACTTTGCCCATGGCGAGGGGCTGCTGATGGCGCCCACCATCGCGGTCAGCGAACTGCTGGCGCGGCACAAGCTGAGCTTTGCCGATATCGACTTTTTCGAGCTGCATGAGGCGTTTGCGGCGCAGGTTCTGTGTACGCTCAAGGCCTGGGAAGACCCGGACTACTGCCGGACCGTGCTGGGGCGCGACAGTGTGCTGGGTCCGGTCGATCCGGCAAAGATCAACGTCAAGGGATCGAGCCTGGCCTATGGGCATCCCTTCGCCGCGACCGGCGCTCGCATCCTGGGGCTGACCGCCAAGATGCTCTCGACTAACCCGGGAAAACGCGCTTTGCTGAGCGTCTGTACGGCTGGCGGCATGGGTGTCGCGGCCATTGTCGAAAGCGCCGCATGACCGAGAATGTCGTCAAGTTCCGCCGTCCGGAAAAGAAACCGGAGCCGCCGGTGAAGAAGCCGCGCGGCCCGCTGCCGGGCTGGGTGCCGTGGTTGGGCCTCGTCCTGGTGGCTGTTGCAATCTATGGGGCGCAGCAGGTGATGCCGCAATAGACAAGACCAGCGGCCGTTGCTAGGCTTGGGCAAATTGTTCGACATTGAGGCTCGCCATGACTGCGTTAGCCGACTTGGTCTACAATATTGTCGAGGGACATCTTACCGGTTCAATCGACGGCACCTTCATCGACGCCAGAGCGGGATCGGGAGGACGGGCCGGATCCAAGACGCCGGGCGCTGTCAATACGACGCTGGCCAACAATCCGTTCGGGACCGGGGTCAAGCTCAGTTCCGCTACGCCGGGCGGGGCTTTGCCACTGGGTTTTTACAGCCTGCGCACCCATGAAAGTCGCCAGAACTGGATCCGCCTCGTTCCTGCGCCTGGCACCAACATGCATGGCCGCGCCGGCATGGCCATCCATGGCAGGGGCAAGCGGGGCAGCGATGGTTGCATCGTTCCAGCCGACTTCAATGTCGTGCTGCAACTACACAAGCTGTGCAAAGCACGGGAGAAGGCCGGCCAGGCCAACCCGACCCTCGAAGTGCTGGCGATCGGCGACCTGGACCAGTTCACAAACCGGGCGTGATCGTGCGCCACAGCTCGGCCAGGCCATAGCGCCTATGGATCGCCATTCCATGCGCCAGGGCGCAGGCGAAAGCGAATTGTTCCCGGCATCGTGAACGGTGGAAAGCCATTGCGGGTTTTTCGGTGTGCACAGTGTGTTAATAATTTGGCCAGCCTTGACGCTTAGGTCAATGTTTTGCTTGTCAGTGGACGAAATTGCGTAATACCGTCCAGCAATCTTGACCGGGGGGTAAAACCTCCGGCCGCAAGTGCTTTGAACTCCGCAGCGCTACGACTGCGGGACAAAACGATTTCGGGAATTCCACAAGGAGATGGGACGAGAATGAAAATCACGCAAACCCTGACCGCGGTAGCGACCGCCGGCGTCATGGCGCTGCTCATGAGCAGCACCGCATCGGCCGTAACGCTCAACATGATGAACGGCTCGGAGCCCGGTTCGATCGACCCGCATCAGGCGTCGGGCGACTGGGAAAACCGCATCATCGGCGACTATATCGAAGGGCTGATGACGGAAGACGCCAACGCCGAGGCCGTTCCCGGCCAGGCCGAGAGCTACACCATTTCCGATGACGGCCTGGTCTATACGTTCAAGCTGCGTGACGGCATCCAGTGGTCGGACGGCGTTCCGGTGACCGCCAATGACTTCGTGTTCGCCTTCCAGCGCCTGTTCGATCCCAAGACCGCTTCGGACTATGCCTATCTGCAGTTTCCGATCGTCAACGGTTCGGAAATCGCCGAAGGCACCGTGACCGACTTCAGCCAGCTCGGCGTCAAGGCGCTCGACGACAAGACCGTCGAAATCACGCTTGAAGGCCCGACCCCGTTCTTCCTGCAGGCCCTGACCCACTATACCGCCTATCCCGTGCCCAAGCACGTGATCGACAAGGTCGGTTCGGACTGGACCAAGGTCGAGAATATCGTTTCGAACGGCCCCTACACCCCCACCGAGTGGGTGCCGGGCAGCTACATCAAGTCGGTCAAGTCCGAGACCTACTGGGATGCCGCCAATGTCCAGATCGACGAAGTGAACTACTTCGTGCAGGACGACCTGGCCGCCGCCCTGTCGCGCTACCGCGCCGGTGAATACGACATCCTGACCGACATTCCGTCGGACCAGGCTGACTGGATCAAGGAAAACCTGCCGGGCCAGGACTATTTCGCCCCGTTCCTGGGCATCTACTACTACGTGATCAACCAGGAGAAGGCGCCGTTCGACAATGCCGACGTGCGCAAGGCCCTGTCCATGGCCATCAATCGCGACGTGATCGGTCCGGACGTTCTGGGCACCGGCGAACTGCCGGCCTATGGCTGGGTGCCGGAAGGTACCGCCAACTATGAAGGCGTCGAGCCCTACCAGCCCGAATGGATCGACCTCTCCTATGAAGAGCGCGTGGCGGAAGCCAAGGGCATCATGGAAGGCCTGGGCTATACCTCGGCTTCTCCGCTGGCCGTGCAGCTCAAGTACAACACCAATGACAACCACCAGCGCATCGCCGTGGCGATCGCGTCCATGTGGGAGCAGATCGGTGTGAAGACCGAGCTGTTCAACTCCGAAACCGCCGTTCACTACGACGCCCTGCGCGCCGGTGACTTCGATATCGGTCGTGCCGGCTGGCTGCTGGACTATTCGGACCCGTCCAACACGCTCGACCTGCTGCGCACCGGCATCATGCAGGACGGCGCGATGAACTGGGGCAACAACTATGGCCGCTACTCGAACGAAGAGTTCGACGCGCTGATGGACCAGGCCACCACCGAGCAGGACCTGGCCGCCCGCGCCAAGCTGCTCGGCCAGGCCGAGACGATCGCGATGGATGAAACCGCCGCTTTCCCGATCTACTGGTACATCGCCCAGAACGTGGTTAGCCCGAAGGTTACTGGCTTCGTCAGCAATGCGTCGGATATTCACCGTACGCGCTGGCTGTCCAAGTCCGAGTAATCGCCTAGAACCGGCGGCGTCGCCCCTTGGGAGGGGCGGCGCCGTATTTTATCCACCTGACGGCGCGCGAGCGGCCGATGGCGTGGATGTGAAAGGTCCGAATCCATGTTTGGATATGTGACGCGGCGTGTGCTGTCGGCGATTCCGATAGCGCTGATTGCCGTTACTGCCTGTTTCTTCATTCTGCGGCTGGCGCCTGGCGGTCCCTTCGACGGGGAACGCGCGCTGCCTCCCGTGACGCTGGCCAACCTGCGGGCGCACTACAATCTCGACCTGCCGCTGATCCAGCAATATTTCATCTATGTCGGACGGCTGCTGCAGGGCGATTTCGGCCCCTCGATGGTCTATAACGACTTCACCGTGGCCGAGATGATCTGGATCGGCCTGCCCTTTACGCTGATGCTGGGTTTTTCCGCCTTCATCATCGGGACGGTTGTCGGCCTCGTGGCCGGCGCCTTGTCGGCCGTCAACCAGAACAAGTGGCCGGATTATATGCTGGTCTTCCTGGTGATGATCGGCCTGGTGGTGCCCAATTTCCTGATGGCTGCGCTGATGCAGCTGGTGTTCGGCGTCTATCTCGACTGGTTCCCGGCCGGCGGCTGGCGGAACGGATCGATTGCCCATCTGGTGCTACCGGTCACGGTGCTGGTGCTGCCCCATGCCGGGCGCACGGCGCGGCTGATGCGCGGCTCGATGATCGAAGTGCTGGGCACCAATTATGTGCGCACGGCCAAGTCCAAGGGGCTCGGCCAGCGACTGATCCTGGCGCGGCATGCCATCAAGCCGGCCCTGCTGCCGGTGGTGAGCTATCTCGGGCCGGGGCTGAGCTATCTGCTGACCGGCTCGCTGGTGGTGGAGCAGGTGTTCGCGCTGCCGGGGATCGGCAAGTATTTCATCGGCGCCGCGCTCAACCGTGACTATGGCCTCGTGCTGGGGACGACCATTTTGTACATGTTCATCATCCTGGCGGTGAACCTGCTGGTCGACATCCTCTATGCCTGGCTCGACCCGAAGGTGAGGTACCGCTGATGGCCGGCATTACTGGCAAGGACGCGGTGCTCACCGAGTATGCGCGCAGGCTCGAAACCCTCGATGCGCCCAAGGGCCGCTCGCTGAGCCAAGACGCCATGCGGCGCCTGGTGCGCAACAAGGCGGCCGTGGTGTCCATCGGCGTCGTGATCTTCATCGTGCTGTTTGCGTTTGCGGGGCCGTATCTGCTGCCCTGGACCTATGACAAGATCGACTGGAGCAATATCCGCAAGCCGCCCAATTTCGAGGCCGGGCACTTCGTGGGCACCGACCAGAATGGGCGCGACATGCTGGCCCGCATCATGCAGGGCACCCAGATGAGCCTGATCGTGGCCGGCGTGGCGACGCTGGTCTCGGTGTTCATCGGGGTGTGCTACGGCGCCATTGCCGGCTATTTCGGCGGCAAGGTCGATGCGGTGATGATGCGCTTCGTCGATATCATGTATGCGCTGCCCTATATCCTGTTCGTGATCATCCTGGTGGTGATCTTCGGGCGCAATCCGGTGCTGCTCTTCGTGGGTATCGGGTGCCTGGAATGGCTGACCATGGCGCGTATCGTGCGCGGGCAGACGCTGTCCATCAAGGAGCGCGAATTCGTCGAGGCGGCCAAGGCCGGCGGCGCCAAGCCGTGGACCATCATCTTCCGGCACATCGTGCCCAATCTCACGGGACCCGTGGTGATCTACGCCACGCTGACCATTCCGGAAATCATTCTGACCGAGAGCTTCCTCTCCTATCTGGGCCTGGGCGTACAGGAGCCGCAGACGTCGCTCGGCACGCTGATCAGCTTCGGTTCGCCCGTGGCCGAGACGCTGCCCTGGATGCTGATCGGACCCGCCGTGGTGCTGGTGAGCCTGCTGCTGTGCCTCACCTATATCGGCGACGGGTTGCGCGACGCTCTCGACCCCAAGGATCGCTAAGATGAAAGAAGTCCTCAAAGTCGAAGACATGTCGGTCACGTTCGAACTGCACCAGAGCGAAGTGCATGCCGTGCGCGACATGAACTTCTCGCTCGCCGAGGGCGAGACGCTGGCCGTGGTGGGTGAATCGGGCTCGGGCAAGAGCCAGGCGTTCCTGGCCATCATGGGCCTATTGGCCAAGAATGGGCGGGCTGGCGGCCGGGCCATGATGGGCGACATCAACCTGATCGGCATGGAGCCGAGGCGCCTGGATCTGCATCGCGGCAAGGATATCGCGATGATTTTCCAGGACCCGATGACCAGCCTCAATCCGACGCTGAAGGTGCGTACGCAGCTGGCCGAAGTGCTGGTCAAGCATCGCGGCTTCGACAAGCAGAAGGCGACGATGGCAGCGGTGGAAATGCTGGAGCGGGTCGGTATTCCCGAACCGGTCAAGCGCGCCAATGCCTATCCGCATGAATTGTCGGGCGGCATGCGGCAGCGCGTGATGATCGCCATGGCCTTGCTGTGCCAGCCCAAGATACTGATCGCGGACGAACCGACGACGGCGCTGGACGTGACCGTGCAGGCGCAGATGCTCGACCTGTTCAAGACGCTGACCGAGGATTTTGGCACCTCGCTGGTGCTGATTACCCACGATCTGGGCGTGGTGGCTGGTGTCGCCGACCGCATGATGGTGATGTATGGCGGACGCGCGGTGGAGAAGGGGGGAGTCGACGACCTGTTCTACGATCCGCGCCATCCCTATACGCTGGGCCTCCTGCATTCGACGCCGCATATCGCCCATCGCACCGCCCGGCTCGACCCCATCCAGGGGCTGCCGCCGAGTCTCGAACACCTGCCCAGGGGCTGCTCGTTCAACCCGCGCTGCGCCTTCGCCTTCGATCGGTGCCTGGCCGAAAGGCCGCCGTTGACCGAGACCGGCAATGGCCGCGAAAAGGCCTGTTTCTATGAAGGCCCGATGGCCTATGGAAAGGTCGCCTGATGGACCAGACCCCGATCAACCTGCTCGAAATCAAGGATCTCAAGAAGACCTTTTCGCTTTCGGGTGGCCTGTTCAGCCGGCGGCTGACGCTGACGGCGCTGGAGAACATCAACTTCAATATCCGCCAGGGCGAGACGCTGGGCATTGTGGGCGAAAGCGGCTGCGGCAAGTCCACTTTGGGCCGCTGCATCCTGCAACTGCTCTCGCCCGACGAGGGACAGGTGCTGTGGCTGGGTCAGGATTTGACGCGGCTGCCGGCAGAGGAAATGCGCCAGCGCCGGGCGGATCTGCAGATCATTTTCCAGGACCCACTGGCCTCGCTCAATCCACGCATGACGGTGGGCGAGATCATCGCCGACCCGCTGCGCACCCTGCGGCCGGAAATGAACAAGGAAGAGCGGCGCGCCCGCGTGCTCAAGATCATGGAAGCGGTGGGGCTGCTGCCCGAAATGATCAACCGCTATCCGCACGAATTTTCGGGTGGGCAGGCGCAGCGCATCGGCATTGCCCGGGCGCTGATCACCGAGCCCAAGCTGATCGTCTGCGACGAGCCGGTCTCGGCGCTCGACGTGTCGATCCAGGCGCAAATCCTGAACCTGCTGGCCGAGCTCAAGGATGAATTCGGGCTGACGCTGATTTTCATCTCGCACAACCTGAGCGTGGTGCGGCATGTGTCGGACCGCATCCTGGTGCTCTATCTGGGGCGCATCGTCGAGCTGGCGACGGGCGACGAGATCTATGACGATCCCAAGCATCCCTATACGCGGGCGCTGCTGACGGCGGTGCCGATTCCCGACCCGAAACTGGCGCGACAGCGCAATATCGATGCGCTCAAGGGGGAGATTCCCTCGCCGATCAATCCGCCCTCGGGCTGCACCTTCCGCACAAGGTGCCGGTTTGCCAAGCCATTCTGCGCCGAAACGCGGCCGCCGCTGGAAATGATCGAGAATGGCCGGCTGGTGGCCTGCCACCGCTGGCGGGAAATCGATGTGCCGGACGAGGCGGTGCTGGGGGAGTAGCCCAGGAAATGGAAAGGCCCGCTTTGGCGGGCCTTGCCGTTTGAGAATGGCGCCGAATGCAGCGATGCCGGTGTTCATCGCCACCCTCCTCCCTGAGGGGAGGGGTAGCGTAGCCTGGCCCGCAGGGCCTTGGCAAAGCTGGGGGGTGGGGTGTCGAGGCTTCATCCGGCATCGGGATCGTGGAGGTATCGACACCCCCACCCTCGATCCCTCCCCTCAAGGGGGAGGGAGGCGATCGAACCGATGGCTTCCAGCAGGTCCACGGTAAACACGCCCCTCTCATGGGGAGGCCGGGAGGCGTGCCCTAGCTCGCCTTATCCGTCTCCCGCCGGCCGTCCCCGACATCCACCTTGCGGCGGCGTCGGTCGGGGCCGTTATACTCGGCGGCCTCGATGAAGCCGCGGGGATGGGCCTCGATGCTGGTGAGGCGGGCCTGCAGGTGGTTGGCGGCGAAGGGCTTGCGCAGGAATTCGGTGACGCCGGCATCGCGGGCTTCGGCAATGCGCCTGGCATCGGGGGCGGCGCTCATCATGATGATGGGCACGTAGCGGTTCTGGCAGTCGGCGGCGGTGCGGAGCTTGCGGGTGAAGGCCACGCCATCCATGCCGTCGAGGTCATCGTTGATGATGAGGACGTCGAAGACGCGGCGCTTAAGCTCGCTCATGGCCCTGTTGGCGTCATAGGCCTCGCGGATATCCTTGCGGCCCAGATTGCGCAGCATCACGGCGACGAGCGAAGCCATGTTCTGGCTGTGATCGGCAATCAGCACACCGCGCTTGGTGATTTCCTCGTTGGCCATGGCAGTTCCCGTTATGCGCGAAACGCTCGGATCGACAGTGTAGACAATAGCTTAGCTTTCGATACGGGGTGTTAACCGGCGGGCCGGCATGCGGCTGGGGGAAAGCGCAGCGCGGAGGTAATTTCACCTGCCGTTGCGCGTTGACAGGCCGAGGCAATTTCCATATGTATGCCCCCAAGTTTCCGGGCGCGCAGGCGCCCATTTTGTTTGACTGAGGATAGACAGATGAAAGTCCGTAACTCGCTGAAGGCGCTGATGACTCGCCACCGCGCGAACAAGCTCGTCCGCCGTCGCGGCCGGGTCTACATCATCAACAAGGTGGACAAGCGCTTCAAGGCCCGCCAGGGCTGAGCCGTTTAACATCGAGATTGTTGACTCAAGCCCGCGCAAGCGGGCTTTTGTTTTTCCAGTCAGGCCGTTGCGGGAAGACAGGACCAGATGCGGCGTTCGCACACGATCTCGCTGTATATCGACTATCCCTACGATACCGCCTATCGCTTCCTCGCCAATCCGCTGAACTATGGCGAATGGGCCGCTGTGGACAGGGCCAGCTACCGCCCGCTCGACAATGGTGACTGGGAGGCGATGACCAATTTCGGTGGAATCAGACATTTCCGGTTCACGCCCGTCAACGCCTTCGGCGTGCTCGACCACGCCATCTTCGTGCCGGGCGAAAAGCTGCTATGGACACCGATGCGCGTCACGCCCAACGAGGAGGGGACGGAACTGACCTTCACCTTCTACCAGCGGCCCGGCATGGGCGAGGAAGAGTTCGCCTCGGCCATCGAATGGATCACCACCGACTTCCTGACGCTCAAGAGCTTGCTGGAAGCGCTGCGGCGTTAAGCACGGCGCCGGTATGAAGGGTGGAAGGTCTTGATATCACAGGATGATTGCGCAAATGTGCCGCCGCTGAGTAAGAGGTGCATCTGTGCTCCAGGCGCGTACGCTGACGGTGGAGATCGCCCGTCCGGCCGAAGATATCTACAATTTCCTGGTCGATCCGGCCAATCTGGCCAGCTGGACGCTGGTGAAGAACGGCCGGCCGCATCCGGCGGCGGGGCCGAATAGCTGGGCCTATGACGGCCCGCGCGGCACGGTGATCGTACATTTCACCCCGGCCAATCCCTATTACGTGCTCGACTATCGCATGCAGGTGGGGCCGCAGATGATCCACGCGGCCCATGTGCGGGTGATCCGCAATGGCGCGGGGGCGGCCCTCACCCATACGTCGGTGCAGCAGCCTCTGGTGTCGGACGACATGTTCGCCTCGGAGGAGGAATGGATGCTGTCGGACCTGCTGGTACTCAAGACGCTGATGGAGCGGCGCTAAAGCGCGTCGCGATCTTTCAGATTCGCTCCATGCGCTTAGCGCCTTGTTTTTGCATGTCTCCCGAAACCGGGTTCTCCCTTTCGGGAGACATGCTGTAGGTTTCACATGGTGAATACCGTGCGCTGGCCATTGTCTGGCTCATTCCAGGCCTGTTGGACCTGCGACAGGGGCAGGGTTTTGGTGGCGATGGTGAGGCCAGCCGGGCCGGCCGCCTGCAAGAGCCCGTCCACGCATGCTATCAGGCGATCGAACGGAATGCCGCCGAGGCCGCTGCCCGTCAACTCGATGGCAGAAGAGCGCAGTACGGCGCTGGGCAGGGTGATGTCGGCGCCTCCAACCGAGCCGATCTGCACGAAGCGGATCGGCACGCCATCGGCGCCGGCCCGCGCGCCGGCAATCAGCAGTTGTTCGGCGGTGGGCCCCCACAGATAGTCGACGACGACGTCCACGCCATTGGCAAAGATCGCCTCGAAATGGTGCTGCAGCGCAGGCTGGTCCTGGGTCAGCAGGACGGTCTCGTCGGCGCCGAGGGATTGCAGCACTTCGGCGTTGCGGCCGGTGGCGATGATCTTGCCGGCGCCAAGGTGCCTGGCGATCTGTACGGCGAGACGGCCGGATGCGCCGGTGGCGCCATTGACCAGCACGGTTTCCCCGGCTTTGAGCCTGGCGCGCAAGGTGTAGGCGGCCCAGGACGAGGTCCCCGGATTGGCGATCGCGGCGGCAAAGGTGTCGTCGATACCGTCGGGCAGGGCGACGCATTGGGTTACTGCAACCACGGCCTGTTCGGCCATGCTGCCATAGGGCGGCCGGGAGCCGAAGAAGAAGACCCGACGCCCGTCGTCGAGCTGCCCGACGCCATCGATGCCGGCGACAAAAGGAAATTGCTGACCCGAGGCGCTGTAATGCGATCCGGCGGCGCGGCCGCGTACGACGGGGCTGAGTGCGGCAGCGCTGACGGTGATGCGGACTTCGCCCGGTGCGGGCTCGGGTTGCGCGATATCGCCATAGACCGGGGTTTGGCCGGCGCCCAGCACGATTGCGGCTTTCATGATATGACCTTTCCAGTGAGAGCTTTATGTGTATAATGCACATAAATTGGAGATAGCCGTGGCGTCAAGTAAAAACGTGCAAAATACACATATTGCCGGGCAGCTGCGGCAATTGCATGGGGCCTTGCTGGACATTGTCAGTGTCATGAACCGGCCGCAGCGCGACGAGGCGCTTATTCAGACTGCCGGAATCCGGCTAGATCGGGCGCTGTTTCCGCTGCTGGTGGGGATCGGCCGGCTGGGGCCGATCGGCGTGGTGGACCTGGCGGACCGCGTGGGGCGGGACTACACCACCGTCAGCCGCCAGGTCGGCAAGCTGGAGACGCTGGGGTTGATACAGCGCCAGGAAAGCCCGGCCGACCGGCGGGTGCGCGAGGCTGTGGTCACCGCTGAGGGCAAGCAGATGCTGGAGGCGCTCGATACGGCGCGCGAGCGCATTGGCGGCGCCATTTTCCAAACCTGGGCGGAACAGGATCTCGACGATCTGGTGCGGCTGTTGCGCAAATTCGCCGACGCCATTGCCGGGCCGTGACGGTTTGCGCCCGGCGTCAGGAATCGCCGGCAGCAGTCGTGCCGGGGAGGGTGGGCAACCATGACAGCGCCGAGGCGAACCAGAACTGTCGCTTCGGGATCAGCTCGCGTCTCTGTGCCAGGACGCCGACGCGGAGGCCGAGCTTGCGGCTGCCGGCCGGCTCGTCGGCGGTGGCATAAAGGGGTGAGCCACAATTGCCGCAGAAGGCCTGTTGGCGCCGGCGACCGCTTTCGGCGGTCTTGACGTAGATTTTCGGTTCGCCCCGGGTCAGATGAAACTGCTCTTCCGGGCACGGCACGACGACACGGAAGACAGTGCCCGAGAGCTGCTGGCAATCGCTGCAATGGCAGATGCGGACCCGCTCGGGATCGATATCCGCCTCGAAGGCAATGGTGCCGCAATGGCACGCACCCTGGACCCGCATGGCTCGCTCCCTATTGCTGTGAGGCCAGCACAATAGGCCCTGTCATGCGTGATGCAAACGCTCGCGCATAAACGAAGGCCCGCTTGCGCGGGCCCCGTCTTTTTCAGCGATGTCGTCCGGCTCAGCTCGAGCCGGCGCCGTCCTGGCGGACGAAGGCGATGCGCAGCATATTGGTGGCGCCGGGGGTGCCCAGGGGAATGCCGGCGGTGATGGCGATGCGGTCGCCGGGGCGGGCAAAGCCTTCCTGATAGGCGATGACGCAGGCGCGATCGACCATGTCTTCGAGGCTGACGGCATCCTCGGTCTGCACGCAATGGACGCCCCAGACCACCGACATGCGGCGGATGGTGCGTTGATTGGGCGACAGCACGATGATGGGCTTGCTCGGCCGCTCGCGGGCGGCGCGGATGCCGGTGGAGCCGGAAGCGGTGTAGGTGACGATGGCGGCCAGATCGAGCGTTTCGGCAACCTGGCGCGTCGCGGCCGAAATGGCGTCGGCGGCGGTGGCTTCAGGCTCGGTCTGGGCGGCGCGGATGATCCGCAGATAATTGGCGTCGCCCTCGACGGCCACGGCCACCTTGTTCATGGTGGAGACGGCTTCGACCGGATACTGGCCGGAGGCGGATTCGGCCGACAGCATGATGGCGTCGGCGCCTTCGAACACCGCAATGGAGACGTCGGAGACTTCGGCGCGGGTGGGGACCGGCGCGGAGATCATCGATTCCAGCATCTGGGTGGCGACGACCACCGGCTTGCCGTAGCGGCGCGACATGCGGATCATGCGCTTCTGCAGGCCAGGCACGGTTTCGAGCGGGAGTTCGACGCCGAGATCGCCGCGGGCGACCATGATGGCGTCGCACAGCTTGATGATCTCTTCGAGCCGATCGATGGCCTGGGGCTTTTCGATCTTGGCCATGACGCCAGCGCGGCCCTGCACGATCTTGCGGACATCGATGATGTCCTCGGGGCGCTGGACGAAGGAGAGGGCGATCCAGTCGGCATCGGCGGCGAGGCCCGCGAGCAGGTCGGCATGGTCCTTTTCGGTCAGCGCGCCGGTGGGCAGCAGCGTATCGGGCAGGCTGACGCCCTTCTTGTCGCTCAGCTTGCCGCCATAGATGACCTCGGTCTCGATGGCGCCATTGCCGACGCGGGTGGCCTTGAGGGCCAGCTTGCCGTCGTCGAGCAGCAGGCGGTCGCCGACCGAGACGCTTTCGATGATTTCGGGATGGGGCAGGTAAACGCGATCGGCCGTGCCCGGCACGTCGGCATTGCTGTCGAGGGTGAACTTCTGACCGGCCACCAGATTGATGGCGCCATCGGCGAACTTCCAGACGCGCAGCTTGGGGCCCTGCAGGTCGACCAGCACGCCGAGGGGATGGTTGAGGCGCTTTTCGACGTTGCGGATGCGCTCGACGGTCTGCTTGAGCAGGTCGTGGCTGGCATGGCTCATATTGATGCGGAACACGTCCGCGCCGGCCTTGGCCAGTTCCTCGATCATCTTTTCTTCGTGGCTGGCGGGCCCGAGGGTGGCGATGATCTTCGCGCGTCGCATGCGTCTCATTGCGTGTCCGTTTCTTGCGTATTTATGTCGTCCTGCGGGACGTCGATGGTGACGTCGTCGGGGTCGACAAGGAATGTGGGGTCTTCGAGATCTTCGCTGGCATCAGGGCCGACAACAGCGGGGCCATCGGCGCTCTCGGTGAGCTGCAGGGTCCAGTCGGTGCGGTTCTGTGTATCGATTTCAAAGAAGCCGGTGCGCTCATAACCGCGGGCGAGGCAATCCTCAACCCCGAATATAGTGAAGGTTTCGTCACGCGTGCACATGAAGACCGAACCGTCCCAGGCGCCGCCGCCGATATCGTCCACCGCGAAGATGTAATAGAAGCGCTTTTCGAGGTCGCCCTGATAGAGCACGCGGCAATCGCCCGGCGGGGTCCGCCACCAGCCTTCGCTCATCCAGCCCCGCTCGGCGCGATAGCCGAGGGACACCGAGACCAGGTTGCTGGTTTCGTTGCAGATGCGCAGGTCGGCATGAGCGGGCGTGGCGAAAAACGCGAGACTTGCGAGCATCGCGCCGATCAGGGTCATGCCGAGACGGGTGGTGTGCAAAAGCGTGCCGGAAATCATCGAGAAAACGTGCCTTCTTTGAGCCCATGGTGACGCATTGGTCAATGGCAAAAGGGGCGATTTGACGGAATTGCGGCGATGCGGCGGCGTAGCCATGTGGATTGGCAGACAAAGGGGTTGAACCATGCCCCCGGGTACGATTGAACGGGGCCAGCAAACTTAAAGGACTATGCCATGGCCGTCGAAGACAGCGTTGCCCAGGATCAGCTCAGGGCGTTCATCGAGCGCATCGAGCGCATGGAAGAAGAAAAGGCCGCCATCGCCGCCGACATCAAGGAAATCTACGCCGAGGCCAAGGGCAACGGCTTCGACACCAAAATCCTGCGCAAGATCGTCGGCATCCGCAAGCAGGATGCCAATGAGCGCATGGAGCAGGAAGCGCTGCTGGAGCTTTATATGAGCGCGCTGGGCATGGTGGCGGCTCCGCCCGAAGATTGAGGATGCGCTGATCTTCAGGTGATGCCGGCCTGCAAGGACCAGCTTTCCGCGCTTCCGGTGCTCACGTACTGGAGTACGCTCCGCTCCGGTTCTCGAAAGCTGCCCCTTTCGGCTCGACCTGACCTGAAGCTCGGCACATCCTAAGCGACTGCGAAATCGTTGAATGCTACCGCGCCGCGGGCGGCGGTCATGACGCTGCCCGGCGGGACGGGATGCCAGGTGTCGCCGGGGTCGCCGAAGGGTTCGGAGGCGATGGCGATGCCGGTGTCGAGCTGGCGCCAATAGAGCGAGGGCGGGTGCTCGTCGCTGGCCCAGCGAATGGCGATGAGGCGCTCGCCATCGGCCAGGATGGCGGTGAAGCGCAAGGGCAGGGGAATCGCATTGGCGTGCATCATGCGGGTGCAGACGGCGAGGGTGCGGGCGAGGGCCGTGACCGGATCGGCGTCGAGACCATGGCCGAGGGCGGCGAGGAAGATGGCTTCGCTGTCGCCATTGCCGCGGCGGCGGGCATAGAGATCGTCGGGGATCATGGCTTCGACGGAGCGGCGAATGCGGTCATAGCCGCCGATCTGGCCGTTGTGCATGAACAGGTGCCGGCCGGCGACGAAGGGATGGCAATTGGCCATCGAGACCTCGCCCGAGGTGGCCGAGCGCACATGGGCGAGGAACATGGGCGCCTCGAGCTGGTGGCAGAGCGAGGCGAGGTTGGTGTCGGACCAGGCGGGCAGGGTGCCGCGATAGATGCCGGGCTCGGGGCGGGCGCCATACCAGCCTACGCCGCAGCCGTCGCCATTGACCTGGGTCTTGGCCTCGCGGGCGGCGAGGGACTGGCTGACCAGCGACGAAGCCGGCTCGATCAGCAATGTATCGAGGAAGACGGGCTCCCCGGTGTAAGCCAGGAAGCGGCACATATCAGGCAGCCCGCTCCATTTCGTCGGCCAGAGCGAAGCGCACCGCCGCGTCGGCGTGGATGGCGGTGGAATCGTAGCCGGGCAGGGGCAAGGCTGCCGGATCGACCAGCAGCGAGATTTCGGTGCAGCCCAGGATGACGGAATCGATGCCCTGGCTGCGGGCGGCTTCGATGATGGCGAGATAGCGGGCGCGCGAGGCGTCGCGGACCTGGCCCTGGCAGAGCTCGTTGAAGATGACGTCATGCACCACGCCGCGATCGTCGCAGTCGGGGGTGACGACGTCCAGCCCGTGACGGGCCATGCGCTCGGTGTAGAAGCCGTGTTCCATGGTGTAGCGGGTGGCGAGCAGCAGGGGCTTGCGGCGGCCATCGGCGCGCAGGGCCCTGGCGGTTTCGTCGATGATGTCGATGAGCGGCACGCCGCTCATGGCGGCGACGGGGTCGGCGACCAGGTGCATGGTATTGGTGCAGATGAGCACGCAGGCGGCGCCGGAACGGGCCAGGCCGGCACCGGCTTCGCCGAGGAGGCGGCCGGCTTCGTCCCAGCGGCCGGCCTTCTGCAGTTCGACAACACTGACAAAATCGAGCGAGCGCATGGCGATTTCGGCGGAGTGGAGGCCGCCGCGCTGGCGGCGGACCGCCTCGTTGATGAGGCGATAATAGGTGGCGGTGGATTCCCAGCTCATGCCGCCGATAAGGCCGATGGTCTTCATGGATATGCTCCTCTGCTGGAAGCAGTGTGCCGCCGGACGCGCGCAGGCGGCATGCGAAGTTGGGTTTGGAGGAGAATCAGGATGCAGTTCTGAGGCGTTATTTGCTGCAAAGACGCAGCGAGATTGCGCATGCATCAAAAATCATGCAGAAATGGATTATGCTTGACGAGCGCGACCGCAAAATCCTCGACCTGATGCAGGCCAATGCCGAACTGGCGGTGAACGACATCGCCGATGCGGTGGCGCTGTCGGCTTCGGCCTGTTCGCGGCGCATCGCGCGGTTGCGCGAGGAAGGCTATATCGCCCGCAGCGTGGCGGTGCTGGACCGGCGGAAAGTGGGGCTGCCGACGACGGTCTTCGTCATCGTGCGGACGGGCAAGCACGAGGCGGGGTGGCTTGAGGATTTCCATGCGGCGGTGAGCACGATTCCCGAGATTGTCGAGGTGCATCGGCTGACCGGGAACTTCGACTATATCATCAAGCTCGTGCTTCCCAATGTGGAGCATTACGACGTGATCTATCGCCAGCTGGTGGGCCGGGTCGAGCTGTTCGACATGTCGGCCTATATCTCGATGGAGACGGTGAAGCTGGCGACGGGCGTGCCGACGCATTACGTCGAGTAGGATTTTCTGGCGAGTGCGGCGCCGTGGATTGCCCGGACAAGCCGGGCAATGACGTCGGGGTGGGGGTCGGGAAACGAAGGCCTGCCGGGCGCTAGCTGATGGCGCTCAGGGCCTTGGCCATGGCGGCTTCATCATAGCCGAGGGTGGTCAGGGCGGTGGCGACGATGCCGGCGCGGTCGAGACCGGCTTCGGCATACATGTCGGCCTGGCTGGCATGTTCGACGAAACGATCGGGGATCATCAGGGGGCGGAAGCGCAGCTTGCCGTCCAGCATTCCATTGCTGGCGAGGAAGGTGGCGACATGGCTGCCGAAGCCGCCGATGGAGCTTTCCTCGGTGGTCAGCAGCACGTCATGGGTGCTGGCCAGCCGGGCGATCAGCTCTTCGTCGAGGGGCTTGAGGAAGCGGGCATCGGCTACGGTGGGGTTGAGGCCCAAGGCCGCCAGCTTGTCCGCGGCGGCGAGGACTTCGCCCAGGCGGGTGCCATAGGAGAGGATGGCGATGGTGGCGCCCTGGCGGACAATACGGCCCTTGCCGATGGCGAGCTGTTCGCCGCGGGCGGGCATGTCGACGCCCATGCCGTCGCCGCGCGGGTAGCGGAAGGCGATGGGACCATTGTCGTAAGCGGCGGCGGTGGCCACCATGTGGCGCAGTTCGGCCTCGTCGGCGGCCGCCATCTGCACGATGCCGGGAATGGCGCCGAGATAGGCGGCGTCGTAATTGCCGGCATGGGTGGGGCCGTCGGCGCCGACATAGCCGGCGCGATCGATGGCGAAGCGCACCGGCAGGTGCTGGATGGCTACGTCGTGCACGACCTGGTCATAGGCGCGCTGCAGGAAGGTGGAATAGATGGCGCAGAACGGGCGCATGCCCTCGCTGGCAAGGCCGGCGGCGAAGGTCACGGCATGCTGTTCGGCAATGCCGACATCGAAGATGCGGCTGGGGTGAATTTCGGCGAATTTGTCGAGGCCGGTGCCCGAGGGCATAGCGGCCGTCACCGCGACGATGCGCGGATCGTCAGTGGCTTCCTGGATCAGCGAGGAGGCGAAGACCGAGGTGTAGGACGGCGCATTAGACGGTGCCTTGGCCTGGGCGCCGGTGATGACGTTGAACTTGGACACGCCATGATATTTGTCAGCCGAGTGCTCGGCGGGGGCATAGCCCTTGCCTTTCTGGGTGACCAGATGGACCAGGATCGGACCCTCGGCGGCGTCGCGGACGTTTTCGAGAATGGGGACCAG
The DNA here is from genome assembly GCF_001427605.1 of Devosia sp. Root635. GTDB lineage: Bacteria > Pseudomonadota > Alphaproteobacteria > Rhizobiales > Devosiaceae > Devosia. The sequence goes on along the minus strand of NZ_LMGZ01000023.1, from coordinate 120,815 downwards.
GTTTTCCAGGTCATGCCCGTCGACCGGGCCGACATAGTAGAAGCCCAGTTCCTCGAACAGGGTGCCACCGGTGAAGAAGGAGCGGGCGAATTCCTCGGTTTTTCTTGCCGGTTCATGCAGGAATGAGGGCAGCTTGCTCACGACAGTCTTGGCGGCTTCGCGCGTGCCGCGATAGACGGGACCGGAGACGAGACGCGCCAGATAGGTGCGTAGCGCGCCGGTGGGCGGGGCGATGGACATGTCATTGTCGTTGAGCACGACGATGAGGCGGGCATCCATGGCGCCGGCATTGTTCATGGCTTCATAGGCCATGCCGGCCGACATGGCGCCATCGCCGATGACGGCGACGACATTGCGGGGCTTGTCCTGCAACTGGCTGGCCACGGCAATGCCGAGGCCGGCGGAAATCGAGGTGGAGGAGTGGCCGGCGCCGAAGGGGTCGTATTCACTTTCGGCGCGGCGGGTGAAACCGGAAAGGCCGTCCTTCTGGCGCAGGGTGCGGATGCGGTCGCGGCGGCCGGTCAGGATCTTGTGGGGATAGGCCTGGTGGCCGACATCCCAGATGATGCGGTCATGGGGAGTGTCGAAGACGGCGTGGAGCGCCACGGTGAGTTCCACCACGCCAAGGCCGGCGCCCAGATGCCCGCCGGTGACCGAGACGGCGTCGATCATCTCCGCGCGCAGCTCGTCAGCCAGTTGCCGCAGGTTTTCGCGCGGCATTGCGCGCAGGTCGGCCGGCGACTGGACAGTGTCGAGCAGAGGCGTGGAGGGCTTGTCGGCCAAGCGGGCGGTCCTTTGCCAAAACGGGCATTCGTTCAATTCTTTAGGCCGGGGGCGGGTGGTTTGCAACAATGCCACCTGCGCCAAACTGCGGCAGGGGAGTGCTAGGGGCGCAAGAGGACTGAATTGAGGCGGGGTGTCTGGTGCTTGCTGCTCGGATCGGTGCGAGGGACTCCACCCACCCTCACCCCCTCCCCCAGCTCTGCCAAGGCCCGATGGGCCAGGCGGCGCTACCCTCCCCTCAAGGGGGGAGGGTGGGCAGGAGCCGCGGATAGCGCATTGAGGTGGAGGCGCCAGATTGGCCTAGTTCGAGGCCAACGCCACGGGGGCGGCGGTGACGAAGCGGGTATGGGACAGGCCGGTGGGGAAATCGCCGACGCCCATGACGGTGGCGTAGCGGCCCATTTCGGCGGTGGGGTCGAAGTCGGCTTCGTCGTGGTCCCAGATGACAGCGAAGTGGGACGAGGTCATGACCGCGGGGGTGATGAAGACCTCGGCAATGTGCTCGAGATCGGGCGCGATGAGGTCGGGCTCGCGCATGGCGCCGGGGACCGGGCGCTTGGCGATGTGTTCGGCCAGAGCGGCGGCGACGGGTTCATCCTGCTGGGCTGCGCCGAAGGTGCCGCTGAACAGGCCCGCCAGCGCGTTGACCGGCTGGCCGCCGAGCGAGGCGGTGCGCAGGCCGGTGGCTGATGTCAGCGGCGGCAGGATGGGCAGGCGCGTGGTTGGCGATGGCGGCACGGTGGCCGTGGTCTCGCGCTGGATGATCATTTCGAGCGCGCGCTGGGCCTCGGGATCCTGCGGGGTGGCCGGCAGGTAGGCGGTCATGGTCGCGGGCTGGTTGGTCATGATGAGGCGGGGCTGCGGCACCGGAGCGGTCAGGGCCGCAAGAGCGGTGACGGCATCGGCAGCCGGCAGGGCCGCGGCGGTGGCCAATTGCAGGGTCTGCGACTTCATCGCCGGCACAGGAGCGATCATGGCGGTGGTCAATTCGGACGGATCGAGGGGCGCGCTGCCCGTGGTCGAGAACGGAATGGCGCCGGGCGCGGCGGCGACTTCGACCGCAGCGCCACCCAGGGAAGCCGGGCGCAAGGCCGGAATGGGCGCGGCCTGCGGGGTGGCGGGTTGCGGCGCAACCGCGGCGACCTGGATGGGGGCGGCTGCCGCGGCGGCCGGCTGGCCATTGTCGCCGCCGAAGAACAGGTCCATCAGCGAGCGGCCGCTGCCGCCGCTTTCGGCGACCTGGGTGCCGCCCGATGAGCCATTGCAGGGATAGGCGTGGCATTTCTTCCATTCGGCCAGGGCGACCTGATAGCCGGCCTGCGACAGCGGCTTGCCGTCGGTGGGCAGGTGCATGGTCTTGCCGTCGGGGAAGATTTCCTGGAGCTGGGCCTTGGTCATGCGCGGCCAGGCCCGGACGGAGCCGACATCGAGGTGGACGAAGGGGCTGCCCGAAGTGGGGTAATAGCCGACGCCGCCGACCTGCTTGCGCATGGCGGTGGCGCGCAGCTTGCTGAGCGAAATACCGGGGATGAAGAAATCCATCGCGGTGCCGCGCATATGCTGGGAATTGTCGGCCACGCCCGACGACGTGGCGGCCAGCATGGCGTTGGTGGCGGGGGAACGGTAGGCGGAGACAACGTTGATCGGCTGGGTGGCGCCGACCTCCTGATAGACTTCCCAGACCAGGTCGAACAGGCGCGGGTCCATCTTGGTGGGTTCGTTGCGGCGCCAGTCGCGCAGGAATTGATTGAGCTGGTTGAGACCCGACTGGACATATTGTCCATTGCGCTTGAAGACGATGCGGGCCGTCTCCTTGGTGTGGGTATAATAGAGGTAGAGCGCGCGTTCGCTGGCGGCCGCGGCCGGCACGATGGCCTGCGGCAGGATGACGATAATGCTCATAAGGGCGGCCGCCAAAAGCCGCACGATATGGTGCCGTATCAAAAGGTAAGTCCCCGTCACGCCAAACTCTGCCCGGTAATTGCCAGTTGTCGTCGGACGTTAGCGCGAAAAATCGTCGAATTGATTAACGCTAACGAGATCACAACCACACAGAGCCGGACCCCTCATGGGGCCAGTAATACGGGCAAAAGCGGGCGCAACCAAGGCGAAATTGTAAACGCGGGGTTAAGGGGGAGATGTTGCAGCCGTCTCCCTTTCCCTCGTGGGGAGTGTTCACTCGGGGCGCTGGTGGCTGCACCGTTCTGTCGGCTCCTGCTCACCCTCCCCCTTGAGGGGAGGGCAGCGAAGCTGGGCCGGCAGGCCCTAGCGTAGCTGGGGAGGGGGTCCTTCAGTGGCCTACAGGACTACCCCCTCCCCAGCTCTGCCAAGGCCCTGCGGGCCAGGCGCCGCTACCCTCCCCTCAAGGGGGAGGGTGGGCAGGAGCCGATAGCGTAGCGCAACTGCCGCCTGCGTCCGACGTGAACACTCAGGGCGACAGCTCGTCCACGACGGGTTCGGCGTCGGCGACGATTTCGGGGGCGAGGTCGGGTTGGTCGAGGCCCATGGCGGCGATCAGGTTGGCGTTGTGGCCGTAGACATCGCCGAAAGAGCGTAGCGAGCCGTCGGCTTCGACGCGAATGGTGAAATAGGTGATGTGGACCGGAATCTGGTGTTCCGGATTCACCCAGCGCTCGGAGGGGCCGAACATGGCTTCGAGGGAGGCGCGCGAGATGTTGGGCTCGTTGGCCATCAGCGCATCGGCAAATTCCATCGGGTTCTGCACGCGCACGCAGCCATGGCTATAGGCGCGGAAGGAACGGGCGAACAGCGACTTGGACGGCGTATCGTGGAGATAGACGTCGTGCTTGTTGGGGAAGAGGAACTTGATCTGCCCCAGGGCATTGCCCGGACCGGGGCGCTGGCGCACGCGGAAGGGGAAATTTGTGGTCGAGACCTGGCTCCAATCGACCTGCCAGGGGCTGACCGGGCTGCCGTTATACAGCAGGTCCATGTTCTGGTTTTCGATATAGCCCGGATTGCGCAGGACCGCGGGCGCGACCTCGCCCTTGATGATGGAGCTCGGCACGTTCCAATAGGGGTTCACCACGATGTGGCGGATATTGTCCGAGAAGATCGGCGTCTGGTTCCTGGTGGTGCCGACGACGACGCGAGTGGTGTATTGCTCGACGCCGTCGCGATTGATCGCCAGCCGGAACTCGGGGATGTTGACGAGGACGTTGAACGCGCCCAGTTCGCGCGGCATCCAGCGCCAACGCTCCATATTGGCGAGGATATCGGCGCGGGTGATGGGCACGCCGCCATTGAGGGCGGCAAGAGTGGCCGGGCCCATGACGCCATCGACGTCGAGATCGAGCGTGCCCTGGAACGCCTTCATCGCATCGACCAGCACATCGTCATAGACGAGCCCGTCGGCGGCAGGCACGCCGAGGCGGGTGCGCAGCAGCGGGACGCGCGGATCGCTCATGCCGGGGCGCAGCGTCGGGCCCTCGGCGATGGGCGTGGGACGATCGAGACTGGTTTCGTCAAAACTGGCGAGGGCGGCCTTGAGGGCGAGAAATTCGGGATGAACAGGCTCCAGCGCCGCCAGCACTGCGACCGGATCGGGGCTGGAGGCCAGTTCGACCAGCAGCGAGGCGGTATCGAGCGGCTTGGGCGCGATATCGAGGTTTTCGCTGACCGATTGCGGCCGGATACGGCCATTGTAGATATGGCTGGCATAGCGCAGGGCGGCGGTGGAGAAGGCGGTTTCGAGCGCCGCCATCTTCAGGGGATCGCCCTGGGCGCCGGCCGGGTCGAGATCCGGTGTCAGGTAGTCGGACGGGCGCAGGCCTTCGCTGGCGGCGCTTTCGAAGAGCTTCAGAATCTTGCGGGCGGGCGCGGAGAAGACCACTTCGCCATTGGCGGCCTCATCGAGCCAGATGGGTTCGAAATGGCGGCTGCCATAGAAGAAATAGAGCTTCTGGGCCTCGATATAGGCCGCGCTGTCCCTCGCGGCGCTGTAATAGACCGTGCTCAGGCCGGACTTGATGGTCTGGGCCAGCGGCGTCTGGGGCGGGGCGATGATGACCGGACCGACCGCAAGGGACGCAATGTCCTGCGCCGCTGCGGGCCATGCACCCCCGATACCGGCGAGGGCGGCGACCAGGCAGACCAGGATCTTGTTCATCTGAGCTCCATGCACGGCAACGCTGTGACGGCCATTCCACCTTGGTCCTGCATCAGACTCGGCGGGCCGCTCCGCACGAAGATTCAATACTCTGCAAACCTTAACGGGGGCAATCGCTCGCAAAGTTGTGAGCGTATTTTGTGGTGCCGGTGCAACGGCCCCTGCGCCGTCAGAAGAAGCGCGAGCGCGTTATGGTCAGCCAGGGGACGATGGAGAATGGCCGCACGCGATAGATGACGGTCACGCCCTGTGCGCCGGGCTCGGAGCGGGGCTCGCCGACAACGGCGATGCGGGTTTCGTCGCGCCTGACCGAATTGCCGACACGATAGGCGATGCGCACGACAAGCATATCGTGCTCGTGTTCAAGCTCGACCAGCTTATGCAGCTCCTGGTCGAGCTTGAACTGATAGCTGGATTTCATGGAGCCCCCCACGGAATGGGGCGCAAGATGAGTCAGGCCGTCGGCGGCCACAATTGGGACAAGTCCCATGCGTGCCGCTACGGCTGCGGCGCGGTCAGGCCATGTTCCATCAGCCGCCGGCGCCCTGATAGCGGCTCAGCGCGTAGCGCCAGTGGGCGATGGCGACGAGAACGAGGACCGGACCGGCGAGCAGGGTAACGGAGGCGGCGAAATCTCCGAGCAGCGGTACCGGCTTGCCGAGCAGCACGGCGACCGGCACGGTGCTGATATAGGCCAGCGGAACGATGGTGAGCATCACTACCTGAAGCCCGGTGGGGAAGATGTTGAGCGGGTAACGCGTCAGTTCCCAGAAGCCGAAGAAGATGGCGAACAGGTGATTGGAGCGCACCCAGATCAAAGCGGTGCCGCCGATCATGGTGATGATGGCGCCGGTGACCATGGTGGCGCTCAACAGGCTGCCCACGAAAAAGAGCGTGGAGCCGACCGACCATTGCACCTCTGCGGCCATGAGCGCCCAGACGAGGACGGGGATGGCCAGGATGATGTGGCCGGCATAGCCGATATTGAGGCCGGAAAAGATCAGATAGGCCCAGGTATTGATCGGCTTGGTCAGCAGGGCATCGAGTGTGCCCATCCGCACCAGATCCTCGAGCGTGTTCAATTGGGTGAAGCTCATCGAGGCGCCCAGCGAATAGGCGAGGAGCTGGAAGGAAAACAGCAGAGCCAGTTCGGGCCAGTTCCAGCCGCCGAGCAACTGGAATTTGTTCAGCAGGATCCAGATGGTGAGAAGCACGGCGCCATAGGAGAGAATCTGGGCCACGCGGTCGAGCCAGAAGGCACCGCGATATTCCATCTGCGACTTGACAAACATCCGGACCAGCAGCGCCAGAACGCCGAGACGATGCAGCATGGCTCAGCCTCCCTGCACGGTGATGCGGGAGGACGCCCGCCGCCAGAGCAGGGTCAGCGCCAAAGCGAGCAGGGCGGCCCAGGCCAGACCGATGCCGAAATAGAGCAGGGTCATGCCGATATCGAGCTGCCCCAGCCAGACGGCGGATGGATAATAGACCAGCCAGGCGAGTGGCTGGTGGCTGGCGATAGCGCCAAAGGGCTCGGGAAAGAACCAGAAGGGCACCAGCAGCCCGGAGAGCAGGGTGACCAGGCTTCCCAGAAGCCAGTCCAGCGAGAAGATGGTCATGAGCCAGAAGGCCAGGACGCCGAAAATGGCGGCGACAAGAAAGTGGATGATGAAGCTCAATCCGCAAAAGGCGACGAACATGGCAGCGTGAAACGGGCTGGCGGGCGGCAGCATGCCGTAGACCAGGGCCACGATGATGATGGTGGGCACCACGGCCAGCAGAAAAGTATAGGCCGACATGCCGGCCTCGACGGCGAGCATATAGAGCGGATAATGCACCGGCTTGAGCAGCCAGACTGCGACATCGCCGGTCTTGAGGGCGGTGCCTACCTGGCGAACGATGCGGTCGTGGCGGGTGGCGCCCATGACCACGCCGCCGAGCAGGGCATAGGTGATCATGTCCTTGATGCCGATGCCGTCGACCGACATCGTGCCGGCATAGACGGCCAGCCAGATGGCGACGCGGGCGAAGACCTGCACCAGCTTGCCGAAGATGTTGGCCCAGACCTCGTTGCGATAGGCCAGGCTGGTGAGAAAGCCGCTGCGGGCGAAGGCGGCATAGGCCGTCATGGCGCGACCGTCGCGGCGGCGTTGCGGCGCTGGTAGAAGGTGCGGATGACTTCCTCGATATCGGGCTCGTGCAAGGCAACGTCCTTGAGGCCGCGATCGCTGCCGACTTCGCCGAGAATCTGCACCAGCGACACATCTTCCCGTTCGAGCAGGTAGTGCTTGCGCAGGCCTTCATCGGCGGTCAGCGTGGCCGTGGTGAGGGCGAGCGGGCCCGGGTCGGTGACAAATTCGAGGGTCAGGCGGCGGGCCGAACCGAGGGCGGCGCGCAGGCGATGCAGTTCGCCATCGAAGATCAGTTTTGCTTGATCGACCATGATGAGGCGCGGGCAGATGGTCTCGATATCCTGCAGGTCATGGGTGGTGAGGATGATGGTGACGCCGCGCTCGCGGTTGATCTCGGCGAGGAATTTGCGCACCGCGTCCTTGGCAACGACATCGAGGCCGATGGTGGGCTCGTCGAGGAACAGGATCTTGGGATCGTGCAGCAGCGACATGACGATCTCGGCGCGCATGCGCTGGCCCAGGCTGAGCTGGCGCACGGCGCGGTCGAGGAAGGGCGTCAGATCGAGCAGGGTGCTGAAGCGCTTGAGGTTCTCGGCGTAGCGGGCCTGGGGGATGTCATAGATGCGCTGGTGCAGGGTGAAGCTGTCGATGACCGGCAGGTCCCACCAGAGCTGGCTGCGCTGGCCGAAGACGACGCCGATCTCATGGGCATTGGCCATGCGCTGCTGATGCGGCGTGCGGCCGAGCACCGAAAGCGTGCCGGCGCTCGGCACCAGGATGCCGGTCATCATCTTGATCATGGTGGATTTGCCAGCGCCGTTGGGGCCGAGATAGCCGACGGCTTCGCCGGCCGCGATGTCGAAGCCGATATCGGAAACGGCGGTGACTTCGGTATATTCGGCGGTCACCAGCGTCTTGAAGGCACCCAGCAGACCCGGAAACCTCTTATGTTGCCGGAAGCGCTTGGAAACGCCCCGTGCCTCGATCAACGCTGTCATGACTGGCTCCTGCCCCGAGCGAGACAGTAGCCGATTCGCCGGCAAAGCCGATCAGGCGGCGTCGTTCAGCAGCTCTTCGGCCAGGCCATATTCGTGCAGCTTGCGGTAGAGCGTGGAGCGCCCGATTTTCAGCGCCCGGGCGACGCGCGACATGCGGCCGCCATGATGGGCGATGGCGAAGACGATGGCAGCGCGCTCGATCTCGGCGAGGGCGGCGACTTCCCCGGCGGTGTCGAGGAAGCGATCCGGCGCCGACGGTTGCTCCATGGCAGCGCGCTGGCGGGCCGGGGCGGTGTCGATATGGGTCGGAGCGGCGGGGACCGGAACCTGCTCGATGGCCCGGATGGCGCTGTCGCGGCCGGAAGACTGGGCGACGATCTGCGGGAAATCGACGGGTTCGAGGAAGGCGGCATCGGTAAGGACGATGGCGCGGTAGACGGCGTTTTCGAGCTGGCGGACATTGCCGGGCCAGTCATAGGCCATGAGAAGGTCGAGGGCCGCGGGCGAAATGCCGAGCACGCGCTTGCCGGCTTCGGCCGAGAAACGGGCGATGAACATGGCGACCAGCTCGGCCGCGTCTTCCATGCGCTCGCGCAGGGGGGGCACGTAGATGGGGAAGACGTTGAGGCGGTAGTAGAGATCTTCGCGGAACTCGCCCGACTTGGCCAGGTTGAGCAGGCGCCGGTTGGTGGCCGAGATGACACGGACATTGACGCGCTCGGGCTTGCTGGCGCCGACCGGCTCGATCTCGCCTTCCTGCAGGGCGCGCAGCAGCTTGACCTGGGTTTCGAGCGGCAGTTCGCCGACCTCGTCGAGGAACAGGGTGCCGTTATGGGCCTCGGCAAACTTGCCCGGCTGGTCGGCGATGGCGCCGGTAAAGGCACCCTTCTTGTGGCCGAAAAGCACGGATTCGACGAGATTGGGCGGGATGGCGCCGCAGTTGACCGTGATGAAAGGCTTGCCGGCGCGGTCGCCGGCGCCCTGGATGATGCGGGCGATCAGCTCCTTGCCGACGCCGGTCTCGCCTTCGATCAGCACTGGAATGGTCGATTTGCCGGCCTTGCCGCACAGGCTCAGCACGCGAGCCATGGCGGGCGCTTTGGCGATCATGTCGCCGACGGTGAAGGTGCCGGCCTTGCGGGCGCGTTCAGAGCGGATGGCGGCTTCCAGCGCATCGAGCTTCATGGCGTTGCGCAGCGAGATGATGAGGCGCTCGGGGGCGACGGGCTTGACGAAATAGTCGGCGGCGCCGTTGCGCATGGCCGAGATGACGGTTTCGAGCGACGCATTGGCGGTCTGGATGATGACCGGGGTGGTGATGCCCTCACGACGCATGGCATCCATCACGCCCATGCCGTCCAGATCGGGCATGACCAGATCGAGGATCATGGCGCCGATATTGCGATCCTCGCGCAGGATGGTGAGTGCCTGTTCGCCGCCGGTGGCGGTCAGCGGCTTGAAGCCGGCGCGGTTGGCCACCTCGGCGGTGAGGCGCAACTGAACCGGATCATCATCCACAACGAGAACGCGCGTCATCCCAGCTCCAGTCTTCTTGATGCGGCATCGAATCGTGTGCCGTTTTGGGAGCAGGATGCGCGGGGGGTGTTAAGGGGGGATTAATCATAGGGAAATCCGCAAGACGCGTTAGGATGGGGAGCCCGGACGGAGGAGTCCGGATTTTCAGGGCAAAGGAGGACCCTGCCTATGGAGCATCGCGCCTATACTGGACTGGAATTCATGGAGGGCTTTTCGCTGCTGGCGGGGGCATTGTGGATCATCGGGGCGCTGCTCGTCGGCGGGCTGGTGATGATCGGCAACGGGCGGCTGGCAGACAGCGCGCCAGCAGCCGAGCAGGCGCCGGCAGTGGAAGCGCCGGCGACGCAATAAGCCAGCGACAGATTGGGGAGGACCGCGCCGGACAGCGCGGCCTCCCAGCAATATAACTTGATAGTCTGTATCATATTATGTATCGGCATCGACAGCGGGCTGGAGGGCAGCGCCGTTGTTGATGGAGAATTCGATGTCGTTGCTTCGCTGTGTGACCGTGCTGATCGCCATGCTGGGGGGCATGGGTAACGTTCTTGCCCAGGAGTTCCCGCAGGTCTTCGAGCACCGCTATGGCACGACCACGCTGGAGGCCCGGCCCGAGCGGGTCGTGACCCTCACATTCAGCGGGCAGGATCATTATCTCGCCGTGGGCGTGACGCCGGTCGGAACGCGCGACTGGTATGGCAATTTCCCCAATGCCGCCTGGCCGTGGGCCCAGGAGGCGCTGGGCGATGGCCAGCCGGTGCTGTTCAAGGACATCAGCTACGAACAGATCGCGGCGCTGGAGCCCGACGTCATCGAAGGCATCGGCTCGGGGATGACCGAGGAGCAGTATGTCGAACTGTCCAAGATCGCGCCGACCATAGCGGCGGAAGCGCAGTATACCGACTACAGCACGCCCTGGTCTGTGCGGGCGCGCACCGTCGGCCGCATTGTCGGCGAGGCGGACAAGGCCGACGCCATCGTTTCCGCGCTGGAACAGCGCTTTGCCGATGTCGCGGCCAGCCACCCCGACTGGGCGGAGCTGGAAGCGGCGGTGGCATTCAATGTCACCGAATTCGGCGTCTATCGTTCGATCGACACGCGGGCGCAGATTCTCGGCCAGCTCGGCTTCAAGACGCCGGCCGCGATCGATGCGGCAGGCGATGAAGGGGCCTTCTGGGTGCCGCTCTCGGAGGAACAGATGGCGCTGATCGATACCGATCTGGTGGTGTGGATCGTTGGCGCGGGCGATCCGGCCAGGATCGCCGCCATGCCGATGCGCGAGCATCTGGCTGCCGTCGAGCAAGGCCGGGAAGTGGTGGCCGACTTCCTGCTTTCTGGCGCGTTCTCCTTCGCTACCCCACTGAGCCTCAACTATATGCTCGACCGGCTGGTGCCGCTGATCGAAGTGGCGGTGGATGGCGATAATTCGACCGTGGTTGAGACCTCGGCCGCAGCGGGCCTGCTGGACTGACGAAATGCGAGGATCGTCCTTCACAGGGCGATCCTGTCTGGCTAAGGTCCGCCGCACTTGACCAGCCGGAGACATGCCATGACCGCCGCCGCACAGAAGGGCCACAACGAATTCGGGGCGCTCCCGGTATGGGATCTTTCGGACCTCTATCCCGGCAAGGACAGTCCCGAATTCAAGGCGGGGCTGGACGAGGCCAGGGCGCTGGCGAGCCAGTTCGAGGCCGACTACAAGGGCAAGCTGGTGGCGCTGACCAGGGCCGGCCAACTGGTCAAGGCGATCAAGGACAGCGAAAAGCTGGGCGATCTCAGCGGCCGCATCGGTTCGTTCGCATTCCTGCAATATGCGCAGAAATCGACCGATCCGGATCGCGCCAAGTTCATGGGCGACACCAATGAGGCGCTGACCAACCTGTCGACCAAGGTGCTGTTCTTCGAACTGGAACTGAACCGGATCGAAGATGCGGACCTCGAGGCCGCCTTTGCCGGGGATGCCGAGCTGGCGCGCTATCGCACCTGGTTCGCCGAATTGCGCAAGGCCAAGCCCTACCAGCTCGACGACAAGCTGGAGGAGCTGTTCCACGACAAGTCGGTGACCGCCTATTCGGCGTGGAACCGGCTGTTCGACGAGACGCTGTCGAGCCTCGAATTCGAGGTGGATGGCGAGACGCTCAACATGGAAGCGACGCTGCATCTGCTCAGCGAAAAGGACGAGAAGAAGCGCGAAAGCGCCTTCAAGGCGCTGGGCAAGACGCTGGCGGCCAATAGCCGGCTCTTCACCCACATCACCAATGTCCTGGCCAAGGACAAGGAAATCTCAGACCGCTGGCGCGGCTATGAGGATATTGCCGATTCCAGGCACATGGCCAATTCGGTGGAGCGCGAGGTGGTCGATGCGCTGCAGGCGGCGGTGCAGGAGGCCTATCCACGGCTCAGCCATCGCTACTACAAGATGAAGGCCAGGTGGTTCGGCAAGGATAGGCTCAATGCCTGGGATCGCAATGCGCCGCTACCGACCAGCGACGAACGGACCTGGGATTGGGAAACGGCGGTTTCGACGGTCCTGGAGGCCTACGGCAAGTTTTCGCCCAAGCTGGCGGACGTGGCGGCACCATTCTTCAATTCGGGCTGGATCGATGCGCCAACCGGCGACGGCAAGCTGTCGGGTGCCTTTGCGCATCCCACCGTGCCCAGCGCCCATCCTTATCTCATGCTCAACTATCTCGGGCGCTCGCGCGATATCATGACGCTGGCCCATGAACTGGGGCATGGCGTGCATCAACGGCTGGCGGCGGATCAGGGGTCGATTCTCGCCAATACGCCGTTGACGCTGGCCGAGACGGCGAGCGTGTTCGGCGAAATGCTGACCTTCCGGCATCTGCTCAACAACACGACCGACCCCAAGCAGCGCTTCGCGCTGCTGTCCTCCAAGGTGGAAGACATGCTCAATACGGTGGTGCGGCAGATCGCCTTCTACACGTTCGAGCGGCGGGTCCATACGGCGCGGCGGCAGGGGGAGCTCAAGACCGAGGAAATCAACCAGATCTGGCTCGATGTGCAGAAGGAATCCCTCGGCGATGCCATCATCTCCAACGAGGGCTACGACATCTTCTGGGCCTACATTCCCCACTTCATCCACTCGCCTTTCTATGTCTACGCCTATGCCTTCGGCGATTGCCTTGTGAACTCGCTCTACGCGCAGTATGAGAAGGCGAGCGAAGGCTTTGCGGAGCGCTATTTCGAGCTGCTCAAGGCCGGGGGAAGCAAGCACCATTCCGAACTGTTGGCGCCGTTCGGGCTGGACGCCAAGGACCCGCAATTCTGGTCGCTGGGCCTGTCGATGATCGAAGGGCTGATCGACGAGCTGGAAGCGACTTCGCCTTAGGTCGACTTTCGGCGATAAGACTTTGAGATAACTGGACTGAAGAGGACGATATGGCCACTAAGCACCGCCCCGAACACCACGCCGAGCTGCAGTTGGAATCGCCGATGGACTACGCCCAGCATGAAGCCACCTACAATGGCTTCCTCACCGCTATCAAATGGTCGATCATTGGCTTGGCGGTGACCGCCATCATCCTCTATTTCCTCGTCAAACCCTGACGCAGACACGCATTCAGGCACTTGAATCGAGCCTGTCCGTCGGGCAGGCGGGCAGGAGACTTTCATGAAAATTGCGATCGTCCGCGAGCGTTTCGAAGGAGAGAACCGCGTTGCGGCGACTCCCGAAACGGTGGGCAAGCTGATTGCGCTGGGTGCCAGCGTTGCGGTGGAAAAGGGCGCGGGCCTGGGCTCGCGCATTCTCGACAAGGAATACCAGGCAGCCGGCGCGACCATTGCGGCTGGTGCCGACGCGGCACTCAAGGGCGCCGAGGTGGTGCTCACGGTGCGCCGCCCCACGGCGGCCTCGCTGGGTGGCGTCGCCAAGGGCGCGCTGGTGATCGGCGCGCTCGACCCCTATGGCAATGACAAGGATGTGGCGGCACTGGCCAAGGCCGGCGTCACCGCCGTTTCCATGGAATTCATGCCGCGCATCACCCGCGCACAGGTGATGGACATTCTCTCCAGCCAGGCGAACCTGGCCGGTTATCAGGGCGTCGTGGAAGCGGCGGCCGAATTCGACCGGGCGCTGCCGATGATGATGACGGCGGCCGGTACGGTGCGTCCGGCCAGGGCGTTCGTGATGGGCGCGGGCGTGGCGGGTTTGCAGGCCATCGCCACCGCCAAGCGCCTCGGCGCGGTGGTGTCGGCAACCGACGTGCGGCCGGCGGCCAAGGAACAGGTCGAGTCGCTGGGCGGCAAGTTCATTGCCGTCGAAGACGACGAGTTCAAGCAGGCGGAAACCGCCGGTGGCTATGCCAAGCAGATGAGCGCGGCATATCAGGCCAAGCAGGCAGAGCTGACCGCGACCCATATCGCCAAGCAGGATATCGTCATCACCACCGCGCTGATCCCGGGGCGTCCGGCGCCGCGGCTGATCACCAAGGCGATGGTGGAGTCGATGGCGCCCGGTTCGGTCATCGTCGACCTGGCCGCCGAGCGCGGCGGCAATGTCGAATTGACGGTGCCGGGCAAGGTCATCGAGCATAACGGCGTCAAGATCATCGGCTATACCAATGTGCAGGGTCGCATTCCGACCACGGCCAGCCAGCTTTATGCGCGCAACCTGCTCGCCTTCCTCACCACGCTGATCGACGCCAAGGAAAAGAAGCTCGCCATCAACTGGGATGACGAACTGGTCAAGGCGACCGTGCTGACGCGCGACGGCAAGGTTGTGCATCCGAATTTCGCGGCGCCTGCTCCGGCAGAAGCCAAGCCGGCTGCGGTGGCCAAGGCAGCACCCAAGGCGCCGGCCAAGACTGTGGAGGCCAAGGCGGCCCCGGCAAAGACCGGTGCCAGTGGCAAGGCCGCGCCCGCCAAAAAGCCAGTGGCCAAGAAGCCCGTCGTGGCGGCCATGGCCGATGCACCCAAGAAAGCCGCGCCGGGCGTGGCGCAATCCGTCCCCGCCGCCGCCGAGGCGCCGGCTCCGGCCAAGCGTGCCGCCACCAAGAAGGCGGCTGCCGTGATCGATGCGGCCGCTGCGGCCAAGGCGCCTGCCGCCAAGAAGCCGGCAGCGAGCAAGCCGGCAGCCACCAAGAAACCCGCCGCCGCCAAAAAACCGGCAGCACCCAAGGGAGCCAAGTAAATGGAAGCAACGGCAGAACAGACCGCCGATGTGATCGGCGCGGTGGCCCATGCGGCCATCGGTGGCGCCATCGACCCCTTCACCTTCCGCCTCGCCATTTTCGTGCTGGCGATCTTCGTGGGCTATTTCGTGGTGTGGTCGGTGACCCCGGCTTTGCACACGCCGCTGATGAGCGTGACCAACGCGATCTCCTCGGTGATCGTGGTGGGTGCCCTGCTGGCCGTGGGCGTGCAGCTCGCGGCCGATGCCAACTGGGTGAGCAAGGTGTTCGGCTTCATCGCGCTGGTCTTTGCGAGCGTCAACATATTCGGCGGATTCCTCGTCACCCAGCGCATGCTGGCCATGTACAAGAAGAAGGGTTGATCCGATGATTTCTGCAGATATTGCAGCCCTTCTCTATCTCGTCTCCGGCGTGCTGTTCATCCTGGCGCTGCGCGGGCTGTCGAGCCCGAGTTCGTCGCGCCAGGGCAATACGTTCGGCATGGTGGGCATGGGCATCGCCATTCTCACCACCTTGGCCGTGGCGGCGCCGAGCGACTGGATCAGCTGGGTGCTGATCGTGGGCGGCATCGGCATCGGTGGCGGCATCGGCGCCTATATGGCCCGTACCGTCAAGATGACCGACATGCCGCAACTGGTGGCGGCGTTCCACTCGCTGGTGGGTCTTGCCGCCGTGTTCGTGGCGGCGGCGGCGCTTTATGCACCCGAAGCCTTCGGCATCGGCGTACCCGGCGCGATCCATGCGCAGGCGCTGGTCGAAATGTCGATCGGCGTGGCCATCGGCGCCTTCACCTTCACCGGCTCGGTCATCGCCTTCGCCAAGCTCAACGGCAATATGAGCGGCAAGCCGATCATATTGCCGGCGCGCCATGCCATCCATATCGTGATGGGCGTGGCCATCGTGCTGCTGGTCTGGGCCTTCACCACTTCGGCCGATCCCTGGCTGTTCTGGGCGATCACCATCCTCGCCCTCGTGCTGGGCGGGCTGATGATCATCCCGATCGGCGGCGCCGATATGCCGGTGGTCGTGTCCATGCTCAACTCCTATTCGGGCTGGGCGGCGGCGGGCATCGGCTTCACGCTGGGCAATACGGCGCTGATCATCACCGGCGCATTGGTGGGCAGCTCGGGCGCGATCCTGAGCTACATCATGTGCAAGGCGATGAATCGCAGCTTCATTTCGGTGATCCTGGGCGGGTTCGGCGGCGACAGCGCCGCCGCCGCCAGCGAGGTCGAGGATGACCGGCCGGTCAAGCAGGGTGCGGCGGAAGACGCGGCGTTCCTGATGAAGAATGCCGGCAAGGTCATCATCGTGCCGGGCTATGGCATGGCCGTGGCGCAGGCCCAGCACGCTTTGCGCGAAATGGCCGACCTGCTCAAGAAGGAAGGCGTCACCGTCAAATACGCCATCCATCCGGTGGCCGGCCGTATGCCGGGGCACATGAACGTGCTGCTGGCCGAAGCCAATGTGCCCTATGACGAAGTGTTCGAGCTGGAGGATATCAATTCCGAATTCGCCCAGTCCGACGTTGCCTTCGTCATCGGCGCCAATGACGTGACCAATCCATCGGCCAAGACCGACAAGACTTCGCCGATCTATGGCATGCCGGTGCTCAACGTCGAGGATGCGGGCACGGTGCTGTTCATCAAGCGCGGCATGTCGGCGGGCTATGCCGGCGTGCAGAATGAACTGTTCTATCGTGACAACACCATGATGCTGTTCGGCGACGCCAAGAAGATGACCGAGGATATCGTCAAGGCGCTGGGCCACTAGGTTCGGAATTGGAAGGCCCGCTTCGGCGGGCCTTTTGCTTGAGGGGAGGCGAAGAATGCGGACACTGGATATCCGCCGGCATACGATGCGGCGCAAGCCGGGCCAGCATCTGTCGCGGGAAGGCATCATCCTGGCGCGGCTGGTGGCGGAAGATGCGCCGGTCTATGACCTGGTGGTGACCAGCACCATTCCGCGGGCGGTGGAAACGGCTATCGCCATGGGCCTTGAGGTCGACCAGTGCATCGAGAAACTGGGGCAGCTTCCGGATGCCGTCCATGCCGGGGTGGGCTGGCCAAGCGCGTTCGCGCGGATTGCCCAGGCCGTCGCCGCGGGAGGGCCCGCCGCGCGGTTTGCCGAGGAACAGGGCAGGCTCTGGCAGGAGATCGCGACGCAGGTGCCGGATGGCGGGCGTGGCCTGATCGTCAGCCATGGGCTGATCGTCGAACTGGGCGCGGTCGCCAGCCTACCCGACGCGAACCATGCCACCTGGGGTGAGGCGATCGGATATTGCGAGGGCGTCCGGCTGCGCTATGACGGCGACGCGGTGAGCGGCGGGTTGCTGCGTGTGCCGGAGGGACACAGGCTTATCGAGAACTGAGCGCAATCCCCACGGTGTCATTCCCGCGCAGGCGGGAATCCACGCTTTGGATAGCCCCGCAAGAATGGATTCCCGCCTGCGCGGGAATGACGTTGGGAAGGGGAGCGGAATACGCCGTGACGGGCAATGGCGGGGAACGGTTCAGTAATGCGGCGGTGGGGGCTCGGTGCTGGGGTCCGCGATATGCACGCCTGAGCGGACCTGTTCTTCCACCGTGTCGAGCTTGCGGGTCAGCAGGTCGATCTGGCGCCATTGTGCGGTGATGGTGGCGTTCAGTTCCTCGATGGTCTGGTCCTGGAAGGCGATGCGCGTTTCCAGGGCTTCGAGACGGCCGGCCAGGTCGGGAAGTATGGGCATGATGGGCTCCGCGTTTGGCCCGGTTCTAGCGCAACACGCTGGTTTAGCCCAGCGCTGCTGCTTGACGTAAACGGAACCCTTTTACCGTTCGGGTTGTTGCTTTGACAGGCAATGACAAAGGCGGCGGCCGAAAATGGCGACCAGCGCGGCAGTTTCGAAATCTTTCATGGCAGTTCTCGATGCCGATCGGCACGATGGGCTCGGCCTGGTGTTGAGCGCGGCGCTGCCATTGGCCGTATTCGTCATCGCCAACGGTGTCGCCGAGATCAATGGCGCGCTGCCGCTGTTCTTTTCGCCGCTGGGCCTGCCGGGCTGGGTCGGCGCGGTGCTGCATCTGGGCGTCTTGCCGCTGTTTGGCGCGGCGCGCTGGATGGTGGCGGGGCGGGGCGATGCCGGGCGGCGCGCCGGCTGGTGGATCGTGGCGCTGATGGCCGGCGTCATCGGCTTTCCGTTCCTCGTGGCGCCGCTCGATTCCCTGTTGCTGAGCCTGGTGGCGCTGGCCTTGCTGGTGGTGGGGCTGGGCGCCATGGCGCGGGCCGGCGCGGTGGATCCCAGGGCGGCGATGGTGATGGCGCCGGGCATGGCCTGGATGGGGTTCAGCGCCTTTGTCGGCCTGAGTTTTGCGGCCGCCTGGTCGCCGCCCTTTGCCGTCACCAACAGCCAGACGGGTGCCTAAAGCGCGTCGCGATCTTTCAGATTCGCTCTGGCGCTTTAGGTCTCTGTTTTAACGCATGTCTTTGCCCCGAAACCGGTGCCCACTTTCGGGAGACATGCCGTAGTTACATCCGGGTGCGCTCTTGCCGTGTGCGGCTTTCCGCGCCATGTGAGGGCAACAAAGGATGTGACCATGACCAAATTGCTCAAGATCGACGTGTTCACCGATGTCGTGTGCCCGTGGTGCCTGGTGGGGTCGGCGCGGCTCGACAAGGCCATCGCGGCGCTGCCCGATGACATCGAGGTCGTGGTCGAGAACCACCCGTTCTATCTCGATCCCAATACGCCCGCCGAGGGCGTGGTGGTGGCCGACATGTTGCGCGAGAAATATGGCAAGGAGCCCAGCGAGATGTGGGAGCGGGTCGAAGGCGAAGCCAGGAAGGCCGGGGTCGATCTCGATCTCAGCCGGCAACCGCGCATGTTTCCGACCAAGAAGGCGCATACCATCACGCGGCTGGCCAAGCCGCTGGGCATCCAGCATGAGCTGGCCAATGCCATCGCCAATGCCTATTTCCTCGAACACCGCCAGATCAACGACGACAATGTGCTGGCCGATATTGCCGCCGAATATGGCTTCGATCGCGGCGACGCCATCGACGCGATGAATGACGACAACGAACTGGCGATCACCGAGCAACTGGCGACCGACGCGGCGACGCAGGGTATTCGCGGCGTGCCGTTCTTCGTGTTCGGCGAAAAATATGCGCTGTCCGGTGCGCAGCCGGACGAGGTGTTCGAGCGGGCGTTGCAGCAGACGATCAGCGAGTTGTAGCCCTCGCGCAAAATTCTCCACGTCCGTCATCACCCGGCTTGTCCGGGTGATCCATTTTCGGGCTAAGAATAGATTCCCCGGACAAGCCGGGCAATGACGCATGGGGGCTTCATCGTGAAATTTCTGCGCCGCATCCTGCTTGTGGTCGTGATCCTGGTCATCGTCGCCTATGCGGGCGTGGTGGCCTACATGTATGTCAACCAACGCGCGCTGCAGTATGACGCGCAGGGCGAGATCACTGCGCTGGCCGATACCGCGCTCGCCGGGGCCGAGGATATCGTCGTACCCTCGGGCGATGGCGCGGTGCATGGCTGGTATCAGGCGCCGCAGGCGGGCAAGCCTGTCATCGTCTACTACAAGGGCAATTCGGGCAGTTTCACCAAGGAGCACGAGCGCTACGAGCAGTTCGTGGCCGATGGCTATGGCTTCGTGGCCTTCGACTATCGCGGCTTTCCCGCCTCGCCGGGGGTGATCAGCCAGCAAGGCATCCTCGATGATGCCACGACCATGTTCGACTGGGCGGCGGCCAAGGGCTTTCCGCTGGTGATCTGGGGGCGCTCGCTGGGTTCGGGGCCGAGCACGTATGTCGCCAGCGTGCGCGATGCCGAGGCGCTGCTGCTCGAAACGCCGTTCCTGTCGGCGGTCACGGTGGCGTGGGAGCGCTATCCCTTCCTGCCGGTGGGGCTGGTCATGCAGGACCAGTTTCCGGTGAATGAATGGATTGCCGATGTCAGCGAGCCGGTGCTGGTGGCGCATGGTACCGGCGACGTGACCATCGATGTCAGCAATGGCGAACGGCTCTACCAGTTGGTGCCCAACAAGGATGAATTGTGGATCGAGCCGGGTGCCGGCCATAGCGACCTTTGGGCGAGGGGCATCTGGAGACATGCCGAGCCGTTCTTCGAGCGGGCGATAGCAGACTGACGGAATTGGTTAACGGACTGTTAGCATTGACGCGCAGTTCGCGTGAATCCACCCAGCCTATAAGGCAAACAAAAACGCCGCCCCGAAGGACGGCGTTTTCAAAACTGATGGCAGAAGGCGCTTAGGTGCGCGGGGTTGCTGCGGCCGGACGGCCGGGCTGGCCGGGACGTGCGGTCGGCGTCGGGGCGGGCAGACCGCCTTCGCGCTGGGCGCGCTTGCGGGCCAGCTTGCGGGCGCGACGAATGGCCTCGGCCTTCTGGCGAGCCTTCTTCTCGGAGGGCTTCTCATAGTAGTTGCGCAGCTTCATCTCGCGGAAGACGCCTTCGCGCTGCAGCTTTTTCTTGAGCGCGCGCAGCGCCTGGTCAACGTTATTATCGCGAACGACTACTTGCAAAGGTCAACCGCCCTTTCGAAGCTTAGACATGTGGGTTTGGATGAGAGCGCCGGAGCCAAAAAACCCCGTCGCCGACCAGCAGAGCCAGTCACCGTGGGCCGCTCTATAGCCCAGCCCCGTGGGCTTGTCCACTGTGCCGATGAGAAAAACCGCGGATTTGGCCTCTGCGGCCTTGCCCTCGGCCGCGCCGGGCGGAACAGTCGGGCCCGATGATTTGCCGCCGGGAGACTGACATGACAAGTGAACTGCTGCTGCTGCCGGGGCTGATCTGTGACGAGCGGCTGTGGCGCGACGTGGTGGCCGACCTGGATGCCCGCGCCATGGTGGCCGACCTGACACAGGACGATTCCATCGCGGCGATGGCGGCGCGGACTCTGGCGGCAGCGCCGGCCCGATTCGCACTGGCCGGGCTCTCCATGGGCGGCTATGTGGCGCTCGAAATCATGCGGCAGGCGCCCGAGCGGGTGACGCATCTGGCGCTGCTCGACACCTCGGCGCGGGCCGATGACGAAGCGCGCAGGGAGACGCGGCGCAAGGGCATCGAGATGGTGGGGCAGGGCAAGTTCATCGGCGTGTCGCGGGGGCTGCTGGGGAGCCTCATCGCGCCGCAGCATATGGGAATGGATGTGGCGAGGGACGTGCAGGCCATGTCCGAGCGGGTGGGGCAGGCAGCCTATCTGCGGCAGCAGGTGGCGATCATGGGGCGCGTGGATTCGCGACCGGGGCTGGGGGATATCGCGGTGCCGACTTTGGTGGGCGTGGGCGAGCTGGACAAGATGACGCCGCCCGAGCTGGCAGAGGAGATCGCGGCGGGGATTGCCGGGGCGGAGCTGGTGCGGTTTGCCGACAGCGCGCATCTGCCGACGATGGAAAATCCGGGTGCGGTGGTGGCGGCGATGCAGGGCTGGCTGGGAAGATAGGGTGCCACGCCCTCGTGGTTCGAGGCGCTGAAGAAGCGCACCTCACCATGAGGGCTGATGATACATCGAGTTCTCAGTAGCCCTCATGGTGAGGTGCGAGCCCTTCGCGAGCCTCGAACCACGAGGGCGTGGCACTATTTACGCGTGATGCGGTTCACATGGCCCATCTTGCGGCCAGGGCGCACTTCCGTCTTGCCGTAGAGGTGAGGTTGGGTGTTGCCATCGAGGCCCGACGGGACGATGCCCACTTCGTCCCCGACCAGATTTTCCATCACCACGTCGGCCATGCGGGCCGGGTCGCCCAGCGGCCAGCCCACAACGGCGCGGATGTGCTGCTCGAACTGGTCGGTGAGGCAGACGGCCTCGGTCCAGTGACCGGAATTATGGACGCGCGGGGCGATTTCGTTGACGACAAGGGTCGGGCGCTCGCCCGGGATGACGAAGAATTCGACGCCGAGCACGCCGACATAGTCGAGCGCCACGACGATGACCTTGGCCAGCATGGCGGCGTGCTTTTCAACGCCGGGTGGAATGTCGGCCGGCACGGTCGAGGTGAAGAGAATGTGGTGGCGATGCACGTTTTCGGCGGCGTCATAGGCGCGGACTTCGCCCGCGGCGTTGCGGGCGACGACGACGGAGATTTCCTTCTCAAACGGCACGAAGGCTTCCAGCACCAGCGGCTTGGGGCTGAGCTCGGCAAAGGCAGTGGCGGCGTCGCTGCGCTCGCGGAGGACGCGCTGGCCTTTGCCGTCATAGCCGAGCCGGGTGGTCTTGAGCACGGCGGGCAGGCCGAGTGCGTCAATGGCGGCTTCGAGATCGGCCAGGGTCTCGACCGGTCGGTAGGGCGCGACGGGGATGTTCTTGGATGCGAGGAAGCCTTTTTCGGCGAGGCGATCCTGCGAGACGGCCAGCGCATTAGCGCCGGGACGCAGGGGTTTTCTGGCGGCGAGGAACTCGGCCGTGGCGGCCGGGACATTCTCGAATTCGTAGGTGACGACATCGACGGCGTCGGCGAAGGCGGCGAGCGCCGCTTCGTCGTCATAGGCGGCGACGGTTTTGTGCGGGGTGACTTCGAAGGCGGGGCTATGTGGGTCGGGGCAGAAGATGTGGGTGCGCATGCCCAGCCTGGCGGCGGCCAGCGCCAGCATGCGGCCGAGCTGGCCGCCGCCGAGAATGCCGATCATGCTGCCCGGTGGCAGCGCGGTAAGGTCGTTTGTCACGCGCTACTCGGTATCTGCGGGAAAGAGCGGGACCGACGCGGTCTGGCGGGTGCGGTGGGCGTCGAGACGGTCGGCCAGGTCCTCGTCGGAAAGCGCCAGCACGGCGGCGGCGATCAGCGCGGCATTGATGGCGCCGGGTTCGCCGATGGCCAGCGTGCCGACCGGAATGCCGCCGGGCATCTGCACGATGGAGAGCAGGCTATCCTGACCGTTGAGCGCCTTGGACCTGACCGGCACGCCGAAGACCGGCAGCGGCGTCATCGAGGCGATCATGCCCGGCAGGTGGGCGGCCCCGCCAGCGCCGGCAATGATGACCTTGAAGCCTTCGGCGCGCGCATTGGTGGCGAAATCGACCAGGCGTTCCGGGGTGCGGTGAGCCGAGACGATGCGCGCCTCATATTCCACTTCCAGCGCTTCGAGCGTTTCGGCGGCGAGGCGCATCGTAGGCCAATCGGACTGGCTGCCCATGACGATGGCGATGGGTGGTTTTGTCAGCATGGAGTCGGCCCTCAAGCTCCACAAAGCCCGCCACTAGCCCAATTTCGGCCACATCTCAAGGCCGGGCGGGGCTCAAGCGATGATATCGGGCAGCAAAATGTTCTCGAGTTGGACGATGCGGTCCTTGAGCGCCAGCTTCCGCTTCTTGAGGCGCTGGATAAGCATGCGGTCGGCGACATGCGAATCGGTCAGCGTGTCGATCGCAGCGTTGAGATCGCTGTGTTCCTGGCGCTTGGTGGCCAGCTCCAGACCCAGGGTGGCTTCCTGTTCCTTGGTGAGCGAAAGCATGGATTCCCGCGTACTCCCGACCTCAGCCGTTACCTCTGGTTAACCGATCACGGGGAGTTTTGCATCAGATTTCCAGAGGTCTCGTGAAGGCAGTCGACAAGTCGTGAATTATTTGTGACGATCGATTCGTCCACATAGGCTTTCAAGGAGTTGTCATGACGACTGAAGGGCATATCGCGGCGCTCGAACGGCGCCACCAGGAGTTGGACCGCCAGATCCAGGCAGAACTGCAAAGCACCCGCCACGACGATCTGATGGTCAGCGCGCTGAAGCGCAAGAAACTCGAAGTGAAGGACGCGCTCTACAAATTCAATGTGGTTTCCCAGTAAGAGCGGCAAGCAAGCCGCCTATCTGGGTTTGAAGGGTCACAGCATGCGCTGCGGCCCTTTTTTGTTGTCTTGTGGTGCGCTCGAAGGACCCCCACCCTCAGTCCCTCCCCCACAAGGGGGAGGGAAGCCTGCCCGGTGGTTGTGAAGATATTCGAGATGACCTTTGAAGGTCGATCTGGCGCCTCCCTCCCCCTTGTGGGGAGGGAATGAGGGTGGGGGTGATGTCACCGCAAACGCGATGCCGTGCCAGAGCTCAAAGCCCCCAGAATACCCCGCGGGCGCCATCCCAGACCAGCTTGAGCGAGAGCAGGAAGACCAGCCAGTAGGCGATGCGGTAGAACCATTTCATCGAGATACGGCGGACCAGCCAGACGCCGGCCAGCACGCCCACTATGCCCACCGGGATCAGCGCGGCCGAGAGCTGCAGGTTGTGAGTATTGAGCTGGCCGAGGAAGAAATAGGGGATCAGCTTGGCCGAGTTGACGATGGCGAAGAAGAAGGCCGAAGTGCCCGAATAGATGGCGGGCGTCAGCCGCTGGGGCAGCACGTAGATCTGGAAGGGCGGGCCGCCGGTGTGGCTGATGAAGCTGGTGAAGCCGGCAAAGCCGCCCCAGAAGGTGCCCCAGAGCCGGGATGGTGGCAGGCCTTCGAGCTTCTTGCGAATAGGCAGCAGGGCATCGAGGATGAAGAGCAGCGTCACCACGCCGACGAAGAGCAGCACGCCGTCATCGGACACCACCGACCACAGTGCCCAGCCCAGCAGCGTGCCGACGGCCGCGCCGGGCAGCATGATGCGCAGGATGCGCCAGTCCACTTCCTTGCGATAGGTCCAGACGGCGATGACATCCATGGCCAGCAGCACCGGCAGCATCATGCCCGCGGCATCGCGCGCCGGCATGACCAGCGCCAGCAGCGGCACGCCGACCATGCCCAGGCTGCCGAGCAGCCCGGCCTTGCTGAGACCGACAATGAGCACCGCGATCACGGCGACCGTGACGAAATAGGGATCGAAGATGGGCATGGGTGGGTCCGAGGGAAGTCGTACTACTCGGTACGCTTCGGGGCGGGCTTGTCAACTGGAATGGCAGATGGGCTGTCGCCGCGCATGGCTTCGTCGAGCAGGCCCATGGAATGGCGCACCATGCCGACATAGGCGTCTTCGTCGTGGCGTACCGAGTAACTGTCCTGCAGCAATTCGTTGTCGTGGCGCTCGAAAGCCTGGGCCATGTGCATGGCGTCGTTGGGGGCGACGCCGAGCTGGGTCAGCACCTTGGCGCCGAGGCTGATGGCGGAAAGGAAGGTTTCGCGTTCGAAAATCTCGACGCCCAGCGCCATCAATTCGTGGGCATGGCCGCGATCGACGGCGCGGGCGGCGACGGTGACCGCGGGGAAGTGCTTGCGCAGGTGGCGGGCAATGGTGAGGATACGGTCGTGGCCACCGACGGCAATCACCACCAGGTCGGCCTGGCCGACACCGGCGGCGTGGAGCAGGTCGAGCCGCGAGCCGTCGCCATAGAATACCTTGACGCCGAACTTGCGCACCAGGTCGATCTGGGCCGGATCGTCGTCGATCAGCGTCATCTCGAAGCCCTGGCTGCGCAGCATGCGCGTGACGATCTGACCAAACCGGCCATAGCCCAGGACGACGATGCGGCGTTGCTCGTCGATGGGATCGTTGGGGCGCCCGGGCCGGCGCCGGGCATCGAGGCGCGGGGCGATCAGGCGGTCGAAGGCCAGCAGCAACAGGGGCGTGGTCGCCATGGACAATGCGACGGCGACGGCCAGCAAAGCGTGGTCGTCGGCGTGGATGGCATTGTTGTTCTGGGCGAATTGCAGGATGACGAAGGCGAATTCGCCGGCCTGGCTCAGCAGGATCGCGACCAGCAGCCGATCGGCCAGGTGCATGCGGAACAGGCTCGCCAGCACGAACAGCACGGCAATCTTGATGCCGACAAAGCCGAAGACCAGCGCCAGCAGCCGCAGGGGCTCGGACCACAGGATGTCGAAGGCGATGGACATGCCGACCGAGATGAAGAAAAGACCCAGCAGCAGCCCCTTGAACGGCTCCAGGTTGCTCTCGAGTTCGTGGCGATATTCGCTGTCGGCCAGCAGCACGCCGCCGATAAAGGCCCCCAGTGCCGGCGAGAAGCCCTCGAACTGGGCCAGCAATGCCGCGCCGAAAACGATGGCGAGCCCCAGGGCGGTGAAGGCTTCGCGCACGCCGGTCCGAGCCACGAAGCGCAGCACCGGACGAACAAGGAAGCGGCCCCCGAGCACCGCGCCGACAAAAGCGCCGATGATGATGAGCGGAGTGAGCCAGTCCAGCGGATTGGCGATGGCTTCGACAGCGACCGTCACTTCCTGGTCGAGGGCGGCTTCAGGCATGGCCAGCAGTGGTATGGCGGCGAGAATGGGAATGACCGACACGTCCTGCACCAGCAGAACCGCCAGGCTTGCCCGGCCGGCATCGGTGTGGGTGATGTCGCGCTGCTGGGTCGACTGGATGGCAATGGCCGTCGAGGACATGGACAAAGCCAGCGCGACGATGACGGCGATGTTGAGGGAGAAGCCGGCCGCCAGCAGCGCCAGGGCGATGATAAGAGCGGTGACGGTGAGCTGGGTGACGCCGAGCCCCAGCACCTTGTGACGCATGCGCCAGACTTCGCTGGGCTGCAGATCCAGGCCGATGAGGAACAGCATCATGACGATGCCGAATTCGGCGATATGGCGGATCATCTCGCTGTCGGAGACCAGGCCCAGCCCATAGGGTCCAATCAGGATGCCGGCGGCGAGATAGCCGAGGACGGTGCCCAGGCCCAGCGCCTTGGCAAGCGGCACCAACGCCACGCTGGCCGCCAGCAGAACGAAAATGGCCAGCAGGATGTTGTTTTCCAAACGACCGTTTCTCTCAGGAGGATCGACGGCAAATCATGGGGCCACAGCGCGCTCGTGTCGAGGCGGGGGAGCCGGGAAATTGTATGGTCAAATAGTCGGGGGTCGCGGCGGGGAAAGAAAAACGGCGCCAGTGGCGCCGTTTTGAAAGCTTAGTTGTCGGTGTCGCTCTTGAGCGACTTGAGCTTGGCGAACACCGAGTCGGCGTCGAAATCATCCTGGGCCTGCTCGGGGCGATGGTCGTTGGCGGCGAATTCATTCTCTTCGCCTTCGGCGTGGCCTCGGCCGCCGGAGCGGGCCAGGGCTTCCTCGGCCGTCATCAGCATGGTGCCTTCCGCCGGCTCATCGACGCCGGGACCGCCCTTGGAGGCGCGCTTGACCTCGAGGTCGAGGTCGATCTGGCTGCACAGGCCCAGCGTCACCGGGTCCATGGCGGCCAGGTTGGCGGCATTCCAGTGGGTCGATTCACGCACCGAATCGATGGTCGACTTGGTGGTGCCGACCAGGCGCATGATCTGCGCGTCCTTGAGCTCGGGATGGTTGCGCACCAGCCACTTGATGGCGTTGGGGCGCTCGTTGCGGCGCGAAATCGGGGTGTAGCGCGGACCCTTGCGCTTGGCCGCGGCGACGCGAACCTTGGGTTCGCTCAGCTTCATGCGGTATTCGGGATCGCCCTCGGCCTTTTCGATCTCCTCGCGGGTCAGCTGCCCGTTCTGGATCGGGTTGACGCCCATGATGCCGCCGGCGACGTCGCCATCGGCGATGCCCTGAACTTCGAGCGGATGCAGCGTGCAGAAGGCGGCGATCTGCTCGAATGACAGCGCAGTGTTGTCGACGAGCCAGACAGCGGTCGCCTTGGGCATCAACAGTGGCTGGGTCATGATAAATCTCTCCTGCAGGCGCGGCCGGTTTTCCTCCGGGCCGCTCCGCCTCTTTGCTTCATGCTGAGGGGGAACATGCTCCAATATATGGGTTCAAGGGCTGATCCGCAATGGCGATGTGGGGCTTACCTCCCCTAAGGGAGAGGTGAAGAGCCGAACGCGGTCACCAGCACGATCTTGCCGACATGACTGCGCGCTTCCATGGCGCGATGGGCGTCGGCCGCCTGGGCCAGCGGGAAGGTCGTGATGGCGGGTTTGATGAAGCCGGGCTGCGACAGCGCCGGCAGCAGGTCGGTGCGGATACGCGCCGCGATGGCGGCCTTGGTCGCCGGCGTCTGCGGGCGCAGGGTGGAGCCGGAGAGGGTCAGTTGCCTCGCCATGATGGTGCGCAGCGAGAGATTGGTATTGGCGCCATCGAGGGTCGAGACCTGGACGATGTGACCGCCGCGGGCCGAGGCGGCGATGTTCTTTTCGGTCATGGGGCCGCCGATGATATCGACGATGCGATCGACGCCGCGGCCGTCGGTCAGGGCCAGGGCGCGGGCGGCGATGTCTTCATGGGTATAGTCGATGGTGGCGAAGGCGCCGAGGCGGCTGGCATAGTCGGCCTTGGCGGTGGACGACACCACGCCGATGGCGCGGGCGCCCAGGATGGTGGCGATCTGGATCGCCGCGCCGCCAATGCCGCCGGCCGCACCATGCACCAGCACGGTCATGCCCGGCTCCAGTCCGGCGCGTATCACCAGCGTCTGGGTGATGGTGAACCAGGTTTCGGGCAGGGCTGCGGCTTCGACGAGTGTCCAGCCGGCGGGAACGGGCAGGACCTGTCCGGCGGGTACCGCGGCATATTCGGCATAGCCGCCGCCATTGGCCAGCGCCATGACGCGGTCGCCGACCTGCCAGCCGCTGACGCCCTGGCCGAGCGCGGCGATTTCGCCCGCCACTTCCAATCCCGGCAGGGGCGAGGCGCCCGGTGGGGGATCGTAGTGCCCGCGGCGCTGGGCCAGGTCGGGGCCATTGACCCCGGCAGCGCCGACGCGAATCAGCACCTCGTCATCGCCGCATTGCGGCAGGGGCTGGCGTTGGAGCTCAAGTCCTTCGGGGCCGCCCGGCCGGGCGATGGCTATTGCCTGCATGTCTGTCTCTGTCATGCCACCATGCTGGTCGATGCGGATTTGCTCCGCAAGCCTTTGCCGCTAGACTGGGGGTTCGACCCGGCGCAGGAGGCTGACAATGTTCGACGAAGAAATCCGGAAGCCCAAGGGCCACGAGGTGGGCATGCAGCTCGACACCATGTCGGTGGAAGAGCTGAACGAGCGTATCGCCATGCTCGAAGGGGAGATCGCCCGGCTCAAGGCCGCTATCGAAGCGCGCGGCGCCACGCGCAAGGCTGCGGACGCCGCGTTCAAGTTGTAGCGGTCAGTGCCCGGCCGGCTTGACCGAGCCATCTCCCATGCGGACCGAGCCGTCGCCGAAGGCGGTCGGCGGTTCGGGCTGCGGATTGAAGCCGCGAGCCTCGTAGGGCGGGTCGGGCTGGGGGTTGAAGCCCCTGATGTCGCCCGGATGCACGAAGCCGTTGGCCAGGGTGACGGCGGGCAGCAGTTCGGCGCTGTGGCCGTCGCTGGTGGACATTACCACAAGCGCGACCAGCAAACCGGCAGCGGCTCCAGCAGAGATAGTGGTCATGATTGTCTCTCCACATTGGCGGAATGCCAATAGAGCCAGAAAACACCATCGCGCCTGCACCGGGTCGGAACGGCGCATTCACCCATCATTCACCGGCCCGCCCCGTTAGGCTTAACGGAGGGTTGACGTTGCGGCAGTTCGGTAACCGGCTAACCTCGATGGCGGATTGTCCATTGGGAGGTGGCGATGGGACGGGATGCAGTGCTGGAGGGCGTGCGGCCTCTCGATATCGAACAGTTGCGGCTCCTGGCGGCAGGGCAGTCGGCCACGGCATCGGCCCAGCAACTGGCCCGGATCGAGGCCAAGGGGTGGCTCGAAACCGTTGGCGGCATCCATCTCATCACGCTGACCGGCCGGACCTTGCTGGAGCGGCCACCATTCAACCTCGGTTGAACCGCAGCAAACGCAGTCAATGGAGAGGCAAGAGGCAGGGTTAAGAAATCGACTCCTGTTAACGCACAATTAATATGTTCGCGCTAACCTGACATTATTCAGATTGTTCTGGATTTTGCAGAGTGGTTTCTCCCTCTGTTTGACGCCTCCCTGTTAACTTCGAGAGCGGTTCCTACCGCTCTTTTTCTTTTTCAGGGGTCGGTTTGGCCTTGTTATGGCCCTG
Organism: Devosia sp. Root635; assembly: GCF_001427605.1. GTDB lineage: Bacteria > Pseudomonadota > Alphaproteobacteria > Rhizobiales > Devosiaceae > Devosia. Next base: position 91,225 of record NZ_LMGZ01000023.1, on the reverse strand, counting down.
ATCTTAAAGCTCTTTTCAGCTTGATTGGTCCGAGGGGATGACGCCTCGGCAGTTTGCGCCTAGCATGGCAGGCGCAGGAGGAGCGTGCGCTTGACGGATGTGAACGAGACAGCGCCGGCAATCGCCATCGGGCCGCGAATCGTGGCGTCGGGCGGTTTTGACATGCTCTATCGGGAAGGCATGGGCCTGATCGAGGACGTTGCCTCCTATCTCGATGGCGAGGGCCGCAACGAGAGCCGGCTGCTCGGGCGCGAAGCCTCGTTTCTCTACGCTACCGAATCGATGCGCCTCACCACGCGGCTGATGCAGCTTGCCTCATGGCTGCTGCTGCAGCGCGCCGTCAACGAAGGCGAGATTACACGCGAAAATGCCCGCTCCGAAAAGGAGAAGGTCAAATTCTCGGCGACGCCCTCGGAACGGGGCGGGCCGGGCTATGACCAGCTCCCCGAAGCGCTGCGCGGCTACATCGACAAGGGCGATCGTCTGTTCGACCGGGTGATGCAGTTCGATACGCTGGAGCGCGGGCGCATGCCGGAGCTCGATCCGGGCACGGCAAACGGCATCGCCGACCAACTCGCCCGGCTCAAGGCGGCGTTCGGGCGCTGAGGCGCTGTTATCTCCCAATTGACATCGTGGCTGTGGATGAATGGCCGCTTTCCTAAACAAAAAGCCCGGCACGAGGCCGGGCTTTTGAATTCAGATCGGGTCGGCTTAGATGCCGAGGCCCTTGAAGCGCTCCTTGAAGCGCGAGACGCGGCCGCCGCGGTCGAGCAGCTGGCCCGTGCCGCCGGTCCAGGCCGGGTGGGTCTTGGGATCGATGTCGAGCTGCAGCGTATCGCCGGCCTTGCCGTAGGTCGAACGGGTCTCGTACTTGGTGCCGTCGGTCATGACCACGGTGATGGTGTGGTAGTCCGGATGGATGTCAGCCTTCATCTCAATCGCCTCAAATCAAACGGGCGCCGCGGCGCCCGGAGAGCAGTTAAACTGGGTGTTGCCGGCTTCATACAGAAAGGGCGCCCAATCTGCAAGGGCTTGTCGAAAAGCGGAAGGGCGCGGCAATTTCACACCGGCGAGGCTGTTGCCGCTCCGGCGGGCAGCGCCTATATCCAGGCTCCAATCCGGCCGTTCTCCAAGACAAGTGGCGTAATCCCGCGATGACAGACCAGGCCGTTCCGGCAGAGGCTGACCCCGAAAAGATCGCAATGACCCCGGAGGTGAGCCCCAGGAAGCTGCAACCTTTGCGCAAGCTGGTGCCGTTCATGCTGCGCTATCCGGTGCGGCTGGGGCTGACCATCGCGTTCCTGCTGATTTCGACCGTTGCCTCGCTGGCCATACCGGCCCTGCTGGGTGGGGCTATCGACCAGGGCTTCGTGGCGCAGAATCTGGAAAATGTCGGCCGCTATGGCTGGCTGATCATCGGCGTCGCGGCGGTCATGGCGGTGGCCAGCGGGGCGCGCTTCTATTTCATCTCGGTCATCGGCGAGCGCGTGCTGGCCGACCTGCGGCAGGCGGTATTCGCGCACCTGCTGGGGCTCGATGCGCGCTATTTCGATACCAACAGGGTGGGTGAACTCACCAGCCGGCTCAATGGCGACGTGGCGACGATCCGCGGCGCGGTGGGGTCGAGCTTCTCGCTGGCTTTGCGCTCGACGGTGACCATTATCGGTGCGCTGGTGATGATGCTGCTGACCAGCCCGATCCTGACCCTGGCCGTGGTGGTGGCGGCGCCGGCCATCCTGTTCCCGGTCATCACCTTTGCCCGCCGGCTGCGCGGCATGTCGCGCAAGACCCAGGACGCGCTGGCCGATCTTTCGGCCATGGCCACCGAAATGCTGGGCGCTACCCGCACTGTCAAGTCGTTCACCCAGGAGCCCGTGCAGGCGGCCAATTACGACGAGCGCAGCGAGGCCAGCTACCAGGCCGAAATACGGAGGCTGCTGGCCCGCTCGGTGCTGGTGGGCATGGTGATTTTCCTCGGCACGGCGGCTTTGGTATTCCTCGTCTGGTGGGGCGCCCGTTCGGTGTTCGAGGGCACGGTGACGGCGGGGCAACTGGCGCAGTTCCTCGTCTATGCGCTGATGGCCTCGGGCGCGCTGACCAATGTCAGCGAGGTGCTGGGCACGCTGCAATCGGTGGCCGGCGCCACCGAGCGGCTGACCGAAATTCTCGATACCGAGCCGACCATTCGCGAGCCGGCCCAGCCGGTTGCCCTGCCGGTGCCGGCGCTGGGCACGGTGGCCTTCGAGCATGTGACCTTCTCATATGACGGGTCCGAGCCGGTGCTCAACGGTCTCGATTTCACCGTCGGGCGTGGCGAGACCGTGGCGCTGGTGGGGGCTTCGGGCTCGGGCAAGTCGACGACGCTGTCGCTGCTGCAGCGCTTCTACGATGTCAGCAGTGGCGTCATCCGGGTCGATGGCGTCGATATTCGTCAGGCGCGCCTGCGCGAATTGCGGCAGCGTTTCGCCTATGTCGAGCAGGAGCCGACGATCTTTGCCGGCACGATCGCGGAGAATATCCGCTTCGGCAAGCCGGAGGCCGATGAGGCCGAGGTCGAGGCGGCGTCACGCGCCGCTTTGGTGCATGATTTCGTGCTGGATCTGCCGCTGGGCTATAACACGATGGTCGGCGAGCGCGGCGTGATGCTGTCGGGCGGGCAAAAGCAGCGCCTCGCCATCGCCCGCGCCATCCTCAAGAATGCGCCCATCCTGCTGCTCGACGAAGCCACCAGCGCGCTGGACGCGCAGAGCGAGCGGCTGGTGCAGGTGGCGCTGGAGCATCTGATGGAGGGCCGCACCACGCTGGTCATCGCCCACCGCCTGGCCACGATCCGCGACGCCGACAAGATACTGGTGCTCGATGGCGGCCGCATCATCGACCAGGGCACGCATGACCAACTGGTCGCCAAGGGCGGGCGCTACGCCGAGTTGGCGCGGTTGCAGTTCAGGATGGAGGATGCGGGGTAGGAAGAATGGATTCCCGCCTCCGCGGGAATGACGTCGAGAAAAACTGAGTCATTCCCGCGTAGGCGGGAATCCATTCTTTGCTTAGCCCCAATGCTTGGCCAGTTCGTCGTAGCGATCTAGTCAGTGGGGATTGGTCTCTTCTATCAATCGCACCTTCCAGGCGCGATTCCACTTCTTGAGCTGCTTCTCGCGGATGATGGCGGTTTCAGCTGACTCGTGCTGCTCGAACCAGACCAGATCGTGCACTCCATAGCGACGGCTGAAGCCATCGTGCCGTTCTTGCCGTTGGCCAGGATGTAAACGAAGAACTGCTTGTTCATACCTTACCTCCAGAAGAATGGATTCCCGCCTGCGCGGGAATGACGTCGTGATATTGGCGGGCGCTGGCCCGGGTTTTCGCAAGGCTCGACCCGTGATCGGCTCAAATCGCTCCACTGGAGCGATTTGCCGGCGCATTGCGCCGTCGCCGATCACCCCTCCGTCAGCTTGAACTCGATCCTGCGGTTCCGCCGATAGGCTTCCTCGGTATTGCCCGGATCGAGGGGGGTGAATTCGCCGAAGCCAGCGGCGACCAGGCGGTTGGGCGAGACGCCCTTGCTCACCAGATATTGCGCGACCGAAATGGCGCGGGCGGCTGAGAGTTCCCAGTTCGACGGGAAGCGGGCATTGGAAATCGGCCTGATATCGGTGTGGCCGTCGATGCGCAAAACCCAGTTGATGTCGGGCGGAATCTCGGTTTCGAGCTGCAGGATGGCTTCCGCCAGCGCGTCGAGATCGGGGGTGCCTTCGGGAGAGATATCGGCCTGGCCGGCTGCGAACAGCACTTCGGACTGGAAGACGAAGCGGTCGCCCACCACGCGCACGTCGGCGCGGCCTTCGAGGATTTCGCGCAGGCGGCCGAAGAAGTCGGAGCGATAGCGCGAGAGGTCCTGCACGCGCTGGGCCAGCGCGAGGTTGAGGCGGCGGCCGAGATCGGCGATCTGCGTGCGGGACTCGGTGTCGCGGGTTTCCGAGGCTTCGAGAGCGGCTTCCAATGCGCCGATCTGGGTGCGCAGGGCGGCGAGCTGCTGGTTGAGCAAAGCCACCTGGGCATTGGCCTCGTCGGACAGTTCCTGGGCCGCCATCAGGTCGTCTTCGAGGCCGGCAATGGTGCTGTCCTTGTCGCCCAGCCCGGCGCCGATACCGGCGAGCTGGCTGGTGAGGCTGGCATTGTCGGCCTGGGCGCTGCCCAGGGTGGCGGTGAGCGTGGCGATCTGGGTGGTCAGGTCGTCGGAATTGGCGCGTTCGAGCTGCAACAGGTCGGTGAGTTCGGCAATCTGGCTGTTGAGGCGGGCCAGCGCGGTGTCGCGGCCCTGGATTTCACGGCCCAGGAAAAACTGGGTGAGCATGAACAGGGATAGCATGAAGATGATGACGAGCAGCAGGCTCGACAGGGCGTCGACGAAGCCGGGCCAGTAATTGGCCTCCTGCCGCCGGCGGGCGCGGGCGAAGGCCATGGCCTAGTTCCGCCGCTCGTTGTCGCCTTGCGACAGCACCGCCTCGATCAATTCGCGCAGCTTCTGGTTGGTTTCGCCCTGCTCGGTGATGTGCTTGCGCAGATCGTCCTGCTCGGTACGGATATGCTTGACCAGCCCGTCAATACCGCGCGCCAGCTCGGCCATGGCGCGGATGGCGTTCTGGCTGGAATCCCGGCTCTGCATGCTGTCGCCGAGCTTGTCGAACATGGCCTGCATTTCCGGGCCGCCGGCATTGGCCTGCATGGCGCTGACCGGATGGTCGAGCTCGGTCATCGAGGTCATCCAGTCCTCGAGATCGGTATAGAAAGCGTTCTGCGCCTGGCTGGTCTGGAGATCGAGAAAGCCCAGCACCAGCGAGCCGGCAAGGCCGAACAGGCTGGACGAAAAGGCGGTGCCCATGCCGCCCAAAGGCGCGGCGAGACCTTCCTTGAGGTTGCCGAACAGGGCGGCGCTGTCGGCCGAGGTCACGTCCAGCGCGTTGATGACGCCGGCCACCGAGCCGACGGTTTCCAGCAGGCCGTAAAAGGTGCCCATGAGGCCGAGGAAGACCAAGAGGCCCGTGAGGTAGCGCGAAGTATCCTTGGCTTCGTCGAGCCGGTTGCCGACGGAATCGAGAATGGAGCGCATGGAGGAGGGGGTGATGACCGCCTCGCCGATCCGCTCGCGCAGAATGCCGGCCACGGGCGCCAGCAGGATGGGCGGGCGAACATTGGTGGTGGTGCCGTCCTGCAGGGAATTGACCCACTTCACCTCGGGGAACAGGCGGATCACCTGGCGGAAGCTGAGGAAGATGCCGATGAACAGCGAGAAGAAGATCAGCGAATTGATGAAGGGGTTGGCCCAGAAGAAGGTGACGATATTGGTGAACAGGATGGCCGCGACCAGCGCCACCAGCACCAGGAAAATCACGATCTTGACGAGGTAAACGGTCGGGCTGGCCAGGTGGTAGGGATCATAGCCTTGCGTCATCTGCCTTAACCTTGCCCCTCACGCGCAAATCACAAGGCGCCAGACTAGTCAGCGCGGGCGGGTGGGGCAATGAGAAAGGTTAATGGATGATGGAGGCGTGATCGGGGGGGGCGACCAATGTGTCGACCTCATGCCGCGGGCGCGCGATCTGTCCGGCCTTCGTTCAGGCCGTTCGCTTGGTGAGTTCGAGTTGTTCGAGACGCTGGCTTTCCAGGACGTGTGCCTTGACCATTTCAAACCAGTCGGATGGCAGTTGACCAATCACGCAATCATCCACGGCTGCCGGATGGGTCGACAGATAATGGCCGGGACGAAGGTCGGGACCAGGCCAGGCAAACACGTTTAGCTCGCTGGTGTAAATCCAGGAGGGCTCCTGGTCGAGCCCGAGATGCTTCTTGAGCTTTGCGGGCATCTCGATGGCGCGCCGTCCTTTTTGAGGAGGGCTGTGCGAAATGCCAAGCACGTATGCGAGAGGGTGAGGCCCTTCCTCGTCCACTGCCATGACGACGGCACATGGATAGGTTTTCCCACCGTCCTCTCTGTTGGAGCTTTGCGATGCCCATAGATATTCATAGGCGATGACGTGGCCGACAGGAGGGACGCTGGGTATTTTCAAGTGCTAAGCTCTCATTTGATGACGCTCATCTGAAGGAACGTCCTCATCGGGCAGATCGTCCAGATTGAATGGACGATCGGTCGTGACTCTCGCAGACTTAAGCAAGGAAACTTCTCGGTCTGTGAGTTGTCCGGCCGTAATGACCTTACGATAATTCGAGATGAGTTCTTCGTATTGCAGAGCGGATATGAGGTAGGCCGCCGGGCGGTCGTATTTAGTGACCTCAACGGGCCCCTCGTGCGTTTTGTCCAGCCACTTGCCGAAGGTTTTTTGAATCTCCGTAGATTTTACGCTTACCATGATGTTTTTCCAAAGTCAAGGAAATTCCGTAACATCCGTATTATGCGTATAATTCTGGGTTCTTGTCAAGAACGATAGCCCGTTCGAGTCCCGAGAGTGCTACTGAATGCCCTTGAGCTGCTTCAGGAGGGCGGCCTGCAGGCTTTCGTTCCCCGCCACAACCTGGCCGTTCCACACCGAGCCGGGACTGCCGGCATAGTCGGAGACAAAGCCGCCGGCTTCCTTGACCATCAGCAGGCCCGGCGCCACGTCCCAGGGGGCGAGGCCGGCTTCCCAGATGGCGTCGTAGCGGCCCGAGGCGAGCCAGGCCATATCCATGGAGATGGAGCCCGAACGGCGGATGCCGGCAACGGCCGGGTTGATATGGGCGAGCTGGCGCAGTTGCAGCGCGTCATTGGCGGTGCCCTGCGTCTTGATGCCGGTGCAGACCACGGCGTCGGCCAGCGACTTGCGGCTGGCCACGCGCAGGCGCTTGCGATCGTTGAGCCAGGCGCCGCCGCCCTTTTCGGCGGTGTAGAGTTCGTCGAGCACCGGATTGTAGATCACCGAGGCGACGATCTCGTTGGCGCGTTCCAGCGCAATGGCGCAGGCGAAGAGCGGGATGGAATGCAGGAAATTGGTGGTGCCGTCGAGCGGATCGACCAGCCAGCGATGCTGGCCGTCGGTGCCGGCCACTTCGCCGCCCTCTTCCATCAGGAAGGCATAGGTGGGGCGGGCCTTGAGCAATTCGTCATAGACGATCTGCTCGGCGCGCAGGTCGGCCTTGGAGACGAAATCGGCAGGACCCTTGCGGGAAACCTGCAGGTTTTCGACTTCGGAAAAGTCCTTGGTCAGAGACTTGCCGGCCTTGATGGCGGCGTTGACCATGACGTTGAGGATTGCTGAGCGTGCCATGGTTCAGTCCGCCCGGCGCATATAGGTGGCTTCCGCCGTATCGACCACGATGCGTTCGCCGACGGCAATGAAGGGCGGCACCATGACCTTGAGGCCGTTGGAGAGGATCGCCGGCTTGAACTGGCTCGATACGCTCTGGCCCTTCTGCACCGGATCGACCTCGGTCACTTCGAGCACCACGTTGGCCGGGAATTTGACGCCCAAGGGCGTTTCCTCGTGCATTTCGAGGGTGATCTTCATGCCGTCCTGCAGGAATGCCGCGCGCTCACCTACGAAATCCTTGGCCAGTTCGACCTGCTCGTAGCTATTCTGGTCCATGAAGACCAGGTTGTCGCCCTGTTCGTAGAGATAGGTGAAATCGCGGAATTCGAGTTCGACGGTTTCCACCGTCTCAGCCGAGCGGAAGCGCTCGTTGAGCTTGGTGCCGCCGAGGATGGCCTTGAGTTCGACCTGGGCATAGGCGCCGCCCTTGCCGGGCTTGACGTGGTCGACCTTGACCGCGACCCACAGGCGGTCCTGGTGGTTGACGACATTGCCGGGACGGATTTCGTTGCCGTTGATCTTGGCCATTGCGCTGCTTTCGGGCGTGGATTGTCTGCTTGGACCACGCGCGCCGGATGCGGCTGGCCTGACGTTGATGGGGCTTTATGGGCGTGGCGGGCTTATTGCCTCAGAACGTCCTTGGGTTCAAGGGTCTTGCGGCTCTGCCGGTGCCCCGGTCGACGGGGCCGCAGTGGGCGCTTCGTCCGCATCGGTGGGGGCGGGCAGGGCTTCGCCCTCCGGCGTCACGCTGACTGTGGGGATTTCCAGCACGGTTTCGATCCGCGGCGGGGTCGAAGGCCAGAAGCGGGCCCGCTCCTCGGCGCTGGCCAGTTCGTCCTCGGGAATGGAGACGAGCAGACGGTCCAGCGAGGGGTCGCTGAGGCCCTGCCGGCGCGCCAGCGCCCGCCACATGGCGGCGTCCTCGAGGTTGAGCGTCACGCCTTCCCCCACGGCGAGGAGCTTCGCATAGCGGTTCTGCGCCACGGCATTGCCGGCTTCGGCGGCGCGGCCATACCAGGTGGCGGCCAATGCGACATCCTTGTCCACGCCCTGGCCGAGATAGAGCAGGGTGGCGTAGTCGATCTGGGCGGGAACCAGGTTCTGCCCGGCAGCCAACCCGATATAGCGGGCGCCTTCAGCGGGATCGGGAGCCACGCCGGCTCCTTCGATCAGCATCGAGCCATAATCGTATTGCGCCTCGGGCAGCTCGGCATCGGCCGCTTCCTTCATCAGGGTGGCCGCGGTGATGAGGCTGGGCGAGGCATAGACGCCTTCGACATGCAGCAGCGCCATATTGTATTTGGCCGGCACATAGCCGGCTTCGGCGGCCTTGCCGAACAGGTCGGCGGCGCGGGCGCGGTTCTTGGGCACGCCGATGCCGTCCTCATAGGCCAGCGCCAGTGCAAAGGTGGCGAGCCGGTCGCCGCCATCGGCGGCAAGCTGATACCAGCCGGCGGCGCGCTGGTCGTTCTGGGCCACGCCCAGCCCCTTGGCATAGAGTTCGGCGATCAGGGTCTGGGCGGCGGCGTCGCCCTGCTCGGCGCGGGGCAAAGCCAGTTCGAGCGCGGTGAGGAAATAGCCGCGCTGGAAGGCGCCGAAAGCGAAATCGGTCGGCACGCGCGGCCCGAAAATCTGGTCGGAAATGGCATCGGCTGGGCCAGCCGGCGCCGCATCCTGCGCGAAGACGCCGAGCGGCGCCAGCGCCAGCAAGGCGACGAACAGCGCGCGGGCGATCATGCCGATGCCTCAAGCGCAGCGGCAATGGCCTGCATCGCCTGGCCCGGCGAGGCCGCCGACCACAGGCTTTGCGACAGTGCCAGGAATTCGGCGCCGCGCGCATCGGCGCTGTCCGGCGTGGCATCAGGCAGGCTCAGCACGGCCGGCACTTCAAACGTCTGGGCCCACCATTCGGCGAGGTCGATGGCCCCGGAATCCGGTTGGCCATCGATGGGACCGAACAAGACATAATCGATATCCATCTCGCCGGCCGTCATGGCGTCGTGGCGGGAAGGGACATTGCCGGCGCCCACGATCATGGCCGGCTTGAGCGCGGCGATGGCTGCCTTGAGCGCGGCCGGTCCGCCGGTGACATGCACGCCGTCGGCGCCGAGGCGCCGGGCCAGCGCGATATCATCCTCAAGCAGCACGGCACAGCCGGCGCCCTGGCCGATATTGACCACTGTCGCGGCCAGTTCTGCATAGGCGGTTTCGGCCATCGTGCCGCGTGCGACCAGCAGCGCCGAGAACTCGGCGGCATTGAGCACGGCCATGAGCGCTGCAGGAAAGCGCGCCGGATCGGCATTGGCGGGGGTGATCAGATAGAGCTGGGGGGCCATGGCTTCCGGTTACTCGACGCAAGACCTTCTCTTGTCGGCTCATTTTGGCGACAAAGAGGACGTCTTTCCAATAGGCGAAGGCCCCGCCCGGCGCAAAGAAAATGCGCGTCCCCTGGGAGGAGGACGCGCATCAGGCGTGACGTTGGGACGTCAGGTAACGACTAGGCAGCCCGGTCGAGTTCGCCGCTCCAGGTGCCAAGGGCAGCCAGCGAATTCATATGGGCGCGATGGGTGAAGGCGGCCTGGGCCTGCGGGAAGTTCTCGCGGCGGCCGGCCCAGGTGCGCAGGGCGACATTCTGCAGGGCGCGGCCATAGGAGAAGGTCATGGGCCACGGCTTGCCGGAAATCTGGTTCATGGCCGAAAGGTGGGCGGTGGCCTCCTCGTCGGTCTGGCCGCCCGAGAGGAAGGCAATGCCCGGCACGGCGGCCGGCACATGCTCGCGCAGCACGGCGACGGTGCGGCGGGCAACTTCCTCGACCGTCGGACGGTCGCGCGAATTGATGCCGGGCAGCACCATATTGGGCTTGAGCAGCATGCCGCCGAGATCGACGCCGGCCAGGCGCAGTTCCTTGAAGGTGTTTTCCAGCACGTCGCCGGTCACGGCGGCGCAGCGCTCCATCGAGTGATTGCCGGGATCGCCGTCGCCGACCACTTCGGGTTCCACCACCGGCACGATGCCGGCTTCCTGGCAGAGAATGGCGTAGCGCGCCAGCGCATGGGCATTGGCGCGGATATTGTTGCGGGTGGGCGCCACGTCGTTGATGGTGATGACGGCGCGCCACTTGGCAAAGCCGGCGCCGAGCGCCGCATAGCGTTCCAGCCGCTGGCGCAGGCCATCAAGGCCTTCGGTGATCTTTTCGCCGCTGTCGCCGGGCATGGGAAAAGCCCCGCGATCGACCTTGATGCCGGGGATGACATCGGCATCCGCGAGGATGGCGCGGAAGGCCGTGCCGTCGGCAGCGTGCTGCTCCAGCGTTTCCTCGGTGAGGATGACGCCCGAGACATAGCTGGTCATGGCATCGGTCGAGCGGAACAGCATTTCGCGATAGTCGCGGCGCAAATCGAGCGAATTGGGCAGGTTGATCTTGGCAAAGCGCTTGGCAATCGTGCCTTCGGACTCATCGGCCGCCAGGATGCCCTTGCCTGGCTCCATGAGCTTCTGGGCGATGGCGTTGAGCGATTTCGTCATGGACTGGCCTCGGCAATTGGGATTGCCCGGACATTAGACTTTCGTTTCCGCCGCCGCGATTAGACCTGTGGTTATGCGACGAAAGGGGGATGGATCAAGGTGGCCAGGCCTGGGCTGCGTGAAGAACGCGGAGGATGACAACAGCATCGGGCGCAGTAATGTAGATCGCGATATAAGGTGTGCCTGTCACCACCAACTCACGCGTATCGACCACGCGGCCAATCCGTCCCGAATAGGGAAATTCGGTCAGTCGCAATGCGCCGGCAACGAGCCGATTATCCAGCATAGCGGCTGTGCGCGGGCTATCCAGTTCCACAAAGCTGAAAAGATCCCAACGGTCGGCGTCCGCGGCCTCCGACCATTCCAGCCTCATTTCGATATGCCTGCCTCCTTGCGTGCCAAGTCTCGGCGAAGCGCGAAGCGACGTTGAGCTTCCTCGTGGGAGATATTGGGGCGCGGGTCATCCAGCGCCTCCTGAACCTTGGCCCTGAACCAGCGATCATACTCGTCTGGGTCGGTCGTGAAGTTAAAGGGTAGCGCCCCCTCATTCGCGACGCGAGTCAGCAGAATTCGGACGGCATCGGAAACCGTGAGGCCCATGGCGTTCAGAACTTCGGTAGCACGATCCTTGACGTCTGCGTCGATACGGGTCTGGATCAGGGCGTTGGCCGCCATGCGAACCTCCTGTCATGCAATTGAATGACAATATGGTCCTCCGGCGAGCAAGGATCAATGCCTACTTCTTCAGCGCTTCCACGCCCGGCAGGGGCTTGCCTTCCATCCATTCGAGGAAGGCGCCGCCGGCGGTGGAGACGTAGGTGAAGGCGTCCTTGACGCCGGCATGGGCCAAAGCCGCGACGGTGTCGCCGCCGCCGGCCACCGAGACCAGCTTGCCGTCATGGGTGCGTTTGGCGACGTGCCTGGCAAGGGCCACGGTGCCGGCATCGAAGGGGTTCATCTCGAAGGCACCCATCGGGCCGTTCCAGACCACGGTATGGGCATCGTCGATGGCGCCGGTGATACGCTCGATGGAGGAGGGGCCGATATCGAGGATCATGCCGTCATTGTCGATGGCGTCGACGCCATAGAGCCGGGTGGGCGTGTCGGCCTTGAAATGCCAGGCGACCACGGCATCGATGGGCAGGATGATGGCGCAGCCGCTGTCGACGGCCTTGTCCATGATGCGCAGGGCGGTTTCGGCCAGGTCCTTCTCGGCCAGCGACTTGCCGACGCTGTAGCCCTGTGCGTGGAGGAACGTATTGGCCATGCCGCCGCCGATGACGAGGCCGTCGACCTTGGTCACGAGGTTTTCCAAGAGGTCGATCTTGGAGGACACCTTGGCGCCGCCGACAATGGCGATGACCGGCTTCTTCGGCTTGCCGAGCCCGGACTCGAGGGCTTCCAGTTCCGCCTGCATGGCCAGACCCGCCGCAGCGGGCAGCAGATGGGCCAGGGCTTCAGTCGAGGCATGGGCGCGATGGGCTGCCGAGAAGGCGTCGTTGACATAGACGTCGCCGAGGCTGGCCATGCGCTGGGCGAGCTCGGGATTGTTGGCTTCCTCGCCGGGATGGAAGCGGGTATTTTCGAGGACCAGCACCGAGCCGGGCGGCGCTGACTCGATGGCGGCCTGCGCGCTGGACACATCGGTCCAGTCGGTGGCGACGAAGCCGACGGGATGGCCGGTTTCGTTGGCCACGGCCTCGCAAACCTGTTCCAGCGAGAATTGCGGGTCGACCTTGCCCTTGGGGCGGCCGAAATGGCTGAGCAGGATGGCCTTGCCGTCATGCTTGACGATTTCGCGGATGGTGGGGACCAGCCGCTCGATGCGGGTGGCGTCGGTGACCTTGCCATCGGCGACCGGCACATTGAGGTCGGCCCGCAGCAGCACGCGCTTGTTCTTGAGGTCGAGCTCGTCGAGGGTCTTGAAGGTCGCGCTCATGGCCGCAGTCTCCTGGGTCTAGGTGGTCGCCGTGGCGTAGCAGAGCGGCGCGGAAGGGGGAAGCGCAGCCAGCAAAAATCTGCAAGGCGGCTCAGCCCCGGCGGGTGAAGAATCCGGGATAGTCGACCACCAGAAGGTCGGCATCGACTTCGAGCAGGCGATCGAAGCCGTCGGCATTCTGAAAGCGGAAATGGGTGTCGTCGAGGCGGGTATAGATCTGTTCGTCGCGGCGTACGGTCATCTCGTCGCCATCGATCCAGGCCATGGCAAAGCGTTGCGGCTGGCCGATGACCCATTGGCAACGCCAGAGGGGCAGGGAATTGGTCAGCGGCGTCGGCCAGATGTCGATGTCGAGGCAGTGGCGCAGGGCCGGCAGCGGCTCGGCCCGATCGTCGGACCAGTCTCCGGCACCATCGGAAAACAACTCCAGCACCTTGCCGTCGGTGCGTTCTAGCCGCACCGTCCGCACATGTTCGGTGTCATCGAGCTTGATGCGATAAAACAGGCCATAGTCGGGCGTGATGATGGTACCGCGGATGCGGGTGTCGCGCGGCGTCGAGATGACGTGGCAGTGTTCAAGAGTGGCCGGATCGAGCCCGCGCCAGCGGATGGTCCGATCGAGGCTCATTGCGGCAGGGTGATCCCGTCGCGCACCCGGCGATAGACCGGAAGGGCGTCGGCCAGCGTCTCGTCTGTCGCGGCGCATGCGAGGCTAGCGCGTCCCGCCGGCGTCGCCAGGGCAAAAAACACCAGATAGTCTTCATTGGTGACCGATTGGGTGAGGCGGGTGACCACCTCCATGCCCGCCAGGCCCTGGTGTTCGAATGGCGCGGCACTTTCAAGCGCGGCGGTGCCCGCCATGTCGGCAACGATATCGGCGGGCCAGTTGGGTGCATCGGCATCGATCTCAGCCTGCGTCATGCTGGCAAAGTCCGCGTCGGGCCATTGGGTGAAGACACACATCGGCGTCTGGCTGTCCGGAACGAAAGGATGCCTGGTGTCCCGGGGGTTGATGAAGATCATGCTTGCGTCAGGCTGCCCCGCGACCGGCTCGGAGGCGATTGCGTAGGCGTCGCCCACATCGACCCGGATGCCGCTGCGCGGGTCCTGGAAGGGTGCGGCATAGCCGTCCGCCGTCGCCAGCACCGAGAACAGGATAACTGCCGTAAGTCTTGCGGGGGTCATGGCGCGGTTCTCCATGCTGGCCGAATGGCTGCCAGCATAAATCTGGCAGGCGCAGGCAGCTTTGGAAAGGGCCGCAACCCATGATGTTCACGGGCGCACCGGCTGACGCAGGATGGTCCGGAGCTTATCCGGGGCGGTGCGGCGGGCGTCGCTCAGGTAAATCTCGTGGTGATGGCCGTTGAAGGTCAGGCCGCGGGCGGGCATTTCGACATCGTGCAGCTGCGCCAGGACAGGGCCCTCATCATCGTAGCTGCCGACATGCAGCACCTGCAGGCTCCTGCCCTCGGCGTAGCGCTCCAGGCGCAATGTATCGGGCCGCTTGCCCAGCTTCGCGCCGACCTTGGCCACAGCCTCGGCGAACATGGCCTGGGTGAGGATATCGGGCGCCATGATCATCATGGTCCAGCGCCAGTTGTCCTTGCGGCGCGCGGTGAAGTCGGCCGGGTTATCGGCCCACCAAAGCCCTTCGAGCGGCGGCACGACATAGTCATGGCCGAGCGCCTTGGCGGCAAATTTCAGCGCATAGCTGATCGAATAGAGCCATTCGATGGCGCTCTGATAGGCCGGGGCGGAGTTGGGATTGCCCGCGCCATCCACCATGACGAAAGCCATTTCCGGGACAAGGATCGCCTCGATCGTCCTGGTTGCCTTGTAGTGGCCGAGCGTGCGGCGAAAATCGATCTTGTCCATGCCATCCCCTCGCATTCGCTCTCGCCGTCATTGCCCGGCCTGTCCGGGCAATCCATCTTGCCGCGCCATGGACCACCCGGACAAGCCGGGTGGTGACGCGGAACGGACGTGGCGTGCCTCGAGAACAAAAAAGGCGCCCCACGGGCGCCCTTCCAGTTCAAAATTCCAGCCTGTTTAGAGCGTCTTGCCCAGGGCCGCGGTGGTGTCGGCCATGCGGTTGGAGAAGCCCCACTCGTTGTCGTACCAGCCCATGATGTTCACGAAATTGCCGCCGATGACCTTGGTCTGGTCGAGCAGGATCGTGCAGGAATGGGGATCGTGGTTGAGGTCGCTCGAAACCAGGGGATCGTGCGTATAGGTCATCACGCCCTTGAGCTTGCCGTCCGAAGCGGCGATCAGCGCGTCGTTGACTTCCTGGGCCGTAACCTCGCGGCCGGCCAGGAACTTGAGGTCGACCAGCGACACGTTGGGAGTCGGCACGCGCACCGAGATACCGTCCAGCTTGCCCTTGAGTTCGGGCAGCACCAGGCCGATGGCCTTGGCGGCGCCGGTCGAGGTGGGGATCTGGCTCAGGGCTGCGGCGCGGCCGCGATAGAGATCCTTGTGCATGGTGTCGAGCGTGGGCTGGTCACCGGTATAGGAATGAATGGTCGTCATCATTCCCTTTTCGATGCCCACCAGCTCGTTCATGATCAGGGCCATCGGCGCCAGGCAATTGGTGGTGCAGGAGCCGTTGGAGATCACCACGTCGTCCCTGGTGAGGCTCGCATGGTTGATGCCATAGACGATGGTCTTGTCGGCGCCGTCGCCAGGCGCGGAAATCACCACCTTCTTGGCGCCGGCCTTGAGGTGGGCGCTGGCCTTTTCCTTGGAGGTAAAGATGCCGGTGCATTCCAGCGCGATGTCGACCTTGAGCGCGGCGTGCGGCAGCTCGGCAGGATCACGGATCGCCGTTACCTTGATGGGCCCGCGACCGGCGTCGATGGTGTCGCCGTTGACCGTCACCACATGGGGGAAACGGCCATGCACGCTGTCATACCGCAGCAGGTGGGCGTTGGTCTCGACGGGGCCGAGATCGTTGATGGCCACGACCACGATGTCGGTACGGCCCGATTCGATGATGGCGCGCAGGATATTGCGGCCGATACGGCCAAAACCATTGATGGCGACGCGGATTGCCATATTAGACGCTCCTAGGGAGGGAGTTAGAAAGGGAGGGGCAGCGCCCTCTTACAACTGTGCGGTGACGGCTTCAACAATGGCCTTAGGCGTAATGCCAAAGTATTCATAGAGGTCCTCGATCTTGCCCGAGGCGCCGAAGCCGTGCATGCCGACAAAGCGACCCTTGTCACCCAGCAGCTTGTTCCAGCTCATCTCGATGCCGGCTTCCACGGCGACGCGGGCCCTGGCCTTGCCGATGACTTCGGCGCGGTAGGCGTCGGACTGCCTGGCGAACAGTTCCATCGAGGGAACGGAAACGACGCGGGCCGAAATGCCCTTTTCCGCCAGGGCCTTCATGCCGTCGAGCGCGATGGCGACTTCCGAGCCGGTGGCGAAGATCACCGCATCGGCGTCGCGGTCACCGGCCAGGGTATAGGCGCCCTTGGCCGATTTGTTTTCCATCGTGTATTCGGTGCGAATCGCCGGCAGGTTCTGGCGGCTGAGCGCCAGGATCGAGGGAGCGGTGGTGCTTTCCAGGGCAAGCTGCCAGCATTCGGCGGTTTCCACCGCATCGGCCGGGCGGAAGACCAGCAGGTTCGGGATGGCGCGCAAAGCGGCCAGGTGTTCCACCGGCTGGTGGGTCGGGCCGTCTTCGCCGAGGCCGATCGAGTCATGGGTCATCACATAGATGACGCGCTGGCCCATCAGTGCCGACAGGCGGATGGCGGGGCGGGCATAGTCGGTGAAGCACATGAAGGTGCCGCCATAGGGGATAAGGCCCCCGTGCAGGGCGATGCCGTTCATGGCGGCGGCCATGACATGCTCGCGGATGCCGTACATCATGTAGCGGCCATCATAGCTGTCGGCCTGGAAGGGCAGGGTTTCCTTGGTGTTGGTCAGGTTCGAGCCGGTGAGGTCGGCCGAACCGCCCTGCGTCTCGGGCACCACGGCATTGATGACTTCCAGCGCCATCTGCCCCGACTTGCGGGTCGCGACCTTGGGCTTGTCCTCGCTGAGCTTGCGCTTGTAGGCGTCCATGGCCTCGAGGAAGCCATTGGGCAGGTCGCCATTCATGCGGCGCTCGAATTCCGCCTTGCTGGCACTGGCGGCCAGGCGCGACTGCCATTCGCCGCGGATATTCTGGCTGCGGATGCCGGCAGCGCGCCAGGCCGAGAGGATTTCGGCGGGAATCTCGAAGGCGGGGTAGGTGATGCCGAGTGCCTTCTTGGCGCCGGCCAGCTCCTCGGCGCCGAGGGGCGAACCATGCACCTTTTCGGTGCCGGCCTTCTTGGGCGCGCCGAAGCCGATGGTGGTCTTGGCGGCGATCAGGGTCGGCTTGTCGCTCTTCTTGGCGGCCAGCAGGGCCTTTTCGACGGCGGCCTGGTCGTGGCCGTCGATCTCGATGGTGTTCCACTGCACCGCCTTGAAGCGGGCGATCTGGTCGGTCGAGTCGGCGTTGGAGACGGCGCCGTCGATGGTGATGGAGTTGTTGTCCCAGATGATGGTCAGCTTGTTGAGCTTGAGATGGCCCGCCAGCGAGATGGCTTCCTGGGAGATGCCTTCCATCAGGCACCCGTCACCGGCCAGGCACCAGGTGTGGTGATCGACGAGGTCGGAACCGAATTCGGCGGCCAGCTTGGCTTCGGCCACGGCCATGCCCACGGCATTGCCGATGCCCTGGCCGAGCGGGCCCGTGGTGGTCTCGATGCCCTGGGCGAAATGGTATTCGGGGTGGCCGGCGGTCTTGGAGTTGAGCTGGCGGAAGTTCTTGATCTGGTCGATCGTCATATCCTCGTAGCCGAGGAGATAGAGCGCCGAATAGAGCAGCATGGAGCCATGACCGGCCGACAGCACGAAGCGGTCGCGGTCGGCCCATTTGCTGTCGGCGGGGTCGAACTTCATGACCTTGGTGAACAGCACCGTGGCGATATCGGCGCAGCCCATGGGCAGGCCCGGATGGCCGGAATTGGCTTTCTCGACCGCATCCATGGACAGGGAGCGGATCGCATTGGCCAGTTCATTCTGCTGGGCGGTGTTCGTCATCGGGCTCGCGCTTTCATCAGGGCTGGAATTCTGGGGAGAAGAGGCGCCGAAAGCCTCCTCCCAAAGGCGGGTTCGAGGCATAACAGGTTCGCCTATCGTGTCAATGACAGCGCCACCAGCTTCGGTGCCTGAACGGTTGCATTGCGGCGAGGGCTGGGGCACGCTGGGACGGCTGGAATCGCCGTGGGCAGAGGACCGTAGGAACAATGAGTGACACGGAACTTGAAGACGGATTGACCGCGGCCAATGCGCGGTTCGATCGCGCCATGGCGCGGCTCGACCAATCCGTGCGCAACCTGGGCACGCGGCTGCGCCAGCAGAACCGCATCGAGGTGGATACGCAGCGGCTGGTGCATGAGCGGGCGCGCCTCGCCACCGAACTCGACAAGACGGCGGCGCGCGCCAAGCGGCTCGACGATAGCGCGCATGATGTGTCCCGTCGCCTCGTGGAGGCGATGGAGACTGTCCGCGAAGTGCTGGCCAAGGCGGAGTAGTGCAATGCCCGAAGTCAATGTCGAGATCAACGGCCGCAAATACCGCATGGCCTGCGAAGAGGGCCAGCAGCAGCACCTGATCGGGCTGGCCGAGCGGTTCAACACCCATGTCGAGGCGCTCAAGGGCGCCGTGGGCGAAATCGGCGACAATCGCCTGACGGTCATGGCCGGCATCGCCGTGGTGGACGAGCTGGCCGAGGCCGAGCGCCGGATCAAGGCGCTGGAAACCGAAGTGGTGGTGCTGACCCGCGCCGGCCAGGAAGTCGCCAGCGAGATCGAGGCGCTGGAAGGCAGGTTCGCCAGTAAGCTCAGTGACGCCGCCAAGGCGCTGGAAGGCGTGGCGGGGGTGCTGGACGAAGCGGCAATATTGCCCGGCTAGGCCTTTCTGGCTTCCCCTCGCACTGCACCAAGAAAAGGCCCCCTCACCCGACCCAAGAGGGTCGACCTCTCCCCCAAAGGGAGAGGTAAGGAAGGTCTCAGCGCGGCGTCACTACCGGTGTTCCCGATACCGGGTCGGGATAAACCGCGCAGTCCAGCCCATAAACCGTCCGCAACAGGTCGGGCGTTACCACGTCGCCCGGCTTGCCTTCGGCGACGATCCTGCCCTCATGCATCACCACCAGGCGGTCGCCGTAGCGGGCCGCCTGGGCGATATCATGCAGCACGACGATGCTGGTGCGGCCGGCATCGTGCAACTGGCGGATGAGGTCGAGTGTCTCGACCTGGTGGCGGATGTCGAGGAAGGTGGTGGGTTCGTCCAGCATCACATAGGGCGTGTCCTGTGCCAGGGCCATGGCGATGAAGGCGCGCTGGCGCTGGCCGCCGGACAGTTCGGCAACCGGCCGCATGCGCAGGTCGTCGAGGCCGGTGGTGGCGATGGCAGAATCGACCAGTTCGATATCCCTGGGTGAGCGCAACCCAAGCAGCGACTGGTGTGGCGCCCGGCCATAGCCGACAAGCTGTTCCACCGTGATAGCCGTGGGCACGACCGGGCTTTGCGGCAGATAGGCGATGGTGCGGGCGACCCGCTTGGGATCGTTGCGCAGCACGTTGAGGTCATCGATATGGATCGAGCCGGTGCGCGGCTTGAGCAGCCGGCCGATGGTCTTGAGCAGGGTGGACTTGCCACAGCCATTGGGGCCGATCAGGATCGTCACCTCGCCGGTGCGGATTTCCAGATCGATATTGCTGACGATGGCGCGGTCGCGGCCATAGCCGGCCGTGACGCCGGCAAGCGTGATGCTCATGACTCGATCTCCGACGCAGTGGTGAGCATGATGTAGATGAAGAAGGGCGCGCCGATCAGCGCGGCGAGGATGCCCGCCGAAATCTCGATTGGCGGGGCGATGGCACGGCCGATGCTGTCGGCCAGCACCACCAGCAGCATGCCGACCAAGGCCGAGACCGGCAGCATCAGCCGATGCGAGCCACCGACCAGCCGGCGGGCGATATGGGGCGCCATCAGGCCGATAAAGCCCATGACCCCGACCACCGCCACGGCGACGCTGGCCAGCATGGTGGCGACAAAGAGCAGCAGCAGCCGTTGCCGTGGCACGTTGAGCCCGAGGCCGGTGGCAGTGCCTTCGCCCAAGGCGATCAGGTCGAGCCGATAGGAGAGCAGCAGAGCCAAGGCGCTCAGGCCCAATAGAGGAATCCAGCTGATGGCGACATGACCCCAGGTGCGGCCCCAGAGCGAGCCGGTCAGCCAGATCATCGGGGCCGAGCTTTCGCTGTCGCTGGAGGTGATGAGCAGGTAGTCGACGCCGGCCTCGAAGACGAAGCCGACCGCGACGCCGATCAGCGCCAGATGCACCGCCGATAGGCTGCGGTAGTGGGCCACCAGCATGACGAAGCTGGCGGCGAAGAGGCCACCGATGCAGGCGGCCAGCGGCATCCAGGCCACCGGAATGGCGGGGAAGACCAGCACCATGCCGAGCGCGAACAGGGCGGCGCCGGAATTGATGCCGATGATGTTGGGACTGGCCAGCGGATTGCGGATCACCGCCTGGATGATGGCGCCCGACAAAGCCAGCGCCCCACCGGCCAGCAAAGCCAGCACCATGCGCGGCAGGCGCGATTTCATGATGATATAGGTCTGCTGCTCGCCATCGAGATTGAACAGCGTATTGACGATGACGTCGACCGGGATGGCCACGGCGCCGACACTGATGCCCCAGAGCGCGGCGGCGACGACAAGGGCGACCAGCACCACGATCAAGGTAATGGCGCGGCTGGTGGCGGAGCGGGGCAGGGCGATGTCGGTCATGCCATGTTCCGGGCGCGCAGCGTCGCATAGAGGAAATAGGGCGCGCCGATCAGCGCGCAGACGACGCCGAGCGGGGTTTCATAGGGAAAGCGCACCAGCTTGGAAATTACATCGGCGAACAGCACCAGTCCGGCGCCACCCAGTGCCACGACGGGCACCAGCACGCGGTGATTGGGGCCGAACCACAACCGGCAGAGATGGGGCATCACGAGGCCGACGAACATTACCGGCCCGGCAGCGGCCACGCTGGCGCCGGTCAGCACGGCGGCCAGCATGGCGCCGGTGAAGCGGGCGCGGCGCGGATCGACGCCCAGCCCCTGGCTGGCGCCATCGCCGAGGGCGAGGATATTGAAGCTGTGCGCCATCAGCATGCTGACCACCAGGCCACCAAAGGCCCAGAATACCAGCGGCAGCGCCTGGTCGAAGCGGCTCGATGAGATATCGGCCGAGGTCCAGCTCAGGATCAGCCGCGAGAGGTTGTCTTCCAGCGTGAAGGTGAAGCGGACGAAGGCGAAGCTGAAGGCGCCGACGGTGACGCCGGCCAGGATCAGCCGCATGGAATCGAGCCGTCCGCCCAGCCCGCCGGCGATGGAGAAGGTGACGATGCCGGCCACGACCGCGCCGATAATGGCCATGACATCGAGATTGACCACCAGCAGCGACGGCACGACGAGGCCAACAGCCACGCCAAGCGCGGCGCCCTGGTTGATGCCGAGGACGGATTCGGAGGCCAGCGGATTGCGCGTTATCGCCTGCAGGGCCAGGCCGGCCAGGCCCAGATTGATGCCGATGAGCGCGGCGATCAGCGTGCGCGGCAGGCGCAGGTCCACCACCGCCGAGCGGGCGAGGCTCCCGTCATCGACGAGCAGCAGTTGCAGCACATTGGCCAGGCCGACATCGCTGCGCTGCCCAATGGCCAGCGACAGCAGTGCCGCAAGGAGCACCGCTGCCGCCAGGAGCATATATCGTAAGGCGAGAGGCAAGATTACGGCTTCAGCTGCTTGACGATGTCGACCAGGTTGGCGCCGCTGACTTCGGAGGCGAGCACACCTCGCAGACGCGACCATTCGTGGGCGTTGACGTCATAGACATTGCCGGACTTGACCGCGGCGACGGCGTCGTAAAGCGGCTGGCCAACCCAGGAGTCGGTCAGGCCCGGATCGGCATATTTGCCGCGGATGATGATCTGGGGATCGATCTCGGAGAGCTGTTCCAGCGAGGTGTTGACGATGGCTTCCTCATAGGTGTGGCCATCGGGGCTGGGCATGTTGCTGGTAAAGCCGAACCAGGCGAGCAGCGAGCCGTTATAGCTCACCGGCGAATGCAGGAAGATGCCTTCGCCATTGTCGACGATGAACTGGGCCGACCAGCCCGTCACGTCGCCGATCTCAGCCTTGAAGCCCTCCATGGTCGCGGTGTGTTCGGCCAGGCGCGCTTCCATCTCGGCATCTTTGCCGATGGCATGAGCGATGGTTCTTGCCGCTTCGATGGCAACTTCATAGGTGCCGGTCAGGCTGTCGAACGAGATGGTGGGCGCAATCTCGCTGAGCGCCTCGTAGATGGCCTCGTGGCGGCTGGTATCGGCGATGATCAGGTCCGGCTGCAGCGAGGCGATGACTTCCAGGCTCGGCGATTTGCGGGTACCGACCGAGGTCCAGTCGTCGCCGATGATGTCGGTGTAGATCGGCACGATGGAGTCGCGCTTCTCGTCGTCGGCAATGCCGACCGGGGAGACGCCAACCGCCGCCAGCGTATCGACGAAGCTGTATTCGAGGACGACGATGCGCTGTGGCGCATCGGGAACCTCGGTGGTGCCGAGATCATGAGAGATTTCGACCGCCAGCGCCGGAGCGGCAAGCAGCATCGCGCCGGCAAGGGCGGCGACAAGTGATTTGATGGACATGGAATACCCCAGGCAAATGGTGCCGCAGCCCTCGCTCCGACATGGGGCACTGCTACCGCCAACAAATATGACTTGTCAATTCATATTATTGCTCAGGAGCCCTTGTCCAGGCTGTCCATGAAGGCCTGTTCGAGGTCCATCTGCTCCAGCATGTCGCGCAGCACGGCGTCGTCGAGCTGGCGGGCGTCGCGTGCGGCGATGAGCTGCTTGCGGCGCGCCTCGAGCAGGATGTTGCCCAGCACCAGCGCCTCGGTCTGGTCGAATATCGGTTCGGCTGGCGTTGCCGCGGCCTCCTGGGCGACGCGCTTGGCCATCATGTCGGCCAGCCGGCGCGACGACGCGGATGTATGGGTCTTGCGGTATTCGGCGAGGGCGTCCTTGGTGGCCTGCTCGGCGATGCCGACGGCCCGCGCATGCTGGTCGGCGAGATGGCGGGCATCGTCCGGATTGTTGAGATCGAGCCGCCTGATGAGCCAGGGCAGGGTGAGCCCCTGGATCAGCAGCGTGGCGATGGTGACGAGGAAGGCCAGCGCCAGAATGGCCTCGCGCCCCTGGAAGTCCTGGCCGGTCGCCGTGACCAGGGGCACACCGGCCGCGGCGGCCAGCGTCACCACGCCGCGCATGCCGGTCCAGGACAGGACGATGTTTTCCTTCCAGGTCAATGGCGGGGGAGAAGGCGGCCGCTCGCGCCGCCCGGGCCGTGGTACCCTGGCCGGGCGGCGGGCAGCGGCGGCACGGCGGCGCCGGGCGATCGCTGCGGTGCCGAAGACCCAGGCGAAGCGGATCGCCACCGTCGTCACGAAGATGGCCGCGGCACCGCCTGCCAGTTGCAGCAGGTCATAGCCGGCCTCGACCGCGTCGGTGATGACGAAGCGCAGTTGCAGGCCGATATAGGCAAAGACGAAGGTTTCGAGCAGGGTATCGATGGTGCGCCAGAACTGGCGCTCCTGGATGCGCTCCTCATAGCCGGACTCGGCCGAGTGATGGCCCAGGGCAAAGCCGGCGGCGACCACGGCGAGCACGCCCGAGGCATGGACTTCCTCGGCCAGCAGGTAGGCTGCGAAGGGTACGATGACCGATACCGCGGTTGCCAGCGAGGGGTTGGCCAGCTTGCGCCGCGCCAGTTGCGCCAGGTTCCCGATCAGCATGCCGAGGATGATGCCGACGACGGCGGCATAGAGGAAATAGAGCGGCGTGCTGTCGATGAAAGCCTGGGTGCCGGCCGCCGCAGCGACGGCCACCGCAAACAGGGTCAACGCCGCCGCGTCATTGATCAGGCTTTCCCCCTTGAGCACGGTCATCAGCGCCACCGGCAGGCCGGCCTTGCGGCCGATGGTGATGGCGGTGACGGCATCGGGCGGGGCCAGCACCGCGCCGAGCACGATAGCGGCTGCGGGGCCGAGTTCAGGCGCCACCGCCACGGCCACGACGCCGACCAGCGCCGTGGTGCCAAATACCATGAACACGCCCAGATTTACGATCGAACCCAGGCGCTGGGCAAAGCTGGAAAAGGAAAAGTCGCTCGCCGCCGAGAACAGCATGGGCGGCAACACGAGGCCGAGGATGATTTCGGGCTCCAGTTCCAGCCGCGGCATGCCGGGAATGAACGAGGCGATGAGGCCCACAATGGCAACCAGCAGCGCCGGCTGCACATTGCGCCGCTCCGCCAATGCGGTGATGGCAATGGCGACGATGATGACGATGAGGATATGCGCGAACATTGGTGGGTCTCCCAAGCCACACGATATTGGTAATCGCCTTCGGCGGAAACAAGTGTCATCTTGGCAAAGATTGCCAAGAAACCTAGACTGGAGGCGAAGGAGACCAGCAATGGCCACGATGAATGTTTCCCTGCCCGATGCGATGAAACAATGGGTGGAAGATCAGGTGAAGACCGGCCGCTACGGCAATGCCAGCGACTATGTCCGCGACCTGGTGCGGCGTGACCAGGAGCGCGCCGATAAGAAAGCCGAGTTTGAAAGACTCGTGCAGGAGGGCATCGATAACGGCGTCAGTCCGCTAACGCCCGACGAAATCTTCGCGAATGCTCGCCGGAAGGCCGGGGTCAAGACATCGGGCGCTGCCTGACATGGTGTATCGCTTCTCGGAGCGTGCCATCATCGACTCCGAAGCACTCTACGAGGCCAGCGTGGCCCAGTTCGGTCCGGAGCGGGCCGACCGCGCTATTCCGGTGCGCGTCCGGTATTTTCGGCGCCCACCTGCTCGTCTATCAATTGGACGACAATGACGTAGTCATTCAGCGTGTTTTTCACCAAAGCCAAGATTGGGTCGATCTCCTCTAACGCA
Organism: Devosia sp. Root635; assembly: GCF_001427605.1. Classification (GTDB taxonomy): domain Bacteria; phylum Pseudomonadota; class Alphaproteobacteria; order Rhizobiales; family Devosiaceae; genus Devosia. The sequence goes on along the minus strand of NZ_LMGZ01000023.1, from coordinate 66,407 downwards.
CCCTTTGCACCACCGGCCAAAGCGCCTATATCTTGGTTGCTGCCCGGTGCGTGATGGATACCAATATCCCCGGGGCCTTATCGATCCTAAGGGAGCTGTCCCTGACTGGGCTCCTGGGCTCAGACATACGGCGCCCACCTGCGTAAAGTAGGTTCCCGGGATCGCATATCCCACGGCCAGGGCGGCACCTTATTGTCTGAGCAGGTTGCGTGCGCCATGGTTGACGAGATGATCGAAGAGGCCAAGGCGGCGCTGCGGATCAGGGCGCGAGCGGCCAGGGCCTTGCTCGATCACGGTGAGCGTGCCGATGCGGCCAAGGCCGCCGCCCGCCATTTCTTCGATGCCATCCCGCTCGGGGCCGGCGATGTGGTCGCCGCCTATTGGCGCATCCGTGATGAGCTCGATTGCCAGCCCATCCTGGTCAAGCTGATGGATAGCAACCAGACGGTGGTGCTGCCGGTGGTGCTCGGTCCCGAACAGCCGCTCGACCTGCGCGTCTGGGAGCAGGGCGCTTCGCTCTACGAATCGGGCTTTGGCACACTGGCACCGTCCGAGCTGGCGCCCAGGGCCGAACCCGATATCGTCATCATGCCGCTGCTGGCTTTCGACGGCCGCGGCACGCGCCTGGGCTATGGCGGCGGCTATTATGACCGGACCCTGGCGACAATGACCAAGAAGCCCAAGCTGATCGGGCTGGCCTTCGCCGCCCAGGAACTGGACCGTATTCCGCGCGAGGCGCATGACGTGCCGCTCGATGCCGTGGTCACCGAAGCCGGTGTGCGCCACTTCGGCGCTTCGGCATGAGGTTCCTGTTTCTGGGCGATGTGGTGGGCCGCTCCGGCCGCGATGGTGTTGCCGAGCGGCTGGCTGGCATCATCGAGCGCTACAAGTTCGATTTCGTGGTGATCAATGGCGAGAATGCCAGCCACGGACGCGGGCTCACCGAGCCGCATTTCCAGGGCCTGCGCGATGCCGGCGCCGATATCGTGACGCTGGGCGACCATGCCTTCGACCAGCGCGACACGCTCTCCTACATCGAGCGCGAAAACACCCTGCTGCGGCCCATCAACATGGCGCCCGGCACGCCTGGGCGCGGCGCCATGTTCGTCGAGGGCCGAAACGGCCATCGGGTGCTGGTCATCAATGCGCTGGGGCGGGTGTTCATGGGCCCGGCGGACGATCCGTTCCGCGCCGTCGAGGCGGCGGTGGCGGCCTGCCCACTGGGTGAACAGGCCGACGCCATCATCGTCGATTTCCACACCGAGGCGACCTCGGAAATCCAGGGCATGGGCTTTTTTCTGGACGGGCGAGTGAGCCTCGTCGTCGGCACCCATACCCACATTCCCACTTCCGACCAGCGCATCCTCAAGGGTGGCACGGCGCTGATGGCCGATGCCGGCATGTGCGGGGATTTCGATTCCATCATCGGCGTCGACCCCGAGGAACCGCTCAACCGCTTCCTGACCGGCATCGCCAATGGCCGCTTCACACCCGCGGAGGGCGAGGCGACGCTGTGCGGCGTGGCGGTCGAAACCGATCCGCGTACCGGGCTGGCAGTCAAGGTGCTGCCCGTGCGGATCGGCGGAACACTGGCCCAGGCGGAGCCGGAGTTCTAGCGCCCGCTTCACAAGCGGCGCGCGCTTGCCTATAACGCGCCACCAATCCAGCATTCTTACTTCGAGGGGGGTGACCGATGGCCGGCCATTCACACGCCAAAAACATCATGCACCGCAAAGGCAAGTCCGACGCGGTGCGCTCCAAGATTTTCTCCAAGCTGGCGCGCGAAATCACCGTCGCGGCCAAGCTGGGCATGCCCGACCCCGCTTTCAATGCGCGCCTGCGCCTGGCCGTGGTCAATGCCCGCGCCCAGTCCATGCCCAAGGACAATATCGACCGCGCCATCAAGAAGGCCATGGGCTCCGACGGCGACAACTATGATGAGATCCGTTACGAGGGCTATGGGCCGGGCGGCGTCGCCATCATCGTCGAGACGCTGACCGACAATCGCAACCGCACCGCCTCCAATGTCCGCTCGTATTTCTCCAAGAATGGCGGCGCCATGGGAGAAACCAATTCGGTCGGCTTCATGTTCGACAAGGTCGGCGAGATCACCTACCCGGCCAAGGCCGGCTCGGAAGACAAGGTGATGGAAGCCGCCATCGAGGCGGGCGCGGACGACGTCGAGAGCGACGAAGAGGGCCATTACATCACCACCACGTTCGAAGCGATGGTGGAGGTTGCCGCGGCGCTGGAAAAGGCATTGGGCGAGGCCGAATCGGTCAAGGCGATCTGGAAGCCGCAGACCAATACGCCGATCGACGCCGAAAAGGGCGCCACGCTGATGAAGCTGATCGCCACGCTCGAAGAAGATGACGACGTGCAGAACGTCTATTCCAACTTCGAGATGAGCGACGAAGACGCGGCCAAGCTCGAAGCCTAGACGCCACGGACGGCAAGGGCGTCTGCCGCCCTTGCTCACGGCGGCATTACCGCGAAGCGAGTGCGTGTCGCTCACGCACTCCGCTTCAAATCAATGAACGGATGATCGGCGACATGCACCACGGCGACGCGGTTGCGGCCGGTTTGTTTGGCGCCGTAGAGACGCTGGTCGGCGATGCGGAACAGTTCGGAAAAGCTCGCCGACCCTTCGAAGGCCACGCCGCCGATGCTGACCGATAGCGAACGCTGCTTGCCGTCGGGGGCGAAGACCGCCAGGTTGACCGAGCGGCGGATGCGTTCCGCGACGGCTTCGGCGCTGTGCTGGTCGACATCGGGCAGGTAGACGCCGAATTCCTCGCCACCCATGCGCCCCACCAGGTCGCCGGCCCGCAATATGGTGCGGATGGAGCGGGCGATGATGGTCAGCGCCTCGTCCCCCGCATCATGGCCGAACAGGTCGTTGATCGCCTTGAAATTGTCGGCGTCGATCATCAGCAGCGCGCCGCTGCTGCTATGGGCGCGCTGGGTCAGCAGCGTGCCGACCTGGCCGGTAAAGGCGCCGCGATTGAGGCAGGCGGTGAGGCTGTCGGTGCGGGCGACGAGGCCCAGGCGCCGGTTGGTTATGGCCAGGCCCCGCACCCGCAGGCTCATGTAGAAGAACAGCGGCAGGCCCAGGACGATGGGCAGGACGATGGCGCTGACAATGGAGCGCTGCAGCGCCGCGGCGCCGAGGTCGCCGAACACTATGGCATTGAATCCCACCGAAATCACGACGCAGGCCAATGTGCCGAACAACGTCCACCGGCCGACGCTGGACCAGCTTTGCAGGGCAGTCAAAGTCTTGGAAGGCATCATCGAGCGGTTCTCTCGGCTTTGAAACGGCAGATCCGCCTGTCCTGCAAGGGGCAGGCGGGCGGCGGCGGCGTGGCGGCAGGACGGTCAGGCGGCGGGCATCTCCATGTCAGGCGGCCTGCATCATGGCGACGCGGTCGCGACCGGTATTCTTGGCTTCGTAGAGGTGCTGGTCGGCCAGGCGGTAGAGTTCACCGAACTGGGCGCGCGTGGCATAGGTGGCGCCGCCGATGCTGACCGAAAGCGCACAGCGCTCATCGCCGGGCGCAAAGGCGATGGCCGACACGGAGCGGCGGATGCGCTCGGCGACGTGGTCTGCAGCCACCACGTCGGATTCGGCCAGGAAGATACCGAATTCCTCGCCGCCCAGCCGCCCGACCAGATCGGTGCCGCGCACCGCCTGGCGGATGGCGCCGGCGATCAGCCGCAGCGCCTCGTCGCCCGCGTCATGGCCGAAGCGGTCGTTGACGCTCTTGAAATCGTCGGCATCGACGATCAGCAGGGCGCCGCCATTGTCGGTCGGTGCGCGGCGATCGAGATAGCGGCTGACGGCGCCGGTAAAGGCGCCCCGATTGAGGCAGGCGGTCAGCCAGTCGGTGCTTGCCATATGTTCGAGTTGCTCATTGGCATGACGCAATTGTTCATGCCGCAGCACCAGGAACCAGGTCATCGGCCCGCCCAGCGCCAGCGGCATGACGATGGAAACGAGCAGCCCCTGCATATTCACGCCGGCCGAAAAGGTTTCCATGATCATGTTGGTGAAGATTACCGATAGCACCACCGAGATGAGCGTGATCGCCCCGGTGACGCGATAGATGTGCAGCCACGCCCGCTTCGGTAGGTTCCGACCAAGTTCCGTCATGTTTTGCCCCTGCATTCCCGCGAACGAGACTAGGGACGTGGCTTGAAGATGGTGTTTGCACGTTGGATAGGATTTTATCGATCACCCGGTTTTCCACCGGCTGTGTTGCCTTTTTGTTCACACTAGGCTTGGTAGGCTGGCAGCGCATCATTAAGGATGAGCGCATGAGTGCTGCTACCCGAATCATCGGAATCGATCCCGGCCTGCGCCGTTGTGGCTGGGGCGTCATCGAGACGCTGGGCAACCGGCTGACCTTCGTGGCCGCCGGCACGGTGATGCCGCCGGTCGATGGATCGCTGGCGGAACGGCTCGCCATGTTGTTCACAGGGCTGGGCGAGGTGCTCGATCGCTTCGCGCCTGAGGAAGCAGCCGTGGAAGAAACCTTCGTCAATGCCGGGGCGCGCTCGGCGCTGATCCTGGGCCAGGCACGCGGCGTGGCGCTGCTGACGCCGGCGGCGCGGGGCCTGCCGGTTGCCGAATATGCCGCCAACCTGGTCAAGAAATCGGTGGTCGGCACTGGCCATGCCGACAAGGGACAGATCCAGCTCATGGTCAAGACGTTGCTGCCCGCAGCCGACTTCAAGGGGGCAGACGCGGCCGATGCGCTGGCCATCGCCATCTGCCATGCCCATCACCGGGTTTCCAACCAGCGCCTGAGGGCCATCGCATGATCGGCAAGCTCAAAGGGCTGGTGGACAGCTTTGGCGACGACTTCGTGCTGATCGACTGCGGCGGCGTCTGCTATGAGGCGTTCTGTTCCAGCCGCACGCTGCAAACGCTGCCACGCGTCGGCGAGGCGGCTGTGGTGTTCATCGAAACTATCGTGCGCGAGGACATGATCCGCCTCTATGGCTTTTCGAGCGAAGGCGAGAAGGGCTGGTTCAACCTGCTGATGACGGTGCAGGGCGTGGGCGCCCGCGTGGCGCTTTCCATCCTCTCGGTGCTGTCGCCGGCCGAATTGTCCAGCGCCGTGGCCTTGCAGGACAAGGCGATGATCGGCCGCGCCAACGGCGTCGGCCCCAAGCTCGCCGTTCGTCTGGTTACCGAACTCAAGGGCAAGGCCCCGACCGGCCCCGGCATCGATGCCGGTACTTTGGGCCTGCAAGCCGCTTTGGGCGAGGGCGTCGCGCCTTCCGCCATTGCCGACGCCGTCTCGGCACTCACCAATCTCGGTTATTCCAGCGCGCAGGCCTCGGCGGCTTTGGCCAGGATCGTGGCGCGGGAAGGGGATGGGATTGCCACGGAGAAGCTCATCCGGCTGGGGCTCAGGGAGTTGAGCCAGTAACGCGTTTGGTGTGTTGACCCAAGCTGGTGTAGTGCGTTTAGCCTCATCAGGCACGATGTCATCCCGGCGAAGGCCGGGATCCATCCTGGGATGCCGGGATTGCCCGCTGAGGTCCCGGCCAGAATTGCAGCAGGAGGCCCGGAATGATCGATATTGAAGCATTGCAAGGGATGCTCGGAACAACCCGGTCCATTCCGATGCCTTCGGAAGCTGTCTATGCCAAGCTGTCGGTCAGCGGTCTGAGAATGGAACGAACCTGCTCTGCTGCGCCCGAGCAGTACGAGATATTCCGCGGGGACGACGCGGCAGGCTATATCCGTGTGAGATGGTCGCGTTTCACAGTCGACTATCCCTCGGCCGGAGACGAAATACTGTTCGACGGCAGCACCGATGGATTCGCCGCGTTCACCGATAGCGAAAGGGATAGCTATCTTCTCATGGCTATCGATCTCATCTTGTCTCGATTGGACGCTGCGTGACCGATCTTACCTCTCCCGCCGCCGGCCGCGATGATCCGCTTGACGTGTCCCTCCGTCCCTCCGGCTTTTCCGAATTTGTCGGCCAGGCGGCGGCGCGGGCTAATCTGGAAGTGTTCATCGAGGCGGCCAAGAAGCGCGGCACGGCGCTTGACCATGTGCTGTTCGTCGGCCCGCCGGGGCTGGGCAAGACCACGCTGGCACAGATCATTTCGCGGGAACTGGGTGTCGGTTTCCGGGCCACGTCGGGCCCGGTCATCGCCAAGGCGGGGGATCTTGCCGCGCTCCTGACCAATCTCGAAGAGCGCGACGTGCTGTTCATCGACGAAATCCACCGGCTCAATCCGGCGATCGAGGAAGTACTCTATCCGGCGATGGAGGATTTCCAGCTCGATCTCATCATCGGCGAAGGCCCGGCCGCCCGCTCGGTGCGGATCGATCTTGCCAAGTTCACCCTGGTTGGTGCTACCACCCGCGCCGGCCTGCTCACCACCCCCCTGCGTGACCGCTTCGGCATTCCGGTGCGGCTCAATTTCTACACGCCCGAGGAACTGGTGCAGATCGTGCAGCGCGGCGCAAGGCTGCTCGGCATGCCCATGGCGCCCGATGGGGCCATGGAAATCGCGCGCCGCTCCCGTGGAACGCCGCGCATTGCGGGGCGGCTTTTGCGCCGGGTCACCGATTTCGCGCTGGTCGATGGCTCGGGCGAGATCACCCGCGCCATTGCCGACAAGGCGCTGTTGCGGCTCGATGTCGATGCGCGCGGACTCGACCAGCTCGACCGGCGCTATCTCACCACCATTGCCGATTTCTACAATGGCGGCCCTGTGGGTATCGAGACCATCGCGGCGGCGCTGAGCGAACCGCGCGACGCCATCGAAGAAATCGTCGAGCCCTACCTGATCCAGCAGGGCTTCATCCAGCGCACCCCGCGCGGCCGCATGCTGACCGGCGCCGCCTTCCAGCATCTGGGCAAGGTGGTGCCGCAAGGTTTCGTCGGCCTGCAGGCCAGCCTGTTCGAGGAACCGGAGGGAGAATGAGCGAGCGCATCATTCTCAGCTTCCCGGTCGAGGGCACCTGCTTCAACTATCGCGTGGCCGGCGCCGCCATCCGCGACGGGCATGTGCTGGTCTGCCGCGAAGATGATGACGACTATTGCATGCTGCCGGGCGGTCGCGTCGAGATGGGCGAGCCCAGCAATGTCGCGCTGGTGCGCGAAATGGCCGAGGAACTGGCCATGCCGGTCGCGGTCGGGCCGCTGCTCTTCACCTCGGAGAGCTTTTACGGCCGCGAGGGTGACCGCTATCACGAGCTCGGCTTCATCTATGCCATCGCGCTGCCCGAACAGGTGCGGCCGGGCGGCGAGCAGCCCTTCCTCGTGCGCGAGGATGAAGGTCATTTGCTGCAATTTTCATGGCTGCCGCTGGAAGGACCGGCGCTGAAAGAGGCGAACCTGTTGCCGCCCTGGCTGCCGGCGCGGCTGCGCACCCTTTCCGGCGTGCCGGAACATGTCGTGTTCCACGAAGGCGGAGTGGTGGAGTGACCCGCCACAGCTTCCCCGTCCGCATCTATTACGAAGACACCGATTTTTCCGGCAATGTCTATCACGCGGCCTATCTCAAGTTCTTCGAGCGCGGCCGTACCGAATTCCTGCGCGAGGAGGGCATCCACCATTCCGAACTGGCAGCTGAAGGCATCGCCTTTGCCGTCCGTTCCATGGAAATCGCCTTCGATGGTGCGGCCCATATCGATGACCTGCTTGATGTCACCACCGAAGTCGCCGCCCTCAGCGGCGCGCGGTTGACGCTGAAGCAAACCATCCTGCGCGGCGAGACGGTGCTGACGCGGGCGAGCGTGGTCGTCGTCGCCATCAGGACCAGCGGCGGGCCGGCGCGCATGCCCAAGGTCATTCTCGAGAGATTTGGGCCGCGGGGCTAGTGGCGACTGCGTCCTCCCATCACCGCGCGTCACCCACCCTCAGATCGTCATCCTCGGACCCGCCCCGAGGGTTCACCGACCCATCGTCCTGCAAGCGCAGGGCCCTCGGGTCGAGCCCGAGGGTGACGGCCGGTGGGTGGGGCAATCGGCTTTCCTAGGCCGGAGCGTATCTCAGCCTCACCACGTCTCCGCCCATCGCATCACTCGCCACGAGGCGCAATCGCGGCCGGGGGCCGGCGAAGAAGGGATTGCCGCGCCCTAGCACGACCGGGTGCAGGTAGATGCGATATTCGTCGATCAGGCCTGGATCGGTCAGGCTCCCCACCAGCACTGGCCCGCCGATTTCGATCTCTCCGGCCAGATCGGCCTTCAGGTTGCGTATCGTGGCCTCGATGTCGCCGGTGACAAGCGTGGCATTGGGTCCGACCGATGTCAGCGTGCGCGAGGCGACCCATTTCGGCACGCCCCGCCACGCCATGGCAAATTCCTGCTCCGCCGCATTCCAGCCGGGCTGGTCATCGTCCCAGTAGCGCATGATTTCATAGAGACGGCGTCCATAGATGCTGCCGGACAGGTTGCGCGTCTGCTCGACGAAGTGAAGAAACAGCGTGGGGTCGGGCGCGAAGGCGTCGTGGTCGACATAGCCGTCCAGCGACTGGTTCATTCCGAAAAACAGCTTGGCCATGCCAGAAGCCTCCGTGCCGGGATGCCTCATGTTAGCTGCACTTGCCGTCACGCGGAAGTGAAGCGGTTCGGCGCCCCGACTCTCTTTCTTAACCTCTTCTTGACCATAATTGCGGCAAAGCGGACACGTGTCCGGGAGCCGTCCGGCAAAGGGCCGGTTCTCCGGGCATTTCTCTTAATTTTGACAGATTTCGACCCCATCGCCTGATGCTTGAGGGTCGGTCAAGCGAACCGGGCCAAAAGGGATCACGACATGGAAGCCATGGACGCTGTGGGGGCGGTTGCCCCGCACACCGATTTCTCCATCTGGGGGCTGTTCTGGGCCGCCGACTGGATCGTCAAGGCGGTGATGCTGGGTCTGCTCGGGGCCTCGATCTGGTGCTGGGCCATCATCATCGACAAGACCATCACCTATCGCCGCACCCAGGCGGAGATGAACCGCTTCGAGCGCGTATTCTGGTCGGGCCAGTCGCTGGAAGAGCTCTATCAGCAGCAGTCCGAAAAGACGTCCGGGGGGCTGGGCGCGGTGTTCGTCGCCGCCATGAAGGAGTGGAAGCGCAGCCACGAGCAGAATGCGGCCAGTTTCGTGGGCATGCAGCAGCGCCTCGACAAGGTGCTTGACGTGGCCATTGCCCGCGAGAGCGAGCATCTGGAAAAGCGCCTGGGTTTCCTCGCCACCATCGGTTCGGCCGGGCCGTTTATCGGCCTGTTCGGCACGGTCTGGGGCATCATGAATGCCTTTACCGCCATTGCTGCTTCATCGAGCACCAATCTGGCCGTGGTCGCCGGCCCGATCGCCGAGGCATTGTTCGCCACCGCCATTGGCCTGGTCGCGGCTATTCCGGCGGTTATCGCCTACAACAAGCTCAGCTCCGATGCCGGCAAGATGATCGGGCGGCTCGAAGGCTTTGCCGACGAATTCTCCACCATCCTCAGCCGCCAGCTCGAAGCACGGAGAAGCTGACATGGGCATGGGTGCCGCAGCAGGCGGCGGAGGCGGCGGGCGCCGCCGGCGCCGCAAGAAACGGGCGATCATGAGCGAGATCAACGTGACGCCGATGGTCGACGTCATGCTGGTGCTGCTCATCATCTTCATGGTGGCCGCGCCGATGATGACGGCCGGCGTGCCCATCGACCTGCCGCAGACCGCGGCCAATGAGATGCCGAGCCAGACCCAGCCGATCACCGTGGCAGTGACGCCGGAAGGCACGATCTATGTCGACGAGGATGTGGTTGCCGAGACCGACCTTGTGGCCAGCGTGACGGCCAAGGCGGCCAATGGCACCGAGGATCGTATTTTCCTGCGTGGCGATACCAGCGCCAACTATGGCTCGGTGATGCGCGTCATGGGCATTTTGTCCGCTGCGGGCTTCACCAAGATCGGCCTCATCACCGAGCGGGAACCGGGCTAGTCCAGTGCGCACCGGCCTAGCGGTTTCGATCGTCGCCCACATCGCTGTGCTGACTATCGGCCTCATCAATCTGGGGTTTTCCGAACCGCTGACGCCTGCCGTGGAATCGATCTCGGTCGATCTCGTGCCGGTCGAGGAATTCTCCAATATCCGCGCCGGCCAACTCGACAGCCAGATCGTTGAGACCGAAACGCCCTCCATCGTCGCCGACGACAGGCAAGCCGAACTGGCTCAGCCCACCGGCAATACCGAAGAAGACCAGGTGACCCCGTCGCCGGCCGACATTCCAACGCCGGCTCCGGTGACCAATACCGCCCCGGCTCCCGAGACTATGCCGGAACCGGTGCCCGAGCCGGAGCCCGAACCTGCCCCGGCGCCGGAGCCGGCACCGGAACCCGAGCCCGAACCGGCCGTACCCCCGGTGCCTGCGACGCGGCCCACGCCGCCGCCCGAGCCGGAACCGGCTCCTGTGCCGACGCCCACGCCGGAGCCCGAACCAGAGCCCGAGCCGGAACCAGTGCCTGAGCCCGAGCCGCCGACGCCGCAGGTGGCGGCGCCGGTGCCAGCGAGCCGCCCGGCCAATCTCGAACAGAAGCGCCAGCAGTTCGCCGCTGCCGAGGCCGAGCGCAAGAAGCGCGAGGAAGAAGAACGCCAGCGCCAGGCCGCCGCGCAGCAGGCCGAGCAGCAGCAGCCGACGCCGCAGCTCGATGCGTCGCTGGCTGACGATATTTCTGCCATCATCAACAACGACAACACCACCGGCGGCACCACCGGGCAGGGCGGCACGCCGACGCTTGGCGATACCGATGGCACTTCGGCGCGCCTGAGCCAGTCGGAGATCGACGGGCTGGTGGGCCAGATCAAGCAATGCTGGAACCTGTTGCCCAGCGACATCAACAGCGGCCTCAATGTGCGGCTGATGGTGAGCCTCAATCCGGACGGCACGGTCAACGGCACGCCGGCCATCATTTCGGCCGACGCCTCGCAGGCAGGCGGCGCCATTGCGCGGGCGGCGCAGCGGGCGGTGATGAATTGCGGACCCTACCGCCTCTCGGCGGAGGCCTATGACGAATGGCGGCAGATCGACGTGGAACTGCGGCCGTGATTTTGAATTGGCACGTCTGGCGGGCAGAATGCCTGCCGACGGCGGAGAATGGAGACCGAACATGACCCTGATTACCCGGCGCAACGCGCTCAAGCTTGGCCTGGCTGGCGGGGCCCTGCTGGCCGGCTCCTCCATGGCGATGGCGCAGTTGCGCATCGTGGTGGAGGGCGCCAATTTCCAGCCCCTGCCGATCGCCATTCCCGATTTCGCCTCGTCCGACCCGACCTTCGGCAAGGAAATCGCCGATATCGTGCGCAACAACCTGCGCCGCTCGGGCCTGTTCCTGCCGCTCGATCCGGCCTCGCTGCCCATCCAGGTGGGCGACGTCAACAACACGCCCGATTTCGCCACCTGGCGCACCGCCAATGTCGATGCGCTGGTGATGGGCGGGGTCGAGCGCGGCGGGCAAATCTCGTCGTCGGTGCGCGTCTGGGATACCCAGCAGGCCGCCCAAGTGGTCGGCAAGAGCTACAATACCGATCCCAATTCGGCGCGCCGCGTTGGCCATATCATTTCCGACGCCATCTATGAGTCGCTGGCCGGCAGCACCGGCTATTTCGATACCCGCGTCATCTACACCGCCGAAAGCGGTCCCAAGGCCAATCGCGTGCGGCGCCTGGCCATCATGGATCAGGACGGCGCCAACGTGCAGTACCTGACGGATGGGTCGACCATGGCCTTGACGCCGCGCTTCGCGCCCAATGGCGACATGGTCACCTATATGAACTTCGCCGACGGCAATCCGCAGGTCTACCTGCTGCAGCTTTCGACCGGCCGCCAGCAGCGGCTGGCCAATGTCGGCGCCATGACCTTTGCGCCGCGCTTCTCGCCCGATGGCGGCACCGTGGTCTTTTCGGTGGAGCAGGGCGGCGCCACCAATATCTATGCCGTGGGCACCGGCGGCGGCACGCCGCAGCAGCTCACCTCGGGCGCGGCCATCGATACCGGCCCGTCCTATTCGCCCGATGGCAGCCGCATCGTCTTTGAATCCGATCGTGGCGGCTCGCCGCAGATCTACATGATGGGTTCAGGCGGCGGTAACGCGCAGCGCATCAGCTTCGGCCAGGGCAGCTACTCCACCCCGGTCTGGGCGCCCAAGGGCGATCTCATCGCCTTCACCCGCCAGTCGGGCGGCCAGTTCAATATCGGCATCATGAACCCGGACGGAAGCGGCGAGCGCATGCTCTATTCGAGCTTCCACGCCGAAGGCCCCACCTGGGCGCCCAATGGCCGCGTCATCATGTTCTTCCAGGATCCGGGCGGCAATGACGGCCCCAAACTGATGAGCGTCGACATCTGGGGTCGGAATTTGCTGACGATCCCCACCGAGAGCTATGCGTCCGATCCGGCGTGGTCCGGGCTGCGGGGGTAGCACCTCTTCACCTCGCCCTTTGGGGGAGAGGTCGGCCGAAGGCCGGGTGAGGGGGCCTTTACCGGGTGCGGTGCGTGGGGAAGGCCCCCTCACCCGCCTTGCTTCGCAAGTCGACCTCTCCCCGAAGGGAGAGGCGAAGGCTTCCCACTTAACCTTAACGTGATCATTCCCAGCCCTGTGGCAAACCGGCATCATCACAAAAAAGCCAGGATTCCCGCCACATTCGCGCCCGAATAGGACAAGATTAACCACTCCGGCAAACCCGGCCTTAAGATTAAGCGCGGTAAATGCCGTGCTTAAGATTGTTGCCTTTCAGGAGCCTCCCGTGGTCATTCCCGCACAACTCAACACCGCATTGCGCGCTGCCGCGATGCTGCTTTTCGTAGCGGTCATTGCGGCCTGTTCGCGGACGCCCAATACCATGCCGACCGGTGTCGGCAATCTGGGGCCGGGCGGCGGCGCGCCGGGCAGCCAGCAGGAATTCCTCGTGTCGGTCGGTGACCGCGTGTTCTTCGAGACCGATTCGAGCAGCCTCACCGCCGAAGCCTCGGCTACCCTCGACAAGCAGGCGGCCTGGCTCAACCAGTACCAGAATTACCGCATCATGATCGAAGGCCATGCCGACGAGCGCGGCACCCGCGAATACAATATCGCCCTGGGCGCCCGCCGCGCCTCGGTGGTCGTGAACTACCTGGTCTCGCGCGGCGTCAACGGTCAGCGCATCACCAGCCAGTCCTTCGGCAAGGAACGGCCGGTGGCCATCTGCAACGACATTTCCTGCTGGAGCCAGAACCGCCGCGCGGTCACGGTCGTCCAGTAAGCCATACCGGCCGCAAGGCCGAGGCAATCCAGTGCAAACTGGAGGCAATAGCGCCCGGAGCCATGTATTTGGCCCGGGCGCTTTCTTTTGACCAAAATTGCTCTTTATCGGCAGCCCCATCGGCACCATGTTGGTGGCCTCGGGTCCAGCGCGTTTGGAGGCGTCGTTTGAAGTTATCGGTCTATCTCAAAAGGGGACGCACCGCGCTTTGCACGCTGGCGCTCGCCCTCGGCATCACCGTTCCGGGCATGGCCGCCCAGGTGACGCCCCTGCCGCCGGCCGAGCTGGGGGGGCTGACCCTGACCAATGCCGCGCCCGCCCGCATCCATGTGGCCCAGACCCAGGATGCGGCGCAGCTCATGGTGCGCATCCAGCAGCTCGAAGAACAGCTCCGCCTGCAGAACGGGCAGATCGAGGGCCTGACCTTCCAGCTCACCCAGCTGCAGGAAATCCTCAATCGCATGCAGGAAGACAATGAATTCCGCTTCCAGGCGCTGGAAGGCGGTGCCGGCCCAAAACCTGATGCGGCAGGCCAAGCGGGCGGCGTGACGCAGCCCGAGGCACTGCCGCAGGACCCCAATGCCATCCCGGCCGACGCCGACGGCGTGCCGCTGACCGATATTCCCGAGCAGGGCGTGCAGCCGCTGCCCGGCGAGGCCGAGTTCGACCCAACCTTTACCGATGGCAGCGCGGCGCCGGCCGATGCGCTGGGCGAATCCGCCGATCCGCTGGTGGGCACCGGCGCGGCGGGTGGCGTCGACCTCACCACTGGCCAGCCGATGAATCTGAGCTTTGATCCGGCGGCGGCCAAGTCCGGCAATGCCGATGCCGATGCCCAGTTCGCCGCCGGCTACGACGCCTTCACCAAGGGCGATTATGCTTTTGCCGAAGATCAGTTCAGCCAGTTCCTGTCGCTCTATCCCGATAGCGCCCAGGCCACCGACGCCGCCAATTTCCTCGGTGACGTGCTGATCGGGCGTGCCGCCTATGACGAGGCCGCCGAAGTGCTGCTCGCCGCCTTCCAGAAGGCCCCGGACAGCCCGCGCGCGCCCGACCTGCTGCTCAAGCTGGGCATGTCGCTATCGGGCGCCGGCGAGCGGGAAACCGCGTGCCGCACCTTTGCCGAGATCGACAAGCGCTACACCACGCTCGCGCCCGCCTTCGTCACGCGGCTGGGCGAGGAGAAGACACGGGCCGAATGCCCGCCCGCATGACGGCTTCTTTCGAGGACGTGGCAGGGCGCGATGCCTTGTTCGCTGCGGTGGCGAATGAGCCGGCTATCGCCCTTGCCGTTTCGGGCGGGGCTGACAGCCTCGCCCTCATGGTGCTGGCGCAGCGCTGGGCCGCGAGCCTTTCCGCTGCGCCCCGGCTTTTCGTCTACTCGGTCGATCACGGATTGCGCCCCGAAGCGGCTGGCGAAGTCGCCATGGTGCTGCGGGTTGCCGAGGGGCTGGGCCTTGCCGCGCGCGGCCTGGCCTGGACCGGACCCAAGCCCGCGACCGGGGTGCAGGAGGCCGCCCGCATTGCGCGCTACCGCCTGATGGGTGCCGCCATGCAGGCGGATGGCGCGACTGTGCTGCTCACCGCTCATCACCGCCACGACCAGGCCGAGACGGTGCTGATGCGCATGGCGCATGGCAGCGGCATCGAGGGCCTCAAGGGCATGACCGAAATGACCGAAATCGAAGGCGTGCGCGTGCATCGCCCGCTGCTTGCTGTCGATCCGGCTGCCCTACGCGCGGTGGTCGACGGGGCAGGGCTCACGCCGGCCCAGGACCCCTCCAATACCGATCCGCATTACGAGCGCGTCCGCTGGCGCCAGGCCATGCCTCAACTGGCAGCCCTGGGCCTCGACGCCGGCGCGCTGGCCGTGTTCGCCGCCCGCATGGCCGAAGCCGACGCAGCAATCGTCCAGATGGCGGATGGCTGCTTCACCGAAATCGTGCGGCTGGACGGGTTCGGGGCCGCGCGGATCGAGCTCATGCCGTTCGTCGGCCTCAGCCCCGCCATTTCCACGCGCCTTCTCGGCCGCGTGCTCAACATCGTGGGCGGCCGCCAGAAGCCGCGCGCCCTGGGCCAGGTCGAGCGCCTGCGCCAGACCATTGCCGCAGCCGGCCTCGCCAAGGCCACCACGGTCCTTGGCTGCGTCATCCGCCTCAAGGACGATGCCGTCGTCGTGGCGCGCGAGCCCGGCCGGGCGCTGCCGCCAGATGCCCCGCTGGCCCCGCATGGCGAACTGGTCTGGGACGAGCGCTTCCGCATCATCAACACCTCGCCCGAGGCCGGCCTCACCGCCAGCGTCGCCGATTACCTGCCGCGCCATCGCCTCGAGGAATTCCTCGGTTTCAAGGTCACCGCCCCGCCCGAAGCCATCCGCACGGCGCCGATCGTGCGCAACGCGGAGGGCGGTGTGCTGTCGCTGGGCGGCTGGTCGTTCGATGAGCGGATCACCGTGCAACTGCTGATCGATTGATCCTGGTGCCGTGGTTGCACTATTTGCGTCGCCCACCGGCCCCACCCTCCCCCTTGAGGGGAGGGAAGCGAGATAGGACTTAGCTTCAGCTAAGTCCGTTGAATCGAGCAGGGTGGGGGTGTCGAGGTCTCCACCATCTCGATGCTTGCGGAACCCTCGACACCCCCACCCTCAATCCCTCCCCTCAAGGGGGAGGGAGGCGCCAGATCAACCCTCACGGGTCATCTCGAAACGTCCCGCAAGCACGAGCCGCATTGCAGGCGGACCTCTGTACGTCCTGATGGAACCAACCGAATCCCCACCGCGTATTAACCCAATCGCGACATTATGACTGGACGGGACACCCAAAGGACCGCAGGTCTTGCCCTTGTAACGCCCCAATGCCGGACATACATTCGGCACACGCGCCGCGCCCTCTTCGCGCCGGCTTCTCCGGGACAGGATTGATGAACGGAAACTTCCGCAACTTCGCCATCTGGCTGGTCATACTCTTTATGCTGATGGGCCTGTTCCAGGTCTTTCAATCCTCGACCCGCTCGACGTCGGTTTCCGACAAGAGCTACAGCCAGTTCGTCACCGATGTCGAAGCCGGCAGCGTCACCAGCGTCACCATTACCGACGATCTCGTGTCGGGCTCCCTGCGGGACGGCACGCGGTTCGAAACCGTGTTGCCCGCCGGCGCCGATGTCATCAATCGCCTGGAAGACAAGGGCGTCTCGATCACGGCCCGCGCGCCGGAATCGAGCCCGTTCTGGTCGATCCTGCTCAGCTCCTGGCTGCCCTTCATCGTCATTATCGGCGTGTGGTTCTTCTTCATCCGCCAGATGCAGGGCGGTGGCCGTGGCGGCGCGATGGGCTTCGGCAAGTCGCGCGCCAAGCTGCTCACCGAAACGCATGGCAAGGTGACGTTCGAGGACGTGGCCGGCGTGGACGAAGCCAAGCAGGATCTCGAGGAAATCGTTGAATTCCTGCGCGATCCGGGCAAGTTCCAGCGCCTGGGCGGCCGTATTCCGCGCGGCGTGCTGCTGGTCGGCCCGCCGGGTACCGGTAAGACGTTGCTGGCCCGCTCGGTGGCTGGCGAGGCCAATGTGCCGTTCTTCACGATCTCCGGTTCGGACTTTGTGGAAATGTTCGTCGGTGTCGGCGCCAGCCGCGTCCGCGACATGTTCGAGCAGGCCAAGAAGAACGCGCCCTGCATCATCTTCATCGACGAAATCGACGCCGTCGGCCGCCAGCGTGGCGCCGGTCTCGGCGGTGGTAACGACGAACGCGAACAGACGCTCAACCAGCTGCTGGTCGAGATGGATGGTTTCGAGGCCAATGAGGGCATCATCCTCATCGCCGCCACCAACCGTCCCGACGTGCTGGACCCGGCTTTGCTGCGTCCCGGCCGCTTCGACCGCCAGGTCGTGGTGCCGAACCCCGATGTCTCGGGCCGCGAAAAGGTGCTCAAGGTTCATGTCCGCAAGGTGCCGCTGGCGCCCGATGTGGATCTCAAGGTGCTGGCGCGCGGCACGCCCGGTTTCTCCGGTGCTGACCTGATGAACCTCGTCAACGAGGCGGCGCTGATGGCGGCGCGGCGCAACAAGCGCTTCGTCACCCATGCCGAATTCGAAGACGCCAAGGACAAGATCATGATGGGCGCCGAGCGCCGGACCATGGCCATGTCCGAGGACGAGAAGAAGCTGACCGCCTATCACGAGGCCGGCCACGCCATCATCGCGCTCAAGGTTGCGGGCATCGACCCCATCCACAAGGCGACGATCATTCCGCGCGGCCGTGCCCTGGGCATGGTGATGACCCTGCCGGAAAGCGACAGCTATTCGTTCAGCCGTGAAAAGGCCCTGGCCCGTCTCACCATGCTGTTCGGCGGCCGTGAGGCCGAGATCATCAAGTTCGGCCCGGAAAAGGTCACCTCGGGCGCCTCGGGCGATATCCAGATGGCCACCAGCCTTGCCCGCTCGATGGTGATGGAATGGGGCATGAGCGAGAAGCTCGGCCGCGTGCGCTACAAGAGCAATGACCAGGAAGTGTTCCTTGGCCATTCGGTGACGCAGAGCCAGCATATGTCGGATGACACGGCCCGGATCATCGACCAGGAAGTGCGCAAGCTGATCGAGGATGGCGAGGCTTCGGCCAAGGATATCCTCACTACCTACCACGACCAATGGGAGGCGATCGCCCAGGCGCTGCTCGAATACGAGACGCTGACCGGCGATGAGCTGCGCGCGCTGATGGATGGCCAGCAGCCGATCCGTCCGGACGATAGCGGACCGACGACCAAGGCCAGCGGCGTGCCGTCGGCCGGCAAGGCGGGCAGGAAGCGTCCCGATGCGCCGCCCGAGCCCGGCCTCGAGCCGCAGCCCAACAGCTAAGGGCATAACACTTTTAAGGGTCGCTGCAAGGCGGCCCTTTTACTTGACGGCAATATCCGCTATTTCGCCCCAAAGTGGTATTACTGGACGCGACCGGAATTGCCGGTTCGGGGGAGCACACGCTATGGCACGCAAATATTTCGGTACCGACGGAATTCGTGGCCTGGCCAATGGCGCCAAGCTGACGCCTGAGCTCGCGCTGCGCGTCGGCATGGCGGCCGGCCACACCTTCGTTCGCGGCGACCATCGCAATCGCGTGGTGATCGGCAAGGATACGCGCCGCTCCGGCTACATGATCGAAAGCGCGCTGGGCGCCGGCTTTACCGCGGTGGGGATGGACGTATACTTCCTCGGTCCGATGCCGACCCCTGCCGTCGCCATGCTGACGCGCTCGCTGCGCGCCGACCTGGGTGTGATGATCTCGGCCTCGCACAATCCCTATGACGACAATGGCATCAAGCTGTTCCGTCCCGACGGCTATAAGCTCAGTGACCAGGTCGAACTGGAGATCGAACGGCTGATCGACAGCGACATGACCGCGCTGCTGGCACATGGCCGCGATATCGGCCGGGCCCATCGCGACGAGGAAGCGCGCACCCGTTACATCGAATATGCCAAGCGCACCCTGCCGCGCGGCACCGACCTGGCCGGCCTGCGTGTCGTGCTCGATTGCGCCAATGGCGCGGCCTACAAGGTCGCTCCGGTGGCGCTGTGGGAACTGGGCGCCGAAGTCTTCACCATCGGCGACCGGCCCGATGGCTTCAACATCAACGACAAGGTCGGCTCCACCGCGCCCGAGGCCGTGGCGGCCAAGGTCAAGGAAGTGCGCGCCGATATCGGCATTGCCCTCGACGGGGATGCCGACCGCGTCATCATCGTCGATGAGAAGGGCGATGTGGTCGATGGCGACCAGTTCATGGCGGTGATCGCCCAGAGCTGGCTGGAGCGTGAAATGCTCGTCGGCGGGGGCATCGTCGCTACCGTCATGTCCAATCTCGGTCTCGAACGCTACCTGACCTCGCTGGGGCTTACGCTCGAACGCACCCAGGTCGGCGACCGCTACGTACTTGAAGCCATGCGGAGCAAGGGCTTCAATGTGGGCGGCGAGCAATCGGGCCACATCATCCTGTCCGATTTCACCACCACGGGCGATGGCCTGGTGGCGGCTTTGCAACTGCTGGCGGTGCTCAAGCAGCGGGAGCGCAGCGTTTCCGAGATTTGCGCCCGTTTCACCAAGGTTCCGCAACTGCTGCGCAGCGTCAAGTTCAAGTCCGGCAAGCCGCTGGAGCACAAGCAGGTTATCCAGGCCATCGCCGATGCGGAGGCCATGCTGGGCAATGGCGGGCGGCTGGTGGTGCGCGCCTCGGGCACCGAGCCGGTCATCCGCGTCATGGGCGAGGCCGACGACGCGTCGCTGGTGACGGCCGTGGTTTCCCAGATCGAAGCGGCAATCCGCGACGTCGCATGACGCACGGCTTTACTTACGGTTAACTACGATGGTGCTGTTGTGCTCTCATTAGGGTTAAGCTTTTAGGTTAAGCGCGCTTTAAGGAACTTATCCGATATTGGGCTGCAATCGACTCGTGTCGTGGCAATCCAGAGGACGTTTCACATGCGTAAGTTCATCGCTACGATGATGGTGGCGGGAGCCGCTGTCATTGGTGGGCAGGCGATCGCCGCCGATCTTCCCTACTATCCGCCCATCATCGAAATCCCCGATGTGGATTACGGCGTGTCCGGTTCGTTCTACCTGCGCGGCAGCGCCGGCCTGAACCTGCTCTGGGCCAAGGAAGTGACCCATCCTTCGGGCATTCCCGACACGGTCTTCGCCATCGATGGCTGGGGCTATGGCTATTCCATCGGTGCCGGCGCGGGCTTCGAGACCGGAACCGGCCTGCGCTTCGACGTGACCGGCGACTATCTCGTCAATGAAGGCCTGCAGACCACCATTGCCGGCTCGGCAAACCTGGCCAATGGCGTCCACAAGCTGTCGCTGCGCTCCACTGTCCTGCTGGCCAACGCCTATTACGACTTCGGCTTCGGCAATGGCGGCTATGGCGCTGCAGGCGGTGCGTTCGGCTATGTCGGCGCGGGTGCCGGCGTGGCCTTCAACAGCATGATCACTACCGGTCCGGGCGTGCCCGATACGCGTGGCGGCAATACCAGCTTCGCGGCGGCGGGCATGATCGGCGCAGGCTATGATTTCGGCCAGGTCGTTGCCGATATCGGCTACCGGGCCCTCTACATCAATTCGCTCGCCAACAGCACCCCGGCCAATCCTTATTCCATCGCCAATGCCTGGACGCATGAAGTGCGGGGCACGGTGCGCTACCGCTTCAACTGATCGGGGCGTGCGGGACAGCCACGGCCCGCCTGCTAGCCTGCTTCAGACCGGCGCCCACTGGGCGTCGGTTTTGCTTGTCCGGCTGGACAGGCGTCCGGCCTTGATAGCAGATGGGGGCCAACAGGCGGAGGCGTGATGAAGGTTCTGGTGATCGGCGCGGCAGGCATGGTCGGGCGCAAGCTGGTGGCGGCGCTGCTCGCGACAGGGCAGGTCGGCGGGCAGGCGATCAGCCACCTGGCGCTGGCCGACGTCGTCGCCCCCACCGCTCCGCCATCCCCCATCACGATCACCACCGCGGCCGTCGACCTCTCGGTTCCCGAGGTGGCGGGGCAATTGGTGGCCGACCGGCCCGACCTGATCTTTCACCTCGCCGCCATCGTGTCGGGCGAGGCGGAGGCCGATTTCGAGAAGGGCTACCGCATCAATCTTGACGGCACGCGCCACCTGCTGGAAGCGATCCGCCATGCCGGCCAGGCCGCGCCCTACCGGCCGCGCCTGGTGTTCACCTCGTCCATTGCCGTGTTCGGCGAACCCTTGCCCGAAGTCATCGGCGATACCCATCACCTCACCCCGCTCACCAGCTACGGCACGCAGAAGGCCATTTGCGAACTGCTGCTGTCCGACTATTCGCGGCGCGGTTTCGTCGACGGCGTCGGCATTCGCCTGCCGACCATCGTGGTGCGCCCCGGTAAGCCCAACAAGGCGGCCTCCGGCTTCTTCTCCGGCATCCTGCGCGAGCCGCTTGCGGGGCAGCCGGCCGTCCTGCCGGTGGCCGACAGCGTGCGACACTGGTTTGCCAGCCCGCGTGCCGCCGTCGGCTTCCTGCTGCATGCCGCGGCGATGGATACGGCGCTGCTGGGCAACCAGCGCAACCTGACCATGCCGGGCCTCGCCGCCACCGTGGGCGAGGAAATCGCCGCGCTGGAGCGGGTTGCCGGTGCGAAAGCCGCGGGGCTGATCCAGCGGGTGCCCGACGCGGTCATCGCCGATATCGTCGCCGGCTGGCCCAAGGCTTTCGAGGCCAGCCGCGCCAGGAGGCTGGGTTTTACCGGCGAAACCAGCTTCGACGAGATCATCCGCATCCATATCGAGGACGAGTTGGGCGGCAGGATCGGCTAGGGGCGCATCAATGTGGGTAGTGCCACGCCCTCGTGGTTCGATGGTCGCTACGCTCCCGCCTCACCATGACGGCTACTCCTGGCTCAATGCTCCAGTAGCCCTCATGGTGAGGTGCGCCTCTTCGGCGCCTCGAACCACGAGGGCGTGGCGCTATACAGCAGCAGCGACCCGACAAAGAAGCCCATTGACGGCTATGCCCCATCGGGCGTATCTCCCGCCTCAGGACATCTCGCCCTAACGCGAGACGCATAGACCTGGGAGGGTCGTTTGATATGGCTGCAATGCCCCTGACCGCGCCGGCGGTGAAACCGGCTAATCCGAATTTTTCGTCGGGCCCCTGTGCCAAGCGTCCTGGCTGGACGGTTGAGGCGCTGGCCAATGCGCTGGTGGGTCGCTCGCACCGCTCCAAGCCGGGCAAGGCCCGCATCCAGCGCGCCATCGACCTGACGCGCGAACTGCTCGAAGTTCCGGCCGATTACCGCATCGGCATCGTGCCGGCTTCCGATACCGGCGCCGTGGAAATGGCTTTGTGGTCCATGCTCGGCGCCCGCGGCGTCGACATGCTGGCCTGGGAATCGTTCGGCGAAGGCTGGGTCACCGACGTACAGAAGCAGCTCAAGCTCGATGATGCGCGCATCATCAAGGCCCCCTATGGCGAGCTGCCCGATCTCGATCAGGTCGATTTCGACCGCGACGTGGTCTTCACCTGGAACGGCACGACGTCGGGCGTGCGCGTCGCCAATGGCGACTGGATCGCCGCCGACCGCAAGGGCCTCACCATCTGCGACGCCACTTCGGCGGCCTTCGCGCAGAACCTCGATTTCGCCAAGCTCGATGTCGTCACCTTCTCCTGGCAGAAGGCGCTGGGGGGCGAAGCCGCGCATGGCGTTCTCATTCTTTCGCCGCGCGCCGTCGAGCGTCTGGAGACGTTCAAGCCCGATCGTCCGCTGCCCAAGATTTTCCGTCTCACCAAGGGCGGCAAGCTGCTCGAGGAAGTGTTCGAGGCCGCGACCATCAATACGCCCTCGATGATCTGCATCGAAGATGCCATCGACGCTATGGAATGGGGTAAATCGCTCGGTGGCCTCAAGGCCATGCAGGCCCGCGCCGACGCCAATTTCAAGGTGCTGGCCGACTGGGTTGCCGCAACCCCGTGGGTCGATTTCCTGGCGAAGAACCCGGCCAACCGCTCCAATACCTCTGTGTGTTTCTCCATCGTCGATCCGGCGGTGACGGCGCTGGCCGCCGATCAGCAGGCCGCCTTTGCCAAGGCCATCGTTTCGCGTCTCGACAAGGCCGGCGTGGCCTATGATATCGGCGCCTACAAGGACGCCCCCTCGGGCCTGCGCATCTGGGCCGGCTCCACGGTGGAAGCGTCGGACCTGGCCGCTCTGGTGCCGTGGCTGGATTACGCCTTTGCCGAAGAGCTGGCGGCGCTGGGCAAGGCTGCCGCCTGAACCAGATACATCGACCCCCTCCCTCGATCCCTCCCCTCAAGGGGGAGGGAAGGCCGACTCGAAGCCTCGTGGCTGGGGCCTCCCTCCCCCTTGAGGGGAGGGCCGGGGAGGGGGTCTCTCGATTATCACCGGCCTGTGGCCACACACTCCATTCAGGGATTACCCCAATGCCCAAGGTTCTCGTTTCCGACAAGCTCAGCCCCACCGCCGTCCAGATCTTCAAGGATAATGGCGTGGAGGTGGATTACCTGCCCGATCTGGGCAAGGACAAGGACAAGCTGCTCGAAGTCATTGGCCAGTATGATGGCCTGGCGATCCGCTCGGCCTCCAAGATCACCGAGAAGATCATCGCCGCGGCGACCAATCTCAAGGTCATCGGCCGGGCCGGCATCGGCGTCGACAATGTCGATATTCCGGCGGCGACCAAGAAGGGCATCATCGTGATGAACACGCCCTTCGGCAACTCGATCACCACGGCCGAACATGCCATTGCCATGATGATGGCCCTGGCCCGCCAGCTTCCCGAAGCCGATGCCTCGACCCGCGCCAGCAAGTGGGAAAAGAACCGCTTCATGGGCGTCGAGGTCACCAACAAGACCCTCGGCCTGATCGGCGCCGGCAATATCGGCTCCATCGTCGCTGACCGGGCCATCGGCCTGCGGATGAAGGTCATCTCGTTCGATCCGTTCCTGTCGCCGGAACGCGCCAAGGCGCTGGGCGTCGAGAAGGTGACACTGGACGAGCTGCTGGCCCGCGCCGATTTCATCACCCTGCATACGCCTCTGCTTGAGGCGACCCGTAACATTCTCAACGCCGAAAATCTCGCCAAGACCAAGAAGGGCGTGCGGATCGTCAATTGCGCCCGCGGTGGCCTGATCGACGAGGCGGCGCTCTATGAAGCCCTCAAGTCCGGCCATGTCGCCGGCGCGGCGCTCGACGTGTTCCTCGTCGAGCCGGCGCAGGACAATCCGCTATTCGAGCTGCCCAATGTCATCTGCACGCCCCATCTGGGGGCGGCGACCAGCGAAGCCCAGGAAAACGTGGCCTTGCAGGTGGCCGAGCAAATCTCGGCCTATCTGATGAACGGGGAAATCATCAACGCGCTGAACTTCCCCTCCATCTCGGCCGAGGAAGCCCCGATCCTGACCCCGTGGGTCAAGCTCGCCGAAAATCTTGGCCTGTTTGCCGGCCAGCTCACCGAAACGGCCATCACCGGCATCAAGATCGAGTTTGAGGGCAATGTCGCCAATCTCAACGTCAAGCCGATGATCGCGGCGGCGGTGAATGGCGTGCTCAAGCCCTCGCTGGGCGACGTGAACATGGTCTCGGCGCCGCAGATCGCCAAGGATCGCGGTATCACGGTGGAAACCACCACCCGCGACCAGCAGGGCGCCTATGAAGGCTATATTCGCCTGACCGTGACCACCGAGCGGCAGACGCGCGGCGTCGCCGGCACGCTGTTTGCCAATGGCAAGTCGCGTATCATCCAGGTCAAGGAGATCAACATGGAGGCCGAACTGACGCCGTCCATGCTCTATGTCACCAACGAGGACAAGCCGGGCCATATCGGTCGCCTGGGCACGCTGCTGGGCACGCTCGGCATCAATATCGCCAACTTCAACCTCGGCCGCGCCGATGTCGGGGGCGACGCCATTGCGCTGGTCTCCATCGACGGCACCCTGACCGAACCGCAACTCGCCGAAATCGCCGCGCTGGAAGGCGTCAAGCAGGCGAAAGCGCTGCGGTTCTGACAAGTCGAAGCGCCTCGAATAGATGCGGCTGAATCCGAAGGCGGATTGGACAATCGCAGATATCGAGGCGCTTTGTCGGGAACATGGCTTGGGGTTGCCTAACCCCGCCGACGCGCCGACCATTCGGCCAGAACGATGCCGCAGATGATGATGGCGGCGGCGACATAGTGATAGAGTTCCAGCCGCTCGCCCAGGATGATCACCGAGCCCAGTGTGCCGAAAACCGGAATGAGGTTGTGGCTGGGTGCGGCGCGGTTGGCGCCCACCAGTTCCACGCCGCGGGCATAGGACACCTGGCTGAACATGGATGGGAAGATCGCCACATAGGCGATGACGGCCCAGACGGTGGGCGAAGCATGGCCAAGCGTCGCCACCTGGCCCAGCCCGCCGCCGGAAAAAGCCAGCATGATGACCCCGGTGACTGCCGCCCCGAAGAAGGACACGGCCATGAAGCTCATGATGTGCATTTTGGGCCGGAAGCGCAAAGCCAGCGTATAGGTGGTGTAGGCGAGGCAGGCGAGGATGACGAAGCCGTCGCCGACATTGACATCGAGCCGCAGCAGCCGCGTCGGGTCGCCATGGGTGGCCGTAAGGATGACGCCGAAAATGGCCAGCAAGACGCCCAGGATCTGGATCAACCTTGCCCGCACCCGGAACACGATGAAATTGGCGCCCAGAATCAGCATGGGCAGGGAGGCCTGCTCGATGGCCGAATTGACCGCCGTGGTGGTGGTGAGGCCCATATAGAGAAACACGTTGAACAGCGCGTAGCCAATGGCGCCGAAGGCCATCAGCACCAGCCAGTGCTGGCGCACCACGGCCCAGTCGGCCATAAGATAGCGCCAGGCGAAGGGCAGGATGACCGCCGTCGCCAGCACGCAGCGACTGGCCAGCAGCAGGATGGGGTCGATCTCGCCGACCACCAGCTTGGCGGCCACCACATTGCCGCCCCAGAACAGGGGCGCCAGAATCAGCAGCAGATAGGGTTGATCGAGCAGTCCGGCAAATATGCCGCGATTTTGGTGGTCTAGCGGCTTTGTCATCGTCGCCCGGGTGATGTAAGGACAACCGGACTTAGCAGCTATTCGGCCATCGGCAAAATTCTACCAAAGGTGGCCGGTGGGACAGACGTCCAAGTGGAGAAGGGTGCGGCCGTGGCGGCCGGACCCTTGTGTCGTGCCAATCCTGACGAGAAGGTAAATCTAATGGCTAATGTGGTTGTCGTTGGCTCGCAGTGGGGCGACGAGGGCAAGGGCAAGATCGTCGACTGGCTTTCCGAGCGCGCCGATGTGGTGGTGCGCTATCACGGCGGTCACAATGCCGGCCACACACTGGTCATCGACGGGGTCAGCTACAAGCTGGCGCTGCTGCCTTCGGGGCTGGTGCAGGGCAAGCTGAGTGTCATCGGCAATGGCGTCGTCGTCGATCCGCACCATTTCGTGCAGGAAATGGCCAAGCTGCGCGGGCAAGGCGTGAAGATCACCCCGGAAATTCTGCGCATTGCCGACAATGCGCCGCTGATCCTGTCGCTGCATCGCGAACTCGACGCCATCCGCGAGGATTCCAATTCCGGCCTCAAGATCGGCACCACCAAGCGCGGCATCGGCCCGGCCTATGAAGACAAGGTGGGCCGCCGCGCCATTCGCCTGATCGATCTTTCCGAGCCCGATACGCTGATGCTCAAGATCGAGCGCCTGCTCAACCATCACAATGCGCTGCGCCGCGGCATGGGCCTGATCGAGATCGAAGCGCAGAAGATTTATGACGAGCTGACCGAAGTTGCCGCCGAAATCCTGCCTTTCATGGATCAGGTCTGGAAAGTGCTGGATGACCAGCGCAAGGCGGGCGCGCGCATCCTGTTCGAGGGCGCGCAGGGCGCGCTGCTCGACAATGATCACGGCACCTATCCCTTCGTCACCTCGTCCAACACCGTGGCCGGGCAGGCGGCGGCCGGTTCGGGTCTCGGCCCCACGGCCATCGGCTATGTGCTCGGCATCACCAAGGCCTATACGACCCGCGTCGGCGAGGGCCCGTTTCCCTGCGAGCTGGATGACGATGTTGGTCACCATCTGGCGACGGTCGGCCGCGAGGTCGGCGTCAATACCGGACGGCCGCGCCGCTGCGGCTGGTTCGACGCCGTGCTGGTGCGCCAGACGGTCAAGACCTCGGGCATTTCGGGAATCGCGCTTACCAAGCTCGACGTGCTCGATGGTCTCAAGGAGATCAAGGTCTGCGTCGGCTATGAGCTGGACGGATCACGGATTGATTATTTGCCTGCCTCAATGGGGGCACAAGCCCGCGTTAAGCCGATCTACGAGACGCTTGAAGGCTGGTCGGAAACCACGGCAGGCGCCCGCAGCTGGGCCGATCTGCCGGCGCAGGCGATCAAATATGTCCGCTATATCGAGGAACAGATCGGGGCGCCGGTTGCCATGCTGTCGACGAGCCCGGAACGGGTCGATACCATCCTTGTCCATGACCCATTCCAAGATTGAGATTTTTTGTTACAACGTGTCGCTGCAATGTGAGTACCAACTAACCGATGGCGGACTACAAGGAGCTGTTGCGCCGCGCCATAACGGCGCTGCCGGAGAATAATGGGGCGGCCCGGCGGGCCGTCTACGAGAAGGCGCGTTCGGCCCTGGTCGGACAGCTTCGCGCCATTACGCCCCCATTGCCCGCGCGCGACATCACCCAGCACCGCCTGCAGCTCGAAGATTGCATCCGCCAGGTCGAACAGGAAGCCAGCGAGGCGGTGATTACGCTGGGCCGCGAACAGGTGCTGGCACCGCGTGCGGCTGCCGAACCGGCAAAACCCGAAGCCGCGCCGCCGCCGTCCGCCCAGGCAGAAAAGCCCAAGCCGGGTCCGGTGGCGGTAGAAGAGGCGTCCAAGCCCGACGAGACCACGGCCAAGCCTGCCGCGGTGGGCCCGATGTCGATCGAGGATATCATCAGCCAGGCCTCGGCCGTCTCCGGAGCGGCCGTGACGCCGGCCGATGCCGGGGCGGACAAGCCTGAACCGGCGCCCGAAGCCAAGCCGGAGGCGCGGCCGATCCCCACCATTGTCGGTCGGGTGCAGCCGGTTCGGACCGGCCCGACATCGCCGGTTCCGTCACCGTCCAATGTGCGTCCGCTCGATCCCCCGCTCAAGGGACCGAGCTTCGAGCCGCGCCGCGATGCCATTCCGCTGGCGGCCAATTCCGCGGTCGAGCCGGTGCGCGTCGCCAGCCGGATCGAACCATCGATGGGCGGCCATGCCGTTGCCCGCCAGAAGGTGGCGATGCCCGACGACGTGATCGAGACGGCGCCGGTCGAGACCGCCCTGTCCAGCGTGCGCGAAGTCGATGTCGAGCCCGATGCCAGCGAAGCGCAGGATGTTATCGAGCGCGCTATTGAAGTGCTCGACCGTGAAGCGCGCGGCGAAGCCGCTCCAACCCTGCCCGATCCGGCTGAGGCCCCCCCTGCCGCAGCCGTCGGGACCGATGACAGCGACGATGCCGGCTTTGCCGATGCGCCGGCGCAGCGTGGCGGCGCCGGCCTGACGATTTTCCTCGTGGTCTTTGCCATCCTGCTTGCCGGTGTCGGCGGTGCGGGCTTCTGGGCATGGCGCGAAGGCTATGTCGACCTCGACCAGATGTTCGGCCAGGCGCAGGCGCCGGTGACCGAGACCGCCGAGACGACGCCGGCGACCCCGACGCTCGATCCGGTGCCGGCCGTGGAAACCGGCGACGACGCCGTGGCCGGGCCGGGCAATACCGCGCCCGCAGCGACGGTGGATCAGCCCAGCGCCGAACTCAGCGGCCTGCAGATCGAAGATCGGCTGGAGCCGACGCCGGAACCGGTAACGCCGACCGGCAACGAGACCGTGCTGCCCGACGTGAACGGGGGCGAGATCAAGACCGAGGAGCGCCTGTCCGGCGAAGAACCGACCGCGATGGCCGCGAACGATCCTGCTGCCTCTGTCGATCCGGCGGTGCTTGCCGGCAGCCAGTCGCTGCTGCTCGAGGCCAGCCAGGATGGCACGACGGGCGCCGTGCCTTTCTCGGGCACGGTGGAATGGACCGAGGGGGTAGATGAGCTTGGCCTGCCGACCCTGGTCGGGGCGGCCAGCATTCCGGCGCGCAACCTGGGCGTCGACATCACCATCCGCAAGAATTCCGACCCCAGCCTGCCGGCCAGCCACTTGATGGAAGTCGATTTCAAGGTGAGCGACACCTTTATCGGCGGCAACATTTCCACGCTGCCGGGCGTGCTGCTCAAGGATCAGGAACTGGTGCCGGGCACGGCTTTGGTCGGCGCTTCGGCGCGCGTGGTGGGCAATTCGTTCCTGTTCGCGCTGAGCGCGACGCCGGCCGATGCGGCAACCAACACGGACCTGCTCGAAAACCGCCGCTGGATGGATCTTGCCGTGGTCTATGGCACCGGCCGCAACGCCATCATCACCCTGGAAAAGGACGAGGATGCGCAGGCCCTGTTCGAAAAAGTCTTCGGCACCTGGGCGGAGTAGGCCGTACCCCCTCCTACCCCTTAAGGGCGTAATATTACGCCGAACTCTTCCTGGTTCGGTGTGCGTGACTCACCCCCACCCTTGATCCCTCCCCACAAGGGGAGGGAGACGATGAACACTGACCGCTGCGCTGGCGCCTCCTCCCCTTGATGGGGAGGGATTGAGGGAGGGGTGACGGGAGCCACGGAAGTCCGAAGTGACACCCTCAAACCGCCTCCAGCCGCCCCTGCACCAGCACGTATTTCCGCGCCGCCAGCGCCTCGACGTCATCGGCATGGTGGCTGACCAAGATCGTGTGCCAGCCATGGCGGATGGTCAGCACGCGCACCAGATCGCGCACCGCCACCCGCGTTTCATCGTCCAGCGCCGAGAAGGGTTCGTCCAGCAGCAATACCGGCCGCGCCCGCAGCAGGGTCCGCGCCAGGGCTGCGCGCTGCTTCTGGCCGCCGCTGAGCGTGCTGGCGAGCTGGTCTCCGACGCCCTCCAGCCCCACCTCGGCCAGCGCTTCGGCGATCTGCCGCTGCACTTCTGCCTGGGGCGTGCCCGCCGGCAGCCCCAAAGCCACGTTTTTCGCCGCGCTCAGATGTTCGAACAGGCTGTCTGATTGCAGCAGCAGCGAGATCGGCCGCTGCTCCGGCGGCAGCGGCAGCAGATCCCGGTGGTCCAGCGCGATGCTGCCGGATGTCGGGGTCAGAAACCCGGCGAGCAGGTCGAGCAGGGTCGACTTGCCCGAGCCGCTGGCCCCCGAAATGGCCGTCACTTCGCCGCCGTGGGCCACCAGCGAGAACTGGTAGGGCGTCGCCTGGCCGGGATGGGCAAAGGTCAGGTTCTCAACGCGCAGCATCGGCGATCCTTTCGAACAGTCTGGGCAGGCCGACAAAGGCGACGATCGTGCCGATGAGCAGGATGGCGGCGATGGCCGCGGCATCATTGCCGCGATAGGAACCGAGCGCCCGGAACATCATCAGCGGCAGGGTCTGGAAATCCTGCGTGCCGAACAGGGCGATGACGCCGAGATCGCCGAGCGAGAAACAGAAGGCCAAAGCCAGCATGACGCCGATATCCCGGCCGAGCAGGGGATATTCAACCAAAGTGAATTGCCGCCAGCCCGACAGGCCGAGCGAGCGGATCAGCTTGCCGCGCGAGTGGGCAATGGCCTCCAGCGGCGGCCCAAGGGTCGCCATGGCAAAGGGCAAAGCGAGCAGGCTATTGGCAAGGATGACCACATAGGGCGCCGCGACGGCTGGGGCAAAGCCGAGTTGGCGCACAGCCAAGAAAAAGCCGAGCGACAGCACCACGGCCGGCACGGCCAGGTAGGCAAAGGCCGGCATGCCCAGCAATGTCCGCAGCACGCCATTGCCGGTCGCACCGCGCCCCAATGCCAGCGCCAGTGCCAGCAACAGCGTCAGCAGGGCCGAAGCCGTGCCGATGACGAGGCTGCTTGCCGTGGCCCACCAGAAGGCTGGCTGCGCCACCACCCGCCCGACCCCGGCGCCCAGGCCATCGATCAGCACCGAAAGCAGCGGCAGCACGAAGCCGATGGTGCAAAGCGCCAGCACCAGCATTTGCAGCATTCGCGCAAAACCCCGGTCCCGCCAGCGCGGCGCGGTGGAAGCGCCGAAACTGGTGGGGATGGGCGCCAGCGCCGAGGCGGCCATGATGACCAGCGAGCAGACGGCGATCTGCGTCGCCGCCAGCCGCACCGCGCCGGCCAGGTCGAAATCCTGCCGCACCGCGGCATAGATAGCCACTTCCAGCGTCTGGTTGGCCGGCCCGCCGCCCAGCAGCAGCACGATGGGGAAGCTGGTGAAGGCGAGGAGGAAAATGATCGCCGCCAGCCCCGGTACGGTGCCGCGCAGGGCGGGCCAGTCGATGATGGTGAAACGCCGCCAGGGTGTGAGCCCCAGCGACTGCCCGGTTTTGAGCCGGGTCGATGGAATGGCGTCGAGCCTGGCCAGCATGATGCGCGCGGCAAAGGCGCCATCGAGCACGACATGGGCCAGGAGAATGCCTGACAGCCCGAAGGCAGGATTGCCGATGGACAGGCCGAACAGCTTTTCGCTCGCCTGATTGATCCAGCCATTGCGGCCCCAGATGGAGAGCAGGCCGAACGCCACCACCATGCCGGGCGTCACGATGGCCGAGGCGAAGAGCCCCACCACCAGGTCGCGCCCGGGAAAGCGCAGCCGGTTGAGCGCCCACGCCAGCGCCATGCCGACGGCAATGGAGAGCACGGTGGTCAGCCCGGCCTGGATCGAGGTCATGCGCAGCAGATGCGGGATATCGATGCGCGAGGCGCTGCCCTCGCCGCCGGTCGCAGCGGCGAGGATGGCCCACAGCACAAGCGCGATGAGCAAGGCAATGGCGGTGGCAAGGGCAATGGCGGTGGCAATGCGCGCCGGGCGATGGGGCAGGGTCAGCATGGCCCCACCCACCGGCCTGTGGCCAAACAACCCCCACCCTTGGTCCCTCCCCACAAGGGGGAGGGAGACGCAAGGCCAACCATTGTGGCCCGAATTGCGTTCTTGCACCGGGCAGGCTTCCCTCCCCCTTGTGGGGAGGGAATGAGGGTGGGGGTTCTCACGCTCGCAATGCCCTACTGCACTGCCGCCAGCATCTCGTCGATCCAGCGCTGGCTGTTGGCCGCGAGCTCGTCATCGCTGAGCACCAGCGTCTTTTCCGGCTGCGGCAAAGTGGCGAAAGCCGGGTCGATATCGGCGCCGAGATCCACCACCGGGAACATCCAGTTGGTGCTCGGGATCACCTTCTGCCCATCCGCTGAAGCCAGATAGGCGAGGAATTGCCGCGCCAGCTCCTGGTGCTCCGACGACTTGAGGATGCCCGCCACTTCGGTTTGGGCCAGGTGGCCTTCCTCGAACATGGCGGCATGGATCGTGTCGTCGCCCTCGGCGATGATGTGATAGGCCGGCGAGGTCGAATAGCTCAGCGCCATGTCGGCCTCTCCTTCGAGGAACAGGTTGTAGCTTTCGCTCCATTCCCGCGTCACCGTCAAAATATGCGGCTTGAGGCCGGCCCAGATTTCGGGCGCGCGGTCGCCGTAGGCGGCGGCGATCCACAGCACCAGGCCCAGCCCCGGCGTGGCCGAGCGCGGGTCTTGCACCACGATCTTGAAATCGTCGGGCAGGGCGATCAGCTCCTCGAAGCTCTTGGGCGGCGTGGTCACCGTATCGGTGTCATAGACGAAGGCGAAATGGGCATAGTCGAAGGGCACGAATTGCGCGTCGGTCCATGTTTCGGGCAGCTTGAGCCCGGAAAGATCGAGCCCATGATCGGCAAACAGCCCCGTGGCGCGGGCTTCCCCGGCAATGGCCGTATCGAGGCCGACAATGATATCGGCTTCGGTCGTGTCACCTTCGAGCTGTACGCGGCGCAATGTGCCGATGGAGCTGTCGGCGGCGACCCATTCGACCACGCAGCCGCAGGTGGCCTCGAAGCCTGCCTTGAGGCCGGGGCCGGGGCCCCACTCGGCGGCAAAGCCGTCATAAGTGTAGATCGTCAGGGTCGGCACGTCTTCGGCGAATGCCGGTGCAGCGAACAGTCCAACAAGGACCGCAAGCGCCAGACGGGTGGATTTGACCATGGGTCATTCCCTTCATTGGTTGCGGCCATGAGTGAAGGGATGTGTGTCAATGGAAGGGTGTCGAGATGCCCTTGCCATCTCGAACTTCCTCCGCCAGCATGACCTGGTTCAGGTTCAATGGGTAACTCTCAGCTCCGGTTTGACCGGAACACCCCAGCGAGACGCCCAACACTTAATGAGAGCTTTGTGACAGTGCAAGACACTTCGGCGCCGAAGGCCGGTAGGCCCTTGGTCGTATTCGACACTCCCATGGCCATTGTCGGCGGTGGCGCCGTCGATCCGGCCCTGCTGGTGGAATTGGCCGGCCGCGGCGTGGCACTGGTCGGGGCCGATGGCGGCGCCGATGCCATCGGCGATGCCGGCCTCACCCCATCAGCCATTATCGGCGATCTCGATTCGCTGCGCGACCGCGCAGCATGGGAGGGGCGCACCCGCGTCCTCCACATCCCCGAGCAGGTCACCACCGATTTCCAGAAGGCGCTCTATTCCACCCAGGCGCCTGTGACGCTGGCCCTGGGCATGACCGGCAAAAGGCTCGACCACACGCTGGCGGCATTGAGTGCCGTGCTGCAATACGCCCCATCGCGAAAACTGCTGCTGGTGGACGAAGTCGATGTGGCGCTGGCTGTGGTGGGGTCCATCACCTTCGCGGCGGGTCTGCGCGAGCGGGTGTCCATTCACCCACTGCTGCCGATCAGCTTCACTCGCTCGACAGGACTGTTCTATCCCATGGACGGGCTAACCCTGGCGCCGGGCGGGCTGATCGGTACCTCCAACGAGGGCACCGGCGGGCCGGTAGAAGTGGTGCCGGAAGATGATACGCCGTGGCTGCTCATCCTGGGCAAGGAGCGGCTGTGGGATCTGGTTGCAGCTAGCCAATAAGGTGCGGGGGCCACCCTCCCCCTTGCGGGGAGGGTAGCGTCGCTAGGCCCAACGGGCCTTAGCAGAGCTAGGGTGGGGGTGCGAGAGCCCCGATATTTGGGCCAAACACCCCCCACCCTCGATCCCTCCCCGCAAGGGGGAGGGAGACGACTGCCGAGCTAATGCTCGCAACAAAAAAGGCGGGCCCAAGCCCGCCTTCCGCATTCTTTCTACTCGTCTCAATGCGCCCGCGCCGCTTCCTTCACGGCGTCCTGCACCTTCTCGAAGGCGCGAACCTCGATCTGGCGGATGCGCTCGCGGCTGACGTCATATTGCTGGGCCAGTTCCTCGAGCGTGGACGGATTGTCCTGCAGGCGGCGGGCCTGGAAGATGGCGCGTTCGCGTTCGTTCAGCACATCCATGGCACTGTTCAACAGCCCCATGCGCTCGGAAAATTCCTCGCTTTCGCCGAGGGCCGTTTCCTGGCTCGGGGTGTCGTCCACCAGCCAGTCCTGCCATTCGGAGCTGCCTTCATCGGCCCGCATGGGCGAATTGAGCGAAGCATCGCCCGACAGGCGTGCATTCATGGACACCACGTCGTCTTCGCTCACCTTGAGGGTGGTGGCGATCTGCTTGATCTGGTCGGGATGCAGCGAGCCATCGTCCAGCGCGGCGATCTGGCCCTTCACCTTGCGCAGGTTGAAGAACAGGCGCTTCTGGGCGGCGGTGGTGCCGATCTTGACCAGGCTCCAGCTGCGCAGCACATATTCCTGGATGGCGGCGCGGATCCACCACATGGCATAGGTCGCCAGCCGGAAGCCCTTTTCGGGCTCGAAGCGCTTCACCGCATGCATCAGGCCCACATTGCCTTCCGAAATCACTTCGGAAATGGGCAGGCCATAGCCGCGATAGCCCATGGCGATCTTGGCTACGAGGCGCAGATGGCTGGTGATCAGCTTCTGCGCCGAGCCGGGATCCTGATGTTCCTTGTAGCGTTTGGCCAGCATGTATTCTTCATCCGGTTCCAGCATGGGGAACTTGCGGATTTCCTGAAGATAACGGCTGAGGCCCCCTTCGGCGGAGAGGACAGGAAGATTGGTCTGGGCCATGGCGCACCCCTTTCTTTTTCCCCCACATGGCGCGGGCGGAGACGAGTCCGCGATGACCATTCGGCCCATCGGCAGACTACGATGGATATATAGGCCGCAATTTGGCGATTGTAAGGGCACCAAAAGATTACAAATGCGCAATTCTGCGGAAGGTTCCGTCCTTACCTCTCCCTTCGGGGGTGCTATCGCAAATATCTCAGTCGACTCCCTCCCCCTTGCGGGGAGGGATCAAGGGTGGGGGATGTTTAGCCCCGATATCGGGGCTAACCGCCACCCCCTCCCAGCCTCCCCCGTCAAAGGGGGAGGAGCCGTGCGGTGGACGTGGTGAGGTCGTGCAAGAAAAGCTACCGCGCAAAGGCCTTGTCGTAACCTTCCAGCGCGTCCTCGAGCGCCTGCAAATCATCCGGCAGCGGCGCCTCGAACAGCATTTCCTCGCCGGTCACCGGATGCTCGAAACCCAGTTCCGCCGCATGCAGAGCCTGCCTTCCCAGCGCCTGGACCGGTGCCGCCACATCGGCCGGCAGCCGGTTGATCTTGGTAGCATAGCCCGAGGCATAGACCGCGTCGGCCACCAGCGGATGGCCGATATGGGCCATATGCACGCGGATCTGGTGGGTGCGGCCGGTTTCGAGGTGGCATTGCACGCGGGTCATGTCCCAGCCCTCGTCGCCGAAGCGCGCCTCGACGAAATAGTGGGTGATGGCCTCGCGCCCGTCCCTGCGCACCGCCTGTTTCAGCCGGTTGTTCTGGTCGCGGCCCAGCGGCGCGTCCACCGTGCCCTTGGCGGTTTCGGTCGAGCCCCAGACGAAGGCGATATAGGCGCGATGAAGCGGCCCGGTGCGGCCATGGTCGGCGAATTGCTCGGAGAGGTGCTTGTGCGCCGTCTCGGTCTTGGCGGCGACCATGACGCCGGACGTATCGCGGTCGAGCCGATGGACGATGCCGGGGCGCTTGACCCCGCCGATGCCCACCAGGCTGTCGCCGCAATGGAACAACAGGGCATTGACCAGCGTGCCATCGGGCGAACCGGGGGCAGGGTGGACCACCATGCCGACGGGCTTGTTGACCACGATGAGCTGGTCATCCTCATAGAGAATGTCGAGCGGGATATCCTGCGGCAGCGGCTCGGCATCTTCTGGAGGTGGGGCAAGAAGGGTGATTGTCTCGCCCGCCATTAGCCGGTATTTGGGCTCGCTGACGGGTTTGCCGTCAATGCTGGCGGCGCCGCCCAGGATCAGGTCCTTGATGCGGCTGCGGCTCAGTACGGTGTGAACTCTGGCCAGCGTGGCATCGAGCCGCCCGCCGGCCATGTCGGCATCGACGACGACCACGACCTGGACTTCGCCTTCCTCGCCCTCGAACTCTGCAGCGGAATTTTCGACCATGAGCGATCCTGATCAGACTGGACAGAAGGCCGATGCGCCCCTGACGCCCGAAGCCCTTGCCATATTGGGGAAGGCCCGCCGTTCCTTCGCGATTTCGATCGGCGTGCTGTTGCTGGGCTTTATGGCGATTGGCTTCGCCCTTGTCTATCGCGCCATGCGCGACACCCCGCCGCCGGCCATGATCGAAAGCGTGGTTTTGCCCGCCGGGGCCGAGGTGGTTTCGGCCTTGGTCAGCGATGGCGCGATCAACGTGACCTATGGCGTGGGCGGTGTGACCACCCTGGCGCTGTTCGATCAGGCGACGGGTGAGATGACGCGGGAAGTGGTGATCGGGGAGTAAGGGCTGGTGCCACGCCCTCGTGGTTCGAGGGTCGCTACGCTCCCGCCTCACCATGAGAGCTACTTTTAGCTCTGTGTCCCAGTAGCCCTCATGGTGAGGTGCGCTTCTTCAGCGCCTCGAACCACGAGGGCGTGGCAGGGAGTGCCTACCGCCCCTGAATCTCCCGCAGCGCCGCCATCCGGTCCGTCACCGAGCCGCCCTTGCGCTCGCCCTTGGCCGGCTTGACCGGCAGGGCGTCCACGCCCTCGCCATCGTCGGCAAAGCGCTGCACGCGGTCGAACAGACTCTCCTCGGCGCCGCTGGCCACCGGGGCTTCATTGTCCACGGCATAGACCAGCCGGCTGACGCTGGCGGCGATGTCGTTGAGCTTTTCGCGCAGATAGGCTTCCTCGATGCGTTCGCTGTCCCAGTCGGCGAGAATGGTGGATTCGACATTGCCCACCTGCTTGCGCAATGCCTCCACTTCGGCTTCAAGCGTGAGCTTGTCGGCCAGCAATTGTTCGGCCCGGCCTTCGGATTGCTCAACCACCTGGCTGGTTTCGGCCAGCAGCGCATTGAGGCGGTTCTCGGCGCTGGCGATGCGCGCCTCGGCGGCGACCAGGTTTTCGGCATCGGCCGCCTTCCTGTCGTCGCGGCCAGCCAGGGCCTCGCGCATCTGGGCAATGGCTGCGGTAGCCTCGGCGCTGCGGCGGTCGGAGCTTTCGAGCCGGGTGATCAGGCTCTTGGCCTGGTCTTCGAGGAAGCTGGCGCGCTTGCGCTCGATGGCGAGTGCGGTGGTCAGCCGGTCCACGTCCTCGTCATAGTCGCCACTCAGCGGCCGTCCATGCAGATCGGTGCCCCGCGGCAGGCCGCCGCGCACCGTGTCGCGCAGGGCGCCCAGTTCGTCGCTGCGCGTTTCCAGCTCGCGGTCGCGCATGCGCAGGCGCTGCGCCAGGTCGGTGCCCTCGCGCTCCAGTTCGGCGACGCGGGCGCGCAATTCTTCCTCGCGCTGCTCCAGTTCCTTGACCACCAGCAGGTGCTGGTCGCGCTCGGCCTTGAGCAGGCCGAGATCGCTGCGCTTCTGGTTGACGTCGCCCAACTGTTCGGCCAGCCGCTTGCGCAGGGTCTCGACATTCATTTCCAGGCGCCGCGTCGACAGGGCGAATTCGGCGCGCAACTGGTCCTTGTCGGCGCGGAATTCGGCCATGGTGATGGGCGTGGCGGCCTCGATGCGGCGCTTGGTCAGGCGCACGGCGCGCTTCCACACGGCCGGCAGGATGATCAGCGAGATCAGGCCGGCCGCCAGCAGGCCTAACGCGAAATACATGATGTTCTCGATGACCATCGGTCAGACTCCGGAACCGCATCGGCACGCAATACGGGCAATCCCTTATCCGGCAGAGGCAGCGCCGCCGCCACATTTGCCAGCGATTAACCCTAACGGGTTTGTGGAGGCCCGTCACGGCCCGGTGGCGGGACGGATTGCAGGTTTGATGGACCGGCATCTCTCGGAGTCATTCCTGCGCAATCGGGAACCACTGTTGGCGGAAACGCGCGGTGCTGGAAGGCCAATCCCTCTGCGCCATCCCCTATCCTCATCACCCGGCTTGTCCGGGTGATCCACCTCTCAGCGCATGCGGCGCCATGGATTGCCTGGACGAGCCGGGCAATAACGGGCGTGGCCGGCTTGCCGGAAGGCCCCTCAGCCTCAGAACGGGTTCCAGGTCGGCTGGTTGGTGAATTTGAGATAGCCGATATTGATGCCGAGCCTTGCGCCCACGCCCGAGCGGATCGGCACGATCACGATATTGGAGCGCTTGATCACCGTCATGCCGAAGCCGCCCACGATATAGGCCGAACCGTCGACACCGACAAAGCGCCCCAGCACGTCCTGGATCTGGTTGAGATTGTAGACCAGCATCATCACCTTGGACCCGTCGCCGCCCACGTCGAAGCCGACCGAGGGGCCCTGCCAATAGACGTTGTACTCACCGGCATTGCGCGTATAGAGCACGCCCTCGCCATAGCGGGCGCCGGCAAACAGCGCCCCGCCAGCATCCTCGCCCAGGATATAGCCATTGGGCAGGCCGAACTGGCTGACCGCCTGCTCGACCAATGAGGCCAGCCCCTGGCTGGCCGAGCCGAAGAAGGCCTTGCCGCTGTCGATCAGGTCTTCGCCCTCATAGGTGTCGCTGAGCGAGCCCTGGGCGAAGGCCGATGGTATTGGCGCCATGAGGGCGGACAGCAGGGCAACAAGGAGGGCAAGGCGCTTGAACATCGAATTCTCCCTGGGCGAGGCAGGCTGGGGGCGAAGGCAGGCTGGCGGTTACGGAGTCGTTAAGGCTTGAACCGTAGTTTTGGCTGGCGGGTCGCCGGCATGCCGATCATTGGGTCAATGATGAAGCAAACCTCTAAACAAATCTTAACCATGCTTGCCTTTGTTCTGCCGCTATTGGGCATGGTTTGCCTCGTCGCCCAGCCAGCGCGGGCGCAGTCGGTGGTGACGCTGATCGTCACCGATCCGCTGACCGGCATCGGCATATACGGCATGGATCCGGTGAGCTATTTCACCGAGCCCGAACCGCTGCAGGGGCGCGGAGATTTCGAGTTCATCTGGAACAACGTGCCCTGGAATTTCGCCACCGCAGCCAATCGCGATATCTTCAAAACTGCGCCCGAGATTTACGCGCCGCAGTTTGGCGGGCATGGGGCCATGGGGGTGGCGCGCGGTTATGTGTCCGACAGCGACCCGGCCATGTATTTCGTCTTCAAGCAGCGGCTCTACCTGTTCTATTCCGCCGCCAACCGGGAGGCGTTCATCCTTTCCCCGGATGAAGCAGCCATCGAGGCCGAAGCCAACTGGCCGGGCCTGTCGAAGGGCCTGTCGATCAACTAGCCGCGTAAATCATCTGTCCACTTCTGCCGATCACCATCTAATGTCGGCACAACTGATTCTTACGGAGACTGCAGGGATGGACATCATCGAGCTCAAGGCAACGGACCTGGCGGCCATGCTGTGCTCCAGGGTCTGCCATGACCTGATCAATCCCATCGGGGCGATCGGCAACGGGCTCGAAGTCCTGGACGATCCCAACCAGGCCGAAATGGCCGAAGGCGCGCGCGACCTCATCGCCAGCGCCGCCCGGCAGAGCCGCGCCAAGCTCGAGTTCGCGCGCCTCGCCTATGGCGCCTCCTCGACCTCGGGCACCGATATCGACACGCGCGAATGCGAGCGCGTGGCCCGCATCCTGTTCGAGATCGAAAAGGCCGACCTCGAATGGAATGTGCCGCTGATCCTCCTGCCCAAGCACAAGGCCAAGCTGTTCATGAATCTGCTGCTGATCGCCGCCATGTCGGTGCCGCGCGGCGGGGTGGTGACCGCCTCAATCACCGGCGACGCCGGCAGTGAAAAGTTCGAGTTCACGTCGAAAAGCGATCCCGAGAAGCGCCAGAAGACGCTGGTGCCCTCCGGTTCGGCCGGGCTGCTTGCCGGCACGCCCGAGGAGGGGTTTGTCGATGCGCGGGGCATCCAGCCTTTCTACACCGGCCTGCTGGCCCGCATGACCGACATGGACGTCGATATCGGGCTCGAGAGCGACATGTTCTTCCTTACCGCGACCCCCAGGCTGGCCGCCGCCTGATTCACACTTTA
Source organism: Devosia sp. Root635 (assembly GCF_001427605.1). Classification (GTDB taxonomy): domain Bacteria; phylum Pseudomonadota; class Alphaproteobacteria; order Rhizobiales; family Devosiaceae; genus Devosia. The sequence continues at coordinate 26,209 of NZ_LMGZ01000023.1, read as the reverse complement.
AGCGCGTCAATGCTAGCAGTCTGCTAACCAATTGCTAGGAAGTGCGACCGCATAATCGGGGCGAGCGTTTGCCCCTGCGGAGCCTTTTCGGGATGAAATCCTGCCTGATCGTCGATGATTCGAGCGTGGTGCGCAAAGTCGCGCGCCGCATTCTCGAAGACATGGACTACATCGTCGAGGAAGCGGAAGACGGCCAGGACGCCTTCGACAAATGCCGCCAGGAAATGCCGGACGCGATCCTGCTCGATTGGAACATGCCGATCATGAGCGGGTTGGAATTCCTAAAGCTGCTAAGGGCTTACGTCGGCGGCGACAAGCCGCATATCGTCTATTGCACGGTCGAGAACGACATCGGCGCCATTGCCCTGGCCCTCAAGGCCGGGGCCAGCGACTACATGATGAAGCCGTTCGACCGCACCATCCTCGAAGCCAAGTTCGACACCGGCGCCTCGCTCGCCGCATAGAAGGCTTTCTCACCTCTCCCTCTGGGGGAGAGGTCGACCCGTCTTCGGGTCGGGTGAGGGGGCCTTCCCCACGCACCGCACCCAGAAAAGGCCCCCTCACCCGTCGGCTACGCCGCCGACCTCTCCCCCGAGGGAGAGGTGAAGGAGCTAGGCGGTTTCCTCAGCTCGACCAAGCAGATAGGCCTTTTCCCGCTCGTTGCGGGTCAGCTCCGCCGCACGGCGGAATTCGAGCATGGCCTCGGTCTGCCGGCCCAGCTTGCTGAGCAGGTCGCCGCGCACGCCATAGAGCAGGTGGTAGTTCCTGAGCGCCGGATTGTCCTTGATCGCGTCGATCAGCACCAGGGCCGCAGCCGGTCCGTCGGACATCGACACGGCGACGGCGCGATTAAGCTCGATCACCGGTGATGGCGTGACCTGGGCCAGAACCGCGTAAAGCTCTGAAATCCTTGACCAATCCGTGTCGGCGCCCTTGCGCGCGCGGGCGTGACAGGCGGCGATGGCGGCCTGCAGGGCATAGGGCAAACGCGCTCCGCCCAGCGCGATGGCGCGGTCGAGCGCGGCGAGGCCCCGGCGGATCAACAACTGGTCCCAACGCGAGCGATCCTGATCGAGCAGCAGCACCGGCTCGCCCTGCTTGTTGGTGCGGGCGGCGGTGCGCGAGGCCTGGATTTCCATAAGCGCCACAAGGGCATGGACCTCGGAATCGTCGGGCGATAGCCGGGCCAGGGTGCGGCCGAGGCGCATCGCCTCCTCGCAGAGCTGGGGGCGGATCAGGTCGTCGCCGGCGGTTGCCGAATAGCCTTCGTTGAAGATGAGGTAGAGCACCCCCAGCACGGAACTCAGCCGTTCCGTGCGTTCCTCACCGCGCGGCACCTCGAAGGGAATGCCGGCATCGGCGATGGTCTTCTTGGCCCGCACGATGCGCTGGCCGATGGTGGGTTCAGCGGCGAGGAAAGCGCGGGCGATTTCCTCGGTGGTCAGGCCGCCCAGCAGGCGCAGGGTTAGTGCGACCCTTGATTCTGCAGGTAAAATCGGGTGGCAGGAGGTGAAGATCAGCCGCAGCAGATCGTCGCCGACCTCGTCATCCATCGCTTCGACGATGTCGGCTTCATGGTCGGGCGCATCGTCCTCGAGAGTGCGGCCGACCTCTTCGAGCTTGGTGGCGGCCATCTTGCGGTGGCGGAAATAGTCGATGGCGCGGCGCTTGGCCGTCTGCATCAGCCAGGCGCCCGGATTGCGCGGCACGCCGGATTCCGGCCAGGTCCTGAGCGCGATGACCAGCGCGTCCTGGGCCAGTTCCTCGGCCAGCGAGATGTCGCGGACCATGCGCGTCAATCCCGCGATCAGGCGGGATTGCTCGATTTTCCAGACGGAATTGATGGCGCGATGGGTTTCGGTTTCGGTGGTCATGGGCGCGAAGCTACGACACATCGCGCCCTTCGCTCCAGCCCTAGAACATGCCCTTTGGCGTTTCGCCCCGGAGGAACGGCTCGATGAAACCATGGAGCAGATCGACCTGATCGATTACGGCGGTATGCGATGTTGCCGGCAGGATGGCGAGCCGCGAGGCGGCAAGCGGCTTGCCCATGTCGCCGGGTGCACCGCCGCCCATCAGGCGGAACAGGCTCACCACATGCTCGAGCGTCATCATGTCGGCGTCGCCGGCAATGATCAGCATCGGGGTCTTGAGGGTACGAACCTCTTCTTCCCAGGCAAGCTGCTCATGCTCCAGGGCGATCATGCGCTCGACGAAAGGCCGGAAGCCGTCAGGGTTGGGAGCAAACTGCTTCCAGGCATCCTCCATGGGTGAGCCGATAAACATTTCGGGGGACATGGTGGGGATCATGGCCAGAAATTCGGGCTGCGACCCCGCCATGTCGTAAGAAACGGAGGCGACGACGAGCTGGTCCACCTTTTCGGGAAAGTCGATGGCCAGCCGAAGTGCCGCCGCCGCTCCCATGGAATAACCCAGCACGTCGGCCTTCTCGAGGCCGATCGCGTCCATGAAGGTGGCCACATCATTGGCAAGGTTGGGATAGGTGATGGGGCGGTCGATGTCCCCGGTGCGGCCATGGCCCTGAAACTCAAGGGCATAGACCTTGTGGGTCTCGGCCAGCTTCGGAATGATCCCGCCCATGGCCGGGATATTCATATAGGCCCCGTGCAGCACGACGAGCGGATCGCCCTCGCCGCTGACTTCATAATAAAGCTCCATTCCGTTGACCGGCACGGTCTGGCCGACGGGTTCGGACTGGGCGAAAGCAGTGGTAGTCATGAGCATGGCTCCTGCAATGATGGCGGCGCGGATCATCGTCGTCTCCTCGGGGTGGGGCGCAGTATCGAACTGGGCCTCTGACCTGACGACGAACGAGGCGAGACGACTTCGACAAATCGATGGAGGATTTTTCGTGCGTTCGCGCTTGTGGCTTCCCCCCACCCTCATTCCCTTCCCACAGGGGGGAAGCCTGCCCGGCGGACGATGCAATATTGGACCACTGACGTTGGTCGTGCGCCTCCCTCCCCCTGATGGGGAGGGATTGAGGGTGGGGTGACGAGAGCCACGGAAGTCCCATGAGCCAAACAAAAACCCCGCGACGATGTCGCGGGGTTTTGTGACGGTGGAGCCTGACGGATCAGGCGACGTTTTCGTTGTAGACTTCGCTCTCGTCGGGCTCGCGCAGCACGTAGCCGCGGCCCCAGACGGTCTCGATGTAATTCTTGCCACCGGTGGCCACGCTGAGCTTCTTGCGGAGCTTGCAGATGAACACGTCGATGATCTTGAGTTCGGGTTCGTCCATGCCGCCATAGAGGTGGTTGAGGAACATTTCCTTGGTGAGCGTGGTCCCCTTGCGGAGGGAGAGCAGCTCGAGCATCTGGTATTCCTTGCCGGTGAGGTGCACCCGCTGGGTCTGCACTTCGACGGTCTTGGTATCCAGGTTCACCGTGAGGTCGCCGGTCTGGATGACCGACTGGGCATGGCCCTTGGAGCGGCGGACGATGGCGTGGATGCGGGCCACGAGTTCGTCCTTGTGGAAAGGCTTGGTCATGTAGTCGTCGGCGCCGAAGCCGAGGCCACGAACCTTATCCTCGATGCCGGCGAGACCGGATAGAATGAGGATCGGGGTCTGAACCTTGGCGACGCGCAGGGTGCGGAGCACCTCATAACCGCTCATGTCGGGCAGGTTCAGATCGAGAAGGATGATGTCGTAGTCATAGAGCTTGCCGAGATCGACGCCTTCCTCACCCAGATCGGTGGTGTAGACGTTGAAACTTTCGGACTTCAGCATCAACTCGATGCTCTGCGCTGTCGCGCTGTCGTCCTCAATAAGGAGTACCCGCATTATATTCCCCTTGTCATTCGTTCCTGCTGGAACCCGTGAGGAGCGACCGGAACGGCCTTCTCACTCCAACCCTACTGGATATGACTGAACCCTAAGCCCAAATAGTTAACAAAGTTTAATTCGGTTCGGCAATACGCAAACGGCGTTAGGATGAATTTAGTCTAACTCATTGAAATTTAAGGGTTAATCTTATCAATTTTTCTTAAGAAAATGGTTTAAGAAGCCATTTCAACCGACTCTTTCGACTCAAGCAATTGGAGCTATGTCAGGGGTTTGGCGGGGAGTCGACGCAAAGCTGCGGACAGGCCGGACCAACCCCTCAAATAGCGCCTTTTGCTTAACGATCGGTTACTGTGTGATTCGTGGTCAGACGCGATTCGACTGACACGGAAACCATAGTCCGGTTCCGCCCTGGGGATAACTAGCGGCATGAAAGCGCTGATCTCGGCAATCGAGGCGATCGACGACATCGAGGTGTTCGGCCGCGTCAAATCGGTGCAGGGGCTGCTCGTCGAAATCGTCGGGCCGGTTCGGGAATTGCGCGTCGGCGGGCGCGTGCAGATCGAGACGGTCAATGGCGAATTGCTGGCCGCCGAAATCATCGGCTTCAAGGACGGCCACGCGCTGTGCCTGCCCTTCGGCCAGCTCTCGGGGGTGCGGCTGGGCTGCAAGGCGGTGTTCCAACGCCATGACGGGGCGGCCTTTCCCTCCGAAGCCTGGCTGGGCCGCGTCATCAATGCCGATGGCGAACCGATCGACGGCAAGGGCCCGCTGGCGCGTGGGGCGACGCCTTATCCACTGCGGCAAAATCCATTGCTGGCGCATGACCGCGTGCGGGTGGGCGATCCGCTCGACCTGGGGGTGCGGTGCCTCAATACCTTCACCACGGTCTGCGAGGGGCAGCGGCTGGGCATCTTTGCCGGATCGGGCGTCGGCAAATCGGTGCTCATGTCCATGCTGGCGCGCAATACCAATGTGGACGTAGCGGTCATCGGCCTCATCGGCGAGCGCGGGCGCGAGGTGCATGAATTCATCCAGGAATATCTGGGCGAGGAGGGGCTGAAGCGCGCCGTGGTGGTGGTGGCCACATCGGACGAGGCGGCGCTGATGCGGCGGCAGGCCGCCTATATGAGCCTGGCGCTGTCGGAATATTTCCGCGACCAGGGCATGCGGGTGCTGTGCATGATGGATAGTCTCACCCGTTTTGCCATGGCGCAGCGCGAGATCGGCCTGGCCATCGGCGAGCCGCCGACCGCCAAGGGCTATCCGCCCACCGTCTTCACCGAATTGCCGCGCCTGCTGGAACGCGCCGGGCCTGGAACACCGACGACCGGTTCCATTACCGGACTATTTACCGTTTTGGTGGAAGGTGATGATCACAATGAGCCTATTGCGGATGCCGTGCGCGGCATTCTTGATGGGCACATCGTAATGGAGCGCGGCATTGCCGAGCGGGGACGCTACCCCGCCGTCAACGTGCTCCGGTCCATTTCGCGCACCATGCCAGGGTGTGTTCCGGCCGATGTCCGGCCGGTCCTGCAAAAGGCGCGAGAGCTCATGTCCATCTATTCGGACATGGAGGAACTGATCCGGCTGGGGGCTTACCGGAAAGGGTCAGATCCGAAAGTGGACCGCGCGATCGCCATCTATCCCGCGCTGGAGGCCTTTCTGGGGCAGGAGCGGGAAGAGACGACCAATATCGCCGAGGGCTATCAGATGCTCGAAGCGATCGTGGCCGAGGCGGGTGCGGCAGACTGATGGGACCGTGTATTGGTCCCGGAACTGACTTGATGTGTAAGGAGTACAGGTCTTGAAATCGCGCAGCGAGAGCCTCATTCGGCTCAAGAAGTTCCAGGTGGACGAGAAGCGCCGTCAGGTTGCGCAGATCGAGATGATGATTGCCGATTTCGAGCGCATGGCGTCCGAACTCGACCAGCAGATCGAAATCGAGCACACCAAGACCGGCATTTCCGATGTGGCGCACTTCGCCTATTCGACCTTTGCCAAGGCGGCGCTGACGCGGCGCGACAACCTGCTCAATTCCGCCAATGACATGAAGAGCAAGCTCGAAGCGGCCCAGGATGCCCTGGCCGAAGCGCTCGAAGATCTCAAGAAGGTCGAGCTGCTCGACCAGCGCGAGCATCAGCGCGAGGCGGCAGAACAGCTCAAGGTGGAGCAGGCCGAATATGACGAGATTGGCCGGCTGCGGTTTTCGCAGCGCTGACCTTCGGCGTGAGATTTTTGAAAAGGCCCGCAGATGCGGGCCTTTTGTTTATGGCGCGATGATCATGCGCTGGCTTTCGCGCTCGCCGGCATAGGTGGCTGGGTCGTAGGCCGGCTGGTTTTCGAGCTGCTGGCGCGTGGTGTTGAGAAACAGGTAGCGATTGCCGAAAGTGTCGGCAGAGAACACCAGATTGTCGAACCCAACGGCGACCGGCTTGGCACCCAGCCCCAGGAAACCACCGACATCGACGATGACGGCATCGAAGCTCCCGTCGGGATTGCTGATGATATCGCCGATGGCGCCGATCTGCTCGTCATTGATGCCATAGACGGCGATGCCGCGCAGGTCTTCGGCCGTGAGGCCGGTTTCATCGAACGGCGAGAAACCGCTGCGATCGAGGGGCGTGGTGATGGTCTGGCGCTCCGGCGCGTCGGTGGTCAGGTCCGGATCGATGCCGATATCGTTGGGGTCACCCTCCACCAACTGGTCTTCTTCCTGCTGGGTGGTGAGGGCCGGTTGGCCGGTGGCCTCCTCGCTGTCGGCCCAGATGAAGGCCGGGGCGGCAGCCAGGGCCTGGGCGGTGGTCGCCAGCACCCAGCGACGGGAGCCATCGTCACGTGCCGCCCATTCGAGCTGGGCGAAATCGACCGCGACATCCTTGTCGCCCACACCCAGGAAGCCGCCTACGCTGATGACCACGGCCGAAATACCCAATCCGGACGTGACGACCATGTCGGTAATAGTGCCGACTTCCTCGGCATTGTCCTCGATCGAGGCATAGACGGTTTCACCCAGCAGGCTGGTGACCAGCACGTCCTCGCCGCCCGTCGCGTAGCCTTCGGAAAGCACGGTGGGCGGGGTCAGCCCGCTCTGCTCGAGTTCGGTGGGCGCCGTCGGGGCGGGTGCCTGGCCAAGGGCCGGAGCGGCCAGCAGCATTGCCAGGGCCGGGGCGGTGATGAACGAGCGCAGCATTGAAATCTCCTGTGACGCAGATGGGCCGGCCCGAAGGCCGGCCCATCCAAGGGATAATCCGCGAGGGATCAGTTGGTTGCCGGGGCGGCAGCCGGATCGGCCGGGGCCATTGCCGGGTCGGCGGCAGGAGCGGCCGGATCAGCGGGCGCCATGGCCGGATCGCTGGTCACGTCGACCGGCTCATCTTCTTCCCAGACGAAGTCCGGAGCGGCGGTCAGGGCGTCAGCGGTCGTTGGCAGCACCCAGCGCTCGGTATTGTCGGCCGCCAGGGTGAATTCGAGCGACTGGAAGTCCACCGCAACGGCCTTTTCGCCAATGCCGAGGAAGCCGCCAACGCCGATGACGACGGCCGTGATCTGGCCATCTTCATTGAAGACCAGGTCGGAAATCGAGCCGATCTCCTCGGCATCGTCACCAGCCGTGGAATAGACCGGCTGGCCGATCAGGCGCGAACCCAGATTGTCGGTATCAGCGACGGTGTAGCCGGCCGACATGTCCCAGGGTTCCATGACGTCAGTGTCTTCCATGGCGCCGGATTCGACATCGGCGCCGGCAGCGGGGGCAGCGGCGTCAGCCGCAGGTGCAGCCGGGGCCATGGCGTCGTCGGCCGGGGCCATCGCATCGTCAGCGGCGGGCGCTGCCGGATCGGCCGGGGCTTCGGTAGCAGGCGGCGCAGCCGGATCGGCGGGCGCGGCGTCCTGGGCGATGGCACCGGTGGCGAGCAACGCAGCGAGGGCCGTAGTGGCCAGAAGGGTGCGGATCATAGTAGGCTCCATAGGTTCATCGTTGAGGTGAACGGGCCGTGCGATGCAAAACTTTGCCGGTGGAGCACCGTGCGGCCCATGATGTGTCGACAACGCAGCGACAAGCGCAGACGTTCCGGGCCGATTTGTCGCGGTGGAATTGAAAAGGCCGGCTCTCGCAGCGAGGCCGGCCTTCTCCGCCTCCCTGGCGGTATTGTGCTGGGCGCCGCGCAACATGGTGCGCAGGCCTCCCGACATCGCCGATAATAGCGCAATTGGCGGGGCAGGGGACCTATCGACGGGCAACAGGCTTAAGAGGCTGCTAACTGGTTAACTGCGCCGTCTCACGGTCGTAATTGCGCATGGCGCGATGGGGCATGCCGCCATCCTGGAATTCGGGGCCAAAGGCGGCGAAACCCAGCTTTTCATACATGCCCAGCTTGTCGGATTGGGCAGTGAGGTAGAAGCGATCGCGGCCCAGGGAACGGGCATGTTCCATGGAAGCCAGCATCATCTGCTTGGCGATGCCATGGCCGCGGAAGGATTGCCGAACGGCCACGCGGCCGATCTTGACATGGTCCGGCCTGTCGATGAGCCGGAGCGTGCCGACCACCTCGCCCTCGGCAATGGCCACGAAGTGGGTGGCGGTGAGGTCGTCGGCGTCGTTTTCCTCGTCTTCGGGCACCTTCTGCTCCCAGACGAAGACCTCGCGGCGCAGGGAGAAGGCGGCGTTGCAGAGGGTGGAAAAGGGTGGGACGATGAGGATGGTGATGGGCATGGACGTAAAATAGCCAGTCCCGATCGCGGTGTCATCCCGGCACCGGCGGTCGACTTTTGTGATGGTTGCAGCATACGGACTGTTCACTGCAGCGACACGCCGCCATGTGATCCTCCAGGCCCGCCAGCGTGCTATGGATGCGTCGTACTTGCCGGCGCCTGCGTGCTGCTCGGCGCCAAACCAGCCTTGACGGAGCGATAGACCCATGGCCGACCTCTCGGATTTCCCCATCACCAAGCTATGGCCGGCGGCCAATCCCGACGTGATTCAGCTCTATTCCCTGCCGACGCCAAATGGGGTGAAGGCTTCCATCATGCTCGAAGAAACCGGGCTCGCCTATGAGCCGCATCTGGTGGACATCACCAAGAACCAGACCTGGGGGCCGGAATACCTGGCGCTCAATCCGAACGGCAAGATTCCTGCGATCATCGATCCCAACGGGCCGGGTGGTAAGCCGTTGGCGCTGTTCGAGTCGGGTGCCATCCTGATCTATCTGGCGGAAAAGAGCGGCAAGTTCCTCTCCGCCGATCCGGCGACGCGCTACGAAACCATCCAATGGGTGATGTTCCAGATGGCGGCCATCGGGCCGATGTTCGGGCAGCTCGGCTTTTTCCACAAGTTCGCCGGCGCGGCCTATGAGGACAAGCGGCCGCGCGACCGCTATGCGGCGGAGTCCAAGCGCCTGCTCGGCGTGCTGGAGACGCGCCTGGCGGGCCGCGACTGGCTGATGGACGACTATTCCATCGCCGATATCGCCACGCTGGGCTGGGTCCGCAACCTGATCGGTTTCTACGGCGCGGCCGAAGTGGTGGACTATGCCAGCCTCAGCAACGTGCCGGCCTGGCTCGAACGCGGGCTGGCACGGCCGGCAGTGCAGCGCGGGCTGGAAATTCCGGCGCGTGGATAAGCGATCCACTTGCCGATCCCTCCGCTTGCCTGGCTTGTCCGGGCAATCCATGGCTCCGTACGCGCTGACGAATGGATCACCCGGACAAGCCGGGTGATGACGATGGCGGAATGAGCTGGCGATGCGCCAAGCGAGCCTCAGCTCGAAGCCTGGATTGCGTCGGCCGCTGCAAGGAAAAGGCGGCCTTTGTCCATCTCGCCCAGCTCCATCAGGTGCAGGCCGGTGGAGACGCGCTCGATATAGCCCCATTGCCAGATGGCCTCGGCGGGAACCTGGGTGCGGCTGGTCAGGTGCCGGGCATGGCTGCGGGCAATGTCATGGGCGTGACGACCGGCAATGCCTTCGTGCCAGGCGCGCAGCAGTACGCCCAGATCATAAGCGGGTTCGATGGCCAGGCCGTCGGGATCGATGAACTTCCACTGCCGTCCCCCGGTTTCGGGCACTTCGAGGATATTGGCCGGATGCGGGTCGCCGTGGGCGAGCACGGCATTTTCGGGGCGCCAGGCCGCGGCGCGGTCGCGGCAATACATCAGGGCCGTGTCGAGAACCGCCTGTGAGCAGGGGCGGCCGAGCTCCTGCCATTTTTCGAGAATGGCCATGGCCAGGCCGTTGGCCTTTTCCGCGCCGTTGGTGAAGGCGCCGCCTGCCGGAACCGGTATCCAGGCATCGAGCAGGGTGGAGCACAGGATGTCGATCTTGTTCCGGTAGGGCATGTCGTGCTGGTCGAGGCTCGTGCCGAGATGTTCGAGCAGCATGGCGTGGCGCGCGGTATCCTGGCGGATCAGCCGGACATAGCCCTTGCCGCGCGCGATGGCGAGGACGGTGACTTCCTGCCGTCCGATGAGGCTGCCCGGCGTGGGCAGCTTGATGACGAAGCTCTTGCCTGCCGTGTCGGTGGCTTCGGCGACGAAGGCCGTGCTGCCTCCCGAAATGGCCTGGCCGATGGTCAGGCCCCAATCATGCTCGAGCTCGAACAGATTCTCGTCCAGCGAGGCCAGCCAGTCATTGCCCACCTGGCCTTCGGACTCGGCCCGGCGGCGGACGATATCGGGGACGGGAAACCGGGCACTGCCAGCCATGTCACACGCTGCCGACGGTCTTGAGGCGGATGCGCGGATGGACCTCGTTCTGGCTCATCACCACGGTCTGCGGGCGGAAACGCTCGATGATGGAGCGGACATGCGGGCGGATCGAAGGCGAGGTGATGAGAACAGGCAGTTCGCCCTGCTGGGCGGCGCGCTCATAGGCAGACTGGATGGCGCCGATGAACTGCTGCAACCGGCTGGGCGCCATGGCCAGGTGCCTGTTGTCGCCATCGCCAACCATGGCTTCGGCGAAGTCGCGCTCCCATTGGGGCCCGAGGGTCAGCAGCGGCAGGTTGCCGTCGGGACCCAGATTGGCGGCGCAGAGCTGGCGGGCCAGGCGGCTGCGGACGTGTTCGGCAATGGTCTGCACCGAGCGGCCGGGGCCGGCGATTTCGGCGATGCCTTCGAGGATGGTCGACAGGTCGCGGATGGAAATGCGCTCGTTGAGCAGGGTCTGCAGCACGCGCTGCACGCCCGAGACCGAGATAAGGCCGGGAACGATATCTTCCACCAGCTTCTGCTGGTCCTTGGGCAGGCCCGAGAGCAGCGTCTGGACGTTGGAATAGCTCAAGAGGTCCGCGACATTGGCCTTGAGCACTTCGGTCAGGTGCGTCGAGATGACGGTCGAGGGATCGATGATGGAGAGACCGCGCAGTTCGGCCTCGTCGCGCAAGGCGGGCTCGATCCAGGTGGCGGGCAGGCCGAAAGTGGGTTCGGTGGTGTGGGTGCCCGGCAGGTCGATCTGGCTGCCATAGGGGTCCATGACCATGAGCTGGTTGGCGTAAATCTCGCCGGTGCCGGCTTCGACCTCCTTGATGCGAACCTTGTAGACATTGGGCTCGAGTTGCATGTTGTCGAGGATGCGCACCGGCGGCATGACGAAGCCGAGCTCGATGGCGAGCTGGCGGCGCAGGGCCTTGATCTGCTCGGTGAGGCGGTCGCTGCCGTTCTCGTCTTCCTTGACCAGGCTCAGCAGGCCATAGCCGAGTTCGAGCTTGAGCTCGTCGATCTTGAGGCTGTCGGTGATTGGCGCCTCGGCCATGGCGGCGGCATTGGGCTGGCCGGAAGCGACGGCATCGAGCGCGGTCTTTGTTGCGGCATCGGCCGTCCGCATGTCCTTGGAACCGGCCGCCCGCCAGGCGACATAACCGACCCCGCCAGCCAAAGCCAGGAAGGGCAGCATGGGCATGCCGGGCAGGAAGGCAAGAGCTCCCATGACGGCCGAAGACATGCCCAGGGCGCGCGGATAGCCGGTGAACTGGGCCGAGAGGGCCTTGTCGGCCGAGCCGGTAACGCCGGACTTGGAAACCAGAATACCGGCGGCGGTCGAGACGATGAGCGCTGGAATCTGGGAGACCAGGCCATCGCCGATGGTCAGCAGCGTGTAGACGTTGCCGGCTTCCTGGATGGAGAGGCCTTCCTGCATCATGCCGATCAGCATGCCGGCCGACACGTTGATGAAGGTGATGATGAGGCCGGCAATGGCGTCGCCGCGCACGAACTTGGACGCACCGTCCATGTTGCCGAAGAAGGCGCTTTCGCCTTCCAGCTCGGCCCTGCGGCGCTTGGCGGTGTCCTCGTCGATCAGGCCGGCGCTGAGGTCGGCGTCGATGGCCATCTGCTTGCCGGGCATGGCGTCGAGGCTGAAGCGGGCGGCGACTTCGGCGATGCGGCCGGAGCCCTTGGTGATGACGACGAAGTTGACGATCACCAGGATGATGAAGATGACCAGCCCGATGACGAAATTGCCGCGGGTAACGAAGTTGCCGAAGGCTTCGATGACATGGCCAGCGGCGGATGTGCCGGTGTGGCCTTCACTGAGGATGAGGCGCGTGGTGGCCAGGTTGAGGCCCAGCCGCAACATGGTGGCGATCAGCAATACCGTGGGGAAGGACGAGAATTCGAGCGGCTTCTGGATGAACAGGGCCGTCATCAGGATCATCACCGAGAAGACGATGGAGATGGCCAGCAGACCATCCACCAGCAAAGCCGGCATCGGCACGATGAGGATGACGATGAGGCCCATGACGCCCGCCGCCAGGGCGATATCGCCCGAGCGCAGGAGATCGACCACCGAGGCGGCGGAGGGGACCTTGAAGGCCGGGCGCACTGAGCCGGTGGGGAGATCGGTCATGGCGTCTGGTTACCGGCGTTGGACATGCGCATCCCTCCCCCTTGAGGGGAGGAATGAGGGTGGGGGTCGATCGGGTGAGCACAAGGCGACCCCCACCCCCGGCCCCTCCCCTCAAGGGGGAGGGGAGGGCAAGAGCCTCTCCGATTGTGCCCTCCCGACAACCCATCATGCCACGCTTCGGCGTTCGCCAGGCTCGGGCACATGCGTACCCTCATCGGCATACTGATTGAGCTTGTTGCGCAGGGTGCGGATCGAGATGCCCAGGATATTGGCCGCGTGGGTACGGTTGCCCAGCGTGTGGTCGAGCGTGTCGAGGATCAGGTCGCGTTCCACGTCGGCCACGGTGCGGCCGACCAGGGCGGCGGACATGGTCTGCGCGGTCTGGGCGAGCTGGGCCGAGAGCGAATTGGCCGCGGCGGCTTCGGTAAGGCCCATGCCGTCCGGCAGCACGATGGCCTCGGGGCCGATAATGTCGCCGGAGGACAGCAGCACGGCGCGGTGCAGGGTGTTTTCCAGCTCGCGCACGTTGCCGGGCCAGGGGGCCTTGAGCAAGGCGGCGCGGGCATCGGCCGACAGCTCCCGCGGCGGCAGGCCGTTGGCCTTGGCATATTTGGCGACGAAGTGTTCGGACAAAGCGGCGATGTCGCCGGGGCGGTCGCGCAAGGCGGGGAGCTTCAAATTGACCACGTTGAGGCGGAACAGCAGGTCCTCGCGGAAGCTGCCTTCGCGCACGGCGTCGCCCAGGTTGCGGTTGGAGGTGGCGAGGATGCGGATATCGACCGGCACCGGCTTGCCGCCGCCGACGCGGTCGATCAGGCGCTCCTGGATGGCGCGCAGCAGCTTGGCCTGCAGGCGCACGTCCATTTCGCTGATTTCGTCGAGCAGCAGCGTGCCGCCCGAGGCTTCCTCGAACTTGCCGATGCGGCGGGCGATGGCGCCGGTGAAGGCACCCTTTTCATGGCCGAACAGCTCGGATTCGAGCAGGGCTTCGGGAATGGCGGCGCAATTGACCGAGATGAAGGGCCTGTTGGCGCGCTTGCTGCGGGCGTGGACGTATTTGGCGATGACTTCCTTGCCGGTGCCGCTCTCGCCGGTGATGAGGATGGAGGCGTCGGAGCCGGCGATCTGGTCGGCCATGCGGACGACGCGCTCCATGGCCGGGTCGCGGAACAGGAATTCGGAGCTGTCGCGGGCCACGGCGGCGATCACCGCCGCGATCAGCTCGGCATCGGGGGGCAGGGGGATATATTCCTTGGCCCCGGCGCGGATGGCGTTGACGGCGGCGGCGGCATTGGCCTCGACGCCGCAGGCAACCACCGGAATGGCGATACGCTCGGCTTCGAGTCCGGCGATGAGGCCGGCAATGTCCATGACCACATCGACCAGCAGCAGGTCGGCGCCGCGGCCGGCGCGCAGGGCGGCAAGTGCGATTTCGACCGAGGGGGCATGCGCCACCTTGGCACCGCCATTCATGGCCATCTTGGTGGCTTCGCTGAGCTGGCCCTCGAGGGCTCCGATGATGAGCAGACGCATCCTGGCCTCCCTTACTGTGGTTTGATGATTTCGGTCATGGTGACGCCGAGCTTGCTTTCCACCAGCACGATTTCGCCGCGGGCAACGAGGCGTTCATTGATGAAAATCTCGACGGCTTCACCGACCTGGCGGTCGAGTTCGATCACGGTGCCGGTGTCGAGGCGGAGCAGTTCGCTGACCGGCATCTTGGTGCGGCCGAGCACGACCGAGATGCGGACGGGAACGTCGAACACCGCTTCGAGGTCGGCGGCGTTGCGCTCGATATGGGCCTCGGGCCCCTCGTCGCGATCGGGCGCCAGCATTTCCTCGAAGGAGATGCTGTCCTGGGTGGTGATGTCGTCGTCTTCGCCGGGTTCGGAAGCGCTCATTGGTCGCTCTCCTGTTGCTTGGCCTCTGCGCCCCGGGCGGCGAGATAGGCCGAAATCTTGAGGTCGATATCCTTGGCAATGGCGCCGATGTCGCGCACCAGCCCGCCATCGACCCATTCGAGCCGGCCGTCGCCCAGCCGCAAATCGGGGTCGCCCATCACCACCAGCCGGCCGGAGAAGCCTGATGTGTGCATATGGGCGGTGGCGATGTCGCGGATGGCGTCGGCAATGTTGGGATGGCAGCGCACGACCAGGTGCGGCACGCCACCAAGGCTCTGCATACATTCGGCGATGAGTGCATCGAGTTCGACCGTCGGGTAGCGCGCCAGCAGGTGCAGCGCCAGCTTGCGGCCGATGCTGGCGGCCAGTTCGACCGCCTCGCGCTGGGCCTGGCTGGTGGCATCATCGAGGGCGGCGGCCATTTCGGCACTCTGGGTGGCGAGCGTGCCGGCGGCCGCGGCCAGCGTCTGGGCGGCAACGGAAGTGGCATTGCGCTCACCGGCCGCCACGCCCTCGGCATACGCCTGCTCGCGCGCCTGGGCGAGCAGTTCGGCGACCAGCCGCTCGGGCATGGTCGGCTCGGGCGGCGCCGTAGGCTTGGTGCGCTTGCCGAGGTCCAGATCGAAGGTGAAGCGGGCGGGTTGTGCCATGGGTTACGCCACCATCTGGTCGTCTGCCTTGGACTTCATGATCAGGATTTCGCCCTTAGCTGCGAGATCCTTGGCGGTCGAGACCATGCGGCCCTGCGCTTCGTCGACATCCTTGAGGCGCACCGGACCCATGACTTCCATGTCGTCCTTGAGCAGTTTGGCGGTACGGCCCGACATGTTCTTGAAGAAGGTTTCCTTGACCTGTTCGTTGGCGCCCTTGAGCGCCATGGCCAGCTCCTTCTTGTCCATCTTGGTGAGCAGGGTCTGGATGGCCGAGGACTCGAGCTTGGCCAAATCCTCGAAGGTGAACATGAGCGACTTGATGCGTTCGGCATCGTCGCGGCTGTGCTCTTCGAGCGTGGTGATGAAGCGGGCTTCGGTCTGACGGTCGAAGCTGTTGAAGATTTCGGCCATCTGCTCGTGGCTGTCGCGGCGCTTGGAGTGATTGAGCGTCGACATGAATTCGGTGCGCAGGGTGGTCTCGATCTTTTCGAGGATTTCCTTCTGCACCGGGTCGAGCCCCAGCATGCGCTGCACCACGTCCATTGCCAGTTCCTCGGGCAGTACGGCGAGAACCTTGGAAGCATGGTCGGTGGCGATCTTGGACAGCACCACGGCGATGGTCTGGGGATATTCGTTCTTGAGATAGGCGGCGAGCACGTCGGCCTGCACGTTGGAGAGTTTTTCCCACATGTTGCGGCCGGCCGGACCACGGATTTCTTCCATGATGGCGTCGACCTTGTCCGCCGACAGGAAGCTGAGCAGCAGGCGCTCGGTGGAGTCGGTATTGCCCGAGAGCGAGCCGTTGGACGAAATGGTGGTGACGAATTCGATCATCAGGTCGTCGAGCATTTCCTGGGTGATCGGCCCGAGCCGCACCATGGCGCGGCTGAGCTGCTTGACCTCGAGTTCGTCGAGCTCATCGAAGATCGGCCGGCCATAGTCGGGCCCCAGCGCCAGCAGCAGCGCTGCAGCCTTTTCGTCGCCCTTGAGCACGCGCTGGCTGGCGGCATCACCGACGACAAGTTGCTTGCCGGCGGCCACCTGGGTCGGCAGGTCGGGGTTTTCAGCGGATTGGGAAACGAGGGCCATGGCGGTTACGCTGCGCTACCCAGCCAGTCGCGCACGATCAGCGCGGCCTGCTTGGGGTTTTCTTCGACGAGGGTGCCGACGGTCTTGAGGGTTTGAAGCTGGGTCTCGCCCATCGACTTGGCGCTGGCGACCCAGGCTGGCGTCTTGTCGCGAGGCTCTTCGATGTCGTCGGCGATGACGTTGCCATCGGCGCTGAGTACGCCGTGATGGCCCAGTTCCGCGCCCGAGGGCAGGGCCAGGGCCTGGGTTTCGGGGGTCAGGACCTTCTTGAGCAGCGGGCGCATGACGAAGAAGACCAGGGCCAGGGCGATGAGCAGGGTGACGGCCATTTCGGCGCCGTTCATCAGATCGTCGCGGGTGAAGTCGAGCAGGCCGCCATTGCCGTCCGTGCCCGGCACCGCGAGTTCGGGGCGCTCGGCGAACTGCATGTTGACGACTTCGACGCTGTCGCCGCGGGCCTCGGAATAGCCGACGGCCGAGCGCACCAGCGTCAGAATCTGGGCGACCTCGTCGGCGCTGCGCGGCGCATAGACCGGGTCGCCGTTGGGATCGGCGGTATAGACGCCATCGACCACGACGGCAACCGACAGGCGCTTGATGGCGCCGGCTTCGGTGACTGCCGTCTGGGTGGTTTTGGAAATTTCGTAGTTGGTGACTTCCTCGCTCGACGTGCCCTGTTCGGTCGGGCCGGCGGCGCCATTGTTCTGGCTGGCGCCGGGGAGTTCGTTGGCCACCGTGACCTGGCCATTGGCGCCGGCCGACAGGTTCTCGGTCTCGCGAATCTGGCTGGAGCGGACGACCTGGCTTTCGGGGTCGAAGGTCTCATGAGTGGTGGTCGAGCGGTTGAAGTCGATTTCGGCGCTGACCTCGACGCGGGCCCGGCCGGCGCCGACCACATTGGCCAGCATGTCCTCGACGCGGGTGCGCAGGCGGTTCTCGAAGCTCAGCGTGCGCTCGGCGGCATCGCCGGCAAGGGCGCCTTCGGCGTCGTCGCCCGTGCCGGAAGCCAGCAGGTTCCCCTGGTCGTCGACAATGGAGACGCGGGTTGGTGTCAGCCCCTCGATGGCCGAGGCCACCAGGTGTTGGATGGCACGGATTTCGCCGCTGGCCAGTTCGCCGCGCACGGCCAGCACGATGGAGGCGGACGGATCGGTCCGCTCGCGCCGGAACAGTTCGCGCTCCGGCAGCACCAGGTGGACACGCGCCGACTTGATGCGGGTCAGCGAGGCGATGGTGCGGGCCAGCTCGCCCTCGAGGGCGCGCACATTGTTGAGGTTCTGCACGAAGCTGGTCGCGCCCAGGGTCGACTGCTCGTCGAAGATCTCGTAGCCGACCTGGCCGCGCTGCGGCAAGCCGGAGCCGGCCAGGGTCATGCGGGTGGTGGTGATCTGGTCGCGCGGGATGAGAATGGTGTCGCCGTCGCCGCGCAATTCGTAGGGAATGTTGAGCGTCTGCAGTTCGGTCACAATTGCCGAGGAGTCTTCGAGGCTGAGACCGGTATAGAGCGGCGACAGATTCGGGGTCTGCGCCCGCATGATGAGGAAGCCGAAGAAGCCGAGCATGAGCATGGCGACGACCGCCATCGCGGCCAGTCGCGGCAGGCCTATGCGGTTGATCAACTGGGTAAAGCTATCCACGCCGGCACTCGATTGTAGGGTGACCATGCCGACGCAACGCGCGTGGAGGCCGCTGGGCAAAAATTACCTAGCGGATGGTAAAGATTGTCTTAACTCCCGGTTGCAGTTTGCGAATTCGGGCAGAAAATGCCGGGCGCGGTAAAAGAAGGATGAATCGATGTTGAGAGTGCTGGGGCGGGTCACGTCCATCAATGTGCGCAAGGTGCTGTGGGCACTGGACGAGTTGGGCCTTGGCTATGAACGCGAGGACTGGGGCCTGCCCCTGCGCGATCCGAAAGTGCCCGAATTCCTGGCGCTAAACCCGAACGCGCAGGTGCCCGTGGTCATCGAGGGCGAGTTCGTATTGTGGGAAAGCAACGCCATCCTGATCTACCTGGCCGAGCGCGAGGGGCAGTTGCTGCCCGAACAGCTC
Source organism: Devosia sp. Root635 (assembly GCF_001427605.1). Taxonomy (GTDB): domain Bacteria; phylum Pseudomonadota; class Alphaproteobacteria; order Rhizobiales; family Devosiaceae; genus Devosia. Next base: position 7,869 of record NZ_LMGZ01000023.1, on the reverse strand, counting down.
GAATTGCGGGCGCTGGCGCTGCAATGGCTGGGCTGGCAGGCGAGCGAGCTCAATCCACAATGGGGCTATGCCGCCAATGCGCTGATCCGCAAGACGCCGGGCTATGACGATCCGGCGCGGGTGGCGGATTCGATGGCGCGGTGGTCGGCCAAGATGGAGATACTGGAAGCGGCGCTGGCGGGGGCGAGCACCGGCTATATCGGCGCGGGCTTCTCTATTGCGGATATCGCGCTGGGCCTATCGGTGCATCGCTGGATGTCGATATCGGCCGAAAAGAAGGAATTTCTGGCGGTGGCGGAATACTACGAGCGGCTGATGAGCCGGGAAGCCGGCGCAAGGTGGATGGGGCCGGAAACGCCGTGAATTATGTTTGAGATATAGCGCCACCTGCCATACCCATCCCACCCACCGCGCGTCACCCTCGGGCTTGACCCGAGGGCTCTATACTTTCGGAGCGCTGAGCAAGTGCAACGCCCTCGGGTCAAGCCCGAGGGTGACGACCTGTGTATGCCAAAACACAAAGCCCGCCGAGTTTCCCCGGCGGGCTTTGAAATTGTACTGGGCCGCCCCCTCACCCCTCTCGGTAGTGCTGGATCCAGGTGGTCCGCAATCCGGCAAGGCCATGCTTGTCGATGGCGGCCTGCCAGTTGAGGAATTCGTCGACGCTCAGCGTATAGCGGTCGCAGGCCTCTTCAAGGCTGAGCAATCCACCGCGCACTGCTGCGACGACTTCGGCTTTGCGGCGGATGACCCACCTCCGCGTATTGGCGGGGGGAAGGTCTGCAATCGTGAGCGGACTGCCGTCCGGTCCGATAACGTACTTAACGCGAGGTCGCATCTGTACGGTCATTTTACTCTCTACTCAACCTGACCATATGAGGAAGAGAGTAGGCCAACGGCCTTAAAATTCGACTAAGGGGAAACTTACAACAGGTTAAGAATGGTCTTGGATTTCAAGGCATTGATTTGAACGGCAAACGGGCCGGACTTTGCAGCCCGGCCCGTTGCAACATCGTGCGCCGGCAATCAGGCGGCCGCCGTATCGGTTTCGTCGTCGGTATCGGTGTCCGTATCGGCGGGAGGCGCCGTCACGTCGGGAATGCGGACGTCGGTTACGTCGGTGATGGCGACGCGGCGGGTGCCCACGGTCAACACGGGAACATCGCCGGTGAAATCGACGGCGGTGACGAGGCCGATGGAGGCGGTGCTGATCTTGACGTCCTTGCCATTGGCATCCTTGCCCTGGATATCGACGGTATAGATGCCGTTGGGCTTCAGATTGCCGTCGCTGCCCATGCCGTCCCAGCGGAAGGTGCCGGGGCCGGCCTGGAGGGGGCCGGTCTCGGTATAGACCACCTGTCCGTTCGCGTCCTTGATGGTGACGGTGGCATTGGCGGCGTTGGCGTTGGCACTGTAGGCCCAGAAGACGGCACTGTCGTTGGTCAGTTCGCCCGTCTTGCCGGAGGAGGTCACTTCCTTGCCGATATAGGAGACGGCGTCGGACTTGGCGGTGTTCTGGCTCGACAGCATCAGCGTTTCGAGGAACTCATTGGTCTTGAGCTGCTGCTCGACGCCGCTGAACTGCACCAGTTGCTGGGTGAACTGATTGGTGTCCAGCGGGTCCAGCGGATTCTGGTTCTTGAGCTGGGTGGTGAGGATATTGAGGAACGTGTCGAAATTGTCCGCGATAGTTGCCCGCGAATTTGCCACCTGGCTGGTGTTCGAATTTCCCGAAACGCTGTCGACTGCCATGACACCTACTCCTTACGCAATGATGTTGACACCGCTGGCGCTGAGGCTGCCGCGGTAGAGGTTGACCGTGGGGGGCGGCGTGTCGTCGGCCTCGCCGGAGACGTCATCGGCAAAGAGCGGACCCTGTCCACCACTGCCGCTCTGGCCCTGCTGCCCGCCGCTGAACGGATTCTGCTTGAGCGAGAATTCGAGATTGGTCTTGGCGCCATCGAGACCGGCCTGCTGCAGGGCGCGTTCCAGCCCGCGCTGGTCGCGCTGCATGAGGTCCAGCGTCTCGGATTTTTCCACCGTCAGCCGGGCGTTGACCTGGCCGGATTTGTCGATATCGAGCTTGACGTCGATACGGCCCAGTTCGGGCGGATCGAGGCGGATCTGGAAGCGGGTATTGCCGTCATTGACCTGGCGGACCATTTCGAAGGCGAGCTGGGGCAGGTTGAGCTGCTGCTGGCTGGTCTGGTAGCCGGCCTGCACGACGCGCGGGGCGGCCACGATATCGGCGCGGGCGGCCTGGTTGGGTTGTGCGGGGCTCTGCGGGTCGGGCTGCTTGTCGATGGCTGCGGCAAGCGGGGCCGGGCGGTGTTCCACCGGCTTCTTGTCATTGGGCGCAGCGTCGCTGCCCCGATCGGTGGCACTGTCGCCGGCATCGGCCGCGGCCTGTACCGGCGGTGCATCGGGTGTGTCGCTGGGCTTAGCGGCGTCAGCGGTGGGGGCTTCGGCATTGGCCTTGCCGGTCAAAGCCGGCTCGGTGAGCTTAAGCTGCGGGTTGGCCAAAGCCGGCGCAGCGGCGCTGGCGTCGACGGTGACGGTGGGCTTGAGCAGGCGCGCCAGGGCGGCATCGAGATCGGCATCGGCCTGGGCCGCCAGTTCGAGCTGGGCCAGTTGATCGGGCTCGACCTCGCCATTGTTGAGCGCGGCGAGCAGGGCGGCGAGCTTGTCGCCGATCGATTTGACCAGGGTGGAGAGTTCCACGCCGGCATCGGCCTGGGGCGCTGCCGAGCCGTTGAACAGGGTCTCGGCCAGGGGACCGAAGGCCGCCGTGAGACGGGCGGCGAAGCTGGTGTCGTCGGGCTGGATGTCGGTGACCAGCGCGGTGAGATCATCGAGCGAGGGCAGGGCGCTCAGGTCGATGTCCAATGCCGCAGCCAGGTCGGTCAGTGCGGCGTCGAGATGCTTCAGCGTCTCGGGATCGAGCGGTTCGCCGGCATCGAGCCTGGCCTTGAGGTCGGCCAGCGTATCGGCAATGTCGGTGATGACCGGAACGGCTTCCATCGTGTCCTGGATCGGCACGATGGCATCGATCGCGGCGGCAATGGCCTCGGGATCGTCGTTTTCCTGGGTCTCGCCTTCACCGAAGCCGAGCGACAGGTTGACGAGGTTGCCGAGGTTGAGGTCCAGGCTGGCCGTCGACGACTTGGCAGTATCACCGGCTGCCGGGGGCGTGGCGGTGCCGAGCAGCGCAGCGAAAACGTCGAGCGGGCCGGCCTCGGCTTCGGCACCCGAGGACGCGTTGAGGCCCTTGCTGGTGCTGGTGCCGGCAGTGGTGGTGGTAACGGTCAGGTGTGATGCCACGAAAGCGGCCCCGTAAACGAATGAGACTAATCCGAGCAGGACGATGCAAGCGCGGTGCCAACTTGGAAGATGTTTTGGAGACAAGGGGTTAGATGATGTCGGGGTGGATTGGGCGGCGACGCCATGAGGCAAGAACTGTGCTGGGGCGGCATTTCTTGCCGAGCTGTTCACCCAGCCACGGTGTCACTCGTCGGGATGGATCCCGGCCTGAGCCGGGTTGGCAGTGTTGCTTGCTAATGTCGAAAGGCGTATTGAGCCTCACGAAATTCGTCCGCTGGCCCTTGAACCCAACCGGATACTGGAAAGATGTTGAACTCGCTTGATATTGCCAAGCGTCCCGAAGACACGCGCGTCGTCGTCGCGATGTCTGGGGGCGTTGATTCCTCGGTCGTTGCGGGCCTCCTGGCCCGCCAGGGCTATGACGTCGTCGGCGTCACCCTCCAGCTCTACGATCATGGCGAAGCCACCCATCGCAAGGGTGCCTGCTGCGCCGGGCAGGATATCCACGATGCGCGCCGGGTGGCGGCGACTCTGGGCATTCCCCATTATGTGCTGGACTATGAAGAGCGCTTCAAGCGGTCGGTGATCGCGCCCTTCGCCAATGCCTATCAGCAGGGCGAGACGCCGGTGCCGTGCATTGCCTGCAACCAGTCGGTCAAGTTCGTCGACCTGATGGAGGTGGCGCGCGACCTGGGCGCCGATGTGCTGGCCACTGGCCATTATGTGCAGAGCAAGCTGGGTGACGATGGCCGCCGGCAGTTGTTCCGCCCGGTCGATGCCGAGCGCGACCAGACCTATTTCCTGTTTGCGACGACGCAGGCCCAGCTCGATTTCCTGCGCTTCCCGCTCGGCGGCATGGGCAAGGCCGAGGTCCGCGCGCTGGCGCGCGACATGGGGCTCGAAATCGCCGACAAGCATGACAGCCAGGACATCTGCTTCGTGCCGCAGGGCAAATATGCCGATATCATCCGCAAGATGCACCCGGAGGCCGTGGCACAGGGCGAGATCGTGCATTTGGACGGCCGCGTGCTGGGTACGCATGAGGGGATCGTCAATTACACGGTGGGTCAGCGCAAGGGGCTGGGCGTGGCGGCGGGCGAGCCGCTTTATGTGATCAAGCTGGAGCACAAGACCGGGCGGGTGATCGTCGGGCCGCGCGAGGCGCTGAAGACGCATACGGTGCGGTTGCGCGACGTGAACTGGCTGGGCGCCACGCCCTTGGCAGAGCTTTCAGCCGGCAATGGTGCTCCGGTCGAGGTCAAGGTGCGGTCCACTCGCGGGCCGCAGCCGGCGGTGATCCAGATGCAGGGCGACAGCGTGTATGTGACGCTGGTGTCGGGCGAGTATGGAATTTCGCCGGGCCAGGCCTGCGTATTTTACGCTGACGATACCGCGACTTCGGAGGTGTGGGGCGGCGGGTTTATCGCCGAGGCGGTGCCACAGGTGTTTGCGGCTTAGCCTATGCCCACGCCCTCGTGGTGAGGTGCGCTTCTTCAGCGCCTCGAACCACGAGGGCGTGGCGCTATTGTGCCGCTGTCTCTGCCTGCGCTGCGGTGCTGGCTTCCTTGAGTTCCTGATAGGATGACAGCCCGCCCATGGCGGTCGAGATGGCGATCAGCACCAGCAGCGCGCCAAGCACCAGCAGGACGATGCGGCTGCGGGTCAGCGCGAAGGGGCTTAGCTTGGGTTCGTCCATGGGAAGGCCTCAAAATAAATCTGCGCATACGACCCAAGGATCGCGTTTCGGGCGCCGTCTTACCATTACAATAGCGCCAAAGGTAGGCATGGGTGCATGGCTTGGTGATGGGACTGACTGCCGCAGCTCCGATCGAGGCAGCGCAGGCGGTAACGCGGGCGCTGGTGGTGCGCGCGCAGCATGGCGATGCCGAGGCCTTCGCCGCGCTGATAGAGGATCACTATGATCTGATCCATCGCACGGCCTGGAAATGGTGTGGCAACCGGGCTGATGCCGAGGATGTGGCCCAGGACGTCTGCGTGAAGCTGGGGGGGGCCATCGCCGGCTTCGATGGCCGCAGCGCCTTTTCGAGCTGGGTCTATCGCATCACGCTCAATGCGGTGCGCGACATGCAGCGGGCCGGCAAGCGGCGCGGGCGATATGCCGAAGCCTATGCCGAAATTTCGCCCGAGGACCAACCGGCCGAGCAGGAAGCGGCGGCCACCAGCCGGCAGCTCTGGGCGGCGGTGCGGGCCCTGCCGGAAAAGCAGCGCGACGCGGTGCTGCTGGTCTATGCGGAGGAATTGAGCCATGCGGCGGCGGCCGAAATCATGGGCATCAAGGAGGCTACGGTTTCCTTTCATGTCCACGAGGCGCGCAAGACCCTGAGGGGGCTGCTATGAGCGGTGACGACATGCACGACGATCCACTGAACAGGCTGAATGACGCTGCGGCGCCCGATCCGCGCGCCGAGGCGAAGAAGCGCGCGCTTGCGGCCGGCATGGCGGCCTTCGAGGTCGCGCAGAAAAAAATCGAAACACGCCCCCAAGGAAACATCTGGGCCCAGCGTCTCACGTCCATCATCCATTCCTCGAAAGGGAAATCGATCATGGACATGCGTCTCCCTATCGGCACCGCCGCCATCGTCCTCCTGGTGCTGCCGCTCGGCTACCAGCTCTATACGACGACCTCGATGACGCCGGCCGATGTCGCCGTGCAACAGCCGGTGCAGGTCGAACAGCCGCCGGTCGAGACGGCCGTAGCAGAAGAGCGGGCCGAGACGCCGGCGACTAGCACAGTTGCCGCCGCGCCGGAGCCGGCGCCGCCGAATGGCACTCTTGCCGAGAGCGACGTGGTGCGCGATGCGGTGGCGCTCCAGCTTGGCGGCATTGTCCGCAGCGCTCCCAAGCAGCAGATGTCGGCGGGCGCCCCGGCCGTTGGAACTGCGGAAAGCGAGGCGTTCTACATGCCGTCGCCCGCGCCGATGCCCTCGATGGTGGTCCTGCCGGCCCAGCCGGTCGGCGACACCTTCACCAGCTTCGACGAGCAGCGGCTCAAGGCGGTAGCGGACGAGCCGGTTTCGACCTTCTCGATCGATGTCGATACCGCCAGCTATTCCTATGTGCGGCGCCAGTTGGAGGATGGCTATGTGCCCGAGCCCGATGCCGTGCGTATCGAGGAGCTGATCAACTATTTCCCTTACGACTACCCGGCCGCCGATAGTGCCGCCGTGCCGTTCAAACCGACAATGGCGGTCTATCCGACGCCGTGGAATCCGAAGACGCAGCTGCTGCAGATCGGCATCAAGGGCTATGTGCCTCCGGCCGGCGAGGACAAGCCTAGCAACCTTGTCTTCCTGATCGACACCTCCGGATCGATGGACGCGCCGGACAAGCTGCCGCTGCTCAAGCGCGCCTTCGGCCTGCTGGTCGACCAGCTTTCGGCCAATGATACAGTGTCCATCGTGGTCTATGCCGGCTCGGCCGGCGTGGTGCTGGAGCCGACCGTGGCGACCGAGAAGGCGAAAATCCTCGGGGCACTGGACCAGCTTGCCGCCGGCGGGAGCACGGCCGGCGCCGCGGGGATCGAACTGGCCTATCGGCTGGCGGAAGAGGCCCGGGTCGCGGGCGGTATCAACCGGGTGATCCTGGCCACCGATGGCGATTTCAATGTCGGCATCGACGATCCGGACGATCTCGAGACCTTCATCAAGGCCAAGCGCGACAGCGGCACGACCCTGTCCGTGCTGGGCTTCGGCCGCGGCAATCTCGATGACGCGACGATGCAGGCGCTGGCGCAGAACGGCAATGGCAATGCCAGCTATATTTCGAGCTTCCGCGAGGCGCAGAAGGTGCTGGTCGAGGAGATGGGCGGCACGCTCGACATGATCGCCAAGGACGTGAAAATCCAGATCGAGTTCAACCCGGCCGTGGTCAGCGAATATCGGCTGATCGGCTATGAGACCCGCGCTCTCAACCGCGAGGATTTCAACAATGACGCGGTCGATGCCGGCGATATCGGCGCGGGCCATACGGTGACGGCGATCTATGAAATCACCCCGGTCGGCTCGGGAGCCGAGATGATCGATCCGCTGCGCTACGGACCGGAAAGCGCTACGGGGAGCGGCGATGAAATCGCTTATCTCAAGATGCGCTACAAGCTGCCCCAGAGCGATGTCAGCCAGTTGATCGAGCAGAAGGTGACGCCGGATGTGGTCTATGGCGATATCGGTGAAGTCGGCGACGATATGCGCTTCGCCGCGGCGGTGGCGGCCTTCGGCCAGAAGCTCAAAGGGTCCAATTACGGCTCAGCGATGGGCTGGGACCAGATCGAAGCGCTGGCGCGCTCGGGCAAGGGCGAGGACGAGAGCGGTTATCGCGCCGAATTCATCCAACTGGTGCAGACAGCCAGCCTGTTGAAACCGGATACGGATAGCGATCCGTGCGATGTGAGCGCGAGTGGCGCGGTGTGCGAGTAATACCCACAGATCGTCACCCTCGGGCTTGTATCGACGAAATCTGATTAAGATGTCCCGGGAGGCGGTCGCACCCGCGCTCCCGGGCAGACATCGACCGTCCTCGGGCAGGCCTTAT
>NZ_LMGZ01000022.1 GCF_001427605.1 Devosia sp. Root635 | reverse complement strand
AAACCCTTCAAACTCGCCATCAACGCTGCAATGAGAAAGTTCATCACCATCCTCAATGCTATCGTCAAACAATCCACAGTTGCTTGACCCGAGGGCTCAGCACTTGCTGTGCGCTCCGCAAAGTATAGAGCCCTCGGATCAAGCCCGAGGGTGACGCGTGGTGGGTGGGACGCTATCTAGGAGGATATGCCAGCAGATTCCCTCCCACCCGCCTTCTTCGCCCGCCCCGCCACCGAAGTCGCCCGCGATCTCATCGGCATAACCCTGCTGGTCGATGGCGTCGGCGGTCCCCTGGTCGAGGTGGAAGCCTACGACCAGTCCGATCCCGCCTCGCACAGCTTCAATGGCCCCACGCCCCGCAACGCGGCCATGTTCGGCCCGCCGGGCCACGCCTATGTCTACAAGATCTACGGCATCCACTGGTGCCTCAACTTCGTCTGCCAGCCCGGCAGCGCTGTGCTGATCCGCGCCCTCGAACCCCAGCATGGCCTGTTCCAGATGCAGGAGCGCCGTGGCGGCCTCGCCGACCGCCAGCTCTGCTCCGGCCCCGGCAAGCTGTGCCAGGCGCTGGGCGTCACCATCGCCCACAACGCCCTGCCGCTCGATGCCACCCCCTTCGCACTGCTGCCCGCCGATGTCAGCCACGACATCGCCACCGGCCCGCGCATCGGCATCACCAAGGGCATCGAAACCCCCTGGCGCTTCGTCCGCCGCGGCTCCCCCTTTCTGAGCAAGCCGCTGCGCTGAATCTTCACCTCTCCCTTGGGGGAGAGTGCCTGCCCCGGACTTGATCCGGGTCGGCGCGCAGCGCCGGGTGAGGGGGCCTTTACTGGGTGAAGTGCGCGGGGCAGGCCCCCTCACCCGCCTTGCTTTGCAAGTCGACCTCTCCCCCGAAGGGAGAGGTAAGGGGGAACCAAACCCCACACCCGGCGATTGCTTCTCAGAGGTCCGGCGCGCGTCAACCGGACGTGGTGGTATGGGGAACGGATCGGTTTTTCCGGTTTCCCGGTCCGGCCAACGAAATGGCAGCCGAGCCCTTGTCCCACCCGCGCCGGCCTCGTCCGCTTTCAAAGGAGATGGCCATGCCCCAGGGTGACAAATCCGCCTATACCGACAAGCAGAAGCGCAAGGCCGCGCATATTGAGCAAGGCTACGAAGACCGTGGCATATCCCACGACGAAGCCGAACGCCGCGCCTGGGCCACCGTCAACAAGGACGATGGCGGCGGCAACAAATCCGGCTCCGGCCGTGGCAGGGAAACCGGCAATCCCGCCGCGCACAAGGGCGGCAGGAAAGGCGGCGAGGCATCTGCCAGCCGCCCCGCCGCCGAACGCTCCGCCTCGGCGAAAAAGGCTGCCGCCACCCGCAAGCGCAATGCCGAGCACCACGCGCATCACTGAGCACCGGGCGGCGAGATCGCCGGTGGATAGCGCTGGCTCGTGATTTCTGCCGCCTTGCGGCTCACCCCGCCCCTGTGATCCAAGGGCGGGGTGAGCACTGTTGAATCGAGCCTCGATCTGTTCGACGCGGGCCCGCGGACGTCCCCCCGCGACCCGCTGGCAGTATTGCGCGATGTTTTCGGCCACAGGAGCTTCCGCGGCCAGCAGCATGATGTGGTCGATCATGTGGTCGGTGGTGGCGACGCCGTCGTGCTGTTCCCCACCGGCGCCGGCAAATCCATGTGCTACCAGATCCCGGCCATCTGCCGGCCCGGCGTGGGCATCGTCATTTCCCCGCTCATTGCCCTGATGCGCGACCAGGTCGAAGCGCTGAAACAGGCCGGCGTTGCCGCGGCGGCGCTCAATTCCTCGCTCTCTTCGGAAGAGTCGGCGGATGTCCGCCGCAAGCTGCGCAACGGCCAGCTCGACCTGCTCTATGTCGCGCCCGAGCGCGTGGCGACGCCGGGCTTCGCCAATATGCTCTCGGGCATCGATATCGCGCTTTTCGCCATCGACGAGGCGCATTGCGTGAGCCAGTGGGGCCACGATTTCCGCCCGGAATATCGCGAGCTGATCCATCTGGTGGAACTCTTCCCCGGCGTGCCGCGCATCGCGCTCACCGCCACGGCCGACCCCACCACCCGCGAGGACATTATCGAGCGGCTGGGGCTCGAACAGGCGCAGGTCTTCACCACGAGCTTCGACCGCCCCAACATTTCCTATTCCATCGTCGAGCGCGACAAGGCCCGCGACCAGTTGCTGGCCTTCCTCGCCGCGCACAAGGGCAGCTCCGGCATCGTCTATTGCCTCAGCCGCGCCAAGGTCGAGGACACGGCCGACTGGCTGTCCGGCAAGGGCATTCCCGCTTTGCCCTACCATGCCGGCCTCTCCGCCGAGCGCCGCAGCGCCAATCAGGATGCTTTCCTCAAGGAGGAGAACATCTGCATGGTGGCTACGGTCGCCTTCGGCATGGGCATCGACAAGCCCGATGTGCGCTACGTCGCCCATATGGACCTGCCGGCCTCCATCGAGGCCTATTACCAGGAAACCGGCCGCGCCGGCCGCGATGGCCAGCCCGCCGATGCCTGGATGAGCTATGGCATGGCTGACGTGGTGCAACGCCGCCGCATGATCGACGAGGGCAATGCCCCCGACGAGGTCAAGCGCCTCGAACACGGCAAGCTCAATGCCCTGCTCGGCGTCTGCGAAACCGCCGAATGCCGCCGCAAGGCCATTCTCGGCCATTTCGGCGAGGCTCATGCCGGCAATTGCGGCAATTGCGACACCTGCCGCTCCCCCGTCGAAACCTGGGACGGCACCGAGGCCGCCATCAAGGCTTTGGCCGCCATCTATCGCACCGGCATGCGCTTCGGCGCCGCCCACATCATCGACGTGCTGATGGGCAAGGAAACCGAAAAGGTCGAGCGCTTCGGCCACCAGCACCAGAAGGTGTTCGGGCAGGGCGCCGATCTCGATCCAAAAGTGTGGCAATCCGTCATCCGCCAGCTCACCGCCATGGGTCTGATCGTGGTCGACCATGCCAATCACGGCGCATTGACGCTGGGCGAGGGCGCCCATGCCGTGTTCAAGCACGAACGCGCGGTGACCCTGCGCAAGGACCGGCCCAAGAAATCGGTCGAGGTCCGGCGTTCGCTGGCGCGCTCGGTGGACGTCCCAGATCATGCCCGCCCGCTATTCGAGGCGCTGCGCGAGGAACGCACGCGCCTCGCCAAGGCTCAGGGGGTACCGCCCTATGTCATCTTCCACGACTCGACCCTGCGCGCCATGGCGCTGGCACGGCCGGTGCACCCCCACGACATGCTCAACCTGCCCGGAGTCGGCCAGGCCAAGCTCGATAGATATGGCGAGGACTTCTTGGCAGTGGTGAAACGGATGGTCTCGTGAAGACCCCCTCATCGGGCGCTGCGCGCCACCTTCTCCCACGAGGGGAGAAGGGTGCCGACTGCGAACTCTCGGCTCTATCCCCTTCTCCCCTCGTGGGAGAAGGTGCCCGAAGGGCGGATGAGGGGGCCTTCCAGTGAGCACTCAAACCATCAAATCCCCCCGCTTCGCCGTCGTCGACATAGCCCGTGGTGTCGCCATCATCGCCATGGTCGCCTACCACTTCTGCTGGGACCTAAGCTATTTCCGCTTCATTGCCCCCGATGTCGGCTATGACCCGCAATGGGTGATGATTGCTCGCTCCATTCTTGCGGTTTTCCTGTTCCTTGTCGGCATCGGCCTCGTGCTGGGCCACGGCAGCGGCATCCGCTGGCGTAGCTTCTGGCGCCGCTGGCTCTTCGTGGTCGCCGGCGCCCTCATCATCACCATCGCCACCTATATCGTCTTCCCGCAGAGCTTCGTCTATTTCGGCGTGCTGCATGCCATCGCCCTGTTCAGCCTCATGGGTCTCGCCTTCGTGCTGACCCCGCTCTGGCTGCCCATCGTGGTCGGCGTACTGGTCATTGCCCTGCCATTCATCTATTCCGACCCGCTGTTCAACCAGAAGCTCTGGTCGTGGCTCGGCTTCTGGCAGGTGCCGCCGCCAACCAATGATCTCGTGCCGGTCTTCCCCTGGTTCGGTGCCGTCTTGCTCGGCATCATCGCCACCCGTCTCGTGCTGGCCTCGGGCCTGGCCGCCCGCCTCGCCGCCATCGCGCCATCCGGCCGCCTGCCGCGCCTGCTGGCCTTTCTCGGCCGCTGGAGCCTGCTGATCTATCTGCTGCACCAGCCCATCCTGCTCGGCCTGGTCTATCCCGCCGCCGCCATCCTCCAGCCGCAGCTCGCCATGCGCGACGCCGATTTCCTGCGCTCCTGCCAGTCCACCTGCACCGCGGGCGGCACGCCGGCCGATATGTGCGTCACCTATTGCCAGTGCGGCCTCGAAGGCGTGAAGGCCAACGAGCTCTGGAACGCCATCGAGACCGGCATGGTGACATCAGCCGAACAGGAACTGCTCGATGCGCAGAACCGGCAATGCTCCGCGGTGATCTATCCGGAGCTCAATTCGTCGCAATGATGCCCCCGGACGCATTGGAACGTTAATATTTGCGTCCTTTTGCGCAAAATCGATCTTGAATGGCAGCGCGAATGAGCGTTGATTGATCACTGCGAGTTGATTTGTCCGAGCTTCGGCTAGGATTGGTCGCCATTCAGCTCAGGCTGAGCCGAAAATGTCGGTTTTCGAGAACCGGACCGGAACGTACATGGGTACGTGAGGACCGGAAGCGCAGAAAAGCGGCATTTGCAGGCCAGCATCAGCTGAAGGGCGGTTGGTCCGAAGGTTGGCTCCTGCCCGTTCGGACCCACACATATATTGAAGTCTGGATACTTCCTTGACCACCGACAAGGCTGGCCGCGTCCATTCACGCGGCGATGCTCTGGCTCATGTGGCCGCCGCTCACGCCGGCAAGGGGCGTGGGCCGCTGGCACGAATTGCCCTTTACTCCCTCCGCCACCCCTGGCAGGCCGCCGCCGCGATCGGCGCGACCATCGTTGCCTCGGTGCTGCAATTGCTGATCCCGCGGCTGTTGGGCCATGCGGTCGATCAGGCGCAGGACATTCTGGGCAGCGGCAGGGAAGGCGCCGAACAGGCGCTGTTCTGGAGCGCCATGACCCTGCTCGGTGTCTCGGTGGCGCGCGGCTTCTTCACCCTGGTCCAGAACTACTATTCGGAATCGGTCGGCCACCATGTCGGCTACGAGCTGCGGCTGGCCTTCTACGACAAGGTGCAGCGCCTCTCCTATTCGTACCATGACAGGGTCCATACCGGCGACCTCATCACCATAGGCCTGCTCGATCTCGACGGGTTGCGCATGTTCTTCTCGACCGGGCTCGTCCGCACCATATTGCTGGCCGTGCTGATCGGCGTGGGCGCCTATATGCTGCTGACCACCGATATGCTGCTGGGCCTCCTGGCGCTGAGCTTCGTGCCCTTCGTTGCCTGGCGCTCCTCGGTGGCCCAGCTTACCTTGCGCGCCACCTGGCTGGTGCTGCAGAAGAAGCTCTCGGCGCTGAGCCGCGTCATGGAGGAAAATCTCGGCGGCATTCGCGTGGTGCGCGCCTTTGCGGGGCAGGATTTCGAGCTGGCCAAGTTCGACGTGGCCAGCAAGGAGGCGCTGGAACTCTCCCATCAGCGCGTGCATGTGCGCGTGCGCAATACCAGCGCCATGACCTTCTCCTTCTTCGTCGCCATGGGACTGGTGCTCTGGTTCGGCGGCAACAAGGTCATTGCGGGTGAAATGAGCGTCGGCACGCTGGCCAGCTTCCTCACTTTCATGACCATCCTGCAGATGCCGGTGCGCCAGCTCGGGCTGATGGTCAATTCCTATGCCCGCGCCGCCACCTGCGGCGAGCGCTTCTATGGCTTCCTCGACGAGGACCTGGCCATTGAGGACGCGCCCGGCGTGCCTGATCTCAAGGTCACCCAAGGCACGCTGCGCTTCGAGGATGTGCGCTTCACCTACGATGGCGCTACCCACGCCACGCTGAATGGCGTGAGCTTCGAAGCCCGCGCCGGCCAGACCATCGGCATTGTCGGCGCGCCCGGCAGCGGCAAGTCGACCCTCGCCCACCTCATCCCGCGCTTCTACGATGTCAGCGGCGGCCGCATCACCATCGATGGGCAGGATGTGAGCAAGGTGTCGCTGCAATCGCTGCGCCGCGCCGTGGCCGTGGTGCAGCAGGACAGCTTCCTCTTTACCACCACCATCGAGAACAACATCGCCTATGGCGATCCGTGGTCGAAAGAAACCAAGATCGAGAAGGCCGCCGAAAGCGCGCAACTGCACAACTATATCATGGGCCTGCCGGCCGACTACGATACGGTGGTCGGCGAGCGCGGCGTGTCGCTGTCGGGCGGTCAGCGCCAGCGCCTCTCTATCGCCCGCAGCCTCGTGCTCAAGCCGGCGGTGATGGTGTTCGACGATTCCACCGCCGCCATCGATGCCGGCACCGAGCACCGCATCCGCAGCGCCATCCGCCGCTACGCCAGGGACCGGGTGACGCTGGTCATCAGCCATCGGCTGAGTTCGCTCCTGCATGCCGATACCATCCTGTTCCTCGAAGGCGGCAAGATCGTCGAGCAGGGCAGCCACGAGGAATTGCTGGCCCTGGGCGGCCGCTATCGCGCGCTCTATGACCTGCAGACCCGCCCCACCGAAGACATCGAAATCGGGAGCGCCGCCCAATGAGCGCCATCGAGGAAGACGACCGCGAAGTCGCCGCCTTTCCGGGCCAGCGCCCGCCGCGCGCCAGCGTCGGCAGTCACCGCATCGAAGAAGAAATCTTCGGCAAGGCCTACGATCCCCATACGGTGCGCCGCATCTGGGCTTTCGTGCGCCCATATCAGACCAAGATCTACCTCTCGGTCGGCGCCGTGCTGGTCTTCACCGCCACCCAGCTCGCCATCCCGCTCATCATCGGCCGCGCCATCGACAGCGGCATGACCCAGGGTGGCAATTCGACCAACCTGGCCTGGGCCGTCGCCGCCTTCGCCTTCGCCGTGCTGGTCAATTACGCCGCCTCCTGGATTCAGGAAAGCCAGGTGGGGCAGGTGGCCGAGAATGTGCTGTTCGACATGCGTCGCGCCATGTTCGCCCAGCTTCAGCGTGTCTCGCTGAGCTTCATGGACAAGACCGAGGTCGGCCGGCTGATGAGCCGGCTGCAGGGCGACGTCAATTCCATGCAGGAATTCCTCGAGACCTCGGTGATCTCGGTCGGCGACATGGTGCTGCTGTTCGGCATCGTCTTCGTGCTGCTGTCGCTCGATTTCCGGCTGGGCCTGCTGACGCTCTCCACCATGCCGGTGCTGTTCATCGTGCGTATCTTCTGGCTGCCGCCGGCCAAGCGCGCCTTCTGGGCGGCGCATGAGACCAATTCGATCACCGCCGGCGCCATGGCCGAAGGCATCAACGGCGTCCGCACCGTGCAGAATCTCGATCGCCAGAAGGTCAATTTCGACCTCTACGACGACAAGGCCTACAACAATCTGCAGACCCAGCTCACCGGCTCGCGCTTTGCCCAGGTCATGGTGCCCATCGTCGACAGCCTCACCGGCATCGCCATGGCCACGACAGTCGTGGTGGGCGGCTCGCTGGTGCTCAATGGCAGCCTCGAGATCGGCGTCATCGTCGCCTTCATCTTCTATATCCAACGCTTCTTCGATCCGATCCGCTCGCTGACCATGCAATATTCCATCATGCAGCGCGCCATGACCTCGGGACGCCGCATTACCGAAGTGCTCGATATCCCGGCCTCGATCAACGACAAGCCGGACGCCGTGGCGCTGACGCCCGACATGGATGGCTCGGTCGAGTTCAAGGACGTGGTTTTCGGCTATGCCGCCGACCGCCCGGTGCTGCGCAATGTCAGCTTCAAGGTCAATCCGGGCGAGACGGTCGCCCTGGTCGGCCCCACCGGTTCGGGCAAGACCAGCGCCATGTCGCTGGTCCACCGCTTCTACGAAGTCCAGTCCGGGGCTGTGCTGGTCGGCGGGCACGATGTGCGCGACGTGACCCAGGAGAGCCTGGGCGAACAGGTCGCCATGGTGCTGCAGGAGCCATTCCTGTTCACCGGCAGCGTCTTCGACAACATCCGCTACAACAAGGCCTCGGCCACACGCGAGGATGTCATTGCGGCCGCCAAGGCCGTCGGAGCGCATGATTTCATCACCCGCCTCCCCGGCGGCTATGACGGCATGCTGGAACAGCGTGGCTCCAACCTGTCGCTGGGCCAGCGCCAGCTGCTGAGCTTCGCCCGCGCCCTGGTCGCCGATGCCAAGATACTCGTCCTCGACGAGGCCACCGCCAATATCGACTCCTACACCGAGCGCCAGATCCAGAAGGCCCTCCTGACCCTGCTCGAAGGCCGTACGGGCATGGTCATCGCCCACCGCCTCGCCACCATCCGCGGCGCCGACCGCATCATCGTGCTGCAGAATGGCGAACTGATCGAAACCGGCAATCACGACCAGCTCATGGAAAAGCAGGGCCTCTACGCCAAGCTCTACAACATGAACTATGCCAGCTTCGACGATATTCCCGACGAACTGGTGGCGCAGGTCAATGCCAAGGCGGCGAATACGTAAGGCTGGATTTCGCCGAATCCGCTGAGCCCCCTCGCCCCTTGTGGGAGAGGATGGTTCTCCGCGTCCAGCGGAAACCGGGTGAGGGGTTTGCGCCATCCATGCTTCCATGTTGTGGATAGCACGGTGCCCCCTCATCCACCCTTCGGGCACCTTCTCCCACAAGGGGAGAAGGGAGCTCTGCGCATGGGCACCCCCTCTTGCCGCATCCGTCATGGCGCCGCCCCGCCGATAGGCGCATGACACCACCATGTTGGGGAAAATCACATGAGTCTTCTGGTGACCGCCGCCTTGCTGGTGGTGGTGTTCTTCACCTCCATGCTGTCGGGCATTTTCGGCATGGCCGGCGGTCTGGTGCTGCTGGGCGTCCTGCTCTTCATGCTGCCGGTGGGCACCGCCATTGCCGTGCAGGGCGCCATCCAGATCATCGCCAACGGCTCGCGCGCCTGGTTCTCCCGCGCCTTCATCGACTGGAAAATCCTCGGCATCATCTGCCTCGGCCTAATCGCGGCCGGGGTGATTCTCGTCGTCGTGCGTTATACGCCGGACCTGGCGACGGTCTGCATTGCCATCGGCCTGCTGCCGGTCCTGTTGTGGATTCCGCAGTCCTGGCTGGCGCTGGACGCCAGCAAGCCCCACCATGCCTTCGTCTGCGGGCTGCTCGGCGGCGGCCTCAATCTCACCGTGGGCGTGTCCGGCCCGACGGTGGACATCTTCTTCATCCGCACGCCGATGGATCGGCGCACCATCATCGCGACCAAGGCGGCAACGCAGGTGGTGTCCCATGCCGCCAAGGTGGTGTTCTACTGGCAGGCCGCCATGGTGCTGGCGCCGCTCGAATGGGGCGCCATCGCGCTGGCCGCCCCCTTCGCAATAGCGGGCACCAGCGCCGGCTATTGGGTGCTGCAGCGCCTCACCGACGCCAATTTCAAGTCGTGGACGCGCTGGATCGTCACCGCCATCGGTATTTACTACCTGATCCGCGGCATCTTCTTGCTGATCTGACGGCGATGAGTATGGTGCCGTTTCAGGGAGACGACATGGCACCATTCGATAGCGTCACGGCGCGCCTTATCCTTTTGCTGGCCGAAACCGGCTCCATCGGCCGCGCCGCCGAGCGCGAGGGCATTGCCTCTTCAGCCGTCAGCCGTCGCGTGTCGGACCTCGAAAGCCGGCTCGGCGTCGTGCTGTTCGACCGCTCGGCCCATGGCGTCAAGCTGACCTCGGCGGGCGAGGCCTATGCCCAGGGCTGTCGCACCGTGCTGCGCGCCATTGCAGACCTCGATGCCGTGATGTCCGATTTCGGCAGCGGCATGCGCGGCAGCTTGCGCCTGGCCTGCACCAGCTCGGCCCTGACCGGCCGGCTGCCGGAACTGCTGGCGCGCTACGCCGCCAAGCATGACGGCATCGCCCTCGATATCCAGGAAATGGGGGCCGCCAAGGCGCTGCTGGCGCTGGACGAGGGCAGGGCGGATATCGCCATCGTCTCGGATAATTACGATTTCACCCGCTTCGAGATCAAAGCCTTCGAGGATGATCGCGTCTGGGTGCTGGTGCCGCCCGACCATCCCCTCGCCGGGCAGATTGAGCCGCGCAAGGATATCGGCTTCGATACCGTGATCGACTACCCGATCGTCGGCATCCATCAGGCCGGCTCGCTCGACCGGCTGGTGGGTGAGGCCGCGAAAAAGGCCGGCAAGCCGCTGGTCGAGAGCGTGCGCGTCGAGAGCTTCCCCGCTTTGGTCCGCATGGTCGAAGCCGGATTCGGCATCGGCTTCCTGCGTTCGACGAGCCTGCACCTGCTGGCCGGCACCGATCTGGTCTGCGCCCCCCTGGCCGAGCCCTGGGCCCTGCGCCAACTGCTGGTCGCCCGCCGCAAGACCTCGCCGTTGTCGGCCGCCATGAAGAGCTTCATCGCCCTGTGTAGCGAAACCTATGTGCCGAGCGTCTAGGGTGGTTGCGTCGAGATATCCCCGGTCTCGCGACCGGGTGTACTCTTGCTTGCGACACTTGATCCCTTTCGCCGTCCGGCCCGCCGTCCTATGAGTGGCCACATGCACCAGACTCGCAATATCGGCAGGGAGATCGGGACGGCTTTTGCCGTGCTGGCCATCTATCTGCTGACCGTGCTGGCGCCGATGCACCATGCCCGCGCCAGCCAGCTTGCCTTCGAAGAGCTCGGCTATGCCACGATCGAAGCCAGTTGGGTGCTCTGCACGCCATCAGGCATCGACAGCCAGGACAAGGATGCCCCCGTCGCCAAATGCCCGGCGACCGGTGTCGGCAAGACCGAGCTGGTCCTGCCCATGCTCGACGCCGTGCCGGTCAGCCACGAGATTGCGCTGGCCGCCCCGCTTTCCATCCCGCTCCCGGCCTTCCTGCCGCGTGCCATCGCGCCGCCATCCGGCCCGCGCGCGCCCCCGGTTTCGATCTGACCCACCGGCCTTGCGGCCGTCCAGATCACTCAAATCACCGGAACATCATCATGATCAAACTGCTTCGTGCCGCCCTTGCGGCCGCCATTCTTGTCGCCACGCCCGCTTTCGCCCATAACGGCGTCACCCATCTTGGCGATATCAACATTTCGCTGCCCTTTACCCGCGCCACCCTGCCCAATGCGCCGGTGGCCGGCGGCTTCCTCACCATCGAGAATATCGGCAGCGAGCCGGACCGCCTGATCTCGGTCAGTTCGTCCATCGCCGGGGAAACCCAGATTCATGAAATGGCCATGCAGGGCGACGTCATGAAGATGCGCCCGCTCGCCGATGGTCTCGAAATTCCCGCCGGCGAAACCGTTGTCCTCGCCCCCGGCGGCTTCCACATCATGTTCATGGGCCTCAAGCAGACGCTGGTCGAAGGCGAAACCGTTGCCGTCACCCTGACCTTCGAAAAGGCCGGCTCGGTCGAAATCCTGCTGCCGGTCGAGGCCGCAGCGGCCGATGCCCCGACGGCCATGGAGCACGCACACTGATGGCTCTCCGCACCATCCGCACCTGGCTCTGGGTGGCGGTGATTGCGCTGGCGCTGGTGGGGGGCACTGCTGCCTTCCTGCTGCGCCAGTCGCCGCCCGCCAGCGGCTTCGGCGTGGCCGAATTCGACCTCGTCGACCAGAACGGCAACCCGGTCGATGAGGCCGTGTTTGTCGGCCATCCCTCGGCTTTGTTCTTCGGCTTCACCCATTGCCCGGAAGTCTGCCCCACCACCATGGCCGAGATGAGTGCCTGGTTCGACGCCCTGGGCGATGAAGGCGCCGACCTCCGCGCCTGGTTCGTCAGTATCGACCCCGAACGCGATACGCCCGAAGTGCTGGGCGATTATGTGAGCTGGGTCAGCGATCGCATCACCGGCATTACCGGCGCCCCCGACCAGATCGATCGTCTGGCCGATGCCTGGGGCGTGTTCCACGAAAAGGTGCCGCTCGAAGGCGGCGACTACACCATGGACCATACGGCCTCGGTTTTCCTGCTCGATGCCAGGGGCCAGTTCCAGGGCACCATCGCCTACCGCGAAGACATGGCGACGGCGCTCGGCAAGCTGCGCAACCTGCTCGCCAAGTCCTGACGCGCATGCCCGATCCGATTAAGTTCGGGTCGGGCAATTTAAAGATGACAGACTGCGTCATATTATCTTTTGACTCCGCCAATCGCTGTGGCTACGAAACCGGACAGACGTAATCATGTTTGATTGCGCGCCCCGTTCATTGCACCCGATTGGAAGAATCAGATGCTCAACCGTTCTCCCGCCATTCTCGCCGCTTTCGTTGCCGGCGCCCTGTCGTTCACGGCCATGACCGCCGTCGCGCAGGACAAGGTCATCACCCACCCGCAGGGCGAAACCACTATTTCCGGCGTTCCCGCCAAGGTGCTGGTGCAGGATTGGGCGGCCTTCGACAATCTCAATGCCCTCGGCGTGGCCGTTGCCGGTGTCCCGTCCTCCAACGGTCCGAGCTATCTCGCCGACGCCGTTCCGGCCGACGCTATCCAGATCGGTTCGCTGTTCGAGCCCGATTTCGAAGGCATCGCCGCTGCTGAAGCCGATGTCTATTTCGTCGCCGCCCGCTCGGCCTCGGCCTACGAGACCTCCAAGGATCTGGTCCCCACCATCGATCTGAGCGTCAACAACGGCGCCATCATCGAAGGCGTCAAGGCCAACATCACCAAGCTCGGCGACGTCTTCGACCTGCAGGACAAGGCCGCTGAACTCAACGCCGCGCTCGATGCCAAGGTCGACGCGGTCAAGGCCGCTGCCGAAGGCAAGGGCGATGCCCTGGTCCTGGTAACCAATGCCGGCAATCTCGGTGTCTACGGTCCCGACTCGCGCGTCTCCTGGGTCTATAACGAAGTCGGCATCGCCTCGGCTTTGGCCGACGTGAAGGATGGCGACCATGGCGGCGACGCCGTGTCGTTCGAATTCCTGCTCGAAGTAAACCCCGACTGGGTCTTTGTCGTCGACCGCGATGCCGGCACCGGCGAAAACACCGGCGCCGCTGCCGCCCTGCTCGACAACGAGCTGTTCAACCAGACCACCGCCGCCCAGCAAGGCCACGTCGTCTATCTCGACCCCCAGGCCGCCTACATCACCATGCACGGCTACCAAGGCGTGATGTTGCTGCTCGACCAGGTCCTGGCCGGCCTCAACGGCTGATCTGACTGGCGCTTCTGCGCCGACCCTGACCCGGCGTGCCCTGCACGCCGGGTTGTCTCGTGAAAGGAAGTCCCCGATTGCGCTGGCTAGGCCTTGCCATTGTGGTGACCATCGTTCTGGCCATCATCAGCCTCTTCGTCGGCGTCAGCGACGTGTCGCTGGGCGCGCTGCTGTCCTCCAGCCCCGAAGATCGCCCCATGCAGGTGCTGCTGATCAGCCGTATCCCGCGCACCCTCGCCATCATCCTCTCCGGCGCCTCCATGGCCATTGCCGGGCTGGTGATGCAGATGGTCGTGCGCAATCGCTTCGTCGAGCCTTCCACCGCGGGCACCACTGAATCCGCCAGCCTCGGTTTTCTCGTTATAACCCTCCTGGCCCCCGGCTGGCCGCTCATGGGCAAGATGCTGGTTTCGGCGCTGTTTGCCTTGGCTGGCACCGCGCTCTTCCTGCGCATCCTGCGCGCCGTGCCTTTGCGCGACGTGCTGCTGGTGCCGCTGGTCGGCATCATGCTGGGCGGCATTATCGGCGCCGTCACCGCCGTCATCGCCTATCGCTACGGCCTCATGGCCTCGCTCCTCGCCTGGAGCATGGGCGATTTCTCCGGCATCCTGCGCGGCCGCTATGAACTGCTCTGGATCGGGCTGGCTTGCTGCATCCTCGCCTATATCGCTGCCGACCGTTTCACCGTGGCCGGCATGGGCAAGGATTTCACCACCAATCTGGGCCTCAATTACCAGCGCGTCATGGTGCTGGGCCTGGTCATCGTCTCGCTGGTCAGCGCGGTCGTGCTGGTCTCGGTCGGCTCGATCCCCTTCCTCGGCCTCATCGTGCCCAATCTCGTCAGCCTGATGGTCGGTGACAACATGCGGCGGACTGTGCCCTGGGTGGCCCTGGGCGGTGCCGGCTTCGTGCTGGCCTGCGATATCGTCGGGCGCATCGTGCGCTATCCCTACGAAATCCCGATCAGCGTCGTGGTGGGTGTGCTCGGCAGCATGATCTTCCTGTTCCTCCTGCTCCGGACGCGCCGCCATGCTGCATGAGCGGCCCGTATCTGTGATCGCTGAAGGTGCACTTCCCTCCCCCTTGAGGGGAGGGATCGAGGGTGGGGGTGTCGAGCTACCAGCGCGCTCGACATCCGACACCCCCACCCCAGCCCTCCCCTCAAGGGGGAGGGAGCAGACCGTGCGTGGGGAAGCTGCGCAGCATGACTAGGCTCTCGCGCCCCGCGCTCGTCCTCATCACCCTCTGCCTCCTGGCTTTGGTCTCCATCGCCTGCTTCATGACGCTCGGCGCCAAGGGCAACTGGAGCTTCGTGCTCTCCTTCCGCGGCAAGAAGCTCGCCTCGCTCCTGCTGGTGGCCCACGCGGTGGCCGTCTCCACCGTCCTGTTCCAAACCGTCACTAACAACCGCATCCTCACGCCCTCGATCATGGGCTTCGACGCGCTCTACGTGCTGATCAAGACCGGCGTCGTCTTCTTCCTCGGCGTCGGTGCGCTGACATCGATCGACTCGCAGATGCAGTTCGGCCTCGAAGTGCTGGTCATGGTGGCCTTTTCCGGCCTGCTGTTCCGCTGGCTGTTCCTCGGCGAGGAGCGGAGCCTGCACCTGCTGGTGCTGGTCGGCATCGTCTTCGGCATCCTGTTCCGCAGCCTCAGCCAGTTCATGCAGCGCATGCTCGATCCCGGCGCCTTCAACGTGCTGCAGGACACCTTCTTTGCCAGCTTCGCCACCACCGATCCCACCCTGCTGCTCATCTCCGCCATCATTGTCGGCCTCGTGACGATAGCGGCCCTGCGCATGCTGCACAGCTTCGACGTGCTCTCGCTGGGCCGCACCCATGCCATCAACCTGGGCGTCAACTACAAGCGCACTGTCGTCATCATCCTGATCCTGGTGTCCATCCTCGTCGCCGTCTCCACGGCCCTGGTCGGCCCCGTCACCTTCTTCGGCCTGCTCGTCGCGACTCTCGCCCATTCCCTCATCGGCAACAGCCGCCATCACTTTGTGCTGCCGGCCGCGGTGCTGCTGGCCATCATCTGCCTCGTCGGCGGCCAGACCCTGCTCGAACGCGTATTCGCGTTCGACACGGCCTTGTCCATCATCATCGAATTTCTGGGCGGCATCGTCTTCATCGCCCTCGTCCTGCGGAGAGCTGCCCGATGATCGTCACATCAGAGGTCACCAAATCCTACGGCGCGACTGCCGTGGTCGATGGCGTCAGCCTCACCCTGCCATCAGGCGGCATCACCTCCATCATCGGCCCCAATGGTGCAGGCAAGTCCACGCTCCTTTCCATGGTCAGCCGCCTCATGGCCATGGACAAGGGCAGTGTCACCGTGGATGGCCTCGACGTCACCTCCACCCCTAGCGACGTGCTGGCGCGGCGCCTCTCCATCCTGCGCCAGGAAAACCACATGACCGCCCGCCTCACCGTGCGCGATCTCGTGAGTTTCGGCCGCTACCCCTATACCAAGGGGCGCCTCACCCTGGACGACAAGCGCCATATCGACGAGGCCATCACCTATCTCAACCTGACCGAACTGACCGATCGCTTCCTCGATGAGCTGTCCGGCGGCCAGCGCCAGCGCGCCTTCGTCGCCATGGTGCTGTGCCAGGATACCGATTATGTCCTGCTCGACGAGCCACTCAACAATCTCGACATGAAGCACGCCATGGGCATGATGAGGCTGCTGCGCAAGGCGGCCAACGAGCTGGGCAAGACCGTGGTTCTGGTCCTGCACGACATCAACTTCGCCTCCTGGTATTCCGACTATATTGTCGCCATGAAACAGGGCCGGGTGGTCAACCAGGGCCCCGCTGCGCACATGATCGACCCCGCCGTGCTGTCCGACATCTACGACATGGAGATCAAGGTCCACGAAATCGGTGGCCAGCGGATTTCGGTCTATTACGAATAGGATCTCCGGCCACCGTGCCATTCCCGCCTTCGCGGGAATGACGTGGTGGGGTAGTCTCGTTCCTCCAGTATCAGGAGCTGCCCCATGAAGCCGTCGATTTCCATCATCACCATCGGCGTCGACGACCTGGAGCGGGCTTTCGCCTTCTATCGCACCCTGTTCGACATTGCCGACGAGCAGATCGGGGCAGGGGAGGACCATGTGGCCTTTTTCTTCCCCAACGACTTTTCCTTCGTGCTGTTCCCGCGCGACCAGATCGCCCAGACGGCGGGCAAGGACGCCGCGGTGGCCGGTACGCCCGGCTTCGTGTTGAGCCACCAGGCATCGAATCCGGCCGAAGTCGATGCCATCCTGCACAAGGTCCTGCTGGCCGGCGGCGCCATCATCACCGAAGCCACCCTGTCCGAATGGGGCTATTCCGCCTATTTCGAAGACAGCGAAGGCAATGTCTGGGAACTGATGGCCCAGCCGCCGGCGAACTGAGGCTGAGCTACCGTGCCACGCCCTCATGGTGAGGTGCGAGCCCTTTCGCGAGCCTCGAACCACGAGGCGTGGCACGATGCCCTAAAACCCGCCGCCCGTCTTGAAGCCGGAATGCTTGCGCGTGCCCACCGAGCCGGTGCGCGGGCGCGAAAATCCGCCGCCGCTGCCGGACCCGCCGCCCCAGCCGCCGCCGAAGCCACCTGAACCGCCCTTGCTCTTGGTCTTGCCGCTACCCCCGCCGCCAAAGCTGGAATCGGGCCAGTTGAAACTGCTGCCGCCGGCATCGGGCCAGGGCGAATTTGAGCGTGAGCGGCCATTATTTGGCAGCCCTACGCCGCCGCCCCAGTCACTCGTGCCGGCGCTCCAGTTCTGGCTGCGCCGCCACTGGTCCCAATAGGAGGCGGCCGAAATGCCGCCACGCAGGAAGTCGTTGAGCACGTCGCCGACCAGTTTCTCGTCGCGGAAGGTCGAGCGCGGATCGTCGAACCGCTGCTTCTTGAATTCCCACTGGATGTCTTCCAGCTCGCGCCGCCGCGCCGCCAGGGTCTTGAGGCGTTCGTTCTGCTCGCGCGTCTCGCCTTCCTCTTCCTTGGCGCGGGCACGGGCATCGTCGATCTGGGCAACGATGGTGTCGTCCTGACCGGTGCGGGTGCGGCGCGCTTCGGCCAGCAGGGTCTGGATATCCTCGCGGCCCAGCGCCGTCGCCAGTTCCGATAGCGCCCCCTCGAACGCCGGATTGCCGCCTTGGGACAGTTGGCCCAGCGATTCGGCGGCCTCGTCGCGCCGGTCTTCGGTGGCGACGATCTCGGCATCAAGCGTGTCGATCCTGCGCTGCGCCACTTCCATGGCCTCGCGTATCGGCTTGCCGCCGGCCGCGTCGATGGCCGCCGTTTCCAGCGCGTCGACCTCGGCCTCCGCCGCCTTGGCATTTTCGATCTGCCGCTCGGCATGCTCACGCAGCCGCAGCGGAATTTCGTTCAGCATGGCAAAGTTCGGCCGCGCTTTCTGGAAGGCGATGAGGTTGGCCACCAGCCCGTCGAAATAGCGGATGAGGTTGTTGGCGCGATAGCTGGCGGTGCCATAGCCGGCCTCCCACAGATACATGAACAGCGGATCGTCGCGATAGGGCTTGCCCTTCTCGTCGCGATCGGTTTCGGCCTGTTCGGTCTTGCGCATCGACTGCGCCGCCACATCGGCCAGTTCTGTCGCCCGGCTGCGCTTGCTGGAAAATTCGGGATCCTTGGCGATGCTGTCGCCCAGCCTGGCCGCCAGGGCCTTGAGTTCAGCCTGGTGCCCCTCGAATGTCTTGAGCGTTTCGGTCCGGTCCGCGGTCAGTTTCGCCAGCGCCGCGTCGATATCGGCCACGTTCTTTTCGGCCTTGCTCAAATCCTTGGTATGGGCCTTGAGCATGTCGCGCGCCTTGCCTTCGGCCGCCGAAATGCGTCCGTCCAGCTCGCCCTGCACCGCCGGGTCGAGCCGCAACTGCGCCAGTTGGCGAAACAGTTCGGCCTCGCTTTCGCGAATCTTGCCCAGCTTTTCGGCCGAACGCGCCAGGCGCCTGGAGATTTCCTCCTCTTCGCGCCTGATGTCGCGCATGGCGTCATCCAGGCTCGCCAGCGCTTCGGGTCCACGGATACTCATTGCCCTACCACCGTGTCACTGCGCCGCCGAGAACCGGCATGTTGTATTCGACATCGAGGAAGCCGTCCGATTTGCGCCCGACCTCGTTGATTTCGATGATGCCATCGTCGCTTTTGTCGGCGGCAACCCCGTCATAGACCGCCTCGGGCACGCGCAGGCCCCACATGTCCACGATTTCGGTTTCCCCGTTTTCCTCGTTGAGGATGGGCAGGCTCAGCGCCTTGCCGTCCGCGTCCAGCGCCTCGACGACGATATAGTAGTTGGTGGCGGCGGTATTGACCTCGGGAATGGTCCAGAAGCCCGAGCGCACACCGGAGCGGTTGACCACGCGCAAGGTATATTCCTGGCGCAACTGGTCGCGCAAAGCGGTCAGGTGTGCCACCGCCTCCTCGGCGGCCACACGGTTGCCCTCGGCGGCAAAGGTCTTGCCGCGGGTGCGCAGGGCCTCGGCGTCGAGCACCGCCTGCTGCACCTTGGTTTCCTCGAAAATGGTCTGGTAGAGCGCATCCATCTGCGCCGGCAGGCCCTCGCTGAGTTCAACCCGGGCCGCCTCGGCGACGCCGTTCTGATAGGGCTGCCACACCCCGAAATAGCCCACGCCCAGCACCAGCAGCGCGATTAGCGCCGCGCCCACCGGCTTGCCCCAGTTTTTGCGGCCCACATAAAGCCGGGCCATCGTCGTGCCGAAGCCCGGCTTGGGCGGGTCGTAGACGAAGCGGCTTTCCTGCAGGGCCGCCACGCCTTCCTTGAGGATATGGTCGGGTACCTCGATGCCCTGCTGGTGGTAGATGTCGCGCAGCTTGTCGATGAGCTGGCGTTCCTTGGCATCGGTGCCAAGTTCACGCACGGCCAGATCCTGCCGGTGACGGAGCGTGTCGACCACGTCCATCGCCAGCATGACTTCATCCAGGGGCGCAGCGGGTTTCGCTGTCACGTCACTCATTGTTGGCGTTCACCCTTGGTCCGTTCGCCTCTCAGTTCCTGGTTTCGAGCAGCAGCGCATTGCCATCGGCCGCCAGCGCGGCCAGCCGGCGCTTGCCGTCTTCCACCGCGTCGCGGATTTCGGCGGAATTCTTGGTCGAGGCCACGCGCATCTCGTTGATGATGGTGCGGCTCTTCTCCTGGAAATTGACCACCGAGTCGACCAGCTTCTTGACCGCATCGGCGCGCACCGTCGGACCATAGCCGGCCTTGACCGCTTCTTCCTGCACCTTGTCGCCGATTTCCGAGAGGGTTTCGAGGCTCTTGCTCATCCCTTCCTTCATGGCGTTGAGCGTCTCGGTCGATTCATGCAGCCCGAACATGCCGGTGAACGAGGCCGAAAGCGCCGTCAGCACGGTTTCGTTGGTCGAGAAGAACGAGATCGACTGCTGGTAGACGCGCTCCTTGGCATTGGTCGTCTGCATCAGCCGCGCCATCACCACTTCGGATGTATTGTAGGAAATGGTGAGGTTGTCCGAGAGGTCCTTGGCGATCTGGTAGCGCTTTTCCTCGTTCTGCATCTCGCGCAGCTTCTCGTCGCGATCCATTTCGAGCCGCGCTCGGTCGGCCGGCACCGTACCGGCATAGCCGGCAACGGCGGCAGAGGCTGTTTCAAGGATGGTCTTTTTCTCGCCCAGCCGCTTCTCGGCGGTCTGCAGCACTTCGAGCGCCATCACCTCGGACTGTTTCAGCGCGCCACGGAAATCGCGATAGGCTTCGAGGATCGTCTGCTCGCGATCGATCTGGTCCTTGGTGTCCCTGGTCACTTCGAGATAGGTGTCGCGGATCTTGTTGAAGCGCTGGGCGATATCGCCCCGGCTCACCTTCATCCACACATTGGAGGCGCGCTCCAGCAGGTCGAGTTTGTTGTCGGCCAACTGGTCGACCATGCCCTTGGCGTCGTCGCGGATCGAATCGAACCCCTTGGTGATATCCTCATAGCGCTCGCCGATCTTCATGGCGGCGATCTGCTCGCGCACCACTTCGTTGAAGGCGCTCGCCTGGCTCAGCGTGCGGCCGATCAGCACCACGCGGGTTTCGTCGAGTTCGGTGATCTGGCTGAGCAGGCCGGTGATCGGCTGTTCGCCCTGCTGCTCGGGCCACACGCCCAGGTCGCGGATGGCGTTGACCGCCTTGTCCAGATACTGCAGCGGCTTTTCCGCCAGGACGGCAACAGGACTTGCCTTGGTCTCGGTTGCAGTGGTCACTTCCTCGGCCATTATTCGCTCCCCGTATCTCGCTATGCGGCTGAATGCGCAGTACACGCCTATAGATTGCTGCTGCCCGGCCCGCTGACAATTGCAAGGCGGCGCGGCTGCAACTATTTAGACCATATTGGTGCGAAAAAGCCGCACGTAAAGAGCGGGAAGGCACGCAATGGCCGGCACTTGTTTCACGACCCATCGCGGCGGTATTGCGGCAGGGGCCTTGCCGCGCCGGTCCGGTGGCCGCTGATGGATTTCGGCGGCCGCTACCACATCGCCGCGCCGCGTGCCGCCGTCTGGGCCGCGCTCAACGATACCGCCATGCTCAAGGCCGCCATTCCGGGCTGCCATCGCATCGAATGGGCCGGCGAAACCGCGCTCGATCTCGAAATCAAGGTCAATCTCGGTGTCGTCCATCCGGTGTTCAAGGGCGACCTGACCCTGGCCGGCATTGTCCCGGCCGAGCGTTATACGCTGTCGGGCAAGGGCAAGGGCGGCCTGCTCGGACTGGCCGAGGGTTCTGCCGATATCGTGCTGGCCGATGACGGCGAGGGGACGCTGCTGGTCTTCACCGCCATTGGCGGGGCCTCGGGCCAGATCATGCGGCTGGGCAAGGCCATCATCGGCAATTCCGCCCAGAAGGTGATCGACGGCTTCTTCGAGCGCTTCGGTGACGCGATGGGGGCTGACGTGACGCCGCTGGGGGCGAAGTAGGGCACGCCCTCGTGGTTCGAGGGTCGCTGCGCTCCCGCCTCGCCATGATGGCTACTCTTGATATGGCGCTCCAGTAGCCCTCATGGTGAGGTGCGCGTCCT
Organism: Devosia sp. Root635; assembly: GCF_001427605.1. Lineage (GTDB taxonomy): Bacteria > Pseudomonadota > Alphaproteobacteria > Rhizobiales > Devosiaceae > Devosia. The sequence continues at coordinate 323,426 of NZ_LMGZ01000022.1, read as the reverse complement.
TCACGCGCCTCGAACCACGAGGGCGTGACCCTGCTCCGCCGCCTTAACCTCTCCCTAACCACGCCGTATTCTGCCCTCAAGGCATCACAATCGCACGACCTTTGCCGGGTTATGACGGGGCGGTCCCGTCAATTTGAAGCAAATCCGAAATGTCCGCCCGCACCCGTGATACCATCGCTCTGTTCGCCATCGCCTCGGGCGCTATCCTGGCGGTGCTTTATGCCGATGCCGACCTGGGCCAGGTGTTCCAGGCCATCCTGGCGCACTGGTGAGCGGCTGCCCAGGCGGTGGGCAATATGCTGCCGCTGCGCTGAGCGTTGCGGCCAAAATTTGACCAATCGGAAAAATATCGGCGATTCCCTCTTGCAGGCGCCCCGTTTGCACGATTTTATCGGCTGTTAGCGCACGGAGATTGTCCGTCGGAGCCTCATGCCGACGCTCATGTGCGAGACAGGGAGACGAACTCAATGAAACTTTCCACCATTACCAAGGCCATTGCTGGCGGCGTCGCGCTGAGCGCGATCCTCACCGGTGCCGCCTTCGCCGATCCCGCCGTGATCTACGATCTGGGCGGCAAGTTCGACAAGTCGTTCAACGAAGCCGCCTATAACGGTGCCGAAGCCTGGAAGACCGCCACGGGCGGCACCTATCTCGATCTCGAGCTGCAGAACGACGCCCAGCGCGAACAGGCCCTGCGCCGCTTCGCTGGCCAGGGCGCCAACCCGATCGTGATGGCCGGCTTCTCCTGGACCGCCGCGCTGACCACCGTCGCCCCGGAATTCCCCGATATCAACTTCGTGGTGATCGACACCGTCGTCGACGCGCCCAACGTGCAGTCGATCATTTTCGATGAGCATACCGGCTCGTTCCTCGTCGGCGCCCTCGCAGCTCTCAAGTCCGAAACCGGCACTGTCGGCTTCGTGGGCGGCATGGACGTTCCGCTGATCCACAAGTTCTATTGCGGCTACGCCCAGGGCGCCAAGGCCGTGAATCCGGACATCAACCTGATCGAAAACTACACCGGCACCACCCCGGCCGCCTGGAATGACCCGGTGACCGCGGGCGAACTGACCAAGGCCGCCATCGATGCCGGCGCCGACGTGATCTTCGCCGCCGCCGGTGGCTCGGGCCTCGGCGTGCTGCAGGCTGCCAAGGATGCCGGCAAGTTCTCCATCGGTGTGGACTCCAACCAGAACTACCTGCAGCCCGGCTCGGTGCTGACCTCGATGCTCAAGCGCGTCGACGTCGCCGTGGAAACCGCGCTGACCGAGGCGGCCGACGATGCCACCTTCAAGCCGGGCCTGACCATCATGGGCCTGGCCCAGGATGGCGTGGGCTATGCGCTCGACGACAACAACGCCTCGCTCATCACCGATGACATGAAGGCCAAGGTGGACGAGCTGTCGGCCCAGATCCAGTCTGGCGCCATCACCGTCCACGACTACACCACCGACTCGACCTGCCCGCTCTAAGCGACGCTGGATGAGCCAGGATGGCCCCATGAACCCGCAGCGGCCGGAAACGGCCGCTGCTTCTGCCCCGGCCAACGGCTGGGCGATCGAGCTTGAGAAGATCAACAAGCGGTTTGGCGCGGTTCACGCCAACAAGGACATCGACCTCAAGGTTCAGCGCGGCACCATCCACGGCATCGTGGGGGAGAACGGCGCGGGCAAGTCGACGCTCATGTCCATTCTCTACGGTTTCTACACCGCCGACAGTGGCACCATCCGTGTCAACGGCACTCAGCATGCCATCACCGACAGCCGCCATGCTTTGGCGCTCGGCATCGGCATGGTTCATCAGCATTTTATGCTGGTCGACAATTTTTCCGTCCTCGAAAACATCGTGCTCGGCGCCGAGGACAGCGGCTTCATCAAGCCCAGCCTCGATCGCGCCCGCAAGGAGCTCGACCGGCTCGAAGCCGAATACGATCTCGAGGTCGATCCCGATGCCATCATCGAGGATATCTCGGTCGGCCAGCAGCAGCGCGTGGAAATCCTCAAGGCGCTGTATCGCGGCGCCGAAACCCTCATTCTCGACGAGCCGACGGGCGTCTTGACGCCCAAGGAGGCCGACGACCTGTTCCGCGTGCTGCGCACCCTGCGCGAACAGGGCAAGACGGTGATCCTGATCACTCACAAGCTGCGCGAAATCATGGCCATTACCGATTCCGTCTCGGTCATGCGTCAGGGCGAGATGGTGGCGACGCTCGAAACCGCGGCCACCAGCCCCGAGGAAATCGCCGAGCTGATGGTGGGCCGCCGCGTGCTGCTGCAGGTGGACAAGGGCCCCGCCAATCCCGGCAAGACTCTGCTCGAAGTGCAGAACCTGGTCGTCGCCGACGATATGGGCGTCACGCGCGTCAAGGATGTGAGCTTTTCCGTGCGCGCCGGCGAGATCATCGGCATTGCCGGCGTTTCCGGCAACGGCCAGTCCGAATTGCTGGAATCCATTTCCGGCATGCGCGACCAGCAGGCGGGCAATGTCCTGCTCAATGGCCAACCCCTCTCGCTCGAAGGCGATGACGGCGCCGCCCGCGCCCGCGCTGCCGGCCTGGCCCATGTGCCCGAAGACCGCCAGCGTATGGGCCTGGTGACGACCTTTTCCGAATGGGAAAACGCCATCCTGGGTTATCAGGACAGCCCCGAATACGGCGCTGGCGCCCTGCTCGATATCGGCGCGGCCAAGCAGGCTGCTGCCAACCATATCAAGCTGTTTGACGTGCGCCCGGCCAATATCGGCCTCAAGACCTCGCTATTCTCCGGCGGCAACCAGCAGAAGATCGTGCTGGCGCGGGAGATGGAGCGCGACCCTGACGTGCTGGTCATCGGCCAGCCGACGCGCGGCGTCGATATCGGCGCCATCGAGTTCATTCATAAGGAAATCATCAAGATGCGGGACGAGGGCAAGGCCATCCTGCTCGTCTCGGTGGAACTGGATGAAATCCGCTCGCTCGCCGACCGCATCCTGGTGATGTTCGACGGCGTCATCGTCGGCGAGGCCGATCCGGCCACCGCCACCGAAGGCGAACTCGGCCTGATGATGGCCGGCATCAACAACAAGACCGCGCCACGCGGCCTCGGCATCGCCGAACAGGGACCCCTCCCATGAGCGCCCGCAGACCCCTCCCGCGCTGGGCCGATGTCGCCCTGCTGCCGGCCATCAACCTGGCGCTGGCCTTCCTCGTCTCCGGGCTGGTGGTGCTGCTGGTCGGCGAAAACCCGTTCCACGCCATCCAGGTCATCATCTACGGCGCCTTCGGCTATGGCGATGGTTTCGGCTATACGCTCTATTACACCACCAATTTCGTCTTTACCGGCCTTGCTGTCGCCGTGGCGGCGCATGCGGGCCTGTTCAATATCGGCGGCGATGGCCAGGCCTATGTCGCCGGGCTGGGCGCCGTCGTCGTGGCGCTGGCGCTCGACCAGACCCATTGGCTGATCGCCATGCCGGCCGCCGTGATCGCCGCCGCTGCCGTGGGCGGTTTCTGGGCCTTCATTCCCGGCTGGCTGCAGGCCAAGCGCGGCAGCCATGTCGTCATCACCACCATCATGTTCAACTTCATCGCCGCCGCGCTGATGGTCTACATGGTCAATCGCGTGCTCAAGCCCGCCAGCACCATGGCGCCGGAATCGGCGACCATCGATGTGGCCGGGCGCGTGCCGCAGCTGCGCCAGTTCTTCTCCTTCTTCGGCTATTCGCCGGTGAACCTGTCCATCGTCATCGCCGTGCTGGCGCTGATCGGGGTCTATATCCTCATCTGGCACACCAAGTTCGGCTATGCCATGCGCGTGCTGGGCGCCAATCCCACCGCCTCGCGCTATGCCGGCATTTCCAACTCCCGGATGATCATGATCACCATGACCATTTCCGGGGCTCTCGCCGGCATGGTGGCGATCAACGAGGTCATGGGCGTGCAGAACCGTCTGGTGCTCGATTTCGTCGCCGGCGCCGGCTTCGTCGGCATCGCCGTGGCGCTGATGGGCCGCAACCACCCGATCGGCATCGCGCTCGCCGCCTTGCTGTTCGGCGCGCTCTATCAGGGCGGGCAGGAGCTGCAATTCGTCATTCCCGGCATTACCCGCGAAATGATCGTGGTCATCCAGGCTCTCGTGATCCTGTTCACCGGCGCCATGGAGGGCCTGTTCCGCCCCTCGCTCGAGCGGGCCTTCATGCTGCTGACGCCCGAGCAGAAGGCCGAGGCCATCGCCGTCTCCACCGCCAAGTCGGAGAGCTGACATGGATCTCGCTGTCATCCTCTCCATTCTCGATGCCACCATCCGCCTGTCGACGCCCTTGCTGCTGGCGTGCCTCGCCGGCATGTATTCCGAGCGCGCCGGCCTGTTCGATATCGGCCTCGAGGGCAAGATGCTGGCGGCGGCCTTTGCTGCCGGCGCCGTCGCCGCCATTTCCGGCTCGGCATGGCTGGGGCTCATGGCCGGCATGGTGGTTTCCCTCGGCACTTCGCTCCTGCAGGGCGTCGCGGCCATTTCGCTCAAGGGCAACCAGCTCATTGCCGGCGTCGCCATCAACATGCTCGCCGCCGGCATGACCACATTCCTCGGCCAGACCTGGTTTCATCAGGGCGGCCGTACCCCGCCGCTGGGTGAGGGCGGCCGTTTCGAGACCATCACGCTGCCCTTCGCCAACGAACTGGCGGGCGTGCCCATTCTCGGGCCCATCTATGCCGACCTGATTTCGGGCCACTATATCCTGGTCTATATCGCCTTCATCATGGTGGCGGTCACCTGGTTCGTGCTGTTCCGCACCCGCTTCGGCCTGCGCCTGCGCGCCGTGGGCGAAAACCCCAAGGCGGTGGATACCGCCGGCATTTCGGTGGTCAAGCTGCGCTATCAGGCGGTCATCATCACCGGCCTGCTCTGCGGCCTGGCCGGCGCCTATTTCTCCATCGCCCAGGGCTCCGGCTTCGGCAACAACATGACAGCCGGCAAGGGCTATATCGCGCTCGCGGCGCTGATCTTCGCCAAGTGGAAGCCGGTGCCGGCCATGTTCACCTGCCTGCTGTTCGGCTTCCTCGATGCGCTGCAAATTCGCCTGCAAAGCGCCGAGCTGTTCGGCATCGAAGTGCCGGTGCAGGCCATCCAGGCTTTGCCCTATGTGCTGACGGTGGTCCTGCTGGCCGGCTTCATCGGCAAGGCCGTGGGCCCCAAGGCCGGTGGCGTACCCTATACCAAGGAGCGCTAGCCCGGCGGCTGGCGGCATGACATGTCGAAGACTCCGACCGACCAGGCCTTGTTCAAGGCCGCCGAAGCCGTTCGCGCCAAGGCCTACGCGCCCTATTCCCGCTTTTCGGTGGGTGCCGCCATCCTGGCCGATGACGGCAAGATTTATTCGGGCTGCAATATCGAGAATGCCGCCTATCCGGTGGGCAACTGTGCCGAGGCCTCGGCCATAGCGGCCATGATTGCGGGCGGCGGCAAGCGCATCACCCGCATCTATGTCACCGGCCCCGGCAAGGCGCCGGTCACCCCCTGCGGCGCCTGCCGCCAGCGCATCCGCGAATTCGCCGACCTTACGGTGCAGGTGATCTCCCACGGCGTCGATGGCGCGCCGCTGGTCGCCACCCTCGAACAGTTGCTGCCGCACAGCTTCGGCCCGGAGTTTTTGGGGAAATGACCGGTCTGGGCACAAAACCATCAGTATGGGTTCCCTCCCCCTTGAGGGGAGGGACAGGGTGGGGGTGTCGCGCCATCCGCGAGCTCGATGCTTGTTGGACCTTCGACACCCCCACCCCCAGCCCCTCCCCTCAAGGGGGAGGGGAGCCAGATGTCGAGATTGCCCGATGAGCAAAGCCGCCAAAACCATCCAGAAGATCGCCGGCAAGCAGCCCATAGCCGCCGCCATCGTGCTCGGCTCGGGCCTGTCGGCCATTGGCGACCTGCTCGGCGACAAGCTCGCCATCCCCTATTCCGAGCTCAAGGGCTTTCCCGGCGGCGGCGTTTCCGGCCATGGCCGCGACCTGCTGATCGGCACGCTGGGCGGCAAGCGCGTCGCTGTGCTCACCGGCCGCGAGCATTATTACGAACACGGCAATGCCGCCGCCATGCGCCCGGCGCTCGAAGCCATGGCCGACCTGGGTGCTGAAACGCTGCTGCTGACCAATTCGGCCGGCTCGGTCGATGAGCGCTTCCGCCCCGGCGACCTGATGCTGATCGCCGATCACATCAACTATGCCGGCATGAACCCGCTCATTGGCGAACCCACCGACCGCCGCTTTGTGAACATGGTCGATTGCTATGCCCCCGACCTGCGCGCCAAGGCGCAGGGCCTGGCCGAGCGCTTGGATATCAGGCTCGGGGAGGGCGTCTATCTCTGGTATTCCGGCCCGAGCTTCGAAACCGTCGCCGAAATCCAGATGGCCATTCGTCTGGGCGCCAATGCCGTCGGCATGTCCACGGCACCAGAAGTCATCCTGGGGCGTTTCCTTGGCATGAAGGTCTGGGCCTGCTCGTCCATCACCAATATGGGCGCGGGCCTGTCGGCCGAAAACATCAGCCATGAGCATACCAAGACCATGGCAGTGCAAGGCGCGGAAAAGCTGAAAAAGCTCATCCCCGCGCTGGTGGAGGAACTATGAGCCTGCGTGTCGTAGACAACAGCCATTCCGAGGCGACCCACAAGCGCAATCCCGGTTTTCCGCTCGATCTCGACTGGGTCGAGCGCATCCGCATGAACCGTTCGGCACTGGAGCGCCGCGCCGGCACTATCGGCACCCGCCGCACCGTGAAAAAGGACTACCAGCTCGCCTGGCTGCTCAAGGCGATCACGCTGATCGACCTGACGACGCTCAATTCCGACGATACCGATGGCCGCGTCGAGCGCCTTTGCGCCAAGGCCCACCATCCCCTGCGGCAGGATATTCTCGACCGCCTCGATGTCGGCAGCCTGCGCATCCTGCCCGGCGCCGTCTGCGTCTACCACAACTTCGTCAAGACCGCCGTGACGGCGCTGGACGGCACCGGCATTCCGGTCGCCGCCGTCTCCACCGCCTTCCCCCATGGCCTCGCTCCGGTCGAAACCAAGCTCCGCGAAATCGAGCTGTCAGTGGCCGATGGTGCGAAAGAGATCGATATCGTCATCGAACGCGGCATGGTCCTGCGCGGCGACTGGCAGGCGCTCTACGATCAGGTCCAAGCCTTCCGCAAGGCCTGCGGCGACGCCCATATCAAGACCATCCTGGGCACCGGCGAACTCGCCACCCAGACCAATATCGCCAAGGCAAGCCTCGTCTGCATGCTGGCCGGCGCCGATTTCATCAAGACCTCCACGGGCAAGGAAAAGGTCAATGCCAACCTGGTCACCAGCCTGACCATGATCCGCATGATCCGCTGGTTCGCCGAGGAAACCGGTATCGAGATCGGCTACAAGCCCGCCGGCGGCATCGCCACGGCGGGCGACGCCATCAAATACATGGCGCTGATGAAGGAAGAACTGGGCACCAACTGGCTCCAGCCCCACCTCTTCCGCTTCGGCGCATCGAGCTTGCTGACCGACATAGAGCGCCAACTGGAACACGGCCTCACCGGCCACTATGCGGCGGATTATCGCCAGCCGATGGTTTGAGTTTCCGAGGCGGGCTTCGTGCCCCCTCATCCGGCGCTGCGCGCCACCTTCTCCCACGAGGGGAGAAGGGGAACCGACTGAAGACTCTCTGCTCCGTCCCCTTCTCCCCTCGTGGGAGAAGGTGCCCGAAGGGCGGATGAGGGGGAGGGCGTGCAATGCGCGCCGAGGAGATTGAAATGAACAAGATCGCGCAAATCTTCCAGTCGCTCGACTATGGCCCGGCCCCCGAAGGCCCCGACCAGGCCAATGCTTGGCTCGACAGCCATGGCCGCAAGTTCGGCCATTTCATCGACGGCAAATGGACCAAGCCCGGCAAGACCTTTGCGTCGGACAATCCCGCCACCAGCCAGAAGCTGGCCGACATCACCGACGGCACCGCCGCGGATGTCGACAAGGCCGTCAAGGCCGCCCGCTCTGCCTTCAAATCGTGGTCGGCCCTTTCAGGCTATGAGCGCGGCAAATATCTCTACGCCATCGCCCGCGCCATCCAGAAGCACAGCCGGCTCTTCGCGGTGCTCGAAACCATGGACAATGGCAAGCCGATCCGCGAAAGCCGCGATATCGATATCCCCCTCGTCGCCCGCCATTTCTACCACCATGCCGGCTGGGCCCAGCATCTGAGCCGTGAATTCCCCGACGCCGTGCCCTATGGCGTCTGCGGCCAGATCATCCCGTGGAATTTCCCGCTGCTGATGCTGGCCTGGAAGATCGCCCCGGCTTTGGCCGCCGGCAATACGGTCGTGCTCAAGCCCGCCGAATTCACCTCGCTGACCGCTTTGCTCTTTGCCGAGATTTGTGAGCGCGCCGGCCTGCCCAAGGGCGTCGTCAACATCGTCACCGGCGAAGGCGATACCGGCGCCGCCATCGTCAATCACCCTGACATCGACAAGATCGCCTTCACCGGCTCCACCGAAGTCGGCAAGATCATCCGTCAGGCCACGGCTGGCTCCGGCAAGGGCCTCAGCCTCGAGTTGGGCGGCAAGTCGCCCTATATCGTCTTCGAGGATGCCGATATCGACAGCGCCATCGAAGGCCTGGTCGATGCCATCTGGTTCAATCAGGGCCAGGTCTGCTGCGCCGGCTCGCGCCTCCTCGTGCAGGAAAGCATCGAGACCCGCTTCATCGCCAAGCTCAAGAAGCGCATGTCCACGCTCCGCGTCGGCGACCCGCTCGACAAATCCGTCGATATCGGCGCCCTGGTCGCACCCGTGCAGGTCGAACGCATCCGCGACCTGATGCAGCGCGGTACCAAGGAAGGCGCCGTGATCTATGAGCCCGATGGTGAGTTGCCCGGCGGCACCTGCTTCCTTAAGCCCGTCCTCGTCACCAATGTCTCGCCCGCCAACACATTGGTAGCCGAGGAAATCTTCGGCCCGGTCCTCGTCGCCATGAGCTTCCGTACCCCCGAGGAGGCGGTGGCGCTGGCCAACAACACCAAATACGGCCTCGCCGCCACCATCTGGAGCGAGAACATCAATCTGGCGCTCGACATTGCCCCCAGGATCAAGGCCGGCGTGGTCTGGATCAACGGCACCAACAATTTCGACGCCGCCGTCGGCTTCGGCGGCTACAAGGAAAGCGGCTTCGGCCGCGAGGGCGGCCGTGAAGGCATGAGTGCCTACTTGAAGCCGGCATGGGAAAAAAACCTCAAGCCCGCATCCAAGAGTAGCCCTCATGGTGAGGCGGGAGCGCCAGCGATCCTCGAACCACGAGGGCGTGGCACGAACCCCCTCGACACCGCCCATCTCGACCAGACCGCCAAGATGTATATCGGCGGCAAGCAGGCCCGCCCCGATAGCGGCTATTCCCGCCCCGTACTCGATCCATCGAGCAAGCTGGTCGGCGAAGTCGGCGTCGGCAACCGCAAGGATATCCGCAACGCCGTCGAAGCCGCCCGCGCCGCATCAGGCTGGTCCACTTCAGCGGCCCATACGCGCGCGCAAATCCTTTATTTCCTCGCCGAAAACCTCGACTACCGCCGCGACGAATTCGCCGCCCGCCTCAAGGCCCAGACCGGCCAGGACGGCGCCGAGGAAGTCGCGCTATCCGTCGAGCGCCTCTTCGCCTTCGCCGGCTGGGCCGACAAATATGACGGTGCCATCCACAATCCGCCCCAGCGCATGGTGGCCGCCGCCATGGTCGAACCGCTGGGCGTCATGGGCATCGTCGCCCCGCAAAGCCGCCCGCTGCTCGGCTCCATCGCCCTGCTGGCGCCGGCTTTGGCCATGGGCAACACCGTGGTTCTGGTCCCCTCGGCCAACTCGCCGCTCAGCGTCACCGACCTCTATCAGGTTCTCGAAACCTCCGACGTCCCCTCCGGCGTCGTCAACATCGTCACCGGCGACGGCGTCACTCTCGCCAAGACCCTGGCCGAACATGACGGCGTCGACGCCCTCTGGTTCGCCGGCACGGCCGAAGCCTCCGCCATGGTCGAAAGGGCCTCCGCCGGCAACGTGAAACAGACCTGGACCACCCGCGGGCTCGCCTACGACCTGGCCGACCGCCGTTTCGAAGGTGACTACTTCCTGGCCAAGGCCACCCAGGTCAAGAACGTCTGGATTCCCTACGGGGCATAACGCCCCTTCATCCGGTGCTACGCGCCACCTTCTCCCACGAGGGAGAAGGGAACCGACTGAGAATTTTCGGCTCCATCCCCTTCTCCCCTCGTGGGAGAAGGTGCCCGAAGGGCGGATGAGGGGGCCTTCCAACCAGGCACCAATCCAATGGTCTTCCTCCCCCAAGAAGTCATCCTCAAAAAGCGCAACGGCGACACCCTCGCCCCCGCCGAGATCGCCGATTTCATCGCCGGCTTCGCCGCCGGCACCGTCTCGCACGCGCAAGCCGCCGCCTTCGCCATGGCCGTCTATTTCCAGGACATGACCATGCCCGAGCGCGTTGCGCTCACCCTGGCCATGCGCGACTCTGGCACCGTGCTCGATTGGTCCGACCTCGATGGCCCGGTGGCCGACAAGCATTCCACCGGCGGCGTCGGCGACAATGTCAGCCTCATGCTCGCGCCGATCCTGGCCGCAACCGGCATCTACGTCCCGATGATATCAGGCCGTGGCCTCGGCCATACCGGCGGCACGCTCGACAAATTCGATTCCATCCCCGGCTACACCACCAGTCCTGACAACACCCTGTTCCGCAAGGTCGTCCGCAAAGCCGGCTGCGCCATTATCGGCCAGACCGCCGATCTCGCCCCCGCCGACAAGACGCTCTACGCCATTCGCGATGTCACCGGCACGGTCGAATCCATCGCCCTCATCACCGCGTCGATCCTGAGCAAAAAGCTCGCCGCCGGCCTCGGCGCGCTGGTGCTCGACGTCAAGACCGGCTCCGGCGCCTTCATGCCCACGCTGGAAAAGTCCCGCGCTCTGGCCCAGAGCCTGGTCGAGGTCGCCAATGGCGCCGGCCTCAAAACCAGCGCCATCGTCACCGACATGAACGAGCCCCTGGCATCAGCCGCCGGCAATGGCCTTGAAGTCCGCAACGCCGTCGATTTCCTCACCGGCACGCACCAGGACGCCCGCCTGCGCGCGGTCACGCTCGCCCTCTGCGCCGAAGCCGCGCGCATGGCCGGCACGGCCGCCACATCCGATGCGGCCCTCGCCCTTGTCACCGACGCCCTCGATAGCGGCCGCGCCGCCGAGCATTTCGCTCGCATGGTGACAGCCCTTGGCGGCCCCGCCGATTTCACCGCCAATATGAATCGCCACCTCGCCCCGGCCCCCATCATTCGCGACGTCTTTGCCGCAGAGCAGGGCGCCATCGTCGATATCGACACGCGCGGCGTCGGCATGGCCGTCGTCGCCCTGGGCGGTGGCCGCACCATGCCCACTGATAGCATCGATCACCGCGTCGGCTTCGACCGCCTCGCCGCCCTCGGCACCACCGTTGATGCGCAGACCCCCATCGCCCGCATTCACGCGGCCGACGAAGCCAGCGCCGCCGATGCCGAAGCCCGCCTCAAATCCGCCTATCGCCTCGGCGACACCCCGCCGCGCCACGAGCTGATCGCGGACAGGATCATGCCGGTGTAGAATGACAGATCAGGCTTTGGAAGCGGCGGCCCTTTCGCCTCCCTCCCCCTTGAGGGGAGGGACCGAGGGTGGGGGTGTCGAGGTTTCAACAGACATCAGGTTCGGGGGCGCGACACCCCCACCCCTAGCCCCTCCCCCTTGAGGGGAACGACCCCATTCGATTCACTCCGGAGTAACACCCATGCCCCGCGCCATTCTCTGCATTCTCGATAGCGTCGGCATTGGCGGCGCCCCCGACGCCGACAAATATGGCGATACCGGCTCCAACACCTATGGCCACATCGCCGAATGGGCGGCCGCCGGCAAGGCCGATCGCGCGGGCCTGCGCGCCGGCCCGCTCCACGTGCCCAATATGGATGCGCTGGGCATCGGCGCCGCCATCCAGCTCTCCACCGGCAAGTTGCCGCCCAATCTGTCCGCCACGCCCAAGGGCGGTCGCTTCGGCGTCGGTCGCGAAGTCAGCAATGGCAAGGACACGCCCTCGGGCCATTGGGAAATCGCCGGGGTCCCCGTCCCCTTCGATTGGGGCTATTTCCCCCAGGCCGAGCCCACTTTCCCGCCCGAGCTGATCGAGCAATTCATCGCCCGCGCCAAGCTCCCCGGCATTCTCGGCGACAAGCACGCCTCGGGCACCACCATCATCGCTGAACTGGGCGAGGAGAGCATCCGGTCAGGCAAGCCCATCTGCTACACCTCCATCGACTCGGTGTTCCAGATCGCCGCCCACGAGACCCATTTCGGCCTCGATCGCCTCTACGAGATTTGCCAGATCGCCTTCGAGCTGACCGAGCCCCTGATGATCGGTCGGGTCATCGCCCGCCCCTTCGTCGGGGAGGATGCGGCGAGCTTCAAGCGCACCGGCAATCGCCGCGACTTTGCCATCGCCCCGCCCGAGCCGACTTTGCTCGATCGCAACCAGCAGGCAGGCAACCAAGTCTATGCCATCGGCAAGATTTCCGACATCTATGCCGGCCACGGCGTCACCCACAAGATCAAGGGCACGGGCCTGCCCCAACTCTTCGACAAGACGCTCGACGCCATGGAAATGGCGGCCGACAACGCCTTCATCATGACCAATTTCGTCGATTTCGACAGCGAATACGGCCATCGCCGCGACGTGCCTGGCTATGCCGCGGCGCTCGAATATTTCGATTCCCGCCTGCCAGAACTGATCAGCGAGCTCCGTCCCGACGATCTGCTGGTCCTCAGCGCCGATCACGGCAACGATCCCACCTGGCAGGGCACCGACCACACCCGCGAACAGGTGCCGATCCTGCTTTTTTCCCCAAGCCTGGCGCCGGGGGAGATTGGCATTCGCACCACCTTCGCCGATATTGGCGAAAGCATTGCCCACTGGCTCGGCCTCGCGCCCGGCCGTCACGGCAAGTCTTTCCTCTAGCGCGGGCGGTGATTCCAATGAGCATGAAAACCGGCAATGTCACCGTCCTCGATCACCCGCTGATCCAGCACAAGCTGACCATCATGCGCAACAAGGAAACCTCCATTGCCGGCTTCCGGCGCCTGTTGCGCGAGATTGCTCACCTGATGTGCTACGAGGTGACGCGCGATCTCGAACTGGAAATGATCCCGATCGAGACGCCGATGGCGGCCATGGATTCGCCGGCCATCAAGGGCAAGAAGCTGGTCTTCGCCTCCATCCTGCGCGCCGGCAATGGCTTGCTCGATGGCATGCTCGATCTGGTCCCCGCCGCCCGCGTCGCCCATATCGGCCTCTATCGCGATCATGAAACGCTGGAGCCGGTCGAATACTATTTCAAGGCGCCGGCAGACCTGGCCAATCGGCTGATCATCGTCGTCGATCCGATGCTGGCCACCGGCAATTCGGCCACCGCGGCCATTGAAAAGCTCAAGGAGCGCGGCGCCACCGATATCCGCTTCCTCTGCCTGCTGGCCGCCCCTGAAGGCATCAGGAACTTCACCGAAAGCCAGCCCGACGTCCCGGTCTTTACCGCCTCCATCGACAGCCATCTCAACGAAAAGGGCTATATAGTGCCAGGCCTCGGCGACGCCGGCGACCGGATGTACGGGACCAAATAGGTCCGCGGCGCAGAACCATCGGTTCCTGCCCACCCTCCCCCTTGAGGGGAGGGTAGCGTCGCTCGGCCCGCAGGGCCGTAGCAGAGCTGGGGAGGGGGTAATTGTGTGACCACCGATGGACCCCCACCCTCAATCCCTCCCCTCAAGGGGGAGGGAGGCGATGAACATTGGCGCCGCGCCCCGGTGTTCCATCTTCCCGATGGGTCAAAGCTGCAACGTTCCGTCTACTACCCCTTCAGCGGCAGCCCCAGCGCGATCAGTTCTTTCCGCAGCATCGCCGGGTCCTTGAAATGCACCCCGTGCATGCCGTATTTCCGCGCCGCCACGATATTGGGCTCGCTGTCGTCGATGAACACGCAATTGTCCGGCGCCAGGCTGTAGCGCTCGCAGAACACGCGATAGAGCCGCGGATCTGGCTTAACCAGCCCTTCCAGTCCCGACACCACTACCCCATCGAATTTTTCGAGGAAGGGCCATTCCCCCAGCCGCGTCATCCACTTTTCCCAGGAGAAATTGGTAATGGCGAAGGTGGGAATATCCTGCTCGACCAGCTCGTTATGGATATCGATCGTCCCCTGGATGAACGGTCCGAAGGTTTCCGCCCAGCGCTCGTCGAAAGCCTTGATTTCGCGCCAGTATCTGGGGAAGCGCGTGATCAGCTTGGCCACGCCCTCGGCATAGATTTCGCCGGCATCGAATTCGAGGTTCCAGTCGCCGGTGCAGATATTCTGGTGGAACCACAGCGCGTCCTCTTCGCTCTCGAAGAGCTTGCGGAACAGGTACATCGGGTTCCAGTCGACGAATACGCCGCCAAGGTCGAACACGGGAACAAGCGTATCGGTCATGAGCATACCGCCGGAGTGGGAGAGGATGCCGGCTTGTGGCATGGGCTTGTGGGCCACGCAAGCCGGTCGCGCTTTAGTTGACGGTGATGCTGCCACCGAACCGGGGCATCAGGAAATTCTCGCGATAGAGATTGATCGGCTGGTTGAGGACGAAACCATAGAGCGGGGTATGGCTATAGGTGCCCTCGGCAACGATCACGAATGTATCCTTGGCATCGTCGCGCGCCACGTTTCTCATCGCCACCGGCAGGTCGAAGGCCGAACCGGCCTCATGCGGGCCCGCGGTCAAAGCGTCATTGGCAAATTGCCATGACCACTCGACACTCGTCGTGCCGTCCGGACGCACCCGCACCTGCGACACCACCTGGCGCAAGGGGTCGGACGGATAGGGCGTCATGATCCCGCTGGCCGCCTGAAAATAGTCGGTCAGCGCCGCCGTGGTGATCGTGGTATCGGAGCGTGCGACCAGGTCGCCCAGCGTGCCGGCAACCGACTGCACCCTGCGATCCATGGCGATCGCCGCGCTGGCCTCGACCGAGCCGATATAGACCAGCAGCATGAACGGCAGGATCAGCGCGAACTCCACCGCCGCCACCCCGTCTTCGAGGCTGCGCAACTGCCGCAAGCGGGCCAGCAATCGCTGCCAGGTCGCTCTCATGTGAAGGGCTCGTTGCGGAATACGGTGGCCGCCCCCATCAGGCGGTTGCCGTCCGGCAGGTTCCCCATGCCCAGGCCGCCCAGCGGCAGGATCACCGGCCACCGGTAATAGACCTGCACGGTCACGATGCTCGACCCCTGTCCGGGGGTGAAGGCCTCGGGGCGCGTCCACGCATCGCAGCCGTCCTCGCCCGCTTCGCAGTTCCAGTTGACCGGCGGGGTCATGCTCGCCGCATTGAAATTGTTGACCACCTGCACTTCGACATGCAGGCCATCGCAATCGGCGAACAGGCCGAAGAGCCGGTCGCAGACGTTCTGCTTGAACTGGGCCGGGGTCATGCTGGCCTGCTGGGCCTGTCCGGTGCGGATCAGCCGGCTGACATCCTGCACGGCGCTGTCGAGGATTTGCCCCGACAGGAATACGACCGAGGTTTCGAGGATCGCGCCGATGATCGAAAAGAAGGGCACGGCGAGCAGTCCGAATTCCACCGCGGTCACGCCCCGCTCGTCGCGCAGGAATCCACGCCGCCGCCGGGGCAGCAGGGCTCGTCCGATCCGCGATGCAAGACGTCGGCTCATGGTCCAGCCCGGTTTGCGCGATCCGGCAAACCTAGCGGCGCATGGATAAAAGATGGTTAGGAGCGACCCCTGGCGCCGCCACAACTGCCGCCACGGTTAACGAGTCATGAATCTCAGTTGGCGAGCTGCTGGACCAGTTGCGAGGAGGCGATGGCCTGCGACGAGAAGTTCGTGTCGTCGCCCATCATGACCACCGACTGGCAGACTGGCGCACAGGCCAGGCTCGTGCGCGCCTGCCCCTGGTAGACGGTCACCACGCCGGCCTGCATCTGCACCACCTCGATCAGCGTGTCGGCGATCGGATTGCCGGCATTGTCGAGCACGATCAGGTTGGTCTGGCCATAGCTCTTGCCGGTCAGGATCAACGTCTGCGGATCCTGGATGGTCACGTCGGCGATGCCGGGATTGCCGATGATGACCGTGGCGGCGGCGGCATTGATGCGCAGGATGCGCGCCATGTTGACATTGACGTTGATCGGCGCGCCGTCACTCGCCATGGCTGGCGCCGGAACAAGGGCCGATGCCAGCGACAGGCTGATTGCGAAGGCGGCGGCAAGCATGGGGCGCATGGGACGGTTCCGGCGTACTGGTACTCGATGCTGCCATTTTCGGTGCGAATGGTTTATATTTGGCAAACGCCTGTCAACAGTGCCCGCTCCAGTTCATCCAAGTCAGTCTGCCCGGCAATGCAGTAGAACCAGGTACAATTGGCTATTCACCCAATTGGCCGCAATACCTAGGGAAATTTGCGCAATATAGGCCGCTCCGGTGGGGCTCCGTAAAATGCGACGAGATATATTAACACTTTGATTAATATAGCAAATCGGTAGAGGAAGTGCGAATGGCTGCATCCGTCAATTAACGCAATTTCAAGGACTCCCAACTAGCGTCTGGCGGTGTTCGATGTGTGACGTGTCGAACGATGACGTCTCTAGATGACGTAAAAATGGAGCCTGGGAATGAACATCTTCGCACGTTTCGCCAAGGACGAGTCCGGCGCGACCGCAATTGAATACGGCCTTATCGCCGCTCTGATCTCCGTCGGCATCATCCTTGCCGCCTCTGCCCTCGGTACCAACCTGGGTACCCTGTTCAACGGTATCGCCGGCCAGCTCAACGTGACCGTGCCCGGCGGCACCACCACTGATGGCGGCACCACCTGATACTGACGCACAACCGGATCAAAGGGAGGAGCGCCTGCGCTCCTCCCTTTTCATTTGGGCTTTCTTAACGGCGGTTTGGCACTCTGGAGGACGCGGGTTTCGCGCCACCAGCCAGGGATCTGAACCATGTCAACCGTAGCGATGCTGCTCTTTCCGCTCGGCATGGCCCTCGCCGCATCGTCCGACCTGCTCACCATGCGCATTTCCAACAAGCTGGTGCTGCTCCTGGCGATCGGCTTTGTGGTCACGGCGCTGATTGTCGAAATGCCGCTGCAGCAATTCGCCATGAATGTCCTGTGTGCCTTCGTCGTGCTGATGGTGGCTTTCGGCCTCTTCGCCTTGCGTTGGATCGGCGGCGGCGACGCCAAGCTCGCGGCCACGACCTCACTCTGGCTCGGCTTTGTCGGGCCATCGGGAGATTTCACCCTGGTCGCCTATCTTGTTTACGCCGCTCTTTTGGGTGGCGTCCTGACGCTGGCCATTCTCGCCTTGCGGCGCCTGCCGCTGGATACGGTGTTTGTCGGCAGGCCCTGGCTGGGCTGGTTGAACCGTCTGCACGACCCCAAGCAGGGCGTGCCCTATGGTATCGCCCTGGCCCTGGCCGGCATGCTGACCTACACCAATTCGACGATCTTCGAGCGCCTCACCGCCTGATCGCTCACGCCGCCGCACGTCCACGGGGTCATTCACACCCACGGCGTCATTCCGGCGCAAGCCGGAATCCACGCGGCCAGACATATCTTCAAGCCTTCACCGGCATGGCATCGTGGTCAAGATGTCGGGCAGTAACACTGCGTGCTGGCCAAGTAGCCGACGGAAATCTACTGCCTGCGGTTCGCGGCCAAGGCAAAAAGCTAAAATTTACATATTGTTAACCGCATCCGCAAAGCTCCGATTAACCAAACTTTGACCCTTTGCGTTCAAGGTTCCCCGGTGGAATTGGGCCGATTGCGCCCGCGTACAACCGGAGTGAGTCATGAAGCCGGCGCGTATCATCTTGTTGGTCGTGGCGCTTGTCGCCGGTGGCCTGGCGGCATTTCTCGTTACCCGCGGCGGCAGTCCGGCGCCCCAGCAGATCGTCCAGACCGAACTGGTCCAGGAGGCCAGGACGCAGATTCTCGTCGCCAAGGCGCCCATCGGCGTCGGTGAGCGGCTGAGCCCGGCCACGCTCGAATGGCAGGACTGGCCCGAAGGGGCGGTGCGCCCGGAATACGTGACCATTTCCGCCATGCCCGAAGCGCCCACCGAGCTGACCGGCGCCGTGGCGCGCTTCGAATTCTTCCCCGGCGAACCGATCCGCCAGGCCAAGCTGGTCCAGAACGCCCAGGGTTACCTGTCGGCGGTGCTCACCGAGGGCATGCGCGGCGTGTCGGTCGGCGTTGCCGCCGTGTCGAGCGCCGGCGGCTTCGTCGTGCCCAACGATCATGTCGATGTGGTGCTGACGCGTCAGACCGCGGCCGGCCAGCAATCCGAAGTCATCCTCGCCAATGTGCGTGTGCTGGCCATCGGCGCCCGCCTGGGTGAGATGGGCGCCAGCGGCGGCCAGGAAGACCCGGCGAACCCCACGCCCACGCCCACCACCTTCGCAAATTCCACCATCGCCACCCTGGAGCTCGATCCGGCCCAGGCCGAAACGCTGATCAACGCCGCGACCCTGGGTCAGTTGACGCTGACCCTGCGTTCGGTGGTCGATTTCGACAATACCACGGTCGCCGAAAGCCCCAGTTCCAACCAGACAGTGCGCCTGGTCCGCTTCGGCAAGACGCAATCGATCCTGGCGGGCACCAATCCGACCCTGGTTGGCCAGCAATCCGTGCCGATGACGCCCGACCTCTACCCTCAACCCGACACGTCCGGCGATGCGGCTCAGTCCCCCGAGTCCATCCAGCCCCAGGTGGTGCCCGAATAGGGCGGAGATGATCATGATCAACCAGTTCACCACGCTCAGCCGCCGGACCGCCGGTCTTTTCGCCGTCTCGGCACTGGCTATCGGCCTGGCCCTGCCGCTCATTCCGGCCGCGATGGCCGACGAAACCCACGTCACCATCTCCGCGGCGGCCTACGGCGCCACGCGCAAGTTCGAGGTCGAGATCAACAAGACCGCCCTGGTCGATCTGCCCGCCGGCGCCGCCGAGGTGATCGTCTCCCAGCCCGGCGTGGCCGCTGCGATCATGCGGACCCGCACCCGCGCCCTCATCCAGGGCATAACCGGCGGCGATACCAACATCTTCTTCCTCGACGACCAGGGACGCACCATTGCCGTGCTGGACGTACAGGTGATCGAGGAGCCCTCCCAGGTCGGCAATGCCCTGCAGATGGCCCTGGCCCGCATTCTCCCCGGTTCCAATATTCACGTTGAATCGGTGACTTTGGGTGGCGGCACCAACCGCGTCGTGCTGACAGGCAATGTGCTGTCGGGCGAAGATCGTGAACGCGCCACGGCCGTCGCCACCCAGTTTGCCGGCGGTGCGGACAACGTCGCCAATATTCTCGATGTCGCCGGTGCCCAGCAGGTCATGCTGCAGGTTACAGTGTCCGAGATCAGGCGCGACGTGGCCAAGCAGCTCGGCATCAACCTTTCTGGCACCGTCACGCTGGGCGCCCTCAATCTCGGCTTCAACAGCACGCAGACCGCCCTGCCCAATGGCATCAGCGGCGGCTACGGCGCCGGCAACCTGCAGATCGACGCGGCCATCCGCGCCCTCGAAACGCGCGGGGCCCTCCGCCTGCTGGCGCAGCCGACGCTGACGGCCATGTCGGGTGAACCCGCCGAGTTCCTCGTCGGCGGCGAGTTCCCCATCGAAACTTCCGACGGCAATGGCGGCACCACCGTCACCTACAAGCCCTATGGCGTCGAGCTGAAATTCACCCCGACCGTCAAGGCGAACGGCACTATCGGGCTGGTTGTGGATACCGGTGTTTCCGAAGTCCAGACCGGCACCTTTGCCCTGTCGCGGCGCGACGTCAAAACCACGGTCGAGCTGCCGACCGGCTCGACCCTGGCCATCGGCGGTCTGATCGACGAACGGACCACCCAGGACATCAGCCAACTGCCTGGCCTGGGTAATATCCCGATCCTGGGCGCGCTGTTCCGCTCGCGCGACTTCCGGACCCAGCAGACCGAACTGGTCATCCTGGTTACCCCCTATCTGGTCGGACCCAGCCCGGCCAATTCCATTCCCGTGCCGACCGACCGTTCGGTGGTGGCCAGCGACGCCGAGTCCATTTTCCTCGGCAAGCTGGAGACCATGTATGGGGTCGGCAATAGTGGCGAAATGCGCGGCGGTTTCAGTGGTTCGGTCGGCTTCGTCCTCGACTGAGCCCTGGCGTCAAGGAGTTTTGGTTTCATGAGTTTCCTGTCTTCCGAGCCCAAGAAGGTCGAAGAACCCGCCGCCGACATCGCCTCGGGCGCGCGCCTCATTCCGCGCATCACCATCCAGGCCTTCTGCGAGCATTCCCAGACCGCCCAACTGGTGGAAAGCGCCATTCACGACCGGCGCATGTCCAAGGTCGCCCTGACCACCCATAATGGCGGCATCGATGGCGCGGTGGAGACCTACAAGTCCAACCCCACGCCCAACCTGATCATCGTCGAGACCAACCTCATGCCCGACGAGATTCCGGGCGCCCTCGAACGTCTGGCCGAGGTCTGCGATGCCTCGACCCGCGTCGTGGTGCTGGGCCATGTCAACGACGTGCTGCTCTATCGCGAGCTGATCCGCTCGGGGATATCGGAATATATCGTGCTGCCGGCCACCGCCCAGCAGATCGTCGGCGCCATCACCGATCTCTTCGCCTCCGAGAATGCCGCCCCCATCGGGCGCACCGTGGGTTTCGTTTCGGCCAAGGGTGGTGCCGGTGGCTCCACCGTCGCCCACAACGTCGCCTGGGCCATCGCCACCGCCTTGCGGCAGGATAGCCTGATCCTCGATATGGACCTGGCTTTCGGCACTGCCGGCCTCAACTTCAACCAGGATCCGCCCCACGGCCTGGCCGATGCGCTCCTGGCCAACCAGAAGGTCGACCAGACCATGCTGGACCGCCTGATGAGCAAGGCGGCCAACCACATCAACCTGCTGACCGCGCCGGTGACGCTCGATCGCACCTATGATTTCGAGGAGCGCGAATTCGAGCAGATTCTCGAACTCTGCCAGAACACCATGCCCATCGTGGTGCTCGATATTCCCCATGCCTGGAATGCCTGGGTGCGCCAGACGCTGGCCACCATCGATGAGGTGGTGATCGTGGCCGAGCCCGATCTGGCCAACCTGCGCAATGCCAAGAACATCGCCGATACCGTCCGCGCCCTGCGGCCGACCGAAAGCGCGCCCTGCCTGGTGCTCAACAAGGTGGGCATGCCGCGCCGGCCCGAGATCAACCCCGCCGAATTCGCCGCTTCGGTGGAATGCCAGCTCATCGGCCAGGTGCCGTTCGACGCGGCACTCTTCGGCACGGCGGCGAATAACGGCCAGATGATTGCCGAAGTGGCCGCCAACAACAAGATCAACGACATCTACCGCGCCGTCAGCATGCACGTGACGGGGCGCCAGGCGACACATGCCGGGGGCAGGTCATCGAACCTGATGAAGTTGCCCTCGTTCCTCAAGAAGCGGGCCTGAGAGCGGTCACCCTAGGCTCTCCACAACGGTAGGACGACCATGTTTGGCAAGCGCACATCCTTTGGCGGCAATACTCCGGGCGTCGGTGAAGTCCAGCGTCCGGTTCCCAGCATGGCGCCGCGAGCTGACGCGCCGGCCGCGCCCGCGCCGGCACGCCGCGCTGCCGATACCGACGCCATGGCCGCCCGCATGCGCGGTGGCGATGAGGTGGTCGATGTTCGCGCTCCCGCCGACGCCGCGCGCGACAAGGAATATTTCCACACCAAGTCGGCCATCTTCAATGCGCTGATCGACTCCATCGATCTCAGCCAGCTCGCCACCATGGACCAGGATGCGGCGCGCGAGGAAATCCGCGACATCGTCGCCGAGATCATCGCGCTCAAGTCCATCATCATGTCCATTTCCGAGCAGGAAGACCTGCTCGAGGACATCTGCAACGACGTGCTGGGCTATGGCCCGCTCGAACCGCTGCTGGCGCGCGACGACATCGCCGACATCATGGTCAACGGCTCCCAGCGCTGTTACATCGAAGTCGCCGGCAAGGTGCGCCTGACCAATGTGCGCTTCCGCGACGACGCCCACCTGATGAATGTCTGCCAGCGCATCGTCAGCCAGGTCGGCCGCCGCGTCGATGAAAGCTCGCCCATCTGCGACGCCCGCCTGCCCGATGGCTCCCGCGTCAACGTCATCGCCCCGCCGCTGGCCATCGATGGCGCCGCGCTCACCATCCGCAAGTTCAAGAAGGACAAGCTGACCCTCCAGCAGCTGGTCAAATACAACTCCATCTCGCCCGAAGGGGCCGAGGTGCTGCGCATCCTGGGCCGCGTCCGCGCCAATGTACTGATCTCGGGCGGTACCGGCTCGGGCAAGACCACTCTGCTCAACTGCCTCACCGCCTTCATCGAGAAGGACGAGCGCGTCATCACCTGCGAGGACTCGGCCGAACTCCAGCTCCAGCAGCCCCATGTGGTGCGTCTCGAAACCCGCCCGCCCAATCTGGAAGGCGAGGGCGAGATCACCATGCGCGACCTCATCAAGAACTGCCTACGCATGCGTCCCGAACGCATCATCGTCGGCGAAGTCCGCGGCCCCGAGAGTTTCGACCTGCTCCAGGCCATGAATACCGGCCATGACGGCTCCATGGGCACGCTGCACGCCAACAGCCCGCGCGAAGCCCTCTCCCGCCTTGAATCCATGATCACCATGGGCGGCTACGCCCTGCCTAGCCGCACCATCCGCGAGATGATCACCTCGTCCATCGACGTGGTGGTGCAGGCCGCCCGCCTGCGCGATGGTTCGCGCCGCATCACCCACATCACCGAAATTCTCGGCATGGAAGGCGACGTGATCGTGACGCAGGACATTTTCCTCTACGACATCGTCGGCGAGGACGCGAACGGCATGCTGGTCGGCAAGCACCGCTCTACCGGCATCACCAAGCCGCAATTCGCCGAGCGCGCCCGCTACTTCAACGAGGAAGCCAACCTCGTCGAAGCGCTCGAAAAATCCAATATCGAACAGCGCCAACTGCTGGATTCGTGATGACCACTCTCCTGCTCGTCGTTTTGGCCATGATCACCGTCGGTGCGGCGGGGTTTGCCCTCGTGCCCTCGGCGCTGGGCGGCAGCCGGGCCGACAAGCGCCGCAAGGCGCTGCAGGGCGATATGCGCGTCAACCGCCTCGAAGCCAGCGCCGCCCGCACCCGCGACGACCGGCGCAAGTCCGTGCAGCAGGCATTGAAGTCGCAGACCGATGCGCTCAATGCCAGGAAGCGCGTGAAGCTGCCGCAACTGCTGTTCCAGGCTGGCATGACCATCAAGCCGGCGGTCTTCATCCGCAACTCGGTCATTTTCGGCGCCGCGGTGCTGGTCATTCTCATCCTGGCGCAGGTGCCGATCTTCCTGGCGCCGGTCTTCGCCGTGGCGGCGGGCTATCTGCTGCCGCGCTGGTGGGTCGGCCGCAAGCGCAAGAAATACCAGGACAGGTTCCTCGACGAACTGCCCAACGCCGTCGAGGCCGTGGTGCGCGGCGTCAAGACCGGCTTGCCGCTCAACGACTCCATCCGTGTCGTGGCCAAGGATGCCAAGGAGCCGGTGAAATCCGAATTCGGCCGCGTGCTCGACCAGCAGGCTTTCGGCATGTCGATGACCGAGGCGGTGACCGTGCTGCTCGATCGCGTGCCGCTGCCCGAGGTCAATTTCTTCGTCGTCGTCATCACCGTGCAGCAGCAGGCCGGCGGCAATCTCAGCGAAGCGCTGGGGAACCTGGCCAAGGTGCTGCGCAACCGCAAGAAGATGAAGCAGAAGATCAAGGCCATGTCCTCCGAAGCCAAGGCCTCCGCCGGCATCATCGGCTCGCTGCCTTTCGTCGTCGGCATTCTGGTCAGCATCGTGTCGCCCACCTACCTGGCGCCCTTGTTCACCACCTCCCTGGGCCATGTCTGGCTGGGCGTGGGCGTCGCCATGCTGGCATTGGGCATTTTCATCATGAATCGCATGATCCAGTTCGACTACTGACCGGGAGCGCCACCCATGAATTTCGTCGAGCTTCTGACCCAGCGGGAATTCCTCATCTCGGTGCTGGCGGCCGTTTCCGCGGCAGCCGTGGTCTTCACCTTCGGCTCCAGCTTCATCGTCAAGTCCGAAATGCGCGACCGTATCAAGCGCGTGGCGCTGGAACGCGAGAAGATGCGGGCCGAAGAAATGGCGCGGCTGCGCGGCGGCGTGGCGGCCACCGAGGGTCGCGGCATCCGGCGCAGCGCCGAAACGCGGACCTATATGAAGAATGTGGTGGAGCGCTTCGATCTCAAGAAGGCGTTCCAGGACGATGCCACGGTCGACAAGCTGGCCATGGCCGGGTTTCGCGGGCAGGGCCACCTGACCACCTTCCTCTTCATGCGGTTCGCCACGCCCCTGGTCGTCTTTGCCGTGGCGGCCCTCTATGTGCTGGTGCTGTCGCCGGGCGAGCGCCCGCTCTATCTCAACCTGGCCTATGCCATAGGCGCCGGCCTGCTCGGCGTTTACCTGCCCAGCCTGCTGCTCAAGAATACCACGACCAAGCGCCAGGCCTCGATCAAGAAAGCCTGGCCCGATTGCCTCGATCTGATGCTGCTCTGCGTCGAGGCGGGCATGTCGATGGAACACGCCTTCAAGCGCGTCGCCAAGGAAATCGGCGCCCAGAGCGTCGAGCTGGCCGAGGAACTCACCCTCACCACGGCCGAGCTGGCCTTCCTCGAAGACCGGGGCCGTGCCTATGACAATCTGGGTCGCCGCACCGGGCTCGACGGCGTCAAGTCGGTGATGACCGCGCTGATCCAGGCCGACCGCTACGGCACCTCCGTCGGCCAGGCCTTGCGCGTCATGGCCGAGGAGGGCCGTGAGGGCCGCATGATGGAAGCCGAGAAGAAGGCCGCCTCGCTGCCGCCCAAGCTCACGGTGCCGCTGATTCTGTTTTTCCTGCCGGTGCTGTTCATCGTCATCATGGCCCCGGCCATGATCAAGGTCTTCGGCGGTCCGGTGGCCGGCGTGATGGGTGGCGGCGGCTGAGTTCAGGCCTTCTTGGAGACCCGCTGGCCGGCCATGCGCTCCATGGCGATGCGAGAAAAGATGTCGCCTTCGCCTATGGCCCGGTTGGCGCTGATCGAGGCGAAGCTGTTGGCGAACTGCGTATTGCGCTCCATGATCTCACGCGCTTCGGCCCGGCGTGCCTTGCGATACTCCATCTGCGCGGAGATGGAATATTCATGCAGGTTGAAGCGGGTGATCTTGTCTGCCATGGCGCCGAGTCTGCCCGCTGAATCTTAACCGCGCGTTAAGCCGCGCTCCCGGCTCGTGCCGCTTTGGGCCGGTCAGCCCTGCTCGATCATGTCCCAGCGGTTCTGCTGGGTCAGCAGCGCCCGCACATAGGCCATGTTGCTCTCGACCTGTGCCGGCGGCAATTCGGCGGCGTAGATCGCCCGGCATTCCTCGAACCGCCCCTGCAGCCCCACGATCAGCGCCAGGTTCTGCCGGATCTGGCTGGTGGCACCACGCATCTGCACCGCCCGGCGCAAATGCTGCTCGGCAGCGGGCAATTCATTGGTCATGGCGTAGCTGAGGCCCATATTGGCTTCGATCGAGGCCTCGCCGGGCGCGAACACCAATGCTTGGGCATAGATCGCCCGCGCTTCCTGGTTGCGGCCGACCTGGTCGAGCGTCGCGCCCTTGACCAGCAGCGCGTTCCAGTCCGGCGCCTCGGGGCGGATGACATTGTCGAGCACCTGCAGTGACTGGTCGAACCGGCCATCGGCCGTCAGTGCCTTGGCATAGGCCACCGCGATATCGACATCCTGCGGGTGATAGCCGATGCTGATTTCCAGCACCGACACGGCCTGTTGGCTCTGTCCCACCGCGCGCAGGGCGGCTGCATAGTGTATGGCGATGCCCTTGTCCTTGGGATTGGATTTGTAGCGGGCGGTCAGCTCGGCCAATCCCTGCTGGCTCTGTCCGGCTGGTATGCCCGAATAGTCGGGCGAGGGCATGCTGCCGCGATTGGACGCACAGGCACCGATCGCCACCGCGGCCACACCGGCCAGCAGCAGCATGCGCAGGGGTCTTGCGAGGCGGTTCCACGACAACATGCCCCTGCAATAAATCATTAACCCTAACAGGCAGTTAAGGAGGTTCGTGTTGCGTGTATCGCCTGGGCACACAAATGCTTCAGTCGACTCCCTCGCCCTTGCGGGGCTTGGAGCGACCCGAAGGGTCAAATCGCTCCAGTGGAGCGATTTGAGTGAACAAGGCCATGAGGACTGTGCCCGAATGGCTGGACGAAGGGTCGGGGATGTTTAGCCCCCGATATCCGGGCTCCCAACCTCCCCCGTCAAGGGCCTGCGCTCGGGAGCGCGCAAGCGCTACCCGAGTGGGGAGGAGCCGCGCGGTGGGCGTGGGGGAGGTCGTGCCAGCCCATATGCGCCACCCCGCGTTGCCGCGACTCTCCCACCCCGCTACAACAACGCAATACCCCGGAGTCCATCATGCCCAAAGCCCCTGTCCTCCCGCTGATCTGCGTCGAAGAGGGCAACCTCGCCGCCGCCAATCTGTCTGCGGCACACGCCGCCTGGGCCGCGGCCAATGCCTTCTCCGGCCAGGGCGGGCGCCTGCTGCCGCTGCCGGGGCAGGGTGGGGCCCTCGATGGCTGGCTCTTCGGCATGGGCGAGGCCGCCTCCCGCCCGGCTTTGGTCACCGGCCTTGCCGGCGCCGCGCTCGCATCCGGCGCCTATCGCCTCGAAGGCGCGGTGGCCGATCCAGCGCTCGCCGCTCTCGGCTTCCGTCTCGGCGCCTATCGCTTCGATCGCTATCGCCAAAGCAAGCCCGCCCCGACCCTCGCCGATCCCGGCCCCGCCGAAGTCACCCACCTCGTCGAGGCCGCCACCCTGGCGCGCGACCTGATCAACACCCCAGCCAACGACCTCGGCCCCGATGCCTTCGAGGCGGAGATCCGGGCCTTCGCCAAGGCCCGCACGATGAAGATCAAGGTTACGTCGGGCGACGACCTGCTCAAGGCCAATTTCCCCATGATCCATGCCGTCGGCCGTGCCAGCGCCCAGGCGCCGCGCCTGATCGACCTCACCTGGGGCCAGGCGGGCGATCCCAAGGTGACGCTGGTCGGCAAGGGCGTAACCTTCGATACAGGCGGTCTCGATATCAAGCCGGCCTCCGGCATGCTGATCATGAAGAAGGATATGGGCGGCGCCGCCAATGTGCTGGGCCTGGCCCATGCCATCGTCTCGGCAAAGCTGCGCCTCCGCCTGCGCGTGCTCATCCCCGTGGTCGAAAACGCCATTGCCGGCGCCTCTTTCCGGCCCGGCGACGTGCTCAAATCCCGCAAGGGCCTCACCGTCGAAATCGGCAATACCGATGCCGAAGGCCGCCTCATCCTGGCCGATGCCCTGGCGCTGGCCGATGAGGAAAAGCCCGAGCTGCTGCTCGACATGGCGACCCTCACCGGCGCCGCCCGCGTCGCGCTGGGGCCGGACCTGCCTCCGCTCTACAGCACCGATGATGTGCTGGCCCGCGCCCTCATGGATACCGGCGCCGCCGCCGACGATCCGCTGTGGCAGATGCCGCTCTGGTCGCCCTATGACGCCATGATGAGCTCCAAAATCGCCGATGTGAACAACGCCGCCAGCGGCGGCTTCGCCGGCTCGGTCACCGCCGCGCTGTTCCTGCGCCGCTTCGTTGCCAATGCCGGCGCCTGGGTGCATCTCGACATCTATGGCTGGGCCCCCGAAGCGCGCCCCGGCCGCAGCCAGGGCGGCACCGACCAGGGCATTCGCGCCGTCTACGGCGTGCTCAAGCAACGCTATCCAGCATAGTTGACTTTGACAACTAATTGGTTGACTATGTCAATAGTCAACCGTCCGGAGTCGGACCATGTCCGTCAATCCCGCCGAGATCGCGCAGGTCCGCGCCTTCAATCGATTCTACACCAAAGTCATCGGCCTGCTCGAAGAGGGTATGCACCAGAGCCCCTACACCCTGGCGGAAGCCCGGGTGATCTATGAGCTGGGCAAGCGCGGCCATGCCAGTTCGGCCATCATCGCCGAGGGCCTGGAAATGGATCGCGGCCAGATGAGCCGGCTGGTCCTGAAGCTGGTGGATCAAGGCGTGGTCGCCGTGCTGCCGCGCGCCGGGGACCGGCGCATGGTTCCCCTGGCCCTGACCGCCGAAGGCGACGCGGTCTATCGGCGTTTCAATGAAATGAGCGATGCCGCCGTTGCCAATGGCCTGTTGGAGCCGTTGGACGAATTCGGTCGCCGCGACCTTGTCGGCGCCATGCGCCGCATCGAGACGCTGCTGGGCGAGCCGGACGATACCCAATTGCTCCTCCGCCCGCATCGCATTGGCGATATCGGCTGGCTCATCCACCGCCAGGGGCTGCTCTATCACCTCGAACAGGGCTGGAACGGCGACTTCGAGACGCTGATCACCCGCATCTATGCCGAATACGAAGCCGCCCCCGCCAGTCTGCCCAAATCCTTGTGGATCGCCGAGCAGGATGGGCAGGTCGCCGGCTCCGTCTTCATCATCCCGGCCGAAGAATCCGGCACCGCGCAATTGCGCATGCTCTATACCGAGCCCGCCTTCCGCGGTCGTGGCATCGGCAAGCGCCTGGTCGATGAAGCCGTCCGCTTCTCCCGCGCCTCGGGGTACAAGCGGGTCATCCTCTGGACCCAGGACTGCCTGGTCTCCGCCCGCCGCATCTACCAGGGCGCCGGCTTCGAACTGGTCCACGAAGACAGGCACCATTCCTTCGGCACCGACCTCAACGGCCAATACTGGGCGCTGGAGCTCTGAGTGGGCCTCGCTCCCTCGGGGAGGGGCGAGGGGCGGTGGAACCCAGATGCAGGTGGCTTCAATACCCCCGCTGCCGGTCCACCACATTGATCAGCGGCTCGCCGGCCTCATGGTCGCGGATGATCTGCGAGAAATAGCGCACACCGCTTGCCGGGTCAGAAATCGCCGCGATATGCGGCGTAATATAGCAATTCTCGATATCCCAGAGCGGGCTGCTGGTGGGCAGCGGCTCGGTCTCGAATACGTCGAGGCTCGCCGCCCCCAGCGTGCCATCGCCCAGGGCCTTGACGATATCGGCCTCGCGCTGGTGCCCGCCGCGCGCCGCGTTGACGATGGCAGGCCCGCCATCGAGTCGGTCCCGCCGCAGCTTGCCAAACGTTTCGTAGTTGAGGATGCCGGTGGTTTCCGGCGTCAGCGGCAGCAGGTTCACCAGGATGTCCGTACCCGCCAGAAACGCCTCGAACGTTTCGGCGCCGGCAAAGCCCTCCACGCCCTCGATCGCCTTCGGCGTCCGGCTCCAGCTCCGCAGTGTGAAGCCCAGCGGCCTGAGGCGCGCGGCCGCGTCCTGCCCCAATACGCCCATGCCCATGA
This sequence comes from Devosia sp. Root635, assembly GCF_001427605.1. Classification (GTDB taxonomy): domain Bacteria; phylum Pseudomonadota; class Alphaproteobacteria; order Rhizobiales; family Devosiaceae; genus Devosia. The sequence continues at coordinate 293,950 of NZ_LMGZ01000022.1, read as the reverse complement.
TACCGACCGTCGTTTCCGAGGCGGCCGGAGGATAGAGCTGGCTCCAGCGCCGCGCCTGCTGGTCGGCGCGGAATCTTGTATAGAGCCGGTGGTGCATGGTCACATGGGCAACCACATAGTCGCTCATGCGCTGGCTGAGATCAGCGTCGACGAAGCGCACGATGGGCGCGTCGGGCAGGCGCGGATGCTTCAGCAGCCCGTCCACCCCGGCGCCGAGCGACAGCACCGCCTTGAGCCCGGTCAGCCCGTCAAAGGCCTCCGGCTTCGGCTTCCAGGCGAAGACATAGCGCACCGCCGCCGGGTCGAACCCATCGCCGCGCCGCACCACGGGGTAGGGGCTTAGCTCGGCCCGCAGCTTTTCGGCCCAGTTCGCCTCGTCGACATCGGACAGGTGCAACAGCAGCATGGCTTTCTCCTCAAGCAAAGAGCCGCGCCTTACGGGCGCGGCTCTCATTGATTCCGTCCGGCAGGCTTACTGCGCGGTGGTGGTCGGGGTGCCTTCGACCGGCGTTTCCGTCGCGGTCGTTTCCGGCGTTTCCGTCGCGGCTGCCGGCTCTGCCGCAGGGGCATCGGCGGGCGCTGCCGCAGGGGCATCGGCCGGCGTGGCAGCAGGAGCCGCGGTCTCGGCGCCTTCGGCCGGAGCCGCTGCTTCGCCATCGGCTGCGGCGGGCGCAGCTTCTTCGGCCGGCGGGAACGGTACGGGCGAGCCCGACAGCGTCTGCAGGTAGGCGAGGATGTCGGCGCGCTCCTCGGCGGTACGAATACCCGAGAACGTCATCTTCGTGCCCGGCACATAGTCGCTCGGCTTGGTCAGGAAGGCGTTCAGATTCTCGTAGGTCCAGGTATCGCCGGCAGCGTTATGCGCCAGCATGCCCTCGGAATAGGCGAAGCCTTCGACGCCGCCTTCCGGCCGGCCGACCACGCCATAGAGATGCGGGCCCTGCTTGTTGGGTTCGCCCTCGCCGAAGTTGTGGCAGGACTGGCACTTCTTGACGTCGGCGGCGCCCTTGGTGGGGTCGGCGCTGGCCAGCAGCACGCCCAGTGGCACTTCCGGCGCGGCTTCCGCAACGGCGCCAGGCGCGGCGGCTTCCGGCTCTGGCAGGGCATAGCCCGGGCCACGCCCTTCGATGGGATGGTAGATGGCTTCTGCGACAAAGCCGGCGCCCATGACGAACAGCAGCGTGCCCAGCACGGCGCCCATGATCTTGTTAAGCTCGAACGAATCCATTTGGTCTCTCTGCCGGTCCATCCCCTGTGGACGTATAGTCGAACCCGGCTCAACTTTCGATTATCCCAAAGGAAAAATCGCCTCAACGGAGCGGCCCGACGCGCGCGGAAGATAGTCGCAAGGCCGGGCGTGCGCAACCGTCCAAAGCCCTGCTGCGACAATTCCCCGCCGCTCTCCCGCAATGACCGCTCCGCCCGGTTCAATTGACTCCTTCTGTCCCGAGGTTCAAAAGCCTTCCGCCTATCAGAGATGGACTTCCTCGATGACCAAGAAGATCGCTTTCCAGGGCGAGCCCGGCGCTTTCAGCCATGCCGCCGCCTCCAATATTTTCCCCGGCGAAGAAGCGATCGGCTGCGTCACCTTCGAGGAAACCATTGCGGCTGTGCAGTCCGGCCGCGCCGATTTTGCGGTCGTCCCGGTGGAGAATTCGCTCTATGGCCGCGTCACCGATATTCACCACCTGCTGCCCCAAAGCGGTCTCAACATCATCGGCGAGACCTTCCTGCGCGTCGAGTTGAACCTGCTCGGCGTGCCCGGCGCGTCGCTGGCGGACATCAAGGCGGTGCAATCGCATACGGTGGCCCTGGGCCAGTGCCGCAATTTCATCAACGGCCACAGCCTACGCACCATCACCGGCGCCGACACGGCCGGCTCCGCGCATGAAATTGCGCAGAAGGCCGACAAGTCCGTCGCCGCCATCGCCTCCCGCTTCGCCGCCGAGATTTACGGCCTCACCGTGCTGGCTGCCAATATCGAGGACGCCACCCACAATACCACGCGCTTCCTGGTGCTCTCGCCCACCCCGCAAGAAGCCCCGCCCGACCAGGGCAAGGTCAAGACCACCTTCGTCTTCCGCGTGCGCAACGTGCCGGCCGCGCTCTACAAGGCCATGGGGGGCTTCGCCACCAACGGCGTCAATATGACCAAGCTGGAGAGCTACATGGTCGGCGGCGCCTTCACCGCCACCCAGTTCTACGCCGACATCGAGGGCCACCCCTCCGACATCGGCGTCCAACACGCCTTCGAGGAACTCGGCTTTTTCACCGACTATTTCAAGGTGCTTGGCGTCTATCCTGCGGCAGAGAGCAAGTAGGGCGAGTCGCTAGCAGGGATCGCTTGCCATTTTGCGTCGTTGTAATACGCTGTATGCTCACTAGGTGGAGCATTGTCATGGCCGGCCAGGAGCTTTCCGATCCAATCACAATCCGACTTCCGCATGACGTTCTGGCAGCAGTTGAACGAATCTCGGAAACCTCGGATCGCACCCGAAGCTGGGTTGTGGTGCGCGCTCTGCGCCTCTACCTGGCAGGAGAGGGCGCTGAGATTCTGAGCGTCGCAGACGGCCTCAAGCAGCTTGATAGCGGCGAGTCCGAAGATATGGATGACGTTATCGCCCAGGTGGAACAGATCGTCCGCGGAAATGCCGCTTGATGAAAGTGCGGCTTTCCAGGAATGCTGCAGACTATGTGCGGCAGGAAGCGGCCTATCTTAGACAGCATAGCCGGTTGGCGGCAGAGCGCTTCCTGGAAAGAGTGAAGTCCGTAAGGCGCGATCTCACCAGCTTTGGTGAAGCGGGGTTCTCCGACGAAAAGGCCCCTGTTCCGGGAATGCGCAGGATTGTCCGCAACGGCTATTTCTATGACTATCGCGTCGAGAAGAACGCGATTGAGATCGCGTTAATCTCAAGCTCGGTGAACCGGCCGTTGTTGGGCCCTTCCGACGACGATGATTTCGACTACGAGGCATAGCTGGACAGCAATCCCGGTCCATAGCCTCGCAAATGCTCGATCTCCTCAATCCCCCCGCAACACCTCATCGATCTCCGGCAGATTGTAGAACTGCCGCACGATGTCCCAGCCCTCTTCGGCCGTGTCGACGATGTTGAACAGCTTGGGGTCATCCGGCGCGATCGTGCCGGCTTCCGCCAGCGCCTCGAAATTGATGACCTTGCTCCAGAATTCTGCGCCGAACAGCAGCAGCGGCACCCGGTCCATGCGGCCGGTCTGGATCAGCGTCAGCGTCTCGAAGAATTCGTCTAGCGTGCCGAACCCGCCGGGGAACACCGCCACCGCCTTGGCGCGCATCAGGAAGTGGATTTTGCGGGTGGCGAAATAGTGGAAATTGAAGCTCAACTCCGGTGTCACGTAGAGATTGGGCGCCTGCTCGTGCGGCAAGACGATATTGAGCCCGATCGAGGGTGCCCCCACATCGGCCGCCCCGCGATTGCCTGCTTCCATCACCCCCGGCCCGCCGCCCGTCACCACCACATAGTCCGAAAAGCCCATGGCCTTGGAGGTGAACGAGGCGAGCTGGGCAAACCGCCGCGCCTCGTCGTAATAGCGCGACGCGGCTTCCAGGTTCTTCTTCTGCACCTCGTTCTTGGCCGCCCAGGCCGGCTGCCCCGGCGCCGGAATACGCGCCCCGCCAAACAGTACCACCGTCGAATTGATGCCCCGCTCGCGCAGCCGCAACTCCGGCTTGAGATATTCGAGCTGGAAGCGCACCCCGCGCACTTCCTCCGAGGTCATGAACTCGTCGTCGGCAAAGGCCAGGCGGAACGCGGCCGATTGCGTCTGCGGCGTCTGCGGCGCACGCTTGGAGGCGGCGACGTCCTGGACCGAGGTGCGCAACGAGGTGGGACGTCGTCTGGTCATGCAAAATACCGCCTTAATTCCGAAACCTTCGACAGGGCATATCCAGCCGGGGCGATGTGAGCAAGGGTGAGGGGCTTGAGCCGGTTCACGAGTTTGGAAGCGCGGATCGACGCCGCGGCGCATGCGGTCCTGGCGCGCCTGCCGCGTGGCCGGCTGGCCGATGGTCTGGTCGAGTTCCTGGTTTTCGGCCTCAAGCAGGCCTGGGCTTGCCTGTTCGGCGGGCTGATGCTGGGCATGATCCTCGTCACCCGGCTATGGTGGCCCGATATCGGCCTGGCCCGCTACGACGCCTGGTTCCTCGCCGCCCTGCTGATCCAGCTTGCCATGCTGGCCTTCCGCCTTGAAACATGGAGCGAAGCCAGGGTCATTCTCATCTTCCATATCGTCGGCACCGGCATGGAGCTGTTCAAGACATCGGCCGGCTCATGGATTTACCCCGAAGACGCCATCTTCCGCCTCGGCGGCGTGCCACTGTTTTCCGGCTTCATGTATGCCTGCGTCGGCTCCTACATGGCCCGCATCCTGCGCATCTTCGACATCACCTTCACCCGCTATCCGCCGGTCTGGATGACGGCGCTGCTGGCGGTGGCCATCTATGTCAATTTCTTCAGCCACCATTTCATCTTCGATTTCCGCTGGCTGCTCTTTGCTGTGGTTATCGGGCTCTACCTGCGCAGCGCCATGCACTATCGCGTCTTTCGCTTCCGCCATCGCATGCCCATGCTGCTGGCTTTCCTGTTGGTCGCCCTGTTCATCTGGATCGCCGAGAATATCGGCACCTGGTCGCGCGCCTGGATTTACCCCGACCAGGCCGATGGCTGGGCCCTGGTCAGCTGGGCCAAGCTGGGTTCGTGGTATCTGCTAATGCTGATCTCGGTGGTGCTGGTCACCCTGGTCCACCCACCAAAAGCCTACGAACCGGAGCGGCAGTGACCCCTCAGTCGCGCGCCAGCACCATCACACGCACGCGCTCCAGCCACTGTTTCACAGTGGCCGCCAGGCTGGGTTTGTCGTGATAGTTGCGGAGCATATATTCGGCCAGCCGATAGCCTTCCGCCACGATGCGGCGCTCGTCACGGGTCAGGCCGATGGATGGAACGCGCATGGCAGCCTCCGCTTATGGTTGACGAAACCTTAACGCGGCAAAGGGTGGCCCGTCCGGCCCGATATCGATTCATGGTTTACAGCGGCGCGCTTGACGGTGTCATTCATGTAACAATATAAGTTACATTTACCCGCGAGTGTCAGCATGTCCCATTTCAACGAAGCCGCCGCCGCATCTTATCTCGATGGCCCGCCACGCCAGGTGCCCGGCTATGCCGGCCTGCTGCGCATGACCGCGCTGCTGCTGGCCGAACGCCTGTCGTCCGACGCCCGCGTGCTGGTTCTGGGGGCAGGGGGCGGCATGGAGCTCAAGGCCATGGCTGATGCCCAGCCGCATTGGTCATTCGCCGGCGTCGATCCATCCGCGCCGATGCTGCGACTGGCGGGGCAGACCGTCGCTCCCCATGCCGCGCGCGTGCAGTTGCACGAGGGCTATATCGACGCGGCGCCCGAAGGGCCGTTCGACGCCGCCACCTGCATCCTCACCATGCATTTCGTGCCGCGCGAGCAGCGCCTCGAAACGCTCCGGCAGCTTCGCCGCCGCCTGAAGCCGGGTGCGCCGTTCGTCATGGCCCATATCAGCTTCCCGCAAACCGAGCCCGACCGCTCCCTGTGGATCGCCCGCCACGTCGCCTTTGGCGCCGCCGCGGGCTTGACCGCCGAACAGATGGAGAGCGCCCGCCAGGCCATCGGCACGCGCCTGACCATCCTGTCACCCGACGAAGAAGAGGCATTGCTGGCCGAAGCTGGCTTTGCCGGCATCAGCCAGTTCTACGCCGCCTTCAGCTTCCGCGGCTGGGTGGCCTATGGCTGAGTAATGTTGTCGCCGTAATCCTGGCGGCCGATGATCCGCATGATTTCAACACTGCCGTCGCTGATGCGGTAGTAGATCGAATCCGCGCCGCACACGCTTCGGCGATAGCCATCGCGGATATGGTCAACCGGAGATAAGGCTGTTCCGCTATGCGCTCGAGCCGCCTGAACAGCGCGCGATAATACGCATCAGCCCGGTCCTCGCCATATTCGGCCACACCGTGCCTGTAGATGCGCCCAATATCCTCCCTGGCCGCATCGTTGAGCCTATGGCTGGCCATGTCGGCGCATCTCTGCCTTGATCTCCGACAGCAACGCTTCTGCCGAAACCGAAGACGCACCGCGTTGTTCGGCAGCGATGAGCTTTTCGCGGATAGCCGCTATCTCGGAGGCAGTTTCCTGTCCTTCGCAGGGGTGCCGGGCAGGCTAGTCGGTCGGCCGAGCCGCATAGACTGCCAGTTGCGCCGCAAAGGCCCGCTGGTAGGCGGGCCGCGCCTGGGCGCGGGCAATGTAGGCCGAGATATTGGCGTATTCCTCGATGATACCCGAGCTGCGCGCCCGCAGCATCACATGCACCAGCATGATGTCGGCAGCGCTGAAATCGCCATCAATCCATTCGGCATCGCCGAGATAGGCGGACAGGGCGTTGAAGCGCTCGCGGATGCGGTCCTTGACCACCGGCATGCGCGCCTCGGCCCAACTCTTGTCGCTCTCGAGCAGCTTGGCATTCTGATATTCGACAATGGGCTGCTCCACCGTGCTCACGGCAGCAAACATCCAGGTGATGGCGCGCGCCCTGGTATTGGCATCGTCGGGCAGCAGGCCCGGGTGGTTCCGGGCGATTTCGATGATGATGCTGCCGGTCTCGAACAGGGCCAGGCCGCCCTCCTCATAGGTCGGGATTTGTCCGAACGGATTGAGCGCACGATGGGCTGGCTGCTTCATCTCGGCAAACGAAACCAGCCGCACATCATAGGGCTGGCCGACCTCCTCGAAGGCCCAGCGCAGGCGCATGTCGCGGGCGAGTCCCGCGCCCCGGTCGGGTGACGTCGCAAAGGCGGTAATGGTGGCGGTCATGGCAAGGCTCCGGTGATTGCTTCTGGCCAAGGACGATGGCCGCCCAGCTTCCCCGACATCCAGTCTGGAGACTTTCCCCGTCCGGCGTCAGCCGCGCTATCATCCGCCTCGACTCACCGGAACCCCATCAATGACCAATCCCGCCCGCTCGGCCGAAGGCCGTGCCCGCTTTGAAAACGTCCAGCGCGCCGTTCGCCTCTCGGCGCGGCTCAGCGATATCGGCTTCGACGATCTCGATGGCCTGCATACCGCCTTCTCCGAACTCATCGGCAAGCCGGTCGGCGACCGTTTCATGGTCATCCCGCCCTTCTCGACCGATTGCGGGCTCAACATCACCATCGGCCACAACGTCTTCATCAACCAGGGCTGCCACTTCATGGATATGGGCGGCATCGCCATCGGCGACGATGTGATGATCGGCCCCAAGGTCAATCTCGTCTCTGCCGGCCACCCCGTCTCGCCATCCGAGCGCCGCAACGGCATCGTCGCCAAACCCATCATCATCGGCAACAATGTCTGGATCGGCGCCGCGGCGACCATTCTTCCCGGCGTCACCATCGGCGACAACGCCGTCATCGCCGCCGGCGCGGTGGTCAGCCGCAGCGTTCCGGCAAACACCGTGGCGGCTGGCGTTCCGGCCCGCGTCTTGAAACACCTCTAGAACCTCGGCGCTCACGGCTCCCCTTCTCCCCTCGTGCCCGAAGGGGGATGAGGGGGTGTCGCAAAACACAGACCTCCTGCCAGCCGGTGTCCGTTGTAACATTGTTGTAACGGATGCCTGTTGGTGCTATGGTTCCGCCATGCAAAGCGCCCTCAAGAAGTTTGGCAACTCGGCCGGTATCGTCATTCCCAAGCCTATGCTCTCCGAAATCGGAGCGCAGGCGGGGGATCGGATCGATATTAGCGTCGAAAATGGGCGCATTGTCTTGGCACCCGTGCGTAGCGCCGTCCGCGAGGGATGGGCCGAGGCTTCGCGGCTGCTCGCCGAGGTTGGGGATGATGGACTGGTATGGCCCGAATTCCCTAATGATGACGATGAGTCCTGGGAGTGGTAGTGCGAGGCGAGGTCTGGCTTGTAGCCTATGACCCCACCGTGGGCAGTGAGATCCAGAAAACGCGGCCTGCCGTGGTCATCTCACCGCCTGAGATGCATGATTACCTGCGCACGACCATCGTCGCGGCGATGACATCCAAGGGGCATCCAGCGGTTTACCGCGTGCCGGCCCTCTTCCAGGGCGTGGAGGGTCTCGTTCTGCTCGATCAAATAAGGGCAGTCGACAAGCGTCGTCTGCTGAGACGGCTTGGCGGGCTTGATCCATCGACCCTGCATCGCGTGCTCGATACCTTGGGTGAGATGTTCGCGCCCTGAGGCCTTGCGCTCGCCCCATTTTCTTCGCATATAGCCCCTCGGGAGGTTGGCGCGGACGTGTTCCTCGCCAACCGGGTCAGGTCCGGAAGGAAGCAGCCCCAACGAGACCTTCACGGGTCGATGCCAGCCTCCTACTTAATCTGTTCACAGATGGCGTTTGGTTTCGCAAACCGGCTTGAGGCTTTTGCGGGCGGCGCGCCATTGCCCTATGGTCGGAGCATGATCCAAGGCAGATTCCCGGCAATGCGAGGCGATGGAGGGCTCGATGGCTGACGCACCGACCTCGCCCTATCTCGTCCTTGCGCGCAAATACCGGCCGCGCGACTTCACCACGCTGGTCGGCCAGGATGCCATGGTGCAGACGCTAGGCAACGCCTTCGCGCAGAACCGCATCCACCACGCCTTCATCCTGACCGGCGTGCGCGGCGTCGGCAAGACCACCACGGCCCGCATCCTGGCCCGCGCCTTCAACTACGAGGACGCCTCCGGCCCCCATCCCACGCTCGATCTCAGCGTCGAGGGCACCCATTGCCGCGCCATCATCGAGGGCCGCCATGTCGACGTCATCGAAATGGACGCCGCATCCAATACCGGCATCAACGATATCCGCGAGATCATCGACTCGGTGAAATACGCGCCGTCCTCGGCGCCCTACAAGGTCTACGTCATCGACGAAGTCCACATGCTCTCGACGGCGGCTTTCAACGGCCTGCTCAAGACCCTCGAAGAGCCGCCCCCCTATGTGAAGTTCATCTTCGCCACCACCGAAATCCGCAAGGTGCCGGTGACGATCCTTTCCCGCTGCATGCGGTTCGATCTGCGCCGCATCACGCCCGACATCATGACCGCCTATCTGGAATCGATCCTGGGGCAGGAGGGCATCAGCTTTGAGCCCGAGGCCCTGGCGATGATCGTCCGCGCCGGCGAAGGCTCGGCCCGTGACAATCTGAGCCTGCTCGACCAGGCTATTTCCCATGGCAACGGCACGGTCACCGCCGCGACCGTCAAGGCCATGCTGGGCCTGGGCGATCGTGCCCGCATCATCGACCTGTTCGAGCAATTGCTGGGCGGCCGCATTGGCGAGGCCATCGAGACCATGCGCGCCCTCTACGACATGGGCGCCGATCCGCAGACCCTCGTCGCGGACCTCGCCGATTTCACCCATCTGGTCACCCGCATCAAGGTCGTGCCCGCTGCGGCCGACGATGTCTCGCTCACCCCCGATGAACGCCGCCGTGGCGCCGAGCTGGCCGGCAGGCTGCCCATGCGCGCGCTCACCCGCGCCTGGCAAATCCTGTTCAAGGGCTATGACGAGGTGGCCCGCGCCAGCAATGGCCTGCAGGCCGCAGAAATGGCGCTGATCCGACTGGCCTATGCTGCCGATCTCCCCAGCCCCGACGATCTCATTGCCCGTCTGGCCAATCAGCCGGCCCCGGCGCCCAGCCTGCCGCCGACAGCCCCGGTCAATCGCGGCCCCTCCGGTGGTGGTGGCCCTTCTGCCCTGCGTGTCGAAGCGCCGCGCCCGGTCGTGACCGAGGCCGTGGCCGCCGCGCCCCAGCCGCAGGCGGCCCTGGCCACCGTCGCCAGCTACAGGGAACTGATTGCTCTGGCCGGCGCCAAGCGTGACGTGCTGGTCAAGCTGGCTCTCGAAAGCCAGATGCGCCCCATCTCTTTCGAGCAGGGCCGCATCGAAGTGGCGCTGGCCGACGGGGCCGATCCGGGCATGATCGCCACCCTCTCGGCCCGGCTCCAGCTCTGGACCGGCCAGCGCTGGCTGGTCAATGTCTCCAGCAAGCCGCCCGAGGGCCTGACGGTCCGCCAGGAAGCCGCGCAACGCCAGCAGGCAGCCCAGGCCGCCGCGCATGACGATCCGCTGGTCAAGGCCATTCTCGATACATTCCCCGGGGCTAAACTGGTCAATGTGACGGTGCGCGACGACGCCACTGCACTTGAACCCGATCTGCCTCCGCCCCCACTTGAAGAGGACGACGAATGAAAGACATCATGGGTATGATGAAAGCCGCCGGCGAGATGAAGGGCAAGATGGAGGCCATGCAGGCCGAGCTTGCCGATCTCGTGGTCGAAGGGCGCTCGGGCGGCGGCATGGTCGTGGTCTCGCTCTCCGGCAAGGGCGACATGAAAGGCGTCAAGATCGATCCGTCGCTCTTCAAGGAAGACGATGTCGAAGTGCTCGAAGATTTGATCGTCGCCGCCCATGCCGATGCCAAGACCAAGAGTGAAGCCGAGATGCAGCGCAAAATGGCCGAAGTCACCGCCGGCCTGCCCATCCCGCCGGGCATGAAATTCCCGTTCTGATTTTCACGCGTCCCGGCGCGTCGATGCTAACAGTCTGCTAACCAATTCGGGCAAGGTGTGAACGCGAAAATGGCTTCCGGCGGCCCCGAAATCGAACAGCTCATCCAACTCCTGGCCCGCCTGCCGGGCCTCGGTCCGCGCTCGGCCCGCCGTGCCGTCTTGCAACTGATCAAGAAGAAGGATCAGCTCATGATCCCGCTCTCGGCTGCCCTCGACCGGGCCGTAAGTGCCGTCAGAACCTGCGAAATTTGCGGCAATGTCGATACGATCAGCCCTTGCTCGATCTGCTCGGACCCGCGCCGCGCCGACAGCGGCATGCTGATCGTGGTCGAAGACGTCGCCGACCTCTGGGCCCTGGAGCGGGCGGGCGTCGGGGCCGTCCGCTATCACGTCCTGGGCGGCGTCCTGTCGCCACTCGACGGCGTCGGCCCCGACGACATCTCCATCGATGACCTGCTGAAAAGAGCAGGCGATTTCAAGGAGATAGTCCTGGCCGTCAACGCCACCATCGAGGGCCAGACCACGGCGCATTACATCACCGACCGCCTCGCCGGCTCGGGCGCCAAGGTCACCCGCCTCGCCCACGGCGTCCCCGTCGGCGGCGAGCTTGATTATCTCGACGAAGGCACCCTCAGCCAGGCGCTCAAGGCGCGCACCGAGATTTAGTGTTAGTGTAAGTCCTTGTCGGGCCTGAATTCCTCGCCGCCGTCCCAGCGCTCTTCTTCAAGCCTATCGTCGTCCTCCTCGTCGCCCTCGATGGCTTGGCGGGCGTCCTCATCGTCCGGTGACAGGGCGTCCAGCCGGTCGGAAGGATCATTGTCGAAATTGGTGGCCAGCCCGGCATAGGCCTCGCCGTCCTCGCCATTGGCAATGGTGGCGCTCAATTCGTCTATGGCCCGGTCGAGTTCATCCAGCATGGCGGCGGGATCCTGGCCGCCCCAGTCGCCGCTTTCACGGATGGCGCTCTCGTCGCGCAATTCCCGCAACCGCGCCAGCCGCTCCTCGGCCGACCGATCGTCGCCATACAGCAGTTCCTCGATTTCGGTCTGCGTATAGGGCTGGGAAATGCCCGGCTGGTCGGCATTGTCGAAATTGGTGTCCTGCGGAACCATGGTTCCGTGATGGTCGTGATGCTGTGCCATTCTCGTCTCCCCTGGCTCGATAACCAAGGCAGAACGCGCGGCGCGGCAACCGGTTCGACCATTGTGATCCGATTATTCCCCGGCCAGCCGCTGCGGCTCTTCGAAGTCCATGGCATCGATGCGGTCGCCACGCTTGGCGATCTTGGCGGTGGAGGTAAGAATATTGCCGATATCGGCATTGGCCTGGGTGAAGTGGGCCTGCAGCTTGTTCACCCGATCGTCCAGCCGCGCAATGTCGCCCAGCAATTCACGCACTTCCTTCTGGATCAGATGCGCTTGCTCGCGCATGCTGACATCGCGCAGCAAGGCCTGGATCACCTGGATCGACAGCATCAGCAATGCCGGCGAGACGATGACGACGCGGGCCCGCGACGCCTTCTGCACCACATCCTCGAAATGCTCATGCAGGTCGGCGAAGATCGATTCCGAGGGCACGAACATGAAGGCGGTGTCCTGCGTCTCGCCGGGCAGCAGGTATTTTTCCGAAATGGCTTTGACGTGGACCGCAATGTCCGAGCGGAAGCCGGCATTGGCCTGCCGCACCTCGTCGGGCGTGGTCGCTGCGCTGATCCGCTGCCAGCTCTCCAGCGGGAACTTAGCGTCGATCACCAGCTTGGGCGCGTCATTGGGCATGATGATTAGGCAGTCGGGCCGGTAGCCGTTCGATAGCGTGGTCTGGAAGGAATAGGCATTGGGCGCCAGCCCATCGCCGATGATGGCTTCCATGCGACCCTGCCCGAAGGCGCCACGGGTCTGCTTGTTGGCCAGAATCGACTGCAGCGAGATGATGTCGCCTGAAAGCGATGTCATGGTCGATTGGGCCCGATCGATGACGGCCAGCCGCTCATGCAGCTTGTTGAGCCCCTCATCGGTCTTGGCCCGGCTTTCCTGCAGCGCCTGGCCGACGCGCTGGCTGGTGGAATCGAGCCGCTCGTTGACCAGCCGCGCCAGGTCCGACGTGCGCGAACCGAAGATTTCCGACATGGTCTGCATCCGGCCGGTCATTTCCGACTGTACCTGCATCAGGCCGGCCAGGTGGCGCTCCATTTCGGCCGACCGGTTCAGCGCCGCCTGCGCTTCTTCGGCGCGGGCACGATTGGTCCGCAGCGAGGCCACCAGACCGATAACCAGCAGAACCGCCATCACGGCCACGCCGGCGGCCATGGCGGTCGCCAGCGTCACCGGAAAATCGCCGACTACAAAGAGCACATTATCCATCCGTGCATCTTACCGCGATTCGCACGTTCGCATAATGTTCTCATTCGCGCCGCCCACAAGAGTTGACCGGACGCGCGGAAATACCATATCGAGGGGCAACTCCCTTTCTGCCGGACCTTTGCCATGGCTGTTCGCCCCATTCTCGTCATTCCCGATGCGCGCCTGCGCGCCGTTGCCGATCCGATCATCGAGGTTGACGATGAGATCAAGTCGCTGGCCAAGGACATGCTGGACACCATGTATGACGCGCCCGGCATCGGCCTTGCGGCGACCCAGCTTGGTGTGATGAAGCGCATCGTGGTGATGGACCTGGCGGCGGAAGGTGAACCTCCCGATCCAATGGTGCTGATCAACCCCGAAATCACCCATTTCGGCGACCAGATGCAGGTGACCGAGGAAGGGTGCCTGTCGATCCCCGAACTCTATTACGAGGTCGAGCGCCCCAATGAGGTCACGGTGAAATACACCGACCTCGACGGCAAGGAAGTCGTCAAGGAAGCCGAGGGCAAGCTGGCCGTCTGCATCCAGCACGAACTCGATCACCTCGATGGCGTGCTCTATATCGACTATCTCAGCCGCCTGAAGCGCGATCGGGTCATCAAGAAATTCGATAAGCAGGCCAAGCGCGCCGCCGGGTAGTGGCCTTTCTGCCGGCCGCCGGTCCTCCCTCATCACCGGGCTTGTCCCGGTGATCCATTTCCGGGCCAATGGATTGCCCGGACAAGCCGGGCAATGACGGTGGTTGGAAAATCCGGGCACGGCCCGGTCTGAGGAGCAATCAGCATGCGCGTCGTCTTCATGGGCACGCCGGATTTTTCCGTTCCCACCCTCACCGAGATCGTCTCTTCCGGGCACGAAGTCGTTGCCGTCTATACCCGTGCGCCCAAGCCTGCGGGACGCGGCCAGGAAGAGCGCAAGTCGCCGGTGCATCTGGCGGCCGAAGCGTTCGGCATTCCGGTCTTCACCCCGAAATCACTCAAGGGTGAGGCCGAGCAGATCGTCTTTGCCAGCCATGGCGCCGAGGTGGCCGTGGTCGTGGCCTATGGCCTGCTGCTGCCCAAGCCCATTCTTGATGCGCCCGAACAGGGTTGCCTGAACCTGCATGGTTCGCTCCTGCCGCGCTGGCGCGGCGCCGCACCCATTCAGCGCGCGATCATGGCGGGTGACCGGGAGACCGGCGTCATGGTGATGCAGATGGATGAGGGACTGGATACTGGTCCCGTTGCCCTGATTGACATGATCCCCATCAGCGCGGACCTGACGGCGGGCGAATTGCACGACCAGATGATGCGCGTTGGCGCCGATCTCATGGGGCGGGCCCTCGCCGCCCTGGAACGCGGAAGCCTCGATTTCAAGCCGCAGCCCGAGGACGGCGCCATCTACGCCAAAAAGATCGACAAGGCCGAGGCGCGCATCGATTGGTCGCGTCCGGCCGAAGATGTGCACAACCGTATCAGGGGCCTCTCGCCCTTTCCCGGCGCCTGGTTCGAGCTGGACCTGGGCGGCAAGCCGGTGCGCATCAAGGCCCTGCGGTCGACATTGGGGCAGGGGAGAGGTGCCCCCGGCGCGCTGCTCGACAACCTCACCATTGCCTGCGGCAGCGGCGCCGTGCGGCTGACCCAAGTGCAGCGCGAGGGCAAGGGCGCCATGGATGCGGCGACCTTCCTGCGTGGGGCGGGGGCGCTGCCCGCGTCCGTCAGCTGAACGCAAATGCTTTGCGCAAAATCGTCACCAATGCCTCGGCGCCCTGGCGATCAAGTTGGATGACCTGTGATACTTTGCCAGGAATTTCGCGATCAGGTCGTCCATACGTGTTGATCTGGACAAATCCTTTCCCATCCCGTTCAAACACAGCGTACCTAGCGTCGACCTCTTCGTGGAGTTGGGTCCGTTCGCTATCCAATTTTTCAAATTTCCTGACTAGAGCCAAAGGTTCCTCCTATTTCCGCCTACAGGTATAAGCTCACCATCGAATATGACGGAACCCCGTTTTCCGGCTGGCAGCGGCAGCCCGAGCGGCCGAGCGTGCAGCAGGCGCTCGAAGAGGCAATCTACGCCATGTCGGGCGAGGCGGTGACCACCCAGGCGGCGGGGCGCACCGATGCGGGCGTGCATGCGCTGGGACAGGTGGCCCATTTCGAGCTGAGCAAGACGTGGGATCCGTTCCGCATCCGCGAGGCGCTGAACTATCACCTGCGGCCCGATCCGGTGGCGATCATCGAGGCCGAGGCGGTCAGCGACAGCTTCGAGGCCCGCTTCTCGGCCACGGCGCGACACTACGAGTACCGCATCCTCAACCGGCGTGCGCCGCCGGTAATCGAGCGCAACCATGTGTGGCACATTCCCAAGAACCTCGATGCCGAAGCGATGGACCATGCGGCCGGCCTGATCCTGGGCACTCATGACTTCACCACGTTCCGCTCATCGGAGTGCCAGGCTAACTCGCCTTTGCGGACGTTGGATAAGTTTTCGGCGCGGCGGGAGCTGGACCACATCGTGATATCAGCCAGTGCCCGCAGCTTCCTGCATCATCAGGTGCGATCCATGGTGGGCTCGCTTCGCATGGTCGGCGAAGGCAAATGGTCGCCCGCCGATTTCCGCGCCGCGCTCGATGCCAGGGATCGCCGTCGCTGCGGCGCCATGGCGCCATCTTCGGGGCTCTACCTGACCCGGGTAGATTACTAGACAGGCGGTGGGCCGAGGATAACCGCGACCACGGCCAGCGCCAGGAACACGCCGACCGCCTGCGAAATGAACAGGATGCCGATCTGCAAGGCCGTCAGTGTGACAATGAAGCGGCCGATATTGATGAAGGTCGCCAGCGCCAGGATCACCACCAGCACCAGGATGACGATGCCGGCGGGGCCGAGCAGCGTCGAAAGCAGCAGCAGCAATGCCGAGGCCAGCGTCACCCAGTTGGACGCGACGAGATAGGGGATGAAGCCATCCTGCCGGCCCATCTGCCGCAGGGCGACGAAAGCAGTGGCGGCCTGGGCGACGAACAGGGCGCCATTGACGATGATCGACTGCGTCGCTGCCCCCGGCGGCAGGTCTATGCCGGTAAGGCGTGGCCCGAAGCCTGCCAGGCCGATGGCGATGATCGTCGCGATGAGGCTGCCGATCAGCCCGCGCTGGCTGAAATCGAAATAGGACGGCGCCTGCCGGTTGCCGATAAGCAGCGCGACGCAGCCGCGTGCGGCAGCCATCAGTTCATCGAGGAAGGTCGTGGTCGGCTGGGCCAAGGGCTTGTCTCGATAATCA
This sequence comes from Devosia sp. Root635, assembly GCF_001427605.1. Classification (GTDB taxonomy): domain Bacteria; phylum Pseudomonadota; class Alphaproteobacteria; order Rhizobiales; family Devosiaceae; genus Devosia. Next base: position 277,768 of record NZ_LMGZ01000022.1, on the reverse strand, counting down.
GGTGGGAGAACCGGCAATGCTGCTCAGCATGTAGAGCGCCTGTCGCATGGCGACAAGCAGCAGCACGGTCAAAACTGCAAAGCCTATGGATATGGCGGTGGGCCAGCCGGTGGCCGCCCGCGCCAGCCGATAGAGCAGATAGCCCAATGCCAGCCAGCTCAGGATAACGATCGGCCCGCCGATCAGGCTCGCCAGCAGCCCCTCGATGACGATGAAAGCCATGAGCGCGTAGGTGGCGGGCACCACCAGGTCAAGCACCGGCTCAGTGCCGCGCACGACATTGCGCGTGCCCAGCAGCACCAGCACCATAGCGACAAGTGGCAAGGCCAGGGCGAACATGCCCGCCAGGATGGCGAACAGGCCCGGAATATCGGTACCGATAGCCACGATGATGACAGCGAGGAAGGTGACGAAGGCGAAGATCGCCAGGGCCGTCGCCAGGCCCGGCGCCGTACGCGTGAAGCGCTCGCGCCAGCCGGCCTTGCCGCCGAGCAGCATCGTCCAGCCGATGACGGCATTGCGCAGCGCGGCCCAGATCTTCATATGCTCACTCCAAAGAAGCGGACCATGAAGGCGCGGTAGATATCGGTCAACCCGATGAGATCGGCGATGGCGATATGCTCGTCCGCCTTGTGCATGGAGGGGCCGACAAGGCCGCATTCCACCACCGGGCCATATTGCGCGATGAAGCGGGCATCGGACGTGCCGCCGCCGGTGGAGAATTCGGGCCGGCGGCCGGTGACGCTGGCGATGGTATCGGCCAGGCTATCGACATCGCCGCTGAGCGGCGACAGGAACGAGCGCGACGGTATGCCGGCGACGGCAAAGGTCACGGTCGCACCGGCGGCATCGACGCCGGCGACGCGCCCGCGCACCCAGTCAGCCAGCGTGTCGGGTGTCCACAGGTCATTGTAGCGGATGTTGAACTTGATCGTGCCGGCAGCCGGGATGACGTTGGAAATGGCATTGCCGACATCGATCGAGGTGACTTCGAGATTGGTCGCGGGGAAATGGGCAGTGCCGTTGTCGATGACTGTATCCAGCGCTGTCACGATGCGCGCCAATGCCGGCAGCGGGTTGTTGGCCTTGTCGGGATAGGCGACATGGCCCTGAGTGCCGGCGACGGTGATGGTGCCCGAAAGCGAGCCGCGGCGACCGATCTTGATACTGTCGCCCAGCAAGGAGGCCGAGCTGGGTTCGCCGACAATGGCGAAATCGAAATGGTGCTGCTGCGCCTCGGCCCATTCCATCAGCTTGTCGGTGCCGTTGATGGCGTCGGCTTCCTCGTCATTGGTGATGGCGAGCATGATCGTGCCGGCATCATCGGGAATGGCGGCAGTGGCGGCGACGAAGGCTGCGATGCCCGACTTCATGTCGGCGGCGCCGCGGCCATAGAGCTTGCCGTCGGCCTCGCGCGGGGTGAACGGATCACCGGTCCAGTTGGCCGGATCGCCCGGCGGCACCACGTCGGTATGGCCGGCGAACAGCAGCCGGCGGCCGCTATTGCCCCTGACGGCGAAGAGATTGTCCACCGGATAGGAACCGTCACCCTCGAAACGCAGGCGGGTGACCGAGAAGCCGATCGCACTCAGGGCGCGATCGAGAACATCGAGAGCGCCAGCGGCCTCGGGCGTCACCGAAGGGCAGGCGATGAGCTGCTTGAGCAGATGGACGGGATCGTCCGCGATATCAGGCAAACTTCCCGCCTTTATTCTCAGTGTTTCAGGACGATGCGACCGGACGTTGCAGCACCCGAAAAATGTGCCGCGAGGCGGCTATTATAGTCCTGAAGCATGCCCGGAATGAGGAACGCGTCTACCAGCACCCAGATGCCGACAATGATAAAGCCAAAAATGCCGACGAAAACGATCGACAACACGATCGACAGAAGGGTGATCACCAATTGGGCAATAGCTGGGCCAGTGGAGCCCAGGTAGAAGCGGTGTGCGCCGAAGCCACCAAGAAAGAACCAGAGTAGATAGGCCACGACGCCACTTTTCTTGTTGGCGTCGTATTGCATGCTTGCCTGCGCATCACGGCTCACGCCATTTGCGGTTGTGGAACTGTAGTCGCTCATTATCTGCCCCCAAATCTTGACCTGCTATTCAATAGAGAGGAGCCTGCGGCTAAGCAACTGCAACCTTTCCGCCTTAATCGCGCAGCAGGTCGTTGATGCCGGTCTTGCTGCGGGTCTGGGCGTCCACCGTCTTGACAATGACGGCGCAATAAAGGTTCGGTCCCGGATTGCCGTTGGGCAGCGGTTTGCCGGGCAGGGAGCCCGAGACGACGACGGAATAGGGCGGCACCTTGCCGATATGGATTTCCCCGGTATTGCGATCGACGATCTTGGTCGAGGCGCCGATGAATACGCCCATGGAAATGACCGAGCCCTCGCCCACCACCACGCCTTCGACCACTTCCGAGCGCGCGCCGATGAAGCAATTGTCCTCGATGATGACGGGGCCCGCCTGCAGCGGTTCGAGCACGCCGCCAATGCCGACGCCGCCCGAAATATGGACATTCCTGCCGATCTGCGCGCAGGAGCCGACGGTGACCCAGGTATCGACCATGGTGCCCTCGTCGACATAGGCGCCGACATTGACGAAGCTGGGCATCAGGACGACGTTGCGGCCGATAAAGGCCGGGCTGCGCACCACGGCGCCCGGCACGGCGCGGAAGCCGGCCTCGCGGAAGGTATTCTCGCTCCAGCCCTCGAACTTGGTGGGCACCTTGTCCCAGTAATGCGAACCGCCCGGCGCGCCTTCGACCAGCTTGTTGTCGTTGAGTCGGAAGCTCAGCAGCACGGCCTTCTTGAGCCACTGATTGACCTGCCAGGCGCCGTTCACCTTCTCGGCCACGCGCAATTCGCCCTTGTCCAGCAGGCGCAGCGCCTCGCCGACCGCCTCGCGCACCGCACCCTGGGTGTGGAAATTGATCTCGGCACGCGCCTCGAAGGCGTCATCGATGGTCTTGGCGAGGTCGGTATGGGACATGAAGAAATTCCTGGCTGGGATGCGGAGCGGACCATAGCCGGGAGGGAGGCGGTGTCAATCGGACATACGGAGACGCCGCCTGCAACGCGGTTGTCGATAGACGAGCGGATCCCGAGACGGCCTTCGCCTCTGGTAAATTTAGTAGTGAGACGGAAGCCGTCTCGGGATGCCGGGACTTGCTCGGACGGCGCGATCGCAGACCCTGGCGGTTAGCCGTAGCACCCCGCCCAAACGCCTCGTGATACGCGCGGTTTTGGGGTGGGGGATAAGTTTTGCTTTTGGGCACCACGCTTTCCTCATGCGCGGTGTCATCCCGGCTCAAGGCCGGGATGACATCAAGGGTGGGGTGCGATTGTGCCACGTCCACAGCATGCCGTTTCCGGGGCAATGACGAACGTCCCGCTGGCATTTTGCCTTGCATAGTCATAGACTTGCCGCCGATTGGAGGGGGCGGTCATGTCGGAACAATTCGATGCCATTGTTATCGGTGCAGGCCAGTCCGGCCCCTTCCTGGCCGCGCGGCTGGCAGGGGCCGGACGCAAGGTGGCGCTGATCGAGCGCGAACATCTGGGTGGGACCTGCGTCAATGACGGCTGCACGCCCACCAAGACACTGGTGGCCAGTGCCCGCGCGGCCTGGGCCGCCCGCCACGCCGCCCAGTTCGGCGTGGTGGTCAAGGGGCCGGTCACGGTGGACATGGCGGCGGTCAAGGCGCGCAAGGACAAGGTGGTCGGTGCCTCGGTCAAGAGCCTCACCGAGTGGATCGGCGGCCTGAAGACACTCGAATATATCAAGGGCGAGGGCAGCTTTGTTTCGCCCACCGAGGTCAAGGTGGGCAAGCGGGTGCTGACCGCGCCGCAAATCTTCATCAATACCGGCGCCACGGCCAGCGTGCCCAACTGGCCCGGCATCAAGAGCGTGCCCTACCTGACCAACACGTCGATGATGAACCTCGACACGCTGCCGGGGCACCTGATCATCGTCGGCGCCAGCTATATCGGGCTCGAATTCGCGCAGATGTATGCACGCTTCGGCTCCAAGGTCACGGTGATCGAGCGCGGTTCGCGCCCGGCCATGCGCGAGGACGCCGATATTTCCGCCGCCATCCGATCCATCCTCGAAGCCGAGGGCGTCACCTTCATGTTCGGCACCACGGTCGAGGCGGTGGCCAAGGCCGGGCATGGCGTGCTGCTGTCGCTCAAATGCGGTGACCGGCTGGCTTCGATCGAGGGCACCCATATGCTGGTGGCTCTGGGGCGCACGCCCAACACTGCCGGCCTCAACCTGGCCGCTGCCGGTATCGAAACCGATGCGCGCGGCTATATTCCGGTGGACGACCATCTGCGTACCGGCGTCAAGGGCATCTGGGCCATGGGTGACATCAATGGCCGCGGCGCCTTCACCCACACGTCCTATAATGATTTCGAGATCGTCGCCGACAATGTCATCGATGGCGGCAAGCGCTCCATTGCGGGCCGGATCCCGGTCTATGGCCTGTTCATCGATCCGCCGTTGGGCCGTATCGGCATGAGCGAGGCCGAGGTCCGCAAATCGGGCCGCAAGGCGCTGATGGGCGTGATGCCGATGGCCAGGGTCAGCCGCGCCAAGGAGCGGGGCGAAACGCAGGGCCTGATGAAGGTACTGGTCGATGCGCAGAGCAAACAGGTTCTCGGCGCGGCCATATTGGGCATTGGCGGCGACGAGGTGGTTCATTCGCTGCTGCAGCTCATGGCCGCAGGCACGCCCTATACGACCATGATGCACACGGTGCATATCCACCCCACGGTGACAGAACTGATCCCGACGCTGCTGGCGGATTTGAAACCGCTGCAATAGCGTAGGTCCTTGAATGCCGTTATGCGCCTCCCTCCCCCTTGTGGGGAGGGATTGAGGGTGGGGGTGATGAGCGTCGAGCGGGCACGCCAGCTACGGATGCGCATGACCGCATTCCGAGTGTCACCCGTTGCTTCAACAGCCGCCGACTAGGCTTCCCTCCCCCTTGGTGGGGAGGGAATGAGGGTGGGGATGTTGCGCCGTCCCATGCCTGATGTTTTGAAGGTGACCCTCACATATCCCCGAACGACACCGCTATCCCCCGCCCGCGGGCCTTGGCGGCGTAGCACGCCGCGTCCGCCTCGCCCATGAAGCCCAGGGGGGAGGCTGGTTCGCCGGTGACCATGGTGAGGCCGACGCTGGCGCCGATATGGTAGGTGCGGCCGGCCCAGCCGAACGCGAGGGCAGCGATGGCGCGCACCACCTTTTCAGCGATGCGCTGGCCCACTTCGGCCGGACAGTCGTTGAGCAGCACGGCAAATTCGTCGCCGCCGATGCGCGCCGCCACATCGTGGCTGCGGCAGGAGCCTCTGATAGTCTGGGCCACCTGCTTGAGCAGGGCGTCGCCGGCGGCGTGGCCGGCATTGTCGTTGACCGGCTTGAAGCGGTCGAGGTCGATATAGAGCAGGCAATGACGGCGGCCGCTATCGCGGGCCGAGCCGATGGCGCCGTTCAGCGCCCGCTCGAAGGCGGCACGGTTGGGCAGGCCGGTCAGGTCGTCATGGGTAGCCGAATGGGCCAGTTCGCGCTGCATGGCGCGGCTCTGCGTCACGTCCTGGAACACCAGCACGGCGCCGGTGAGCTTGCCCGTTGGCGTGCGCACCGGCGCGGCCGTGCAGCGGATATCCCGCTCGCTGCCGCTCTTGCCGATCAGGATCATGTCATCGTCGAGATGCGCCGGCCGGTCGGTGGCGAGGCAAATGGCGACGGGGCAGTCCTGCGCCTCGCCGGTCATGCCATCGCGCAGGGTGAAGATGGCCCTGACTTCCTGGCCGACAGCCACAGCCGAGCTATAGCCTGTCAGCAGTTCGGCAGCCGGATTCATGAATACGACGCGACCATTCTCGTCGGTCGAGATCATGCCGTCGGCGATGGAATCGAGGGTGATACGCAGCCGTTCCTTCTCGGCCGCCAGCTCAAGCTCGATGGTCTTGAGACGGGTAATGTCGGTATCGGTGCCCAGGGTGCGCACGGCATTGCCATGCTCGTCCCATTCCACCGGCTTGCCGCGGCTGAGAATCCAGATGTAGCTGCCGTCGCGCGTGCGCTCGCGATATTCCAGCGCATCGAGTCCACTGTCGCCCTTGTCCTGGCGGTCCACATTGTCCTGAATATATTGCAGGTCGTCAGGGTGGATGCGGGCCAGCCACTTGGCCTGGTCACCATCGACATCCTCGTCGGGCGGAATGCCGCGCATGACGCGCCACATGCGCGAGTAAAACATGGTGTCGGTGCGGATATCGTGATCCCACACGCCCTGGCGCGCGCTTTCCAGTGCGAAATTCCAGCGGCTCTCGGAATGGGCGAGAGCCTCTTCGGCCTTTTTCTGCAATTCGATGCTGGTGATCTGGGTGATGAGGTAGAGCGGCTGGCCGGTCGTGTCCGAGCGCAACACCGAGGCGGCGACCATGACCCAGAGCGGTCCGCCATCGGCATGGCGGAAGCGATGCTCGCCGCGATACTCGCCGGACTCGCCGCGCATCAGCCGGCTCAGGCGCTGCCTTGCGGCGGCGCTGTCATCGGGGTGGATCAGCTCGAGGATATTGTCATTGGAGGCGTCGTCGACGCGGTGCCCCAGCAGCTCGACAAAGGCGCGGTTGGCATAGACCATCCGGCCGTCCATTTCGGACACCACCATGCCCACTGCGGCATTGTCGACGATCTTGGCCAGCATCGAGCCGATCCGCTCGAAGCGGAGGATGGTCGGAGCGACAGTTTTCGACACACGAGCGGGCATTTGCGCACTCTGCGTGACACTCCCTTAATAACTGGCTTAAGCGGAGTCAGACATCGCGCGATGTGATGAAGTCGCGCTCGGTGGCCAGACCATGCCATTCGCCGGGGACTTCGCTGTCGAAGATCAGCGTATAGGGGCCCTTGTAGCCGGCCTCTTCGGCCAGGGTGACGCAGGCGCCATAGTCGGCCTCGTCGAGCTCGCCGTCGATGAAGCTGGCCTTGGCGTGGCACAGTTCGGCCCGGCCGAAGATCGACTTGAGGTCGGCATATTTGGCGGCCCCGCCCCAATTGCCGAAATCGCCCAGCAGGCCGATGCGGCCATCGAGCTTGTCGAGCAGGTAGTGGACATGGGCCGGCTCGGCCAGCAGGTCGAACCAGTTCTCGGTGACGAGGCGCACCGATGAGCCGGCATTGCCATCGGCCAGTGCGGTCAGTGCCTTGACCGAGCGATCGAGCGCATCGCGGGTCGGCTTCTGCTTGCCGGCGATGATGCGGGCATTGTCGGCGCCCAGTTCATTGGCGATCTCGATCCAGCTCGCAATCCAGGCGGTGTCGCGGGCGCCGTGCTGGGGATGGCTGATATCGCCGGCATCGATCAGCAGGGTCTGCAGCCGGACATTGGAAATCTTGAGCTGGTCGCGCAGTTCCCCCAGATAGACCCTGTCGCGGCTGCGCAGGTGGAAGGAGACGATTTCGAGCCGGTGATAGCCGTGATTGGCCAGCACCGAAGGCAGGCCGAGCAGCGATTCCTCGCCCTCGCCATAGGCCTGCTGCTCCGCCCCGATCTCGGTGGTGGTGAGGTCGTGCGGATAGATGGCGCCCAGCAGGCGGTGCAGCGACCAGGTGGAAACGGCAATGCGATCGGGGCTGACACTGGCCATGTTCTGGCTCTCCTGTTCGTGGCGGGTCTACATGTTCCGGAGTTCGAATTCGAAGGTCTTGAGCAGGCGAGTACCGGCTTTGACGTCGATGCGATAGGCGCCTGCGGGATCGCCCTCGGCAACGCACCAGCCACTCCAGATCCAGCCGTCTTCGGGCGTGAGCGTCAGTGGCGTGGTGGCGGTGCGCTGGTCGTCGGAGATGACCGTAAGGCTGCCCTCGCCGAGGCCCCAGCTCGCGGGTGCTGCGGGAAGGGTATAGACCTCGGTCACCTCCACCGCGCCCTTCACCTTGCCGAGGTGCAGATGCCAGTCGTAGCAGGTGCCGGCGAGCAGCGGCACGAGCGTCGTGCTTTCCACAAGGTCGTCCTGCCCAGGCATGCGCGGCACCGAAATGGTGAAGTCGCTGTCCAGCACGGTCTGGGCCAGAGCGGGCTGCGCCAGGACGAGCAGGCTCAACGTCGACAACAGTTTCTTCATGCCGCTCCTCCCTGGCGCATTGGCTGTCAGTTGGCCCACTCGCCGCCGCGCATTACCGGTTCGGTGGTGCCATCGGCATGCACGCCATCGATGTCGATCTTGTCCGAACCGATCATCCAGTCGATGTGGATATTGCTCGTATTGCCACCCTGGGCGCTGATCTGGTCCTGGGTGAGGTCCTTGCCGCCGACGAAGCAGTCCGAATAGCACTGGCCCTGCGCGATGTGGCAGGAGGCGTTTTCGTCGTAGAGCGTGTTGAAGAACAGGATGCCCGAGGCCGAAATCGGCGAGGAATGGGGCACGAGTGCCACTTCGCCCAGGCGCCGGCCGCCTTCGTCGGTATCGAGTACCTTGTTGAACAGGTCGCCATTCTTGCTGGCCTTGAACTCGACCAGCTTGCCGCCCTCGAAACGGGCCTGCATGTCTTCGATCAGCGCGCCATTATGGCTGAGCGGCTTGGTGCCCGAGACATGGCCTTCCACGCGCAGCTTGTGCGGGGTGGTGAACACTTCCTCGGTCGGGATATTGGGGTTGCAGGTAATGCCGTTCTTGGCTTCCGAGGCGCCGCCCTTCCACCGATGGCCATCGGCGAGGCCAACGGTGAGATCGGTGCCGGGGCCGGTATATTTGAGTGACGCGAAGCTCTTGCCGTTGAGCCAGGTCCAGCGCTTCTTGAGGTTGGCATTGTGCTCCTTCCAGGCGGCGATGGGGTCTTCCTGGTCGACGCGCGATGCCTTGAAGATGGCATCGGCCAGCTTGGAGACGGCTTCCTCGTCGCTGTCATTGGGGAAGACGAGCTTCGCCCAGGCGGCGCTGGGATAGGAGACGATATTCCAGTTGATGTCGAAGCCGGTGATGAGCTGGAGGGCCGGCTTGTAGGCGGCCGAATTGGCGCGCATGGCGCGGGTCACCTTGTCGGGGTCCTGACCGGACAGCATCATCGGATTGTCGCCGGCGATGGCGAGGCGTGCCGCATTGTTCCTGAAAGCCTCGGCCATGCCCGAATAGAGCCAGCCGGCCGCCTTGTCGAAGCTGGCGGCATTGGCATGCTTGTAGCGGGCGAGGGTAGACTCCTCGTCCGAATAGATGGTGGTGACCAGCCCGGCGCCGGCCTTGTAGGCATGTTCGGTGATGCGGCGGACCAGCGGGGCGGCGGTCATCGGCGCGGTCATCACCAGATCCTGGCCTTCGGCCAGTTGCAACCCGACCTTGATGGCAACCTGGGCGAGCTTGTCGAGCTTGACGGGATCGATGGTCATTTGGGCGAATGCCTCTTGGTTTTGAATCGGTTGGCCGGAGGGTAATCCCGGAAGGGGGCGGGACGCCACAGGGGAGGGCGGGGAAATTTACTGGCTGCGACCGCCAACCATCTCCTCCCCACCCACCGGGCTTCCCGCGGACTTGATCCGCGGGTCACTTTCAATCTGGCACAAGCGACGAGAGACCCCCGGATCAAGTCCGGGTGAGGCGATTGTGGGTGGGCAACCTCACACTCCGGGACGAAACGTCCTCTGTGGCTTTCCTGCATCACCTGTTGTGACGTTGCAAAATACCCCGTTGGCAAGTCCGAACGGTTTCGTTACAAACCGTCCACCGCTTCAGATCGAACAAGGGAGGCGTTGTATGGCAGTGACATTCATGCTCTCCCCATCTGGCGACACTCGACGTTAGGTCGTCGCCATCCGCGGCCCGCCTGTGGCCGCCCGCGGTTTTCTTCTTCATCACAGCCCGATTGATCTGACGGGGATCATTTCGTCCTCGGTACCGGCTGTGCCTTCATCTCTCTGTCTTTGAGGGCCGGTTGCCGGATAACGGGACCGGGCTGCCAAAATGAGTCGCAAGAAACTCGATTTCCGTGCCGATGCCTATCGCAACGTGCTCGGCTTCACCTTCCGCCACTGGTCCAGCCGGCTGCCGCTGGTCGCGGTCATCTGCGCGCTGGTCATTACCTCGACGCTGGCCGAAGTCATGGTGCCGGTATTTTCCGGGCAGATCGTCGATGCCATTGCCGGCGGAACGAATGGTGGCGCCGATGTCGCCCTGCGCGCCTTCAGCATCGTCGTCGGCCTGGGCCTGACCAGCGTCATCCTGCGCTGGTTCATCTTCCAGGGCGTGATCCGGCTGACCATCCGCATGATGGCCGAGCTGGTCAATGACGGCTTCTACCGGGTGCAGCGCTTCTCGACCGACTGGCACGCCAACAGCTTTGCCGGCTCGACCGTGCGCAAGATTACCCGCGGCATGTGGGCGCTGGATTCGCTCAACGACCTGCTGCTGGTGATGCTGCTGCCATCGGTGGTGATGCTGGTCGGCGCCAGCGTCATCCTGGGCTCGTATTGGCCGGTCATGGGCCTGATCGTCGCGCTCGGCTCGGTCATCTATATCGGCGTGACCGTCATGCTCTCGATGGGCTTTGTCTCGCCCGCAGCGAGCCTGGCCAATGCCTGGGACACCAAGCTGGGCGGCGCGTTGGCCGATGCCGTGAGCTGCAATTCGGTGGTCAAGGCCTTCGGCGCCGAGACCCGCGAAGAAGGGCGAATGCGCCATGTGCTGGGCAAGTGGGACATCCGCACCCGCCGCACCTGGAAGCGCGGTACGCTGAGCGGCACCATCCAGGGCTTCATGATGGTGACGATGCAGGCCGGCATCCTCGGCACCGGGTTGCTGATGTGGCAGCGCGGGCTGGCCAGTCCGGGCGACATCACCTTCGTCCTCGCCATGTTCTTCGTGCTGCAGGGCTACCTGCGGGACGTGGGCCAGCATATCCGCAACCTGCAGCGGGCGGTCAACGACATGGAGGAGCTGGTGGCGCTCGACAAGACGCCGCTGGGCATCGACGATGTCAAGGGTGCCAAACCCATCGCCATCGGCAAGGGCGAGATCGCCTTCGATCACGTCACCTTCCAGTATGGCGCGCATCCGACGCCGCTCTATCGCGACTTCTCAGTGACCATCGCGCCGGGCGAGCGGGTGGGGCTAGTCGGCCATTCGGGCTCGGGCAAGACGACCTTCGTCAAGCTGATCCAGCGGCTCTACGACGTGAAGTCGGGCGCGATCCGCATCGATGGGCAGGATATCGCCCAGGTGAAGCAATCGAGCCTGCGCGGCCAGATCGCCATCGTGCAGCAGGAGCCTATCCTGTTCCACCGCACGCTGGCCGAGAACATCGCCTATGCCCGCCCCGACGCGACACGCGCCGAGATCGAGCTGGCGGCCATGCAGGCCAATGCGCATGACTTCATCCTCGACCTGCCCAAGGGGTACGAAACCATGGTGGGCGAGCGGGGCGTGAAGCTCTCGGGTGGCGAGCGGCAGCGCGTCGCCATCGCCAGGGCGTTCCTGGCCGACGCAAGGGTACTGATCCTCGACGAGGCGACATCGAGCCTCGACAGCGAGAGCGAGGTGCAGATCCAGCAGGCCATGGAGCGGTTGATGGTGGGACGGACGACGCTGGTCATCGCGCATCGGCTGTCCACGGTGCGGGCGCTGGACCGGCTGCTGGTCTTCGACAAGGGCAAGATTGTCGAAGAGGGCGACCACGACCAGCTCATCCGCCTCAATGGCGGCATCTATCGCCGGCTGTTCGAACGGCAGGCACTGGAGCTGACCAAGGGGCTGGTGGCGTAAAACGGAAGCGCCGGGGTGTGAGCCCCGGCGCTTTTTTGTTTGTTTCGTGCTGTATTCCCCACCCACAATCGCTTCCCCCGGACTTGATCCGGGGGTCTCTTACCGCTTGTGCCGGGCCGAGAGTGACCCGCGGATCAAGTCCGCGAGCGCCGGTGGGTTGGCAGAATCAGCGACCTAGACCACGTCCAGCGTCACGTCGAACCCCTTCCGGCTCACTTCGCTATAGGGGCAGATCACGTGGGCGCGCTGGATGATGTCCTCGGCCTTGGCCTTGTCCATGCCGGGAATGTGGGCCTTGAGGGCGGCTTCGATCCAGAAGCCTTCGCCGTCGGCGCGGTCCTTGAAGCTGACTTCGGCGGTGACGGTGGCGTCCTCGGGGATTTTGTCGCCGCTCTTGCGGGCGGCGGCCTTCATGGCGCCGAGGAAACAGGCCGAATAGCCGACGGCGAACAGCTGTTCGGGATTGGTGCCGCGGGCGCCGTCGCCGCCCATCTCCTTGGGCGTGGTCAGGGTGACATCCAGCACGCCGTCATCGGTGGCGCCATGGCCGGAACGGCCGCCGGTGGATGTGGCGCGCGCGGTATACATGATCTTGGGCATGCGAAGTCTCCTGGAAACGAGTGAGACCGCACTCCAGCATGAAACTATGAAGAGCGGAAGGCGAGTGATTGCCCGCATTTTGCCGAACAATGCCTTCGGCACCGGGGCGCTGGCGCGACCAATGCCGGGGCCTATATGCTCTGCAGGACAATTCAGGAGGTCGCCATGATCGACACATCCGTACAGATTAACGTGAAATCCAAGCCCATCCTGCCGCTGACCACCACGCTGGGCGCGGTGCATATCGCGGTGACCGACCGCAGCAAGGCGCTCGCCATCTGGCAGGACGTGGTGGGGCTCGACCTCATCGCGGAAAATGGCAATGAACTGGTGCTGGGCGCCGGCGGCAAGCCGCTGATCGTGCTGGAAACCGGGGCGACGCGGCCTTCGGTGCAGCGCACGATCGGGCTGTATCACGTCGCCATCCACGTCCCCTCGCGGGCCGAACTGGCGCAGATGGCGGTGCGGGCCTTGCAGCGCAATGTGCGCATTTCGCCGACCGACCATCTGGTGAGCGAAGCGATCTATCTCTGGGATCTCGACGGCAACGGCATCGAAATCACCTTCGAGACGCCATGGCGCGGTACGCTGGGCGACCCCGACAAGGGCGAAACCTATGCGGTGACCGCGGACGGCCAGCCTCATTCGGGCCGCGACCCCATCGACATGGACGGGCTGCTGGCCGAACTTGGACCCGAGCCGGTGCTGGCGGCGCGTATGCCCGCTGGTACGCGGATCGGCCATGTGCATGTGCATGTGGGCGACCTGCAGCAGGCCATGGACTTTTATCGCGATGTCATCGGCTTTGCCGGCTTCCTGCTGATCAGCTCGTTCGGCATGGGCGATGTTGGGCTCGACTACATGCCCCATACGATCGCGTTCAACATCTGGTCCGGGCCGAATGCCATGCTGCCCCCGGCGGGTGCTGCCGGGTTGCGCTGGTTCACCATCAATGTGCCGGATGCGGCGACGCTGGAGGGCCTGAAGACGCGGCTTGCCGGGGCAGGGGCATCGGTGGCGCCGGTCGAAGGTGGCATCGAGACGCAGGACCCGTTCGGCAACCGGATCAGGGTGCTGGTGGGGTAGACATGAAGCAATTCCCTCCTCACAAGGGAGGGAATTGCACGCAGCAATCCGGGAGAAATCATGCGCACAGCCGAGGATGTTCTTCGCTTCTGGTTCGTCGAGCATGGCATGGACGACTGGTTTGGCGGCAAGGCGGAATTCGATGCGGCGCTGGCGGCCGAATTCGCCGATACGCATCCGCGTGTGGCGCTGGGCGAAGCCTGGGAGTGGCGAGCGACGCCTGAGGGGCGGCTGGCCGAGATCATCGTGCTGGATCAGTTTTCGCGGCAATTGCATCGCGGTTCGCCCGAGGCTTTCGCGCAGGACAAGATGGCCGTGGTTCTGGCGCAGGAGGCGATTGCCGCCGGAGCCGACGAGGCCATTGCCATGGATCGGCGTATGTTCCTGTTCATGCCCTTCATGCATGCGGAGTCGCTGGTGATCCAGGAGGAGGGGTGCCGGCACTTCGAACAGTTCGGCGAGGAACTGATGAAATTCATGGCCGGGCACCGCGATACCATCGCCCGGTTCGGCCGGTTTCCGTTCCGGAACAAGGCGCTGGGGCGGGTGAGCACGCCGGAGGAAGTGGCGTATATGGAAGAGCAGAAGGATCGGGTGTTTTAGGAGTCTTTGGACTGCCTTTGCTGTTGCACCAACCACGGTGTCACCCCGGCCTTGAGCCGGGGCCAATCCCGAGATTGAGCCGCAGCCGCAAGGTGGCTCGAACAGGCACCTGGCGGCAGGACATACATCTCAGGATGGATCCCGGCTCAAGGCCGGGATGACATCGCGTGTGTGGCAGCGCTCGTTGAACGCACCTATTCCGCAAGCAATTTCGGATCGACCAGCGCGCCCTTTTGCCCGATGACCACGCCGGCCACGCGGTGGGCCGCTTCGGCGGCCTGTTGCAGTGACTTGCCGGCCAGCCGCGCGCTCAGATATGCCCCGTTGAAACTGTCACCGGCCCCGGTGGCGTCGACCACCTTGGCGCCCGGCTGCGGCGCGACCTTGACGCGCTCGGCAGCCGTGGCGATCAGGGCTTCGCCCGCGCCATCCTTGACCACGACTTCCTCGACACCGAGTTCGAGATAGCGGTCGGCCGTGTCATCGACCGACTTGTCGCCGAACAGCGGCGCCTCGTCGCCATGGGTGGGCAGGACCACGTCGCACATGGTTGCCGCGGCGGTGAGCACCGATGTCATGACGCGCGGACTGGTCCAGAGGGCAGGGCGGATATTGGTGTCGAACACGACTCTGGCGCCGGCATCGCGCGCCCTGACGATGGCGCCGAGCAGGCGGCCACGGGCGCGCGGCGCGAGAATGGCGAGGGTGATGCCGGAAAAATAGACCATGCTGGCGCCCTTCACGGCCGCGGCCAGAGCGTCCTTGTCATCGGCGAGCAGCTTGGCAGCGGAGGTGTCGCGCCAATAGGTGAAGTGGCGGTCACCCTTTTCCTGGTGGATCATGTAGAGGCCGGGGCGGCGGCCGGGCACGGTGCGGATGTGGCTGGTGCCGATATCATTGGCATCGAGAAAGGTGCGGATGTCGGACGAATAGCGGTCTTCGCCGAGACCGGTGAAATAGTCCACCGACCAGTCCCTGCCGAGCAGAGCGCGCATATACCAGGCGGTATTGAGCGTATCGCCGGCATAGCCGAGGCGATATTGGCGATCCTCGCCGCCACTCATCTCGATCATGCATTCACCGATGCTGACGAAACGCTGCTGTGCCAAAACGTTGCTCTCCCTTGTTGCGCAAGGCTTATGCCGGTAAAGCCCGGAGGGCCGCAAGCTACTATCTTCCATACAAGATCGGAAGGCATTATGGTGCGCCCGATTTCATCCTGGAGACGACCATGACGCGCCTCAGCGCCAGCACTCTTGCCAATGCCCCCTCGGGCGTCCGCCTGCCTGACTACGATCGCAGCCAGGTCACGGCAGGTATCGTGCATCTGGGCATCGGGGCGTTTCATCGCGCGCATATGGCCGTTTACGTCGATGACCTGCTGAAGGATAATCCTGACTGGGCCATTGTCGGCGCCAGCCTGCGCCGGTCCGATACCAAGGAGGCGCTGGAGCCGCAGGACGGGCTCTATACCGTGGCAGTGCGCGACGCAGCCGGTACGCATCCGCGGGTGATTGGCTCGATCCTCAAAGTGCTCGACGCCAATACCGAACGCGAGGAATTGCTGGCGCTGATGGCGAGCCCGGCCATCCGCATCGTGTCGCTGACCGTAACGGAAAAGGGCTATTGCCACGATCCGGCCACCGGCGAGCTCGACCAGCGGCACCCCGATATCGTGCATGACCTGGCCAATCCCGCCGCGCCGAAATCGGCACCGGGCATGCTGGTCGAGGCGCTGGCGCGACGGCAGGCAGCCGGCATCGCCCCCTTTGCGGTGATGAGCTGCGATAACCTGCCGAGCAACGGCGAAACGGTGAAGCGCATCGTGACGAAATTCGCTGCACTCCGTGATGCCGCGCTGGGCGAGTGGGTCGGCAAAGTGGCCTTCCCGGGTACCATGGTGGATCGCATTGTGCCTTCGACCACCGATGCCGATCGCGAGACCATAGCCGGGCTGATCGGGGCGGAAGACGCTTGGCCGATCATGACCGAGCCCTTCACCCAATGGGTGATCGAAGATCATTTTCCCGATGGCCGCCCGCCCTTCGAGAAGGCCGGGGCGCAGCTGGTCAGTGACGTGGAGCCCTTCGAGCGCATGAAACTGCGCATGCTCAATGGCAGCCATTCGACCATGGCCTATCTCGGCTATCTGGCAGGCTATGAATATATCTCGGACGTGATGGGCGATCCCGATTTCGTCAGGCTGATCCACGGGCTGATGACCGAGGAAGCCATGCCGACGCTGGACATGCCCGGCGTGGACCTGGGCGCCTATCGCGACCAGTTGCTCGACCGCTTCCGCAACCCGGCGCTGAAGCACCGGACCTGGCAGATCGCCATGGATGGCAGTCAGAAGCTGCCGCAGCGACTGCTCGGGACGATCCGTGAGCGCATCAAGGCCGGGCAGGGTTTCGAGCGGCTGGGGCTCGGGGTGGCGGCGTGGATGCGCTATGTCACCGGCATCGACGAAAAGGGCGAGAATATCGACGTGCGCGATCCGCTGGCCATGCGGATGATGGCGATTGCGGCGGACGCGGGGGATGACGCCGAGGCGCTGTATGAGGGGCTGGTCGGACTGGTGGAAGTGTTCGGCAGCGATCTGGCTGACAATCAGGCCTTTGGGGAGACCGTGGCGACGGCGCTGGATGCGCTGTTCGAGCTGGGGGTGAAGGAGACGGTGCGAGGTGTGGTCGAGGGCTGAACTCCACTCTTGCCACACCCACTGCGCGGCACCTCCCCCTTGACGGGGGAGGCAGGGAGGGGGTGGCGGTTGGCCCGAATATCGGGGCTAAACACCCCCCCACCCTTGATCCCTCCCCGCAAGGGGGAGGGTGTCGACTGAGAATTTTGTGGACGCTCTAAACCCGCCCCTCCATGGCCCGGTCGAAAATCTCCAGCGCTCTTGCCTTGGTCAGTTCCACCGGATTACCGCCTGCAGTCGGATCGACAATGGCCATGTCGCCGATCAGCTCGCGCTTGCTGCCATCCACCTTGAAGTCGGCCAAAGTGTGCGGCACGTCCAGGCGCATGCGCAGGCCGATGACGGCGTGCTGGAAGGCCTCGAAGCTGGGGGCGAGGCCGAGATAGGCGGCTAGCCGGGCGATGCGGGCCTCGATAGCTGATTTGTTGACCGCCAGCACATAGGGCATGAACACCGCATTGGTCATGCCGTGATGGGTGTCGTAGAGCGCGCCGACCGGATGGCTGAGGGCGTGGATGGCGCCGAGGCCCTTCTGGAAGGCGGTGGCGCCCATGGCGGCGGCGCTCATCATGTGGCCGCGTGCTTCGACATCATTGGGATTGGCATGGACCTTGGGCAGGTTCTCGAAGACGAGGCGGATGCCTTCCACCGCAATGCCGTCGGCCATGGGGTGATAGCCGGGTGCGCAATAGGCTTCGAGGCAATGGGCGAGGGCGTCCATGCCCGTGCCAACGGTGATGAATTTGGGCATGCCGACCGTGAGTTCTGGATCGGCTATGACGACCTTGGGCATCATCAGCGGGTGGAAAATGACCTTCTTGGTGTGGGTCGTCTCGTCAGTGATGACGCCGGCGCGGCCGACTTCCGAGCCGGTGCCGGCCGTGGTCGGCACGGCAATGATGGGGAAGATGCCCTTGGGATCGGCGCGGGTCCACCAGTCGCCGATATCCTCGAAATCCCACATCGGGCGGGTCTGTCCGGCCATGAAGGCGATAACCTTGCCCACATCGAGCCCCGAGCCGCCGCCAAAGGCGATGACGCCATCGTGGCCGCCGTCGCGCAGGACTTTTATACCGGCTTCGACATTGGCCGAGATGGGGTTGGGCTTCACATCGGCGAAGAGCCCGACCGGGATGCCGGCGTCCTTGAGGAGCCTGAGTGTGTTCTGGGTGACCGGCAGGCCGGCGAGACCGGAATCGGTGACCAGCAGGGGTTTGGTTATGCCTGCGGATTTGAGGGCTTCGGGCAGTTCGGCGATGCGGCCGGGGCCGAATTTGACTGATGTGGGGTAGTTCCAGTTGGCTTTGGTCATTTTGGCCTCGTTGTTCTCGATATCTTCCCACACTCGGTGTCATCCCGGCCTTGAGCCGGGATCCATCTCGAGATGCTTAGTCTTGCCGCAAGGTGCTTCGCTCGATCCACCTTGCGGCGGCGGCTTGATCTCGGGATGGGCCCCGGCTCAAGGCCGGGGTGACATCGGGGTTTGGGATACCGGGTGCCTATACCCGTTTCAAATGATAGCTCTTGGGCTGCGTCAGGTTCGCATAGCCGATCTCGCTCAGCGCGCCGCCCTTGCCGGTGTCCTTCACCCCGGTCCAGACCAAAGCCGGATCGAGATAGTCGCACCTGTTGGCGAAGACCGTGCCGGTCTCGATGCTGCCGCCCAGCCTGGCGGCAGCGTCGAGGTCTTCGGTCCAGATCGAGGCGGTGAGGCCATAGGGGCTGTCATTCATCAGGGTAATGGCCTCGGCGTCGTCGGCCACCTTCATGATGCCGACGACGGGGCCGAAGCTCTCCTCGCGCATGACGGACATCTGGTGGTTGACGTTGGTCAGCACTTCGGGCGCCAGATAGGGTGAGCCGGGTTTGTCGAGGTCATGCCTGACATTGAGATGGCGCGTGGCGCCACCACGAACGGCTTCTTCGGTCTGCTGGCGAACATGGTCGGCGAAATTGCCGCGCGCCATGGGGCCGACAATGGTGTCGGCGTCGAGCGGATTGCCCAGGGTCCAGCTCTTCGCATTGTCGATGAAGCGCTCGACGAAACTGCCATAGACTGCTTCATGCACATAGATGCGCTCGACGCCGCAGCAGGACTGGCCGGAATTGAAGAAGCTGCCATCGACCAGATTTTCGACGGCATTGTCGAGATCGGCGTCCGCCCGGACATAGGCCGGATCCTTGCCGCCCAGTTCGAGCCCCAGCGTGGCGAATGTGCCGGCGGCGGCCTTTTCGATGCGGCGGCCGCCTTCCACCGAGCCGGTGAAATTGATGTGGTCGATGGCGCCCGAGGCGATGAGCTTTTCGGTGTCGGCATGGCCGAGCACCAGGTTCTGGAACAGGCCGGCGGGTAGGCCCGCGCTTTCGGCGGCGGCGGCGAAGCGCTCGCCGACCAGCAGGGTCTGGCTGGCATGCTTAAGGATGATCGCATTGCCGGCCAAGAGGCCCGGCACGATGGAATTGACCGCCGTGAGGAACGGGTAATTCCATGGCGCGATGACCATGACCGTGCCCAGCGCCTCGCGGGTAATGTAGCGGGTGAAGCCGTCCTTCTCGGGCCGCATCGAGGGCGCCAGCGCTTCGGCGGCCAGTTCGATCATGTAGCGACTGCGCTCCTCGACGCCGCGCTTTTCGCCGCCGAAGCGGATGGGGCGACCCATCTGCCAGGCCAGTTCGGGCACGATGTCGTCATTCATGAGCAGCAGGGCGTCGACGAAATGGCTGAGGATTTTCTGCCGTTCTGGGATGGTGGTTTCGCCCCAGACGTGACGGGCGGCCCTGGCGCGGCTGACGGCATTGTCGATTTCGGCAGCGCTCGCCAGCGGCCGCTCGGCATAGATGCTGCCGTCGATGGGGGAGATGATCTTGACCGTTTCGGTCATGGGGTCGGTCCTCTGGTCAACAGGCAATGGCGCGGACATGGCCTTGGGCGGCGTAGCGAAGGATTGCGCGATCACGCGTTATTAGCGTCAAGTCGTAGGCACGGGCAGTTGCGATCAGAATGCGATCGGCAGGGTCGCCGTGTAGTGGGGGCGGTAGGAATGATGCGTCTGTCAGTATTTCAGGCGTGAGTGCTGCGATGGCGATTTGCGGGCTGGAAACCACCTTCTGAAACCACGTTTTGGGTGGCAATGGTGAGGACAGGCGACCTTTGGCTATCAACATTCCGCGTTCCCAAGCAGTTATCGGCGATACATGTATGGCTTGTCCCATGGCGGCAGCGGCGCTGATTACGGCTTCCGCTGCCGCGCTGATGGGCTGATCGTCGATTGTCCAGATCAGGGCATGTGTGTCGAACAGATAGCCAGGATCCGATTGCATCACCCGGCCTTTCTAGCATCGGCTGTCAGCACATTTCGGACATGCTGGTATCGCTTGCCGAGAAGCCTAGCTATCTGAGCACGCGAAACCCCCATCTCATTCAGTTCGCGTATTTTGTCGGAGATACTGAGGGACCTGTCCTCCACCACCAGTTTTGCACTCGGAGGCACATAGTCATCGTCATAGACCTTGCCCCAATCCGGATCGGCCGGTTCGGTCAAGTCAACGCCAGGGGCGATAATCGATGTCCCCTTCATCAAGCCGAAGAGCGGACTACGTGGAACGGCAGGTTGAGCCGTCTCGATAGGGATGGCGACGTGTTCAGCCATTGTGTCCCGCACAAAAACGACCTGCTCTCCGGCAATATCGACTTGGCTCGACTTGAAACCCGCATCCAGCCAAACCTTGGTCATGACATTGTTCCAGGGATTGTTACTCCACCAAGCCTGGTAGGACTTGGATGCAGGAAGAGGGAAGCCCAGGATTGCCTCAATCTCGGCGAAAGTGAGCCGAATTTCCGGTTTGTGGCTAGCGGACAGAAAGCTCGCAAACTTGTCATATTTGCTCATAAAAGGCCTCCTTTCAGGAGGCTTGTATCATAAAGGTTTTGTTTTTGTTGTAAACTATCAAAATAGAGTTTTAGCTCCGCTCGAACCCGCGCTGCAATTCCCAGTCCGTGACGCGCCGGTCATACTCGAACTGCTCCCACTCGGCCGTGTGGACATAGTGATCGATGACCCCTTCGCCGAAGGCCGCTTTCAGCATTTTCGATTTGCGCATGGTCTGGGTGGCTTCGCGTAGCGTCTTGGGGATTTCGCGGAGTTTTTTGGTCGTATAGGCGTCGCCAACAAAGGCCGGCTCCAGCTCCAGCCTGTCCTCGATGCCCTTTATGCCGGCGGCCAGCAGGGCGGCGATGGCGAGATAGGGGTTGAGGTCGGCGCCCCCCATGCGGCATTCGACGCGGATGGATTTGCTGTGTTCACCGCACAGGCGGAAGCCGGCGGTGCGGTTGTCGGGCGACCAGATCGCCTTGGTGGGGGCGAAGGTGCCGGCCTGGAAGCGCTTGTAGCTGTTGATATAGGGCGCGAGGAAATAGGTGATCTCGCGGGCATGGGCGAGCTGGCCCGCCATGAAGTGCTTCATCACCGGGCTCATGCCGCGTTCGTCACTGGTGTCGACGAAGGCCGATTTGCCGGCTTTGTCGGCCAGCGACATGTGGATGTGGCTGGATGAGCCGGCGAGGGTGTAGTCCCACTTGGCCATGAAGGTCACGGCCTTGCCGGCCGCCCAGGCGATTTCCTTGGTGGCGTTTTTCAGCACGACATGGCGGTCGGCCATGGTGAGGGCATCGGCATATTTGATGTTGATCTCTTCCTGCCCCGGTCCCCATTCGCCCTTGGAGCTTTCGACCGGGATGCCGGAGGCCTGCAGGTGCCGGCGCAAGGCGCGCATCACCCCTTCTTCCTTGGTGGTCTGGAAGATGTGGTAATCTTGGATATAGGCGCCGGCGGTCCGGGCGTTGGCATGGCCCTTCTCGCTGATCGTGCGATAGTCCTCGTCGAACAGGTAGAATTCCAGTTCCGTCGCCGCATTGGCGGTGTAGCCCATGGCGGCAAGGCGCTCGATCTGGCCCTTGAGGATGGCGCGTGGGCTGTGCGGGATCGGCGCGTGATGGTGGTGGTCGGAGAGGTCGCACAGCACGATGGCGGTGCCCTCGAGCCATGTGGCCTTCATCAGTGTCGCCAGGTCCGGCTTCATGACGAAATCGCCATAGCCCTTGCCCCAGTTGGCCGCCGCATAACCGGGCACGGGCTCCATGTCGATATCGTCCGCCAGCAGATAGTCGCAGCCATGGGTTTCGTCATTGGCGACTTCGAGGAAGTATTCGGCCTGGAAGCGCTTGCCGATCATCCGCCCCTGCATGTCAGGAAAGGCGACAAGCACGGTGTCGATGCCTCCGGCTGCGACATCCTTTTTGAGCTCGGCCAGGGTATAGGACATGTGTGGCTCCTCGATATTGTCACCCACCGGTCACCCCGGCCGGCGCCGGGGTGACCTCATGGTTGGATCGCTAGATCTTGTGCCCGAGTGCGAACTCCTCTTCCGGCGACATGATCAGCTTGTGGCGGCCGATCAGGGCGAAGTAGGCGATACCCACCGCGCACCACAGCACCACCCAGATCACGCCCTTGAAGAAGTTGGGATCCTGTAGCTGGTAGAACAGGGTGACGGCCGCGATGATGATGGTGAGCACGGCACCCGGAATACCCACGGGAGAACGGAACGGCCGCTCGATATTGGGCAGCTTGCGCCGCAGGATGATGAAGCTCAGCGCCTGCATGATGTAGCTCAGCATGGCGCCGAACACGGCCATATTGAGCAGCACCGAGCCGATGATGTCGTCACCGAGTTGGGTTTCGCCCGCGCCGCCACCGCCATTGACGAACCAGATGACCAGCATGACCACGAGGCCGAGCAAGGCGCCCGAGATCATCGCCAGATGTGGCGTCTTGTACTTTGGATGCGTGATCGAGAGCGCCGACGGGAAATAGCCGGCGCGGCTGAGCGAATAGACCTGGCGGCCCTGGGCATAGAGGATGGTGTGGAACGAGGCGACGAGCCCGACCAGAGCCACGATGCCGAACAGCGGTGCGGCGGCGTCGCCATAGATGGCGCGGATGCCGTCAAGGGCGGGCTCGAGCGAGGAGCCGAGCGCAAAGCTGCCGACGCCGGCAATCGAGGGGTTGAGCAGCACGATCATGAACGCGCTGAGCAGGAGCGTACAGAAGCCGAGCAGGATGCCCTTGGGCATGTCGCGCTTGGGATCGACCGATTCTTCGGCAGCCAGCGGCACCTGTTCGATGGCGAGGAACAGCCAAACGGCGAAGGGCAGGGTGGCAAGCACGCCCTGCCAGCCAAAGGGGAACCACGAACCATTACCCTCGGGCAACTCGACCGCGCCACCATCCGGGCCGACACCGATATTGAGCGCCCACCGGCCGAAATCGATATTGGGGAAGGCGCTGACCCAGAAGAACACCAGTCCTGCCAGCGAGATCAGCGTGACGATCAGCGTCACCTTGTAGCTCAGCGCTACGCCATAGATGTTGAGCGCGAGGAAAATGGCGAAGAACACGATCCACAGGATCGGGTAAAGCGCCGTATCCATGCCGGTGATCGAGCCGAAATAGCCCGAGATGAAGGTGACGATCACCGCCGGGGTGAGGACGTATTCGACATTTTCGAACAGGCCGGTGACGAAGCCGCCCCATGGGCCCATCGAGGTGCGGGCGAAGGAATAGGCCGCGCCAGTATGCGGCAAAGCCGGGCTCATTTCGGCGATGGATGAGACGAGGCCCAGATACATCACCGCGATGATGGCGGCGGCGACCACCATGCCGCCCCAGCCGCCGGTTATGAAGCCGAAATTCCAGCCCGAGAAATGGCCCGAGATCACCGCGCCGACGCCGAGCGCCCACAGCGACCAGATGCCGGCATAGCGTTCGAGGCCTCGTTTGGCGAAATAGTCCTTGTCGCGCGTCGCATAGGCGACACTGCCGACTTTCCTGGTATCAGTCATAGTCACGTCCCCCTGAATAAGCCCACGGTTAAGTCCGGCGGGTTCGGAAACACCACCGGACGACGACACCGGACATTTCGACATTCGAGGAATGGCGGAATGCCCTAGACTGCCATTGCCCCTTTGCGCACCTGCCGCGCCGTTTCGAGGCAACGGGCCAGCCGGGTCGACCACAGGGTCACGCCGGCGGGTTCGAGGATTTCGTCATTGCGGATTTCAATCATCGTGGCGTCGAGGCCGCGCCCGTCGCCATGCTTTTCCAGCGTCAGCGTCACGCCGTTGAGCGCGGCATAGGGCTCGTTCCAGCCGATGTTGAGGCCCGGATCGTCGGCGGCGAGCGCGTCCAACAGCGCCTGCGTGTAGCTGGTGTCCACGCCGTGGATCAGCCCGATCGGCCAGGGCCGGGCGATGTTGTGAAAGACCGGCGTGAAGGAATGCAGGCAGACCAGGATCGTTTCCTGTCCTGCATGGCGCCGCGCCTCGAGCAGCGTTTCGATCGCGGCATGGTAGGGCCGGTGAAAATGGTCGATGCGATATCGCCGCTCGGTCGCGTCGAGACTCTCATTGGCGGTGATGCGGGTGGTTTCGGACAGCGTCCAGATCAGGTCCGGCGCGTCGAGATCGCGATTGCAGTCGATAACGATGCGCGAGACGGTTGACTGCACCAGCGGCGCGTCCAGCAGTTCGGAGAGGCGGTGACTGACCGCCAGTGCGCCGGGATCCCAGGCGATGTGGCTCAGCCTCTCTCTGGTGCTGAGGCCCATATCACCATATTTGGCGGGAATGCGGTTGCTGGCGTGATCGCAGACGATGACGAAGGGCGAGCGCCCCCGCGCATTGGAAACCAGCACCGCTTTTTGACCGCTGACGTCCACTGAACCCCTGGCAGGATCGGTTAACTTCTGTATCAGTAGTTTCATACTGATAAAAACTGTCAATGCTGAAATCATAAATTCAGAGGGGCACATGGAAGGAAAGTCGGTCGCCGGGCGTATCCATGATGCGATTCACCGGCTGACGTCAGCCGAGAAACGCGCCGCACGTGGTCTGCTGGGCTCGTATCCGACGCTGGGGCTGGCCCCGGTCGCCGAATTCGCACAGCAGGCGGGGGCCAGCTCGGCCACCGTGCTGCGCTTCGTCTCCCAGCTCGGCTACAAGTCCTATCCCGACTTCCAACGCGCCTTGCGCGAAGAACTGGAGGAGCGGTCCAAGTCACCCCTGCAGCGCAGCTCGGCAAGCGGCGGCCGGGCGAGGGCCGACGAGCATTTTCTCGACCGTTTCGTTACCCAGGCCGTGGACAATCTGCGCGGATCGGCGGCGCTGATCCCGGCCTCCGAATTCGAGGCAGTCTGCACCCGGCTCGCCGAGAACCGGGGCGCCTGCTACCTGGCCGGCGGGCGGTTCACCGACTTTCTGGCCGGCTATATGGAGGCGCATCTGCGGCTGGTCCGGCCGGGTGTGCGGCGGCTTGATGGGCGGCCGGCGACGCGGGCTGACCAGTTGATCGACGTCAGGCCCGGGGACCTAGCCGTTGTCTTCGATGTGCGGCGCTACGATCCGAGCCTTGTCGAAGTGGCCACCGACCTGGCGGCGCGGCGGGCGCAGATCGTGCTCATCACCGACGAGTGGATGAGCCCAGTCAGCCGCTTTGCCCGCTTTGTGCTGCCCTGCCGCACCGAGATAGGACGAACCTGGGACGCCAACGGCTCGCTGTTCACGCTGGTCGAAGCTGTCATCGCCCGCACGACGGAACTGAGCTGGCCGACGGCCAGCAAGCGCATGGGGTCGATCGAAAAGGGCTAATGCTCACCCTTTGCCAGCATCAGGAACTGTTGCGCGCCATAAACGATCTTGAGATCGAGCTCGCCTATTGCCTTGGTGTCCTTGCCCTCGAAATCCATGCGGTCAAGCACCCGACGAATGACGTTGAGGCGTGCCCGATTCTTGTCGTTGGAGCGGATGACGGTCCAGCGCGCATGCGGAGAATCGGTGCGGCGCAGCATTTCGTCTCGTGCCGCCGTATAGGCGTCCCATTTGCCAAGGGCCTCGAGATCGACCGGCGAGAGCTTCCAGACCTTCAATGGGTCGTGCCGGCGGTCATGGAACCGTTTGAGCTGCATTTCCTGCCCGATGGAAAGCCAGAACTTGAACAGGTGAATACCGTCATTGGTGATGCGTTTTTCAAATTCCGGCGCTTCTTCCAGGAAATGTTCGGTCTGCTCGGGCGTGCAGAAGCCCATGACCGGCTCGACACCGGCCCGGTTATACCAGGAGCGGTCGAACAGCAC
This sequence comes from Devosia sp. Root635, assembly GCF_001427605.1. Classification (GTDB taxonomy): domain Bacteria; phylum Pseudomonadota; class Alphaproteobacteria; order Rhizobiales; family Devosiaceae; genus Devosia. Next base: position 251,822 of record NZ_LMGZ01000022.1, on the reverse strand, counting down.
GGTTTCGCCCCCAGCGGGAAACCAGTCGACATAGCGCTGGAAGTACCATTGCGTGCTTTCCCGGCTGTTGGGCTTGGGCAGGGCGGCGATGATGTTGTAGCGAGGATTGAGATTTTCGAGATAGCGCTTGATGGTGCCGCCCTTGCCGGCGGCGTCGCGGCCTTCGAAAACGATCATGACACGCTCGCCGCTTTTCGCCAGATGGGCCTGCAGCAGCACCAATTGCTTCTGCAGCGCATACATCTGCTCTTCATAGCTGTCGTCATCCAGCTTATCCTCGTAAGGATAGCCGCCCGAACGCATGGCATGCTTCTTTATTGCTTTGGGCAGTTCGGGATTTTCGAGGTCGAAGCCGTCGAGAGGGTTGGTCACTGGTGTCTCTCCGTTGTCATCTTCACCGTGCTATGAAGGCGCCCCCGCGCGCAAGGGGCGTCGCAACTGGTTGATTCCCGGAAACAAAACATGGACGAACCGCATTCTGGCCAGCCTGTTTCCCGCCTGACCATGGTGCTGGCGCGCATGGCCGCGCAGGCCAGCCTGCTGGCCGGCATCTTCGGCGTTTTCGTGGTGCTGGTGCTGTTTGGTGAAATCGGCTTGCTTGCGGCCCTTGTCAGTTTCCTCGTCATTGTGGCCGGAATTGCCGTGTTGCCGAGCAGCACGATCACCTTGACGCAGACGGTGGAATCGCCGCGGGTGGCCGTGGTCGCCGGTGAGGATGCGGTTTTCGCCTTCGCCGATGCGCTGGCCGATCCCTGCCTCGTGCTGGACAGGCGCAGCGTGGCGGTACACGCCAATGCTGCAGCGCAGCGGCAGTTTCCCGCCGTGAGCAATGGCAATCCGATCACCTTCTCGCTGCGCAATCCCGAACTGGTGCAGGCCATCGACCTGGCCATGCGCACCGGCACGACCCGCAGTATCGAGCTGCATGAAACCGTGCCTTCGGAGACCTGGGACAAGGTGGTGGTGTCGCCCTTGCGCCGGCAGGGCCGAGACTGGCTGGTCGATGATGAGCGGCAACTGGTGGTGACCTTCCAGAGCCTGACCGAACTCAAGCGGGTCGATGCGTTGCGCAGCGATTTCATCGCCAATGCCAGCCACGAACTGCGCACGCCGCTGGCCTCGCTGCTCGGCTTCATCGATACCCTGCTGGGCTCGGCGGCCAAGGATGCGGCGGCGCGCGAAAAATTCCTCGGCATCATGCGCGGCCAGGCCGAGCGCATGAGCAAGCTCATCGATGACCTGCTGAGCCTGTCGCGCATCGAGATGCATCAGCATGTGCGTCCCACCGGCAGCATCGACCTGGCGGCACTGCTGCGCGAAGTGCGCGAAGGGCTGATGATGCAGGCCAAGACGGCCGATGTGGAAATCCGCCTGACACTGTTCGAGGGGCCGAGCATGACGATGGGCGATCGCGGCCAGCTCTATGAAGTGTTCGAGAACCTGCTCGACAATGCCATCAAGTACGGTGCCGGCGGCAAGTTCGTCGAGGTGAGCCTGGCGCCGGCCGAGCGCGCCGGGTTTCAGCATCAGGTAACGGTGATCGACCATGGGCCGGGGGTCGAGCCCGAACATGTGCCGCGGCTGACGGAGCGGTTCTACCGCATCGACGCCGATGCGAGCCGCCGGAAGAAGGGCACGGGCCTGGGGCTGGCCATCGTCAAGCACATCGTCAACCGCCATCGCGGGCAGATGACTATCAGGAGCAAGCCGGGCGAGGGCATGCGGGTGGATGTGTTTTTGCCCTGACGGGTTTTAGTGGGGATACCTCCACCTGACCTCCCCCTGATAGGGGGAGGAATCCAAGCAGTGGTCGGAGCGCAATAGCGCCGTAGTCGCGATCCACCTTCTCCCCTTGTGGGAGAAGGTGCCCGAAGGGCGGATGAGGGAGCGCCGAGTTATCCACTCGCATTGAAGCATAGGCGAGCGCAGCCCCCTCACCCGCAATTTCCTCTGGACGAGGAAATTGCCCCCTCTCCCACGAGGGGCGAGGGGTGGCTCCACTCCTGGCAAGGCATGGTGCCTAAACAAAAGGGCGCCTCGTTGGCGCCCTTGTTATTCCTGAATGCCGCGGTTACCGCCGCTTCTTGTCGACCTGGTGGTAGGCCCGGCGCGAGTGGAACTCGCAATAGGGGCCGGTTTCCAGGCTATGCTGGCCGCAGAAGTAGAAGTCCTTGGTCAGCGGATCGCCGATCGGCCACTTGCAGGTATGCTCGTTGAGCTGCAGCAGGTTGAGGCGCTTGTCTTCGGGAATGAAGAGCTCGGCCACCGCAGGCGCTACATAAAGGTCGGCTTCAACCTGCGGGTCATGCGCCAGGGCCGTCGCACCCACCGATTGCGGGCGCGGCATGGATGAACGCATCTTGGCCGCGCCACCCATGCCGGAAAGACCGGAGGACGGGCTGGCCACGCGGCGCGGCGCCGGGCGCGAGGCCGGACGGGCGCGCGGGGTCGAATTGGTCGGCTTGGCGCGGGCCGAGAGCTTGAGGCGGTGTACCTTGCCGATCACGGCATTGCGGGTCACCCCTTCGCCGAGTTCGCCTGCAATCTGGCTGGCCGACAGGCCTTCCATCCAGAGCTTTTTCAAAGTCTCGACGCGCTCGTCAGTCCAGCCCGCCGGTTGTGCTCCTGAAACCATCGTCAAAACAGAATCCTTCATTGCGCCGCCAAAAGATAAATGGCAGCCATCAAACGCTAGGCGTCGTATGTCAGGTGGGTCCGCCACACGAGATATCGTGTTCCCAATGGAGGAGAGTTTACGACATCGGCGGAATCGGGATCAAGAGTCGGGCTCGACTTTCCCCGTAAATTCACTGGTTAAAATTGTCCTAACAAACTCGCGAGTCAAATCAGGCACTTGGGGCATAATCATTGACTTATCTGGCGAAATTGGCCTAACTCTGACGCCGAAACGCGCTGCGCAACGAGCGCGTTTTTGGTTTTTGTGGCGCTATTGTCACGTTGCGCCACTTGCCTGCTTTCAACCCTGCCAACACGAGGAAACGTCCATGTCTGCGCTCTACGGCACCTATGCCCGGTCCGATCTCGCTTTCGAGCGGGGCGAGGGCATGCGCCTGTATGACCAGCAGGGCCGAGACTACCTCGATTTCCACTCCGGCATCGCGGTCAACGCGCTGGGCCATGGCGACCCTCATATCGTATCGGCGCTGAAGGCGGCCGCCGACAAGGTGTGGCACACGTCCAACGTCTTCACCATTCCCGAGCAGGAAAAGCTCGGCCAGCGGCTGGTGGACGCCACTTTCGCGGATTCGGTGTTCTTCACCAATTCAGGCGCCGAGGCGCTCGAATGCGCCATCAAGACGGCGCGGCACTATTTCTGGGCCAAAGGCGAGGTGGACCGCTACGAGATCATCGCCTTTACTGGCTCCTTCCATGGCCGCACCATGGGCACCATCGCGGCGGGCGGCAATCCGAGCTATATCGAAGGCTTCGGGCCGCCGATGGCCGGTTTCAAGCATACCAGGCCGGGCGATCTCGACGCGGTCAAGGCGCTGATCACGCCGCAGACCTGCGCCATTCTCATAGAGACGGTGCAGGGCGAGGGCGGCGTGACCGCCATGACGCCCGAATTCATGCAGGGCCTGCGCGCGCTGTGCGACGAGCATGGCATGTTGCTGGTGCTCGACGAAGTGCAATGCGGCTATGGCCGGACCGGGCGCTTTTTCGCCTTCGAATGGACCGGCATTACGCCCGATATCGTCGCGGTGGCCAAGGCCATCGGCGGCGGCTTCCCGCTCGGCGCCTGCCTGGCGCGGGGCGATGTCGCGGCCTCCATGGTGCCCGGTACGCATGGCTCGACCTATGGCGGCAATCCGCTGGCAACGGCGGTCGGCAATGCGGTGCTCGACCGGATTCTTGCGCCCGGCTTCATCGACCATGTCAACCAGATGGGCCAGAAGCTTGCCTGGCACTTGCAGCAACTGGCGCAGAAGTACCCGGACTATGTACTCGAACTGCGCGGCAAGGGCCTGCTGGCCGGCATCAAGATTACCCCGCCGGTGCGCGACTTCGTGGCGCGGCTGCGCGACGATCAGCGCCTGCTGGCCATCGGCGCCGGCGACAACGTGCTGCGGCTGATCCCGCCGCTGATTGTCACCGAAGCCGATATCGAGGAAGCCATGAGCAAGCTCGCCGCCGCTTTTGATGCAATCGAGGCGGAGACAGCCTCGGTTCCGGCGGTCGGATAAGATCATGCTCCTTTTCCCTCAGGCACGGCGCCGACGATGATCGCCTCCCTCCCCCTTGAGGGGAGGGAATGAGGGAGGGGGTGGTTCAGTGGACCACTGAGGGACCCCCACCCCCGACCCCTCCCCTCAGGGGGGAGGGGAGGGCAAGAGCCGGAAGCGCTGACTAAGCGGCTCACTTTTCAATAGCGTCCACAAAGGAACCCGGCCCATGACCTCGACCGGCACCCCAAGGCATTTTCTTTCTATCGACGATTTCACCTATCCCGAACTGCGCGGCATGCTCGACACCGCCGCCTCGCTCAAGGCGCGCCTCAAGGATGGCGACCGGCCGCAGCCGCTCAAGGACAAGGTGCTGGCGATGATCTTCGAGCGCCAGTCCACCCGTACTCGTGTCAGCTTCGACGTCGGCATGCGCCAGCTCGGCGGCGAGACCATCATGCTGTCCGGCCAGGAAATGCAGCTCAGCCGCGAGGAGACGCTGGGCGATACGGCACGCGTGCTGAGCCGCTATGTCGATGCCATCATGATCCGCATCCTCAGCCATGCCGACCTGCTGGAACTGTCGGAAGCGGCCACCGTGCCGGTGATCAACGGGCTGACGCGGCGGGCCCATCCCTGCCAGATCATGGCCGATCTCATGACCTTCGAAGAGCACCGCGGCAATATCAAGGGTGCGAAGGTGGCCTGGGTCGGCGACAGCAACAATGTGCTGCATTCCTGGGTGAATGCCGCCGAACTGTTCGAGTGCCACCTGACCATCGCCACGCCAGAGGAATACAGCCCGGAAAAGGACCTGATGGACGACATCCGCCGGGCCGGCGACTATGTCAAACTGATCGAGGATCCGCGCGAGGCGGTCGAAGGCGCCGACCTGGTCATCACCGATACATGGGTGTCGATGGGCGACGTGGATATTGCCGAGCGCCGCCGGGTCTTGAAACCCTACCAGGTCAACACCAATTTGATGGCCTTGGCGGACAAGAACGCCCTGTTCATGCACGATTTGCCCGCCCATCGCGGCGACGAGGTGACCGACGAGGTGATCGACGGTCCGCAATCGGTTGTGTGGGACGAGGCCGAAAATCGCCTGCATGCCCAGAAAGCCATCCTGTGCTGGGCCTTCGGGGTCGAAACGAACTAACAACTGGCGCCTGGTTTAACGCCGCGTCATTCCCGCCTGCGCGGGAATGACGTTGTGGTTTTGACAAGGCAGTGGTGCGTTTTGCCTTGAGGGTCTAGCCTCAAGAAAGCCAAGTGAATGACCACGGATACGACTGCCATGAGCGAGAACATGATGGGCGCCTTCGGGCTCGACCGGCCGGAAAGCGGTGACGATACCGTAGTGCCGTTCACGCTCGACCAGTTGGACACGCGCGGCCGCAGCGTGCGGCTGGGACCGGCGCTCGACGCTATTCTCAGCCGCCACAACTATCCCGCGCCTGTCGCCCGCCTGCTGGGCGAGGCGGTGGTGCTGGCCGCGCTGATCGGCTCATCGCTCAAATTCGAGGGCCGCTTCATCATGCAGACCCAGACCGATGGCCCGGTGAACCTGATTGTTGTCGACTTCGATGCGCCGGACGGATTGCGCGGCTATGCCCGCTTCGATCGGGACGCGCTGCTCAAGGCCGCCGAGGAGGGGCGCACCAGGCCGAGCGAATTGCTTGGCAAGGGGCACCTGGCCATGACCATCGACCAGGGCGCACACACCGAGCGCTACCAGGGCATTGTCGCGCTCGACGGCAATTCGCTGGAAGAGGTGGCCCATACCTATTTCATGCAATCGGAGCAGATTCCGACCCAGGTGCGCCTGGCGGTCGCCGAATTCACCAGGAAAGGCGACCACCGCCCGCATTGGCGCGCCGGCGGGGTGCTGATCCAGCATCTGCCCGAGCATGGCATGTCCCATATGGCGGACCTGCCGGGCGACGGCAATTTCGACAATCCGGAAACAGCCGACCCCGATTTCGTCGAGTCCGACGGCTGGAACGAGGCCAAGATTCACCTGGCGACGCTTGACGACCTGGAACTGGCCGATCCGGACCTGAGCTCGGAACGCCTGCTGTTCCGGCTCTATCACGAGACCGGCGTACGGGTGTTCGCGCCGCTGCCGATGGTCGAGCGCTGCACCTGCTCGGCCGATCGCATCGAGGACATGCTGGCCACCAGCTTCACCGCCGAAGATCGCGAGGAAATGGCGGTGGACGGGGAGATCGAAGTGGTCTGCGAATTCTGCTCGACCGCCTATCGCTTCAATCCGCATCACTTCGACGCCAAGAACTAATGCGGACCAAGAACTGACATAGAAAACGGCGCTTCGGCGACCGTTTTCCGGCTGCTTGCCAACCCTGCCGAATATGATCAGTATCTGAACATAAGTATCCGGGCGGAGGGGCAACCGGTGAACGCGGATTTGATGTCGACTATCGAGGCGATTCAGCAGCAGACCGACAATGCTGGCATCCTCGAAATCATGTATGACGCGATCGAGGATTACGGGTTCGAGCGGTTCATCATTTCGGGCCTGCCAGATCGCGGCATGGATGTGCGCCCCTTCGTGCTGCTCTCCGGCTGGAATGATGAATGGTACGAGCGCTACACCAGCCTCGGCTATGTCCATCTCGACCCCGTGGCGCGCAACTGCTTTTCCACCACCCTGCCATTCGACTGGTCGGACGCTCCCTTCGATCGCGAGGCCGACCTGCCGGCCCGCCGCGTCATGGAGGAGGCGCGTGATTTCGGCATGGATGAGGGCTTTTGTGTCCCCATCCATATGGAAGGCGGCATGCAGGGCGTGGTTTCGCTGGTCGGCGACACGAGCGAGCTGGATGACAAGAGCCGGCTCGAACTGCATATGCTGGCGCTTTACGCGCACGGCCAATTGCGTTTTCTCAACACCCGACGCACCGATCTGGTGCCGCGGCGTGCCATCACCAGCCGCGAGGGCGAGGTGCTCAAATGGGTCGCCGCCGGCAAGACTGCGTCTGAAATCGCCGCCATTGCCGGCCTCTCTCAACGCACGGTGAACCAGCATTGCGAGAACGCGCAGAAGCGGCTGGGCACCAACAACCGTGTACATACCGTAGTCGAGGCGATCCGCCACAAACTGATCGCGCTGTGAGGTCGGTGCGGCTCGGCCGCTGACGACCATTCATTGGGATTTATACCAATATCGCCGCGCCCGAGCTGCGTGCCAACTGGTGCATGACATCTCGTGCTTGGGGGCAGAGCGATGAGAGTGCATATAGTCCGCGATCCAGCGGACGGCTATTCTATTGACTTGCTGGAGCGTAACTATCGCCTCAGGCACAAGATTTTCGTCGACATGCAGGGTTGGGAGGCGATCCGTCGCCCCGACGAGCGCGATGTCGATGCTTTCGATACGGCCGACGCAACCCACCTGCTGCTGCTCGATGATGGCGAGCTGGTCGGCGGGTCCCGCTTCACGCCGCTCGATAGGCCGAACTTGCTGCAGACAGTCTTTTCCGACCTCGTGCAAGGAGAATTCCCCGCCTCACCCTCACTTGGGGCCGATTGGACACGCTTTTACGTGCGATCCGATCGACGTGAGGGTCGGCGCCGTGCACCGGAGTCTGCGGCCCTTTTCTGCGCGATGATGGAATATGCCCTGTTCGAGGGCTATTCCTTCATCACCTTCGTCTCGACCATCTACATGCTCGAACATGGCGTGAGCGTGGGTTGGCATATCACCCCGCTGGGGGCGCCGGCGATGATCGATGGCAAGCCCACGATTGCCGCATGGATAGAGGTGAGCGAACAGGCGCTCGACAATGTCCGTCGCACGACCCGACAGCCGGCACCAATGCTTGCCTTGAGTGGCGTCACCCGCCGCTCCCCGCAAACCCCGGCAATCATCCGGCACTAGCCGGGCGCTCGGCATGTCGGACGCGCTGGAACTGATCAAGGCCGTTCTACTGAATGGCCCCGATGACGCCGCCGCCCTTCGGGTCCTGGAAACGGCGCTGGAGCGCGAGGTCGATGTCCTGCGCTATTGCGCGACCACGCTCGGCCTCGGCGCGGCGCTGGTCATGCAGCGTGCGGCAGGCTGGGCGGGGTTCGCCTCCTACCACCGGGTGCCGCGGGGACTGCAGGGGCGGGTCGAACCGACCCGGCTGGAGGCCCTGGCCGATGTACGCATGTTCCGGGTACGGCTGCTGGATCGTGAAATCGCCTTCGTGGCCCCCGATTTCCTGGGGGTCATCCGTCTCAAACATCGGCTGAAGTCGACGCCGCATCTGCGCAATCTGTTGTGCCTGGTGCCCGAGGTGGCGCTGCGCGACTATCTCGCCGCTGCCGCCACGCCGGCCCTTACCGCCGCGGCGCGGCAGAATTTGGCGCGTCGCTGGCCCTATGCGTCGGCGCATCTCGAACTCACCAAGCTGACCCGCCATGGTTTCGTCGGGGGACTGGCCTTGTTGGTTGTGCTGTTGCTGGCAGCACCTTTTCTTGCCCAGCTCTGGCTGCTGCCGCTGGCTTTCGGCATGCTCGTCGTGCCGACAATGATCCGGCTTGGCGCCCTGTTTAGCCCGGTCCCGTCGGTGGCGCCCCCACAGAGACCGCCGGACGAGCAACTGCCCGAATATTCCGTACTGATCCCGCTGCGCGACGAAAGCGGCATGGTACCACAACTCTTTGCCGCCATGCGAGCGCTGGACTATCCAGCCGAGCGTCTCGATATCAAATTCGTGGTCGAGTCCCGGTCTGTCCACACCCTCGCCGCCGTCCGGATGCGACTCGGCGATCCTCGCTTTTCGCTAGTGTCGGTGCCCGATGCGTTACCGCGCACCAAGCCGAAGGCGCTCGATTTCGCCCTGCCGCTATGCCGGGGTGAGCATGTCGTGGTGTTCGACGCGGAGGATGTGCCGGATCCCGATCAACTCTGGAAGGCGGCATTGCGGTTTCGCGATGCTCCCGATATTGCCTGCCTGCAGGCGCGGCTGGTGATCGACAATGGCCGGCGCAACGGGCTGACGGCGTTGTTCGCAGGCGAATATGCCGGGCTGTTTCTGGTGCTGCTCCCGGCGCTGGCCCGCTGGGGCCTGCCTATGCCGTTGGGCGGGACGTCCAATCATTTCCGCTTGCAGGTGCTGCGCGAACTGGGCGGCTGGGACGCCTATAACGTCACCGAGGATGCCGATCTTGGTGTGCGGCTGGCCCGGCGGCGGCTGCGGGTTGATGTGCTCGCTTCCGCCACGCGGGAGGCCGCTCCCCGCCGGCTGATGCCCTGGATCGGGCAACGCACGCGCTGGATGAAGGGCTGGATGCAGACTCTCATCGTCCACAATCGCGATCCTGGCCGCCTGCGCCAGGAGATGGGTCTGCCCGCCATGCTGGCCTTCGAGGCGCTGGTGCTGGGCATGATCACCGCGCCGATCCTGCACTGTGGTTTCGGTTTGGTGCTCCTGATCCGCTGGGGGACCGGCATTGCGGGCGGCGATGGTGCCATCTGGACGATATTCTACCTGGCGGTGCTCATCCTGGGTTATGGCAGCGCCCTTGCCATGACCGCGATTGGCCTGCTGCGCCTGGATCGACGCAACCTGCTGCCAATCCAGGTCCTGCTGCCCATCTACTGGCTGCTGATCGGCGTGTCGACCATCCTTGCGGCGCGTGACCTGATCGTGCGGCCCTTTTACTGGTTCAAATCCCCGCATCGGCCGGAAAGCAAGCCACGGGCGGCACCGATGCGCGCCGGGGCGCCGCGACCGGTCAGCCGCACTCCATCCAATTAGTAACTTGACTAGGAATATCATAATATATAGCACCTGCCTCGACCAAACAGTCGGTGACGCAGATGTTTCACGAAGCCACGGTGCTGTCGCGCCAGAACCTGACGCCGGGCATGATCCGGCTGACCTTTGGCGGGCCCGGCCTCGGCACGTTCCGCACCACAGGCATCGGTGACGAATATCTCCGTCTGTTCTTTCCCAACGAAAAGACCGGCAAGCTGCATCTGCCGCACATTACCGAGGATGGCCGCTGGACCTATCCCGATGGGCAGGAATCCATCCGCTGCTCGACCTATACCGTGCGCCGCTTCCGGCCCGATGCGGGGGAGGTAGATATCGACTTCGTGGTGCATGAAGGCGGGCTCGCCAGCGAATGGGCGCAAAGGGCCAATCCGGGCGATCGCATCACCATCAACAATCCGCGCGGGCTCTATACGCCGCCGGGCGACATCGTCTGGCAATTGCTGGTAGCCGACGCCACCGGCCTGCCGGCTTTGTCGCGCCTGCTGGAGCAGACGCCTAAACACGTGCAGTCGCGCGTCTTCGTCGAAGTGGCGCGCGCCGAGGACGAGCAGGAATTGCCGGCCCATCCCGGCGCCACGGTGACCTGGTTGCACAAGAGTGGCAATGGCGTGGCCCCGAGCCGCATGGGCGAAGTGGTGCGCGCCGTGCCGCTGCCGGCGACCCCCGGCTATGTCTGGGTGGCGGGCGAGCAGAAAGTGGTGCGTGCCATCCGCAAATTCGTGCGCCAGGAGCTGAAGCTCCCCGCCGAACGCTACGAACTGGTCGGCTACTGGACCGCCAATGGAGAGGACTGGGACGCCAGATGGGATGCGCTCGACCCCGCCATCAAGGCACAGATCGACGCCGCCTGGGATTCAGGGCGCGACCCCGAAGAGGTTCGCGACGAATACGAGGCGACACTGGAGAAGTTCGGTCTTTGACCGTAATTTGACGGCTGATGCCGTGGGGCAGCGGAGCAACGACATGATCGGGATGATTTTGCGCAGCGGGGCCAATCCAGGATGAGCCTTGCTGCCACCAGCCAGGATCTGGCCAGCCGGGATGCAAGGCGTCCCGGCCTCGCGCAGACCAATGCGACGCGGCTGGGCTGGCTGGCAGTGGCGCTTGCCGTGCTGGTCGTGGTGCTGCTGGCCAGCATCGCCGTCGGCTCCAAGGACATCCCCGTCTCCACGGTGCTCGATGCGCTGTTCGCCTATGACGATAGCGATGACCACGCCATCATCCAGGCTTTGCGCGTGCCGCGCACGCTGATGGGGCTGGCCGTGGGGGCGGCGCTCGGCATGGCGGGTGCGCTGATCCAGGCGCTGACGCGCAATCCGCTGGCCGATCCGGGCATTCTCGGCGTCAATGCCGGTGCGGCCTTCTTCGTCGTGCTGGCGGTGGGCCTGTTCGGCCTCGGCTCGATCCAGTCCTATATCTGGTTCGCCTTTCTCGGCGCCATCGTCGCGACCGTATTGGTCTATGCCGTAGGCTCGGCCGGGCGCGCCGGGGCGACCCCGGTGCGGCTGACATTGGCCGGCGTGGCCATCGGCGCGGTGCTTTCGGGTATTGCCTCGGGTATCACCCTGCTCAACCCCGCCACTTTCGATCGCATGCGCCAATGGGGCGCCGGCTCGCTGGTGGCGCCGGGCTATGAAACACTATGGGCGGTGCTGCCCTTCATCGTCATTGGCCTGGTCATAGCGATGCTGGTGGCACGGCCGCTCAACGCGGTGGCTTTGGGCGACGACCTGGCCGCCGCACTCGGCGCCAACATGCTGCGCACGCGGGCCTTGGTGGTGGTGGCGACGACGCTGCTGGCCGGCGCCGCCACGGCCGCCGCCGGCCCCATCGGCTTTGTCGGGCTGATGGTGCCGCATGTGGCGCGCTGGATCGTCGGACCCGACCAGCGCTGGATTTTCCTCTTTACCGTGGTGCTGGCGCCCATCCTGTTGCTCACCGCCGATATTGTCGGGCGCGTGGTGATGCGTCCGGGCGAATTGCAGGTGGGTATCGTCACCGCCTTTATCGGGGCCCCGGTGCTGATCGCGCTGGCCCGCCGCCGCAAGGTGAGCGGGCTATGAGCGCCGTCGAACAGCCCAGGGGCGTCGACTTCGGCCGCCCGGTCCGGGCGGTGCGCTGGTTCGGCGATGCGGTGTCGCATCGTCTTGATCTCAAGGCCGTCAGTGTCTGTCTGGTGCTGTTGGGCATCGCCCTGATGGTGGCGCTTGTGACTCTGGCGAGCGGCGAATACCAGGTGCCGCTGCCCGACGTGGTGCGCGCGCTGCTGGGCCAGGCTGAAGGCCGTGTCCACATGGTAGTGGTGGAATGGCGCCTGCCGCGCACGGCGCTGGCGCTGATCCTCGGCGCGGCCCTGGGCATGGGCGGGGCCATCTTCCAGTCACTGACCCGCAACCCGCTGGGCAGCCCCGACATTATCGGCTTCGACGCCGGCGCCTATACCGGCGCGCTGGTCGTCATCATCCTGCTGCAGGGCGGCTACTATGCCATTGCCGGCGGGGCGCTGGCGGGCGGCCTCTGCACGGCTTTGCTGGTCTATGTGCTGGCCTATAGCCGTGTCGTGCAGGGGTTCCGGCTGATCATCGTCGGCATTGGTGTCTCGGCCATGCTGACCTCGCTCAATACCTGGATGCTGCTGCGCGCCAAGCTGGAAGTCGCCATGGCCGCCGCCATCTGGGGTGCGGGCACGTTGAACGGGCTGGGGCTCGACCGGCTGGGGCCGGCGGCGCTGATCCTGGCCGTGTTGATCCCGCTGGCTTTGCTGATGAGCCGGCCCATGGCGCAGCTCGAACTGGGCGACGACGCGGCGCGGGCACTGGGCGTCAATGCCGAGCGCACAAGGCTGGCGCTGCTGGTGCTGGGTGTGGCGCTGACTGCGACTGTGACGGCCACGGCCGGCCCCATCGGCTTCGTGGCCCTGGCGGCGCCGCAACTGGCACGCCGCCTCACCGGCTCGGCGGGCGTTTCCATGTTGCCATCGGCGGCGATGGGCGCGCTGCTGCTCGTGGCGGCCGATTATGTGGCACAACGCGCCTTCGCTCCCACCCAGATTCCGGTCGGCATCGTCACGGTCAGCCTGGGTGGCGTCTATTTCGTCTGGCTGCTGCTGCGCGAAGCGCGGCGGCAATGAGGGACACATTCATGAACCGACACGATCCTGCTCTCACCAGCGCCAAACCGCGCCTCTTCGCCGAAGGCGTCACTATCGGCTACGACGATCGCATCATTTCCACGGACCTGTCGGTCGCCATCCCCGACCGCTCCTTTACCGTCATCGTGGGCGCCAATGCCTGCGGCAAGTCCACTCTGCTGCGGGCCCTGTCGCGGCTGATCAAGCCCGCGACCGGCAGCGTCGTGCTGGATGGCCAGTCCATATCGAGCTTCCCGGCCAAGGAAGTCGCCCGCCGGCTGGGCCTGCTGCCGCAGACGTCCATTGCCCCCGAGGGCATTTCGGTGGCTGACCTCATTGCTCGCGGCCGCTATCCGCACCAGAAGCTGCTGCGCCAATGGTCGCGCGAGGACGAGGCGGCCGTGGTTGCCGCCATGGAGGCGACCAGGGTCACCGAACTCAGCCACCGGCTGGTCGACGAACTCTCGGGCGGGCAACGTCAGCGCGTGTGGGTCGCCATGGTGCTGGCGCAGCAAACCCCGCTGCTGCTGCTGGACGAGCCCACCACCTTTCTCGACATCACCCACCAGATCGAACTGCTCGACCTGCTGGGTGAGCTCAACCGGCGTGATGGCCAGACCATCGTTGCCGTGCTGCATGACCTCAACCATGCTTGCCGTTATGCGACCCACATCATCGCCATGCGCGAGGGCGCCGTGATTGCCGAGGGTGCGCCGCGCGACATCGTCACCGCCGAACTGGTCGAGGCGGTGTTCGGTCTGCCCTGCATCATCATTGATGATCCCATTTCCCATACGCCGCTGGTCATTCCGCGCGGTTCACTGCCCACGACCTGACATTCCGGGCCGGAAAATGACGAAAAGTGTCGCCAAAATTTGGAAGCGCTAACAGATAGTTGCGCAATTATATCGTTTCAGATTTTGCTGTATTTGTCAGATTATCGGCGTTTTTGGCAAGTCAAAGGAGGTATTTGACAGCGCTAACATTTGATGCTTTCTTGCGCCCCCAAGGACGTGAGCCGGCAACAAGGTAGCCGGTGGAGGGAAGGTGGCCAAGGGAGTGGCCGCCCCGGCATGCGTGCCTCACGCCCGACGCCTGAATCCTTGGGAGGAAACCGATGAAACTGTCCGCATTGTTCAAACTTGCCGGCGGCACGGCCGGCGCGCTGGTGCTGTCGACCGCATTCAGCACTGTTGCCATGGCCGATCCGGCCATTGTCGCCGGCCCCGCCAGCGATCCCCAATGTCATGTGCCATGGGCGGAAGACACCCAGTTCTTCCAGTATCCGGCCAAAGAGGGTCCGTATCGCATCGCCCTGGCCAATGGCTATATCGCCAACACCTGGCGCATCCAGATGATCCAGACGGCCAAGGCCTATGCGGCCCAGCCCGATGTCGCGGCTCTGCTCTCCGAGTTCAAGGTGGTCTCGACCGGCGAGGACGTCGCCGCGCAGATCTCGGCCATCAACAACTTCATCGACAGCGGCTATGACGCCATTGTCGTCAACGCACAGAACCCGCAGGCCTTCGCCCCGGTGATCAAGCGCGCCAAGGAGGCCGGCGTCGTGCTGGTGGCCTTCGACAACATCCTCGACACCACCGACGCCATCAACGTCAATGTCGACCAGAAGGGCCTGGGCGAGCTCTGGGGCAACTGGCTGGTAGACCACCTGCCCGATGGCGGCAAGATTCTCGAAGTGCGCGGCGTGGCCGGCACCTCGGTCGATACCGACCGCCACAACGGCATCCACGAGACGTTGACCGCCAGCGGCAAGCCCTTCGACGTGTTCGAGGTGGTGGGCAAGTGGGACGATGGCACGGCCCAGAAGGCCACCGCCGACGCCATCGCCGTGCAGGGCGCCTTCGACGGCATCACCGCCCAGGGCGGCGATACCGGCGTGGTGCAGGCCATGATCGATGCCGGCCATGCCTTCGTGCCGTTTGGCGGCGAAACCGAGAATGGCTTCCGCAAGTTCTGCGCCGCCCACTCCGCCGAAGGGCTGAAATGCTCGTCGGCCGGTACCGGCCCGGCCCAGGTTGCCGTAGCCATCAAGACCGCGATCGATGCCCTGCAGGGCAAGATCGTACCCCAGTCGGTCAAGCTCCCGCTGGCCATCGTCGAAGACCCCGACTTCAAGGACGGCGAGAATTTCTACTCCGCCCAGTCCGACAATTTCTTCGTTGGCAATGCCTTCCCCACCTGCGGCATCAACTTCACTGCCCAGGAAATCATGGGCCAGTCGGAAGCCGATCAGTAATCGTCCGCAATGAACCTGGCCGCGGGACGCCCCCGCGGCCGATCGGGCAGGGGTATCTACCGTATGGATGACGCAGTTCCGCTCTTCCGCATGGAAGGCATTTCCAAGCGCTATGGGGGCGTGCATGCCCTCGACAAGGCGGACCTGGTGGTCCATGCCGGCAGGGTCCACGCCATCCTCGGCGAAAATGGCGCCGGCAAGTCGACGCTGATCAAGATCATGTCCGGCGTCGTGGCCCCCGACGAGGGCCGCATGCTGCTCGATGGGCAGGCGGTCAGCTTTGCCGACCCCGCCGCGGCCAATGCCGCCGGTATCGCCTGTATCTTCCAGGAATTGTCGCTGATCCCCGACCTCAGCGTGGCCGACAATATCGTCATTTCCAATCCGCCGACCCGTTTCGGCATGATCGACCGCAAGGCGCAGCAGGCCATTGCCATGGCGGCGCTGGAGCGCGCCGGCGGTGGCGATATCCACCCCATGGAGCTGGTCAAGAACCTGCCTTTGTCGCGCCGGCAGATCGTCGAGATCGCCAAGGCGCTGGCCCGCAAGCCGCGCGTGCTGATCCTTGATGAGGCCACCTCGGCGCTGACCGCTGCCGATGTCGAGACGGTGTTCGGCGTGCTCAGGCGCCTGCGCAGCGAAGGCATCGCGCTGCTCTACATTTCGCACCGCATGCACGAAATCGCCGAACTGGCCGATGACTGCACCGTGTTCCGCAATGGCCGCAAGATCGCGACCTACCCGGCCGGCAGCAAGACCGACGATGAGGTGGTCGAACTGATGATCGGCCGCGAGTACAATTCGGTATTTCCGCCCAAAGCCGACAATGTCGACCGTGTGGCGACACCGGTGCTGGAGGCGCGCAACCTGAGCTGGATGCAGCGCCTCAACGGCGTGTCGCTGACGGCGCGAGCCGGTGAAGTGGTCGGCCTCGGCGGGCTCGACGGGCAGGGGCAGCGCGAATTGCTGCTGGCTCTGTTCGGCGTGCTGCGCGGGGTTTCGGGCGATGTGCTGATCGATGGCGAGAAGCGCATCATCAACGGGCCGCGCGCCGCCAAGGCCGAAGGTATCGGCATGGCGCTGATCCCCGAGGACCGCAAGACCGAGGGGCTGATGCTGCCGATGTCGGTGCGCGACAATCTCTCCTTTGCCGCCATGAGCCGGGTCTCGCGCGGCGGCATCGTCGACCGGCGGGCCGAAAGCACCGCCATAGACCGCATGATGAAGCTGCTTGCCATCAAGGCGGCGAGCCCATCCATTCCGGTCGCGTCGCTGTCGGGCGGCAACCAGCAGAAGGTGGTCATCGCCAAGTGGCTGATGGTCGAGCCGCGCATCATCCTGCTCAACGACCCGACCCGGGGCATCGATGTCGGCACCAAGCAGGAAATCTATGCGCTGCTGCGCCAGCTCGCGGCCGAGGGCGCTGCGATCATTCTCTATTCGACCGACTATGACGAACTGATCGGCTGCTGCGACCGGGTGCTGGTGCTCTATGACGGGGCGGTCAAGCGCGAACTTGTCGGATCAGACATCACCGAGCATGCGCTGATCGCCTCGGCGCTCAATATCGACCATCAGGAGGCCGTGGCATGATCGGGCTGCGTTACCGCTTCGCCGAGCAGCGCGGCATGCTGCTGGCCCTTGCCATCTTCATCCTCATGTTCACCCTCTATGTCGCCAACCATCCCGCCGGCTTCACGCCCAACGTGGTGCAGACGGCGGCCAACAAGGGCGTGCTGCTGGCGCTGGTCGCCATGGCGCAGACCTTCGTGGTGCTGACGGCAGGCATCGATCTATCGGTCGGCATGATCTTCATCCTCGCCAATTGCCTCGCCTCCTACTTGCTGGTCGGCACACCGGTCAGCGTGGCCCTTGGTGTCAGCGGCGTTCTGCTCACCGGCCTTGCCTGTGGCGCAGTCAATGGGCTGCTGGTTATCTATGGCAGGCTCCAGCCCATCGTCATCACCATCGCAACGGGCGCGGTGTTCTTTGGCATTGCCCTCTGGATCAGGCCCTATCCCGGCAGCGCCGACGGATTTTCGTCCGACCTCGCCGATGCGCTGACCGGCAAGGTCTTCGGCGTCTTCCCGGCCAGCCTGCTGTTCCTCATTGTGCTGGTGCTGGTAGTGTGGGTGCCGTTCCGCCGCTCGGTGGTCGGGCGTGCCGTCTATGCCGTGGGCTCGTCCGAGCCGGCGGCCTATATGTCGGGCGTGCCGGTAAAGCGGGCCAAATTCACCGCCTATGTGCTGAGTGGCCTTTTCGCCGCCATGGGCGGACTGTTCATGACCTTCTTCACCTATTCGGGCGAAGCGTCGCTGGCCAATGGCAACACCTATACACTGAGCTCCATCGCCGCCGTGGTGCTGGGTGGAGTGTCGCTGTTCGGCGGCCGCGGCAGCGCCATCGGCGCTATTTTCGGGGCCCTGGCCTTCCGGGCCATCGGTGACCTGCTCTTCGTCTTCGATTTCGATCCGCTGTGGCAGCCCTTGTTTCAGGGCGTGGTGCTGCTGCTGGCCGTATCGCTCGGTGCCGCCCGCCTGTTCCAGGTGCGCAACCGGCTTGATCTGTTTACCTGAGGCGCTGATGACCACGGAAAAACTCGACACCGTCAAGGCGCCCCGGCCCAACTGGACCAGCCGCATCGACCTGCCGGTGGCCACGGCCTTCGGCTGCATCATCCTGTTGCTGCTCATCGGCAGCCTCTATTCGCCCAACTTCCTGTCGCCGGAATACCTGCTGCAGCAGCTCAAGGTCGGCGCCTTCCTGGGTGTCATCGCCACCGGCATGATGCTGGTCATCCTGCTCGGCCAGATCGACCTCTCCGTGCCCTGGGCCGTGACTTTGGGCGCCATGATGGCTTCGGCGGCAACGGCCTATGGCCCCATGGGCGAAGTCCTCGCCATTCCCTTCGGCGTGCTCTGCGGCGTGCTGATGGGGTTGGTCAATGGTATCGGCGTTGCCTATCTGCGCATCCCCTCGATGATCGTCACCCTGGCGGTCAATGTCGTGGCGCAGGGCCTGATGGTGGCCTATACCGGCGGCTTCGCCCCGGTCGACAGCGCCTCGCCCGCCATGCGCTACCTTGCCGCTGGCACCCTTATGGGCATTCCCAATGCCGTCATCGTCTGGGCCGTTACCGGCATTCTCGCTGTGTTCCTGCTCGGCCGCACCACATTCGGCCGCGCCATCTATGGTATCGGCAACAAGGAAGCGGCCGCCTATCTTTCCGGCGTGCCGACGCAGCGCGTGGTGATGATCGCCTTCGCCCTTTGTGGCGGGCTCGCGGCCTTTGGTGGCGTGCTGCTGGCCGGCTATGCCGGCAAGGCGGCGCAATCGATGGGCGACGCCTATCTCTTGCCGGCCATCGCCGCCGTGGTGCTGGGCGGCACCTCCATCCTGGGTGGGCGGGGCAATTATCTCGGCACCATTGCCGGGGTGATCCTCATCACCCTGCTGCAATCCATCCTTTCGGTGATGCAGATCGCCGAATTCGGCCGCCAGATCATCTATGGCGGCGTCATCATCGTCATGCTGCTGCTCTACGGCCGGGAGAAGTCCGGCAGGTAACTCGACATGACTGCAGAATCGTTCTTCAACAGGCGCTTGGGGGTGTGATCCGCGCAATGGGACGAGAACGAAAGACATCCGGCCTGCCGACATTGTCGGACGTGGCCAAGGCTGCGGATGTCAGTGCCATCACGGTGTCGCGGGTATTGCGCCACCCCGAGGCGGTGTCCGAGCCGTTGCGCGAGCGCGTGCAGGCGGCCATCGCCAAGATCGGCTATGTGCCGAACACGGCGGCGCGCCAGCTTGCCTCGGCGCGCACCGACGTTATCGCCGTGGTGATCCCCTCGGTGATCAACGCGGTGTTCGCCGACGTGGTGCGCGGTATCTACGACGCCGTGGAAGGCACGCGCTTCCAGGTGCAGCTCGGCACCACCAACTATTCCCAGCTCAAGGAAGAGGGGCTGATCCGCCTGTTTTCCGGCCAGCGCCCCGCCGCCATGCTGGTGACCGGTGTCGAGCATACGCGCGAAGTGACGCGGCTGCTCAAGGGCAATGACTGCCCGATCGTGCAGATCATGGACCTGGCGCCCGAGCCGGTCGACATGCAGATCGGCTTCTCTCATGTCGAGGCCGCCTATGGCGCTACGCGGCATCTACTGGACAAGGGCTATCGCCGCATCGCCTTCCTCGCCGCGCAGATGGACCCGCGCACCCAGCGCCGCATGGAAGGCTATTCCCGCGCCCTGCACGAGGCGGGATTGTTCGATGACGACCTGATCGTCACCACCACCAAGCCGTCATCGGTCGCCATGGGCGCCGTCCTGTGCTCGGAACTGCTGGCGCGCGGCGTCGGCGCCGATGCGGTGCAGGCCAACAATGACGATATCGCGCTGGGCACCATGTTCGAATGCCTGCGCCGCCGCATCCGCATCCCGCAGGATTTCGGCATTGTCGGCTTCAACGATCTCGAACTGATGGCGGTGGCCAGCCCATCCATCACCAGCGTCGTCACCCATCGCTACGACATGGGTCGCCGCGCCATCGAAATGCTGTTGGCGGCCATGGATGGAAAGCGGCCGGAACGCACGGTGGATCTGGGGTTCGAGCTGGTGCCGCGCCAGAGCACGGCGCGGTAAATACCCAATCGACTTGATGGTTACGGCGGCACCAACAACCGCCGCCGCTTCCCGCGGACTTGATCCGCGGGTCTCTCTCAGCCCGGCACAAGCGGCGGGTGACCCGCGGATCAGGTCCGCGGGAAGCGATTGTGGGTGGGAGCAGATTGAGCTTCAGCCCCTCGGGTCAAGGCCGAGAGTGACGATCGGGTTTGTGGCAGCCCCGGGCTACCGGCGTTCAGCTCCTAAGCCCCGGCGCTTCCTGCCCGGTGCTCTGCACATATTCGGTATAGCCGCCGCCATAGGTGTGGACGCCTTCCGGCGTCAGCTCCAGCACGCGATTGGAGAGGGCGGCGAGGAAGTGGCGGTCGTGGCTGACAAACAGCATCGTGCCTTCATAGGCGCTGAGCGCCGATATCAGCATTTCCTTGGTGGCGATGTCGAGATGGTTGGTCGGCTCGTCCAGCACCAGGAAATTCGGCGGATCGAACAGCATGATGGCCATGACCAGTCGGGCCTTTTCCCCGCCTGACAGGACGCGGCACTTCTTGTCGATGTCGTCGCCGGAAAAGCCGAAGCAGCCGGCCAGTGCCCGCAAGGGGGCCTGTCCGGCCTGCGGGAAACTGTCCTGCAACTGCTCGAACACGGTGCGGTCGCCGTCGAGCACATCCATGGCGTGCTGGGCGAAATAGCCCATCTTGACGCTGGGGCCGCGCGAGACGGTGCCCTGGTCGGGGTCGGCCGTGCCGGTGATCAGCTTGAGCAGGGTGGATTTGCCGGCGCCGTTGACGCCCATGATGCACCAGCGCTCCTTGCGGCGGACGTGAAAATCGAGCCCATCATAGATGGCGCGGCTGCCATAACTCTTGCTGACGCCCTTGAGCTGCGCCACGTCCTCGCCCGAGCGCGGGGCAGGGCGGAATTCAAACTCGACCACCTGCCGCCGCTTGGGCGGCTCGACGCGGTCGATCTTGTCGAGCTTTTTCACCCGGCTCTGCACCTGCGCCGCGTGGCTGGCGCGGGCCTTGAAGCGGGCGATGAAATCCAGCTCCTTGGCCAGCATCGCCTGCTGGCGCTCGAACTGCGCCTGCTGGTTCTTTTCGGCAATGGCGCGCTGCTGCTGGTAGAATTCGTAATTGCCCGAATAGGTGGTGAGCGAGCCGGCATCGATCTCGACGATCTTGGTGCAGATGCGGTTCATGAATTCGCGGTCATGGCTGGTCATGAACAGGGCGCCCGAATAGTTCTGCAGGAACGCTTCGAGCCAGATCAGGCTTTCGAGATCGAGATGGTTGCTCGGCTCGTCCAGCAGCAGCGCGTCGGGCCGCATGAGCAGGATACGGGCCAGGGCCACGCGCATCTTCCAGCCGCCTGACAGAGCGCCGACATCGCCATCCATCATTTCCTGGGAGAAGCCGAGGCCATCAAGCACTTCGCGGGCGCGGCCATCGAGGGAATAGCCGTCCAGCTCTTCGAACTGGTGCTGCACCTCGCCATAGCGCTCGATGATGGCGTCCATCGCGTCGGCTTTGTCGGGGTCGCCCATATCGGCTTCCAGCGCGCGCATTTCAGTGATGAGCGCACTGACCGGGCCGGCGCCGTCCATGACTTCGGCGACGACGCTGCGGCCGGCCATCTCGCCGACATCCTGGCTGAAATAGCCGATGGTGATGCCGCGATCCATCGACACCTGGCCCTCGTCGGGCTGCTCCTCGCCGGTGATCATGCGGAACAGAGTGGTCTTGCCGGCGCCATTGGGGCCGACCAGGCCGATCTTCTCGCCCTTCTGCAACACCGCCGACGCCTCGATGAAGACGATCTGCTTGCCGTTCTGCTTGCCGATGCTTTCGAGACGTATCATGCGATGTGGAACCCTGCGCGCCGCGCCGACGGGCGCAGCGGAAGCGCCCGTAAAGCATTGCAGGCCGGCCGGCGCAAGGCCGCCTGTGTCACAGGGGGTATGCTGATTATTATTGGTAGAGATATCGGATCTGTCGCCTCCCTCCCCCTTGAGGGGAGGGATTGAGGGTGGGGGTCGTTTTGTGGCTCACCGAAGGACCCCCACCCCAGCTGTGCTACGGCCCTGCGGGCCGAGCGCCGCTACGCTCCCCTCAAGGGGGAGGGGGCGATAGCGAATTGCTTTGGGGAGAATGAAGCGCTCTTTACCGCTTATGCCGAGCCGCTCCGTCCGCGCCGAAGATGATGGCGCGGGCGGGATCGAAGGTCAGCTCCACGCCCTGGCCGGACCGCATGTCGTGGTCGCCATCGAGCACCACCAGCCAGGACGCGCCGGATGGCAGCTTGAGGCTGATATTGGTCTCGTTGCCCAGCCGCTCGACCAGCACCACCTCGCCGACAATGGTGCCGGCCTGGTTGAGCAGGTCATGCGGGCGGATGCCGAGGGTGACGGTATCGCCGGGCTTGATGCCGGTGCCATCGGCCGGGATGGCCATGGTGGCGAGGTCCTTGCCGGCCACGGTGACGGTGTCGGCAGCAACGGACTCCACGGTCACGCTGATGAAGTTCATCTTGGGCGAGCCGATGAAGCCGGCGACGAAGAGATTGGCCGGGCGCTGATAGAGCTCGATAGGCGCGCCCACCTGCTGCACCACGCCGCCATTGAGCACCACGATCTTGTCGGCCAGGGTCATGGCCTCGACCTGGTCATGGGTGACATAGACCATGGTGGCGCCGAGATCCTGATGCAGCTTGGCCAGCTCCATGCGCATATCGACACGCAGGGCGGCGTCGAGATTGGAGAGCGGTTCGTCGAACAGGAATACTTCGGGCTGGCGCACGATGGCGCGGCCGATGGCGACGCGCTGGCGCTGGCCGCCGGAAAGCTGGCTCGGTTTGCGGTCGAGCAGATGTTCCATCTGCAGGATTTTCGCGGCTTCGCGGATTTTCTGGTCGCGCACGTCTTTGGGTGTCTTTGCCAGTTTCAGGCCGAAACCGACATTGTCGTAGACCGTCATATGCGGATAGAGCGCGTAATTCTGGAACACCATGGCAATACCGCGGTCGCGCGGTTCGACGGCGTTGCACAGCTTGTCGGCGATCCAGAGTTCGCCCCCGGTTATGTCCTCCAGCCCGGCAATCATGCGCAGCAAGGTGGATTTGCCGCAGCCCGAGGGGCCGACAAAGACGACGAATTCGCCATGGGTGACGCTGAGGTCGACGCCCTTGATGACTTCGACTTCGCCATAGCTCTTGTGGAGGGATTTGAGTTCGAGGCCTGCCATGGGTCTATCCTTTGACGGCGCCAGCGGTCATGCCCGCCACGATCTGCCGGTTGAAGAACAGGAAGACCAGCAGGGGCGGAATGGTGATGAGGGCGATATTGGTGAAGAGCAGATTGTAGGACGTCTGGAACTGGCTCTGGAAATTGTAGAGCGTTAGTTGCACCGTCGCATTGGCGTTGCCCGGCAGGTAGTAGAGCGGGTTGGTGAAGTCGTTGAAGACCGCCACCGACTGCACCACGATATTGGTGACCGTCACCGGCCAGAGCAGCGGCAGGATGACCCGGAAGAACACGTCGAACGGCCGGGCGCCGTCGATGATCGCCGCCTCGTCCAGCTCGCGCGGAATGGTGGCGATGAAGGCGCGGTAGAGGATGATGGAGAAAGGCAGGCCATAGGCCACCTCGATCAGCACCATGCCATGCAGCTTGCCGAAGAGCCCGATGCCCTGCAGCAGCCAGATGGTGGGGACCACGGCAGGCGGGATCATCAAACCGGCCAGGATCAGGAATTCGATCAGCCCGTTGAAGCGCGTCTTGCGGCGCTGCAGCACGAATCCGACCATGGCGGCAAAGATGACCAGCAGCGTCACGCTGGCCACTGTCAGGATGGTGGAATTGATGAAGGCGGTGAGCAGCATCCAGTTGCGGGTGGTGACCACCTCGACGATGTTGCTCCACAGATAATTGCCATCCGGCCAGGAGAAGTCGCGCAAGGCGGACTGCTTCTGGTCCTTGAACGCCGTCAGCACAATGAAGGCGAAGGGCAAGAGGAACACCACACCGGAGACGAGTATGGCGACGACGCTGAGCCAGTAGCGGCGGAGATAGCTCATTCATGCCCCTCCCGGCGATTGAGCAGCATGGTCAGCGGCACGACCAGCACGGCGATGAGGATGAACAGCACCACATTGCCGGCGGTGGAGAGGCCGTAGAAGCCGGCCTGATACTGCTTGTAGATGACGGAGGCGACGGTATCGGAGGCAAAGCCCGGTCCGCCGCGCGTCATGGCCCAGATGAGATCGAAGGTCCGCAACCCGCCGATGAAGCTGAGGATGATGACAGTGACCGTCGCCGGCCGGCAAAGCGGCAGGGTGATGTAGAGGAAATTCTGGAACGAAGTGGCGCCATCGATGCGCGCGGCCTCGTAATAGTCCTTGGGGATGGCGACGATGCCGGCAATGTAGATGACGGTGGCAAGGCCCACCCCTTTCCACACATCGACCAGGGCCACCGAGAACAGCGCCAGATTGGGATCGACCAGCCAGCCCGGTCCCTTGATGCCGAGCAGCGCCAGGCCTTCGTTGATCATGCCCTGGGTCGGGTGCATCAGCACGGTGAAGGTGATGCCGACGCCGACGGTCGACACCAGCACCGGAAAGAAGACCACCGAGCGCAGATAGCCTCGCGCCCTGATCTGGCTGGTGAGCAGCACGGCCAGCAGCAGGCCAAGCACGACCTTGAGCCCCGACGTCACCAACGCATAGATCACGGTGTTGATGAGCCCCTTGATGAGGAAGGGCTCGCGCAGGAATTGCGCGAAATTGTCGAAGCCGATGAAGGTGGAGCTGAAGAGGTTCCAGCGGGTGAGGCTGAAATAGAGCGATGCCACGGTCGGCAGCAGGAACAGTATGCCGTAAATGATGGCGGCGGGCAGGAAGAACCAGCCGGGATAGGGCGAGCGGCGCTTCATGGCCGGAAGGGGAGCGGCGCCGGCCACTCCGGTCTCAGTCATCACGGCCATATACCTCTCCTCGGGAAGATGGCGGCTCCGGGTGAGACCAGGCACCCGAAGCCGCCCATGTGCAAGAGCTTACCAGCCCGGGAGGCCAAGCTGCTGGGCCTGCTTGCGCACGTCCTCGTCATAAAGCGCGGCGCCATCGGCCGCCGGGCGGATGCCCGAACCGACTTCGACCGTGATCTGCTCGAGTGCCGGACCCTTGATGGGGGACAGGAATTCGAGCGCCGGCCCGTTCTGCCCGCCTTCGGCGAAATAGGGCAGCATGTCGCTGACAGCCGGCGGCACGTCATCGGGCAGGGTGCAGCCATTGACCAGATAGGGGCCCGAAGCGCCACCGGCCCGGGTCTGGGCTTCGCAACCCTCGACGCTGGCGACGAAGGCCACGAACTTCTTGGCTGCGTCCAGGTTCGAGGTGGTGGTGGGAATATAGATGCCATCGGGCATCCAGACCGTCAGGCCATTGAGGCTGGCATCGTCGCCGGGCTGGGCGAAGAAGCCGACATTGTCGAGCATGTCGGGATAGGACGCGGCGATGGCCGTGGTGGCAAAGGTCAGCATGGGATAATGCGCGCCTTCGCCGGCCGCCACCATGCGGATGCCGTCATCATATTTGGCGGCGCCGAAATCCTCGTTGAATAAGCCCGCGTCATGGGCTTCCTGCAGCTTCTCGAAGCCGCGCAGGGCCGCTTCGTCGGTGGCGAACTTGGCCTCGCCCGCGGTGTAGCGGCTGGCAAAGCTCGGGTCCTTGGCCGAGACGTTGTAGTAATCAGCCAGCACGAACAGCTGGCTGGTCCAGGTGTCGCCATAGGTCTGGATCACGGCGACCTTGCCGGCAGCCTTGATCTTCTCGTTATTGGCCATGAACTCGGCCCAGGTCTTGGGGATGGAAAGCCCCAGTTCCTCATAGATCGCCTTGTTGTAATAGATGCCGCCGCCCATCGCCGCGCCCATCGGCGCACCGCGCACGGTGCCATCGGGCGCCGTCACCACCTGCTTGAACGAGGCCTGGACGTCGGCCTGCCAGGGTTCGTTGGTCAGGTCGACCAGGAACTGGGCCGGGTTGATGGCCTGGAACAGCGAGCCCGAATTGTAGCGGAAGATATCGGCCATGCTTGATGTGGCCAGCCGCGTCTTGACGAGGTTGTCGCCTTCCGAGCCGCCGGGGCGGGTTTCGATGTCGATATTGATATCCGGGTTGGCTGCCTCGAACGACTTCACCAACTCTTCGGCCACCGCCACGCCATCGGCGCCGCTGGGGATGAGATAGGTGAGGTTGATGCTCTGCGCATAGGCTGCGCCCGTCAGCGCCGTCATTGCCATGAGGCCTGCGGACAGGCCGGCCAGGGCAATCCTGCGGGAAGTCTTGGTCATTGGTCTCTCTCCCATTGCGCCCGCACCATGCGGGCAGTCCAAGCCGCCGCCTGTTCGATCAGGGCGTGCGGGCATTGATGCTGTGTTCGGCGCGCGCTTTCCGCGCGACCGGTGTGTAGGTGAAGCTGATCGTGTGCGTGCCAGACGCGAGGGTGTAGTCGCCCTTGCCGTCCCAGGCGGCACCATCGACCTGTCCATTGCGATAGTCGGGATTGAGACGCAGCAGGCCGCGCGAGCCGGCGGGCACCTCGACCTCGTAGCGCACCTTGTCGCCCTCGGTGGTCCACTCGGCGCGGATTTCACCCCGCGGACTGGCATGGCTCGCCTTGACCGGCGACAGGTCGCCGATGATGGTCGGCTCGAAGATGATGGTGGTGAAACCGGGCTCGGTCTCGTCCGGCCGGAAGCCGGCGACGCCTTCGAGCAGCCACTGGCACACGGCGCCATAGGCGTAGTGATTGTAGGAATTCATCTGCGGATTATAGATGGAGCCATCGGCCTGGATGGCGTCCCAGCGCTCCCAGATCGTGGTAGCGCCCATCTTGACCTGATAGAGCCAGCCGGGGACTTCCTCCTGCAGGAACACATCGGCGGCAAGGCCGATTTCCCCGATCTTGACCAGGGCCGGCAGCAGAGCCGGGGTGCCGATAAAGCCGGTGCCGATGCGGCCGTCGGCGCGGGCGATAGTCGCCTTGAAATAGCGCTTGGCCGCCTCGCGCCTGTCCTCGGGAATGAGGTCATGCAGGAACGCCAGCGCATAGGAGGTCTGGTCGTCATAGGCCAGCCGTCCGGAAGGCGTGATGAATTCGCGGGCGAAGGCCGCCTTGACCTCGGCGGCCATCTTTTCGAGGCGGGTGGCGATCTCGGTATTGCCGGTGACGCGGGCGATGCGGGCGACCAGGGTGGACGTGATGAAGAGATAGATGGTGGCGGCGGCATCGTCGCCGATGGTGGGCAGCGGCTTGGCCGAAGGGCCTCCCGGCTGCAACCAGTCACCGAAGGAAAAGCCGCGCCCGCCCCATTCGCGCGGTGGCGACACCACCGGGCCATCGCTGATCGACCAGACGAAGTCGACCCATTTGACCATGGCCGGCAGCGCTTCGCCGAGGACCGCCGTGTCGCCATAGTGCAGGTAGAGCTGCCACGGGATGACGGCCACCGCGTCGCCCCAGCCGGTGCTGCCGTAGAAGCCCGGATAATCCCTGGGGTTGAGCTTGGTCGGGTCGGGCACGACGTGGGGCACGGCGCCATCCGGACGCTGGTCGGCCATCAGGTCGCGCATCCATTTGTGGAAGAAGCCCTGCACCTCGCCGAAATAGGCGGCGGTGCCGGCAAAGACCTGCGCATCGCCGGTCCAGCCCAGCCGCTCATCGCGCTGCGGGCAATCGGTGGGCACTTCGATGAAATTGGCGCGCTGCGACCAGACGGTGTTGAGCACCAGCCGGTTGACCAGGTCATTGCCCGAGGTGAAGGCGGCCTTGACCGCGGTAACCGAGCTGATCGGCACCGAAACGATGCTGTCGAGCTTTGCCGCGCCGGTGATGGTCACGCGGGCATAGCGGAAACCCTGGAAGGTGAAATAGGGCCGGTAGTGTTCGGTGCCATTGCCGGCCAGCGTATATTCCAGCCGCGCCGCGGCGGTGCGGAAATTGACGTTGTAGAATTCGCCATGCTCGTTGAGCACTTCGGCATGTTCCACGATGACCGTGGCGCCAGCCTCGCCGATCACATCGAAGGCGACATAGCCGCCGCTGTTCTGGCCGAAATCATAGACCGTGCGGCCCTCGGCATCGGCCCGGCTCTTGACCACGGGGAGGGGGGTAAGCTCGCGGACCGGCGTCGTCTCATGAGCAACGAGCTTGCTTGTGTCGAAGGGCAGGATGGCGCTGCCGGCCGAGACTTTCGGCGTCACACGGGCATCGTAGATTTCGCCGAAATAGATGCCCGACTTGCGTACCGGCAGTTCGCCGCTTTCCCAGCTTGCATCGGTCACCAGCAAGGGCGCGCCATCGTCCTTACCAGAGCGCAATTCGGCAATGGCGGCGATTTCGCTGCCCCAGGTGTTGAAGATCGGGGCCTTGCCCCACATCATCTGCGAGCGCAGCCAGCCATCGGCCAGCCAGATTTCGATCCGGTTCTCGCCCGGCACCAAGAGGTCGCCCACGGCATAGGTCTGGTAGCTCAGCCGGACATCATAGCTGGTCCAGCCCGGCGTCAGCAGATCGTTGCCCACGCGCTTGCCATTGATAAAGCAGCGATAGAGCCCGAGCGCGGAGATGTAGAGCACTTCGCTGCCGCCGACGCTGTCGAGCGTGAACGACTTGGCGAGAAAACTGGCCGGCGTTTCGACGCCGTTGTCGGCCAGCGGCCGCACCATCTGGGCGGACCAGTTGCGCCCGGAAATAGTGCCCTGCGCCGATGCAGACGGTGCCAATGCGTCGTTCACGCCGATCCTCCCTATCAAAAAGCCGCGAGCTGCACGCTCGTCTGTAGAATGTTCTACGTGTATCGTTCTACAAATTAATCGGCTTGGCAATGGTCTTTTTGAAACGCCGTGTGATAAGGCTGGCGACAGGCCGAATCCCGGCATCTGGGGACAGCAGCGCATGGACAGGACGGCGTCAGGCCGCGCGAGTGGACGCGTCACCATCAGGGAGGTGGCCGAGGATGCCGGCGTGTCCGTGGCCGCCGTGTCCAAGGTGCTGCGCGACGCCTATGGCGTCAGCGACATCATGCAGGCCAAGGTGCGCGCATCGATGGCCAAACTGGGCTATCGCCCGCATACGGCGGCCCGCGGCATGCGCGGCCAGACCTATACGATCGGCGTGCTGCTGGCCGATGTGCGGAACCCGTTCTTCCCCCAGCTCATCGACGGCATCGACGATGGCCTGGCGGGCACGCAATATGTGCCCCTGTTCGGCATCGGCCATGGCTCCACCACCACCGAGGAAGCCATCGTGCATGCCATGGTCGATCGCCGCATGGACGGGCTGATCATGATCGGCCAGCGCCTGACCAATGCCGAGGTGGAAGCGACGGCCCGCGAGGCGGCCATCGCCGTGATCGGCCATCATGCGCCGCAGGCGACGCTGTTCGATTCGGCCAATAATGATGACGAGCGCGGCGGCGCCCTTGTGGTCGAGCACCTGCTGGCCCAGGGCTACAAGCGGCCGGCCATGATCACCCTGCGCCGGGCCGATCTGGGCCAGGCCGACGTGTCCCAGCGCCGCGAAGCCGGCTTCATCGCGGCCATGCGCGCGGCCGGTTTCGATGACGATGCCATTCGCATCGCGCCCGCGGCGGACGATATCGACAATGTCACGGCCACGGTGCGCCGGTTGCTCGAAGGGCCCAATCCGCCCGACGCCATTTTCGGCTGGGCCGATTATTATGCGCTCGAAGTGCTGAGCGCGGTGCGCCTGCTCGGCCTGCGCGTGCCCGAGGATGTCGGCGTCATCGGCTACGACAATTCCCCGCCCTGCGGCTATACGCAGAATGATCTCACCAGCATCGACCAGTCGGGCAGGGAGATCGGCCGCAATGCGGCGCGCCTGCTGCTGGAGCGCATCGCCGGCCGCAAGACCGCCGAGCATTTCGTGGTGCAGCCGCGTGTGGTTGCCCGCAGGAGCACCGCCCGCCGACCGATTTAGCCAGGCGGATTTCTGCGATTTCGTTGTGAGTGGCGACTTGCTAATTTGCCGCGAAACCATGAGGCAGCGCGATGGGCGAAGACAGATTCTGGGACAGGCTGGCCGACAGCTATGCGCGGCAGCCGATTGCCGACGAGGCTGCCTACCAGACCAAGCTGGAGGTAACGCGGGGCTACCTGCGGCCGGATATGGACCTGCTGGAATTCGGCTGCGGCACCGGCGGCACGGCCATTCTCCATGCGCCCTATGTGCGGCATATTAGGGCCATCGATTTTTCCGAGTCCATGCTGGCTATTGCGCGTGCCAAGGCCGCGGCGGCGGGCGTCGAGAACGTGAGTTTCGAGCGCGCTGATATCACCAGCTTCAATGCGCCCGACGGCAGTTTCGATGTGATCCTGGGGATGAGCATATTGCATCTGCTGGCCGACAAGGATGCGGTCATCGCCAAAGTGTTTCGGATGCTCAAGCCCGGCGGACTTTTCGTCAGCAGCACGACCTGTCTTGGCGACACGATGGGCGCATTCAAGCTCATCGCGCCCATCGGCAAGGCACTGGGCCTGCTGCCGCAGCTCGATGTGATGACCACAACCGACCTGGTCCGGAGCCTGACCAGCGCCGGATTCTCCATCGAGCACCAATGGCAGCCGGGCAAGGGCAAGGCAGTGTTCATCGTCGCGCGGGCCGGTTAGCACACGGCCAATTGGCGGGTAATCAACTGAAAGATCAGCGATTTTTGTCCGCAACGGACCGCTGGCTCAGTCATACATTTTGCTATTTACATATAATAGTACTTTATATAGCGTCCTCTCATCGTCGCAGGTGAACACGCCGCGACGGCCACATTGGGAGGACATCGTGAACATCATTTCCAAGCTCGCCATCGCGGCGAGCCTCGCTACCGCTTTGACGTCTGTCACCATTGCCCAGGACAACCTGCAGGGTCTGGTCGTCGGCTTCAGCCAGATCGGCTCGGAATCCGGCTGGCGCGCCGCCGAGACCTCGGTGACCAAGCAGCAGGCCGAAGCCCTCGGCGTCGATCTCAAATTTGCCGATGCGCAGCAGAAGCAGGAAAATCAGATCAAGGCGATCCGCGGCTTCATCGCCCAGGGCGTCGATGCCATTCTGGTCGCGCCCGTCGTCGCCACCGGCTGGGACGACGTGCTGGCCGAAGCCAAGGAAGCCGAAATCCCCGTGCTCCTGCTCGACCGCGGCGTCGATGCGCCCGAAGATCTCTACCTGACCATGGTAGCCTCGGACCAGGTTCTGGAGGGCCGCGTTGCCGGCGACTGGCTGGTGGCCGATGTCGGCGATGCCGACTGCAAGGTGGTCGAACTCCAGGGCACCGTCGGCTCCACTCCGGCCATCAACCGCAAGCAGGGCTTTGAAGAGGCCATTGCCGGCCATGACAACATCAGCATCATTCGCAGCCAGACGGGCGATTTCACCCGCGCCAAGGGCAAGGAAGTGATGGAAGGCTTCATCAAGGCCGAAAATGGCGGCGCCGATATCTGTGCGGTCTATGCCCACAATGACGACATGGCCGTGGGCGCCATCCAGGCCATCAAGGATGCCGGCCTCAAGCCCGGCACCGACATCAAGGTGGTTTCGATCGATGGCGTGCCGGACATCTTCTCGGCCATGGTTGCCGGCGAAGCCAATGCCACCGTGGAACTGACCCCGAACATGGCCGGCCCGGCCTTCGAAGCCCTGGCCGCCTATCTCAAGGACGGCACCGTGCCCCCGAAGACCATCATCACGGAATCCAAGCTCTACACCCCGGCGGATGATCCGCAGGGCGAGTATGACACGCGCAAGAGCCTGGGTTACTAATCGGGCTTGCCCAAACCGCTTGTTCAAACCACGGTGTCATCCCGGCGAAAGCCGGGATCCATCCTGAGATTATCAAGATGGATCCCGGGTCGAGCCCGGGATGACACCGTGCGTGTGGCTGGAACGGTGAACATGGGGGAACGGCACATGGCAGACGGCGAATACGTGCTCGAAGCGCGCGGCGTCCTCAAGATTTTCGGCAACCATGTTGCCCTCGACAATGTCGATTTCGGACTGCGGTCCGGCGAGGTCCATGCCCTGCTGGGGGAAAACGGCGCCGGCAAGTCCACCCTCATCAAGATATTGACCGGCGCCTATCAGCCCGATGGCGGCGGCATCTATGTCGATGGTGCCGAGGTGTCGCTCGACAATCCGCTCCACGCCCAGACCTTCGGCATCGGCACGGTCTACCAGGAGGTCAATCTCCTGCCCAACCGTTCCGTCGCCGAAAACCTGTTCCTGGGGCACCAGCCGCGCCGCTTCGGCTTCGTCGATTTCCGCAGGATGGAAGCCGACGCCCGCGCGCTCCTGGCCAATTATGACCTGCATATCGATCCGTCGAGCGAGTTGGGCACGCACTCGGTCGCGGTGCAGCAGATCGTGGCCATCGCCCGCGCCGTACAACTATCCGGCAAGGTGCTGATCCTCGATGAACCCACGGCCAGCCTCGATCGCAACGAGGTGGAACGCCTGTTCGAAGTGGTGCGGGGGCTCAAGGCCAGGGGCCTGGCCATCATTTTCATCACCCATTTCCTCGATCAGGTCTTTGCCATCGCCGACCGGGTTACCGTGCTGCGCAACGGCACGCTGATCGACACGCGGCAGCTTGATGCTCTCAGCCGCACCGACGTTGTCCGCCTCATGCTGGGCAAGGATATCGCCTTTTCCGGCGCTACCGACGTCGAGCCCAGCGAGACGCCCGACGAGGTGCTGCTCGAATTCAAGGCCTATGGCCGCAGGCGTAGCGTGCTGCCTTTCGATCTCACCATCCACAAGGGCGAGGTGATCGGTGTCGCCGGCCTGCTCGGCTCGGGCCGCACGGAAGTCGCGCGCATCATGTTCGGCGCCGATCCCGCCGACCAGGGCGAGGCCATGGTCAATGGCAAACCGACCAGCCTGCGCCGTACCACCGACGCGATCAGGCATGGCTTCGGCTTCTGCCCCGAGGATCGCAAGGCCGAAGGCATTCTCGGCGATCTCAGCGTACGCGAAAATATCGTCATCGCCTTGCAGGGCAAGCTCGGCTGGTTCAAGGCGCTCAATCGCGACGAGCAGCTCGAAATCGCCGGCCGCTTCGGCGAGGCCATGGATATCCGTGCCGCCTCGCTCGACATGCCGGTCAAGCTCCTGTCGGGCGGCAACCAGCAGAAGGTGATCCTGTCGCGCTGGCTGGCCACCGATCCAGCCTTCCTCATTCTCGACGAACCGACCCGCGGTATCGACGTGGGCGCCCATGCCGAAATCGTCCGCACCATCAACCGCCTGCGCGAGGACGGCATGGCCATGCTGGTCATCTCCTCCGAACTCGACGAGGTCGTGGCCTACAGCTCCCGCATCGTGGTGATGCGCGACCGCGAAATGGTCG
Source organism: Devosia sp. Root635 (assembly GCF_001427605.1). Classification (GTDB taxonomy): domain Bacteria; phylum Pseudomonadota; class Alphaproteobacteria; order Rhizobiales; family Devosiaceae; genus Devosia. Next base: position 218,422 of record NZ_LMGZ01000022.1, on the reverse strand, counting down.
CCGAACTGCGCGGCAAGAACATCAATCCCGGAGTCATCGTGCAGGCCATCGCCAACCATACCGACGAGGCCGTCGCATGAAGCGCCTTCAGCTCGAACGCCTCGCCAATCCGCAATTGCTCGCGCTTGTGGCGGTGCTGCTGATCAACTGGCTGCTGTTTCCCAATTTCTTCCGCATCACCTGGCAGGACGGGCGGCTGTTCGGCAGCGTCATCGACGTGCTCAATCGCGGCGCGCCGGTGGCGATCCTGGCCGTCGGCATGACGGCGGTGATCGCCACCAAGGGCGTCGACCTGTCGGTCGGCGCCATCATGGCGGTTTGCGGCGCCGTTGCGGCGACCATGGTGGTGGCGGGCTACCCCACGCCGGTCGCCGTGCTTGCCGCACTCTGCGTCGGCCTTGTCTGCGGCCTGTGGAACGGGTTCCTCGTGGCGGTGCTGGATATCCAGCCCATCGTGGCCACGCTGGTCCTCATGGTGGCCGGCCGCGGCATCGCCCAGCTCATCACCGAAGGCTCCATCGTCACCTTCAACGAACCCAGCCTGATCTTCATCGGCACCGGCTCCTTCCTGGGCTTCCCGATGGCCGCCGTGATCGCCGTGGTACTGATGATCCTGGTGACCCTTTTGGTGCGGCGCACGGCAATCGGACTCTTCATCCAGGCCATCGGCGTCAACCGGGCGGCAGCCTCGCTGGCCGGCATCCACAGCCGCATGCTGCTGGTGCTGGTCTATGCCCTCAGCGGCTTCTGCGCCGCCATTGCCGGCGTCATCGTCGCCGCCGATATCCGTGGCGCCGATGCCAACAATTCCGGCCTCTGGCTCGAACTTGACGCCATCCTCGCCGTGGTCATCGGCGGCACCTCTCTGCTGGGCGGCAAGTTCTCCATCCCGCTGGCGGTGGTCGGCGCGCTTATCATCCAGGCCATGAATACCGGCATCCTGGTCTCCGGCTTCCGGCCGGAATTCAACCTCATCGTCAAGGCCGGGATGATCATCCTCATCCTGATGCTGCAATCGCCGCTGGTCGGCACGGCGCTGGGCTTTTTCAAACGCGACAGCAGGCAGGCGACACCGAAATGAAACGCAGTCTCCGCCCGCTCGCCGCCACCGCCGCCATCTTCCTCATCGCCTATGCCGTGAGTGTATTGCAGTTTCCCGGCATGCTTTCGACACGAGTGCTGGGCAATTTCCTCACCGACAATGCCTTTCTGGGCATTACAGCGGTGGGGATGACCTTCGTCATCATCTCCGGCGGCATCGACCTGTCGGTGGGCGCCGTCATCGGCTTCACCGGCGTCCTCATCGCCGTGCTGATCTCCTGGCTGGGCTTCCATCCCCTCGTGGCCTTCGCCATCGCGCTGGGGGTCGCGGCCCTGTTCGGCGCCGCCATGGGCGTCACCATCCACTATCTGCAGGTGCCCAGCTTCATCGTCACCCTGGCCGGCATGTTCCTGGCGCGCGGCGGCGCCTCGGTCATCACCCAGGATTCGGTGCCGGTTAACCACGACTTCTACAGCGCCATTTCCGACCTCATCATCCGCCTGCCGGGCGGTGGCCGCCTGAGCTTTATCGGCCTGCTGATGGTTGCGGTGTTCCTGCTCGGCGCGCTGCTGGCCCACCGCACGCGGTTCGGCTCCTATGTCTATGCCCTGGGCGGCAACCCGGTCTCGGCCTCGCTGATGGGCGTGCCGGTCGCCCGCACCACCATCCAGATCTACATGCTGTCCAGCGTCCTGGCGGCCTTGGCGGGAATCGTCTTTTCGCTCTACACCTCGGCCGGCTATCCGCTGGCGGCAGTGGGCGTCGAACTCGACGCCATCAGCGCGGTGGTCATCGGCGGCACCCTGCTGACCGGCGGCTATGGCTTCGTGCTGGGCACCTTCGTCGGCGTCATGCTGCTGGGTCTGGTCCAGACCTACATCATCTTCGACGGAACGCTGTCGAGCTGGTGGACCAAGATCGTGATCGGCGTGCTGCTGTTCTTGTTCATTGTGCTGCAGCGCATCATATTTGCGGCCTCCGCTCCCGGAGAAGAGTCGCCCGAGAAAGTGTAGCATGATCGAAGCAGGCAGCCTTATTCGCTCGCTGTCCGGGCGACCCGCTGCACGAAATTTCCATACCTTCGTCATCAACGAAATCGGCCACGGTATCGTCACGGGCAAGTTTCCGGTCGGTTCCATCCTCGCCAGCGACGCGGTGATGATGGAGACCTATGGCGTGTCGCGCACCGTGCTGCGCGAAGCGCTCAAGACCCTCGAAGCCAAGGGGCTGGTCGAAGCGCGCCCCAAGGTTGGCACGCGTGTCTCGCCAACCAGCCGCTGGAGCTTCTTCGATCCGCAGGTGCTGTCCTGGCACTTCTATGCCAAGCCCGATCGGCAGTTTTACCAGAGCCTGTTCGATGTGCGCCGCGCGCTCGAAAGCCGCGCCGCAGCGCTTGCCGCCGAGCGGCGCACCGCGGAAAATATCCGCGTCATGAAATACTGGCTGCACCAGATGGAATCGGCGGGGAATGATCTGGAAAACCACGGCATTGCGGCCCTTGAAATCCATCGCACGGTGGCTGAAACGTCCGGTAACGCCCTGTTGCGTTCGGTGACAGGCATCGTTGAGCTGACCCTGGCGCTGGCGCTCAGGCAATGCCAGCAGGGCGGCGCCGAGGACTACCTTGCGGCGACACACGAGGCGCTGACCCGGCTGGTCACCGCCATTGGCAATGCGGACGTGGCCGAAGCCACCGCCGCCGTGGCAGCCGTCATCGACCTCGACGAGGCACGGGTCATGGCATTGCTGTAAGGAGAATCTGGAGCGGGTGAAGGGAATCGAACCCTGGAGGAACCGCTTGCCGGTTTCGACCACAGGGACTCGAGGGTTCCTGCCCCCGGAATTGCTGGAGCGGGTGAAGGGAATCGAACCCTCGTCGTAAGCTTGGGAAGCTTCTGCTCTACCATTGAGCTACACCCGCGGCGCGCCGATAGATGCGGGAATTGGCGTCTCGCGTCAAGGGATGGCGATTAACAGTCGCATAACGGCTGTTGCCCTATGCTTGCGCCAAATCCGGGGGCGGATATGCGCGTATTGATTGTTGACGACAGCCGGTCGAGCCTTGCGATGATCGCTACGATCGTCAAGGCGGCGACCAATGCCGACATTGACGCGTGCCTCCACCCCTTCGAGGCGTTGGAGCGGACCGAGGCCACGCAATACGATCTCGTGCTCGTCGATCACATCATGCCCGAAATGGATGGTGTGCAGTTTACCAGCGCTTTGCGCGCGCGCGATGCCTATCGCCTGGTGCCCATCATCATGGTCACCTCCGACATGGATAGGAACACCCGCATCGAGGCTATCCGCGCCGGCGCCACCGACTTCGTCAACAAGCCGTTCGACCCTACCGAATTGCAGGCGCGCGTCGCCAATCTGCTGACCTTGCGCGCGGCCCAGGTCGAACTGGCCGACCGCGCCAATTGGCTGTCGCGCGAGGTGGAACTGGCCACGGCGCACCTGTTGGCGCGCGAGGAAGAAATCATCTGGCGGCTGGCCCGCGCCATCGAGTATCGCGACGGCGATACCGGGGAACATGTGTCGCGCGTCGCCCGCATCAGCCAACTCATTGCCGGCGGCATCGGCCTCAGCGCCCAGCGCTGCCGCATGATCTACCTGGCGGCGCCACTGCACGACATCGGCAAGATCGGCATTGCCGACGCGATCCTCGGCAAGCCGGGCAAGCTGACGCCGGATGAGTTCAAGATCATGCGCGAGCATGTGACCATCGGCGCCCGCATCCTCGAAAACGGTTCCTCCGAACTGATCCGCACCGCCGAACTGATCGCCCAGAGCCATCACGAGCGCTGGGATGGCGCTGGCTATCCCGACAAGCTGTCGGGCACCGATATTCCGATCGAAGCGCGTGTCGTCGCCCTTGCCGACGTGTTCGATGCCCTGTGCTCGGAGCGTCCCTATAAAGCCGCCTGGCCCATCGACAAGGCCTATGCCGAGATCGTGGCCTGCAGCGGCACCCATTTCGATCCGGCCTGCGTCGCTGCCTTCTGCGCCAGGTGGGGCGAGATCGAGGCCGTCATGGGCGGCGCCCAGGCCGAGGCCATCGGCTTCTAGCCGGCTTCTCTCCTATGTCGGTGCAGGCAGCTCTGCCCCGCTCCGAGCAGCATGGCCGGCCTCGGCCGCCTCATTCCATCCAACGCTCCGGCATCGTTGTCGGGCTTCGGGCACTCTGGGTTTGCGCGGGCCGAGCGATGATGCCGGGGCGCCGCCCTGGCGAGGATTCTGACCAACTGCCAGCTCCAAATTTTTCGGGCGTCGCGGACCTCCCATACAAGAACAGCGCGCCGCCCTCCTGGGCAATTGGCAGAACAATGCGCCGCGATACTGGAAGTAATACTTGCCCCGTGACTCGTGCCTGACTCGCTGCGGTGAATCGAAGATTCGCTGGGGCAGAGTCAAGATTCACAACAGCCCTTGCATCGGCTGTAATGACTCTGGTTGTGACTCGTAATAGTTACTGACATCATCAAGGAAAGAATTGATCGATGAAAGTAAATTCTAGTAAGACTGCCTTAATCAACTTCGTTCATCCTCTGTAATGCATCGGATGGGAATACGATGCGCGTAGTCGAAGTTAACGAAGCGCCAGGTCGCGTCTTAAGAAACCGCTAATAAAAGCTGGTTCTGACGACAAAGACTGTGCCCATCCTACGGTAGTCAAAGCTATGTTTTACGTCTTGTGCTTCACGGCTCGGTCATTGCCATGACCAGAGATAGCGTTCACGTCGTCAAAATTTCCGGCGATGCCGGCCTGCGCGCCGCGCAGGATATTGCCGGATCGCTGCGCAAGGCGCTGACCGGCCATGACCAGGTCGCCGTCGCCACCGAGGCGATATCGGGCGCCGACATTACCACCATCCAGTTGTTGCTGGCCGCCCGCAAGCAGGCCCAGGCCTCCGGAAAATCGCTGACACTCGCTGCCCCGCCCAGCGGCGTGCTGCGTGATCTGCTGGTTCAGGTCGGATGCCTCGATGCCGAAGGCCAGCCTTTGCTTCCGGATGGTGATTTCTGGACACCACCAATTCGACAAGGCGAGGGCAAGACAGCATGAGCAAGACGATCCTGACCATCGACGATTCAGCATCCATCCGACAGATGGTCGTGATGACGCTGTCCGCCGCAGGCCTCGATGTCATCGAGGCCATCAACGGCGCCGATGGCTACACCAAGGCCACCGGTCAGACCGTCCATGCCGTCATTACCGACCTCAACATGCCGGTCATGAACGGCATCGAATTCATTCGCAAATATCGCCAGCATCCTTCCAGCAAGGGCGTGCCGATCATCCTGCTGACCACCGAGTCCGATGAGGAACTCAAGCGCCAGGCCAAGGAAGCCGGCGCCACCGGCTGGATCGTCAAGCCGTTCAAGCAGGACCAGTTGCTCGCGGTCATCAAGAAGGTCACCGGCGCATGAGCTTCCCCGACCCCACCGAGACATTTCGCCAGGAAGCCCGCGAGCTGCTCGAACAGCTCGAATTGGGCCTGCTCGATCTCGAGCAGAACCCGGCCAATGACGACCTGATCAACTCCACTTTCCGGGCCCTGCACACTATCAAGGGTTCGGGCGCCATGTTCGGCTTCACGGCTGTCGCCGCCTTCGTGCATGAATTCGAGACCGCCTTCGACCAGGTGCGCAAGGGCAACAGCCCGGCGACATCGGAGCTGATCGCGGTGGCGCTCGACGCCAAGGACCATATCCACAAGCTGATCGAACAGCCCGACGCGCCCCAGGCCGGCGGCGAAGCCATTCTCGATGCGCTGCGTATTGCTATCGCGGGCACCGACGTCGTCGATGCGCCGACCGAGGTTGAAACGCCGGAGCCGGTCGCCGCGCCGGCCAAGGGCAATCGCTGGCGCATCCGCTTCCGCCTGCCGCCCGACGCTTTGGTCTATGGCACCAATCCGCTGCTATTGCTCGACGAGATCAAGGCCATCGGTCCCTGTACCATCCTGGCGCTGACCGATACTATTCCGCCGCTCGACACCATCGATCCCGAAGTGCCTTATATGGGCTGGCAGGTCGATCTCACCGCCGACGACCCGCGCGCCGCCATCGACGATGTCTTCCTGTTCCTCAAGGATGGCATGGAACTGTCGGTAGAGCCGCTGAGCGAGGTCGAAATCGCGGCGCCGGCCCCGGCCGAGGCTCAGCCTGAACCCGTAGCCGCGCCCGAGCCCAAGCCCGTGGCAGCTCCCGCCAAGGCGACCAAGGCCCCCAAGGCCCCCAAGCCCGTTGTCGAAAAGGAACCGCCGGCCAGTGCGGCCGCCTCGTCCTCCATGCGCGTCGACGCCGAACGGCTCGACGAGCTGATGGATCGGGTCGGCGAACTGGTCATCGCTCAGGCTCGCCTGACCCAGATCGCCGCCATGAGCAGCGACGGCAATCTCAAGACCATTGCCGAGGAACTTGAGCGGCTGAGCTCGGGCCTGCGCGACACCACCATGGGCATCCGCATGGTGCCGATCGGCACCCTGTTCAGCCGCTTCCGCCGGCTGGTCCACGACCTCAGCCGCGACCTGGACAAGGATATCGATTTCATCACCTCAGGCGAGGATACCGAGCTCGACAAGACCATGATCGAGCGCCTGGCCGATCCACTGGTCCACCTGATCCGCAATTCGGTCGATCACGGCCTCGAACCCGCCGAAAAGCGCCTCGCCGCCGGCAAGTCGGCCAAGGGCACGGTTCGGCTCTCTGCGGTCTATGCCGGAGCCGAAGTCGCCATTTCGGTGACCGATGACGGCGCCGGGCTCAACGCCGAGCGCATCCGCGCCAAGGCCGAGGAGGCGGGCCTGCTCGCCCCCGACGCCAAGATCGCCGACCAGGACCTCTGGCAGATGATCTTCGCGCCCGGCTTCTCCACCGCCAAGGAAGTCACGTCGCTGTCGGGCCGCGGCGTCGGCATGGACGTAGTCAAGCGCACCATCGACGGGTTGCGCGGCAGCATCGATGTCGCCACCACGCCGGGCAGCGGCTCGACCATGACTTTGCGCCTGCCACTGACGCTGGCCATCATCGATGGCATGCTCGTGCGGGTCGGCAATGGCCGCTACACCATCCCGCTGGCGGCCGTGGAAGAATGCGTCGAACTACCCGAGGGCATCGAAGCCAATGCCCGCGGCCGCAACTTCCTCGATATCCGCGGCAGCCTCGTGCCCTTCCTGCGCCTGCGCGAAGTGTTCGGCACCAGGGCGCCGGCCGATCCGCACCAGAAAGTGGTGATCGTCTCTTCCGGCGAGGGTCGCGTCGGCCTCGTGGTCGATCAGATCATCGGCAACAACCAGACGGTCATCAAGCAACTGAGCAAACTGCATTCGTCCATCAAGTCGTTCTCCGGCGCGACCATATTGGGTGACGGCACCGTGGCGCTCATCCTCGATACCGCCCACCTGGTCCAGTTCGGCCAGGGCTATGTCGACCAGGGGAGGGCAGCATGACCGCCACCGAAACCAGTTCCATGAAGGCGCTGACCCTGCGCCTGCAGGACGAACTCTTCGCCGTCGAGGCGGGCAGCGTGCGCGAAATACTCGATCTCGTGCCGATCACCGAGGTTCCCAATGCCTCCCCCTTCGTCAGCGGGCTGATCAACGTGCGCGGCCGCGTCGTGCCGCTCGCCGATCTGCGCGTGATGTTCGGCATGGACCGCCCCGAGCCCGACGAGGACACCCGCATCGTGGTGATGGAGGTTGATATCGACGGCGAGCCGACGGTCGCCGGCATTCTCGCCGACAAGGTCCACGACGTCACCGACATCGAGGCAGCCTCCATCGAGGAAGCTCCCAGGGTCGGCATGCGCTGGCGCCCCGAATTCATCCGCGGCATCGGCAAGCGCAATGGTGGCTTCATCATCATCCCCGATCTGGGGCGTATTTTCGAAACACAGGGCGCCAGAACGGCGTCCCCCGCAGCATCAGAAGAAAGGTCTGCATCGTGAGACTGACAATCAAAACCAAGCTGGCTGCGGTCTTCACCGTGGTCGTCGCCCTCTCCGGCGCCAGCATGTTCATCGCCCTGCAGAACCTCGGTTCGCTCAATGACAACCTCGAGCATATCGTGACCGGGCCGGCGGCCCGCTCGATTGCGCTCAAGGAAATGCAGGACGACCTCACGGGGCTGAGCAACGACCTGCGCGCCATGATGTTGACCTCCAACTCCGAAGAGCTGGTCGCCGACGAGCAGATGCTGGGCGCCCTCTACGAAGAGCTGCGCTCCGACGCTACGGGCATGGCGGGCTCGTTCACGGCCGAAGAATCCAACCGCGACATCCAGAGCTTCATCGAAGCCCTTGACGCCTATTGGGCGGTCTCCCTGCAGGTACAGCAATACGCACTGCAGAACAGCGATACCGTGGCCTTCAACATCACGACCAGCGACGGCAGCGCCTCCATCACCGCCCTGGAGCAGACCATGGGCAGCCTGATCCAGGCTCTCGGTCGCAGGCTGGCTGCGGGTGATCTGTCCGCAGTGCCGGCCTACGATACCGCCAACGCCATGTTCCTCAAGGCAAGCGACGCGTTCCGGCAGCAGCGCAATATCCTGCTGGCCGACCAGCACCCCGCCAAGCAGGACGAATGGCTCAACGACTACCACACGGCCATCACCGATCTGGAAGACGGCTTCGCCCACCTGGTCCGCGTCGTCGGCCCTGCCGAATCCGGTCTCGCCACCCAGGCCGAGGCCGACTATCAGGCCATGATCGTCGCCATGAACAAGGCCGTCGATGTCTCGATCCAGCGCTCGCAGTATCATGCGGCGGAACTGGCCGATGGCGAGGGCGCTACGCTGCGCACGGCCGCCTCGGACCTGCTGGAAACCATCGTCGAGCGCAACGACGCCCTGCTGGACCAGTCCACCATTGACGCCGAGGCGCTCTACCAGTCCAGCCGCATGCTGCTGATCGGCATCCTGGTTGGTTCGGCGCTGATCGCGCTCGTCGCTGCGCTCTGGATCGTCATCTCGATCTCCCGGGCACTGTCCAGTGCCGTCCGGCTCGCCAACGACGTTGCCGAGGGCGATCTGAGCGCCACGGCCGCGGTCAAGGCCGACGATGAAGTGGGTGACCTGATCAAGGCACTCAATGCCATGACGCAGAAGCTGCGCGAAGTGGTGAGCGAAGTGACGGCCGCCACCCGCAATGTCGCGGCGGGTAGCCAGGAAATGTCGGCCACGGCCGAACAGCTCAGCCAGGGCGCCACCGAACAGGCATCGTCGACCGAAGAGGCTTCGGCCTCGATGGAAGAAATGGCTTCCACGATCAAGCAGTCTGCCGACAATGCCAGCCAGACCGAGAAGATCGCCCGCCAGTCCGCTGCCGATGCGATCGCCTCGGGTGAGGCGGTGAACAACGCGGTGACCGCGATGCAGACCATCGCCGAAAAGATCATGGTGGTGCAGGAAATCGCCCGCCAGACCGACCTGCTGGCCCTCAACGCGGCGGTGGAAGCCGCCCGTGCCGGCGAGCATGGCCGGGGCTTCGCGGTGGTGGCCTCCGAAGTGCGCAAGCTGGCCGAACGCAGCCAGGCCGCGGCAGCGGAGATCTCGACCCTCTCCGGCACCACGGTCAAGGCGGCCCAGTCGGCCGGCGAAATGCTTGGCAAGCTGGTGCCGGACATCCAGCGCACGGCCGAACTGGTGGAAGAAATCTCCGCCGGCAGCCGCGAGCAGAATGCCGGCGCGGCGCAAATCAACACCGCCATCCAGCAGCTCGACAAGGTAACCCAGCAGAACACCTCGGCCGCCGAGGAAATGTCGGCGACATCGGAGGAACTGGCCAGCCAGGCCGAGCAGCTCCAGNTCCAGCAGCTCGACAAGGTAACCCAGCAGAACACCTCGGCCGCCGAGGAAATGTCGGCGACATCGGAGGAACTGGCCAGCCAGGCCGAGCAGCTCCAGGCCGCCATCAGCTACTTCCGCATCGACGCCAGCTCGGTGCCGATGGCCGCCAACCGGAGCGAGTCCAAGCCGGACCTTAAGCAGGCCATCCTGGCCAAGGCGCCGCATATGGCGCCGCGCAAGCCGGGCGGCAAGGCCAAGGCCAAGCCCGCCAATTCGGGTGGCTTCGACCTCGACCTGGATGACGGTCACGACGATCTTGACGCCGACTTCACCCGTCGCAGCGCCTGATCCAGTCGTCATCATTGCATCGGGACCGGATTGGTTCCGGCCCCGATGCGACTAAGCCAGACTATATGCGTCGGTACATCGATAGAGGACCGCAGAAGCGTGCCCTCCAGCCAAGAAGGGCACGTCCTATGCGTTTGACCATTAAAGTAAAACTCGCTGCCACATTCGCGGTCGTCATCATTCTGTCGGCGATCAGCATGGTTGTCGCCCTGCAGAATCTCGGTTCGCTCAACAATTCGTTCGGCATCGCCATGAACGAAAACGTCAAGCGCATCCAGCTGGCCGCCGACCTTGAAGTCGCGACCCTGGAAGTCGCGCGCGACGAGAAAAATCTCATTCTGACGCACGATCCCGCCGGGCGGTCCACCTTGGTCGATAGCCTCGACGAAGAGATCGCCCTGGTCCATGCCGACGCCTCGGCGCTCCGCGATGTTTCCGACGAGGCCGGCAAGGCGCTGATCGACCGCTTCGTCTCCAGCTATGACGAATATCTTGCCCAGCATGCCGAAATCCGACGGCTGGCCCAGGCCAATCGTGAGGAGGAGGCCTTTGCGCTTGCCGGCGGCCGTGCCGCAGAGGCGCGCAGCGAGGCCGTCGTTGCGCTCGATGAGCTGACGGCCCTGGACAATGAAGAACTGGCGCAAGCCACCGTGGACGCCGAGCAGCTCTATGCGTCGAGCAGCACCCTGCTGATCGGGCTGCTGATCGGCTCTACATTGCTGGCGATTGGCGCCGCCGTGTGGATCGTTCTCGGTATCAGCCGCGGTCTGCATCGCATCCGCCAGGTGGTCGACGCCGTCGCTATCGGCGATCTCGATCAACGGGTCGAGGTGACGTCCAACGACGAGATCAAGGATCTCGTGACCACCGTCAACGCCATGACCGACAACCTGCGCGCCACGGCCGCCGCCGCCGACCAGATCGCCGATGGCGACCTGACCACCGACGTCAAGCCGCTGTCCGACAAGGACGCTCTCGGGCTGGCGCTGGAACGCATGGTCGCCAAGCTGCGCGACGTCATTTCCGAAGCCATCACCTCGGCCAACAATGTCGCGGCGGGCAGCCAGGAAATGTCGGCCACGGCCGAACAGCTCAGCCAGGGCGCCACCGAACAGGCCTCGTCGACCGAAGAGGCTTCGGCCTCGATGGAAGAAATGGCCTCGACCATCAAGCAGTCGGCCGACAATGCCACCCAGACCGAGAAGATCGCCCGCCAGTCGGCAGCGAACGCCATCGCCTCGGGTGAGGCGGTGAACAATGCCGTGGCGGCGATGCAGACCATCGCCGAAAAGATCATGGTGGTGCAGGAAATTGCCCGCCAGACCGACCTGCTGGCCCTCAACGCGGCGGTGGAAGCCGCCCGTGCCGGTGAGCATGGCCGGGGCTTCGCGGTGGTGGCCTCCGAAGTGCGCAAGCTCGCCGAACGCAGCCAGGCTGCGGCAGCTGAGATCTCGACCCTCTCCGGCACCACCGTCAAGGCGGCCCAGTCGGCCGGTGAGATGCTTGGCAAGCTGGTGCCAGACATCCAGCGCACGGCTGAGCTGGTGGAAGAAATCTCCGCCGGCAGCCGCGAGCAGAATGCCGGCGCAGCCCAGATCAACACCGCCATCCAGCAGCTCGACAAGGTAACCCAGCAGAACACCTCGGCCGCCGAGGAAATGTCGGCGACATCGGAGGAACTGGCCAGCCAGGCCGAGCAGCTCCAGNTCCAGCAGCTCGACAAGGTAACCCAGCAGAACACCTCGGCCGCCGAGGAAATGTCGGCGACATCGGAGGAACTGGCCAGCCAGGCCGAGCAGCTCCAGACCGCCATCAGCTACTTCCGCATCCATGCCAGCCAGGCCGGTCAGGCGCCGACCCCGACCAAGGCCAAGCCGGCCCGCGCCGGCCTGCGCGACGCGATCATGGCTCACGCCCCCCAGATGGGTGAGAGCAAGCAGGCGATGCGTGGCGGCAAGGGTGGCGGTTTCGACCTCGACCTCGATGATGGCCGCGACGAGCTCGACGGTGAATTCACCCGCCGTGGCGCGGCATAAGGAGGCAGCAATGGCCGAACGGGCTCAATACGTTACCCTTGGCGTTGCCGACGAACTCTTCGCCGCGCCCGTCGAAAAGGTGCAGGAAATCCTGGACATGCGGCCTATCGCCCGGCTGCCCCAGGCACCGCAAACCCTGCTCGGCATGATCGATGTGCGCGGGCAGGGCATTCCGGTGGTCGACCTGCGGCTGACCCTTGGTCTGCCGCCGGCGCCGGACAATGCGAATACCCGCATCATCGTGTTGGCCATTGCCGGCCATGATGGCGAGTTGCGGCTCGGCCTGCGGGCCGACCGGGTGTTCGAAGTGACCATCCTCGACGAGGACGCGCTCGATCCGCCCCCGGCGGTCAGCGGTTCCTGGTCCGGGCACTGCATCGCCGGCATCGGCCGTCGCAACGGGAATTTTGTCACCGTGCTCGATCTCGAACGCCTGCTCGGATCGTTCGCGGACGCCGCCCGCGCGGCCTGACCTCAAGCAGCATGCGATCATTGCCGATCGCATACCCTCGTTGCCCGGAGACTGACCCTTGCCCCCATCCGCCCACCAGGCCGCCGTGCGGCCGGAAAACACCGACGACGACCATCTGTCGCTGCGCGATTTCAAGCGCATCTCCGACCTGATCGGCGCCGAAGTCGGCATCAAGCTACCGCCGACCAAGCGCCTGATGGTGGAGGGTCGCCTGCGCAAGCGCGTCCGCGCCTTGGGGCTTCATAGTCTCGACGACTATGGCGACTACCTGTTCCATCGCGATGGTCTTGCCGTCGAGCGTCCATTCCTGATCAATGCGGTCACCACCAACAAGACCGACTTCTTTCGCGAGCCGGAGCATTTCGACCTGCTTGAGGAGAGGCTGGTGCCCGATCTGCTGGCGCTGCGCCGCGGCGAGCGCAAGCCATTGCTCAAGATATGGAGCGCCGCCAGTTCGACCGGCGCCGAGGCCTATACCCTGGCCATGGTGCTGGCCGATCTCGCGGCCGAGCGCCAGGACTTCAAGTTCGCCATTCTGGGTACCGATATTTCGACGTCCGTGCTCGAGCAGGGCATTCGGGCCGTCTACCCGACCGAGCTGATCGCGCCGGTGCCGCCCGGCAAGCAGCAGCGCTATCTGATGCACGCGCGCAAGCCCGGCCAGCGCCCCGAAGTGCGGATCGTGCCCGAACTCCGGCGTTTGGTCCGCCTGGCGCGGCTGAACCTGATGGATACCAGCTATCCCTTCGACCGCGACGTCGACGTCATCTTCCTGCGCAATGTGCTGATCTATTTCGACAAGGTCGACCAGGAGAAAGTGATCCTGCGCCTGGTCGATCACTTGCGGCCGGGCGGTTATCTGATTCTTGGTCATTCCGAATCCATGATCGGTACCGCGGTGACCATGCGTCAGGTCGCACCCGCGGTATTCCAGAAGACCTGAAGGTACGACTATGGCTGCGACCCGCCGGAAGATCCGAGTACTCATCGTCGATGACAGCGCTTCGGTGCGCATGACGCTCAGTGAGATCATCGATAGCGATCCCGACCTCGAAGTCATGGCGACGGCGGCCGACCCCTATGTGGCGGTGGAACGCATCCGCCAGGAAGTGCCCGATGTCATGTTTCTCGACATCGAGCTGCCGCGCATGGATGGACTGACCTTCCTGCGCAAGATCATGAGCCAGCGGCCTATTCCGGTGGTCATCTGTTCGAGCCTGGCCGAGGCGGGTTCGGAAACGCTGATGCAGGCGCTCGAAGCCGGGGCGATCGATGTGGTGGCCAAGCCGCGCGTCGACACCACCCAATTCCTCCAGGAATCGCGCATGCGCATCTGCGATGCCGCCAAGGCGGCCGCCCATGCCAAGCTCCGCGGTGTCCACAAGCCGGCCCCCGCGCTCACGGTCGAGGCCAAGCTCACCGCCGACGCGATCATCCCGCCCCATTCTGAAGCCCGCGCCGCCTCGGTCCGCGCCAAGCAGCCCCAGACCGACCCGATCATCTGCATCGGCGCCTCCACCGGCGGCACCGAGGCCCTGCGCGAAGTGCTCGAAAAACTGCCCGCCGCCAGCCCCGCCATCATCATCGTCCAGCACATGCCCGAAAAGTTCACCGGCGCCTTTGCTCGCCGCCTCAACGGTCTCTGTGCCATCGAGGTGAAGGAGGCTGAAGACGGGGACGTGGTGCAGGCAGGTCGTGCCCTCATCGCGCCCGGCAACCAGCACATGGTGCTGCATCGCGCCGGCAGCCGCTATACCGTCAACATCGTGGATGGTCCGCATGTGTCGCGCCACCGCCCCTCGGTCGATGTGATGTTCCGCTCGGCCTCCCAAGTTGCCGGCCGCAACGCCATGGGCGTCATCCTCACCGGCATGGGCGACGACGGCGCCCGCGGCCTGCTCGAAATGCGCCAGGCCGGCAGCTACACCATTGCCCAGGATGAGGAGAGTTGCGTGGTCTTCGGCATGCCCAAGGAGGCTATCCAGCGCGGCGCTGCCGCCAAGATTGTGCCGCTGCACCGCGTCGCTGCCGAAATCGAAACCTATGGTCGGGCGCCGCGCACGGGGGCAGCACCATGACCGCACTGGCCCACCAGCTTCCACCGACTTCCGCCGATGCCGCGGCGCTCCGCGCCGTTGGTGAGGCGCTGGCCGCACCGCGCCAGGAGATCGAAAGCACCTTCGTCGCGGTCGGCGCCCGCCTGACCGAGGGCGCGGCCATGATCAACCGCATTACCAAGGTGTTCGAGGCCCTGCCGGCGCAGTTGCAGAGCCCGGAGCTTGCCGAGGCCTCGACGCGGCTGGCCGATATCGGCCGGCAGGCCGAAACCATCTCGGCGCTGTTTGCCACCGAACAGGCGGACCTGACGCGCCTGGTCGAGGTGGTGGCCGCCGCCGAACACCCCATTTCCGAACTGCGCCGCACGGTCAAGATGATGGGCATCGTCGCCATCAATGCCCGCGTCGTCGCCGCCGGGGTGGTCGGCGACAGCGATGATTTCGACGTCTTCACCACCGATATCGCCAAGCTCTCTGAAAGCGCCACCTCTACTATCCAGCATTTCACCGCCGCCTATCGGCAACTCACCGATGAAGTCGGCCATGCGGCCCGCCAGCGCGGCCAGTTCGAGAATGCCCATGCCGATACGCTGAGCGCACTCGCCGCCGACATGGACCGGGCCCTGGCCGAGCTGGCGCGTCAGCGCGCCGTATCGGTCGATGGCACCGCCGAGACCGGCCGCGTTTCGCGCCAGATTGTCACCCGCATCGCCAGCGCCGTCATGGCCCTCCAGGTCGGCGACGCCACGCGGCAGCGCATCGAGCATGTCGAAAGCGGCTTGGCGGCACTTGCCGACATGCTAGACGGCGGCAGCATGCAGGAAAACGACAGGCAAGTGGCGCGCAATCTTTTCGGTAGCTTGCAGGTTGCCCAGCTGTCCGGCGCCACCGATGCCTTCGAGGGCGACGTTGCCGAAGCGGGTGACGCCCTGCGCGATCTGGCCGCCGACGCCCGCTCCATCATGGATCAAAGCCGCGCCATTTATGGCCAGGGCGACGAAGCCGGCGCCTCCTCGCTGGCCGCATTGAGCAAGGCCGTGCGCCACGCCGCGCTGGTTCTGCGCGATTGCGAAACCGAGCGGGGAAAGCTGGAAAGCGTTGCCACGGCGGTCCTTGGCACTGTCGGCACTCTGCTCAGCCATGTCGAGGCAGTGCAGGAAATCGAGGCCAATATGCGCCTCGTCAGCCTCAACGCAGCAGTCAAATGCGCGCAGCTCGGCCCCCGCGGCGCCGCCCTCAACGTCATCGCCCGGCAGTTGCGCGAACTGACCGGCGAAACCGTCACCGCCGCCGAAGCCTCCATGGCCGGCCTGCACCAGGCAGCCGGCCTCGCGCAGTCGTTCGGCGCCGCCGCCAACGGCGACGCCGCCGGCCGCGTCGGCCAGCTCGAACAGGAAGCCACCGCTGCGCTGGTGCTGCTGCAGGGGGTCGACGCGACGCTGGCCGAGGCCCTGGCTACGCTCAACCGGGATGGCCCCAATGTCATTGCCCTGCTCGGCAATGCGGCCGAAACCTTTGTCAGCCAGGCTGCGATTTCCGAAACCATGCGCGATCTCGAAATGCGGCTGGTGGCGGCATGCCCGCCCGCGACCGCGGCGGCGCAAACCCCGGCCATCGCCGCCATGCTTTCGGCCCACCGCGCCCGCTACACGATGGATGCCGAACGCCGGATTCACGAACAGCTCTTTGGCCCTGATGCAGCACCGGCTGTGGAAGCCGAGCCGGCCAGCCAGGATGGGGAAGAGACCGATCTCGACGCGCTGTTCTTCTAGCCCGAATACGGCTTGAAGTGCTTGGAAAGCTTGAGCGTTTGCGCTTGGTAGTTCGATCCCAAAGCCGAGCCGTAGAGCCGGTCCGGCGCTTCGGCCAACCGCTCATAGATCAGCCGGCCGATGGTCTGCCCATGCCCGAGCAGGAACGGCACTTCGCGGCTGCGCACTTCCAGCACGGCACGGCTCCCGGCGCCGCCCGCCGACGTATGGCCGAAGCCAGGGTCGAAAAAGCCGGCATAGTGGACGCGGAATTCACCCACCAGCGGATCGAACGGCACCATTTCGGCGGCATGGGTCGGCGGCACATGCACCGCCTCGTCGCTGACCAGGATGTAGAATTCGTCGGGATCGAGGATCAGTTCCTCGCGGCCACGATTGGTCAGCGGATCCCAGAAGTCGAGTACGTCGAGCGCTGCCTTCTTGTCCACATCGACCACCGCCGTATGGCGCCTGGACCGGAAACCGATCAGCCCGCTGCGCCCCTCGCCCTTAAGGTCGATCGACAGCGCCACCCCTTCGCCGACGGGGGCATTATTGTTGAACACCAGCGTATCGGACGCATGCAATGCCTGATGCTCGGCCACGGTCAGCCGGTTGTCGCCGGAGCGGAAGCGCATCTGGCTGAGCCGTGAGCCGGTGCGCACCAGCACCGGGAACGTGCGGGGGCTCACTTCGAGATAGAGCGGGCCCCTGTAGCCGTCAGGCATCTGGTCGAAGCCACGCGCCCGGTCGCCGATGACGCGGGTGAAGACGTCGAGCCGACCGGTGGAACTTTTGGGATTGGCCGAGGCGCTGACCGTTTCGGGCAGGTCGAGGCTTTCCTGCAGTGGCACCAGATAGACGCAGCCCCGTTCCAGCACGGCGCCGCGCGTCAGGTCGATCTCATGCAGTTTGAGAGCCTCGATACGTTCGGCCACCGAATGGCTGGGGCCGGGCAGGAAGCTGGAGCGCACCCGATAGGCCACGTCGCCGAGCCGCAGATCGAGGCTGGCTGGCTGCACCTGGTCGGCATCGAACGGGCGGGCCGCCATGATGCTGCCCTGCTTGTGCAGGGTCTCGATCAGCCGCGCCGGAAAGACGCCCTGCGGCCAGGCCTGTTGCTTGTCCATGCTGTCGCGCCTCGCGGAACCCGTGGCTACCCCTACCAATCCACGCAATTGACGCCAACAGGCAATTGGCCTTACATCACAGTCCAGTGGTGATTTGGCCGGTCGCTTGCAGCCACTTAAAACAAGTTGCTAAAGACCGTTTGGGAACCGGCCGCCCTTTGGGTGCCGGTTTTTTGTTTTGAAGGCGTGACCATGTCCCGAGATAAGAACCCCCTCCTCGATCCGAAACGGCGCAGCGCCGCGACCCAGATGGTCCATGGCGGCGACAAGCGCACCGATTTCAACGAGACGAGCGAAGCCATTTTTCTCAACTCGGGCTATTCCTATCCCAGCTCGGAATATGCCGAGCTTCTGTTCCAGAACAAGATCCCCGGCGGCCACAACTATTCCCGCTTCGCCAATCCGACCGTGGATGTGTTCCAGGAGCGCATGGCGCTGATCGAGGGCGCCGAAGCCGGCCGCGCCTTCGCCTCCGGCATGGCCGCGGTCACCAATGCGGTGATGAGCCAGGTCCGGGCCGGCGACCATATCGTGGCCGCCCAGGCTTTGTTCGGCGGCTGTCGCTATGTCGTGGAAGATTACGCGCCACGCTTCGGCGTGGAGTCTACGCTGGTCGATGGCCGCGATCCCGAGAATTTCGCCCGCGCCATGCGCCCCAATACCAAGGTCGTCTTCATCGAGACGCCGACCAATCCGACGCTGGAGCTGGTCGATATCAGGGCCGTCGCCGATATTGCCCATGCCCATGGCGCAAAACTGATCGTCGACAATGTCTTTTCCACCGCGCTCTACCAGAAGCCGCTGCAGCTCGGCGCCGATCTCGTCACCTATTCGGCCACCAAGCATATCGATGGGCAGGGCAGGGTACTCGGCGGCATCGTGCTGGGGTCACGGGGACTGATTGAAGGCGACGTCCACACCTTCCTGCGCCAGACCGGCGCGACCCTCAGCGCCTTCAACGCCTGGGTGCTGCTCAAGGGGCTGGAAACCTACGAACTGCGCATTAGGCAGATGACTGACAGCGCCGAGAAGATCGTGGCGGCCCTGGCCAGCCATCCCAAGATGAACCGGGTGATCTATCCGCATCATCCGAGCCACCCGCAATATGAACTGGCCAAACGGCAGATGCAGCGCGGCTCCACCATCATCGCCCTCGATGTCAAGGGCGGCCAGGAAGGGGCCTTCACTCTGTCCGATAGCCTTGCCGTGATCCTGATTTCCAACAATCTGGGTGACGCCAAGTCGCTCATCACCCATCCGCGCACCACCACCCATGCCCGCTTCACCGAGGACGTCCGCCTCGAAACCGGCGTCACGCCGGGCCTGCTGCGCCTGTCGGTCGGGCTGGAAAGCCCCGAGGATCTGATTGCCGACCTGATGTATGGGCTGGATCAGGTTTAATGCTGCGTCTTGGCCTCATTGCCAGTTGGATGGCTACCCTCCCCCTTGAGGGGAAGGGTAGCGTCGCCTGGCCCGCAGGGCCTGGCGGCCCAGCTTCGCCACCCTCCCCTCAAGGGGGAGGGTGGCGACGACTGCCGGCATTGCTTCTGGCCCTCCTCGCCACCCCGGCCTTCGCCCAGTCTCTCCCCTATCATTCCGACCCCAGCGCGCGCGAAATCCTGCCCAGCCTGACGCCGGTCCCAGCCATCCGCTTTCTGACCACCGCCGATTTTCCCCCGTTCAATTTTCGTGATGCCGGGGGCGAGTTGATCGGCTTCAACATCGATCTGGCCAAGCGCATCTGCGTCGAGGTCAATGTCGCCTGCACCATCCAGGCCTGGCCCTGGGACCAGGCGGCCAACGCCCTGAGCGACAGCCAGGGCGACGCATTGATCGCCGGGCTCGCCATGAGCAAGGAAAATGGCCTGCTGTTCGATTTTTCGTCGATCTACCTGGCGCTCCCAGGCCGCTTCGTCACCCGCGCACCCGATATCGGCGCGTTCGATCCCGCCGGTCTCGCCGGCAAGACCGTCGCCGTGCGGCGGGGCAGCGCGCATGAGGCCTTCCTCACGCGCTACCTGCCCGAGGTGGCGCTGGTTGGCTTCGACAGCGAGATCAAGGCGCTGGAGGCACTCGAAAACGGCGACGCCGATGCTTTCTTTGGCGACGCCATGCGCGCCTCGTTCTGGCTCAACGATAACCTGACGTGCTGCGGCTTTGCCGGGCAACCCTACTTCCGTCCAAACCTGTTCGGCGAAGGTCTCGCCATTGCCGTTCCCGCTGGGCAGGACGCGGTGCGCCACGCCATCGACTGGGCCCTGGTCAGGCTCAAGGACAATGGCGCGCTGGACGAACTCTACCTGCGCTGGTTCCCGGTGGGATTTTACTAGCTCGGCATCCGCCGATGCCGCGCCCGCGCCGCCGTTTCGATGGCGGCCGTGGTCAGCCGGTCCAGGTCGAGCTTGTCGCGCAGCAATTCGAGGAAGCGCAATTCCTCCTGCTCGAGGTAGAGATCGACCGATGCCACCTCCACCGCCACGGCATAGGCGGTGTCCTGCAGCTTGGCCGGTAGCACGGCGATCGCATCGTCCATCACCTGGTCCAGGCCGCCCGGCCCGTTGAGCTTGTCCGCACAGGCATTGGCGACGGCGGCCAGCCGGTTCTTGTCGAAGCCCTCGAAGACGGGCAGCCGCCCGATCAGGGTCTGGATGCGGACCAGTTCCTTGTCCGTCATGGCGCTGTCGGACGAGGCGGCGACGATCATCAGGTGAATGAGGGCGTCATGGGCGGCATTGGACATCAGGCATTCCCAGGCTGGTCTGTGCCCCGATAGCTAGGCGCGTCGGGCGGCCTTGGCAAGCGCCGGCCCCCGAAAACGTTGACGTTGGCGCGCCGGGATGCAACACACCCAGACCCCTGTTCCCGAAAGGCCTCACCTTGTCGCCCGCTCCGTTGCCCCCGCTCGATCCCGCGTTCTTCGACGCCGCCCAGACTGCCCGCGCCTGGCCGTTCGAGGAAGCTCGGAAACTGGTCAAGCGCCTGGAGAAATCGGGCAAGGGCGAGGCCCTGTTCGAGACCGGCTATGGCCCCTCGGGCCTGCCTCATATCGGCACCTTCGGCGAGGTGGCGCGCACCACCATGGTCCGCACCGCCTTCCGCTTGCTGACGCGCGACGAGATTCCCACGCGGTTGATCTGCTTTTCCGACGACCTCGATGGCATGCGCAAGATTCCGGACAATGTGCCCTCCAAGGCGGCCATGGAGCCGCATCTGCAGAAGCCGCTGACCGCGGTGCCCGATCCGTGGACCAATGAATATGCCAGCTTCGGCGACCATAACAACGCCATGCTGCGCCGGTTCCTGGACACGTTCGGCTTCAGCTACGAATTCGCCAGCGCCACCGATTACTATCGCTCGGGCAAGTTCGACCCGGTGCTGATGCGCGCCGCCGAGCGCTATGACGATATCATGAAGGTGATGCTGCCCACGCTCGGCGCCGAACGCCAGGCCACCTACAGCCCCTTCCTGCCGATCTCGCCGATATCGGGGCGTGTGCTCTATGTGCCGATGAAGGAAGTCGATGCCAAAAACGGCACGGTGACCTTCGCCGACGAAGATGGCCGCGATACCACGGTTCCCGTCACCGGCGGCCATGTGAAGATGCAGTGGAAGCCCGATTTCGGTATGCGCTGGGCGGCTCTCGGCGTCGATTTCGAAATGTTCGGCAAGGACCACCAGACCAACGCGCCGATCTATGATCGCATCTGCGAAATCCTCGGCGGCAAGACGCCAGAGCACTATGTCTACGAGCTGTTCCTCGATGCCGAAGGCCAGAAGATTTCCAAGTCCAAGGGCAACGGCCTGACCATCGACGAATGGCTGACCTATGCGGGCAATGAAAGCCTGGGGCTCTACATGTTCCAGAAGCCGCGCACGGCCAAGCGCCTGCATTTCGACGTCATCCCGCGCGCGGTGGACGAATATTTCGCCCATGTCGCATCCTACCAGAAGCAGGACACTGCCGCGCGCCTGGAGAATCCGGCCTTCCATGTCCACTACGGCAAGGTGCCCGAAGTCGACATGCCGGTGACTTTTGCGCTGTTGCTGAACCTGGCGACGGCTTCCAATCCGGAAACGCCTGATGTGATGTGGGGCTATATTTCCGCATACGCGCCCGGCGTGTCGCCGCAGACGCATCCGCATCTGGATGCGCTTGTCGGCTATGCCATTCGCTATTTCCGCGACTTCGTGCAGAAGAGCTATCGCGCGCCCGACGACGTGGAACGCGGCGCGCTCGAAGCCCTCTCGGAGGCCTTCGCAGCCCTGCCTGACGACGCCACCAATGAAACCATCCAGAACGCGGCGCTCGATGTGGCGCGCACCATCGAGCGGTATCAGGACCACACCAAAAAGAGCCCCACCGGCGGCCCTGGTGTCTCCGTCGAGTTCTTCCAGATGCTCTATTCTGTGCTGATCGGGCAGGAGCGCGGCCCGCGCTTCGGGTCTTTCGCCGCGCTTTACGGCATCGACAATACGCGCAAGCTGATCGAGGATGCGCTGGCCGGGACGTTCGTCAAGGCCGGTTGAAACGAGGGAGATTGCCTTGCGGTTTCTTGCTGTTTTCCTGCTTCTGGCTTTGAGCATGCCGGCCTATGCCGCCGCCGATGACATCCCCGAATCCATCCAGGGCAAATGGGTGGGCGGGGGCCAGGCCTGCGACACGTTGGGGGCGCCCATGGTGATCTCGGCCACCACGCTGGTCTATGCCGACGGCCGGATCGACGACGTGTTCTTCTCACCTGAGGACGGCGCCGACGGCACCGTGCATTTCCGCGCGGAAGGCGAAGTCTCCAACTACGAATATATCGCGGCGCGCGACCTGCTGGTCTACCACCCCGAAGGCTTCGGCATGGGGTCGGCGCTTCCCATGGTCCGTTGCGCCGAACCGGCCGGTGCGTTCGAGCGTCGCTGCGGCTGGCTGGCCAATCCGACGCCGGGCAATTGGTGGCTGATCGACCGGGATCGCAGCTGGACCCTGTCGAGTCAGGGCGACGACAATCCGGCCGCCACTGCGGTCATGGATCGGGTGCCCGCTTTCGATGCGGATGAGTTCGTCTCGACCGGCAGCTATTACGGCCATGGCTGCGCCTGCCTGACCGTCACCACCGACCCCGATGAAGGCCGGGTGCTGGCCATCGGCACCAGCAAGCGCCTGCCGCTTGCCACCTGTGAAGCCGACACGAGCCTGCCGCTGCCAGCCGACTGGTAACTATTGGCTGGCCCAGATGATGCGGGCGATCCATTCGATATCGCTGAGTTCAAACAGCCGCGGCTCATAGGCCGGGTTGATGGAGTGGAGCTCGATCTGCCTGCCGGTCTGGCGGGCGAGGATCTTGGCCATAACCTCGCCATCGCGGGTTCTGACCACAACCCGGTCGCCGCGCCGCACCTGCTCGGTGGGCGACACCACGATGCGGTCCCCCTCCCGGTAAAGCGGTTCCATCGAGTCGCCCTGCACTTCGAGCGCATAGATGCCGCCTTCGCCGGGCGAGGGCAGGGCGATCTCGTCCCAGCCCTGGCCGGCCGGAAAGCCGGCGCTGTCGAAGAAGCCGCCCGAGCCGGCCTGTGCCAGGCCCAGCAGCGGCACGGTGCGGTTGGGCAGGTTGTCGTTCAGTTGCAGGAATGCGCCGGTGCCGCTGAGGAAGGAATCGAAGCTCTCCCCCGTGGCCTCCAAAATCTTGGAAATGCTCTCGGTCGAGGGCCAGCGCTCGCGCCCATCCTTGCTGATGCGCTTGGAGACGTTGAAGGCGGTCGCGTCGAGCCCGGCGAGCTTGGCCAGCGCCGAGACCGAGTGGCCATGGCGGCGCGCGAGGGCGTCGATCCCGTCCCAGATAGCTCTGTGTGACAGCATGGCAAATGACCAATCGAGGAAATATATCTTATCGGTGGAATTAAGTCCTATTCTTAGCGGTCCAACTTTGTCTTGTAAAGAGCCGCCCTCCGCTTGCGGCCCCTTGCCGGCGCCATTAGGTTCGCGCCCATGAGCAATCCTGAATTCGTCTACAAGATCGCTACCGAAGCGGCCTTTGCGCCTGCTCGCGCTGCCTCCACCTTTGCCGGCATGCCCATCGATGCCGCGGACGGCTACATGCACTTTTCGACGGCTGGGCAGTTGGCGGAAACGCTCCGCCTGCACTTTGCGGGCCAGAGCGGACTGGTACTGCTGGCGGTCCGCAGCCGTGACCTTGGCACCGATCTGGTGTGGGAGCCCTCGCGTGGCGGGGCGCTCTTCCCCCATCTTTATGGCGGGCCGCTTTCGACAGCGGCTATTGCCTGGGAAGCGCCGCTGAGCGTTGCGGCAGACGGTTCCTGTACCTTGCCCGAGGCCGTCCGATGATCCTCTCGGCATTTTCGCCGCTGCTGCGCATACCGGCTCTCGCGGGCTTGACCCGTGAAACCCTGCTCAAGATGGATCCCGAGACCGCCCATGGCGCGACGCTCACCGCGCTGCGACTGGGTCTGGCGCCCGAACAGAGCCATCCCGATGGCGCCGAGCTGCGCACCAGCCTCTGCGGCCTGGACCTGAGCAATCCGGTGGGCATGGCCGCCGGTTTCGACAAGAATGCCGAAGTTGCCCGTCCGCTGGCGCTGATGGGTTTCGGCATGGTGGAGATCGGCACCGTCACGCCATACCCGCAGGTCGGCAACCCCAAGCCCCGGCTGTTCCGGGTGGGGTCGGCCGAGGGCGTGATCAATCGCATGGGTTTCAATAACGAAGGGCACGATGCTGCCCTTGCTCGCCTCAGGGGGCTGCGCGTACCGGCGGCCCTGGGTGTCAATATCGGGGCCAACAAGGACAGCGCGGACTTCGTCGCCGATTTTGTGCTGGGGGTGAAGCGCTTCGCCGATCTGGCCGATTACCTGACGGTCAACGTGTCTTCGCCCAATACGCCCGGCCTGCGGAACCTGCAGGCCGACGAAGCCCTGCGCCGCCTGCTTGGCGAGGTGCTGTCCGCGCGCGCCAAGGCGAAGACCCGCGTGCCGGTTTTTCTCAAGATCGCCCCCGATCTCGACGAGGCGGCGCTCGACGCCGTCGCTGCCGTCGTGCTGGCGACCGATCTCGATGGGCTGATCGTCTCCAACACCACCACCACCCGCGACGCGGTGGCAGGCCTCGAAAATGCCGCCGAGGCCGGTGGCCTGTCCGGCAAGCCGCTGTTCGAACTCTCGACCCGCCGCCTGGCCCAGACGCGCCAGCGTGTGGGCGCGCTCCCCATCATTGGCGTCGGTGGCATCCATTCGCCGCAAACGGCCCTGGCCAAGATCGAGGCCGGCGCCAACGCCATCCAGCTCTATTCGGCCATGGTATTCAGCGGACTCGACCTGCTCGACCGCCTCAAGCGCGGGCTTGTCGCCGCCGTGCGGGCGGAGGGCAAGGCCAATATCGGGCAGTTGGTCGGGAGCAAGACGGATGACTGGGCCAAGGGCCGGGGCGTGGTTTCTGGATAGGTGCCACGCCCTCGTGGTTCGAGGCGCTGAAGAAGCGCACCTCACCATGAGGGCTACTGGAATACCGGGCTAGAAGTAGCCCTCATGGTGAGGCGGGAGCGCAGCGACCCTCGAACCACGAGGGCGTGGCGTGATGCTACGGCTTTTCCCCACCAATCGAGAACAGTGCCTCGAACTGGCCGTCTTCGATGCGTGCCGCGGCGATCACAGCCTGGGTGCGGCTGTCGACGTCCAGCTTCTGCAGGATGGCCGAGACATGCGCCTTGACCGTGGCTTCCGAGATGGAAAGCTCATAGGCGATCTGCTTGTTCATCAGCCCGTCGCTGAGCATCATCAGCACGCGCACCTGTTGCGGGGTCAGCGTCGAGAGCCGGCGCATCAGTGCGGTATGATCGTCGTCGCTGCCCAAAGCCGTCCCCTCGGGGACGAAGACCTCGCCTGACAGCACCGTCTCGATGGCGCGGCGGATTTCGGTCGGTCCCACGGATTTGTGAAGATAGCCCGCGGCGCCCAGCTCGAACGCGCGGCGAACCACGGTGCCGTCCTCGACCGCCGAGATGATCATCACCGGAATATCGGGATATTGTGCCCGCAGCAGCAGCAGCCCGGAAAAGCCCCGCACGCCCGGCATGTTGAGGTCGAGCAGCACGAGATCGCAATCGCGATCGGCGTCGAGCGCCGCGCTCAGCCCGTTGAGATCGCCCGCTTCCTCCACGCTGACGGTGGCGTCACCCCCCGACAGGGTCTGCCGCAGCGCCGCCCGGAACAGCGGGTGGTCGTCGACGATGATGATGCGGCGGCGGGTCATGTGGCTCCCCAGATTGAACGATATACGCAAAGCTCCGAATCGCCGGCTTCGTATCACTACGAAATCAGGTCTTTCAGCCTGTGGCTCTTGCATATTGCGACAATACTTAACGGGTTCTTTACCATGTTTTCCCAAGAGTGACCGTCATACCTTCGTGTTGAATCGCGAGGGGTCCGCCTTTCATGACAGGGACTAGCCATGGCCCGCGCCTACCAATTCACGGATATGTCCGAGCCGGCAGCGGAGCCGCAGGCCGGGGAATGGCAGGCGTTGCGCGGCGAGCTCGTCGCCTTGCTCGATCAGGTCGAAGGCCACTATGTCCAGGAGCAGCGCGCCGAGCCGGCGCTGACCGGCCTGACCCGGCGTGTCCGCAACCTGCGCGATCAGGTCGTCGGGCCCGAGCCGGCGATGCGCCGCCGCGAGGCGCTGCGGACCGTCAAGCGCGCCGTGGACCGCTTTACCGAACGCGACGATCTGGGCACTGTCGATCATGAACAGGATGACCTGAGCAACGCCATAGCCGAAATTCGCGGCCGCCAGATGTCGGCCCCGGCCGCCGCCCTGGGCCGTCGCGCCGTGGACACGCCCGAATTCCGTGAACTGAGCTCGCTGGTCGGCGGCCTCACAGGAAGGCTGGAGCATCTCGAGGGGGAACTCAGGTCGCAGCGCGCCGGCAATGGCAGCGTGCGCGAGGTCGCCGCCCAGGTCGAGCAACTGACCCATGTCGTCGAATTGCTGGCCGGCGCGGTCGGCGAGACCGGGCAGGTCAAGCGCCTCGAAGCGCAGATCGGCGCCCTGGCTGCCCTGATCGAAGGCGGTCCGCGCGTCGATCTGTCGGCCATCAACAGCCGGCTCGACGACGTTTCGGTGACCGTGGGCAAGCTGGCCGAACTGCAGGCCCAGCAGATGGAACGCGAGATCGCGCGCGAGGATCGCAAGGCCGCCGAAAAGCCGGCCAAGACCGAAACGCTCGCCCCGACGATGCACGCCATCGAAAAAAGCGTCCGCAACGTCTATGACCGCATCGACTCCATCGAAAAGAATGTTGCGCTGTCCTCGGCCGACTTCGAACGCCTGACCAGCGAAATGGCGGCCTTCACCCAGGCGATGAAGGACCGCGCGTCCGCTCCGGACAAGCTTGTGGCCCAGGTGGATGCCCTGGCTTC
The DNA here is from genome assembly GCF_001427605.1 of Devosia sp. Root635. Lineage (GTDB taxonomy): Bacteria > Pseudomonadota > Alphaproteobacteria > Rhizobiales > Devosiaceae > Devosia. The sequence goes on along the minus strand of NZ_LMGZ01000022.1, from coordinate 191,367 downwards.
CCGCATCGGTACCCTCGACACCGCCAATGGCGACGTCGCCGGCCTCAAGCAGGACATTGCCTCGCTGCGCGATGCTGTAATGGCCGGCATGGAGCCGCGTTTCCTGCGCATCGAAAGCCAGATCGAGGCCCTGTCGGACCGCATGGCGCCGGCCGCCGATTCGGGCCAGGTGGAAAGCCAGCTCAAGCTGCTGATGGCCCGCATGGACGAAACGGGCGCGCAGCTCAATGGCCTGGCCAAGCTCTATTCCAGCCACTCCGACGCCACCGATATCGAAGCCATGGCTACCCTGGTTGCCGAACGCACCAGCGAGGCGGTGACCCGCAAGGCGCCGGCGCCCGTCGCCATGTTCGGCCCCGACAGTCTCAAGAGCATCGAGGACCGGCTGACCGGCCTGATCAAGTCTGCCGGCAAGACGCCTGATTATGAAACGCTCGCCGCCATGGTGGCCGAACGCACCTCCGAGGCGGTCGCCAAATCGGCTCCCGGCACCGGCGGCGGCATGAGCGAGGACGGCATGGCCGCGCTGGAAAAGCGCATGGCCGCACTATTCAACACCGCCGGCAAGGATACGGCCGAGCGGCTGACCCGGCTCGAAGCCGTATTGGGCAACCGCGACGAGCGGCCCGCCGCCGCCGCGCCTGCTGCGGCCCCGCCGGCTCCGCAGCCCAAGGTCGAGCAGCCCGATGAAGAGCGCAGCCGGCTCGAGGTCATGCTGACTGCCCTGTCGGGCCCGAAATCTGCCGCCAAGAGCGATCTGATGCCGGCCAATCCGGTCGACGAAGCGCCATTGGTCGATCCCGGCTTCAAGGATACCGGGCCTGTCCGTGCCGCCCTCGATGCCAAGGTCGGCGTCCGCCCACCAGTGCCTGCCGGCGAGGCGCCGGTTTCTGGGCGCCCGGCATTCGATCCCGCCAGCGTCGAGCGGCCGCCGCGGCCCCAGTCGAGCTTTGCCAAGGCCGACCTCGATCCGTTCACCCCGCCGGCCGCGGCCGCGGCTCCACAGGTCGAAGCCCCGGTCAGCCAGAGCAGCACCAGCACCTTCGTCGCGGCTGCCCGTCGCGCCCAGCGTGCCCGCCAGGAGGCGACGGCCCCCGCCGTTGCGTCCAGCAATTCGCTTATCAGCCGCGCCCTTGCGCGGGTAAGGCCGGGTTCCGCCGCCGCGACACCGACCGACGACGCGGCAGCGGCGCCCGTGGCCAAGGCCGAAAAGCCGGCCAGGCCGGTCAAGGAAAAGAAGGCCAAGGCCGAAAAGGCTCCGCCGGTCGCGCCGGCCTTCGGTATGGACGCCGAAGCCGACGCGCCTGTTGAAAAGCAGAGTTTCCTGACGCGCCATCGCCGCCCGCTGCTGCTGGCCGCCACGCTGGTCGCCGTCTCGATGCTGGCCCTGAACCTGGTCATGCAACGCATGACGCCCGCCCGCACGGCGGCATCGCCGGCGGCCCAGACCGCGATAGAGCAGCCCTCGGCAACGCCCTCGGCCACTGACGACGTGTCGCTGGTGCGCCCCGAGCCGCGTGTCATCGACATGATCGACGCCACCGCGACCGCGTCGATCAACCCCAACCAGCCGATGAGTTTCACCAAGCCGGTGGCCACGACCCCGATGCCGCCATCGCTCATGGCGCTGACCGGTGGCGCCGCCGCAGCGCCGCTCGACATTCCGGTCGAGACGGCGCCCGAGGTTACGGGCAGCATTCCCGATGTTGCAGCCACCGAGAGTTTCGAACTGCCGCCTGAAGGCGTGGGTCCGCTCGAATTGCGCCAGGCCGCCGCCGATGGCGATGCCCGCGCCCAGTTCGAGATCGGCGCCATCTATACCGAGGGCCGCGTTGTTCCCCAGGATCAGGTCGAGGCGGCGAAGTGGTATGAGCGTGCCGCCGCGCAGGGCTTCGTGCCGGCGCAGTATCGCATCGGCAATCTCTATGAAGCCGGGCAGGGCGTGGACAGGGATTTCGAAGTGGCCAAGCTGTGGTACCAGCGCGGCGCCGAAGCCGGCAATCGCATGGCCATGCACAACCTGGCGGCGCTCTATGCCGGCGGACAACTGGGCGACCAGCAGTTCGAAACCGCCGCCGAGTGGTTCGCCCAGGCGGCAGCGCGCGGCATGACCGACAGCCAGTTCAACCTGGGCATGCTCTATGCCCGCGGCCTGGGCGTCGAGCAGGATTTCGAACAGTCCTACAAGTGGTTCGCCCTCGCCGCCCGCAATGGTGACGCCGATGCCGCCAAGGCCCGCGACGACATTGCCAAGTCGCTGACCGCCGAGGCAGTGAGCCGCGTGAGCGATGAACTGGACCTGTGGAAGGCCGAGCCGGTCGACCTGGCGGCCAACTTTGCCCCGCTGGGCACCTGGTCTCCCAGCTTCGATCCGGGTGAACCCATCCTCACCAGGGATGTGGTGTCCAAGGTGCAGACGGTGCTGGGCAAGCTCGGCTTCGATGTCGGCACGCCCGATGGGCTGACCGGACCCAAGACCGCCGAGGCCATCAAGGCTTTCGAGCGTGGCACCGGCATGACCGAGATTGGCGTCGTCAATCCCCGCCTGCTCGCAGTACTGGGCAGCCAGCCGGTCTGACACCGAACTGTCGTTTGACACGGTCGGGTCAGCATCCTAACCCCAAACATCGAGGGTTTCCTGCGGTTCGTGGGAAGCCCTTGACCTATTGTTGACGTACGGTCCTGTAAACTCGTGCGGCGTAGTGATTTTCAAACGGATCAGGGTCTTGCAGGTCTATCTGCCGATCGCCGAATTGTCCGTGAACCTCTTCTTTCTCGTGGGGATCGGAGGGGCGGTCGGTTTCCTGTCGGGGCTCTTCGGGGTTGGCGGCGGTTTCCTGTTGACGCCACTGCTGATTTTCTCGGGTGTGCCGGCCCCCGTGGCGGTGGCTTCGGTCACCGGCCAGGTTGTGGCGGCATCGACCTCGGGCGCGCTGGCGCATTATCGGCGCGGCGCCGTGGACCTGCATCTGGCGCTTTACCTGGTGCTGTCCGGCGTGTTGGGCGCCTTTGGCGGCGTCGCGACCTTTGCCTTGCTGCGCGATGCCGGCCAGCTCGATCTCGTCATCTCGGTGGGCTTCCTTGTCCTGCTTGGTTCGGTGGGCGTACTGATGCTGATCGAATCCACCCGCGCCATCCTCAAGCAGCGCAAGGGCATCGTGGTGCGCGAGCGCCTGCCCAACCAGCATAACTGGATTCACGGCCTGCCCATGCGGGTGCGGTTCAAGAAATCGCGCCTTTATATCAGTGTGTTGCCGGTGCTGATCATCGGGCTGTTCATCGGTTTCGTCGGTTCGCTCCTGGGTGTCGGAGGCGGCTTCATCATGGTGCCGGCTCTGGTCTACCTGCTGCGCGTGCCCGGCAATGTCGTCATCGGCACCTCGCTGGCGCAGGTGGTGGCGATGATGGCGGCCACGACGATCCTGCATGCCGTGCAGAGCCAGAGCGTCGATATCCTGCTGGCCTTCTGCCTGATGGTCGGCGGTACGGCCGGCGCCCAGTTCGGGGCCTCGGCCGGCAAGTATCTGCGCGGCGAACAGTTGCGCGGACTGCTGGCTTTGCTGGTGCTGGCCGTGGCCATCCGCTTCGGCCTGTCTCTGGTGCTGGCGCCCGCCAATGTGTTCAGCATGGCCGTGACGGGAGTGGTCCAATGAGCCGGCTGCTGCTCCTGCTGGCGGCGCTTGTCCTGGCCGTTGCCCCCGCCCGGGCCGAGCGGCTGGTGTCGCAGGTTTCCAACGAGACGATCGAGATCACGTCCAGCTTTTCGGGCGAGCGCATGAATTTTTTCGGCACCATCATTCCCGATGCCGGCTCCGAGGATAAATTCGTCACCGGCCCCTTCCATGTCGTGGTGGTCGTGCTCGGCCCCACGCAGAACCGCGTTGCCCGCCAGATGTCCAACGTCTTCGGCGTCTGGCTCAACACCGACCAGGTCGAATTCAGTAATTTTCCCAGTTACTTCCATGTGCTGTCGAGCGGGCGGCTGACCGACATCACCGATATTACGACACTCACCACCAACCTCATCCTGCCCGAATCCCACACCCTGCCGGCCAGCACCACCGACTGGTGGAAAAGCGCCATCTTCGGCCGCGAACTGGTGCGGCTGATGACCGAGCAGGGCCTGTTCGGCGTGCAGGAAAACGGCGTCAACTTCCCGGCGGATAACTTTTATTCGGCGCGGCTGACCCTCCCCAGCAATGCCCCGCCCGGCCCTTATATCGCCCTGACCTATGTGTTCAAGAATGGCGAGATCATCGCCCGCAAGTCGGAAGGTTTCGCGGTGCGCAAGATCGGCTTCGAGCGGTTCCTGGCGCTGTCGGCGGTGCAGCAACCGTTCCTCTATGGCCTGGTCTGCGTCATCCTGGCGCTGTTCACCGGCTGGCTGGGCGGCGTGCTGTTCAAGCGCTAGCTACCCCCGCACGAGGCGCTTCGGGCTGACGGGATAAGTGCGGTCTTTCCCCAACATGGTGACCTCGACCGTCGGCCAGTTTAGCAGGCCGAAAAACGCCGGGGACAAGATGTTGAGCGAACCCGTGGATGCCCCATAGGCCGGCAGGATCAGCAGGCGGTTGTCGTGGACGAAGCAGGGGCGGCGGGTCGAGCGGCCCTGGAACCAGACATGCGCCGCCGGGTGCAGATGGCCGGCCACAAGGCCGGTCATGCCGCGTTCCGGCTCATGGGTGAAGGTCAATCCGGCCAGTTCCAGCCGCGGCAGGCAGGTGCCGCCGATGGCATGCGGGGCCGGGTCGTGATTGCCGGATAGCCAGATGCAATCGACCATTTCGGTGAGTGAATCGAGTCTCATTCGGTCCGAATTCGTTAACAGACTGCTAGCATCGACGCGATGGAACGTGTCACCGAGCGAGAGCAGCCGCGTGGCGCCGGTGCGGCGCAGATCGGCCTCGAGACGGGCCAGGGTGAGCCCGGTATCATAGGGTGGCAGCATCTGCCCGCGACGCGCGAAGCTCGCCATTTTTTCGAAATGCAGGTCGGCAACCAGCAGGGTCTGTTGGTTGTGCCAATAGAGCGCGCCCGAGGGCAGGGGTTCGAAATTGTGGCCGGCAAAGCGCAGGATCGGCGTCTCCGTGACCTCGGCTGTTAATGTTAGACTGCTCAATCGTCGGCTCTCTCCGGCCTCGGCTCCTTCGCCTCCCTCCCCCTTGAGGGGAGGGACTGAGGGTGGGGGTCCTTCAGTAGACCACGGCGTTACCCCCTCCCCAGCTTTGCTACGGCCCGTTGGGCCTAGCGGCGCTACCCTCCCCTCAAGGGGGAGGGTGGGCAGGAGCCGGACCGCCTGTTGACCGCTAACCTCCGAGCGCCTCTTTCATCAATTCATCTGCTGCGTCAGCCATAGCCGATTCGCGGCCTTCGCCGAAAATCGGCTCCTTGCCGATATCGAGCATGACCGGCACGGCGAGGGGCGAGATTTGCGCCAGCGGCTGGTGGACGATGTGGTTGCGGATGCGGGCCAGCATGTCGCCGAGGCGCTCGATATCGAGCAGGCCCCTTGCGGCGTCGCGGCGGGTGGCCTGGATCAGGATGTGGTCGGGCTCGTGCTGGTAGAGCACGTCATAGATGAGGTCAGAACTCATGGTGATCTGGCGCCCGGACTTTTCCTTGCCGGGATGGCGGCGCTCGATGAGGCCGGAAATGATGGCGCAGTTGCGGAAGGTGCGCTTCATCAGGGCCGATTCATCGAGCCAGGCTTCGAGATCGTCGCCCAGCATGTCCTCGGAGAAGAGGTCATCGAGCGACAGGCGGTCGGTGCGGATCAGCGCGGAGAGATCGCCCAGCCCCCAGATGGCCAGGGCATATTCCGATGCGACGAAGCCGAGGGGACGGGCGCGGGCGCGTTCGAGGCGGCGGGTGAGCAACATGCCGAGCGTCTGGTGGGCCAGCCGGCCTTCGAAGGGGTAGCAGACCAGATAGTTGTGGGCGCCGCGCGGGAAGGTCTCCACGAGCAGGCTGTCGCGTTTGGGCAGGACCGAAACGTCGCGCTGCAGGCGGAGCCACATTTCCACCTGCTCGGGCAGCTTCGTCCACTCCGAGGGACTGTCCATGATGCGGCGGACGCGCTCGGCCAGATAGGTCGAGAGCGGAAACTTGCCGCCCATATAGGAAGGGATTTTCGGATTGCTGGCCTGGGCGCGGGAGACGAAAGCCTCGTTGTCGCGCATACCTTCGAAGGCGACGATTTCGCCGCCGAATATGAAGGTGTCGCCGGGCAGCAGCGTGCCGAAGAAATATTCCTCCATCTCGCCCAGCACGCGCCCGCCCGCCCCGATAGGGCTGTTGCTCTGGCCTTTCTTGAGGCCGCGCTGGCGGATGAGGCGCACCCGCACCATGGGTTCCTCGATGATGGTGCCGATATTGAGCCGATATTGCTGGACCACCTGCGGATTGGCGACGCGCCACTTGCCGTCATCGGTGGGCTTGAGGCGGGCATAGCGCTCATAGGCGCGCAGGGCATAGCCGCCGGTGGCGACGAAATCGAGCACGCGATCGAATTGCCCTCGTGGCAAGTCGCGATAGGGCCAGGCATGGCGGATTTCGTCATAGAGGTCGTCGGCGGCGAAGGGGCCGGCACAGGCCATGCCGAGCAGGTGCTGGGCGAGGACATCGTAGCCGCCTGACACGGGGTCTTCGCTGTCCTGATGGTTCTCGGCGACGGCTTCGAGCGCAGCTTCGCATTCGAGCACTTCGAAGCGGTTGGAGGGGACCAGCACGGCCTTTGAGGGTTCATCGAGCCGGTGATTGGCGCGGCCGATGCGTTGCAGCATGCGCGAGGACCCTTTGGGCGCGCCGACCTGCACGACCAGATCGACATCGCCCCAGTCGATGCCGAGATCGAGCGTCGAGGTGCAGACCACGGCCTTGAGATTGCCTGCGACCATGGCGCTCTCCACCTTGCGCCGCTGCTCCACCGAGAGCGAGCCGTGATGTAAAGCGATGGGCAGCATGTCGTCATTGACGGCCCACAGGCCCTGGAACAGCATTTCGGCCTGGGATCGCGTGTTGACGAACAGCAGGGTGGTCCTATGGCGCTTGATGGTCTCGTAGAGGTCGCGATGGGCGTAGTTGGCCGAGTGCCCGGCCCAGGGCAGCACCTGTTCGGTATCGAGGATTTCGAGCACCGGCGGGGCGCCGCCCGAGGCGGTGAGGAGATGGGTGGGCTTGTCCGGCACCGGCTTTGCGATCCAGTCGCGCAGCAGGTCGGGCCGGGCAACGGTGGCGCTGAGGGCGGTGATCTGGAGGTTTGGGGCAAGGCGGGCGATACGGGCCAGGGCGAGGGACAAAAGTTCACCGCGCTTGGAGGTGACCAAAGCATGCAACTCATCGAGCACGATGCGGCGGAGTGAGCCGAAGAACAGGTCGGCATGGGGGTGGCTGATGAGGAGGCATAGCTGCTCGGGCGTGGTGAGCAGGATATGGGGCGGCTTGCTGCGCTGGCGGGCGCGCTTGGAGGCAGGCGTATCGCCGGTGCGGGTTTCGGCTGATATCTTGAGGCCCATTTCGAGGATAGGGGCATTGAGATTGCGCTGCACGTCCACGGCCAGCGCCTTGAGCGGGGAAATGTAGAGCGTGTGGAGGCCATCGAACTTGCCGTCGGCGAGGTCGGTGAGGGTGGGCAGGAACCCGGCCAGCGTCTTGCCGGCGCCGGTGGGGGCGATGAGCAGGGCCGAGGCGCCGGCATGCCAGGAGGCGAGCACGTCGAGCTGGTGCTGGCGGGGCGACCACGCCTTGCGGGCGAACCAGTCGGCGATGACGGGGGGGAGGAAGGTCACGCGCGCCTCGCAAGGTCACAAGAGGCAAGGGTCGTCGCCTCCCTCCCCCTTGAGGGGAGGGACCTAGGGTGGCGGCCTATTAGTGGACCACGAAACGACCCCCCACCCCAACCCTCCCCCTCAAGGGGGGAGGGAGCAGTCACGGCAGCTTCCGCGCGGGAAAAGGAGAGGCAGGAAACTGGCAAGTCACACCTTCTGCAAATCACATTCCAGCCTATATGATCCCTCAGGACCACAACAGGAGGCCTGCATGACCGATCAACACGGGACCGAAACACGGCGTTCGCCCGTCGAACGCTTCTTTGGCGGTCACCCGATCAATGTCATCCTCAAGCTGGCTTTCGTGTCGCTGCTGGTTGGCTTTGTCATGAGCGTGTTCGGCGTCAATGTGCAGGGCGTCATCCGCGGCGCGCTGGAACTGCTGCGCGAGACCCTGCGCGACGGCTTCGGGCTATTCCGCAATATCTGGGGCTATATCCTGACCGGGGCCATGCTGGTCGTGCCGGTCTGGCTGCTGATCCGCCTCGGCAAGGGGCGTTGATGGCGCCCGAACGTCTGAAGCTCACGCCGCAACAGGCGCTGGCGCGGCTGGTGCCGCATATTCTCGAGCTGGAAAGCCGGGCGCAGCGGCGCATCGCCATCGGGCTGGCCGGCGGGCCGGGGTCAGGCAAATCGACACTGGCGGGTGAGCTGGTGACCATGCTCGATGCCGTTCATCCCGGCAGCGCCGCGCTGGTGCCGATGGATGGCTTCCATATGAAGCACGCCAAGCTCGAAGCCATGGGGCAGGTGGACTACAAGGGCGCACCGCATACTTTCGAGGGGGCGGATTTCGTCAGCTTTCTCCACCATCTGAAGACGGCGAAAGACGCGGTCAGCGGGCCGGGCTATTCGCGCAAGATCGAGGACACGGTGGACGATGCCTTTACCGTGCAGCCTGAGGTGCGGGTGCTGGTGGTCGAGGGTAATTACCTGTTGCTGACCGAGGGGCCGTGGGCGGGGGTGAAGCCGTTGCTGGATTATGCGGTGTTTATCGATGTGAAGCGGGAGGTGGTCAAGGCGCGGCTGCTGAAGCGGCATGGTGAGGAGGGGTTGTTCAGCGAGGACCGCAACCGGGCGCATATCGAGCGGAACGATTTGCCGAATTATGATCTGGTGTGTTTGTCGCAGGATCGGGCGGATGTGGTGTTTGCCATGGATGTGGAGGGGTAGGGGAGCCGCTACACGATCTCCTTCTCTCCTTGAGGGAGTGCCCCTCCGGGTCGCGTAGTGCCCGATATTGAAGCATGGGCGAGCGCAGGACCCCTCACTCGGTTTTTCCGGCTGAACGCCGCAAAAATCACCCTCTCCCACAAGGGGCGAGGGGTGGTCGGGTGGGTGGGCCCGCTGCGGGATTTACTGGCGGGCGCTGGAGCGGCGCAGGGCGGGGTTGTTCGCGGCGGCGGGCCGGTCACCTGTGCGTCATCTCGAACACCATGGCCTCCCGTTACCCCCCCCCACCCTCAGCGCCTCCCCACAAGGGGGTGGGGGCGAGTCACACGTGCCAGCTTTTCGAACCTACCCCACGCGCTTGGCTGGGCTCCGGCTCTGGTTGGCGAGGCCGCTGATGGCGGCGCGGAGGGCGGCGGGCTTGACCGGCTTGGTGACGACGGCGATGCCGCGTTCCTCGGCCAAAGCGCGCACGGCCGGGCTGCGGTCGGCGGTGACCAAAGCCGCCGGCAGGTGGCCGCCCAGATTGTGCCGCAGCCACTCGATGGCATCGAGGCCGGAGGTCTGGTCGAGGTGGTAATCCATCAGCACCAGGTCGGGATACCAGCCTTCGAGCAGGCGTTCGCGGTCGATCTGCTTGAGGGACAGGGCGGAGCGCACGTCGCAGCCCCAATGGCGCAACAATCCCTCCATGGCCTCGATAATGGCCCGTTCATTGTCGACGCACAGCACCTTGAGGCCGAGGGTGCCGAAGCTGGTTTCGGTCGGCGCAACACTGGCTTCGGGCGTGGCGCGGATGGTGCGGGTGGCCGGCAGGAACAGCGAGAAGCGCGAGCCGCGGGCTTCCATGCTGTCGAGTTCGAGCGTGAGGCCCAGCGCCGTCACCAGGCGCTGCACGATGGAGAGGCCCAGCCCCAGCCCCTGCGCCATGCGGGCGCCGCGTTCCAGCCGGGAAAATTCGGCGAATAGCAGCCGGTGCTGGTCGCGGTTGAAGCCGATGCCGGTATCGATCACGTCGAGCCGCATGCGATTGCCGCGGCGGCGCAGACCCACCAGCACCTTGCCGCCGGGCTGGGTATACTTGATGGCATTGGAGACCAGATTCTGCACGATGCGGCCCACCAGCATGCGGTCGACCATCACGGTGGCGTCGCTATCCACGATGCGCAGCGAGATACTGCGCTCGCGCGCCAGGGGACCGAATTCCACCTCGATCTTCTTGAGCAGGTCGCGCCCTGCCACCGGCGCGGGCGCCGGCTTGAGCGCGCCGCTGTCGATGCGCGAGATATCGAGCAGGGCGCCCATGATGTCCTCGACGGCGGTCAGCGAAGCCTCGATGGAATTGGCCAGGTCGGCCAGTCCGGTCGATTTGGCGCGCTCGATCAGCGTCGAGGTATAGAGGCGGGCGGCATTGAGCGGCTGCAGCAGGTCATGGCTGGCGGCGGCGAGAAACCGCGTCTTGTCGTGGTTGGCGGCATCGGCCTTGGCGCGGGCGCTTTCGAGTTCGGAATTGACCCTGGTCAGCGCGGCGGTACGCTCGTCCACGCGCTCTTCCAGCGACTGGTTCATGCCTTCGAGCTCGCTTTCGGCCCGCACCCGCGCCGTCACGTCGGAAAAGCTGATGACGAGGCCCCCATCTGGCAGCCGGCTCGAATGAAATTCCAGCACCTGCCCGGCATTGCCCAGCCGCTGAGTGACCGTGGTCGGCGAAGCGGTGAGCAGGTTGATGCGCTCGATGGCCAGCCGCGCCGCGTCGCCGGATCCGAAATCGCCGCGGTCGCCCAGGAAAAGCGCGATATCGAACAGCGGCGTGCCCGGCTTGATCAGGGCGGTCGGCAGCGCCAGCAGCATATTGTAGCGGCTGTTCGACGTCACCAGATGCAGGCCGGCATCGAACACGGCGATGCCCTGCGGAATGTGGTCGAGCGCCTGCCTCAGGCTGGTGTCGGCGATGTGTTTGTGGGCGGCCATCGGGCTTGCGGTCCTGGGTTCTCCGGCGCGTGGGGACTATCGGTCGGCCGCCAACCCTGCGCAAGACCTACTCTGGCCCCATTGCTTTTCCCCGCCGGTTCATGAATCCTCGTTCACCGCCAATCGCGCGGCCGTCTAGGAAGGGCGGGTCACCACAGAGGGTTAGAGCCATGTTCAAGGAATTCCGTGACTTCGCCATCAAGGGCAACATGATCGATCTCGCCATCGGCGTGATCATCGGTGCCGCCTTCGGCGCCATCGTCTCCTCCATCGTCGACGACATCTTCATGCCGCTCATCGGCCTCATCATCGGCGGCATCGATTTTTCCAATCTGTTCATCGTGCTGTCCAATCCCGGCGACGTGCCGGTGCCGTCCTTGGCCGCGGCCAAGGATGCGGGCATTGCCACCCTCAATATCGGCTTGTTCATCAATGCCGTGGTCAAGTTCACCATCATCGCCTTCGTGCTGTTCCTGGTGGTCAAGGGCATCAACAGCATGAAGCGCAAGGCCGCAGCCGAGCCGGTCGCCGAAACGCCGGCACCCAGCAAGGAAGAAGTCCTGCTCACCGAAATCCGCGACGCGCTGCGCGCCAATCCGCGCTGATCGAAACCACAGCCGGTCCTGCGGGGCCGGTTTTTCTTGTCACGGAAATAGGAAAAATGTCCGTTGACAAACCCATAATAGGCAAATAGACCCAATACCTAGGTGCTTCATCCTACGTGTTGTCCTTGTCGGACGGCACGAACACTTAGCGCAAACTACCGCTGCGATTCACACGGGGGGCCGGTGTCGCAGGCTGCCACAGGCAAGCCGGCGATGGTGAAGCCTGCTGCCCGGATGGTCGCGTCGAAGCGAAACTTGCCAAGGGCAGAGGGCAATATGAGCGACCAGATCTACTATCACTCCTTTCTCAATCGGGACCGGTTGATCCATATCGTGGACGGCGATCCGGCGACCTGCGAGGCGCTGAGCGTATTGTTCCGCCTCGAAGGCTTCCAGACCACCTTCTCGCTGGAGGCGGCCCATTTCATTGTCGGCCTCGAACGGCGGCGGCCCGACATCGTGGTGCTCAACCTGCGCATGGGGGAGGAAAGCGGGCTGGGCCTGCTGCGCCGGGTCAAGGCCATGCGGACCGGTACGCCCGTCTTCATGCTGGCCGATGTGCCCCAGGTCGAGGCCGCGGTGACGGCCATGAAGCTGGGAGCATCCGACGTCATCTCCAAGCCGATCGACACCGAGCACCTGCTGACCGTCATCCGCGACGCCCTGCGCCGCGACGTGCATCTGGGCGCCATGCAGGGCGGGCGCCGCCCGGTGGAAGTGCGCGGCTTCTCCCAGCTCACCCCGCGCGAGCGCGAAGTGCTGCAACTCATCACCAATGGCCAATCCAACAAGGAAGCCGGCCGCGAACTGGGCATTTCCCCGCGCACGATAGAGGTTCATCGGGCCAGGGTGATGGAGAAGCTGGGCGCGCGCAATACGGCGGACCTGATGCGGATCGTGCTGACGAGTTGAGGGGCGCCCAGGCTGTCAGGAGCGTGTGTGGAGCGTTGCGCCGTCCATGAAGGTTCGCTGCGGCCACCGTGTCATCCCATGGCGTCAGTCTGGCGAAAGCGGGAATCTCCGTTTTTCTGGTGTCGGTGCGCCAGGTTGACAGTGCGACGGTCGCCTGCCAGCATTCCCCCTGGTTGATGCAGCCGGCCGCTTGCGCCCGTTTGGGGATGGTGAATGCATCTTGCGGAAATGGTGGTTTTTCCTTTTTGGGCAAGCCGTCGGCAATGCGAGCACTGACCTTCGATCTTGCCCGATCAGAGGACGAACCATGCAGACCTATCTCGACGCCAAGACCATGGCCAAGGCCCTGCGGCAGGGGCTGGCTCAACGGGGCATCGCCCTGTCGCATAGCGACTGTCTCGAACTCGTCGCCCGGCAATTCGGCCTTGCCAACTGGAACATGCTGGCGGCCCGCATCGAAGCGGCCAGTCTGCCGCTGTTGCCGCTGCCGGAGGGTTGGTTCGTGTCCCACCCCTCGCCCGAGTATTACCGGATCGGGCTCGATCCGGCCCAGCCTGGTGTCGTTCTGGTGGCATCGCAGCCCAATGTGGAAATTCCGGGCGGCCAGACCGGTGTCATCATGCAGTCCATCGATGCCATCAGCTTTCGCGGGCTGAAGCTGCGGTTTTCGGCGGAGCTGCGGACCGAGGAGGCCGGCAGCGGCTCGATCTGGATGCGGGTCGACCCGGCAGCGGGGCGCTTCCTGCGCTTCGACAACATGCTGCAGCGTGGCGACGATGCGGCTTTGCACGGCACGCTGGACTGGAAGGCGGCTGAAGTCGTGCTCGATGTGCCCGACGCGGCCGCGAGCATCCACTATGGTTTGCTGCTGGTGGGCGAGGGCCGGCTCTGGGCCCGCAACCTGCGGATCGAGCCGGTCGACGGCGATAGTCCGGTGACGTCGGTGCGACCATTCCCGCTGGCCCCGACCAATCTGGGCTTTTCGGTCGGGCTGAACGGATAGCCACGCTTGGCGCCGGGCTCACGTCGCAGTGGCGCGCCCGCCTACAAGCGCTCGAAGGTCTGTGACAGGTCGGGCTCCCAGGCGGCGCCCTCGCGCGACATCTCGCCCTTGCTGACCATTCTTGCGTCGCCGGCCTCCAGGCTGAAGGTCATGCGCTGCGAGAATTTGGGGTCCAGGCGCTGCATGGCAAAGCCGTGCTCGTGGAGCGTGACGTCATACTTGCGGGAGACGCCGCGCTCGTCGAAATAGCTGATGAAGAGGGTGCCGGCGGCGGCGTCGCTGCCGATGATGGCGATGCCGTCGGGAAACAGCGGGTGCTCGACCTCGGATCGCCAGATGAGAAATGCGCCACCGTCCTGCCACGCGAACGAAACCCGGCCCCGCAGGGTGACGCCGGGCATTGCGGGATGGGTTCCCACGGTGCGCCATTCTCCGACGATCCGCTCGAAGAATTTCAACTGGGGATTGGCGATACTGGCGTTGGCGCCGATTGCACGTGCCATGATGGGTCCTACTCGGCAGGGATGCGGCCGAGACCGATCTCGTTGCCGTCGGGGTCGTAATACATGACCTTGCGCACGCCTTCGCCGGGGATTTCCTCCTGGCCGAAGTCGAGGCCGCGCCCGGAAATCTGCGCGATCATGCCTTCGAGGTCGGCGCTCATGATGGTCTGGATTGCGCCGCCGGCACGTTTCGCATCCACGATGATGTAAATCCAGCGACGATCGCCGATGGCCCAGACGGCCTCGGTTTCGTTGGGAAAGAAAGCCGGCCTGGTGCCGAACAGGCGCTGGTACCAGTCGAGGGACGCCTGAAAATTGCTGACGGGAATGCCGGAGAATACGTCCGTGCCCGTGCCGCCAAGGATGAATTGATCGTCCGCCATCGTCACACTCCGTCTGCTGTCATGGCAAATGACGGACGAGCCTGACCTGTTCCGACAGCTAGGGCGCGATCAGCCCCCGATGGTGGGCAGGGTCAGGTCGCCCGAGGTCAGCTTGCTGGCCGTGATCTTGGCATCGGCGGCCTCGCGCGGCAGTTCGAGGCTGGTCCAGACGCTGACCAGCGCATGGCGCAGGGCGAAGATCATTTCGTCGGTATGCAAAGGCGTCGGGGTGATGCGCAGGCGCTCGGTGCCCTTGGGCACGGTGGGGTAGTTGATGGGCTGGATATAGATATTGTGCTTGTCGAGCAGCATGTCGCTGGCCGCCTTGACGGCGCGCGCATCGCCCACGATCAGCGGCACGATATGGGTCTCGGTCTCCATCACCGGCAGGCCCGCATCGGCCAGGATCGCCTTGGTCAGCCGCGCCTGGCGCTGGTGCATCAGGCGCTCATGGTCGGAAACCTTGAGATGCTCGATCGAGGCGCGAGCCGCGGCGCAGAGAGCCGGGGGCAGCGAGGTGGTGAAGATGAATTCGGGCGCATAGGAGCGCACGGCGTCGATGATGGCCTTGTTGGCGGTGATATAGCCACCCATCGTGCCAAAGCCCTTGGCCAGCGTACCCTCGATGACGTCGATGCGGTCCATCAGCCCGTCGCGCTCGGCAATGCCACCGCCACGCGCGCCATACATGCCCACGGCATGGACTTCGTCGATATAGGTCAGCGCGCCGAATTCCTCGGCCAGGTCGCAGATCTCCTTGATGGGGGCGACGTCGCCATCCATCGAATAGACCGATTCAAAGCAGATGAGCTTGGGGCGCTTGCGGTCGGTCGCGGCCAACAGGTCGCGGAGATGGGCCACGTCATTGTGGCGGAAGATGACCTTCTGCATGCCCGACTGGCGCACGCCCTGGATCATCGAGGCATGGTTGAGCTGGTCCGAGAAGATCACGCAATCGGGCAGCAGCCGCGCAATGGTGGCGATGGCCGCCTCGTTGGAGACGAAGCCCGACGTGAAAACGAGGGCTCCTTCCTTTCGGTGCAGGTCGGCCAGCGAACGCTCAAGCTCGACCAGCGGACGGTTGGTGCCCGAAATATTGCGGGTGCCGCCCGAGCCGACGCCGAGCCTGCCGGCGGTGTCCTGCATGGCTGATATCACCTTGGGATGCTGGCCCATGCCCAGGTAGTCGTTGGAGCACCAGATGGTGATGTCGCGCATATTGTCGGCATCGTCGCGGTAGACGGCGCGGGGGAACTGGCCCGCCACCCGCTCGATATCGGCGAAAACCCGATAGCGCTTTTCCGACCGCAGCGTATCCACTGCGTCTTCGAATATGCCGCGATAGTCCATCGAAACGTCCTTTGTGTCCTGCCGTCGGCGGGTCGTGTCGCGCCGGCGAACAAGCCATAACTAGGGTGGCGCAATCGGCATTGACATAGGTCAATTCGCCGCGCGCCGCGCCCTGCCAAACCGCTCTGGCACAAGGCGCCGACCGGTGAACATGAGAGTCATTCTAAAGTGTGGCGCGCCTCCTGCCAATGCGGCAATCGCGCCTGAGGGCGATGAATCTGCTGTGCATCGCTGCTTCGTGACCGGGCCGATCTTCACGAATTAACAGTCGTTGCGGCGTAGTGTTGAAGCAAGACTACTCTCAGACTACCATCACAAAAAAGCCCGAATGGGCTCGCGAGGGGTGAGTTCAGTGAAGAGTTTTTCGTCTTCGAGTTTTGCCGGCCAGCGCGCTGAAGTGCTTGACCTGGCGCAGGCGGCGGTGAGCCGCAATCCGCAGGCCCTGTTCACCGATTTCCAGTGGTTTCTCTACCAGGGCCAGGACACGGTTTTCTTCACCGCCTTTTCCACCACCAGCTTCGATGCCGATGGCCTGGGCAACCTGGTGGCCGAAATGGTGGCGCTGGCGCCCCAGCTGACCCACGGCTTCATCGGCGCAAGGCCGGGCCAGCCGTTTCCCAAGCATATCCTGGATGCAATTACTTCAGTCGAACTGGTCGACGACCTGGACGGCTATCCCGACAAGTGGATCGGCAAGTCGACCGACATTTTCGATGCGCCCGACCTGCCATTGTTCCGCGTCATGGCCGCGGTGCGTCGGGGTGGCCCCGATGGCGAGGGCCGCGCCTCGGTCATCCAAGTGCGGTCGAGCCATGCCCTGTTGGAGGGCTCCGATTCGGCGCTGCTGACGCGCTCGCAATCGGCCAGCCACGGCACCATGTCCGACCACGCCAACAAGGTCGGTTGGCGCTCCCGGTTCAATGGCGTGCTGCGTGGCGGCTTTACCGCCATGCTCTATATCGCCATCGCCAACATCCTGGCGCCGGCAGAAAAGCCCTGGGGCTTCAGGACACTGGCGCTCAAGCGTCACCGCCTGCGCCAGCTTGCCAACAAGCTCGGCGTGCGCCAGCGCTCGCTGCTTTTCGCGCTCGTCACCCACGCTCTCAATGGCGAGGGTGAGGACAAGGCGATGAGCAAGAAGGTGATCGGCGCCGCCTATACCATGCTCGATACCAAGCGGAACGACGCGGATGACGACTTTTTCCGCGTGCGGGCGCTGGAAGCCAAATTCGCCGTGCTGGAGGATTTCGTCGATTATGTCCGGGCGGTCGACGACACCGTGGCGGCTATCGAGCAGAAGGATATCACCAGGTTCCAGGTGATGATGAATGCCATGTTCAAGGCCTTGCGCGGCATCAACCGCGCGCTGCCCTTCCTGCCCGGCAAGCGCTTCTGGCGCTTCAATGGTGGCATCCACGTGGTGCTGACGCTGGTGCCGCCGCACCGCACCTATGGGCCGATGACCCATGGCATGGTGGAACCGATCTATTGCGGCGCCTGGCACCCGGCCACCAATATCGTCACCTTCTGCCCCGGCCGCGAATATGTGACGCTGAACTTCTCGATGGAAACGCGGCACCTGGCCAATGTGGGGAAGGTCGAGGCCCTGCTCGAAGAGATGGAGCGGCGCGAGGTGACGCCGCGTCCTTCACCTCTCCCTTTGGGGGAGAGGTCGGCGCAAAGCGCCGGGTGAGGGGGCCTTTACTGGGTGAGGTGTGTGGGGAAGGCCCCTCACCCGCCTTGCTTCGCAAGTCGACCTCTCCCCCAAGGGAGAGGTGCAGAGACGTCGCCAATGCGCGTGTGGCAGTGATTTGATGTACGTACCTCAAATCTACTTGCGCGGCGAATGCCGGGGCGGTATTTTCAGGTGGATCAGTCCTATATCTCCCCCGGATTTCCGATGAGCCAGTTCGCCACCTATCCCAGCCTTGCCGGTGTGCCGGTGGTGATTTCCGGCGGAGCCTCGGGTATCGGGGAGAGCATGGTGCGCCATTTTGCCGGGCAGGGCAGCAAGGTGGGCTTTGTCGACATCGCCGACGAGGCCGGCGGCAGGCTGGCGGCCGAGTTGACCGCTGCGGGGCAGGTGGTCCGCTTCACGCGCTGCGACATTACCGACGTGGACGCCTACCGGGCCGCGATTGCCGGCTTTGCCGCAACCCATGGCAATGCGCTGGTGCTGGTCAACAACGCCGCCCACGACCAGCGGCATGACTGGCGTACGGTTACGCCCGCCTATTGGGACGACCGCATGGCGGTCAATCTCAAGCATGCCTTCTTTGCCATGCAGGCCGTGGCGCCGGGCATGATCGAGGCCAGACGCGGCTCGATCATCAATCTGGGCTCGATCAGCTGGATGATCATGACTCCGCAAATCCCGCTCTATGAAACAGCCAAGGCCGCGATGCATGGCCTGACCCGCTCCATGGCGCGCGAGCTGGGCAAGTCCGGCATCCGCGTCAACTCGCTGGTGCCCGGCGCCATCATCACCCAGCGGCAACTCGATCTGTGGATCGACGATGCGGCGCTCAAGGGCATCGAGGCCGAACAGGCGCTGGCCGGACTGGTCTATCCCGACGATGTGGCACGGATGGCGCTGTTCCTCGCGGCCGAGGACAGCGCCATGATTTCGGCCCAGCAATTCCTCGTCGATGGCGGCTGGGCCAGCGCCTGACCGGCCTGGCACCGTTCATTCCCGGTTCAGGGCCTTTGCTTCACCACCATCCTGCCGTATTCAGTGGTCACCAACGGGCCACTGTCATGATCCTTCAGGGGGATAGTCTATGAAGTCGAAAATTCTGGTCGCCATTGCCGCGACCCTGGCGCTCACCGCCTGCACCACCAACGCCTATACCGGCCAGCAGCAGCTTTCCAATACTGCCGGCGGCGCGATGATCGGTGTTGGCGGCGGCGCCGTTGCCGGCGCGCTTGTGGGCGCTGCCGTGGGCGGGGACCCGCGCGTCGGCGCGCTGATCGGCGCTGGTGTCGGCGGCCTGACCGGAGCGGCCATCGGCAATTACATGGACCAGCAGGAAGCCGAGCTGCGCGCCCAGCTCCAGGGCACCGGCGTTTCGGTGACCCGTGTCGGCCAGAACATCATCCTCAACATGCCGTCCAACATCACCTTCGCCACCGATCAGGCGACAGTGAATCCGGGCTTCAACTCGACGCTGGTCTCGGTCGCGCTGGTGCTCAAGAAGTTCGACAAGTCGATCGTGGACGTCTACGGCCACACCGACAGCCAGGGCGACGACTCCTACAATCTGAGCCTCAGCCAGCGCCGCGCCGTTTCGGTCGCCACCATCCTGGCCAACCAGGGCATCGACCAGCGCCGCTTCTATATCGAAGGCAAGGGCGAAACCTCGCCGATCGCCAGCAACGCCACCGAGCAGGGCCGCGCCCAGAACCGCCGCGTGGAAATCCAGATCGCGCCGATCAACGGCTGATTTGGCGGTATAGATATGTGGAAGGCGCGTCCCGCGGGGCGCGCCTTTTGTTTTGGGGCGTTGAGCGGAATGTTCACTTAGGGGCTTCCGCAGCCTGCCAGACCATCCATCCATCGTCATTGCCTGGTTCGTCCGGGCAATCCATGGCTCCGCATGCGCTGAAAGGTGGATCACCCGGACAAGCCAGGTGATGACGATGGGCCGACAGTCTCCGATGTGAACCGCAAGAGCCTACTGTGCCGGCACTACCGGCTCCTGCACCGGCACGTCATCGGCCGCCGGAGCGACCACGCTTTCCGATGTCGGCGTACCCGGCTGCACATCGGTCGCCGGCGCACCCTGGAACATCTGCATCAGGAACAGCACGGCGATGACGATGGCCAGCCCGATAAGGCCATAGAGCCACCAATTGGTGGGGCCGGTCGCGCCGACCGTGGCCTCATGCTCGCCGGCGACCTTGATGGGCGAGCCATCGGGTACGTCGACGCGCGACCCGTTCTCGTCGATCAGCACATCCACTTCCGCCACGGTGGGCGTCGGCTTTTTGGGGGCGGTCGCCATCAGAAATCTCCCTTGACCACGGTTTGGCCGCCTATGCCGGCCTGCACGCCCGCGCGCACCTCGGCTATGGCCTGGTCGATCTCGTCGGCGTCAAAGCCGAGCTCGGTGCCTTCCTGGGTGGCGCCGGTCACATCGGCCTTGAGCTGGTTGAGCAGGGTGATCTTCTCCTTGGCGGTGAACAGCGTGTTGTGGGCGATCCGCATCGGGGTGAGATTGTCGTCTCCCCCCATGCGCTCGCGGAGGCTGTCAAAAACCATGGCGCGTCTCCTTTGGCAGCGGAAAATCCGGCTTTGCCACGTCAATGCGTATCGCTCGCCCGCGGTTCCGATTCCGGCTGCGGGGCGGTGCTTAACTTCAATTTGATGAATTGTTGGCCAGATGGACCTCTGGCGGGGGCCGTCCATGGGCAGGTTTGCGGGTTTACTGATAGCCGACACGCATCGGCGACTGGTGTTTTTTGTTCTCTGGGCCGTGCTGTTCACGGCATTGCTGGCCGGATCGGGCTGGTTCCTGGCCGATCAGGTGCATGCCAACCTGCGTGCCGAGGTGGATCGCGCCATGACGAGCTACACCCGCGTCCGGAGCGCGGTGCTCAACACGTTCGACGCCATGGACGAGCAGTTGACTGCCGTGCCCTGCTCGCGGGAATACACGATGCAGCAGCGGCGCATCGCCTTCCTTCCCGATGGCATAAACGAGCTGTTCTACGCACGAAACGGCGCCATCGTCTGCAGCGGCAATGGCGGCATGCTGGCGGCGCCGGTGGGGCTCGGCGAGCCGGACCTGGCTTCCAACAACCCGTTCGGCATCTCCTTCTGGTTCAACAAAGACCTCGATTTCATGGGGCTGGACAACGCCAAGGGCACCATCGCGCTGCGCGGCGAGCATGGCATGGTCGTGCCCCGCACTCCGCTTCCCGATACGATCCCGCGCTGGCTCAGCGTCGAGGTCGTGCTGCGCGCGCCCGACGGCAAATGGTGGCACATGTCGGGCGAGCCGGGCCTCTATGCAGCCTCGCTTGCCGCGCCGCCGGCCGGACCCTTCGGCCTGCGCGGCGGGGCGTTCCTGCAGACCGCCTGCGACGAAATCGGTCTGCATTGCCTGTCGGCGCGGGCCACGCTGGCCAACCTGTTCGCCCTGGGCGGCATGGTCCTCGGCCTGACGCTGCTGGTCTGCGTGGTCCTGGCGGCCTGGCTGGCGCGATACCTGCGGGCCATGCTGGCGCGCTACTGGTCGTTCGAAGCGCGCTTCCTGCGCAATTTCCGCGCCGAGCGCGTGGTCTGTGCCTATCAGCCGCTGCTGGATTTGCATCGCGACCGCATCACCGGCTGCGAGGTGCTGGCCCGCTGGCGCGATGTCGACGGGACCATCGTGTTTCCCGACCAGTTCCTCCCCATCGTGGAGAAAAACGGCCTGACCGCCGCTTTTACCCGCATGGTCATCGACAGGGCGCTGGCCGAGCTTTCGCGCCTGCCGCCATCGGGCCGGGTGCTGCAGGTCAATCTCAACATCTTCCCGCGCGATCTCGACGGCGCGCTGCTGGTGCATATGCTGGACGGCTTCCTGGCCCTCGCCGATCGCTTCGCCGTGGTGATCGAGCTGGTCGAGACCAGTGAGGTCGAGCTCGGCAGTGCCCTGGCCGCCATCGAGACGCTGTCGCATGCGGGCGTGGCCACCTATATCGACGATTTCGGCTCGGGCTATTCGTCCATCCACACGCTGGCCGAATTGCCAGTGGCCGGGGTGAAGCTCGACCGCTCCTTCGCCATGGCGCCCGATGGCTCGGTGCTGGGGCAGATGCTGGGCCACGCCATCGACATGGCGCATGCCGCCGGGCGCACGCTGGTCGTCGAGGGCGTCGAGACCGCGGGGCGGCTCGATATGCTGCGCCAGGGCGGCCGGGTCGATCTCGTCCAGGGCTATCATATTGCCCGGCCATTGGATTTCGACCATTTCGCGCGCTTTATCGCCGAGCGCGGGCCGACACCCCAGCGCAGCCGCCCGACCCTGGTCGCCTGATCGATTCCCTGACGGCCGCCGGCTCCGATCACTTTTCAGGATCGGGGAACCGGTCGGTTTGCGGTGGCGTTTCCCCACCACACGCAACGCAAGAGGAGTAAGAAATGGCTTACGAAGACATTCGCAACCGCGATGCCAACGTCAAGGAAACCCATGACCTCATCGCTTCGGACAAGGTCGAAGGCACCAAGGTCTACGATCCGCGCGGCGAGCATATCGGCTCGATCGAGCGCATCCTGGTCGAAAAACGCAGCGGCAAGGTCTCCTATGCCGTGCTGAGCTTCGGCGGCTTCCTCGGCATGGGGCACGACCACTACCCGCTGCCGTGGTCCAAGCTCAACTATGACGAAAGCCTGGGCGGCTATCGCGTCGACGTGACCAAGGACCAGCTCGAAGGCGCGCCGAAATACGACAATGAAGACGACTTCTGGACCGCCGAGAACGGCCGTCGCGTCTATGACTATTACGGTGTGGCGCCTTACTGGATCTAGCCACGCGACCGGTATTTCAGCACCAGATGATACTGTCGCCGGCGTCCCCCTGAAGGGGCGCCGGCTTTTCGTGGCGGGACAAGCGGCGATAAGAGCTTGCGGCCTTCGCCATCCGGAAAGAGACTGCTCGAACATGGTTCGGGCCTCGCTTGGGGGCAATTGCGGCGGGGGGTCATGCGGGATATCAGGCTTTCGAGTTTGCGGATTTGCCTTGAGGTTCTGCGCCGCCAGAACCTCACGGCAGCGGCCCAGGCCCTCAACATGACGCAGAGCGCCGTCAGCAAGAACGTCCAGCAGGTCGAGGCGCAACTGGGTGTGCCCTTGTTCGAGCGGAGCAAGGACGGCGTCGTCCCGCATGACAATGCCCGCATTTTCCTGTCGCGCATTGCCGAGGGCATCGGCACCATAGATGCCGCGGTCGAGGCCTTTGTGAGTTCGCAAGGCTCGGGCACGCTGCGGATCGTGGCGCCCCCCATCATTGCCCAGCGCTTTCTCATTCCGTTTCATCACGACCTGGTGGCCCGGCACCCCGACCAGGAACTGGTCTTTCGGGTCCGGACGGCACCCGGCCAGCGCTATGCCGATACCGATGCCGAGATATTCTTCAATGGCGGGGGCAGTCCGCCGCCCACCGCGCAGTGGCTCATCGGCGATCGCTTCTGGGTGGTCGCGCATCCTTCAATCGCCACCGCCCGCCTGACGCTGAAGGATGTCGTCCACTATCCGCTGCTGCAACATGTGAAGGTGGAAGCCGCCTGGTTCCAACTGGCCGAGCGGCAGGGCATCAGCCTCGCCGCGACGCGGTTTCACTATTATGAGCAATATGGCCTCATCATCGATGCCGCCCTGCAAAAGCTCGGCATTGCCATCGTGCCGCGCTTTCTCGTTCGCGACGCCGTGCAATCGGGCCAGTTGCAGCGGATCGGCGCGGAAATCGCCTTTCCGGAAATGGGCTATTACTATCAGCTCGTGCGGCACGAAAAGCTCTCGGTATCCCGCAAATTCTTTACCTGGCTGAAGGAGATAGCGGACGCGCAGGCCTGACTATTCCGGATTGGAATGGATGGTCCCCCAGTTTTCGCTGCCCTGCCCGGAGGCAGGATTGCTAAGGGTGGCTGGATTACCAAGGGAGGAAAATCAATGTTTCGCTTGCACTCCGCGCTCGGCACCGCGCTGGCTGTCCTGATGCTCAGCCAGCCGGCAATGGCGGCCGAATGGCCGACCGGCACGGTCACCATCATCGTCCCCTACACGCCGGGCAACATCACCGACATCGCCGCCCGCATCGTCGCCCAGAAACTCTCCGAGAGCACCGGGCAATCCTTCATCGTCGAGAACAAGCCGGGCGCGAGCACGCAGATCGGCACCGCCGAGGTGGCACGGGCCGAACCGGACGGGCGCACCCTGCTGATCACCGGGGCGGGCTTCGCCACCAATCCGGCGCTGTTCGCCGAGCTGCCCTATGATACCGACAAGGATCTGGTGCCGGTGGGCCTGGTCGTTTCCAACCCGCTCGTGCTGGTGACGGCGGCCGACAAGCCATATCCCGACTTCGCCGCCCTGGTGGACTTCGCCAAGGCCAATCCCGGCCAGCTCACCATGGCGTCGGGCGGCAATGGCACGCTGTCGCATATGGCCGAAGCGCTGACCGCGCTCGTCACCGGCACCGAACTCATCCACGTCCCCTACAAGGGCGGCAGCGCCGCGGCCACCGATACACTGTCGGGCCACGTGGATTCGATGTGGGACAATCCCAGCTCGGCCATGCCGCAGATCGAGGCCGGCCGCATTCGCCCGTTGGCCGTGTCGAGCGCCCATCGCAGCGACGCCTTCCCCGACGTGCCCACGGTGGGTGAACTCGGTCACGGCAATTTCGAGGTGATCAACTGGTTCGCCATGTTCGCGCCGGGTGAGACCGACCCCGAACTGCTCGACACCATTCACGACCAGGTGCAGGCGGCGCTTGAGCTGCCCGACGTCCAGGAACGCTTCGCCAAGGATGGCGTCACCGCCGGCGGTCCCTCGCGGTCCGACTTCACCGCCTTCGTGGCGGCTGAAACCGCCAAGTGGGGCGAGATCATCCGCGCCAACGGCATCCACGCCGACTGATCCTGCCCCGCGCGAGGCGGATGGGATTGCCCGTCTGCCTCGCCCGTTTCGCGCCGGCCTCCGCCGGTGAGCCAATGTCCCCTCTGGAAGGCCATCCGCTATGTCCGGTAGAGCAGAATACAAGCCAGGTGGCAGCGCATTCGCCCATGAAATCCTGCATCGCAAGGACTTCTGGTCGGCGGTGCTCTACGTCACGCTCGGCCTCGGCACGATCATCGCTTCGCTGGGCTACGAGTTTGGCGGTCCATCCAATATGGGGCCGGGCTTCTTTCCCATCGTTCTCGGCGCCATGCTGGCCCTTATCGGGTGCATCATCGCTGTCCGCGTCTTCACCACCGCCGACGGAAATCCGGATTTGCGGCTGGGATTCATCAACTGGAAGGCGCTGGCGCTGGTCTCCGGTTCGACCGTGCTGTTCGGCTTGCTGCTGCCCTATGCCGGGGTGCTGATCGCCCTTCCCGTATTGATGCTGGTGGGGGCGGCGGCCAGCCGCCATTTCCGGATCGAGCTGCGTGCCGTCGTCGGCATGCTGGTCCTCAGTGTGGCCTGTACGCTGGTCTTCGTCGTGGGGCTCGGCGTGCCGATGCCCCTGCTCGGCTCGCTGTTCGGAGGCTGACCCATGGACATTTTCGCCAACCTCCTGATCGGCCTGCAGACGGCCGGCAGCCTCACCAATCTGTTTTATTGCTTCGTCGGGGTATTCCTCGGCACGGCCATCGGTGTGCTGCCCGGCCTGGGGCCGACCGCAACCATCGCCATCCTGCTGCCGATCACCTTCACCATGGGGCCGGAAAACGCCCTGATCATGCTGGCCGGCATCTACTATGGCGCCCAATATGGCGGCTCGACCACGGCCATCCTGGTCAACCTGCCGGGCGAACCCTCCTCGGTCGTCACCGCGATCGATGGCTATCAGATGGCGCGCAAGGGCCGTGCGGGCGTGGCGCTGTCGACCGCCGCCATAAGTTCCTTCGTCGCCGGCACCATCGCCACGCTGCTCATCGCACTGTTTGCGCCCATCCTGGGCGAGGTGGCGCTGAAATTCGGCCCGGCCGAGTATTTTTCGCTGCTGAGCCTCGGTCTGGTGGCGGCGCTCGTGCTCGCCCATGGCTCGCTGCTGCAGGCCTTCGGCACCGTCATCGTCGGTCTGCTGCTCGGCCTGATCGGGCCGGATGTGAATTCGGGCGTGCAGCGCTTCACCTTCGGCATAACCGGAATGCAGGACGGCATCAGCTTCGTCATCGTCGCCATGGGCGTCTTCGGCCTCGGAGAAATCGTCGCCAATCTCGGTGACGAGAGCGGACGCTCGGTATCCGGCACGATCAGCAAGATGCTGCCCAGCCGCGAGGATGTCCGCCGCATGGCGGCGCCGGTGATGCGGGGCACGGCCTTGGGCTCGCTGCTCGGCATTCTGCCCGGCGGCGGGGCGATGCTGGCCTCCTTTGCTTCCTATACGGTCGAAAAGAAACTGTCGAAAAGGCCCGATGAATTCGGCAAGGGCGCCATCGAGGGCGTGGCCGGTCCCGAGGCGGCAAACAATGCTGGCGCGCAAACCGCCTTTATCCCCATGCTCACCCTGGGCGTGCCGTCCAACTCCATCATGGCGCTGATCATCGGCGCGATGATCATCCAGGGCATCCAGCCCGGACCATCGGTGATGATCGAGCAGCCGGCGCTGTTCTGGGGCGTGATCGTGTCGATGTGGATCGGCAACCTGATGCTGCTGGTGCTCAACCTGCCGATGATCGGACTATGGGTGCGCATGATCGGCATTCCCTATCATTTCCTGTTCCCCGCCATCCTGGTGTTCTGCGCCATCGGTGCCTTCAGCCTGAGCAATTCGACCTTCGACGTCTTCCTGCTCGCTCTCTTCGGGGTGGTTGGCTACGTGCTGCGCAAACTCGATTGCGAGCCGGCCCCGCTGCTGCTGGGTTTCATTCTCGGTCCGATGATGGAGGAAAACCTGCGCCGGGCCCTGATGATCAACCGGGGTGATGCCACCGTGCTGTTCACGCGGCCGATCAGTTGCGCGCTGCTGATGGGCGCCGTCGCCCTGCTCGTCATGGTGCTGTTGCCCAGCATCCGGGCCAAGCGCGACGTGGCGTTCCAGGAAGAGTAAATGCCATGAGCCTCGCATCGACTGCTCCCGGCCTGTTGACCCAGACCACCGGCTACCGGCGCGCGTCCAGCATCTTTGGCGAAGCCGGAACGATCGACGCCTATCTGTGCGTCGAGGCTGCCCTGGCCGAGGTGGAGGGCGAACTCGGGGTGATCCCGCGGGAGGCGGTCGCGCCCATCGTTGCGGCCTGCCGCCGCGAGAACCTCGACCTCGATGCGCTGCGCGAAGCCGCCGCCATCGTCGGCTATCCGATCGTGCCGCTGGTCGCCATGCTGGCCGGACGGGCAGGCGAGAGCGGGCAATGGGTGCATTTCGGCACCACCACGCAGGATGTCATGGACACCGCCCAGGTGCTACAATTGCGCGAGGTTCTGACCATCACGCTGGCCGATACGGCCCGGATCGAACGCCTGCTGGCCAAGCTGTGCGATCTGCACCGGCGAACCCCGATGGTGGGACGCTCCAAGCTGCAGCACGGCGTGCCGATCTCGTTCGGCTACAAGATCGCGGTCTGGCTCGACCAGATATTCCGGACGCGCATCGGTCTCACCCGCGCCCTGGAGGAGGCGTCGGTGCTGCAATTCGGCGGGGCGGTGGGAACGCTGGCGTCATTGCGGGCCGACGGCATGGCGGTGCGCCGCCGGCTGGCCGAGCGGCTGTCCCTGGTGGAGCCCGACATTTCCTGGCATGCCAGCCGCGACCGGATGGTTGCCCTGGCCGGCGCCGTTGCGGCGCTGCTGGCCGCATTGGCCAAGGTTGCGGTCGATGTGGCCCATCTCATGTCCACGGAAGTAGGAGAAGTCCGTGAGCCCGCCGCGGCGGGGCGCGGCAGTTCCTCGACCATGCCGCAGAAGCGCAATCCAGTGATCTGCGAGGCGATCATCGAAGCCGCGCGCAGCGTCCAGCATGTGCCTGGCGTGCTGTTCGGCACAATGCTTCAGGAGCATGAGCGCGGCATCGGGCATGGCTATCGCGAGCGTGCCGCGCTCAGCGACGCCGTCCAGCATTTGTCCGGCGCCGTATCGCTTGCCGAGGAAATGCTGGCGGGGCTGGAGGTCGATGCAGGACGCATGGATCAAAACCTGAAGCTGACCAACGGACTGATCCATACCGAGGCGATGATGATCCATCTGTCGGACCGGATCGGCCGCATCGAGGCGCATCGCGTGCTCCACGAAGTGTCGCACCGGGTCAGCCAGACCGGCACGGACCTTGGCACCGCCTTCCGGGAGGTCGCGGGAGCCGAGCTGCCGGACCGGGTCCTGGACTTCCACTCCCAGGTGGAAGCGGCCCAGCAGATGATCGACCGCGTACTCGAAACGGTTTCCTTCCGCGGACCGAAGGCCGAACCCGCCCTGGCTCTGGACTAACCACGGCCACAGGCCTGCAATGGGTCGCCGCCGCGCCGGCATGGCGTGCAATGTCGCGCGCTCCGCAAAATCCTTCTTCGGTGGTATGGAGATCGCGCAGGGCCGCAGGCGGTCGCACCGGGCGGCCTGGCTGTGATTTTCTGCGAAAATGGTGCTGCCGGACAGGATTGAACTGTCGGCCTCCCCCTTACCAAGGGGGTGCTCTACCACTGAGCTACGGCAGCATCGGGGTCGCGGCGGCGCGACTGGCATGGCGCCGCGGGGCAAGCAAGCCCGGCGCGACGGGGGCTCCTTTGCCATAGGCCCAACCTCGACGCAAGGCTAAAAAACGCCTATCAACCGACGCGAGGGCAATGCGATTCCCCGTGACACCATGAGCAAATCCGAACAAGCGGCCTTGCGTGAGCAAAGATTGGCCGCAAAGCTGCGTGAGAACCTCAAGCGCCGCAAGGGGCAGGCCAAGGCGCGCGCCGATTCGGAGCGCCAGGCGCCCGATCCCCAACAGGGCCCCGGAACCGATACGGTCAATAAACCGTAAACCAGTTTCGGGCGACTATCGAATTGTCTAGCACCGAGTGCGGCGAGTCTGGCTTACGTGGCAACTAGGACTTGGCCTGGCTCCTTCCCCAGGTAGAAGGGCGGCGACGCCCGCCATATAGGACAAGACTATGGACCGTATCCGTTTGATCGGCGGCAACGAACTCAATGGCGAAATCCCGATTTCGGGCGCCAAGAATGCTGCCCTGCCGCTGATGATCGCCTCCCTGCTGTCGGACGAGCCGCTGGTGCTGCAGAATGTGCCGCGCCTGGCCGACGTCAAGCAACTCGAACGCATCCTCGAAAATCACGGCGTCGATATCGCCGTGCATGGCCGCCGCCGTGGCGAGGAAGGGGAAGGCCAGCGCATGACCTTCCACGCCGCCGATATCGTCGACACCACCGCGCCCTATGATCTCGTCTCCAAGATGCGCGCCAGCTTCTGGGTCATCGGGCCGCTGCTGGCCCGCTGCCACGAGGCCCGCGTTTCGCTACCCGGCGGCTGCGCCATCGGCACAAGGCCGGTCGACCTGTTCCTCTTCGGCCTCAAGGAACTGGGCGCCGAAATCGACATCGATGAAGGCTACGTCGTCGCCAAGGCGCCCAAGGGAGGCCTCGTCGGCGCCCATATCAAATTCCCCAAGGTCTCGGTGGGCGCCACCCACACTATCCTGATGGCCGCCACGCTCGCCCGCGGCACCACCGTCATCGACAATGCCGCCCAGGAACCCGAAATCACCAATGTCGCCGAATGCCTCGTCGCCATGGGTGCGAAAATCACCGGCATCGGCACGCGCACGCTGACCATCGAGGGTGTGGAGCGGCTGCATGGCGCCACCGTGGACGTGATCCCCGATCGCATCGAGACCGGCACTTTCGCCATGGCCGCGGCCATGACCGGGGGCAATGTTCTGCTCAAGGGCGCGCGCGCGGAACACCTGCAGGCGGCGCTGGATATCCTGGCCCGCACCGGCACCGCGCTCAGCGTCGAGCCCGAGGGGCTGCGCGTGCATCGCAATGGCAACGGCATCCAGCCGGTCGATGTCGAGACCGATCCGTTCCCCGGTTTTCCCACCGATCTGCAGGCCCAGTTCATGGCGCTGATGACCATGGCCTCGGGCACCAGCCAGATTCGCGAGACCATCTTTGAGAACCGCTACATGCACGTTGCCGAACTCGCCCGCTTTGGCGCCGATATCTCGGTCGACGGGCAATTGGCCACCGTGCGCGGCAAGGCCCAGCTCAAGGGTGCCCAGGTGATGGCGACCGACCTGCGCGCCTCTGTATCGCTGGTCATTGCCGGCCTCGCCGCCAGGGGCGAAACCATCGTCAACCGCATCTATCACCTCGACCGCGGCTTCGAGCGGCTGGAAGACAAGCTCGGCCGCTGCGGCGCCGAGATCGAGCGCATCGCGGGCTGAACGCACCGTACTGCCCTCGGGCCTGACCCGAGGGCAGATCCCAACTTAATCCAGCGTCTGCCGGTAACGCAGCATCGCGACCACCGAAATCACGATCAGGATCGCGACGAGCGCCCACATCTCGCCGGCGACGTCCCCGATATCGCCGCCCTTGAGCATCACCGTGCGCACCACGCGCAGGAAATGCGTGGCCGGCACGGCGCTGCCGATGATCTGGGCCCAGCCCGGCATGGCGGCAAATGGGAACAGGAAGCCCGACAGCAGCACCGAGGGCAGGATGGTGAACATCGACAATTGCATGGCCTGCATCTGCGAGCGGGCCGCGGCCGAGATGAGGAAGCCCAGCGCCAGATTGACCACGATGAAGAGGTTGAAGCCGACAAAGAAGGCCCACCACGAGCCTTCGAACGGCACGCCGAACAGGGTGAGGCCAGCCAGCAGGAACACGACGGTCTGCACGTAACCCACGAAGACATAGGGCACGATCTTGCCCAGCATCACTTCGAGCGGCCGCACCGGCGTCGCGATCAGCATCTCCATGGTGCCGCGCTCGGTTTCCTTGACGATGGCGACCGCGGTCATCATCACCAGGGTCATCGAGAGGATGATGGCCAGCAGCCCCGGCACGATATTGGTCGAAGTGCTCCCCTCCGGGTTGTAGAGCTTGTGCACCGCCACCTCGAAGGGCGGCGGCGATGGCGCCAGCCGGGCCAGCGGCCCGGAAAAGATCTCGGCCATGGCCCGGCTCACAATGCCGTTCAGCGCCCCGACCGCCCCGCCGACGGCGGACGGGTCCGAGGCATCGGCCGTCACGAGCAGCGTCGGCTTGAGCCCGCGCACGATATCGCGTTCGAAATCGCGCGGAAACACCACCACGAATGACGCGCTGCCGTCGCGCAGCGCCTGTTCCCCGCTGTCCACACCGGCCGCCGTCCCCTGGATGTCGAAATATTCCGAGATCTGCATGCCCGAAATGATGGAGCGGACCAGGGGGCCACTATCGTTGAGCTCGATCAGCGTCGGCAGGTGCCGCGCATCGGAATTGATGATGTAGCCGAACAACAGCAACTGGGCGATGGGCAGGCCGATCATCATGCCGAAAGTGATGCGGTCGCGGCGCATCTGGATAAATTCCTTGGCCAGCACGGCGAATAAGCGCGCGAATGAGAATTTCATGCCGCATCGCGGGCGAAATTGTCCCGCGCTCCCGCCATCAGGTAGATAAAGGCTTCTTCCAGCTCCGACTTCTTTTCCGCCCATTCATGAGTGCCGCGCGCCCGGTAGCGCTCGACCACGCTTTCCAGCCTGGCCCGGTCCGTGCCCGATACGTGCAGCACCGCGCCGAACCGCGCCACCTGCTCGACACCATCTTCCTTCTGCAACTCGGCTTCGAGCTTGGAAATGTCGGGCCCCGAAACGCGATAGGTCACCAGCCCCACCATGGCCGGAATTTCGGCCGACGGCCCGTCGATCAGCTTCCTGCCGTAAGCGATATAGGTGATGAAATCGCACTGGATGGCTTCATCCATGTAGTGGGTGGAAACCAGCACCGTGACGCCCCTGGCCGACAGGCGCCGGATTTCGTCCCAGAAATCGCGGCGCGCCTTGGGGTCGACGCCGGCGGTCGGCTCGTCGAGCAGCAGCAGGTCCGGCTCGTGCAACAGGCACGCCGCCAGCGCCAGCCGCTGCTTCCAGCCGCCTGAAAGCGAACCCGCGAGCTGCTTCTGCCGGTCGGCCAGTCCCAGGTCGTCGAGTGCCGCATCGACCCGCTGCCGCCGCCGGTCGAGGCGGTACATGCGGGCCACGAAGTCGAGGTTTTCGCGGATGGAGAGATCTTCGTAGTAGGAGAATTTCTGGGTCATGTAGCCAACCCGTTCCTTGATCCGGGCGGCGTCGCGCCGCACGTCGAACCCCAGGCATGTGCCTTCCCCCTCGTCGGGCGTCAGCAGCCCACAGATCATGCGGATCGTCGTGGTCTTGCCCGACCCATTGGGGCCGAGGAAGCCATAGATTGCCCCACGCGGCACCGCGATGTCGAAATGGTCGACCACCGTCTTGTCGCCGAACCGCTTGGTCAGCCCGCGCACGTCGATGACCGGAGCGTCGGTCATGGCGTCACCGTCACCGGTTGCCCCGGCCGCAATGTGCCGGGGGTGTCGAGCCTGGCTTCGACCATATAGACCAGTCGGTCGCGCTCCTCGCGCGAATAGATCACCGGCGGCGTCATCTGCGGCTCGCTGGCCAGGTAGGTTACCGTCGCCGTCGTCGCCGCGCAGCCATCGCAGCCGACGCGCACCGCCTGGCCCACCGCCAGCGCCGAGCGTTCTACTTCCGGCACGAAGAACCGGGCCTTGAGCGCCCCCTCGGGCAGGATGGAGGCGACGGGCGCACCCGCGACGGCGATCTCTCCCATGGTATAAAACAGCCGATCCACCACGCCGCCCACCGGAGCGACGGTCTGCCGGTCCTTGAGGTCCAGCGCGGCCCGGTCGGCATCGGCCACCGCGGCGGCAAGGTTCGCCTCCGCCGCCACCTGCTGGGCGTCGCGCGCCGGCAGTTCGGCCACGTTGACCTGCGCCGTCAGTTGCGCCACCTGCGCTTCGGCCGCCGCGAGCGCCGCCCGATCCTGTTCCACCCGCACCGAAGCGACCGTGCCCGCGGCCAGCAGCTTTTCGCTGCGGGACAGGTTGGATTGCGCCAGCACCAGGTCGGCCCGCGCCTTGCTGAGATTGGCGCGGATGACGTCGATTTCCTCGACGCGGCTGCCGGTTTCGAGGTTTTCCAGCGTGGCCCGCGCCGCTTCGACCCGCGCCTGCGCCGCCGTCAGCAGCGCCTGTTGCTGGGCGTCATCGAGCACGAACAGCACGTCGCCAGCGCCAATCGCCTGCCCCTCGGCCACGGCAATGCCGGCGATCCGCCCGGCGCTGACCGGCGCGGCATAGACATAATCGGCTTCGAGATAACCGGCATAGCCTGCCGGCTCGCTGGCCCCGCCCGGCAGCAGCGACATGACGGCCGCGATCACTCCGGCAAAGAATTCGTTCATGGCCGCGCCTCCTGCGGATCGGCGCAGATGCCGCGAAACAGGATGTCGATATGGTTTTCCACCAGCCGTTCCATGGCCAGCCCGTCGATCGGCCTGATGTCGAAGATTTCGCTGAGCGCGATATGAGCGATGATCGGCCCCACCACGGAGCGGATGGTGAGTTCGGGGTCCACCGGCCGCAGGTAACCCTGCGCAATGCCGCGGGCGATCAGCCCCGTCAGCACCGGCACCACCTTGTCGAGCACGTTGCGCCGGTACATTTCGGCGATGGCGGGAAAGTTCATCACCTCGCGCAGGATCAGCTTGGGTATGGCGATGGTGTCCGCCTGCGTCAGCACCCCGCACAGCATGTGCAGCAGCCGGGTGATCGGCACCCGCGGATCGCCCTCGAACTGGGCCATGTCAGGCGCCGCGCGATCGGCAATCGGCGACACGGCGCGCTGCACGATGCCTTCCAGCAACGCCTCCTTGGAGGGGAAATAGAGATAGACCGTGCCTTTGGACACGCCTGCCTGCCGGGCGATGTCGTCGACCTTGGCGGCGGCGAAACCCTTGGCCACGAACACCGACAGCGCCGCATCCAGCACCTCGTCTGGCCGCGCCTCGGCCCGGCGTCGAAATTTCTTGGTGGTCTCGGTCATGGTCAGTCTCCAGTGACGAAGATAATAACTGACTGGTCAGTTATTTACAAGAGAGTCTTTTGGGGAAGGGGCATGGCGTTGGGAAACCGGCGCCATCTCCGCACCCACGGAGCGGCACCTCCCCCTTGACGGGGGAGGCTGGGAGGGGGTGGCGGTTGGTCCGTATATCGGGGCCAAACACCCCGCCACCCTTGATCCCTCCCACCGGCTTTCCACAACCCGCATTGCCCAGGCGCCCTCAAACTTGTAGATCGGG
This sequence comes from Devosia sp. Root635, assembly GCF_001427605.1. GTDB lineage: Bacteria > Pseudomonadota > Alphaproteobacteria > Rhizobiales > Devosiaceae > Devosia. The sequence goes on along the minus strand of NZ_LMGZ01000022.1, from coordinate 157,631 downwards.
TTCGGCATGACCAGATAGGATCGTTTCATGCCACCAGCGTTGGTCGGTTCCGGCCGACGCGACAGAAAAACGGGGCCGCCGCCTATGACCGACCTCAAGCTGCTTGCGCTTGATACCGAAGACCTCGAAGTCATTTCTGCCCATGCGCAGGACGCCGTTTTGCGCGTCGCCGACATGGGCTATGCGCGCGGCGACCGCCGCTTTGCGCTGCTGATGAACCGCTTCGATTGGGAATCGGGCAAGGGCCGCCGCGACAAGGGGCTGCGCAAGCGTGCGGCCCTGCATTTCGACGCGGTGCAGTCCGTCGTCACCAATGGCTTCGACCCCGCCGCGCCCGAGGGCGTGCTGGAACTGCTGGCCATCACCTTCAAGCCCATCGACGGACCCGCCGGCATCGTCGAGCTCAGCTTTGCCGGCGGCGGCACGGTTCGGCTGGGCGTCGAATGCCTCGAAGCACGCCTGTCCGATCTCGGCGCCGTCTGGGCCGCCTCGGCCAAGCCTGCCCACGCGCTGGACTAAGGACCTCTGATGCCCATTCGCCTCGACAGCGCCGACGCCGATTTCGAGATGCGTTTCCAGCAATTGCTGGACGGCAAGCACGAGTCCAGCCAGGACGTCAGCAACATCGTCGCCGGCATCATTGCCGATATGCGCCAGCGCGGCGATGCGGCGCTCGTGGAACTGACAAACCGCTTCGACCGCACCCATTTCACGGCAGCCGACCTGCGCATTTCCGAAGTCGAGATCGACAAGGCCGCCGCCCGCGTCACCTCGGAGGTCCGCGCGGCTTTGCAGACCGCGCACGACCGCATCCGGGCGCATCACGAAAAGCAGAAGCCCGCCGATCACATCTATACCGACCCCCTGGGCGTCACCCTGGGCACCCGCTGGACCCCGGTCGATGCCGTGGGCATCTATGTGCCCGGCGGCCTCGCCAACTATCCCTCCTCGGTGCTGATGAATGCGGTGCCAGCCAAGGTGGCCGGCGTCGAGCGTATCGCCATGGTGGTGCCCACGCCCGGCGGGCAGATCGCCGCCCCCATCCTGCTCGCCGCCAAGATTGCCGGCGTCACCGAGATTTACCGCGTCGGCGGCGCCCAGGCCGTTGCGGCCCTGGCCTATGGTACATCAACCATTGCCCCGGTCGACAAGATCGTCGGCCCCGGCAACGCCTTCGTCGCCACAGCCAAGCGCCAGGTCTTCGGCAAGGTCGGCATCGACATGATCGCCGGCCCCTCCGAAGTGCTGGTCATTGCCGATGGCTCGGCCAACCCGGCCTGGGTGGCCGCCGATCTCATCGCCCAGGCCGAGCATGGGGCAGGGGCCCGCTCCATTCTCGTCACCACCGAAAAGGGGCTGGCCGACACGGTTGCCGCCGAGGTGGACCGGCAGATCGACATGCTGCCCAACCCGGCCAATGCCCGCGAGGGCTGGGATGTCCACAGCGCCATCATCACCGTTTTCTCCCTCACCGAAGCCGTCGCCCTTGCCAACCGCATCGCCTCCGAACATGTCGAACTGGCGCTCGACGACCCCCAGTCCATCCTGCCCTCGATCCGCCATGCCGGCGCGATCTTCCTCGGCCACCATACGCCCGAGGCCATTGGCGACTATGTCGGCGGCTCCAACCATGTGCTGCCCACCGCGGGCACGGCGCGCTTTGCCTCCGGCCTCGGCGTGCTCGATTTCATGAAGCGCACCTCCATCCTGGGCTGCGATCCGACCACGCTGTCCGCCCTCAGCGAGGCAGCGGTCACCCTGGCAGAGGTCGAAGGCCTCGACGGCCACGGACGCTCGGTCTCCATAAGGCTCAACCGTTGAGCATTTCGATGGAAAGCCAGGCGAAGCCCACCAATACGGATCGCCTGGTCACCGTGACGCTGGACCCCAATACCATCACCTCGATCAATCCAGACGAAGTGCATGAATGGCGCATCGCCATCTACGACCTGCTGGAAGACAATTCCTTCCGCCCCGCCCGCGTCACGGCCAAGGGGCCCTTCGCGCTGCATATGTCGATCATTGGCAATTCCATCGTGCTCGACGTGCGCCACCCCGAGACCTTCCAGCCCATCGCCGCCCACTATCTGTCGCTGACCCCGTTCCGTCGGCTGATCCGCGACTATTTCCGCATCCGGGACGCCTATTACGAAGCCATCCGTTCGGCCCAGCCGTTCCAGATCGAAACCGTCGATATGGCGCGCCGCGGCATGCACAACGAGGCGGCCGAACTGCTGCGCACGCGCCTCGACAACAAGATCATCGTCGATCTCAACACCGCCCGACGCCTTTTCACCCTCATCTGCGCCGTGCAGCCCTACGCCTCCAGGATCGACGAGGCGACGAGCAAATTGCCCTCGGTGCTCTTCGTCTGCTCGATGAATTCGGTACGCTCGCCCATCGCCGCTGCTTTGGCCCGCCAGGCCTTTCCCGGCCGCATCATCGCCCGGTCGGTGGGCGTCGATGGCGGCAAGGCCGACCAGTTCGTGCATGAGGTGATGGAAGAGATCGGCATTGATATGAGCGTGCATACGCCCCATATCCTGGATGAACTGGTTGCCAACCACTTCGATCTGGTCATCACCCTTTCCGAAGACGCGCCTGAAGCGGTAACCCGCAAGGGCCTGGAAGCCGGCGCGGTTGAACATTGGAAGACGCCCGATCCATCCCTGGTGGAGGGCAGTCGCGAACTGGTGCTCAATGCCTATCGCGAATTGCGCGACAGCCTGCGCAAGCGCGTGCGCGAGCGGCTTGAACCTCTGGTTTCCGGTGGTTCACAAATCCGTTGAATTGAAGTAGGTAATGGCCACTTTCCGACCCGTGGCCGGCAAGCAATGCCCCTATGGGTCCATCAGGAGACAGTATGGCGAAGGAAGAAGTGCTCGAATTTCCGGGCGTGGTGACTGAATTGCTCCCCAATGCGACGTTCCGCGTCAAGTTGGAGAACGAGCATGAAATCATCGCCCACACCGCTGGCCGCATGCGCAAGAACCGCATCCGCGTGCTGGCTGGCGACAAGGTCCTGTGCGAAATGACGCCCTACGACCTCACCAAGGGCCGTATCACCTATCGTTTCAAGTAAAGGCCGAGAGATGGCCAGCCGTCCGGACCTGATCCTGGCCTCCGCCTCGCCGCGCCGGCTCGCTTTGCTCAACCAGATCGGCATCGAGCCCGAGCATCTGGTGCCGGCCCATGTCGACGAAACGCCCGAAAAGGGCGAATTGCCGCGCAAGCTCGCCATCCGCCTGGCCGACCTCAAGGCATTGACGGCCCAGCACAAGGCCCGTTCCGCCGGCTTCGGCCAGGGCGCGCTGGTGCTCGCCGCCGATACCGTGGTCGCCGTCGGTCGCCGCATCCTGCCCAAGGCCGAGACCATGGAAGAGGCCACCGAGTGCCTTCGCCTGCTGTCGGGCCGCGCCCATCGCGTCTATACCGCGCTGACCGTGCTCACGCCCTCCGGCGCCAAGCGCCAGCGCCTGGTCGAAACCCGCCTGCGCTTCAAGCGCCTCTCCACCCGCGAAATGGAATCCTATCTTGCCAGCGCCGAATGGCGCGACAAGGCCGGCGGCTATGCCATCCAGGGCATTGCCGGCGCTTTCATCGTCAAGCTGTCCGGCTCCTATACCGCCGTGGTCGGCCTGCCGCTGATGGAAACCGCCCAGCTCCTCGCCGGCGAGGGCTACCCGGTCCATTTCAACTGGCTCAACCAGTCCACCCTGTCAGGCGTCTGATGCCCACGGCAAAAAAATGCCCGATCTGCGGCAAGCCCCCGGTGGAAGCGTTCAGGCCCTTCTGCTCCAAGCGCTGCGCCGATGTCGACCTCAACCGCTGGCTCACCGGCGGCTACGCCATCCCGGCAAGAGAAGATGAGCCGGTGCCCGAAGGCGATGACGCCGTGCCCGACTACAATGAAGACGACAATATCTAGGCCGTCCGAGGCTGGCCGCCGGGCTTTGATCCGAGGGGGCGCTCTCGCGGTGGCACAAGCGGCGAATGGTCCTCGGGTCAGGCCCGAGGAAAGCGCGGGCAGGGCGCAGGAGAGTGCCGCGGCGGGCTCGCCCGGCCCGGCCGGGCGGCATATCGCGCCTCCCGGCACGGGGAGTCGCGCCATCGCGCCAAACTCCTTTTCCACATACCCTTTTCCCGCTTGCGCGGCCAAAACCCATCCCCTATAAGGCCGATGGCTTGCAGCCGAGGCGGACTTTCCGCCCATTGCCCGGGTAGCTCAGTTGGTAGAGCAGCGGATTGAAAATCCGCGTGTCACTGGTTCGATTCCGGTCCCGGGCACCATCAAATTCCTGAATGATTTCAGCAGTTTGGCCGATCCAAGGATCGGCCTTTTTGCTTTTCATGTGCCGTCCATGTGTCACGCGCAATTCCGAGCAAATCCGGGCCTTTCCTTGTGGCCACGGAAATTCCATGGCACATGAGATGGCACATGGAGCGGCGCGATGGGCACGATTTGCGAAGGGGAGTAGTCCGCAATGCCGAGGCGTGACATCATCGCCGATGTCGCGAGTATTTAAGGGGGGCAAGGCAGTACATGGCCAAACGTCCGGCAGGCGATAATGAAAAGCGTGGTCTCCGTGTGGGGCCGAGTAGTGGTGAGACGCCGGCTGGGGCGTCGACTACGAGCCAGTCTGTCGGAACGGATAGTTTGGGCCGCAAGTATGACTATACCCTAGTGGCGTTGGCAGTGTCGTTCTGTCTGTTCGACGTCGCATTCGTGGAGCGCTTGACGGGAGTTATAGGCATCTCGGTCGTGGGGATGCAGTGGTTCATCCTAATCGTCCTGACCGGAACCTGGGGACTCCAAAGCAGGATCAACCATGGGTTGAAGGTATTTCCAAAGCTGTGGGGTGAAAAGTGAGCATCCTGGCATCATCCGGAATGGCGCTGCTTGTTGGTCTGTTCGCGGCCGCAGGGATAAGTGTTTGGAATCGCCGTTTCCTTGGCCCCTTGTTTCTGAACGTTATGCTCCTTGCGGCAACAGGGTACTCGTTCCTTGTCGTGGCGGCCGCGGTCCTTATCTTCAGATCCTCGCTTGCCGACATCATTTCAGAATACGGTCAAGGCCCCTTCGCGTGGCTATTGTTGTTTGGCGGCATGTCTTCGTTGCTGTCATTGCTCGGTTACATCGCTCGCAACCGCACCAAGGGCGGCCATTAACCACATTAGCCCAGCAGCGCCGCGGCCGCTGCGCTCATCTCGCTGCCATCGTCCAGGCGCTCGAACAGGTGGCTATAGGTGTTCATCGTGATGACGATGGACGAGTGCCCCAGGCGCTCCTGAACCTCTTTCGGGGATAGTCCGAGACCGCCTGCCTTCACCGAGTTGATCAGCCAACTCGCGTTGAAGTGCCGCAAGGCGTGCATGCCCGTATACTTCGCGGCCAGCACCGGCTTCCCATCCTCGTCGATCTCTGCAGTCTCAACCGTCACGCCGGCGCGCATCTGCGTCGGAACCAGTCCGCGGTTGATGATGTTGCCCAGGCTCTCGACTTTCCCCTGACCATTGGGAAACACCAGATCGAGCACCTTCACCGGCTCGCCATTGGCGTCCCGCTTGCCGGTATCCTTCTTCGGGCACACCAAACGCCATTCCCTCAAAACATTGACCAGGGGCGCCGGCAACGGCACCACGCGGTCCCCGGCTTCCGACTTCGGTCGGCCGATCGCATTGTATCGGTCGGCCCGCTGTCGCACGTGCGCCTGCCCCTTGGCGAAATCGACATCGGCCCACGCCAGGCCGCGCAACTCGCTGGCCCGCATCCCGGTGAAGATCGCCGTCATGAGCAGCGGGCGCCAGTGGCCACGCAGAGCCCCCAGGATGGCCTTCACCTCGTCTGGGGTGGGTATGTCCGTCCCGACCCGCAACTTGCCCCTGGCGCGCTTCTCTGCGCGCGCATCGGCGCCATTCCCCAGCCCCCTCATGTCCCGCACCACGTTCCGCACTGCGTGGCCGCGCTTTTGCGCGTTTGCGATGATGCTGCCGAGGCTGACCATCACCTTCTTGATCATAGCGGTGGATCGGCCGGCGTCATGCAGTTCGTCCTCGAACTTGCTCAGCAGCACGGGTGTCAGGGCAGGGAGCTTCACATGCCCAATGGCAGGGTTGATGTGCAGATCCAGGTGCTGGCGGTATTGAGCGATCGTCGCCTGCTCCCGGCCGGCGCGCTGCTTGGCCTTGATCCAATCCTCGCCCGCCTGCTGGACGGTTATGCTGTCCCCTGCGGCGATGTGGACTCCGTCGGCGACTTCCGTCGCGGCGCGTTTCTCGAAGGCCATGGCATCGCGCTTCAGCTTGAATTGCTTCCGTTGCCGGTTGCCATTGCCGTCCACATAGTCGGCTACCCACCCGTGGTGCTCGACACCTTTTGTGGTCCATGTGCGAGGGCGGACGCTCATTTTGGCGACCTCCGTCCCCGGGGCTTGCGTTCTTCTGCTGTACTTCGTGAGCTACGAAAACTGGCGTCCCACATCGCGCCCATACCTACCCGCTCCGGCCGGGCGCCGCCTTGATCCAGGCTCAAAAGCCACTCATCGAGACGAATGCGGAGATACCTGGCTCCCCGTTTCGACGAAGTGATCACGATTGGTGACACCGGGCACACAGAGGCGAACGTTGCTACAGACAAGCCGCAGTATGCAGCCGCGAGCTGTTGGTTCATCGCGGCGGGCCAGCCTGGCAATTCGTTGGGAGCCATCTTCGGCATCAGGTCATTTCCTGGCCGCCGGCCGTGTGCCCAGTATTGGGATCGCGCCGTGGGCGCTTACAGACGAACATCGTTCACCCCGAAGCGGCCTCGACCGATCCCGATGAGCGTCGCCCTCGCTGTGCGAAGCGCAGTATCAGTCGATGTGAGGTCATCAATGTAGTCCTCAAAGGGGCGCGACAGACTGGCGTTCAACTTACCAAGCGCCTCCTCTGCCTTTGGAGATAATACGACACTTGCAACCGCGCTCACGCCGTCGAGCCGGCGCTTCGCGTCCCGCCACCTAGAGAGCAATGCAGCATCGCGCTCAGCTTCCACGCCTGCATCAGCGTTGATCATCTCTTCGGCGTTCTGATCTCGCAGGAGTTGATTCAGCCATTCGGAGTTGACGTCCTTCATGTCGGCAATTGCTCCTAGAACATCGAACATCGCCGCGGCCTCTCGTTCCCACATCTTCTCAGATTTGTATCGACCCAGAGCCCACCGCACAGTCAGCCATGCAATTAGAAGTGCTCCGCCAAGTTGCGCGATCAGCTTGGCCGTCTCAGCCCAGAATTGGGCAGTGCAAAGGAAACTCAGCACGGATTGCACCAAATGCGCTTGTCGACACTCATCAGTTTCCCCGATACTCAGCTGTGCTGCGCCACAGCGTTACCGCTGATCTGGACGAACCGTTCTGAACGGTGATGCTTTCTCCCATGTAATCCCCACTTGCGACCCACACTGATTTTGACTTCTGGTAGACCGAAACCTTCACAGCCTCACCCCAGACCAAGACACTCACCTCCCGCTCGCTTCCATAGGCGCTCATTTCTCCTCCTTGTGCGGCTTTTGCCCGCGAGCGGCTGCCTTCGCCGGTCGGGTGGCCCCATCGCCTTCAGCGGCCTCCGCTGGGGTCGCAACCGGTGATCTAGGCACGCCGCCTCGGGTGCTGGGGAACGGATCATCATTGGCAACGCGAGATGACTGCTCGCGCTTGGACTTCGGGCGGACACTCGCAGGCGTAGGCTCCCCGAGTGTTGGCGGCAAAGGGGCCGCCTCTTGCCGCTCGCGGATGAACTGTTCGCGCAATTCCTCAATGACCTTCACCTGCTCAGGATCGGCCTTGGTCTGCTGCACACTGTCCATGGCGGCCAGCATCCACCGTCGGAACTGATCGTCCTGCCTATCGACCCAATCGGCCATCAGGCTTTTGATGAAGTCATTCTGAATTTGGGCGGTCTCTAGCTGCCGCTCCAGGACGTCTCTCATGTCTTCCGCGCGTCTAGCTTGGTCCCGCGCCAGTGTCTTCACTTCCTCGCGCAACTGAGCCAACTCGGCCAGATCCAATTGCTCCGACCGCGGAACGTCTCGCAGGGAGACGTCGAGCCGGGCGATAATTTCGGCGTTCATCGAACGTCCGTTCTTTTCCGCCAGGCCCTTCAATTGATCGCGCATACCGTCGGGAAAGCGGACCATATACTGATCCTGCTTTGCGCTTGGATAATCCCCTCTTGCCATGCCTTGCACCATTCTCCCGAGACCCCTAGCAACTAACTACAAAACTTGCTTGACGCAACCCTAGTTAGTTGCTAGGTCTGTGAACGCAGTAAATGACTACGTTGCAACTTTAAGGAGATTGCATGCGCGACGAGATGAAAACCGAACGCCTCCAAGTGGTGGTCGAACCGAGCGTACTGAGGCGCATCGACGACTTCCGTTTTGGTAGTCGCATCGGCAGTCGCTCCGAGGCGACGAGGATCCTGATAGAGAAGGGCCTGCAAAACGAAAAGGCCGAGGCAGCTCCCGCTACCCCGGCCTAACTGAAGCGCTGCCTGGCAGGGCAGCACAATCACCACAACATCGTTGGAGTCGATGATGACGACCGAAGATATCACTTCGGGCAGCGTGATGTCACGCGCCCTTGAGCATCCCATCACCATGTCGCGGCGTGCTGCACTGAGGGGTATGGGCACGTCCCTGACTGCCGCCGCCCTTGGCACCGCCGCTGCGCCGGCGTTGTCCGCCGAACTTGAATCCTGCACCGAATTGACTGCGCTGATCGATGCGCATCGGGCTGCAGCTGCCGCCTATGACCTTGCGCTCGACGCCGAAAGCGAGGCCAACGAACGCGTCAACACCATCACCGGCACCGAACGTCGTTTGACCCCCGTATCGGTTGCAGCGGACGGGTCACCGGCGCGGGGCGGGAAGGTGGAGGTGCGCTACTACGACAAGGGCGCTTCCGCTCGGGAACATATCGCCGCTTTTCATGAGAACCTGCGGCGCTCGTACTGCACCGGTACCAGCTGGGCAGAGTCGGCGTTCCCGGGGCACGACGAAACGATGGCCCAGGCCATCTATGCTGCCGAATGCCGCGCCCTCGACGCCTTGGCGAAGGCGGTCTCCGACTACGAGCAGTTGCTCATCGACATGGGCTTGACCGCTGCCGAGGCTGAAACGCACCGCGCTAGCCATGCAGAGGCCGACGCCCTTGCGGCGGTATGGGTATTCCGTCCGCGCTCTGAAGAGGAACTGGTCACAAAGCGCGACTATCTCGCCGCGCACGAGGCAGCCCACGGAGACATCGGCACGGACGACATGACCGTCGAAGCGATCATGCGCCTGCTCCGCAACGAATTGGCGCCTTCGGCGAACGCATCGGGTGAAGCATGAACTCGAAGCAACTCGCGGCCTTCCAGGCCCTCGAAACTGCAGTTCACGAACTCCAATATCTGTCAGCCTTGCTGATCAGGTTTGAGGAAGCATGGACCGCCGGCAATCGGAACGCCGACGGCTCTTACTCCTGCCACTTCCAGTCGTACGACGATGCTAATATCCACTCGTTTCTCAGCCATGAGATCGAGCGTCGTGCCTCCCGACTGCGGCTGGACTTTCTCGCCTGTTTCGAAGTGCGGGAGGGCAAAGATGTCTGAGCCCGACACCCTCGCCAACGATTTGATCTGGGGGGTGGCGTCCATCGCCGCCTTCATCAACCGCACGCCGCGCCAGTGCTGGGAAGCGCTCGACAAAGAAGAACTGCCCGCCAAGCGCGTGAACGGTCGCTGGTGCGCCAGCCGAAGCCGCCTGCGGGCGTTCTTCACCGGCACGGACGAGGGGGAGGCGCAGCGCGCTTCCCCGGCTCTGGAGGCTCCAAAAGAGCCTGTCGCGCCTGTCAGGTCGTCATCTAGGCTCAAGTCGCGCAGCACCACGGCGACGGTCCATCGCCTGCAACCACGGCCTGGCCGGGGAAGGGCAGCATGATGGCTCGCCTCGTCAATCTCGGATGGGCGCTGGCTGCGGCCATCGCCATCGACGCAACAGCGATCCTAATCATCTTCGGGAGGGGCGTATGATCCGGCCCTTCCAGATTCGCGCCGGCCGGGCTCTGCTCGGCTGGTCGGCAGCTGACCTGGCCAAGGCCGCCGGCATATCGGTCTCGTCCATCACCCGCGCCGAGACCGCTGAAGGGCCGGTACCGCTGAAGGCCGACATCCTGGTGCTGGTGATCCGCGCGCTGCGCGGTGCCGGCGTCGACTTCGTCAAGCAGGGATCGAAGATCGGCGTGGTGCTCGACACCGCGAAGGAAGGGTGATCCGTGCATGCGCCCTACAAACCGCCAGACTTCGAGAGGGTCGAGCAGGGGACGGTCGAGGAGCGGCGCGCTGGCTTCTCGAGCCGAAAGTTTGACGTGATAGACGCTCTCCTCATCGACCCCCGCCTCAAGCCGGCCGAGAAGAACGTCGGCATTGCCGTGTTGCAATTCATGAGTGGCAAGACCGGTCGGATATTCCCGTCCCTGCAAGCGATCGCCGACAACACGCGTTTGTCGCCGCGCTACGTCCAGACTTGCCTTACCAGGCTTAGAGAGACCAACTGGTTGCAGTGGGAGCGCGGCAATCGCCAGCTCGCAAACGAGTACAAGTTTGACCTCACCAACCTCGACGCCATGCTCGACTACAAGCAGAGCATGGAGGACGGCAGAAAGGAGCGGCGCGCTGAGAGGCGCCGCCTTGGCGCTCGTTCTGACACGATCAGTAGATCGTCTCGGAAAACCTCTGACACGATCAGTAGATCGTCTCCCGACACGATCCCCAGTTCCGACCAACACCTTGAGGGATCACCTGAAGGTTGGGGTATAGAAGAACAGGACTCTCAGTATGGCACTGGGGAGGGCGACGCATGAAGCGCCCCCTCCGACCCTATCAGACCACCGCCATTGATCGGCTGCGCGCATCCCTGCGCGCGGGCCACCGTCGTCCCATGCTGATGCTGCCCACCGGTGGTGGCAAGACCATGATCGCGGCTGCCATCGTCGAGATGGCTAGAGCTAAGGGCAACCGCATCGTGTTTGCAGTGCCAGCCCTCGAGCTGATCGACCAGACCGTTTCGGCATTCGAGGCCGAAGGCATCACCGATATCGGAGTTATGCAGGCCATGCACCCTCGCACCGATCCTGAAGCGCCTGTGCAGGTCGTCAGCATCCCCACATTGGCGCGCCGGGAGCTTCCCGACACCGACATCGTGCTGGTCGACGAGGCCCACGTCCTTGCCGAGGTCATCAAGCGATGGATGAAGGCTAAGCCGCGGCTGATCTTCATCGGCCTCAGCGCTACGCCCTGGACGAAGAACCTGGGCAAGCACTTCGACGACCTGGTCATTGCTGCGACGATCGGCAGCCTGATCGAACAGCGTTTCCTTTCGATGTACTGGGCCTTCGCACCCAAACGCCCGGACCTTACTGGCGTCCGCGTCATCGCCGGTGACTACGATGTCCACGATCTGTCGGTGGCCATGAACCAGCCCCACCTGACGGACTTGGTTGTCAGGGAGTGGGTGGAGCGCGCCAAGGGCCTGCCGACTTTATGCTTCGGCGTCGATCGTGCCCACGCGCAGGCGCTGGCCGCCGAATTCAAGCGGGCCGGGGTCAGGACCGCGTATGTCGATGGCGACACGCCGCGCAAAGAGCGCGACCGCATCAAGGCGGGCTTCCATTCCGGTAAGATCGAGGTGGTCTGCAACATCGGCGTGCTCACCACCGGAATCGACTGGGACGTCCGCTGCATTGTCCTGGCCCGCCCGACCAAGAGCGACGCGCTGCTGGCCCAGATCGTCGGTCGCGCTCTGCGCACCGCCGAGGGTAAGCACCACGCCCTCCTGATCGACCTTTCGGGTTCGTTCGAGGATCTCGGGCTACCGGAGCACTTGGGCACGGCCGAACTGCACGGCACACCGGGCCGAGAACCAAAGGCGAAGGTCCGCAACCTTCCAATCCCATGCCCAGACTGTTCGCGGCTGCGCGGTCAGAAGTCGCGGAAGTGCGGCAGTTGCGGCCACGTGTACCCCGTGCCCACACCGGCGGACCGGCTCAAGCTCGCCGAGTATCGCTTGATGCAGTCGGAGCGTTCGCCGCGTCGGCGCGTGTGGACCGGCCTGCTCTGGTGGGCCGACCAGCATCGCCTTTCCCGTCGGTGGGCGCTGGCCAACTTCCATGGCCTGTTCAACGACTGGCCGACCGGCCTGGGCGACAGGCCAGCGGCGCCAGACAGCGATGTTCGGGAATGGATCGAAGCTGAGCGCGCCGCGTGGCAGTGGCAAAAGCGAAAAGAGGAGACGGCAGCATGACGCTCTATCCATCCAAGACGTCGGCCGGCCACTGGCTGGTCATGGAATCGGCCTTCAGCGTTCCGACGCCAGACGACAAGGTCCGCGGCACCCATCGTAGCCAGCGAGCCGCGCTCAATGCCTGTGGCCGGAGTTGGTTCACGATGAGCCTCGTCGGCGTCGGCAGTGGCCGGGAAAGCTGGACCATCGAAGAGAACCGCGTCGGCGAGGACGGCGCGATCACTACCAAACACGAGGGCCTGACGGGCGGCGAGGCGCACCAGCTCAAGCGCAAACTCGTCGGCGACGGCCTGGTCTATGTCGAAGGAGTTGTGCCTTGAGCCTGAAGATTACCCCAAAGCTCAATATCGACGTGGTCGAGGTCGATAATCCCTATTTCAGCGCCGACCACGCCGAGGGGCCATCGAACCTCAAGCGCATCAAGGCCGTGAAGAATTTGCGCGAAAGCGCGGTAGAGACGCTTTATGCCCGCGGCAAGCTGGATGACGCGCAGAAGAAGGCCGCGGATCGCTTCAGGGCTACATGGGAAGCGGCCGGCGGTGCCGGTGCCGGTGCAATGGATTATGCCCAGATTCGAGTTGATGGCGGTGGTGCCAAAGAGCCCATCAGCGACAGGCAAGTCGATGCAGGGAAGGCGCTACGAGATTGCCGGGTTCTTCTTGGCAGGCGAAACTATGAACTGGTCGTCAAGGTGGCCGGTCAAGGTCTATCGTTTTCCGACATTACTGTCGTGGACCGGACGCGCAACACGATGGCCGACAATCTTAGGGACGCGCTCGATGATCTTGGGAAGATGTGGGGCATAGTAAAATAGAACGGATGGAAGGCCCCGCTAAATAACGGACTCTCCCCCCTTTTTGACGCCCGCTAAGCGAGTAGGTTACCTATTGCCCATCATCCAAACTCGCGTAAAGCGCCACGCCACAACGGTCTGCAATCGGCCGTTCGACCTCGGCTCAGCGAGTAAGGTATGACTTTTGCATTGTCCGGAGTTGCGCAAAGCGATCCGGACGGCGGCGGGCAAGCGCTGGACAACGCTCAAGGGGCCGAAAGGCACCAGCACCCATAGCGGTGTGGAACAGGGCGCCAGGGGCCCGCCATCACCTCCCACATCGAAAGGACTGCCCCATGGCCCGCTTCACGCGCCTGTTCTTCAGTCTCGCCCATGCCTTCGCCCTCGCGCCGCTGCTGTTCATTGGCGAGACCGTCAGCTTCGTCGGCCGCACCATCGTCGACCTCTACCAGCCCACCGCCCGCGAAAGCCTCGCGCTGGACCGCCTGGTCGAGCCGGTGGCCATCCTTCCGGCGAGGCACAGTCGCTTCATGGCTTTCATCGACAGCGCCCGTACCCACGCCGACTTCAGCGCCGGCCACTTCGACCCGGGCCGCATGGCGGCGTAGCCGGTGTAGAACTGAAATCGGTCGGCTGCCTCGCGGCAGTCGGCCTGTTGCTCCGGACCGCTGAGGCGGTCTCGACCAGCGGGCATTTGTCCTCAATCGGCAAGGGAAGTCTTCAGCTTCATTGTGCGCCCCTTGCGCTTCAGTAGCGTCCTCTTGCTGTAGACCATGACGAGGCCAGCGAGGGTCAACACGCCGATGAGCACAGTCATCCAGAACATGGCGCCAGTAGTAGGGTCTGCCGTCGAATTGGCTTGGATGTAGGCCACGAGAAAGCCGACAAACGCGCTCGATAGTAGCGACGAGATGAACACCCAGACCTCGTAGTCGGCCAACGATGATGCGTCGACCATGCGGATGGTAATCTCGTCTGGGACCAAGACGGAGATATTGAAGGCGTCGTGAACGGGGTTTGGAACTGCAGGGCCGACTTTTGCCTCGTCGGTCATAGCGTCCTCTTGTTGATTTTGTCCCAACTCGTTTGGGGCAGGAAGCCCAAGTACGCGCCTTGCATCACCGGAGAGACCACAAAATTGATCCGATCAGGGTTGGCTTCTGCCACGGTGAGCAACGCTTCGTATATTTCCAGCCGAGCCGCCTCATCCGCTTTGATCACATAGTAGGTCGTGAGCGGACGAAACCAGGAATGCCCAGCGAAGGCCTCCTTCAAGCTCTCACTCAGTTCTGAGCGCGGCGGCGCTCCGTCGGTAATGTCCCAAGAAACGACAATGTGCATAGATGCCCGTTCTCCCAAACCCTCGTCATGAGAGCTTCGCCTATGGCAGGCGGTAAGCGCAAGTCACTCCATACCCTGAAGCCTAGGTTATCACCGATACGGCCCAGGCTAAGGTCAATGGCAGAGATGAGGGACACGGCCGGCGCGCCAGATGCAACGATCCGAGCCTGGTACAAGTCCAAACGCTGGCAGGATCTGCGCATAGCGGTCCTGACCCGCGACCTGTTCACCTGCCAGAAGACGGGCGTGACGGTCATGGGCAAGGCCCCGGCGCCGAACAGCCCCGTCGTCCATCATCGTATCCCACACAAGGGCGATGAGGGCCTGTTCTGGGACATCGGCAACCTGATCACCGTCAGCAAGGCCTGGCACGATGCTGAGGGCCAGCGAGAGGACCGCAGAGCCCTATAGGGGGGGCGGTCGAAAAGTCTGCAAGGTCATCGGGGGCCGGACCACGTGGGGGCTCATTCGCATAATTTTTTCTCTCACCGAGATTTTGGACGATGGCCGGAAACAAAAACAGCGGCCGGCATGAGTTCCAGCCCACGGACGAGCAGCGCGAGAAGGTGCTGGTTCTCAAGGCTGGTGGGATGAGCCAGGAAGCGATTGCCGAGGCAGTGGGTATTTCGGTGCCGACGCTGACGAAGCATTTTCCTTCGGAACTGGATCGAGCGACCGCCAAGGTGCGCGCCGACGTGCTGATGGCGCGGTATCGCAGCGCCATGGGCGGCAATGTGTCGGCCCAGAACAAGATGCTCGAGCTGGTCGGCGCCTCGGCTGCCGACGAGAAGGTCAAGGGTCGGGAGCGCAAGGAACCGGCTCTTGGCAAGAAGGAACAGCGCCAGCAGGCGGCCGAGAATGTGGGCGGCAAATTCGCTCCGCCGTCCGGTCCCAAGCTGATCGTGCGCAATAGTTGATGCTGCGCTGGAGCACGGCCTGTCTTGACTGGCGGGAACGAATTGTTGAGCGGCAGACGCTGATCGCTTGCGAACCGCTGTTCCCCGATGAGGCCGATGCGGCCCTGGCTGTATTCAAGTCCCTCCGCATGGTGGACGTGGCTGGCTCACCAACCTTTGGTGAGGTGTGCGAGCCATTCGTCTTCGACTTCGTGCGAGCTGTCTTCGGCGCCTATGACAAGGAGACTGGTCAGCGGCTGATCGAAGAATTCTTCCTGCTGGTGAGCAAGAAGAACGGCAAATCTACCATCGTCGCCGGCATCATGGTCACGGCGCTGATCCGCAATTGGCGCGGTGAGCAGGAGTTGCTGATCCTGGCGCCGACCCGGGAAGTGGCAGACAACGCCTTCAAGCCTGCCGCGGCAATGATCGATGCAGACCCCGAACTGTCGGACCTGCTGCACGTCAAGCGCAACGTCAAGGAGATCGAGCACCGGCTGAACAAGGCTGTGCTGAAGGTGATCTCGGCGGATTCGTCGACTGCGGCCGGCAAGAAGGCGGCCTTCGTTCTGATCGACGAGCTCTGGCATTTCGGCAAGAAGGCCGGGGCCAGCCCAATGCTGCAGGAAGCCACTGGTGGGCTGATCTCGCGGCCGGAGGGCTTCGTGATCTACATCTCGACGCAGAGCGATACGCCGCCGGCCGGGGTGTTCAAGGAAAAACTGGAATATGCCCGCAAGGTGCGGGACGGCCAGATCGACGACCCGAAATTCCTGCCGGTGATTTACGAATTTCCGGAGGCAATGGTCGAGGCTAGGGCATACCTGGACCCGGCCAATTTCTACATCACGAACCCGAATATCGGGAAGTCGGTGCGCCGCGAATGGCTGGAACGCAAGTTCGGCCAGGTGCAGTCCGGCGAGGACGAAGAGGGCGATACCGTCCAGACTTTCCTGGCCAAGCATCTAAACGTGGAGATCGGCGGCAACCTGCGGGCGAACCGTTGGACCGGCGCGGACCATTGGGCAGCAGCCGAGGATGAGGAACTGGCCAGCCTGCCGCAATGGCAGGCGCTGGACCGGCTGCTGAAGCGTTCAGAGGTGGTTGTGGTTGGGGCGGACGGTGGTGGCCTCGACGATCTCTTCGGCCTCTCCGTTCTCGGGCGCGAGCCTGGCGAGGTCGAGGTTGAGATAGAAATGGACGTGGAGGAAGACGGCGTCTTCCGGACAGCCAAGGTCAGCCGGCGGATGAAGCGCTGGCTCGCATGGTCCCATGCGTGGTGCCATCGCGGGGTATTGACCCGCCGCAAGAGCATCGCGCCCGTGCTGCAGGATATCGCCAAGGCCAAGCAATTGACGATCCTGGATCAGCCGCTGGGCGATGTCGCCGGGATTGTGCGGCAAATCGAGCGGATCAAGGACATGGGCCTTCTCGGCGGGGTGGCGGTTGACGCCTCTGGCCTGGGCGAAATGGAAGATGCGCTCGATGAGATCGGCGTCACCCAGGAGGCCGGCTTGCTGGTCGCTGCGCCGCAGGGCGGCTGGATGATGAGCAGTATCAAGGGCGCGGAGCGAAGGCTGGCCAGCGGGCTTCTGAAGCACTCTGGCGGGCCCTTGATGCAGTGGTGCGTGCCGAACCTGAAGATTGAGCCGACGGCGACTGGCATCAGGGCGACGAAACAGACGGCCGGTGATGCGAAGATCGACCCGGCAATGGCGATGTTCAATGCGGTGACGCTGATGTCGCGCAATCCGATGGCGCAACTACGGGCCGATGTGGCCGCGATGATCGGCTGATCAGGAGAAAACGAATGGAACCGATTTTCAAGGTTCTCGCCAGCAAGGGCGAGGGCATGGACTTCATTTTGTCCGATGGAACGGTCGATCGATACGGCGATATCGTCGAACCGTCCGGCTGGGACCTCACCAACTTCAAGAACAACCCAATCGCGTTGTTCGGCCACTCCAGTTCGTTCCCCATCGGTAGTTGGGAGAACGTTAGGGTCGAGGGCGGCAAGCTGATTGGCCGACTGAAACTGGCGGCGCGCGGCACCAGCGCGAGAATCGATGAACTGATCGGGCTGCTTGAGCAGGGCATCCTGCGCGCAGTTTCCGTCGGATTTGCCCCCGTCGAGTGGGAGGCAATCGACCCGAAAGACCCATGGGGCGGCTCGCGCTACACCAAGCAGCAGTTGCTCGAATGCTCCCTCGTTTCCATTCCGGCGAACCCGTCCGCCCTGGCTAAGGCCAAGGCGCTGGGTCTGTCCGACGAAATCATGTCCCTGGCCTTCGGCGAGCAAGCCGATGTGAGGCGGCGGGATGTGTCTACCCCCGGCAAGCACGCCGTCTCCACATCGAAACCACCCAAATCGAAAGGCTCGAACATGAGCACGCTCGCAAAGCGCATCGAAGATGCGGAAAATGAACTCGTCGCCAAGCGCGACAAGCTGGTGGAGCTCACCAGCTCCGATGACATCGACAACGATGCCGTCGAATCCCTCAATGGGGAAATCGAAACCCTGGAACGCACCGTGACCAACTTGAAGGCGTCCGAGGCCAAGATTGGTGTCAATGCCGTCAAGGGCGCCGTCGCCGCCCCGAATGTCGCCCGCCGGCCGCTGGGCTTCCCTCAGAAGGAAATTGCTCCGCTCGATCTGCTGGTTCGCAAGGCTGTGGTGCGCGGCATCTCCCATTTCGGCGAAAAGGACATGGATAAGGTTCTCGAAGAGCGCTATCCGGGCCACGAAGCGACTGCGGCGATCGCCAAGGCGGCGGCGCCGCTGGGCACCACGACCGGTAGCCACTTCGTCGATGACCTGCAGCAGACCAGCTACCAGGGTTTCATCGACGCACTCGACGGTAAGTCCATCTTCCCGGGCCTTCGCGCACGCGGCATGGGCATGAACTTCGACCAGGCCGGCACCGCCTACATTCCCGGCGTCAGTGCCGGCGGCGCGAACGGCTCCTTCTTCGCCGAAGGCTCCCCGATGCGCGTCGGTCGGATCACGACCACATCCACCACGATGACCAATCGCAAGATGGGCGTGATCATTCCGTTCTCCCGCGAAGCTGCCAAGCGCAGCACGCCGAACCTCGAGCAGCTGGTCCGGCGCCGCATCATCGCCGATACGGCCGCGATCCTGGACTCGCATCTGCTCGATGCTGTGGCCGGGGATTCGGTCCGTCCTGCCGGCTTGCTCTACGGCGTTGCCGCCACGGCATCCGGCTACGGCGGTGGCGACTATGAGGCGGTGATCAACGACTTCAAGACGCTGCTGGCACCATTCATCGCTGCCAATGCCGCCGACGGCATCACGGTCATCATGAACCCGACGCAGGGCCTCAGCCTTGACCTGATGGTCGGGCCGGACGGGAAACTTGGTGACTGGTTTGGCAAGATCGGCGCCCGCGTGTCGCTGATGGAGTCGACGCACGCCACGGCTGCCCGGCTTGTAGCTGTGCGGACCGAGGACCTGGCCACCGCCCTTGGCGATGCGCCGGACTTCGAGATCAGCACGCAGGCCACCATCCACATGGAAGACAGCACACCGCTGCCGATCAGCGCCGCCGGCTCGCCCAATACCGTGGCTGCGCCGGTCCGTTCGTTCTTCCAGACCGACTCCATGGGCGTCCGCATGGTCATGGACACCAACTGGAAGATGGTCCGCGACGGAATGGTGTCCTGGATCGACGGCACTACCTGGTAGTTCCCTGGAGCCAATTTCTGACGCGGGGCCAATGACGGCCCCGCGCTTTCTTTTGAACCATGTGCAGGCAAGTCTGCGGGAGAAAACATCATGGCAATTCGCCGCTTCGTCGTGCCGGTCACCCTTTCGTCTGGTGGCGCGGCCGAAGTCTATAGCCCGGTCCTTTCGGGTAAGCTCGTCTCGATCCGCTACGTGAAGGACGACTTCGCCGATACGGTCGACTTCGTTCTGACTGCCGAAGATACCGGCGAAACCCTGTGGTCGGAAGAAAACGTCACGGCATCGGCTACGCGCCATCCGCGCGCCGCGACCCATTCCACAGCCGGCGCCGCTGCGCTCTATGCCGCTGCCGGCACGGCGGTCAATGACAAGATCGCCCTCGGCCAGGATCGCGTGAAGATCGTGATCGCCAATGGCGGCAATGCCACCTCCGGCACCTTCCACATCACGATCGACGGGTGATCGAACATGGCCAAGACCCGCAAGCACACCGTTCCGGCCATCACCGCCTCCGATGGCTCGGCGACCGTCTACAGCCCCTATATCTCGGGCTACATCGAATCCGTCCAGTACGTGAAGGACGACTTCACCGATGGTGTCGATTTTACCATCACGGCCGAGGCGACCGGCGAAAATATCTGGACCGATACGAACATCAATGCGTCGGAGACGGTGCGCCCCCGCGCCCCGACCCATTCGACGGCAGGCGTTGCTGCTCTCTATGCGGGCAGCGGCACGGCGGTCAATGACCGTATCGCCCTCGGACGCGACCGCGTGAAGATCGTGATCGCGGCTGGCGGCGACACGCATTCCGGCACCTTCGTCATCACGACTTCGGATCGCTGACCCGATGCAACGGCAGGAGAGACATCATGGCCACTGAAACCTGGTACGTCATGGAAGACGGCTCGATGGGTGACCCCCGCGATGTCTCGTCCGGCGATGATGGTATTCTCCGCCACGAGGATGGCCGTGTGGTGGCGTATGCCCCGCATGGCCCTCGCTCGCGCGCAGTGGAGGTCGATACGCACCGCAAACGGACGCCGCCCGCGACCGCCAATGCCACGCCGCCCGCGAAGCCGAAGGACATGCAGGCTGAAAAGCCAAGGCAGGGCTACAAGACCCGCCAGACCAAGACCCGGCGCTGATCCATGGGCATCTGGAGCCGCATCTTCGGCGGCAGCAAGGCAAAGGCTGCCGAAGGCGAGTACCGCCCCGGCCCCTATGCGCTGGATGGTGGGTGGCTGTCGGCATCAGCGGGCAAGTTCCTCAACTGGTGGCAGATGGGGTCAGGTCTGAGCCAATATGGCCAAAGCGGCGCGATGGTGGAGGCATGTGTCTCCGCATATTCGCAGACAGTCGCGATGTGCCCCGGCGGCCATTGGAAAATGCTGCCAGATGGCGGGCGCGAGTTGATCTCCACGTCGGCATTGTCGCGTGTTCTGAAGCGGCCGAACGACTACGAGTCAATGTCGGACTTTCTATTGAACCTGACCGATCGCCTGTATCGGGCCGGTGAGGGTTTTGCCTATGCCGTGCGCAATGATCGCAATGAGATCATCGAGTTGCACCGGATGCGGAACGGCTATCCCTATGTCGGGACCGACGGGTCGATCTTCTACTCGCTGAGCGGCAACGAGATTGCCGAAAGCCGGTTTGACCTATCGGCTCCGGTGCCCGCTCGCGACGTGCTGCACGTGCGCCTCACCTCGCGCCGGCACCCGTTGAAAGGCGAAAGCCCGATATTGGCGGTCGCCCTCGACCAGGCGCTGAGCGGCGCTGCTATGAACCAGCAGGTGGCGTTCTACCTGAACCAGGCCCGTCCGTCGTTCATGCTGGAAACCGATCAGACGCTCACCAAGGAGCAAACGGACCAGCTTCGCGCACGTTGGGATGAGCAGACGCAGGGCGAAAATGCCGGCGGCACGCCAATCTTGGCCTGGGGGCTCAAGGCGAAGCCGGTAAACACGTCGCCCAAAGACAACACGCTGGCCGACATGCTCAAGATGAGCGACCAGAACATCGCCTTGGCCTTCCGCATGCCGCTGCAAATTCTCGGCATCGGCGGCACGCCGTTTGCGTCGACCGAAGCCCTTATGTCTGCATGGAAGTCGACCGGCCTTGGGTTTGCGCTGAACCACATCGAAGAGGCATTCGGGCTTCTGTTCAGGCTCAAGGGCATGCCCGACGAGTATCTGGAATTCGACACCAATGCTCTCCTGCGGTCCTCGTTCAAGGAAATGATGGATGCGCTGGCGGCCGGCGCAGGCAAAGTGCTGACCACCAATGAGGCTCGAGCCATGGTCGGGCAGGGAAAGAAGACTGGTGGCGACGAGCTCTATGTCCAAATGCAGGACATCCCGCTGAGCATGGCTGGGAAACTTCGCGCGGAAGAGGCGGCAAAGCCCTCAGCGGAAATCCCGGCGCCGGCCAATGACGACGAGGCGCCGGACATGTCGGATGAGGAGAAGGGCGCTGCTGCCAAGGCGTTCCTCTATGCCGAGTTTGCCGAAATGGAGCCGCCCCTCATGATCGAACATATGGAGCGCTGAGCATGGCGACCGAGATTCTTGCTGTGGGCACAACGGCGGCCAATTCTTCCGATGTGACGGTGACTGCCGACGGCCTCACCGTTGCTCTTAAGGATGCGGCGGGTACTCGCGTGTCTGATCGGGCACGCGTTGAGATCCAACTGAAAGATGACGCGGGCGAATATTTTCTGGTCGATACTTTGAACGGCAGCAGGAAGCCCGGCGTCTTTATAGCGGCTCCCGGCACCTATCGCTTCGCGCGCGAAGCAGGCGCCTCCTGCGGTGTCTTCAGTGCCTAGCATCGTCCAGCCCATTACCAGGCCTGTTACATGGCCTGTAGCTGAAGGACTGGATGCACTCGCCCTAAGAAGGGGTGGGGGGGTGGCCGCTAAGACAATCGTTGTGCTTGGATCGAGCAATGGCGGGGGGCAGGGGGCCTCTACGTATACCGGCGACCCTACCGGACCTGATTGGGCATCCCCGGCGACGAGCTGGGCAGGACTGCTCAGCGCGGCGCTGAAGGCCGAGGACGCGGACTGGACCGTTATCAACCGGTCTATCGCAGGAACGGGCACCGCGAATGCACTAGCTCGCTTCGATACCGATGTTACGCCGCACCGGCCCTCTCATGTCATCATCTGCAACCACGTCAAGAACGACAGTTACAACACGACAACCACCTACAACAACACCCTGGCACTGATCGCGAAGTGCCAGGCCATCGGCGCGGTCCCGGTATTGCGTGGCGGCTACGTTGCTGATGCGCCGACCGCCCAGCAATACGCTGATATGCTGCAACTGAACCGCGACCTTGACGCTCTCGGACACCATCGTGTCGATCATATGAGCACGCTGGATGATGGCACCGGCAACTTCATCAGCCCTGGCACCTATGACGTTGATGGTCTACACCCCAACGATGCGGGGTATGCGGCAATGTTCGCTGCAATCGACCTTGGAATATTCCTCGGTGGGCAAGCTCTTGGGCCGGAAGCTGACGTTGCCGCAGGCGCTTGGCGCGTCGTAGACAATCTCGGCGGGGCTATCCTCGTTGCGCCACACAACGCCCAGAAGTCATATACTTTTTCGTTCAAATTGAAGGGTGTTGCGAGCGGCGGGGCTACGTCTCGCGCTTTCATGGCCCTGGCTCCGTCCGCCCAGCAGGGGCGTGTCCGCAACCCCAGCGGCGTGTTGCAGTTCACCGAAGGCACGACCAACACCAATCTTGTGACCACGGGCTACACGCCTTCAGCAGACGACACTGCCCGCCGTCTGACGGTGACATACAACCGCCTGACCAATGAAGCCGCGCTCTATTTGGACGGGGCGTTGATTGGCTCTGGTTCGTTCACCACCCCTGCGGACGTGACGCAGTTCGTATTCGGGAGCGCCCTCGTTGGCACCACGCTCGCGGCGGTTGGATATTCCTTCGCTGATCTGGCCCTGTGGAACGTACCACTTTCGATTGACGCAGTCGAAAGGCTCGACGCTGGCGAATTTCAGGGGGGCGGAATGCTCTTCCGTAGCAAGATGGCCGATCCTCCGCAGTCCATTGGCGGCACGGCCCCGAATGCTGTTCGCAATGGTATCGTGCCGACAATTGGCCTGACGTGGGAGTCGGTCGCCGCTTTCTGACCCCCACACCCTCACATCCACTGCCACCCCAACTCGATCTGACAACCAACACGCCCGGCCACTGAGCCGGGCTTTTCTATGCCGCCGACCATTGAAAAAGGGCAATGACGCATGAACCATAGCGACATCGCCGCCCTGATGAGGGGCGCGGCGCCTGCCATTCGCGATTACGTCGCGTCGGCCATGCGGCCCCTTGCCCTGCGCATTGCCGATCTGGAACGCGAACTGGAAGCCGCGCGATCGGTGGATCACGGCGCGACGATCAAGGTTGCTGTGGATGCGGCATTCGCTCAGATGCGGGTGCCGGCTGACGGCAAGGATGCCGACCCGGCCGAGATCGCTCGCCTCATCAACGATGCTGTGGGCCGCATTCCGGCCCCAGAGAACGGCAAGGACGCCGATCCTGAGCAAATACGAGCCATGGTGGCCGAAGCAGTGGGAGCACTGCCACCGGCTTCGCCTGGCAAGGATGCAGACATGGACGCTATTGCTCGCATGGTCGAAGAGACCGTGACCCGGGCTGTGGCCGATATTGAGCCTCGGGGGCCGGATGCTGATGTGCTTCGCGGCATGGTGGCGGATGAAGTTTCCAAGCTTCCGCCCGCAGAGCCCGGCAAGGATGCGCTGCCGCCGACCGTTGACGAACTGCGCGCCATCATGGGGCCGCTGGTTGCCGGCGCCGTACAGGCCCTGCCGAAGGCGCTGGACGGCAAGAGCGTAACTGCCGAGGACGTTGCCCCTCTGGTGCAGGAACAGGTCTCCAAGGCCGTCTCTGCGCTGCCGGTCCCGAAGGATGGCGCGCCGGGGAAATTGCCCGTCGCCAAGGCTTGGTCCGATGGAGTTCACTATGAGGGCGATGTCCGGACACACAAGGGCGCCCTCTGGCAGGCGACGAAAGACACTGGCCGCGAACCGGGTCATGAGGACTGGATTTGCCTCGCTGCTGCAGGCTCCCCTGGCGTCGATGCCGACCAGATTGAGATCTGCGGCACCTTCGATCCCGGCAAGACCTATCGCCGTCTCAACATCGTGGCGCTGAATGGCGGTGCCTTCATCGCCAAGGTCAACGATCCCGGCGACTGCCCCGGTGACGGCTGGCAGGTGATCGCAATGCGCGGGAAGCCCGGCCAGCCGGGACAATCCGTCAAAGGCGATCCCGGGAAGAGCATCAAGGGCGAGCCCGGTCCCGCCGTGGCGTCGATCACCGCCGACGATCAGGGCCTGTTGACGCTGGTCAATGGCGATGGCTCGACCGTCGAATGTGATCTCTATCCGCTGCTGGCCAAGGTGACGTGAGCATGAAGACCGTTGTCATCGCGGGTCCGGAACCTATCGTCTATCCGGGAGACGTGCCCGGCGATCACGACCCCGAAGACCAGACCATTGCCGCCCTCATTGCGGCAGTGCAGGCGGAAATTGACGGCCCTCGGGGCTGGCTTGGTCACAGCCTCGGCTTCCAGACCCTTTCAATGGCCACCGATGCTTTCTGTCACCGCATGAAACTGCCCTATGGGCCCGTTTCGACGGTTCTCAATGTCTTCTACCGCGACGGTGCCGGCGAGCAGCACACGGTTGATGGGGCGTACTATCGACTGGCTGCCAACGACACGCTGGTATTCGCGCCCGGCTTCAGCTTTCCAGGCGTCGAGTGTGCGCCTGACGCTGTGACAGTGGAATATGACGCTGGATATAGCGCCGAGGCGATGCCGGCCAATGCCAAGCACGCAGTCATCATCGGCGTGCAGCAGTTGAAGCCGCTGGCCGACCAGAGCGTGATGGTGCGCGAGGAGGATGTTGAAGGGGTGGGGTCCACGACCTATGCCGTCTCCGAGGCATCTTCGGCGCTGATCAGGAGCGCTACGGAACGCCTTCTGCGGCCGTTGTGGGTGCCTGTGGCATGACGCCGGCACAGGCCATTGCTCAACTCGACCGGCAACTTGCGAAAGCCGGTCAGGACATCGCCTTTCGCCGCGGCGCCACAGAGCAAGGGGCATGGGGCAAGGTGGACGGTTACAAGCCCGAGCAGCTTGTTGGATTGCTCACTCAGGCCGACCAGGAGGTCATCGTGTCGCCGACCAGCCTTGGCAGCTACGAGCCGAAGCAGGACGACGACTTCACCACTGGTGGTAAGCTTGGCAAGGTCATGTCGGCGCAACCCCGTCGGATGCAGAATGTCATCGTCCGCTGGAACATCGTCGTGAGGATGGCCTGATGGCCGGGTCCAATCAGCGGCTGTTCGTGCAGGCGGCATTGGAAACGCGCGAGGAAACGCAGGCGGCGCTGGTGGCTCTGGCCAAGCGAGAGCACCGCAGGGTCATGCAGGACGATCCCCGGCCGAGCCGGTTCGTTCGCACCGTCGACGGTGCGCGTGGTGCACGGGAGGAACAGGTCAGGCCCGATGGCACGATCATCTACGTCTATCCCCGACTCGATGAAGTCGTGCAGGCGGCAATGGATTTGCTGTTCGAGCTGTCACCGGTTCTCTCAGGCGCCTACCGGATGGGCCACACGCTGTTCGTGGATGGGGTGGAAGCCCGAAACCTTGAGGCGTGGAGCGGGCAGGGGCAAATCCTGATCAGCAATGTCCTGCCGTATTCGCGGAAGATCGAGTTGGGCAAGATGACCATGCGCGTGCCCGGCAGCGAGCATGTTTACGAGCAGGCGGAATTCACCTTGCAGCAGCGGTTCGGCAATCAGGCGCGCATCTTCTTCACCTATCGCGGGCTGATGGGCGGATCAGTTCTCACCAGCAAGCAGGGCGGGAACAAGAGCGAATATCGCTACCCAGCCCTCGAAATCAGGGAGCGCTGAGCATGGGCAGCTATGGCGCCGCAAAGGCCGCGGTGAAAGATACCCTTGAGACCGGCTGGACGACGACACGAAAGCTCTATCAGAACGAAACGCCAGCCGAGCCTTGGCCACCCAAGGCTGTGGTTCCCGGTTCGTCGTTCCCGCAGTTGCAGCCTTGGGTCTATTTGGAAATGGCGACGATGCCGGGCCAGACGATCCGCGGCGTCGGCGTGCCGGGCGACCAGCTCAGCCAGACCAATGGCATGATATTCGTCCACGTCTTCGTGGAGGATGGCGCGGGCGAGGATCTTGCCACCCAATATGCCGAGCAGATCGGCGAACTGTTCCGCAGCAAGAAGCTCTACGAGGCCGATGGCTGCTACCTGCGCACCTGGGTTCCTCGCGTCGATGAGGGCGGCGATGCAGCGGCGCAAAGCGAGATTGCGGACGTGAATGCCGGCAATTGGTTCCGGGTCACCATGTCGGTGCCCTTCCAGTATTTCCACCAGGGCTAGGCCCTAACTCGCCCGCTTGGGCCATCATCGAAAGGACTAGGTCATGGCTTATCAGTCAGGGCGCAATATCCGCGTTGCCTACAAGGCGGAATCGGCATTCGGCGTTTTGCCGGGCGCTACCGATGCGCAGGTTTTCCGCATCAACTCCGGCGGGCTCAACCTTGCCAAGGAACCGATCAACAGCAACGAATTGCGCGCCGACGGCATGTCCACGCGCGGCCGGCATGGTTCGCGCTCGGTCACCGGCAGCTATGTGGCTGATCTTTCGGTCGGCACGTTCGATGATCTGATCGAGGCGGTATTTCGGGGCACGTTCAGCGCCGCGCTGGAACTGGACGAGACCGACTTCACCTCGATCACCACCACGGCAAATACCATCGTTCTGGCATCCGGCTCGCCCAGTACCCTTGGGCTGCGCATTGGCGAGATCATCCGCCTGACCGATCACGCCACGACCGGCAACAACAATCGCAACCTGCGCATCACCGACCTCAACGCCACCACGATTACGGTAGCCGAAACGCTCATTGTCGATGCCGTTGCTGATACTGCGGTGACCATCACCCGGCCGAAGTCGCTGATCCAGGGGGTGACGCCCCGCAGTTTCACGTTCGAGGAATACGAGGCCGATATCGACGGCACCGAAATCTTCACCGGCTGCCGTGTCGGCTCCATGCAGCTGCAGCTTCAGCCGAACGGCATGGCCATGCTGACCTTCGGCATTGTCGGTCAGGACATGGACGCACTGGACGACAGCAGCGCCCCGTACTTCACCAGCCCGACCAAGACCACGACCATCGGCCTGACGGCAGTCGAAGCCAAGATCATGCTGGGTGGCGTGGATGTGCTGGATGTGTCGAGCATCGACATGACGTTGCAGCTCAATGCCTCGGGCGTTCCGGTGGTGGGGTCGGTGCTGACCCCGGAAGTGTTCACCAACTCGGCCCAGATCACCCTCTCGGTGACGGCGCTCAAGAAGGATATCGACCGGGTGCAGCAATACCTCAATGAGGATGAATTGAGCCTGCATCTGCTGTTCGAGGAAAACGAGACGGGCGCCGCCGACTTCTGCGCCTTCTATCTGCCGAACATCACACTGGCGAGCGCGAGCAAGTCCGAGCTGGGGCAGGACAATGGCCGCACGACAACTTTTACTGCGCTTGTCGGGGTAGATGAGCGCGGGTCTGGCCACCCGCTCACTATGATCGGTTTCCAGACCTCGGCGGCCTAATTCCATCGGCCCGACAGCCGAACCAACGTCGCCCCGGCGACCAGCGGGCAGTATGTCGGTGCTGCCCGCGACCCTTCCGACAAAGGATAGATGATATGACCAATACCGCCGAAAAGGCCGTCCCTTCCTTCGACCTCGCCGCCTTCGAGGCGTCCGACACCGGCAAGATGCAGGTGCTGGACGCCGCAGGCAATCCGACCGGCTGGTTCTGGGAATTCGCCGGACCCGGTCACCCCAAGACCGAAGCGCTGAACAACCGTTTTGCCCGCGAGCGGCTGCACAAGCAGGCGCAGATGGAGCAGGCCCAGGTCAATGGCCGCAAGTGGAAGGCCGACGAGGAAGACCCCGCCGAGGTCCGCGCGAAGAACATCCGCGACCTGGTGGACCGGCTGGTCGGCTGGTCGCCTGTCGAAATCGGCGGCAGGGATTTCCCCTTCACGTCGGAAAACGCCATTGAATTCCTCTCCCATCCCAAGCGGGTTGGCGTGCTGACCCAGGCTATGGAGTTCCTGGCGGCCGAGAAATCTTTTTCGCCGCGCTCCGAATAGACCTGCTGGACTATGCGGAGCGCGAATTCGCGCTGTCGGCCACCGACAAAGATGGCCATTCCTACCGGGAACACCTGCAGGGCCAGTTGAAGCGAGCGCGGACGCTGGAGCGGCAAGCCGAGCTCGAAGCCGAATTGGCCCTTCCGACATTTCCCGAAGCTGTCCAGTATCTCTGGACCACCTTCGTCCGCATCCGTCGCCGTAATGCCGGCAATGGGTTCGGCGCTACACCCATCACCTGGGCAGACCTTGATGCGTATTCTCGACTGTCGGGGATGCGCCTTCTGCCATGGGAAATCGAGATCATCGAACAACTCGATGATGCCTACCTGACTTCAACCCGCGAACAAGAGGACACCCCGTGACCGATGTTGTGACCCGCCTTGTTGTTCGGGCTGATGGCTCGCTGGCCACTCTCGACAGGTTCGAGAAGGGCATGAGTGATGCCGGCAAGGCCACGGATTATACCAGCGGGGCGGTCGCGTCGTTCGAGGCGCGCATGGAGGCTGCACGACAGGCAATTGAGCGCGGCAATGCCGTTGCAACCCAGACCGTGGCGCGAAAATCGCAAGAAGAACGGGCGTGGGAGAAGTGGTCGGCAACGGTCGATCGCACCGCGGCCCTGCGCATTCGGCTTGAACGGGAATCGACGCAGGCGGCAGCAGCGGCGGCTAATGCCGTCAATATGGGCTATGCCAGCCAGGAACAGGCGCTCAACACGCTGATGGCATTGGAGCGCCGGCATGCGGCGCAGTTGTCTGCGCATATCGCAGCCGAGAACAATGTCGCCCTCGCCTATAATCGAACGGCGCAGGCCGCAGATCAGGCGGCCTTGTCGACGCAACGGCTGAGCGCGGCAAACCAGAATGGCCAATACCGTGGCGCGCAGAGCTTCAACACGGCCAACGTGGCGGCCCAATTCCAGGACATCGGGGTGACGGCCGCTATGGGCATGTCGCCGCTGCAGATCGCATTGCAGCAGGGCACCCAGCTTTCGGCGGTGCTGGGCGGGCAGGGGCTGACTGGCGTGGTCAAGACGCTGGGCGCGGCCTTCGCCTCCATCCTGTCTCCGGTATCGCTACTGACCATTGGGGTGGTGGCGCTGGTCGCTTGGGGGATTCAGGCTTTCTCCGGCATCGGGAAAGAAGCCGATGATGCCACCACGGCCGTCGAAAGGCACAATGCTACACTGGATAACCTTTTGTCCGGTTACGATAGGGTGCGTGATGCTGCACATGGTGCGTTCGATGCGGCGATGAAGCTGCCGGAAGGGGTGATTGCATCCGACTTGCGGGCAACCCTGCGCGAGCAGGAAGATGCTCAAATCGAGATGCAGAGGCGCATCGAGGCGAATCGATCGGCTCTGGCTGAGACCGCTGATTTCCTGCGGCAAATCCAGGACATCGGACGGGCGGGCGGTGACGACCCGACTGGCATGGACGCAGCAGTTCGCCAAATCGATCTCATGCGCCAACTGGCGATCGATACCGGATCGACAAGGGATGAGCTTGAAGCGGCCATGGTCGCCGCCCGCGAGATGTACAATACCGCCGATGACCCGGCGCTGAAGGACATGGCTGACCAGGCATACCAGCTGGCGCTGCAGTTGATGGCCATCCAGGCGCAAGCGGACAGCGCATCGGCCGCCCTTAACGCCATCCCCCGCAGCATTCAGGTCAGGCTGGAATTCAATAATGCCATGGGGGAAATGCGCGACCTCTACATGGATCCTCGCAGTCGCTTCGATATCGCGCGCGAGAACCTTGATAATTGGTCATCGCAGGCGACAGCAACGGCACAGACCTATTCCGAACTTAAGGGCGTTGGTGACGAATATGTGCGTGTGCTGGACAGCATCAACGCGGCCGAGGCGAAAGCCAATGAGAAGGCGGGGCGCGGCGCGGCCAGCAAGCCCTTTGACCAGTGGAAGGGCAACGTAGAATCTTTCCAGCAGCGCATCGCCTCCCAGCGGATGGAAATCGAGCTGCTGGGCCAATCCACCTATGAGGCGGAGCGCCAAAAGGCTGCGTTCGATCTTTTGAACCAGGCGAAGCAAGCCGGGATACCGATCACGTCAGAAGTGACGGACCAGATCAACCTGATGTCGTCGGAATATGCGGCGGCAACGGTTGAACTGGAACGCCAAGCCGAAGCCCAGCGCGCTGCCGAAGAGCAGATGAACTTCTATCGCAGCACGTTCGTCGGCTTTTTCGGTGACCTTAAGAGCGGGCTCAAAGACGGACAGTCGTTCTGGGAAGCGCTGGGCAATGCCGGCGTCAACGCGCTTGATCGCATCGCTGACCGCGCTCTTTCGATGGCCGCCAATGGCATCTTCGACATGATCTTCGGCTCTATCATGGGCGGGATCACCGGCGGGTTTGGCTCGCTTGGAAACGGCATCGGCGCTGGTGCTGGATCGTTCAGCAATTTCACCTCGCTCATGGGAGTAGGCCACAACGCGAACGGCACCGACAACTGGCGAGGCGGCCTGTCCTGGGTCGGCGAGCGCGGGCCCGAACTGCTCAATTTGCCGCGTGGCGCGCAGGTGATCCCGCATCGGCAGTCGATGGCAATGGCGGCGAACCAGAATGGTCCCACCTATGGTGACCTGATTATCCAGAACACCATGCAGGTCATGCCTGGCGCCACTGAGGAAGATGGCGCCGCATTCGCTCGCGGCTTTACGCGAGAGATGAAGCGCCAGGGCCCGGACTTCTTCAAGCAGTGGCAGAAGAATGATCTGCGGAGGACTGGCTAAATGGCCCTCGCCACCACTCTTTCCGTCGCGGACTTCTACGACCAGTTTCGCGTGCAGGACGTCCAGTTCGTGCAGGGCTTCCAGCAGCAGCGCTCGGCAACGGGTGGCGGAGAAACCCGCTACGCCGACCGGGCACCGTCGCTCTGGAAGGCAGAGATCACCACCATCCCGATGCTGAACGCCGAAGCCGAAGGGATTATGGCGCTGATCAACTCGCGCGCCGGCGGGCTCAAGACGGTGCTGATGTACAACAGCCGGCTTCCTTATCCGGCCAGCGACCCGACCGGAAGCTGGCTCTCGTCCGGCTCCAACCTGCCCGTCGGCGCGGAATCGTTCGACTATGACTTCGTCAGTGACCTGTACAACATCGAGGGGCGCAGCGTTGCGGAGGCGGACGTCGTATCGTGCAATCGCGCGACGATTGCCCTGGCGTCGGATGTGGCCGGCAACCTGGTGTCGTTCGGTGAAAATGTGCCCCGCATCACCAATCGCGGCCTGCTCATCGAGCCGGCCCGAACGAACCTGTGCATCCGCTCTTGCGATTTCGACAATGCGGTCGTCTGGGTCGGCTCGGTCATCGTTCGCACGCCGAACGCGGCTCTCGCTCCCGACGGCACGATGACCGCCGACTTGTTCGCCTATCCATCTGGAGCGGCTGCATACACGACCTACCAGTTGGTCGATGTTGCCGAGCTCACCCAGTACACCTGGAGTTATTTTGTGAAGTTGGGCACCAAGCTCAACAATCGCTATGCGATCTACAATCACACGGCCAGCAGCTTCATCGTCAGCGAGACGATCGCTGCTGGCGCCAATGCGAGCACCTGGACGCGTGTAGCCGTCACCTTCACGACGCCTGCGGGCTGCACGCAGATTCGGGTTTATCCCGATCGTCACGTAGCCAATGTGAGCGGTGCCGATGGAAATACGATCTATCTTTGGGGTGCGCAAATCGAGGCGGGCGCGGTGGCAACCTCGCCCATCGTCACGGCCGGTGCTGCGGTTACACGGGCCGCTGATGTCATCACGCTTGCCTTGCCGCCTGGAACGCATGATCTTTCGCTGGACTATCTGAGCGGACCCCAGGCCGTCGCAGGAAGAAGCGGAGCTTATGTGGTGCCTAACGCCGCAGCCTCCACGCTGGAGGGCGTGACGGCCGTCAAGACAAGCCCGGCGCCGGCCAGCCCGGCCGGCCCAGCGTTAGGGACTATCACCGATCGGCTGCATGTGGCCTTCACTGGCTTCCCCGCGGGCTATGTGATCCCGCTCGGCACCTACTTCAGCATCATCTTCGACACCAGCCGGTACTATCTTGGCCAGTTCGCCGAAGCCCGGACCGCCAACCCGATCACCGGGACGGTTGCTATGACTGAGATCTGGCCGCCGCTGCCGGCTTCGATCGCTGGCACTCCTGACATCACCATCATCAAGCCACCTGCCAAGTTCCGTATCGAACCAGGCTCGGCGTATCCCGCCAAAGAGGGTGGGCTGCACTCCACCATCAAGTTCAGCGCCGAACAGACCTACAGCCGGTAACCGCACATGCCCTATGATGTCGATACCGTCACGGCCTTGGCCAGTGGCGCCATAGTCGTGCGCGACATCCTGACCGTCGCTGGCAAGACGCTCGGCGGCTCGCCCGCAGAATGGGCCTTCTGGACCGGCGAAGACAATGTGGCGGTCAACCTCCTGCCGCTGGGCGAAACGACGCCGGTGAGCCGCAATGTGGTCGGGGGAGGCACTCTGCTCAACGTCCCGGCTATTGTCGACGCCATCGGCATCGAGGCTCGATCCGTTGCCTTCGGCCTGGACCACATCACCGATGCCGCTGGCGGGCCGATGGACATGGTCTACGGCAACAACGTGCGCGTTGCTCGGGTCGAAATGCACCGGGCTCTATTCGACCCGGCAACATGGAACCTGGTCGCAACGCCAGTCCTGATCTTCGCTGGCCGCGTCGATGGCGCTGCAGTCGATGATGCCGCGGCCGGTGGGGAAGGCGGGCTGTCGCTCGACGCCATCAGTAGCGCGATCGACCTGACGCGCACCAACCCGGCAATGGAATCGGATGAGCAGCAGCGGCGCCGGGATGGCGACCGCTTCCGCAAAGATAGCGATACCGCCGGCCAGATTGAACGGTGGTGGGGCCAGGCAAAGGGCAATACCTGATGGACCCCATTACCGGCTTCCTCATCAACCTGATCATTGGGATTGTCCTCTCGGCCGCATCGACGCTGCTGAAGCAGGCCTTCGCGCCCAAGGAGCAGAAGAGCACCGGAACGCGCGGGAGCGCTCAGGTGGGTGGGAAGGTGCCGCAATACTTCCTCGTCGGCACGGTCGGCGAGCCCGGCAAGTTTGAAGATGGCGGCGAATGGGGCAATGACGGCGAAGTGCCGAACGCCTTCACCACCGACGTCCATTCGTTCGGCGATCTGCCGATCACCGGCCTCTCCGGCCTCTTCGTCAACGGGGTGAAGGTTGCGATCCCGGCCACTGGAGCGGTTGATCAAGGCTATCCCGTTGCCGACCTAAGCGGCAAGTTCTGGTGGAAGTTCTACGACGGCAACCAGACCACAGCCGACGCCTTTCTGGTCAGCAAGTTCGGGGCCAAGGCAGATCGCCCGTGGACCAGCGACAAGATTGGCCGCGGCCTGCCGTATCTCGTTACCACCTCGCTTTGGGATGAAACCCTGTGGACCGCCTTCCCGAAGATCATGGGCGAGTTTCAGGGCATCAAGCTCTATGACCCCCGGCTGGACACCACGGCAGGCGGCAGCGGCTCGCAGCGCTGGGATAACCCGTCGACATGGGCGTTCTCCGACAACAACGCGGTCATCATCTACAACATCGAGCGCGGCATCTACTACGACGGCGCCAAGGTGTGGGGTGGGTCGGCCACCGAAGCGCAGTTGCCCTATGACGTCTGGGCCGCGGCGATGGACGCCTGCGACGAGCCCGTCACTCTAGAAGCGGGCGGGACTGAGAAGCGCTTCCGCGCCGGCCGCCGCATCAATCTCAATGAGCGCCCGGCCGATGTCATCAAGGAACTGCTGATCGGTGCGAATGCCCGTATCAGCCACGCCAGCGACGGGACGATCTATGTCCTGGTAGGCGTGCCGGACGAACCCGACGGCGC
Organism: Devosia sp. Root635; assembly: GCF_001427605.1. Lineage (GTDB taxonomy): Bacteria > Pseudomonadota > Alphaproteobacteria > Rhizobiales > Devosiaceae > Devosia. Next base: position 123,432 of record NZ_LMGZ01000022.1, on the reverse strand, counting down.
ATTCTCGGACGCCGACGTGTTGGCCAGCGAGCCGCTGGGCTCGATTCCGTTCCCGAACCTCGACAGCATCATCAACGGCGCCACGGCGACCTATCGCGAGCCACTGCAGGCCTGGGAAGACAAGGAGACCGCGCCGTACTATCGCAGCGATCTGGAGACAGAGGATGATGGCCGCCGCCAGGTGGAGGGGCTTGACCTGGGCACGACGTTCTCCGGCACCCAGGCGCAGCGCATCATCAAGGCCGTTGTTGAAGAGGGCCGCCGGTTCAAGACGCATGTTGTGGCCCTGCCACCAGAGTACGCGCAGTTCCGGCCGTTGCAGGTGCTGGCGTGGACTTCGGAGCGCTTCGACTATTCGGCCAAGCTGTTCCTGATCACGGCCCGCACGCGCACGCCTTGGGGGCAGGTGGTGTTTGGCCTGCAGGAGATAGACCCTGCGGACCATGACTGGACGCCAGGCACCGACGAGCAGCCGCTGAGCTTTGCACCAGTCGTGACCAATCGCCCGGCGCCGCAAGAGGTGTCGGGACCGAGCGTCGCCCCGGTGCCCGGCGAGCTGGCTTATGACGTGTTCTGGTCCGCTCCATCCGTTGCGGTGGATGTTGATTTCGTCCGCATCTCGCACCGGGTGCCACCTGAGACAGATTCACAGTATACGGTTGTTGTTCCCAAGCCGGACCTTCTGACTGGTTCAGCCCGAATCCCGGTGCCCCTGAGCCTGTCGGGTGAGACGATCGAGGTGCAGATCGAATACATCGCGCTCTCGGGCCGTGAAATGGTCGCCAGTGCATGGATGGAAGTGACAATCGGCGTCGTGGGTATCGGGCCTGGAGACCTGACAGACGAAGTCAACAACTCGCGCGCCTGGGCGTCGAGGACCATCGAGCAGATCATGGCCGACAGCGATGCCATGCTGGCACTGCTGGGCGATGCCATGATGGGCAATGCCGTCGATCGTCAGACGTTGCGCACCGAGATCACGGCACGGTTTGAAACGACCACAGCTGCGTATGTCCTTGCAATCGAGGTGGTGGCCACGGACCTTGGCGCACTGGCGCAGGTGACCGAGACGCTGAGCGCCGAGTATCAGACCAGCAAGGCGACATTCGAGGGTCAGATCACGACGCTCTCCACTGGTCAGGGCGCCTTGGTAACGCGCACAGAGAACCTTGAAGCGACCGTCAATGATCCCACGACAGGCGTCGACGCGACGGCGGCGGCTCTATCATCGCTGTCGTCAACCGTCACTACGCAGGGCAGTGCCATTACCGCCAACGCTGCCGCGGTCATCGCTGTAGAAGCAGACGTGGACGGCAGGTTTGCTGGTGGGTTGTTCACCATTGAGGCTGTGTCGGCGCCAGGCGGCTGGGATGCTCGCGCCGCGCTGGCAGTAAGGGCGACGACAGGCGTCAGCTTCACGATCGCGGGCATCTACCTTGACGCCAAGTCGGACGGCACGTCGCGCATCGTTCTTGACGCAGACGAACTGGTGACCGTGGGGAAACAGCGTTCCGTCAGTGGGCTGTCTTTTATCGACTGGGACACTGGTGCCATGAGGCTCGCAGGCTGATGGCCTATGTGTTCATGAATGACCCGGCCACAGGCAATGTCGCTGTGTTCGAAGAGAACGGGACCTCCGGCGACCCGGAAGACCCCAACAGCACGCGCAATGCGCCGCTGAACGATCCGGTGACGCATCTGGCAAAGGTGCGCTTCCACAATGCCTTCGACTACTACCAGGTAGACTCCGACACATCGGGCATCGTCGTGAACCACGCCCTGGTGGCGAGCGCATCGACGGCTGTGTCATCGCAGCCCGTGATCACGAGGGTCGGCCAGGTCGTCAAAACCAACATCAATCTGTTGGCGCACGGCCTGCCATATGCTCCCGCCTACATGATCGTCAGCAATGATGGCCTGATCGGGCAGTCCTCTTTGATCCAGGTGGCATCCGGCCGCAGCCGGCGCGTCAGCCCCTGGGCCAATTCTACGCATATCGGGCTACTCGATGTCGGCATTTCATCGGCCTCATCTCTGGCGGCGTTGAGCAAAACCTATCGGGTGATCGTGTTCAAGCAACCAGTGGAGACCGACTCCTACATGGCCGACATCGATCTTGATGCTGGTGTACTCAGCATGGGCTACGGAAAGTGGCGCGGTGACCTGAAGCAGCTGCGCCAAGCCGTCCTGGCCGACGCCAGTCCCTTTGATGTGCCGCTGGGCCGCACGTCAGATATCAGGAATGGCACGAGTCGGACCGTGCTGGCTGACGGCACGGTGTTCACCTCATCGGGCTATGACGGATCGTTTGCCGGTTCGGCCTCCATCCAGTGCAGCGTGGAGTAGGCGGATGGCTGACTATTTCGAATACAGCGCCGGTCACATCATCGCCGAAATGGGCGGGCGGAAGGCGCTCGATACCTCGGTGCCGATGCTGAACCTCGTACCCTCTGCCGCGATCACGCTGACCGATTACGCGATCAGTTGGCCCGATCTGTTCAGCGGTACAATCTTTGAGCAGGTGCGCCAGACCATCGAGTCGCCGCCGAGCGTGTTCAACGATTACTTCGGCTGCTCGACATGGATAGGGCTGGTCGAGCAGGAGTGGGGGCCGTCCGAGCCTTCGCCGCGCACATTGGCCGATATCTCCCTGGGCACCGTGCCGGCGGGGACGGACTACCTGGAGATATGGGTCAATCTGTCCCGGACGGTCAATCCGGCCAAGATCCTCGACCTGGCGCTGGCCTCCAACTTTCCGGAAGGGGAGTGGGTGAAGCTCGATGGCTATTCCTGCGTCGTGGAAGAGTTTGGCGGTGTAGCGCGTCAGTTTGAATTCGTCCTCGATGGCACCAGTGTCAAACTTCGCCGGTACCAATCCGTGAACAAGGATGGCGGCCTCCTGCCCGGCACAACGCGGGTCAATCCATCGGAAGACATAGGAAACGCGACCTTCTTCTATGCCGGCACGAACGCGCCGGAAGATGGGTCCAAGTATGCAATCTACGGCCAGATGATCCAGCAACTCGGGCCGGACAGGAACATTCCGACCCACAGGCCATCGGGCAAGGAAGCCGGCTCGGCCAGCAATGTGCCGTGTTCAATGAGCCATGCCGGCATCAGCTACGCCTCCACCTGGACCGGCGACATCATCATCAAGCCGGGCTTCATCGATGCCTGATCAAACTATGAGCGGCCAATGAGCATTTTCGAGCCCAACAATTCCGGCACCGTCGCCTTCACCAACGGTTCGACGGCCATTGCCGGCGTCGGCACGACCTTCACCAGCTACCGCGCCGGCAGCATCATCAACATCCCCGGCTTGGGCAGCATGCAACTCGCAGCCGACCCCGTCAGCGACACGGCCGCCGTTGGTCAGGTGGCATGGCAGGGTGCCAACACCGGGGCCAAGCCATTCGTCTACGAGCCGCGCAATGAGCAGGCGACGTTTAGCCAGAAGCTGACGGCGCTGTTGACGGAGCTGGCCAACGGCAACCTGCAGGCGGTTGCGGGCTTGGCTGGATCGGCGAACCGGCTCCTAATGTTCAGTGGCCCAGGAGCACTGACCACGGTCCCCAAGACGGAGATGGTCAGCGCGATAGGTCGAGCCATCAACGGGCTTTTGATTTCCAACAGCCCAACTACGCCGAACACCGTGATCCACATCAGCCCTGGGTCATGCCGATCTACGGATCAAACGATGGACATGGTCCTCCCGACTGGCTGGACCAAGAACTTCCTTGCGTGGTCAGTTGGCACCGGAAACGGTATGGTCGATGTGGGGTCGCAAACCGTCGCTAATGCAGGATACCATCTCTTTCTGATCTACAATCCCACCTCTGGAGCATATGATTTCTTGTGCTCCTTGAGCGCGACCTCCCCCGTCATGCCATCAGGCTTTACGAAGCGCAGGCGGATAGGGGCGTTCGCAACGGGGGCGTCTGGGGTCATCAAAAAAGGCACCTGGTATGCGAACGGCGAGTTCCGTTTTCTGGACGCTTTTGCGGTCGTTGAAGCTGCCGCGGGTGACAACCTCACTCTCAAGGCCCTGCCTGTTCCGTTGGGCGTGAAGCTCAATGTCTTCGGTCAGGCGTTCGGCGCCGCCTCTCCCGACGTGGGCTTCTGGATCATCATCCGAGATCCAGATGTAGGGCCGATCGCCAATGTTTCGACCCAATGGTACGATGCGCAGGTCTACAAAAAGATCGGCTCGAACGATGGGAGCCGGTTCGACGCATGGACCGACACCTCGGGCCAAATCTATCACGTCGCTTATCCTCGGACCGCCACCAACCTGATCTATATCTACCTGCAAGGGTGGGTTGATCTGCGAGAGGAGTTCGCGTGACCCAGACCGTCTACACCGTTGGTCTGCTCGGCTCCAGCGACGTGCAAAGCTATAACTGCCGCGACTGGCCGCTGCGCATGTGCCGCAACCTCCAGGCGGGCCGCAGATCCTTCATCCGCCGCATTGGCTTTGGCACGTCGCTCGGCTCATCACTCGACATATCAAGTGGGGTAGTCGCGAAACTGGCGGCTATGCGTTGCGATGCCGTGATGCTGTCGTTCTACAAGGACGCGGCGCCGTCATTGGGGATTTCGGCGGCACAGTCGCTGACGAACATGTACACAACGATTGATGCCGTTCGCGCAGCGCGTTCCGACACCGCCATTTTCCTGCTCAAAACGTGGCGGTTGGAGGCCGCGACGGAAGCGTCGACGTTCCCCTCGCTAGCGAGCTATTGGGCGTCCTATGCAACTGCGGCAGCCAATCGGTCGAATGTCGGTATCATCGACGCCTACACGGCCTGGGGCGATCCCGCACTGCACCCGGAGGAGTTTGACCCCGCAGAGCCGGTGCATCCGCTCTTGGCCGGCATTCAACGAGTTACACTTCCTCAGGCGCAGGCCGCCATCGGACCGCTGATTACTTGAGCGGTGCCGTGACCTTCTGACCCGGCACGTCCACCGTCACTACCTGTTCCTCTAGAGCGTTCGCGGCAACCCGCGTCACGTCGAGCCAGACCAGTATTCGGTCGCCCTCGCGCACTTCTCGCTTCGCCATCTGATCCACCTCGCCAGCAATCCTGCCGGCGAGCGTAACTCACTTCCAACATCGATAGGAGACCACCATGGCTCGCGCGGTAAACGCGGAGACGCTTTCGCTCGTCAAACAGTGGGAGGGGTTTCGCCCCAATGCTTATCCCGATCCGGGCTCCCGCGACGGGACGCCATGGACCATTGGCTATGGCCAGACCCGCATCAAGGGCAGGGCGGTGCGCAAGGGCGACACGATCACGGAGGGCGAGGCCGCCGCGCTGCTGACCGCGCGCCTGGCCGAGACGGCGGCGCAGGTGGAGCGGCTGGTCAAGGTGGACCTGAGCGACAACCAGTTCGGCGCGCTGGTAGCCTTTGCCGATAATATCGGCATGGGCGGCGGGTCGAAGCCGGGCTTCTCGAACTCCACCCTGCTCAAGAAGCTCAACGCTGGCGACTACAACGCCGTGCCGGGCCAACTGGCACGCTGGAAATACAATGACGGCAAGGTCATGCAGGGGCTCATCAACCGCCGCGCTGCCGAGGCGGGGCTTTGGGCGCGTGGCGCATTCGTCTCGACCAGCACCGTCGAGGCCAAGCCCGGCAATCCGATCAAGGATTTGGTGACGCCCGAGAATATGGCGGCCGGTGGCGGGCTGCTGGGCGGCGCAGCGGCTGTCGCCTCGGGCAATGGTCCGGTTCAGTACGCCATTGCCGCCCTTATGGTCATTGCGGCCGTCACCATTGCCTTCCTCGTGATCCGGAAGGCGACACGCTGATGACCTGGCTCACGGCATTCTTCGGTAAGACCAAGTTCTACCTGCTGGCGGCCGGTGCGTTCATCGCTACCATCTTCGCCGCCTATTGGCGCATCCGCGAGGACGGCAAGAACGCCGCCCGCCTTGAGCAGGCCAAGGCCCGCGACAACCTTCAGGAGCATTATGATGAAATCGACCGCCAGGCTATTGATCCTGATCGCAGCTATGACCGGCTTAGGGGCCTGTCAGACGACGCGCATAGTCGGTAGCTGCCCAGCACTGGCCCCGCCGCCCGTGGCCGCTGTGGACGCCCTGCAAGCTGCTGACGATAGCGCCGTCGATGCTTGGGCGGTCGAATTGGATCGGCACTATCAAAAGCTCACCGCCTGCCGCGCGGCCTGATCTCACTTCCGCTCAAGACTGGAGCACCAATGTCCAACCCCGATACCCTGGGCCGTGCCCGCATGACCCTGGCAAAGCGCGTAGATCTGCTCGAAAAGGACCGCGAGGATCAGTCGCGCGTTCTCACGGCTTTGGTCGAATCCAGCAAGAGCTTCACCGACGAGCAAATGAAACAGATGCGTTCCGCCATGGCCGATGTTCTGGCCGATGCCGGGCTGAGGGTCGAAAGTGATCAGCAGCAGGACGAGGCCCGGAAGGACTTCATGTTTCTGCGCTGGCTCCGGACAGGCGTGAATGGCCTCGCGGCCGCCATTGGCTGGCTGGTGATTGCCGCCTTTGTGGGGGGTACCATCTGGCTGGTCAACGCTGGGTTGAACGCATGGCGCGCAATGTAGCCCCGCGTTTACATCTTGGAGGCGGATATGAACTGCAGTCGTGCTGATTACTCTTCTTCGACCTGTATTGGGGTTGGTTGCTGATAAGGATTCGGCGCGAAGAGTAGCCGAGGAGCGAAAACACGCGACAGAAGGAAAACACCCACTACCGCGTATGTCAGGGTAACAAATGCCCCCAACACCGACGTGGTCTGGCCCATAATCGACATTGAGAAGGTAGCAAACATCGCCAGCCAGTATACATAGCCGAGCACGCTCTTAGCTTTCCGGATGCGCCGAACAATGAACGCTAGGAGGAAACCGAGAATAGCGGTAGCGGCAAATACGAAATACCCAAAGGCGTAGTACATCTCGGAGACGATGCCGGTTCGAATGCCAAGGGTAATTCCGTATGCGCGCATCCATGCCCTTGCGCTGTCCATTTGTACCCAGGCGTCTTTGTCAACACCGAAGACGCCTAAGAGGCTCCGATTCAATAAGCTCGCGACAGATGATTTCCACCAATCGTAGCCGATAGATTGCATTTTCTCGATAGAAAGGTAGTTTATGCTATGGACGAAATCCTTGTACTCAACGCCTAGCGCGGTAATGATATAGAGGATTGCTGGCTCATTGCCCGAGACACGAGCCGCTCGAACATCCGAAATTATTGAATAAGCAATTGCCGTGGCTAGTACGGCAACGATATGAAAAAATCTAACGTTGCCGTTCCGTACGATGAGGAAGTGCGCTCCCATGCCGATTACGGCAGCTAGCGCCAGATCGCGCTTTCCGTCCAAAATGCTCAGCAGGAGAAGAGCGACAACAACAGCTACCAAGAAAAAGGTGTGCTCAAGGCGAGCGAGCCTCTTAGTGGACGCCACAATTGCGATAGTTGTCATTATTAGGACGGTGCGCAATGCATAAACTGGACCCCTATCAACCTCGTACATCAAATCAACGATGTTCTCGCCGGATAGGATTGTGGGCACCCGCCACACCACCAACGAGAGGGCGTACACGACGGGAAAGGCGTACAAGGCCAGCGCAGCCGGAGTTGCTAATTTCGAGAGTTCTCTTGGTTTTCCCTCTACTTGCGGCCTTCGAAGAAATTCAAAGGCGACAATTCCGCCGCAAAAGCACGCTGTTGCAATCAGGAACAACGTGTTCGCGTCTTGAACGTAGAGTGGCGCGGCGAGCCTGCGTCGAAAGTGGCTCCCAAAGATGAATAGATTGCCGACCACGAGCCACAGCGCCCACCCGGCCGCTACAATGCGTGACAGGGGGTCGCGAATGAAGCACACCAGCACGATGCACAAGAAAAAAAGCGTGTAGTTGAGAGGAGAGGGCAGGTACCGTGCGGCCACGAAGTCGTCCGAGACAGCCTGTGGCCCGACAACAGCGAGCAGCAAGCATGCCAGCAGTACCCAAAAGAGTAATCGGTTTACCTTCATTGGGTTCGGTCGGACTTTCTTATGAAGGCGAGGGCAAGGTACCCGAAGAGGGGCACCATGAGAACATTGGCAACTGCTATCCTCGCGGACGCTGCATACCACCCGTCGCCGGGTAGAATGATTGTCAGTCCAGACACCACCAATATGCACATTGCCGTTGCAATTGCATAGGTTAGCCAGGGGTAGGAGAGCGGGAGAGATCGCAGTGTGAGCAACGCGAATGCAAAGACGTAGGTGGCTAAACCCATCATTCGGCCCCATGCTGCGCCCAACAGGCCAAAGCTAGCGCCCAGCACAAAACTGGCAAACATGCCTACGGAAATTGCGATCAGAGCAACGATCACGGCCTGATAGGTGTGTCCGGCTCGCAGAGTTCCGATGCTTAGGGGATTTCCCATGGCAAACAATGCAGTGCCGGCCAAATGCACCGCGAGCAGCTGTTGGTTGAACATTACCTGCGGAAACAGCAACGACCAAGCCGGTGGGGCAACCAGAAAAAGGTTGGCGCAAACTATCAGGAGAGCAAGCAAAAATACCGAGGTGCTGTTCACCAACAAGGCGCTTGATCCGCGGACATCGTCGTTTACGAGGCGAATGGCGACTGGGCCGAACCAAGTGAAATAGGCGGTTGCGACAAGTGCGACCAGCTGTGCCAGCTTCATATGGGCGACATACGTGGAAATCGCTTCTGGCTCGTAAAACGCCACCGCGTATCGGTCAGCCCCAATCAATAGCGCAGACAAGGCTGACGCCAGCACAATAGGTACGCCGTAGCAGGAGGCAGACCACGCCGCCGACATGTTTGGACTCAGATGCGGCCGTACGACGGCAACGGCTGCTAGCAGGGCTAGCAGTGCCATGCCCACGCGCAACTCGAAATAAGTGCCAACGGTGCTCAAATGTGCCCCGAACAACAATATGCAGGTCAGGACAGCGACTAGGATCGCCGCTCGCCCTCCCTCCACCATTGCAAATCGACTTGGTCTTCCTTGGGCTCGCCACAAGCTGCTGAAGAACGAGATTGTTCCTTCCAGAGCGACGGCCGCGCCCAGAAGAGCGCACACATAGGCGTCGAAACCTAGGAACCAGGTCACCATAGCGGCCGCCGATCCAACACACAGAGCCAATGCGGCATGGACTGGTAGTAGAGCGGCTACAGTAGCTTGATCGCTACCGCCTCCATTGATCAGCCGTAACAGTCCGATCTGTATACCGAGCCCCGCCAATGGAATTGAGGCTAGGAGTGCAGGCTCGAGCAGCGCCCATATGCCGAACTCAGTTTCGCCCAGCAGCGCGAGGAGGATAGGTACGCTTGCGAAATTTGAAGCGCTCACCAGCGCGATGGACGAACCATACAAGAGAACGCTGCGCACGGCGCTGTGGCCAGAGCTCACGAAGCTTCGCCCCCCTTCTTCGGGAGCAGGCTCTGCGCGAACCACTTGGCGTAGCTAAGTGTCAGGAGAGCGGCCCCCAGAGGTCCACCAAAGCGCCACATGAAATGCAGCCAAGGACGGATGGGGAGCCCGTGGGGCGTATTGAGGATACGCAGTCGCTCGCCAAATGTTAGCGACGGATTTGACCAACGAAGACGCCTGTTGTTTGATACACAGCTTCCGACCCACCGCCGGGCGACCCAGAGCATGGCCCCCTCTTCGATGCATCGATAGCCATAGTCAGCATCGCCAATCTGCTGTGAGTAGGCACGATCGATCTCGCCCACTTTGCTGACAATCGAGGCGGGAAAGAGCACGCAGTTTCCGTTCATCGTGTCGCACTGCTGAAGAGTGCCAGAAGGCGCCACGCGCTCAAGTTTGGCGGGATGTACGCGTGACGTCCTGCGAAAGCCTGAATACGTTATTTCCCTGCTTACCGGGTCTACCACCGGGCCGACAATCACATGGGGGCCAGGCCCGTGGCTTTGGAGTGCCTCGGCGTGGGAGTTGAGGAGAATATCTAGGAAATCGGGTGCCAGTTCCACGTCGTCATTTAGCCAAAGCAGGTAATCGTACCCGGCGGCCTCAGCGGCCGCCATCGCCTGTCGCATGCCGCCACACCAGAACTGTTCGCCGTCACCAGCCATGATGTTGGTTGATGGGAAATTCTCGCGCACTGCGTCCGACGTGCCGTCGCTGCTAGCATCGTCAAACAAGTAGACCACCAAGCGTGCCCGGTCGGATCCTGCCGACTCTATTGACGCAAGGCATCGAAGGGTTAAGGCTCTTCGATTGTAGCACGCAAGGACAACAGCGATGGTAGGGAGGGTTTCGGTAATCATGCCGGGATCGGGCCTAACTTACGGATAAACTTTGCAGGAGAGCCAGCATAAACGCTATTCTCCGGCACCGATCGCGTGACGACACTGCCTGCACCGATGACAGAATTTTGCCCAATCGTCACTCCTTTGCAGATTATCGATCGAGCTCCGATGAAGACGTTGCTTTCAATGACCACCGGAGCAAACTGCGATGCGTCATCTTGGGTGGAATATCTGCGTGCCGGATGATCTACAGGATGAAAGTCGTTGTCGAAGATCATGACATCGGCACCAATGAGGCACCCATTCCCAATTACCACGGCGAGCGCTGCGCAAACGACCGCGCCGCTTAGGCCTACGTCTTCGCCAATACGCAGGTGGGCGCCGCGCATTAATGTTCGAAGGATGGTGGGACTGCGTACACCGAGGGCGGTGTATCTACTGTCCGAAATAAGAACCGAGCGGGCGCCGACCGATATAGTTGAATGCTCAACGCGCGTCACGATGGGGGAGCCATGAAACCTGACGCGTGTTCCCAAAGACACCCCTGCAGCCCGACAAATAGCCAAGCCCATCACCTGATCCCTGGCGCTAAGCACTTTCTGCAGGATCTGCATTCACGAGTTCCTGGATCGGAGCAAAAGCCAGACAAACCGGGGCGCAAGAAGCAAGTACCGCCGCCATAGGCGCCTAGGCTCACTAAGCAAACGATGTAGCCATTCCAACCCGCTATTTCTCATGAATGCTGGCGCGCGTTTGACTGTGCCCGCGTGGAAATCGAAGGCAGCACCCACGCCGGCGAAGACCCCGCGACCAATTAGTGGCGCGGCCTTCATCATCCAGTAGTCCTGCTTTGGGCTAGAGATTCCTATCCAGACGAAGTCTGGGTGTGCGTCACGTATCGTAGCCAGTTCGGCGAGTTGGCTTTCGTCGAAGGTCGTTGTCGCGTCGATGTCGCGCATGGGCGGGGTCAGTGTCCCGGCTATTTTGAGGCCGGGGTATTTCGCGCGAAGTTTGTCCGCCGCTTTTTCCGCAACCCCGGGCTTGCCTCCATAGAAGAAGTGGGTCAGGTCTGTTCGGCTCGTAGCCGAACAGACCGCGTCTACAAAATCCGCACCAGCGACCCGGCCGATTGCACTGTGGCTGCTAATTTTGCCCAGCCACACAAGCGGCTGTCCGTCTGGCACTACCAGCGAAGCTTCACCGTGCAAAGCACAGAATTTCGGTTGATCAACCGCCAGCATGAGGCTCGCCACATCGCGCACAAAAATAGTACGCGGACTGTTTTCTCTTGCCCATGCAACGGCGACGTCAACGGCGCGCCGCATGTTTACGACACTCACCGGCACCCCCAGCACGCGAAATCGAGCGATTTCGCTTTGAGGTTCTACCAAATTTGAGGTCATCGACACTTAGGCCTTTACTACGTTATCGCCGGAAAGGTTCCGTCGCGCCATCGCGTTCCTGGTGTCGATGATCAAGCGGGCTCCGCTAATCACGCTATAGTCGATGCTATCATGATCCGTAGCGATGAGTATTGCATCGTACCTGGAGATCGTTTCCGGAGTGATCGGTATTGCCTCCTTTCCCGCCAAATTTGCATGTTCCCGGCTCATGCCGATGATCGGTACATGAGGATCTGCGAAGTCTACGTGACTCCCGCGGTCCTCGATGAGTTCCATCAGCTTTAGGCTGGGGCTCTCGCGAATGTCGCTTACGTTCTTCTTGTAAGCGAGTCCGATGATCAAGATCGAGGCACCGTGCAGTGACTTTTTGAACCTGTCTCCGAGTGCTTCCTCCACCTTGCCAATGACGTACCGAGGCATCGCCACATTGATCTCGCCTGCGAGTTCGATAAACTTGGTAGGAAGATCGTATGCCCTTGATGCCCAAGTAAGATAGAACGGGTCAATCGGGATGCAGTGCCCGCCAAGTCCCGGCCCTGGATAGAACGGCATGAATCCAAAGGGCTTTGTTGCTGCTGCGTCGATAACTTCCCAGATGTCAATTCCCATGGCGTCGTAGACAACCTTGAGCTCATTTACCAAGGCAATGTTCACTGCCCTGAATATGTTTTCAGTAAGTTTTGTGGCCTCGGCGGTGTCTGGCGAACTTACCGACACAACCTTGTCCACAATGCTTGCATAGAAGTCATGGATCGCCGCGCTAGCTTCGTCCCCGTCGCCAGAGACAATCTTCGGAATGGTAGCGGTTCGGTGCGTAGCGTTACCTGGATCCTCGCGCTCAGGTGAGAATCCTAGGAAGAAGTCCCTTCCTGATTGCAGCCCTCCGGATTCTAGGATTGGTCGTAGAAGTTGCGTCGTTGTACCGGGATAGGTCGTGGACTCAAGCACGACTACTTGCCCCGGGCGCAGGATGGACGCGATCTGCGCGCCAGTCTTCTCGATATAGGAAGTGTCCGGCTCTCGATGCTTCGTTAGCGGCGTCGGCACACAGATAACAATGAGGTCAACCTCGGTTAGCCTTGTCATGGCCGATGTTGCCGCGAGCCGTCCTGTTTCGACCAGTTGGGTCAGCTCGTCGTCGGTTACTGCCCCGATGTACGATCGCCCAGCGGCAATCTCGTCAATCTTCGCGGGATCTACGTCGAAACCCAATGTCGGGAAGCCGGCGCGCGCCGCCGCGGCAGCTAAGGGAAGCCCGACGTAACCCAGGCCAATTACACCCACCTTTGCTGTCCGATTGCTTATGGTGCTCTGAAGAGATGCCAATAAGTCGCTTTTGACAAACTGCATATTAATCATGGGTCTTTCCATCGTGAGAGAGGGCGGCCAGGATGCCATTGCAAAAGGCTTTGGCCATGTTCTCGATGTTATAAATTTGCAAACAGCTCGCCGCATTTTCCGCGAGCCTCATTCGTTCATCCGAGTTTTTTAGCAAATGAACTACGGCCGCAGGATAGTCGGTGTCATTCTCGACAATCACGCCGTTTTCTCCGTCGACCAGATATGCAATCTCTGGTCCGTGTTTGGCGCTGCGGGTGGTAACGAGCGGCAACCCGTATGCAAAAGCATCCAAAACGACGAGCCCAACCGCTCCGGGCATGAGAACGACGTCCCCCAAGGCCACAAGTTCGGTTTTAGCGAGACCGAACTTCGGTCCAACATAATGCAGCCATGGCCGCGATAGTGCAGCCCGTTCAACGAGTGCCGTTTCTGGCCCGCCACCGATCACAATCAGGTGGAAGTCGGGTATGGCCTCTCTGATTTTGTCAGCCGAGTCCAGCAGAAGCTGGATGCGTTTACCGGCATAGAGACTTCCGACATAAACGCCGATGTTTTGCGATCCATGAAAGTCGGCATCCCTCCGTTTGGAGAGATGTTCCTTGCTGAGACTAGCCATCTCAGCGGAAATTGAAGACACATCGATGGCGTTGTTGAACACCGTTATTTTGTCGGCGGGGAATCCCATATGTTGGACGACGCGGGCGCATTCCACTGTGTATGCAAACCACCAATCTACTCGCCGTGACCACCAGCGCTTAAACGTCTCAGCCAACCCATTGGGACTCGAGGACTGGAAGTTTTTGCCATGCCCAAAAAGTGCAACCTTCTTTCCTTGTACGCGCCGGCTCAAGAGGATGGGGTAGTTTCCGAGCAGATTGTTCTGCTGCTGCAGGATCACCAAGTCGTCATTTTTGGTGGCAGCCATCGCGCGTTGGAACGATATGCGACGCCGCCCCCACCGCCAGGTGATCAACGGGACCGAAATTGCCCCTAGCGGTGCTTGTACGTCTCCCTTACCGTCATTAGTGTCGTTTTCCGAATAGATGTATTTGTAATCTATACCGCGCGCGTCTAGCTCCTCACGAAGTCGCTCGTGAAAGGGCACACGAAACTTGTGCGATGTAGGAAACACGTAGGAAACGCTTGGTCGCATAATTTATTGTGCCACTCCGTAGCGGTAATTCAGCATTGCCAAGTGTTTTTCGATGTCGGCGGCGTTGCCATCGAAACGTTTTGCTACTTCCCGAGCGGGAACACCCGCTGCGATGGCGAAAGCAGGAACGCTCTTCGTCACAACTGAGCCTGCCGCGATAATGGCGCCTGTCCCGATGGAAACGCCGGAGAGCACGATGGCTCCAAAGCCGATCCAGACATCGTCGCCTACCTCTACCCGATTTTCTGGCAGTTGCGCGAGGTGCGTATCCGTCCCAACCCAGCGCCCGTCTCGTACAGGTACCCCGGGTTCACGATATTCATGGTCGATCCGACCAACGATACCCACGTTGTTGGCTATGACTACCCCTCGACCAATCCGCCCATTTACCTGAATGGTACAGTGCTTTCCGATATAAGTTTGGTCTCCCACCTCCAAGCGCGTTGGCGCCCACAGGAGGGACAGAATGCCAATATGAACGTTCTTACCCACGTGCACATTGCCACGAATGCTGTAGAGCCTAGAGAGCGCCTGGAAGGCTTTTGCTGCAAACCGCTTCAACGCGACACCATGGTATTTTGATTGAAGAACTATGCCTAACAACTCAGCTAAAAGCGCCAAACCGTCTTTTTCGCCAATCCGAAACGTCCCCTGCTTATAACCTCGACATCAAAGGCGTATACCTTGAAGCCAAGCTTGCCTGAGTAGGTGAGTTGTTGCCGCCGCTCCGCCAGCTTTCCTCCTATCGGGTCGACTTCCTCGACAATCACGTCAGCCACCCCATCGCTGTAGCCTACGGTTACCATTTTGAGGCCGCCATCCGGTCGGTGCAGTTCGAAAACCCGGCGTTGCATTTGTTGCATCAGGTGCGCTCGCGACGTATTGAACCAAAATAGGATCGTGCTCTGCCAGAATGCGCGACGGACGTCCATTGCTAGATCAATCGTTACTTAATTGCGCAATCCACAACGCTGACGATTTCTCGGTTTCAGTTAAAAGTAATGGTTTGGAGGAGTTTGGACATGAGCGGGACGAGACAGGATATCTATGTAGTGCTGGTAACCGCGATAATCCTGGCGTTGATGGTTCTTTCCTATGGATATGATCTGATAGTGCCGTACAGCGTCATAATGATGACGCTCCTTCTTATCGGTTTGGTCCTGTTTCTATTCCTTCGGCGAGCCGGAGAGCAAGACGCGGAGATCGACGACGAGTTATCCGACGACAGCTTCTGAGCGGCCAACCAACACCGCCCGCCAAATGAGCAGGAATCGACCTATCAAGGTGCGGGGGCTTGTAGCCCATAAGACGCGCCAATGTCGCTTTCGCGGCTTAGCGTTGGCCGCCATCAGGTGAGATAGGCAGTGCCTACCATCGCCAGCGGTATGCCAGCTGCAGCAAACAGCAAGGCGATGTCACCTGCCGCTCCAAGTCTCCAGCATGCGAATACAAGGCAGCAGCCTACGGCAAAAAAGCTAGCTCCGGCGAATTCTAAGATGTTCATGCTCGCAGATCCTCCTGGTGCAGTCTCAGGCCATGGACAACATCAAGGCCAAGCGTAAGGCCAAGCGCGACCGAGAGGCCGGGCGAGACCCTATCGGCCCGCCGAATCCTTGGGCGCATCGCAAGCATGGCCGGTGGCTTTAGCCTCAAGCTCCGCTACCTGCCGCTCGAAGCTGTCGAGGAACGCGCGCTGTTCGGTCAGGATGGCCTCGCGCTCGATCCTCTCCCGCCGGCGCTCGTCGGATTCGGTGTTGGGGACGCGGGCAGGGCGGCTGGGCACCTTATTGGTCATCAGTTCGCATCCACCAGGCCATCGGCGATGGCCATGTCGATTTGCTCCTCGATCTCGTCGAACACCACGACGATTAGCAGCTCTCGCTCTTCGGCAGTTTGGCCCGCGTCCGCTTCGACTTTGACGGTGAACGACCGGAGTTGATGGTCTCGGCGCAAGGAAAAGCCGGCGCGAAACTCCACGAAGCCGGCCTCGCTCCACAGGTCGACCATTAATGTTTCCAGATATTGGATGTACTTGGTCGAGAGCTCGGCACTCAGCCGGTCCACCAGTGCTTTCATGGCCACCTCCGCTAGCTGAGCTTATCCCCATAATCCCCGCTCATGCCAGAGGATGTATCCTTGCGACATCAGCAAGGAGAAGAGCGATGAGGCTTAATCGGGAGACGAGACGAACTGCGGCCCAGTTCCTGAACGGCGTAGCTGTGTCCGTGGTCGCAACGCTTGTGTTGGCGCCCCTGGCGGGCGGTCAGGCGCGACCCGTCGTCACTGCTATCGCAATCGCGGGCGCTATGATGTTGCATGCAGCGGCGGTCGTCATTGGTGGACGACCGGGCGCCGATAATCACTGAACTCAGAGCCTATTCAGAGATTGGTATTGAGTAATACGCGCGTGAGCGATCATGGAAAACGAAAGCTCCGCCGCGGCGGAGCTTTCTCGGCTAGGCTGTAGCCAACGTGCCGCCGAAGTGTGGATCGTCGTGGTTCTTGTTCGATCTGACACTACGTACCACAACGGCATTCGAGATTTCGCGCTGCCGCTCAGACTCGATGGCGGCCTCGAAGGCAGCCCGCTCAAATACGTCCGCAGTCTCCGGCCAGCGCAGAAGCATCGCCGCCATGCCGCTGGAGATAATCGTTCTGAACCGATCGTAGGCTGGACGGTTGGTAAGCCGGAATGCCTCGACGTCCTTGTCGAATTGCACCATGGCATCGGTAGGTTCAATCTCCGCGTCAGAGCAGACGAAGTTCGCAATCTCCAAGGCCACACCCCGGTCCGTCACGGACTTGTGAAAGGCATAGGCAGCAGATTTCAGATTTTCCGGCACATCGTCGTCGTCGAGAAGCTCGTAAAGGGCATCGTAGTGCGCCTTGATTGCTTCAGCCGCTGCGGCGAGGTCGTGCTGTCGGCGGTGCGACGCGCGATTGATGGTGTGGGTGGCGTACATGATCGCAAGAGTTGCCAGCACCGCGACAGGGTAGAGGAACCAGAGATCAGTCATTGTCTTTGCCTCCTTCCGGCAAGCGTTTCAGGTACTTTTCGGCCAAATCGGTGATACGCTTGTCGCCGGCAGCCTGGACAGCTTCAATCTTCATCTCCGCTATCCGTTCTTTGTGGCGCTCGGCCATCACCGACCGTCCGCAGTAGATGATATAAACACCAATTGGGGCAATCATAGCCATCCATTGGTTAACACCCATTGGAATAAGCAAGGCAGGGGCCAGTATGGCGATACCGGCCAGCGCTGCCTCCGGCCGACTCTTGATTGAAGCGGCCAGTGTCTCGATTGCTTTCAATAGGCCGCTTGGCTCGCCAGCCATCAGCGCTCCTCCGGCCTCAAATGCTGCTCGATCAGCTCACGCGCCGTGGCCACCACCTGGCCATATGCCGGGTTCTCATCGGGCTTGGCCTGCTGCACTAAACGCGAGCCCGTCGCCAACCGGCCTGCCGCGCTTCCGCCTCGGTGCAGAACCAGCGCTCGCCATGCGAAGCGCTGATCCTGGTCTCGTCGTAATACTTGTCGCCGGGCATATGATAGATTCGCTCGCCCTGGGTGCTGACGTTGCCCTTGATGTTGCACTCACCGTTCTGAGCCGAGGCGGGTGAGATGGTAAGGGCCAAGGTTGCAACGGCCACCGCGGCGGCACGGCTAAACATGAGATTCGTTCCTACATCTCGGCACCATGAGGGCTTCTGGCAGAGAACACCTCTGGCCAGAAGCCAAACGGCGCTACATCGCTGCGAACTGGATCCCGCAGTTCTTGATGCGGTTGACCTGTTCGATAGCCTGCATTTCACCCTTGATGCGGGCGACCTCGGCGGCCGCGGCGCCGTCACCCTTCATGAAGAAGGCGGCCGGCCAGAACAGCACCAGGCTCACTGTGGTCATGGCCACGTCGCTGTTGCGATTCTGCTCCTGCTTGCCATAGGCGGCTGCTGCCCGAGCGGAAACGCCTTCGGCTTCGGTTCGGAGCTGCGCACAGGTCAGGTTCTCATATAGGCCAGTAGAAACGTAGGTCGGCGCAATATCCTTCGGCGGCGTAGCACACGCGGCAAGGGTCGAAACCGCGGCGAGCGCGACGATAGTTTTCTTGATCATGATTAGTCCCCCAATGGGCTCAGTGAACACTAGGAAGTCCTCGAGGTAAATACCGCTGTTATCCTTTCGTTAATGACCCGGCGACGAGCGCGTGTGAATGATGGGGGAACTTCTCTCCGCCGATCTTGTCGACTGGCCCGGTCGGGTGTCCGATTAGGTGTCAGGAGGGACCAATGGCACTTTCATGGATCGCCAGAGGCGCCGCGAGTGCTGAGCGCGGGCGCCGTCTCATGGCGCTGCGCGGCATCACGCCGAACGGGCACCCACTTTGGGAAGATCGGGAGGTGGGGCCGCTTGTCGATCTCCACCCCAGGTACGGTGCAGTGTTTCCCGTGCTCCCCAGACGCACGAAGCCAGCAGTGTACAGCAAGGCTGCTAGGCTTGGCCTCACGAAGTCCCGCGCGCCATGGAGCGACAACGAAATCCTACGGCTGCGCATTTATCGCAGCGGCACGCGTGAGGAAGTTTTGGCCGCCTTCCCTGGCCGCAGCTGGCGTGCAATCGGCTTGGCGGCGAACAAGCGTGGTCATCGTCGACAGAAGCCGCCCGCCCAGACCTCCGGCATCGATCTGATCGACCAGATCTATAGTCGCGCTCAGTTACTTGGGGTGTCCCTGACTAACTTAGACGCAATTGTCCGGCGAAAGGGCTACTTCGCTCGGCGCAAGTGGCGTCGGAAGCAGGACCACGGCGCTCACGGTCGCGCAATCGCCGCCCTAGGTGGACATCTACGTGCGAGATTTGCCGATGGGCAAGCGTGAAAACCGCTATCAGCCCTGGGAGGATGATCTGATCCGCAAGCACTGGCGATCAGCATCTGGGCGCAAGCTACTATTGGAATTGCTCCCCCACCGCGAACCAAAGTCGCTGCGCAACCGAGCACCACGCTTGGGGGTGCGGGCAAAGGGCGCGGAGTGGACTCTTGCTGAGGACAAGATATTGCGCAGGTGCCATCCAGACCTGGCAAAAGCCGAGCTGCGCCTGCCCGGTCGCTCCAGGTGCTCCATCTACAATCGCTCCTGCAAGTTGGGGCTTCGGACGATGAGGCGGTGGTCGAAGGCCGAAGACCACGTCGTCGATCGGCTCGCTCCCACCCACACAGATCGGCAGGTCGCGTTGATGCTTGGTCGGACGGTGGCGGCGGTGGAGGGCCGTCGCGAACATCTCGGCATCGTAAAGAGGCCTCACAGGGTCGCTGCCACGCCAGTCGTCGCCGACGTGATAGCCGAGGCAAGCGTCCGCGGTGTGAAATTGCAGACGCTGACCCGCGCACTCGGCTGCCAGCGCATCATCTCCGGACAGAACGACCGACACGTCAGCCATGAGGCCATCGCCAAAGTGGTATCCGTGTTCGGCGGACACCTTTACGCCGAGTGGGATGATTGAAACTCAAGCCTCAGTGACGATTGGTCGCCTCCATCCATGACACATGGATGGCACATGGACGGCCGGAAGCCCCGAAATATATGGCATGAAGCCGGATTGAAAATCCGCGTGTCACTGGTTCGATTCCGGTCCCGGGCACCATTTTTTCCTTAATAAAATCAATGGTTTGCGAGAGTGCTGACTACGGCGCTCATCGTTTCCATGTCGCGCTTGTTGCGTCCAGCTAAGTCATTGAGGAATCAGGGACGTCCGCTATCGTACGGCTGCGCCACGCGACACAGGCGCGACATGGGAGGGGCTAATGTCATACGTCTTTTCGCTGCTCGGGTGGGTGACGATCATTGCTGGCGGTGCATGGGTAGGGCTGACCGTCAGAGCGATGCGGTCGATAGATCAAACAGCGCCCTATAGTGGGGCTGCATCACTTGGCGCGGTGATGGCGGTGGCGCCAGGCTTTGGCCTGATGTTTTCCGGTCTGCTGTTGCTTGCTATCGGCGCAGTTGTTTACCGCCTGGCGAGGATCGACCGGAACACGGCCGATACTGCGGACCTGCTCGAGCGACTGATCCCGAAGAAGCCCCAGGCCTAACCCTGAGACTTGCCGTCCCGAACAGCGATGGTCGACAAGCACGATATTGGAGGGTGGGCCGTTGAGCAGACGACTTGAAGAAATGATGCGGTCCGATCCACCTGATGGATCACCGGAGCGGACCAACAAGCTGCTGGGAATTGCGCAGGAACAGCGCGCGACAATGATGGGCTTGCTGCTAGCCATCTGCCTGCTGCTCGTGGCGATCGCCGTCATCTTGCTCTGGAGGCTCTAGGTGGGCCGGCCCACGTGGTTCGCACCTTGGTTCGCACTGCGAACCTGCTGCGTACTTTTCGTGCAAGCCACTGCGAACTGCGAACCACCATATTGCGCTAAATCAATGGCTTAGAGTGTTTCGCAGAAGTGGTTCGCACTTGCGAACTTCCACCAGAGGAAAAAACCTCTACGTGAGCCCCCACGTGGTCCGGCCCCCGGCTGCCTTGCAGACTTCTGACCGCCCCCCCTACAGGGCTCTGCGGTCTCCACCGCATAGCCTTGGCAATAAGTTAGGTGCTCGGCGTTGTGATCAAAGGAACATGGTCTGGCTTGACGCTATCGCCGACCCGATCGGGCCATGCCGTGAGTACAGTGCTGTTGATGCTGTCAGGTCTGAGGGTGGTGAGGATCGCCGCACCTGACGCCACCCGGCCCATAGCCCCGCCCGGTAGCTCTGCCGGCGTGTCGCGTTGCTTGGTGATCAGGTCGAGCGCGCTGGCCATGAAGTCTGCATCGTAGGCAGAGACAGGCGGGAGTTGCGGCATAGGGGGAAGGGCGAAGTCGCCTGCGAATATCGCCACCTGCGCGCCGCCGGCCAGGTCAGAGACTACACATGTCGTGCCAAATGGGCGGCCATCGTCGCAGCCCGCGATCATCAGGACGAATTCACCGAGAGGATCAATGCCGGCACTGCCCCGCCGCTCTATCGCCTCCTCCAAGTATGTCCGCATCCCATACTCGGCATCGCCAGGCGTCTCCGGAGGGCGGGAGTAAAAATAGCCGCGCATGTATTCGCTGGCATTGACGCCGCCGGAGATTGCAAGGGCAGCGTTGATCCGAGGCAGCCAGATCACCTTGTGAGCTAGGCCCACGATGATGCCGGTGGCGTAGTCGACCACGCCCATGTCGGTGACGATATGGGCTGCATCCGCCCCAATGTGCAGGTTGATGACCGTCATTTCGGAGTCGCCTTCCGCATCAGCTTGCCAAGGAGGCTACGAGGTAGGAAAGCCCCCACTGCAATGCCTGCGCCCATTGCCCCCGTTGCCAGTGATACGCCGGCCAAGGTGGCACCGCCACCGGTTATTCCAAGGCCGATGCCGGTGAAGAACAAAGTCAATGGCTCGGCATGCGCGGGGCCCGCTAAAGCCAAAAGAAACGCGGCAATCAAGAGTGGTCGAGCTGCGCTATTCATCAGATCTGATCCTTTCGTCCCAGGTATTTGTCGGATGGTTTCGCCGCGGCGCGCTTCATGGCCTTGCCGGCCTTGCTGCGGCGAAGGGGCGATATGCCGAGATCGGCCTCGAGCGCGCGCATCGTGTCGCTCGCCTGGCGCGCCACAATCCAGTGCGGCGAATACTGCAGCACGCCGCTTTTCTTAGCCTTGATGACCGCGCCCTGTTCGGCGGCCGTCCGTGCTGCCCGCTCATAGATGATGCGGAAATTGACCAGGCGCTGAATGGCATGGCCATTGACCACCGCCAGAGTGCCAGCTTCCTTCATCTCACGGGTCACCTGGCCCCATGTTTCATGGGCCAGCGCCAGATCAAATACGTCGGTGTAGGTTGTCGACCAGTCCGGTTCAGGTGGCATTCCATCGCCGCCGTCGATCGCTGTGATTTTGGTCATGGGCTCAAACCCTCCCCTCTATTTTTCGTCGGACCGCGAACGCTTGACCCAGACCGGTGTACCCTCCCCGCCGGCTGGATTTCCTGTATGCCCCCCCCGGTCATCAATGCAGCACCCGGCCGGCAGCGGCATGCGCGATGCGGTTCATCGCAGCGTCTCGCCAGCCCTTGAGCGTGTGGGCATAGACATCGACCTTCGTGACGGTCTCGGGGTCGCCAGATGCCTCCAAGCGCTGCGCATAGGCGATCAGCGCATCAGCAGCGGCAACGTTCAATTCAAGCTCGGCCTCGGCCAGCACGCGATCCAGCGCGCTCATTTGTAGATCACCCTTGCCGGCACCCGAATGCGGGGCTTGAGGCTCCTACCCTCGATCCCAGCGATCCTGGCTTCAAGTGAGGCGATGCGCTGCATTGCTTCAGCATTTAGGGCCTTCGCAAAGACCAGGCTTTCGGCGAGCGCATGGATTACGCCCGAATGGGTGCCTTGCGTGTAAGCCACCACCTGCGGGGCCTTAGCCTGGCGCTCGACCAACACCCCTCGAACCAAGTCCAAGGCAGCAGGCGTGAGCTTTTCCATCAGCTCTCCAAATCCATCCGCTTCTTTAGTTGCCGACATTATCGTCGTCTCCGTTCTCCGGGTCGGCGGCGCCGTGAGCAACCAGCGCCGCCATCCCCCGAAAGGCCCGCGTGAGCGGGATCTCTGAAACTACCAGGTGACGCCTTCGACCACGGCCACGGCGTTCGGCTTGCGGGCGCCAAAGGCCACATCGCCCAAGATGCGCAGGGCCACGCAATCGGTCTGGAAAACCGAACGGGTCGGGTCGGCAACCGCGCCATTGTCTGCCACGATCTCCAGCGGATCGTCGTTCATATGCACCACCGCGTCGGTCGAGGCATCAACGTCGAAGTCGCCGAAGGAATGCACCAGGCTGCCGGCGTCGATACCGATCAGCGTGGCGTCGGCCACGGCCGGCGAACCGATCACGGCGCCCTTGAAGTCGGGGAACTTGAGGCTGATGCGCTCGGCCGCGTAATGACCAGTCACATAGACGATACGCCCGGAATTTCGCGGGCCGATCACAGCCAGTATTGCGCCAACGTCCTCTTGGAAAGCGCTCAGGTCACCACCGGCATATCCATCGATCGGTGTCACGCCGTTGAGCAATCCGGCGTGGGTCACATTGTCCTCGGCTGCATCGCTGAAATAGGCGCTGTCGAGCGCGAGCTCAGCGTCCTCATGCAGCATCTGGCGCACCGCGGACTGACCGCCGGCACGCTTGGCAAGCTCGCGGCTGATGACGCTGATGGCACCCATCTTTTTCGGCTTCAGAAGCAGGCCCTGGAAGTCGAAGGCCCGAACCGGGATCGGCGCGGATTCGCCAACCCAGGGCAGCGTTGCTGGTGCGGTGTTGCGTGTCGGGGCGATGTATTGGTTCGCGGCGATGAAGGGGACGGTCATGCCCAGCGCCATGATCTGGGATGCGGCCGAACCGGCCAGGCTGCCCAAATAGTCGCCGAAGGCAGTATGGGCCAGTTGCGCGGCCCAGCCGCTGGTGGCGGTATTACCCGGCGCAACCGTGGCCCTGGTCAGCAGCGCGAGGGCGTCATCGCCACCGCGAATGGCTTTCAGCATCGGCTCGATGTCCTGACGGAGAACTGTCGAGCGATACTTGGCAACGGCCAGCGCCATAATTGCCGAAGGCTTAGCGGATGGGTGAGAAACGATTGCTCGCACGATGATGGTCTCCAAATCAGTTTCGCCGAATCTAGCAAAGTCGATTTGGCCGAAGCGTCACGGCGTGACAGGTCTATTCCTCGCCACCATCGACGCGCATCTCGTCCACAAGCCGCTGGACCGCCGCCGCCACCGCTTCCGGGCTGTCCTCGTCCCATTCCCGAATCCACCGGGCGGATGTGAATACCTCCCGCGCTCTGGGCTTGATCTCGACCGTTACCAGGATTGCGCCATCCCGCTGCCGGCGCCGACGCTCCCGCTGCCGTTCCGCTGCCGACTTCATGGCCACCGCCAATTGCAGATTGGACCTCTCAGAACATCAATCTGCAAAAACGGATGATTTAGACCCCAGCCGGTGGAGCGGCCCGTCGCTGGCGAGTTCCTGATGGCCCCGCCCCTGGTCATGCTGCACCTGCCAGCGCCTTGGCGGCTTCCAGTTCGGCTGTTGTGGCGGTCACGGTGCCACGAGTGCCGAAGATGATCTCCCTGCCCCTGACCTTGGCCAAGAACGGCACGAGCGGGTCGCCCTCTCGCACTATCGGCAGGGTGGCGGTTTCGGACTTCGCCGCTTCCCGCAGCTTGGCGACGAGCTGGTAGCGTTCGATGTGTGGTGCATCCCTGCCTTGGCCTCGAACGCCGGCACATCCTGCCCCAGCCTCGGCGCCGCATTGCTGGCACTGCACGGCCAGCGCGGCATCCCGGCTGATTCCCATGGCGGCATAGTCTCGGATGTTGCGGGACATTCCAGCCAGGTCAATCGCATGCTCATGGCCCTCAGGGCCTATAGGGGTTATATTCTGGTTCTGGTTTGCAATGCTGTCGCTATGCGCTTGCATTGCCACAGCATCATCTCCAGCATTGATTTTCTTACCTTTTCCAGTCCACCGCGTGTTTGCCTTTTCGCGTGCTGCGTTCGTGATTTTGTGTCGGTGACTTAGCTCAGTTTCAACCTCGCCGGACCATAGATTGTCGCCGTCCGCGCTGACCATTTCCTCAGCGATTAGAGACGCCAGGATGCGCTTAAAGGTGCCTGCCGGCATGCCACAAAGCCGCGCATGGCGGGCATCGTCCCTTGGTATCGGGCCCTGGCGCTCAAACATCATGCACCGCAGCGTGATGAGCACCCCGGTCTCCGCAGCCGTCATCCCCCGCGTGGTGGCAAGCCACTCGCCGGGAAAGAGCCGAACCCACGGCTGAGAGCTGGTCATTGGCGCCCCGGCATATGGGGTGGGCAGCGCCAGGATAGGGCGAAGGGCTGGGCCGGGTCAGGGATATGGGCCTCGACGCCTTCCACCGCCTGACAGACCTCGCAGGGGCCGCGCTCAAGCCTGCCATCGCGGATGGCGACTGCCACCACCAATTGGGCGCGGTGAGGATCTGGAGGGGTGCGCACATTGTGCGCGCCCCTTGTGGGCCATAGGGTGCGCCAGCGGCGGCGGCCGTGGGCAAAGTTACTCCGCATCATGCTGCACCGCCCGGCGCCAGGCGCGCATTGAGATCAGCCCAGCGCCGGTCGAAAGCCTCCATTGCCATCGATAACAGCATGCGGTCTATCTTCACGTCGGCGGGCACCCTTCGGCGCCGGGCGATGACAAGCACCATCTCGCTCATGGTGGTGACCGCTGTCCCATAAACGTCTTCATAGGCTTCAGAAGGGGAGCCTTCCGGCAGCGCCAACTGGATGCCGAAGCATTCATCGGCAGTCGCGGCTCCACCGGATTTCATCAGGTCGAAAAGTGCGTCGGCGTATTCCTGAACGGGGTCGCTCATTGGGTGCTGACCTCCGCCTCAAAGTGCTTCCGGAGTTTGGTCAGAGACGCGACCCAGCGCCCCTGAATTTTTCGGGCCGGGATCTGCCCATTGGCCATCATGTGTTTGGCCTGCCGCTCACTGCGGCCGATGGCCTTGCCGATGGCATCGGCGCCCCATACGAGGTCGAGGGGCTGGGCTTGATGGTCAGGCTGCATGGTCTGGCTCCTCAAGGTCGAGGCGGTTGCCGATGGCGCCTTGGCGCGTCCAGCCAAGCCAGGGTTCTGCCGTGCCGTCATCCTCGCGGTCGCAGTCACCGTCGAGCTCATCGAGCAGGGCGATGGCATCTTCGATAAGGGCTTCAAGGCGCTCGCGGTGCGTCATGGCGTCTCTCCGAGAGAGACCATGCGGTCGATCAGGAAGGGCCGCTTCAGTCGTTGCTCGATTTCGGGATCAGGGAGACGAAAGATTGCGTGACGCTTGCTCCAGGCCCGGCCCGTGCCATCGCCTCCTATCGTTGCGCCCCAGGAATGGGCGTCTGCCGGCTTGAGCTCATCCATCGCCCTGGCGAACTCTGCCAAGTGGAAGTCGGCCCGCTCCTTGGCTGTCATAGGAGCCTGGGGGAGCTCCTGCATGAGGCTGCTGGCCATCGCCGGCGGGATGATGAGGGTGGCGAGGGAGCCCACCAGCGCAGCGCGCCTGGTCAATCCGCGACTTGCTTCACCGGTCGTGCCGGTGCTATTCTCATTGCTGAGCATTGATCTATCCTTTCAGGGGGTGGTTGGCTCCTGGTCCGGAAGCGCTCGAACGCTTGCCGGGCCATTTTCATTTTCGGCCGCGAGTGCGCGGTCGAGGTAGTGGACGATTTCTGCGGTCACCGATCGGCGGTTTGCTTCCGCACTTTCACGGAGTCGGTCACGCAAAAGCGCTGGTATCCGGATGTTCAATTGTGGGTCAGAACGGGACAAATGTTGTCTCCATGGACGCGATGTTAAGCACCGTGCTTAACCTTGTTTCATGGGCGGCATTGATTGTCAACAAGCACCGTGCTTAAACAGCGCCATGGCACGCACAGACCCCCAAGTGAACATTCGTCTCCCGGCGAAACTCAAGGAAATCCTTGAGGCAGAAGCCCTGCAGGCTGGGCGATCCTTCAAGGCCGAGATCGTCGCGCGACTTGAAGAATCCATCACTCTGGGTGAGGTCGGGCGGGATGTTACGGCGATCGTCGGCAAATTGTCCGAAGCCAACAAGATGCTCGAAACGGAAGTTGAGGCACTGAGGCTGGCGTTGAACATGGCCTACGACGAACGCAGGAAGCTCGATGCTGACCTGGCTCAAATTGACGAACTTCGAGCGATCCAGCGCAGCATCGCCGAATCGGAACAGGCAGCCCTGAGCCATCTGGTTGAGAAGTTCGGGGACGGCTTTGAGTTTATGGCCCGCTTCTATGCCGCCAGCGTCTCCGATCGAAAAGGGCGCGACCAGTTGGGTGACCTGCTTCGAGCAACGGGGAAGCACCCCCGGAGCGACCAATGACCACCGCCTTCCTCATGCGTATGCGCGTGCACGCACGCGAGGCCCAACGAACCACGGTTCAAGAATGGGGAGCGCCTCGATGGACGTCCTAGCAAGCGGTACACCGGAGCAGCATGCAGTCATCAAACTATTCTATCCTCACCACTGGGAGCGGATGAAC
This sequence comes from Devosia sp. Root635, assembly GCF_001427605.1. Classification (GTDB taxonomy): domain Bacteria; phylum Pseudomonadota; class Alphaproteobacteria; order Rhizobiales; family Devosiaceae; genus Devosia. The sequence continues at coordinate 96,139 of NZ_LMGZ01000022.1, read as the reverse complement.
GCAGTTGGTGTTGAGGGCAGCCTCGCTCATTACTCAAGCGCCGAGGCGGCTCTGGCCATTCTTCAGAACCAAGAAATCTGGCTCCGCAATACGACGGTGATGAATGACTACACCGAAGTGCAGCATGGTCTTGACGCCCTCTTTGCGGCTTACTCTTCAGAGAATGGGCAGGCCTTCCAGGGCGCCGTGAACGGTGTTTTCGATGGTCTCTGCAAGGAGGTGGAAGACTTGTTCAATGGCTGGCAAGACGCCCTGAAGTTTGAGACCTATATCACCTGCATGTCGGAGCACCGGCCGGGGGAGGACAAGGTTGGCCGGCTATCGATGTGGCGAGCCTATGGATCGACGACTGGTGTTGCCCTCGTTGTCAAAGCCGCGCCTTTCCGCAGCGATAGCCAGGTTCTTAAGGCCTACTCCACGCCAGTCCGGTACGCGTCAAGTGCAGGGCTGGAAGCGGACTTCCTGCAATTATCCGCGAGCTTTGGAGCTAGCCCCCAACTGCTTGCGGGCTTGGGTCGAGAGGCAGTCAAAGGCCACTTGTTCAACATGTACAAGTGGGCCGCCTTGGCCGTGAAGCATCCCGGTTTTGAAGAGGAGCGTGAATGGCGCATTGCCTACACACCAAAGATGGGAGGGTCGGATGTAATAGAATCTGCAGTAAAAGTTGTCCGAGGTGTGCCGCAGATAGTCCATAAGTTGCCGCTGCGCCGCTTTGAGGGTGAAGACTTCAGCACCGACGTTAGAGACATTCTGAGCCACATTATCATTGGTCCGTCAGAGAGCGGCTTGGCTCTATACGACGCTTTTCGTCAGGTCCTGACGGACTTGGGCGTAGAAGACGCGGCGTCGAAGGTGGTTGTTTCCGACATTCCTGTGAGGTGACCCAATGTCCGTTCGTAAGCGCACCTGGACCAGCAAAGGCGTCGAGAAAACCGCTTGGGTGGTCGACTACATCGACAGCCAGGACCGGCGCCGGCTGAAGACCTTCAAGCTCAAGAAGGACGCCGACCAGTTCGCCGCCACCGCCACGATCGAGGTGCGGGAAGGGGTGCACGTTGCTGATGCCGCCAGCGCCACTGTGCTGCAGGCCGGTCGCCTCTGGATTGCTGCCAAGGACAGGGCAGGGCGGGAGCGCTCGACCATTGACCAATACCGGCAGCACCTCGAGCTACACATCGCGCCCTTCATCGGCACCACTCGGCTCAACGCCCTGACGCTGCCGGCGCTGCGCCAATTCGAGGAACGCTTGCTGGACGAGGGCCGCTCGCCGGCTATGGTCCGCAAGGTGGTGGTCAGCCTCGGCTCGCTCATTGCCGACGCTCAGGAACGCGGCCTGGTGGCGCGTAACGTGGTGCGGGAGATGAGGGGCCGCCGCGGATCGTCCGACAGACGGGCTGAGAAGCGAGCCAAGGGCAGGCTACGGGTTGGGGTGGACATTCCCGCGCCGGGAGAGGTCAAAGCCATTGTAGGGGCTCTACGGGGCCGCTGGCGTCCGGTTCTGCTTACGGCGATCTTCACCGGTCTGCGCGCGTCCGAGCTGCGGGGCCTTCGCTGGGCAGATGTGGATCTGGATCGGAAGGTCCTGCACGTCCGCCAGCGCGCCGATCGCTTCAACGATATTGGCCAGCCGAAGTCGGAGGCAGGCGAACGCGAGGTGCCCTTGCCGCCGATCGTGGTCAACACGCTGCGCGAATGGCGCCTGATCTGCCCCCGGCGCGATACCGGCCGCAAGGACGGCCAGGGCGAGCCGATCAAGGAACTGGACCTGGTATTCCCGAACGGCCGGGGAAAGGTCGAGAGCCTGGCCAACATGATCAACCGCGGCCTGCTGCCGGTCCAAGTCAGGGCAGGGGTGACGGTGGAGACCGGCGGGATCGACCCCGAAGGCCAGCCGATCCTTGCCGCCCGCTATACCGGCATGCATGCCCTTCGCCACTTCTATGCGTCCTGGTGCATCAACCGCCCCCAGGATGGCGGGCTGGGTCTGCCGCCTAAGGTCGTCCAAGAGCGCCTTGGCCATGCCACCATCAACCTGACGATGGACACCTATTCGCACCTGTTCCCCAGGGGCGAAGATCAGGATGAACTGGCGGCGGCTGAAGGCCGCCTGTTGAGCTAGTGCGCCTGTATCACTTCACGACGACCCCTCACGGCTTGGCCGCGATTAGGGACCGGCGTCTCAAACTGGCGCGCATTACGCAGTTGAACGATCCCTTTGAGTTTGCCGGCGCCATCATGGACAGAGGCGTTCGGCGGTATGCTCGCCACTGGAAGGACTATCTGAATAAAAGGGTCGGACTGCTTTGCTTCAGCGAAACTTGGCGAGAGCCTCTCCTTTGGGCCCACTACGCCAAATCTCATGAAGGCATTTGCTTGGGCTTTGATATTGAACATTCCGGCCTGACGAAGGTGCAGTATGTCGAGACCAGGCCAAACGCCCAAGATCTCAACCTCGTGGACCCGCTCGTGGTCTCAGATCAGGACGATACGCGCCAATTCTCTGCTCCTTACGTGAAGCTGATGGCCTTGAAGTTCCGAGCTTGGGAGTATGAGAGGGAGTGGAGGCTATTTTGCCCGCTCGACGGCAATCTAGACCATGTCTCTCAGCTCTATTTCGATGAATTCAGAGCGACGTTGACACTTAGTGAGGTGATTGTAGGCCACCGGTCCACGCTGACGCCAGATCGCTTGTCCGCGCTTCTAAAAGGTCATCCGGGTGTCACAGTCCGGAAGGCTAGGCCAGCGCATCGGACCTTCGATGTCGTGGAGGATCGCAGCGCGCGAAAGTGGCGACAGGTGTCCACCGCGAGCGCGACATAGACGCAACATACAAGCGAAGTGCCCAGGAGATACGGCCCCCTTATGCGGATTGAAAATCCGCGTGTCACTGGTTCGATTCCGGTCCCGGGCACCACCACTTTCCCATAGCGTTGATTTCGTTGTGGTTTCTTGGTGCAGATGTCCAGCCTATGTCAGATGGCGTTTTGGCTGGACACAATTGTCAAATTGTTCGTTGGCCGGGGCGGTTAGCTTAGAATTTTATTCTAATCTTTTTTCTGTGCGCTTCCCCACAATCAATGGCGCTGGATGAAGTGCGTCAGGCCCTGTGACAACCTGTTCTGCGGCTTGTCTCTGATGGCCTATGTGAGCCATTTATTCATCCTCGTCCGGCGAATCCATCAAGGCAGTAGTGCTCTTGGCTAGTCGCTTCTGGTTTGCCGCCTTAGTATAGCGATCAACTTCTTTCAGTGTCTGATGGCCGGTAATTGACATTATCTGGTGTCCCGTCGCGCCGCGGTCGGCCATGCGAGCGGACCGCGCTTTGCGCAAACCATGGGAAGTGCATGCTGGCAGACCAGCCTCATTGCACCAGTCTCGCATTTTATTGCCGAAGCCATTCGCCGTGAAGGGTCTGCTAAGATCGTTGATTAGGTAGGTGGTCTCTCCACTGGGAGTGGCATCCAGAATGGTGGCAAGGTCCCGTGGGATAGGCAGTTGCAGTGTGACCGGACTTTTGTTTCTGCCTTTAAACTGAGTGAATGTAAGCAAGTGACCGGTGCGGTGCTGCGGTCCAAGTCGGACTATGTCACTCCTGCGTTGTGCGAGGAAAAACAGAAGCCCGAAAGCGAGGCGAGCTTTCGTGCCAACTGGGTGCTGGGTCTCGTATTTCTTGACTTCCTCGATGGTCCAAGAATGAAAACCTCCTCCTTTTGAAGGGAAGTAGGCGACATCGCGTGCAGGGTTCGTAGCAGCCAACTCCACGGTATCATCCACCGCCCAACTGAAAACCTGTCGGAGCGCCTTGACGCGACTGTTAGCTGCTTCAGGATATTCTGCCTTGCGATCGCGCAGTACCCTTACCGATTTGGATGTGAATGCAGAAAGCGGCATGTCTTCGAAGGTGCGATCGGAGTTTGGTTTGGTGGGCTCCGCCCAGCATTTCTCTAGGATAGACCGACGAACAGTGCGGGTTTTCGTATCGAGCATTTTGTATTCGGCTGATCCGAAATATTGCTCGCAGAGCCAACGGAGAGTTCCGCGCAGCGCCAGTTTGGGACCGATGGTCTTGGGAACTTCGACCCCATTCAGAGCCCGATAGTACTCCGCATTAAACTCGTCAGTGCCTGGCATGCCATAGAGACGGATTTTTCGTTGCCCGCGTTTCCGAAAATAGAACCGCAACACACCATCGGTCCGGTCTTCAACAATGTACTTTTTTGAAAATTTCTTAGGCATCAGGTTTCCACCGCCCATTCATCGGCAGTATCAGTGGCGCCTCCTGGCAAGCGATCGAATGCGCGGTCAACGGCCCGAATATCCCAAACTGTCCGACTATTGATGCGCTTTGGCTGGGGCATACGACCGTCTTTTACCATCAGGTCGAATAGCGATGCGGATACGCCGATATAAGCGGCTGCGCCTTCGCGACTGAGGCCCCTGGTGGTTGGGGGTGAGCAGTCCATGATCCGCGGTGACCCGCTCATGGCTGTATTTCCATCGCAAAGAGGTCAGCAGCCCCAATGTCGCTGTCGGCATTCAGTTGTGTACCGTCTGCAAATCGGCGCGGTGGGATCAGCGTTTCCGCAAAGTGCACGCCGTGCGGCAAGTCTGATTTCGGGAGTCGCTTTTGTGTCTCTTCGGACGCTATGAACTCCCTCATTCGATCTCTTTCCCAACTGATACAGTTCGTGCGCGCGCCTCTTGACAGCCGGTGCCCGGGTTCGCCGTGAATTACATGGGACAAAAACGCTCAATAAAAATCGGGAAAACGCAGATCTCGAGCGATATTTAGGTTGCGACTTTTGCCCTTGTGGATTTTTCACAAATTGAGTGCAAGCCTTTGTTATAACATTGGTATTTTAGGTGGGGTTTGGAAAAAGTATTTCCTTTCCAAGAGCCCCGCCTCTTTGAAATCGCCACTCAGTCCGGCCACCTTGTCCCGTCTCAAATGCCGCTGACTTTGCTCCCGACCCGCTAGTGCTGGGTCGGTAAAACCAAAACTGCGATCGCTGCGCTGCGCGCGCATTGGAGAAGGGAGCCTGGCGGTGGCCTTGACCCAGAAGCAGGCCGCGGACGCCTTCGGCGTTGCCCCAGTGCCGGTGGCACTGGGGGATGTGATGATGGGCGGCCTGTTTCTGCGTCAACGTCGGGCTCGGTTGTCTGAGCCTGGGGACATAAGGTGCTCCCGGACCGTCCAACGAACCCCTCTTTCTTCTTTTCCTTTCTTTTGTCATTGAGATTGGACGCCCTTGGGCGGCCACTTGGCGGAGCACTTACCCCGAGCTCTTGCGAGTGGAGTAAGTGGACGCCGGCATGGATGGACCTCGCAGGGTCCATCCATGCCTCGCTTTCGACTAAGCGCGGCTCGCCGGCAGGCGCATCTTCGGGCCGAACTTGGGGGCTTTCATCAAGAGCCGGCGCCCGAGCCAGGGATAAAGCGCCGCAATCATCCCGGCATGCAGGCGGAGCAGGGGGCGCACCGTCTCCGTGCTGGTGAGGAGGGTGTTGAGGCGGGTCATGGTGGCGGGGTCTACCGCCGCCTTGATCGAGGGCAGGGTGCTGAACACCATCAGCACCAGCGGCGCCCAGTGCAGAGCATGGCGGCTGGCGAGCAGCGTGCCGAGCCGGCGCTGCAGCTCGCGTTCGATGCTGGGACGCGAGCCGGACTGGTGGGTAACGAAGACCTCTACCTGCGCCAGGAACGCCAGCACCTTGCCGACATCGCTGGCGATGGCAGCGTCGACACGGGGTCCACAGATGAAGCGCGCCAGGCGCGTCCACTGCAGCCCGACAGGTGCTAGCCCCTGGTTCATCGTCGCCGCCCGGCAAATGGCCTGGCGCTCCACGCTCAGGCTGGCACTGACCTGGGCCGCAAGCTCGCGGCGATAGCGGCGCTCCCCTTCGGCCGTGCGCAGATTGGGGGCCATCATGATAACGTCCGTCCCGACCAGCGACGTCTCCCAGATGTTGTGGATCGGCCGGTCTTCGACCAGACGCGGCAAGATGCTGAGCTCCTGCAACTGGAACTGCCCATCCCGGAGGGAGCGCCCGATCGACGTGTCATCGATGGCGAAGATCCGTCCCGCCATGTTGAGGTGCAGATCGCAAAAAGCCTGATGGGACAAGCGCGACAGGTCGGCGGCGTCGGTGAGCCAGACGTGATGTGCGTCATTGGACGGATAGAATGTGTCCCGCTCCCGGATGGTGGCAATGGGCAGGGTGGCGAGCTGCAGATCGTAGGCGATGCGCTTGCCCTCGAACATCGCGCTCACGTCCGGCACGCGCCAGCTGCCTTCGGCGCTGGTGATGCGCTTTTCCACCTGCACGTCGGAAAAGCGCGGGTCGTGGACCAGGCAGTCAGCCAGGGCAAGCTTGAGGGTGTGGTGATCAAGACCCTCCTGCAAACCAGCAAACTGGACCGCCCCGACATTGTGCACACCGGGCACGGTGCGGCAGGGGCAGGGCGGTGCATCCGCAGCGGCAACATGGCGGAAGAAGGCCGCCAGACCATTGCGGGTGACGCCGGGACCGGCAGGGCGCTGGGCCAGATGGACGGGGCGCTGGCACGCGGCGCAGAGAAAGAGCGGGGTTCCGGCTGCCTTGGCAGTGTGCACCTCGGCGCGCAGTTCGGCCAGCCCCACTGGCGTCAGCGGATCGAGCACGCTCTGCGTGGTGCGCAGCTGCTCACCCGCAGGGAAACGGGTGTCGATGACCATGGCGATGGCACGGTAATCGCCACTGCCGTCAGTCTGGCCATCAGCTGCGGGCGACATTGGGGCGGGGGGATTGGTGATGTCAGTCATCAGAGAAGCGTCCTTTTTTGCGTTTTTGGAATTGTTGAGAAAAATCAGTTGAGGATGGACCGCGCGGACGCTGCCGAGGCAGCGTCGAGCAGTTTGTGCAAAGTGCGCAGGCTTTTGATCCTGCCCTTGCGCACGCCCGTGGTAATGGCGTCCACAAGTGCAGGTTCGAGGCCCCTCCGCTCGATCTCGAGAGAAGCGATATGCGCGATCTCGCTGGGCGAGGGCGGCGCCATGCGGATGACCTGGCAGCGATCCAACAAGGGCTGCGAGATCCGGCTGAGGTCGTTGACCAAAATGACCCAGTTGATGAAGCTCAGGTCCACAGTCAGCTGGAGATAGTTGTCGAGGTGGCTTGCGGCGCTCCGCTTCTCCAACAGCCCAACCAGCGCCTGGCTGGGCTGTGGGCTGCTGTGGCGGCTATAATCCCGGATCTTGTCGAGCTCATCGAGGCACACGAGCAGGTTTGCCGAGGTCGAGTTCGCCAGGCCCTCGATGATCTCGCTGTGACGCGCACCCGACCAGGTCGCATCCTGGCTCACGATCGGGCTCATATTGGTCATGGTCGCGCAGTCGAGATAGACCAGTTTGAGGCCACTGAGCGCCGCCAGCCGATGCACGAACCGGGTTTTGCCTGCGCCGGCGGCAGACTCGATGACCAATGGGCGGAATTGCAACCACTGCGCACCACCACGGATGATTACCTGCGCTGACCGGCGAATAGCCTCTATGGCGGGAGCAAAGTTGCGCGCTTCTTCAAACAGGGCAGCGGCGAGCTCGTCCACAGCGTGGGTGTTCGCGGGCCCGGTCAGCGATTTGATTTCGCCCACCCGGCCGATCAACCGATTGACCGCCATTCCGTCGCGCCGGTCACTGGCGCCGCGCCGGGCGTCTTGCTCGTCGCGACCAACGCTCTGCGCCAGACGCACGAATGGCCGATCGAAGCCTTCCAGCATTAAAGAGCGGGGTTTTCCCACGGCTGCGCGATCATGGGCTTCGAGCACGAAGTCACTGCGCATGAGGTCACGCAAAGCCTCGTCGTCGTCAGGTTCCGGGCCCAGCCCGGACGTCATTTTCCAGTTTTTCATGATTTCCACATTCTGAGGGCGAGCGGGTCCGTGGCACGGTCAGGTGCAGCGGCAAGCTCGGACAAAGGATCAATCGCGCAGGGGCTCAGGCTCGCGCTGTCAGCGCGAGGTCAAAGTCCGGTGGCCATCGGGATGGGGCAGGGGCGCTAAATCGCCCGCGCTATACCAGGCAGGCGTCGCACGAGGCGGCGACGCCCAACCATCCGATTATCCCAAGCGGGTCAGAAATGTGGAGGAAATTGTTGCGACGAATCCGGTCGCGGCAATAGAAGTGATCAGCCATGTAGCCTCTCCTGTGTGAGCAGGATGATGGCTGCCTGGTCAGGTCGCTGGCGTTGTTGAAGCAACGCTGGCGGCCGCCTTGATAGGCAACCAAAGATTCCAGGGTGGAATCCTGCGTTTAGTCTGACAGGTGCTCTCAAAAAGTCACGCTGCGATGTGAACAATGGTTAACGGTGTCCCTGAATCTGCTCCCAGAAATTGGCGCAGGGGGCACCTCGTTCCGCATCGAGGGCCCCTGCAGCATCCCCTTCCAAGTTTCTTAGCTCGCCAAGATTGTATGGCTATCTAGCTAGCTAGCTAAAACAGAACCTAACTCCGAAATGCGGCCGTCAGCCGACATGCTGGTCTTAGGGCTGGAGGACAGGCGTATCACCCCTTTGTAAAACGGGACTGGATATAGGCAGAGATTTCACTGGCATTCTCGATCGGCGAGGAAAGATTGCCGGACCGGACAAAGAAACGCTCCTGCTTGGCGCCGTTCTTGTCGGGGATTTTCATAAAGAGCGGCTTTGTGCCTCGGGTGACATCGACAATGCAGATGTCCTGCCCATCAATCTCATGGAAAGTCACAGTGACATTGGCAGCAGCATACTCTGCTCCCCATTCCGCCTTGATGAGATTCCGCAGATGCAGCTGAAACCCATCGCGGTCATTGCCATCCAGGGTGCCATAGTCGTTTTCGAGCCCCAGTATGTTTTGGCGATCATCAACGCCGATGATGAGACGGCCGCCATCGCCGTAGCCGTTATTGAAGGCGGCAAGGGTCTTGAGAACCACCTTCTCCAGATCCTTGTTCGGCACGCTTTCCTTGGTGTCCCATCGAAGACTCGATTTGAACTCGAGGCCGTCATGCTCGCCTTCGGCGATAATGTCTTCGATGCTGACAGTGCCGTGTTTGGCCTCCATGGCCGTTATATCACGAAGGAACCCATTCAGCCCTTGCGCCAGCATGGCGCGGCGGGCAGCAAGAAACTCTTCGAAACGCGAAAGATCCCAAAGGGCTTCATCACTTGGGATGCATTGCTTTTTGAGGGAGCTGGGAAATTTCTGCTTCGCGTCGAGAAGGTACTCCTTCGCGGCCGTGTCCGATTTGCCGCGATTTTCCACCTGCGTCAGGATCGCACGATTGGTGATCTCCTGGGCAAGCGCATACTTGAATCGGTCGTCAACGTTGTAGCCGTTGGCCTTGAGGGCGGCGTAAGGGAAGATATGGTCCTTCTCCAGCGTGTACTTCTTGCCCATGTTCTGCCGGATGGAGACGCCTGTACCTAGGCACACGGCACCCTGGCTCTTGAAGTACCATCTCATCAAACTAAACAATGGATGCCGGATGTCGCGGCCGACGAATTCCCCTTCTGAGATTTCCAGTGAGCGCTCTTGTTCGATCAGCCCGAGCAGCTCATCGAAAGGCTCCGCGGAATTGCGTATCACGCCCAGATCTTTGTCGAGCTTCTGCGGTGTCTGGCTAACATAGCGCTGCCTGAGCTGTGAGTAGTAGAACCACTTCACCGCCTTCTTGATCTCGATCTCGGTCAGCTTCGCCTTGGGAGCCTTAAAGACGTAAGCGATGATCGGGATCAGAGCGAACACGGAATTGATCTCGTCGCTGTGGTCGACGAAGGCATGAGTCCGCATGATGTTGATGACATAGTCCAGCACTTGCTCGTCCAGCTGGCGCCAGGCGTCTTTAATCGCCTGCGCGTTGTCGCTGCTGTGCAAGCGCTTCATCTCCGAACCGATTCCATAGGTGACTGCGAGCAGGGCAAATATCAGGAAGTCGAGCTTGAACACGAAGCCGTGTTTCTCCATGGCGAATAGCTTCGCCTTGAACAGATCTCTGGCTTCCGGCCAGTAGCCGCTGATTTGGGCTAAAGCGAGCTCTGCATCAGTCAAATTCACGCCGCTGGCGTTGACGATGTAGAAAATGTCGATCGCTTCCTTGATCGCCGCTGTGACGGGAATGATCTGCTCTGGAAACTCACGCTCTTTGATGGATTTCACCGCTTCGAAATTTTCGTCGATCAGGTTTTCCAACTCGTCCGAGAGCGCCTCTTTTGCTTTCAGACTTTTGCGTACGTCGGAGCTTTTGACGTTGCCCTGAAATATATCGGTCAGATCAACCCATAGAGGATTGTTCTGCATCGCTTGTTTCCTGAAATACTCCAGGTCGAGAGTCTCAAGGTTTACGTAAAGGCCGGTTATGTCGTTGGTGATTTCCATCTGCTCGTAGTAGGGCGGCAGCTTTCCCTCCAGGAGCATGTAGATCGTGGTGATGCGCTGCTGGCCATCGAGGATTAGCTTCACGGCGCCCATTTCCGGCGTATACTTGGTTTTCCCTTTCAGCTCCGGAGGCTTCGTAGTTTCCCAGGTCAACAGCGTGCCGGTCGGGTATTTCCGGATAAGTGAGGTGAATAGGGCCTTCGCGTCCGCGCGTTTCCAGACATATTCGCGCTGAAACGCCGGAACGAATAGTTGGCTGTCGTTGATTTTGTCGATGATCTGCCGGATTTGCATGGTGGCCCCTCTTTCCCATACCCTAGAGAAGGCTAATGGCTTTCCCAAATGTATTGAATGGCTTACCCACAGGGCGGACTACCTGGTTTGGGTGAAGTATTCGGGCATTGCGATTTCAGTAGTGTCGGAAGCCATTGGGCGTGTGCAAGAGGCGAGTATGACTTCCGAAAAAGGCGACATCGTACTTGATGCGAAGTTCATGGTGACGGCCGGTGCCTAAGTCAGGCACTCACAAATCGCAGCATTATGTCCCGAAGAGCTACCTTTCAGCTTGGTGCGATCCGAATACGCCGGCTGGAATGCAGCCATATGTTTGGACATTTGATCCCCGCGGCGGTCCGGGCCGAAAGCGGGCCCCCAAAAAGCTCTTCACAGAGACAGATATCTACACTGTCTTCATGCCTGACGGTTCTCGAGATCTGCGACTTGAGCTCGAACTATCGAAATTGGAAAAAGGCCTGATCACACTGGTTAAGGACTTTGTGGCAAAGCACCGCCAGCTGCCTGGGCCTAGGCAATCGAGGTTAGTAGAATTCATCGCCGCGATGCACGGGCGTACGCCCCAGGCGCGAGAGATCCAACGAACTCTCTGGCAGGGCACCTTGGATGATGCCGAGCGTCAAGAACGAGAGCTTTTAGCATCGCACGCCGCTGACGGGGAGGGAGCCGCCGTAGGCTTAGGTTCACGTTCAGTCTCTGAGATGGAGCTTGATATCCTTCGACGAGCGTTAGAGTCGCCCATGCAGTTCTTGCTGCCCGGTGCCACGGTCGATGGGCTCCCGATGATGAGCCAAATGACAATGACCATAATGTGCTCCGATGAGCCCGGCTTCATCACCTCAGACAGCCCGGTGACCTGGTTGGACCCCACCGTGCCAAGGGACAAGTTTCTAACGCACAAGAGCTCGCTTTTAGACCGAGGCATCGAGGTGGTAATGCCACTTTCGCCGCGCCACACGATCATGTTGCACCATCCGGTGACACCACTCGACAAGCCGGCGAGATACATAAGGGCGAGTGCCGCCACTGTAGCGGCACTTAACAGACGCACTGCCTACTATGCCGACCAAGCCTTGGTGTCATGGAGAGACGGCTTTGATCCCAATTGGCGCATAATGCCACCCGACCGCCCAGCTGGCGCCTGAGACCGCGCGCGAGCGTGATTTACCAGCAATCCATTGGCTAATTCTGTTCATCCAAAGACGATTTCGGCTTGCGCTCAGAATGGCGTAAGCCCGTCATCACCAACTGCGGCGTTCAACCGTTGGAGCTGTTCCGTAGTCATTTCATGCCGCAACCCCATGAGATCGGAAACAGCGTCTTTGAATGCATTCAGCTGGACAGACGTCTCCGCCGTCAGCGCCTCAAATTCGGTTGCCATAGCCGCGTTCTCCAACTTGATCCGCTCACGTTCAGCCGCGAGTCTCTCCCTTTCGCTCTGCGCCGCTTTGCGTTCGGCATCCAATTTTTCAAGGAGGCTTTGGGCCGACTTGAGCATTGGCTGCACCATTTTCCAAATCGGAGTGAGCGCGGCTTGATCTTGCTCAGACCCATTCACTCGATATGTGGACGACCTGTCAGGCTTAATATGACGAGTGATTTGGCCGTTGGCGATCAGCTCAACCGCTCGTGAAAGGCCGGCGACCATCTTCTGGAAGGTCGTCTCGTGGGCGATCTTCTGCTGATCCAAGGCTGACTGTTCGGCCTTGAGCTGCTGCAGCTTCTGCTCGAGGTCCGACTTCTCTTTGTTGAGGGCGTCCAGCCCACTCTGCAGCTGCAGGACGAACAGCAGTGCAGCAAGTGACGCGCGTTCGGCACTGGCTGCTTCAGCCTCAGCCTTTTCCTTGGCCAACTGGGTCTCTGCAGACTTTTTCGCTTCTATCTGGCGGTACGTGTTGTGGTGGGTATGAACCGCGCCAGTGACCTCCTTCGGTTCGCCCCTGTGCAAGCCGAAACAGGCCATTTCAGCGGCATACCAATCCTGCAGCGCAATACACTTCTCTGAGGCTTCAATTTTCTTGCCACCAAACACTTTGCGATACGACACCCATAGTGCCTCACCGCGCTTGGTCGTTTTCACGTATGTGGGGACAACAAAGACTGCCAGATGCGGAGTCTTCTCATCCATATCCAAACGGACCTGGGCGACCTGGCCAGGAAATTTCCGCTTGAACACTTGGATGTTGTGGTCGGTCCAGCGCTGAATCTTGTCGGGATCAAAACCATCGCGTCCGTCGTCGTAGAGGAAGAACTCAGGCGTTGCCCCCACGTGAAATTCTGCGAGCAGACCGGCATTGTCCGAACGCCGCCGGGCGCCGAGCACTTCAGTGACGCGATCAACAGCTGCAACCAGATTTTTCGGGTCCTCGAGCCCGAGGCTCGGCACCCAGAACTGGTTGAGGTGGGAGCGGGTGCGATCGACGTGAGCGCTGACGTCCGAGCGGTTGCCATGCGCATTGGCCTGGCCAATGGCGGTACGACTGCAGCGTGAGGCAATGCGGATGATGGCGTAGTGTTTTTCCATAGCCGATGGTCAGGCAACTGGATGAAAATTCAAAATCGTCCAAATCCAGATTCCCGCTTCGGTAGAAAAGCGGGAACTCACTTTGCACTTTTTGGGCCCCGGCTGCGCCACCCCAAAAGTGCGTGAGCTCTCCGAGGGCCCGGCGGGGCCTTTTTGCGGATACTGGCGGTGCGGTTTTTTGTTGATCCGACCCCCCTTCGCCTCTGGCAGGGGGGTAGAGCCTGCGGCTCGGATCAGGTTGGTTTGCCGATGTTCTGAAGTAAGCCTGCCCTTGTCCCAAAGGGCACCCGGCTGCTACTCCTCCCACCTGACTTGGGGAGCATGCCAGCCTGATGGAATCCAATATCGAAGCCGTCGAGAAGCGCCTCTGGACGGCGGCGGACCAGCTCCGCGCCAATAGTGACTTTGCCAGCAACGAATATTTCCTGCCCGTCATGGGCCTGATCTTCCTGCGCCATGCCTATAGCCGGTATCTGATGGTGAAGCCGGAAATCGAAGCAGGGCTGCCGAGCCGGGGCGGCATGGTCCGGCCGTTGAAGAAGGAGGACTTCACCAGCCGCGGCGCCATTTTCCTGCAGCCGCAGGCTCAGTTCGACCATCTCGCCAGCCTGCCTGGCGGTGCCGATCGCGCGGCGGCGATCATTGCGGCCATGGAGGCGGTGGAGGCTGACTATCCCGCGCTCAAGGGCGTCTTGCCCAAGAGCGAATATCAGAGCCTGGAAAACGATGTGCTCGGCGACGTGCTGCGCATCTTCAATGACCCGGCGCTGCAAAGCGCCAAGGGCGACGTTTTCGGCCGCATCTACGAATATTTCCTCACCCAGTTTGCCGATCAGAGCGCCCATGATGGCGGCGAGTTCTTCACCCCGCCCTCCATCGTGCAGATGATCGTCAATGCCATCGAGCCCGATCATGGCAGCGTGCTGGACCCGGCCTGCGGCTCTGGCGGCATGTTCGTGCAGAGCGCCCACTTCATTGAAAAGATGCAGCAGGACCCCACCAAGGTCGCCACCTTCTATGGCCAGGAAAAGAACGCCACCACCATTCGCCTCGCCAAGATGAACTTGGCCGTGCATGGGCTCGAAGGGAGGATCGAGCCCGGCATCACCTATTATACCGATGCCCATGAGCTGGTCGGCAAGGCCGATTTCGTCATGGCCAATCCGCCCTTCAACGTCGATGAGGTCGATGCCGAAAAGATCCGCAAAGACCCGCGGCTGCCCTTCGGCTTGCCCGGCGTCAACAAGGCCAAGAAGGTCTCGAACGGCAATTATCTCTGGATCAGCTATTTCTACAGCTATCTGTCTGATACCGGCCGCGCCGGCTTCGTCATGTCCTCACAGGCTTCCAGCGCCGGTGGTGAGGAGGCCAAGGTGCGCCAGAAGCTGGTCGAGACCGGCCATGTCGATGCCATGATCGCGATCCGAGGCAACTTCTTCTATACCCGCAGCGTGCCCTGCGAACTGTGGATGTTTGACAAGGCCAAGGCGCCCGAACATGCCGACAAGGTGCTGATGCTCGATGCGCGCCAGGTTTTCCGCAAGGTCACGCGCAAGGTTTTTGATTTTTCGCCCGAGCAGTTGGCCAGCCTGACGGCCATCTTCTGGCTCTATCGCGGCCAGGGCGAGCGATTCCGGGCGCTGGTCCAGTCCTGGCTGCGGCAGTCAGCCGATGAGGCGCTGGCCAGCCTCGCGCTGGGGCCAGTGCTTCTGGCGGCCCTGGAAGCAGTAATAAACGACATTGAGCCCGACGCCGATCTTTCCGATGCCATCGCCACCTTCAAGGCCGACTGGGATGCCTTTGCGGTTGTAGCCAAGACGTTCGAGGGCGCTTTCGGTGCTGATATCACCGCGCTGCATCAGCACCACGATGCCCTGCAGCCACTGGCCGAGCAATCGCGCGATCTGATCCGCCAGATCGACCAGCTCTATAAGCTGGCCAACAAGGCGCATCGCGACGCGGGGGGCAAGCGCGGCAAGGCCAATCCGGTCAAGGCACTCGAAGAGGCGCGGGCAGGGGCCGTCAACCAGCTCAAACTGGCGCGCTATTTCCACCGCCAGGCCCATTGGCTGCTGTCCCGCTTCCCCGATGCACAACTGGTCGCGGTGCCGGGCCTGGTCAAGCTGGTGGACCATGTCGAACTGGCCGCCAACGACTGGTCCCTCACCCCCGGCCGCTATGTCGGCGTGGCGCCGGAAGAGGAAGATGAGGATTTCGACTTCGAGGGCGTCATGCGCGATATTCATGTCGAGCTGGCCGGATTGAACGAGGAGGCGGCGGCGCTGGCCAAACAGGTTCAGGCGCATTTCGAGGGAATGGGGTTGTGAGCTGGGAGGTCCGCAAGCTGGCAGATATTGCTGACTTCAATCTCGGCAAGATGCTGGATCAGAAGAAAAATAAGGGCGAACTGCGTCCTTACTTGGCGAACGTCAACGTTCGGTGGGGCGAATTTGAATTGGATGATCTGCGCGAGATGCGGTTCGAAGATCATGAAGTCGATCGCTATGGACTGCGAGCTGGCGACATCCTCATGTGCGAAGGTGGAGAGCCCGGCCGTTGCGCCATCTGGAGGGACGAAAGGCCTGGCATGATGTTCCAGAAGGCGCTGCATCGCATTCGCCCACATGACGGTCTGGATAGCCGATTTCTCTATTACAGCTTCCTTCAAAAAGGACGAACTGGCGGCTTTGGCGGCTTGTTCACCGGCTCGACCATCAAACACCTTCCCAAGGAAAAGCTGGCGAAAATTGAAGTCGCCTTTCCTCCGCAAAAAGAGCAGGAGCGCATCGCATCCATCCTCTCCGCCTACGACGACCTGATCGAAAACAACCGGCGGCGGATGGCCTTGTTGGAGCAGGCCGCGCGACAGCTTTACAAGGAATGGTTCGTTAGCTTTCGCTTTCCCGGACACGAACATGTCAGGATCATCGACGGTGCGCCGGAGGGGTGGGAGCGCATGCCTGCCTCTGCAGCGATATCCATAAACCCCACAACACGTTGGCTTAGCGACGGTGAAATCCGCTCTGTTCCCATGGCTGCAGTTTCAGAAATCGGCATGTGCTGCGACGAAAAGGCGTTCGAGCTGAGGTTGAAATCTACTTCAGTGCGATTTGTAGACGGCGACACTCTGTTTGCTCGGATTACGCCATGCCTTGAAAATGGCAAGACGGCATTCGTCAATTTTCTCGCTGAGGGCGAGGTTGCGTGCGGTTCGAGTGAATTCATTGTACTTCGAGAACGCGCCATAAGCCGCTTTGCAATTTACCTGCTGGCAAGAGAAGATAGCTTCAGGGCGAATGCGATAAAGAGCATGATCGGCTCGTCCGGCCGTCAACGCGTACAACCGAGTTGCTTTGACAAATACATGATTGCCATTCCGCCGAAGAGCATTGGCGAAGGTTTCGATGAGGAGGTCCGCCCAATGTTCAAGCTTATAGGGTCTCTCGACCGCCAAAACACCCAGCTCGCCAGAGCCCGTGATCTCCTCCTCCCCAGGCTGATGAGCGGGGCCATCGCGGTATGACCCCGATGAACGAGGACACGCTGGTTCAGCAGACCATGGCCGACTATCTGGCCACGGCGCTTGGCTGGAATAGTGTTCTGGCGTTCAACTCTGAAACCTTTGGTCCCGAGGGCACGCTGGGCCGGGCGTCCGAAAGCGATGTCATCCTCACCCGCCACCTGGGTGAGGCACTGATCCGCCTCAATCCCGGCCTGCCAGACACCGCCTATGCCGATGCCTTGCGCCAAGCCACCGATGCGCCGCTGGGTTCGGACCTGCTGACGATCAACCGCGATGCTTATAGCCTGGTCAAGCACGGCGTGCTCGCCAGCTTCCGCGACGCCAAGGGCGATCTGGTCCGGCAGCGTCTTCGCCTCGTCGATTTCGATAATCCTGAAAATAACCATTTCCTCTGCGTGCGAGAACTCTGGGTCAGGGGCGACCTTTATCGGCGGCGACCCGACATCATCGGCTATGTCAACGGCCTGCCGCTGCTGTTCGTCGAATGCAAGGCGCTGCACAAGGACATTCGCCACGCCTTCGAGCAGAACCTGTCCGACTATAAAGACACTATCCCACATCTCTTTCACCACAACGCCTTCATCATCCTGACCAATGGCCACGCTGCCAAGATCGGTTCGCTGTCGAGCCGCTACGAGCATTTCAACGACTGGACCCGGCTGGAGGAAGACGAGCCTGGCGTGGTCGACCTGGAGACCATGCTCAAGGGCGTCTGCAGCAAGGCCAATTTCATCGACATCCTCGAGAACTTCATCCTGTTCGATGACGGCGGCGAGCGCATGGTCAAGGTCGTGGCGCGCAACCACCAGTTCCTCGGCGTCAACCGGGCCATTGCCGCAGTTCGCGGCCGGGAAGCGCGGGACGGCAAGTTGGGCGTGTTCTGGCACACCCAGGGCTCGGGCAAGAGCTATTCCATCGCCTTCCTGACGCAAAAGGTGCACCGAAAGATCGGCGCCAATTTCACCTTCCTGATCTGCACCGATCGCGTCGATCTCGATGGCCAGATCTACGGCACTTTCGCCGGCTGTGGCCTCGTCAACAACGACAAGTCGCAGGTCAGGGCAGGGACAGGCGCCGAGTTGAAATCTCTGCTGGCGCTGCAGAAGCCTTATGTCTTCACCCTGATCCATCGCTTCAACCAGGACGTGAACCCCGACGAGCCCTATTCGGGGCGCAGCGACATCATCGTCATCACCGACGAGGCGCACCGCACCCAGAACGGCCTACTATCGCTTAACATGCGCAATGCCCTGCCCAATGCCAGTTTCCTGGGCTTTACCGGCACCCCGCTGATGAGTGGCGACGAGACCACTAAGCGCACCTTCGGCGACTATGTTTCTACCTATGATTTCCAGCGCGCCGTGCAGGACAAGGCGACGGTGCCGCTCTACTACGATGCGCGCGGCGACATGCTGGGCATTTCCACCACCGACCTCAACGAGCAGATCGCTGCCAAGCTCGAAGAGCTGGACCTCGACGATCCCAACGTCACCGAGCGGCTGGAAAAAGAACTCAAGCGCGAATACCACATCATCACCGCCGAGACCCGGCTCGATGCGGTGGCTGCCGATTTCGTCGAGCACTACACCACTGCCTGGCAGAGCGGCAAAGCCATGCTGGTCTGCATCGACAAGGTGACCTGCGTCCGCATGCACGCACTGATCGCCAAGCACTGGACCGCCCGCATCGGCACGCTGGAAAAACAACTGGCCAGGGCGACCGACGAGCAGGACATCGCCGACCGCAGCCGGCAACTCGCCTGGGTCAAGGCAACCAAGGCAGCCGTCGTGGTCTCAGAGGAGCAGGGCGAGGTCGACCGCTTCCGCAAATGGGGCCTCGACATCAATCCGCACCGGGCGCTGATAAAGCACGGTTTTGATACCGAGGACGGCAAGCGCCTCGACCTGGAATCGGCCTTCAAAAAGGAAGATCACCCCTTCCGCATCGCCATTGTCTGCGCCATGTGGCTCACCGGCTTTGACGTGCCGAGCCTGTCCACCCTGTATCTCGACAAGCCTTTGAAAGCGCACACGCTGATGCAGGCCATCGCCCGCGCCAACCGCGTATATGCCGGCAAGAATAACGGGCTGATCGTCGACTATTGCGGCATCTTGAAAAACCTGCGCCAGGCCCTGGCCACCTATGCCGGCACCCCCGGGGGCGCACTGGGCGGCGAGGAAGACCTGCCCCCCGAAGTCGATCCCGTCCGCCCGCCCGAGGAACTGCTCGGCGATCTGGAGGAGGCCATCACCGCCGCCGAAGCGTTCCTGGCCGACCGCGACTTTCGCCTGCTCGACATCCTCGACAAGACCGGCTTCGAGCGCAATCGGGCCATCATCGACGCCAAGGAAGCCGTCAATGGGAACGACGAAAGCCGCAAGCGCTTCCAGATCATGGCGCGCGAGGTGTTCAAGAAGTTCACCGCCTGCGTCAACTTCCGCGCCGTCAATGCCTATCGCCAGCGCTTCGCCGCCATCCGCGTTATATACAATAGCCTCGAAGACGATGTCCGCCAGGCCGACATCACCGACATCATGCTGCAGCTGCACGAACTGGTCGATGCCAGCATCGAAACCCGGGGTATGGGCGAGCGCGACCCGCGCCCCTACGACATCAGCCAGATCGATTTCATCAAGCTGCGCAAGGAATTCGAGCGCAGCCCGGCCAAAAACACCACAGTGCAAAGCCTCAAGGACGCGATCCAGAAGAAGCTGGAACTGATGCTGCGCCAGAACCCCCTGAGAACCAATTTCCAGCAGCATTACGAGGACCTGGTAGCCAGCTACAACAGCGAGAAGGATGCGGTGAACATCGAACGCACCTTTGCCGCCCTGCTGATCCTGGTGGAGGAACTGGATCACGAACAAAAGCGCGCCATGCGCGAGGGCCTCGACGAGGAGACGCTGGCGCTGTTCGACCTTCTGATAAAGCCGGACCTGGAAAAGTCCGACATCGCCAAGCTCAAGAAGGTGGCGGCCGAGCTCTATCAGACCCTCAAGCTACAGCTCGGCACAATGCAGGACTTTGCCGGCAAACAAGCCACCCGCGACGCCATCCGCGTCGCCATTGCTGATTTCCTATACGATGATCGGACCGGGCTGCCACCCAGTTACCAGGCCGACGAAGTGGACCTCAAGGCCCAAGCCGTTTTTGCTCATATCCTGAGCCGTGGGCGTAGCGATTTTCACGTACCTTGACCAGGCGCAGTAAGTCTGTGACTGCGCACTTTGCTAGCTAGCTGGCTTTCTTTCTAGATGCTCGACCTCGAACGGGCCGCGATCATCGACGGTGCGCGGTTCGCACCGCGGCTGCAGATGATCCGGCAGGGCGCCACACAGCACCAAGCTTATGCTGGCCTCTTGGTGCAACGAGAGAAAGTTCGGGTGAGACTGATTGACGCCGGTTTGCATGACCGCAACTTTGCAGGACGGAAACGACGATATCACCGTCGCGGGTGTGGCAAGAAGATCAAGGTTCAACCTCCAAATCGCAGATTTCCATGCGAGCACCCGCAGAGCCCCCGTCCAATTGCCCGTCCGGAAGCGCCGTTTTCAGGCACCAAGGGATGCTTACGTGCCTCGCCATCGGTGTTACAACCAGAGCACTTCAGGAATCGGCTCATGGGTACCCGCTTGGGCTGACGGGAGAAAGATGCCCTTTGGAGAAAGTAGTGCCGTTAGTTCCTCGGATCCATAACCCTGCGATGACCAATTTGGGTGGTGACGCAATATCTTGCGTCATCGTATCGTTAAACGGTTGTGTCATGGACCGGCGTTCCGGCAGATTAACTGGGCCCATTTGATGCCGGCGCTGCGTAAATCTGAACTTCCGACCTGGCTGGCAAACGGCCGGTTGCTATCGCCCATTTTGCGAGAGCAGCTTGCGTTATGTGCTGCCTTTCCGGATCGCATCATGTTCCTGGATATCGAGACAACTGGCCTTAGCCACTATTATGACGAAATTACTACCGTTGGTTGGTCCATCGACGGTCGGGCCGAAACCTTCATAAAAGGCGGCGATCCACGCCATCTCCTGAGAGATGCGGGCCACGCTAAGGTTTTGGTGACTTTTAACGGCATTCGATTTGATGCTCGTTTTTTGCGGCAGGAGTTTCCCGAAATTGCGCTGCCGAGCGTGCATATTGACCTCATGTACCTTTGCAGGCGCCTCGGCCTAAAGGGAGGTCAAAAGTCCATTGAAACTGAGCTTGGTCTCAATTTCCGACAAGAGCTTGAGGACGTCGACGGCTTTGCCGCCGTGCTTCTCTGGCACAGGTATCTTCGCGGAGACGTCGAGGCGCTCTCCAGGCTGATCAGATATAATCGTGCAGACATCGCGGCAATGGGCGCGATCTTCGACAAGGCGATGACTGGATTTTCGGTTGAGGCAGATCTGTTTTCCAATCCGGTCCGTTTCGTTGATTGGTCAGCGCCGCTCGGCTGGAACGTGCCGCCCTCTGGGCTGCAACCCGCACCGAGCCATCTTTTGCACGCCCCGCACTTTGACGAACTATTTGCGTCGACGTCGGCCAAACAAGCACGCATCGTCGGCATTGATCTCACTGGCTCAGAAAAGCGACCCACTGGCTGGTGCCTGCTGGACGGCTCTGTGGCGCAGACGAGGTCGATTTCCAGCGATGAAGACATCATCGCCGCCACGTTGGATGCGAACCCCGATCTGGTCTCCATAGACTCGCCACTTTGCCTGCCAGCAGGGCGCATTACCGTTGAAGACACCGACCCAGGGCGCGATCTGTTCGGCATTATGCGGCAATCCGAGCGGGAGCTGAAACGGCGCGGCATTAACGTATACCCATGCCTGCTGCCCAGCATGCAGAAGCTCACCGCCCGTGGGATGCGGCTTGCGGCGATCTTCAGACAGAAGGGTGTTCCCGTTATCGAAAGTTATCCGGGAGCAGCTCAAGACATTATGCGCATTCCCCGTAAGGGTGCCGGTGTTGAGTGGCTGCATCTGGGTCTCCGTGACTTTGGAATTTCCGGAAACTTCCAAACGGAAAAAGTGACCCATGATGAGCTTGACGCGATCACGTCGGCCCTCGTTGGGACATTCCATCTGGCCGGCCTGTCTGAGGCCTTGGGAACAGAGGCGGAGGCACCATTGGTGATTCCGAAGCTTGATGCCTTACCTGGACCATTTGTTGTCGGCGTGAGCGGCCCGATCGCAGCGGGAAAGACAACCTTTGCCGAGGCGCTCGCCGCCAAAGGCTTCGCCTATACCCGCTTTAGCTTGGCAATTGATGACTTGCTCACCAGAGACGGTCTGGAGCTCAATCGTGCCAATCGACAGGCGCTCGGCACAGAGATCAATGTAACAGGACGACAGCGCTGGCTTGCCGAGCAAACGATCAAGCGGGTTGCAGGCTGTTCTCGTGTCGTGGTCGACGGCTTGCGATTTCCAGAGGACCACGCATTTCTTGTCGAAACTTTTGGCAACCGCTTCGTCCATGTGTACGTGGACGCCGAAGAGCATATCAGACGCCTGCGCTATCTTAAACGTACGGCGGACAGTGGTTTCGACCAGGCCATTGCGTCAGTGGTTGAAAGGCGTGTCACGGAACTCATTCCGCTTGCGCATCAGCACTTCCTGAATCATGCTGACTTTAGTGCTGTTCAAGTGCGTGTTGACGAGTTATTCGGCGACATTCGCGGAGAGGGAATATGCCAGTATCCATCGTAGTCGGCGGCCAGTTTGGGTCCGAAGGCAAAGGGAAAGTATCTCTTGAACTTGCCCGGCGCGCTCGCCGCGCCGATATTCCGACAACCGTCGTTCGCGTCGGCGGACCGAACTCTGGGCATACGGGTTACAACAAGTCCGGCAAAAAATTCGCACTTCGTCAGCTTCCCGCGGGATGTATTGATTGTGACGTCGACGTGGTGTTCCCGGCCGGATCCTACATTGACGTCGATCTTTTGTTCCAGGAAGTCTCCGAACTCAACTTCCCGCAAGATCGTATCAAAATTAGCCACCACGCACGGCTGATCACCCAAGAGCATAAGGATTGGGAGCGCAACGGCGAGTTGGTCCAGTCGATCGGCTCGACAGGTTCAGGCGTTGGTGCGGCTGTCATGGCCGCAGTCGCCAGACAGTCAACGAACTTTTCTCTGGATTCCTTGGTAGCCCAAGACAACGCGTCGCTTCAGCCCTTCATTGCGAACTCAACAGAACTTCTGCGTGGAAAACTCGATCGAGATCACCGTGTGATTATCGAGGGGACGCAGGGGTTTGGCCTGTCTCTGCTCGATGGCGGTTATTGGCCTAAAGCGACGGCGCGTTCAACCACGGCGGCTGCCGCGCTGGCTGAGGCAGGGTTGAGCCCCATGGACGTTGATGACGTCACTTTGGTGATCCGGTCATTTCCAATAAGGGTGGCCGGAGATTCAGGCCCTCTGCCGAATGAAGTCTCTTGGGAGTACGTGGCTTCGCTCACCGCACGTAAGGCAATTGATATTCAAGAGTACACCACGGTCACTAAAAAACTGCGGCGTGTTGGTAAATTCGACCCCGCACTGGTCCGTGCCGCAATTGCGGCTAATCGACCGAACCGAATTGTAATGAATCATTTGGATTACGTCGGTGGAAAAGAACAGCTAAAATGCCCTGAAAGCGATGTGCAAAAATTTCTGTATTTTGCGGAAGAAGCGATTGGACGAGTAGTCGACTGCGTCGCCTTTAGTGAGTTGGATGTTGTTGAAGTTAGAAAAGCTCTTCTAAGTGATTAGTGATGATGATGTAGAAGTCTGTAAGCTTCAGCGTCACGAAGCTGAAGCTCTTGCCATTGATTACTCTCGCTACAACGGGCGTCCCGCTAAGGTCGATCCCAGACCGAGTATTCCATACTCACTTCTTTCTGCGGAACACATTCTCGATTATGTCGAAACGACAGGTTTAATCGCGCCCTTCTATATAAAGGGGGGGAAAACTTCGCGACTAAAGGATGCTGCCTATGAAGGCAGAATAGGCAACGTAGCCTACCAGTATATGGCTGGAGAGAACTTCCCCAAAATCATATTCACTAGCCTCGACGAATTCCTCGTAATACCGAAGAATTCAATAGTTTTTGTCGAGTGTGATTTGGATTTTAGGCTTCCAGAGTTTATTGCCCTGCGTTTCAACTTGCAAATCAAACACGTTCATCGTGGACTCCTCCTTGGGACGGGCCCGCTAGTTGATCCGGGGTACTGGGGTAAGCTCTGTATTCCACTCCACAATCTAACTGATGAAGACTACCTGATTAAGAAGTCTGAAGGATCGATTTGGCTTGAATTCACTAAGACCACGTCCAAGGTAGATTTGGACACTGAGCGACTGGGGCGTCCTCCACTCTCAAAGCCCTTTTGGGATGTCAAAGAATTTTTGATTAAGGCTACAACGTCCGTCGATGCGTCAAGTCACCCCGTCGGGATACGCAGTGCAATCCCTTCTGTGTTCCGATCTGTTGAGAAATCTGCCGAGGAGGCGAAGATTGCTGCAGAGCGATCCGCGTTCGCGGCAGCGAGATCGAAACAGCGGGTCGTTCGTCAAACGTTTTGGGGAATGGTTGGTGGCGGCTTGGCAGTAGCTGCATTGCTGCTCGGTCTGGTTTCGCTGTCATGGAATTACTACAGCGACATGGACCAACAGTATTCTGAGATGAGACCAGAGATAGCGGAGCTGAAAGACAGTTTGCGTCAAGCGCAAGATTTGCTTTCTAGCACATTGAATACCACCGCGATAAATACAACGCAGCTCAATCTAGCACGGGAGCAGCTTGAGGACGCGAATAGCCGCATCGACGCGCTTGAAAGTCAGATTTTTGGCTTATCGACGGTGACTCTAGTTCCCCCAGGTGAAGTTGGGGCAGAGCCAGTCCTTGCAGAATAGGTATGCGGCCGACATAGGCGACTATGTAAAGCTC
The DNA here is from genome assembly GCF_001427605.1 of Devosia sp. Root635. Lineage (GTDB taxonomy): Bacteria > Pseudomonadota > Alphaproteobacteria > Rhizobiales > Devosiaceae > Devosia. The sequence goes on along the minus strand of NZ_LMGZ01000022.1, from coordinate 71,493 downwards.
GCGTTGCTTCGCCATCTCGCTGTTGGTCGCCAGTTGGGCATCGCTTGGTATCTCTACCCTGACGAGGGTCACAACGGCGACGGCAAGCACATAAAGTATCTTTCGGATCCGGAAAGATGGCGTGACCTCGACCCATTCCTCTTTGATGCGTTGCAGGCCGTAGCCAATGAAGGGAGGTCCGTTGCTGCGCTCCAGGCATCCGGCGCGATTTCAGCAGCGGCAGCCTTTAGCATTCCCATAGTCGAAGGTACACTCTCCAAGGGCCGCAGTCTGGCGAGAGCCGCTTGGTTCGCGCAAAACCTGGAAGCGCTTGCAACCTGCGACCTTGTCTTCGCAGATCCTGACAACGGCATCATTGATGATTCCGAGCATCGAAGAAAACAGCCGTCATTTGGAAAGCAGATGCCTCTATCGGAGGTTCTTTCCCTGGCGGCCGGCCGTCCGGCGGTCATTTACCACCACAATACGCGCTTCAAAGGTGGACATCATAAGGAAGTCGATCACTGGCTCGCCCAGCTCGGTCCCAAAGCTCTGGCAATCAGGGCAAACGCATACAGTTGTCGGACATTCTTCATCGTAAATCCCGATCAGTCGCTCGCTGATCGCGCCGCCGAGTTTTGTGCTCGTTGGTCCAATCACAATGTCTGGCTACACGGTGCAACTTGAGAATTCTGGCTCGAGCATTTGGAACTGGCTGCGCTAGTCAATAGGGCTGAGCTTTCTAAGCGAGGCAACCGCGGTCCGCATTTTGAGCGGCGACACGATGAACAGTTCCCAGTGTTTCCGGGCCATTCTCGGCCCGCTCGGAGAATCCACCCGAAATCGGGCGAACATTGCGCAGAATTCATATATTCGGTCTGAAACGGCTATTTGCTTTGTTCCTGCGCCAGGACGGCGCTGTTAAGCTAGCGTTGGAAAAACGGCCCCACTAAGTTGAGCGGATAAATGGATGAACTAGAAAAAGTGCGTGCTGCGGGGCGTTACTTTCAAGATTACACGGAAGCTAACATACCTCGATTTGGCGGCATTGCGAGGGCGGTGAATCCTGCGGAGGGTTATGGTAACGGTGAGGCCGCTGCAGGCGCACATAACGCGGCTCTTTTCCTTTACCACTACCTTTCGGACCAATTCTCGAGTTGTCGTATCCCCCAAGATTTTGCGTCACCCGCGCATTTCGAGGAGTCTCTCAAGACTTTGGATTTGGCGCTAACGCGCGACATCACCAAGCTAGGGATATTCTTAACAGACGATTATGAGGGAGTTGTACCGGGAACGGTGCAAATGGTTCTTCCGCATCTAGAAAGCTGTCGTTCAGCCGTTTCCGCAACTCTCGCACAAATCGACCAGTCAGGTGCTAGCCATGATCGCGATACCGCCAGCCATCGCATCCAGCAGATAGCGGCGCGTTTCCCGTCCGTAGTTGCAAGATTGGCGAAGTCGCGTAAGGCAAAGTCCCCGATCAAGATTGATGACGAATACGATGTGCAGCACCTTTTTCAAGGTCTATTGGAATTGTACTTTGATGACATTCGACCGGAAGAAGGCGGAAAGAGCGTGGCTGGAGGCGGATCTAGAGCAGACACGTTCTTGCCCATTGAGAATGTCGTCATAGAGTACAAAATGACGAGGACCGGCACTAAGAATGCGGGTTTGCGAAAGCAAATCGCAGACGACTTCCTCCTTTATGAGGATAAGGCCGAGACGCTAATTTTCTTTGTTTATGATCCCGGCAAATTCATTCAGAATCCTCGTGGCTTTGAGCGGGATCTTTCCAAGCCTCGCACTCCATTCAAATCGGTGATCATTATTGTACAGCAGCATTGACCATCGAGGCGCACTGGTATCGGCTGTCTCGACACCCGCATGCTAAAATCGGCGTGGACGAGGTGAGCCTGCGCCCGGTACGCTCGAGGTCCTGTGGTCAACTTCGTCGAGGTATTTCTTCACCCGGAGCCGAAATTGAATCGGATGTATTCGCCATTCCCGACTGAGGCGGCTAGATCGATCCTGTTGGCCGATCCTAGTGTTTCGCTACCATCCCCCAAGTTGGCAATAATCCCGGCCACGATGCCCACGGAGTAGACGGTGATCGAGCTGGATCGCGCCTCAGCCCCTTGCGTTGGCGTAGGAGGTAGCCGGGATCGAATTACTGGGCTTGAGGAGACCGGCGGTGGGCGTATCCAGATTGGTGGCTCCAGCCACATCGACATAGGTCAACGCTATCGGCGATGCGTTGGTGTTGTCTGCGTAGTTGGCGTTCTCCTGGTGAGGCCACGCTGAAGCGGCGTGACTTGGCTGTGCGACGTTCAAGACGAAGGTATCCGACTTTTCCAGGGCTGGACACAGTGGCGAAAAGCCTAGTGATTGCGTGGAACGCTATATGGTCCAGCCAGAACTCAACTAATTGAAATCGCTCAATTTAGGTTTCCCGGTCCCGGGCACCATTCTTTCACAGTAAAATCAATAGACTACGCAGATCGGTGGCGCGGCCGCTATGCTGAGGTCGCATGTCCGTGATTGACGCGCCGGCACGACGCCTTCGGCATCGTGCCGCGCCCTGCTCGATCCGAAACGGCAGGCTACTTCAGCACAACAAAGTTGCCGGCGATCTCAAGCTGCTTGCCGAATTCGCCGACACATTTGGAGGAAGCCGTGGGCAGGTCGGGGAGGCCGCAGACATGGGCGATCCCGCGCAGCGAGGTTTTCCAGGTATAGTAGGAGACGCCGTCGATCACCGTTGCGGTATTCACCAGCTTCGTCTTGGGCAATCCGCCAGAGGTCATCACATACTGGAAGGCCGCGGCCGGGGCATTGCCGGCCTTCACCGCGAAGGTCACGTCCGCCGCCAGGGCACTTCCCGCCACCAACAGAGTTCCGGCAATTGCGAGCAGCAGCGATCGCCTCTTCATTGTTATTTCTCCTCCTTTGATGAGTAATTATAAAGAGTATTTTCTAGAATCGGCCGATACCGCAGTCAGTTGTTTTTCGATGTTACGCATATCTGGCTGCTTCGCCAGAACTTTCGGAAGCCTGGGCCAGAACAATCCGACGTCATATTGAAATCACTGGTAAAATACGCCCGGTCAATATTTTGTCCGGCTCCGAACCGAAGTTTTTCTGTAGCTTGGAAGAAATCCTCATGTCACCGCGGCGCAACGAATTTTGGCGAAATGCGGTGCAGGGATAGAACGACGCCGAAGGGCCTGATAGCGTCGCTCGCGAACAATTTGTTAATTCTTTGATTCTGGCGGGTTCATGGGTATCTGGGGGGAAGCCCTTTTGGGGGCGATCGGCAGGCGCGTGCGTTGGGCTGCGCCCCGGATACAGAATTTGCTCAAGGTCGCGGCGGTGCTGCTGCTGTGGGCCGGCGCTTCCGGCCTGGCCCAGGCCGATGTGACCGGAACGACGGTGTCGGTCCCCTTGGCAAGCATTTCTGACATTCCGGTCGGCACCCAGATCGACCTCGGCGGCGGTGCCGGGACCAAACTGATCGACATCGATCCGGTCAACAAAATCATCACGCTAAGCACCAATTTTTCCAACGCGTGGGGTGTCACCCAGTTCGAGGTGGTCTTTTCGGGCGGCAATCTGGGCGCGATAACAGGTGTTACCCGCATAGGCGGAACGGCAGCCAACCTGAGCAGCTATTCGGCAAGCGCGTCGGGCAAGACGATCACATTCTTCGTGTCGGATGTCGATCAGGACAATGGGACGGCGATCTTCAGTTTCACCAGCACCAGCACCGCCGCGCCGACCGTAACCTCGGTTGAGGTGCCGGCGAATGGAACATACACGGCCGCCGACAATCTGGATTTCAAGGTCAATTTCGATAACCCCGTGACCGTGACCGGGACTCCCTATATCCGCCTGACGGTGGGCTCGACGACGCGGTATGCGGACTATGTCTCGGGAAGCGGGACCAGCGCTCTGACGTTCCGCTATGATGTGAGCGCGGGAGACCTGGATACCGATGGCATTGTCGTCGGGACGATGAGCGCCAATGGTGGCACGATGCGCAGCGGGAGCGGCGTCAATGCCACGCTGACGCTGAACAGCGTCGGATCGACGACGGCGGTTCTGGTCGATGCGGTGGACGTGCCGGACGCGCCCACCATCGGCACGGCGACGGCCGGTGACGCGCAGGCCTCGGTCAGCTTCACGGCCAATGGCAACGGCGGCTCGGCGATCACCAGCTATACGGTGACGTCCAGTCCCGGGTCGTTCCCCGCGACAGGCTCGGCCAGCCCGCTCACGGTGACCGGCCTCACCAATGGTACGGCCTATACGTTCACTGTCGTTGCCACCAATGCGGAGGGTAGCAGCACGCCGTCGGCGGCGTCGAACAGCGTGACACCCAAGGGCAACCAGACCATCACCTTCAATAATCCCGGCGCCCAGAACTTCGGCACGACGCCGACATTGACGGCGACGGCGACGTCAGCGCTCCCGGTGAGCTTCACCTCGTCCACAACAGGGGTCTGCACCATCACCTCGGGCGGAGTGCTGACCTTCGTGACGGCGGGGAGTTGCACCATCGATGCCGACCGGGCGGGCAACAGCGCGTATAATGCCGCCGCCACAGTGTCGCAGACTTTTACCGTCAATGCCGGCGTGCCCGGCGCGCCGACCATAGGCACGGCAACTGCCGGCGACAATCAGGCTAGCGTGACCTTCACGGCGCCGGCCAGCAGCGGCGGTTCGGCGATTACCCAGTATGTCGTGACGGCCAATCCCGGCGGTCAGGTAGCCGTCGGCCCGGCCAGCCCGATCACCGTGACCGGCCTCACCAACGGCGTGTCCTACACATTCACGGTTGCGGCTGAGAATGTTGTCGGCACAGGCGGGGATTCCAGCGCGTCCAACAGCGTGACGCCGGCCGCGCCGCAGACGATTACCTTCGCCAATCCCGGCACGCAGAATTTCGGTACAACGCCGACTTTGTCGGCAACGGCGACGTCCGCCTCCCCGGTGAGCTTCACCTCGTCCACAACAGGCGTGTGTACGATTACCACAGGCGGCACGCTGACCTTCGTGTCGGCGGGGACCTGCACTATCGATGCCAACCAGGTCGGGGATTTGAGCTTCCTGCCGGCGCCCCAGGTGAGCCAGTCGTTCACCGTTGCGGCCGTCGTGCCGGGCGCGCCGACCATGGCGACCGCCACGCCCGGCGACATGCAGGCATCGGTGGCCTTCGTCGCGCCCGCCTCTACCGGCGGCGCGGCGATCACCAGCTATACCGTAACCACCAGCCCGGCTGATGTGGCGCCGGTGAATGGTGCCGGCAGTCCCATCCTTGTCACCGGGCTGACCAATGGGCAGGCCTATACATTCACGGTCACGGCCGGCAATACGGCAGGCACGGGATCGGCCTCGGCTGCATCCAACAGCGTGACCCCGGCCGCGGCGCAGACGATCACCTTCGCCAATCCGGGCAGCCAGAATTTCGGCACCACACCGACGCTGACGGCTACGTCGAGTTCCCTGCTGACGCCGACATTCACCTCGAGCACAACGGGCGTGTGTACGATTACCGCGGGCGGCGCATTGACTTTTATCACGGCCGGCTCGTGCAGTATCAACGCCGACCAGGTGGGCAATGGCAGCTACCTGCCGGCGTCGCAGGTCACGCAGACCTTCACCGTGCTGGCCGTGGCGCCCGGTGTGCCGGCCGGCGCAACGGCGGTGGCCGGCCCGAACTCCGCCACGGTGAGCTTCACCGCACCAGCGCATAATGGCGGCGCCGCCATCACCAGCTATCAGGTGACGTCCAGTCCGGGGGGCTTCACCGCCACGGGCGCCGCGAGTCCGATAACGGTGTCGGGCCTTGCCAATGGCACGGCCTACAGCTTCACAGTCACGGCCAGCAACAGCGCCGGCGCGGGATCGCCATCGGCGGCCAGCGGCGCGGTGACGCCACAGGGCGCGCAAACGATCACGTTCGCCAATCCGGGCACCCAGAATTTTGGCACGACGCCGACATTGACGGCCACGGCCACGTCGGCGCTGACGGTCAGCTTTTCCTCTGCCACGGCGGGCGTCTGCACCATCACCGCCGGGGGCGTGCTCACCACAGTTTCGACGGGCACCTGCACCATTCTCGCCGACCAGGCGGGCGACGGTTCGGTGCTGCCGGCGGCACAGGTCAGCCAGAGTTTCACGGTGGCGGCCGTGGTGCCGGGCGCACCCACGGGCGTCAGCGCGACGGGCGGGGCCAGCACGGCCTCCGTCGCCTTCACCGCTCCGGCCTTCGACGGCGGCAGCGCCATTACCCTCTATACGGTGACCGCCGCGCCGGGCGGCGCAACGGCGAGCGGGGCGAGCAGCCCCATCGCCGTGCCGGGACTGAGCAATGGCACCGCCTATACCTTTACGGTGGCGGCCAGCAATGCGGTGGGAGAAGGATCGGCTTCGACAGCGTCGGCCGCCGTCATACCGGGCACGACGCAGACCATCGCCTTCACCAATCCGGGCGACCAGATGTTCTCGGCGCAGCCGACGCTGGTGGCGACGGCGACGTCCGGGCTGACCGCGACATTCACCTCCACCACGCCGGCCGTCTGCACCATCACCGCGACAGGCGTGTTGACGCCGCAGGCGGTGGGCACCTGCACCATCGCGGCCGATCAGCCGGGCGATCCGACCTATCAGCCGGCCCCAACGGCGACGGAGAGCTTTGCCATCCTGGCCGACGCCATCACGCTGGCGCCGGCAGCAGGGGCGCTGCCGGCGGCCATTGCCGGCACCGCCTATAGCCAGGCGTTCACCGCAGCCGGCGGCACCGCGCCCTACAGCTATGCGATCACCGTGGGCGCACTGCCCGGCGATCTCACCCTGGCGGGCGGCACGCTGTCAGGCACGCCTGCGGCGACCGGGGCCTTCTCCTTCACCGTAACGGCAACCGATGACAATGGCTTTACCGCCAGCGCGGCCTATACGCTCGACATCGGGGCGCCGGCCATTGCGCTGGCGCCGGTGGCCGGCGCATTGCCCAAGGGCACGGCCGGGACTGTCTATGGCCAGACCTTCGGCGCCACCGGCGGCGTGGCGCCCTATGGTTTCGCCATCACCGCCGGCTCGCTGCCGGCCGGCCTCAGCCTTTCGGGCGGATCGCTCGCCGGCACGCCGACCACGGCGGGATCGTCGAGCTTCACCGTGACGGCGACCGATGACAACGGCTTCACTGCCAGCGCAGCCTATACGCTGCAGGTCGATGCGGCCGGGACGATCACCCTGACCCCGGCAGGCGGCGCCTTGCCATCCGCCATGGCCGGCGAGGCCTATTCGAGCGCCATCGCGGCCGGCGGCCATCCCGGCCCGCTCACTTTCGCACTGACGGCGGGAGCCCTGCCCGATGGCATGGTCCTCAACATAACGACAGGTGAACTGACCGGGCCGCTGAATCCGGGAACCGAGGGCGATTATGCCTTCACCATCACCGCATCGAGCGGGGACGGGGCCAGTGAGTTCGGCAGCTATACGCTCGCTGTGGGCGCGCGCGCCGTGACGGCGACCGACCAGGCCGTGGTCGTGCCGCCGGGGGCGACGCCGGTTCCCGTCGACCTGACGGTTGGGGCAACGGGCGGGCCGTTCACCTCGGCCAATGTCGTGGGCGTCGAGCCGCCCTATGCCGGCACGGCCAGCATTGTGGGCGCTGCGGTTGCCGCCGCGGGGCCGGTGCCGCCGCCGGCCAGCACGCTCTATCTCAAGTTCATTCCCAACCCGCAATTCAGCGGCACGGCTGTTGTCACCTTCACGCTCGCCAGCGCGCTGGGCACGTCCCAGCCTGCCAAGGTGTCCTATACGACCACCATCGATCCGGTCGGAGTGGAAGCGGTGTTCGGCGATCTGTCGAATGGCTTTGTGTCCGCGCGGGCGGGCCTGCTGGCTGGCGCGGTCGATGCGCCCGGATTGCGGGATCGCCGCAATGCGGCCTCGGCCAATATGCCCGGCATGGTCCAGGTCACGCCATCGGGCAATTCGGTGACCATGAACTTTGCCGCCAGCACCCTGGCCGCCACCGCGGCCAGCGCCGCGGCGCAGTCGCTGGCCCTGCAGCCGGTGGATGACAGCGCGGTCAATTTCTGGATCGACGGCACCGCCACATTGCATATGCGCGCCGATGGCGGCACCGACCACTGGGGCAGCATGGCACTGCTGTCAGGAGGCGCCGATCTGCTGGTGAACGACCAACTGCTGGTGGGCGTGGCGCTGCATGCCGACTGGATGGACGATATCACCGGCACCAGCCGCGCTACCGGCAATGGCGTGCTGGCGGGGCCCTATGTGTCGGCCGAGCTGGGCGAAGGCGTATTCCTCGATGCCAGCTTGTTCTACGGCCGAAGCTGGAACGAGGTCTCGACCGCCCTGTTCCGCGGCACGTTCGAGACCGACCGGCTGCTGGCCAAGATGCGGCTCGAAGGCCAGTGGGCGCTGGGCGAGGACTTGGTGCTGCGGCCATCGGCCAACGCCTTCTATCTGCATGAAGCGGCCGGCGCCTACACCGTCTCGGACGGGTTGGGCACCACGATCGCCGTGGATGCCTTCACGCTCAACCAGTTGCGCCTGTCGGCCGGCGCCGTGCTGCAATATACGCTCGACTACGAGACCTTCGTGGTGCGGCCGTTCATCGGCGCCGAACTGGGGTTGAGCTTCGACGGCACCAGCCAATCGGCGTTCAGCAATGTCTCGGCCGGCTTCGATGTCGCCGGAGACGGCAACTGGACGCTGGGCATCAGCGCCAAGGCCACGTTCGAAGGCAGCACCTTCCGCGCCTTGTCCGCGACCGGACAGATCGGGGTGAATTTCTGAGGCGATGGATGGCGGTACCTCTCGCGGTGCCGCCATCCCGCTCGCCACCCCATCCTTAACGCCGTCTTTCGGCGTTTCCGGCAATCCGACCCATCTTCGGAACGCCGCTTTCATTTGCCCCGCGTAGCCTGCAGGCCGGGGGTTTGAGGCGTCCACGATGATTCCAGACGATACCGGTCTGTTGTTGCGTCTCCAGACAGAAGTGCTGGAGGCGGTCGCCTGCGGTGAACCGCTCGTGGCCGTGGCGGATCTGCTCTGCCGCCGCGCCGAGAATCTGGCGCCCGGCATTGTCTGCTCGATCCTGACCGTCGATAGCCAGGGCCTGCTGCATCCACTGGCGGCGCCCAGCCTGCCGCTGGCCTATTCCAGCGCCATAGACGGCGCGGCGACAGGCTCGCGGGCCGGCTCCTGCGGCACGGCCGCGTTTCGCAACGAGCCCGTCATCGTCACCGACATCAGCCGGAACCCGCTCTGGGATGACTATCGGGCGCTGGTCGAACCGCTTGGCCTGCGCGCCTGCTGGTCCAGCCCCATTCGCGACCGCGACGGTCGGGTGGTGGCCACCTTTGCCTTCTACTATCGCACCCGCCGCGGCCCCAACGACATGGAGCGCCGCATTGTCCAGACCTGCCTGCATGTCTGCGCCATTGCCATCGATCACGAGCAGGTGCGCCAGCGCAATCATCGCCTCGCCTATTTCGATACGCTGACCGGCCTGCCCAATCGCGGTCATTTCAATGACATGCTGGGCCGGTCCATCGCCATGGACGAGCCCTTCGGCCTGCTGCTGGCCGATATCGACCATCTCAAGCTGATCAACGACACGCTCGGCCATGTCTTCGGCGACATGCTGATCTGCACCGTGGCCGAGCGCATCGCCGATTGCCATCCCTCGCTCACTGCCTGCCGTCTGGGCGGCGACGAGTTTGCCGTGCTGGTTGCAGATTGCCATGATGACATCGCCCTGCACGATGCCGCCACCCGCATGATCGCGGCAATTCGCGGCCTGATCCAGGTCGGCGACCAGACCATCGATCCCCATATCACCATCGGCGGGGCCCTGTTCGGACCCGACGGCACCGATGGCGCTTCGCTCAGCCAGAATGCCGATTTCGCCCTCTATCACGCCAAGGAAACCCGGCGCGGCGGCTATGTCCGCTTCGTGCCCGGCCTGCGCACCACCATGCTGGAGCGCGCCAACATGGTCCGCGCCGTCGACCAGGCCATGACCGAAGGACGCATGCTCGCCCACTACCAGCCCATCGTCCGGCTCGACACTGCCGAGATCGTCGGGCTGGAGGCTTTGGCGCGCATGCGCATGCCCGATGGCCGCATCGCCGCCGCCGGCGAGTTCCACGCCGCCATGGCCGATCCGCGCATCGCCTGGCAATTGACCGGCCAGATGCTGACCCAGATCGCATCAGATATCCGCCACTGGCTCGATCTCGGCATTGTCTTCCAGCATGTCGGCGTCAATGTCACCACCGGCGACTTCCAGCGCGGCGACCTCGAAACCCGCATCGTCGAGACCTTTGAGCGCGCCGGCGTGCCGTTGGAGCATATCGTCCTCGAGGTCAATGAATCGGTCTATATGGGCGGCAACGACCAGATGGTGCCGCGCGCCGTCAGCGCCCTGCGCCAGCGCGGGCTGCTGGTGGCGCTCGACGATTTCGGCACCGGCTTTGCCTCGCTCACCCACCTGCTGAGCTTCCCCGTCGATATCATCAAGATCGACCGCTCCTTCGTGTCCCGCCTGGGCAGCGATGGCGCCAGCGATGTCGTGGTCGGCTCCATCATCGATATTGCCCGCAAGCTCGATATGAAGCTGGTGGCCGAAGGCATCGAGACGCCCGAGCAGGCGCGCATTCTCGCCGAGCTCGGCTGCACCATGGGGCAGGGCTATCTCTATGCCCGCCCGGGCTCGGTGGAAGATACAACCCGCCTGCTCGGCCTCTTCGCCCAGAAGCGCGATGCCGATGCGGATGAACGCCGCACCGCCTGAGCCGGCGTTGCAATTGTCGGCCCGCTGGCGCAATCTGGCTGAGAAGTATCCGACTGGACCAAAGTCGCAAGGCGCCCGCGCCGTGCTGACAGGACGGTGACAGGGACGCCGCCTATTCTCCCCGTCACGAACGCAATGACGTTCTGGATATTCACATGGGAGGACTTATGAACAAGCTGCTCTTGGCCGCGCTCGTCTCTGGCGCAATGGCTGTTCCCGCTTTCGCCGCCGACTACACCATCATGGCCCCCGCCGCTCCCGGCGGCGGCTGGGACCAGACGGCCCGTTCCATCCAGGAAGCACTCACCGCCGAAGGTATTTCGGGCAATGTGCAGGTCACCAACGTTCCGGGCGCCGGCGGCACGATCGGCCTCGCCCAGTTCGCCACCCAGGATTCGGGCAATGCCAATGCCCTGATCGTCGGCGGCTATGTGATGGTCGGTGCCATTCTCACCAATGCTTCGCCCGTCACGCTGGACAACATCACCCCGATCGCCCGCCTGATCGGCGAATCCGACGTCATCGTCGTGCCGGCCAATTCCGAGCTGCAGTCCATGGATGACCTGGTTGCCAAGCTCAAGGCCGATCCGGGGTCGGTGTCCTGGGCCGGCGGTTCGGCCGGCGGTGTCGACCACATCATTGCCGGCCTTGTGGCCAAGGCAGTTGGCGTCGATCCCACCCAGGTCAACTACATCGCCTATTCGGGCGGTGGCGAGGCGCTTGCCGCCGTGCTGGGTGGCCAGGTGACCGTGGGCATTTCCGGCTATGGCGAATTTGAATCGCAGATCGCCGCCGGTGAGCTGCGGGCGCTGGCCATGTCCGGTGAGAACGAGATGGATGGCATCCCCACCCTCTCTGAAACCGGTGTGGATGTGACTGTCGAAAACTGGCGCATGATTGCCGCTGCCCCCGATATCACCGACGAGCAGAAGGCCGCCATCACCGCCGACATCAAGAAGATGGCGGAATCGGCAACCTGGAAGTCGATCCTCGAGACCAAGGGTTGGGTGGATATGTATCTCGATGGCGATGCCTTCGACACCCAGCTCGACGCCGACATCGCGTCGACCACCACGGTTCTCAAAGATATCGGCCTCGTCCAATGACGACTGGGTCCAACCCGCAACGCCGCCCCGATGGGGCGGCGTTTGTCATTGCCCTCATCCTGGCGGGCATTGCCGTGGTCATCTTCTGGCAGACCAGCATCATGCGCCTGCCGGTTCACCAGGCGCGCGTCGGGCCCCAGGTTTTCCCCTATGCCATAGCCGCCGGCCTGCTGCTGCTGGCCATTGGCACCGCGGTCTCGGCCTGGCGCGGCAGCTTTCCTGCCCGTCCACCCGAGAACTACGGACCGGCCCTGTGGATCGTGGGCGGACTGCTGGGCCAGATCCTGCTGGTTTCGAGCCTGGGCTTCTCCCTGGCTTCTGGTGTCCTGGTTGCCTGCACCGCCAGGGCCTTCGGCAAGGGACCGATGTGGTTCACCTTCCTGTGCGGCGCTGTTTTCGCTTTCATCGTATGGTTCATTTTTGCCCGCGGTTTGCAGCTTTCCCTGCCTGCCGGGCCACTTGAGCGCCTGATTCCCTGATCGGGAAGGACGATTATGGACACTTTCGGACTTCTGGCAGCCGGCTTTGCCGCCGCCCTGCAATGGCAGAACCTCATCTACGCCTTTATCGGCGTTACCCTGGGGACCGCCGTGGGCGTTCTCCCCGGCATCGGCCCGGCGCTGACGGTGGCCCTGTTGCTGCCCGTTACCTATCGCCTCGATCCGGCCGGCTCGCTCATCATGTTCGCCGGCATCTACTACGGTGGCATGTATGGCGGCTCGACCACCTCCATCCTGCTCAACACGCCCGGTGAATCCGCCTCGATCGTCACCGCGCTCGAGGGCAACAAGATGGCCCGCAAAGGCAGGGGCGGTCCGGCTCTGGCCACCGCCGCCATCGGCTCCTTCGTGGCAGGCCTGATCGCGACGCTGGCCATGGCCTTCGTTGCCCCCTGGTTGGTCAGGATCGCCATTTCCTTTGGCCCGGCCGACTATTTCGCGCTGATGGTGCTGGCCTTTGTCACCGTCTCGGCGGCCTTCGGCGATAGCGCGCTTCGCGGCGTCACTGCGCTCTTTATCGGGCTTGGACTGGGCGTTATCGGCATCGACCTGCAGACTGGGCAGGCGCGCCTGGCCTTCGGCATCCCCGACCTGCTCGACGGGATCGAGGTGACGACCCTGGCCGTGGCCCTGTTCGCCATCGGTGAAACCCTCGTCGTTGCCGCAGCCCGCGGCAGTCTCGATGATGAAGTCGTGGCCGTCAAAGGCTCGGTCTGGATGACGTTGGAGGATTGGAAGCGCTCCTGGCCGGCCTGGCTGCGCGGCACCCTCATCGGCTTCCCCATCGGCGCCATGCCGGCCGGTGGCGCCGAGATCGGCACGTTCTTTTCCTATGCGGCCGAACGGCGTCTGACCAAGCACCCCGAAGAATTCGGCAATGGCGCCATCGAAGGCGTCGCCGGTCCCGAAGCCGCCAACAATGCCTCGGCCGCCGGCACCTTGATGCCCTTGCTCACGCTGGGGCTGCCCACCACGGCCACCGCCGCCATCATGCTGGCGGGCTTCCAGCAATTCGGCCTGCAGCCGGGGCCCTTGCTGTTCACCAACAATGCCCCGCTGGTCTGGGCGCTTATTGCCAGCCTGCTGGTCGCCAATTTCATGCTGCTGGTGCTCAACCTGCCGCTGATCGGCCTCTGGGTCCGGCTCCTCACAGTGCCCAAGCCCTGGCTCTATGCCGGCATCCTGCTCTTTGCCACGCTGGGCACGCTGGGGGCCAATGGCGCCATGTCCGGCAACCTGTTCGGCATCCGCTTCTCGTTCGAGCTGATGATGCTGCTGGGGTTCGGCATCCTGGGGTTTGTGCTGCGCCGCTTCGGATACCCCATCGCCCCGGTGGTGATCGGGCTCATCCTGGGTCCGCTGTCCGAGCAGCAGCTGCGCCGGGCACTGGCCATCAGCCAGGGCGATCCGCTGGTGCTGATACAGTCGCCGCTGGCCATCAGCCTTTATGTCATTGCGGCGGCGGCAGTGCTGATTCCGCTCTGGTTCCGCCTGCGCGGCAAAGGCGAGGTCTTCAGCCAGCTCGCGGCCGACGAGGACTGACACCGCCATTTCTGTGGACGCAGGAAAGCAAAAGCCCGGATGCCTTGTTCAGGCATCCGGGCTTTCCGACATTCAATCGACGGCTCGGCGCAGGCCGCACAGGGAGGGAAGCGACGCGCCAGGGAGACTTAGAGCTTGCCGATCGAACGGAAAGCGCCGGGATCGATACCCAGGGTCCTGAGGTGCTTGGCCTTGGGCGCCCGCCCGGCCTCGACCGCGTTCGAGACGGCAGCAGCGCTGCCGAACACGTCGGCGAAAGTGCCAAGGGTCGCAAAGAAAGTCTTGCGCGGGGTGCTCATTTGCCAGTTCCTCCAAAAGACCGGGCCGAATTGCCGGGTCGCTTTCATGAGTTGACAGATGGGCGCATCGGGCCGCTTGCGGTAGGGCCGAAAGGTCAGGTCAGCCATGCGTTGTGTGCAATTAAGGGGCCGATAGACATGAAATGGCGCGAAATTCAGCTGAATCACTCGGACAAAGGTCTCATCCATGTGACCGGCGCATGGCTGGCATGGTTTGGAGGCCCCCTCCCAACCTTCTCCTGATAGGGGGGCCGTCCCGTGGTCGGGGCAACATGGTGTCACAAGCGCGATCTGTTCCCCAATCACCGGCGCCTCCGCGGACTTGATCCGCGGGTCTCTCGCCGCTTTTGTCGTGTTGAGAGTGACCCGCGGATCAAGTCCGCGGGAGGCGACTGTGCGCGTGGTAGAGTAGACAGCTTATCTCCCATCCTCACGGCTTGGGCGAAACGATCTCGCCCCAGCTATCGAGGAAGCGCTTGCGCCGCTGCTGGTCCAGCGACACCATCAGCGCCGGTCCCAGCGGAATGGGCTGGATCACCCCGCGCCCACGCGCCGCGATGGCTTCGCTGGTCCATTCGCCATTCGCCCCCGCCACCACCGAGCCCAAAGCCGTCTGCCCGGCGGCAATGGCCTGCCCCGCCGGCGACAGCGCGAAATCGACAAAGGCGCGGCCCAGGTCGGGGTAGGGGGCATCGCGCGGGATCAGCATCGAGCGCGTCAGCACCAGCACATAATCGTCGGGCACCACGATTTCGATATTGGCCCCATCGGCCTTGCGCGCGAAGGCATAGGAACCCAGCACATTGTAGCCCAGCGCCAGCGACCCGTCGGCCACCCCGTTGAGAATGGCCGGGCTCGACCCTGAAAACACTGCGCCAACGCGCCCGAATGCCGCCGCCAGCCGCCAGAAGTTCGACGAGATCACCTGGTCCTGCGATGCCAGCAGATACCCCACCCCGCTGACCGCAATGTCATAGGTGGCGATGGCCCCGCGGAACCGCTCGGTCTCTGTTTCCAGCAGTTCCGCCAGCGTCAGATGCGTCCGCGGCACTTCGTCGGCGCTGATGCGATCGGGATTGTAGATGATGACTGCCGGCTCGAACGTGAAGCCGAACACCTCGTTGCGCCAGTGCGCCCATTCGGGCAGGGCGCCGAGAAACGGGCTGTCATAGGCCATGGCATGGCCGTCATTGGCCAGCTTGATCATCAGGTCCGACGCCGAGCTGATCAAGAGGTCCGGCTTCGGCGCCATCTTGCCCGCGAGGAACTGCTGATACATCGGCAAGGAATCCTGCTCGTCGTAATGCACCGTCACATCCGGCCGCAGCGCCTGGAAGCCGGCGATGAAATCGGCAAACAGCGGCGTATCGGTGGTGCCCACGATGGTCAGCACCGTGGCCGCGCTGCCATCGGGCGCCGGATAGCTGGAGGATATGGCACTTGCGGGGTGGATATCCACCAGCAGCAGGCAGAGCACCAGCGCCGACAGGCTCCCCAGCGCCCGCCGCAACTGCTCCACCTTGGGATTCCGCCCCACCAGCGGCAGGTCGATCTCAACCACGAGGCCGCCCCCATCGCGGTCCTTGAGCCGCAACGCCCCGCGATGCGCCTCGACCACCCGCCGAACGATGGAGAGCCCCAGCCCCGAGCCAGCCCGCGCCCCACTCGCCGCGCCGCGCTTGAAACGCTCCAGCACCAGCGGCTTTTCCGCCGCGGCAATGCCGGGGCCCCGGTCGCGCACCGCCATGGTCATCATGCCCTCGCCGATACTGCCGCCGATTTCCACCATGCCGGCCGAATAGACCAGCGCATTGTCGACCACATTGCGCACCATTTCGCGCAACGCCACCCGGTCGCCGCGGATTTGGGCCGCCGCCACGGCCTCGGGCAGCGCCACCACCAGCCGCCCCGCCTGGTCGGGGTCCAGCCGTTGCCGCACATCCTCCACCACCGTCCCGAAGGCTGTGGTGTCCGTCTCCTGGTTTTCCAGCCGGTGCGAAATCGTCGCTTCCATCAGCAATTGGCTCACGAGCTGACTTGCCTGTACCGCCCCCTGGTGAATGCGCCCCACCCGCGCCCGCAGGGCCTCGGGGTCCTGCTCATCCATCGCCACCTCGGCCTGCGCCCGCAGCGAGGCCAGCGGCGTACGCACTTCATGCGCCGCCTCGGCCACCAGCCCGGTCACCCGTTCCATGGCGCTGCCCAGCCGCGCCATGAAGGCATTGAGGCCGCTGACGAGATGGCTCACCTCCACCGGCACCGGCACATCCACGGGCGAGAGGTCATCGGGGGCCCGCCCGCGCAATTCCTGTTCGAGCTGATAAAGCGGCGCAAACATGCGCCCGATGCCGAACCACACCAGCGCAATGGCCAGCAGCGTCAGCGCCACTACCGGCACGATGGCGTTGGAGAGGATTTCCGAGGCCAATGCCTCGCGTTCGCTCTGCGTCTCGGCCACATGGATGGTCACCCAGTCCGCGTCGCCCCCCGACGAGGTCAGCCGCCCGACGCTGGCCACCCGCACCAGTTCGCCATGATAGGTCGCATCGGCAAAGACCGGCCCGGCCGAGGTCATTTCCGGCAGGCTCTCCGACAGGTCGGCATAGCCGGTCACCGCCCGCCCGCCGGGGTCTTCCACCGCATAGAACACCCGGTCTCGTCCCGAAAACATGCCGAAGGAGGCAAAGGGCAGCTCGACGATGACCGTATCGTCCTCGACCTGTACCGCCCCGGCAATGGTCAGCGCCGACGCCGCCAGCAACCGGTCGAACGCCCGATCCGCCGCCCGTTCGGCATAGTCGCGAATGAACACGATCAGCACCACCGCCGCCCCCAGCAACAGCGCCAGCGCCAGAGCAACGATGCGCCGACGGATGGAGAAGGATTTAGGGGGCGCCACCATTGCCTCCGCAAACGCGATCGGCTCCCTCCCCCTTGCGGGGAGGGTTGGGGTGGGGGGCGGCTGGCCACGATGAAATGGGGGCTCCCAGCACCCCCTCCCAACCTCCCCCGTCAAGGGGGAGGAGCCGCGCGGTGGTTGAGGCGCAATGGAGCGAATTATCCATGCGGCGTCCGCACCACATAGCCCACCCCGCGCACCGTGCCGATTTCGATATTGGCCGCTTCCAGCTTCTTGCGCAGCCGCGAGATATGCAGCTCCAGCGCATTGACCGAAACCGCCTCGTCGAAATTGAACAACTGGTTCATCAGCCGTTCCTTGGGCACCACCTTGCCGGCATTGGTGACGAGAATTTCCAGCAGCCGGAATTCGCGCCGCCCCAGCTCAAGCGACCGCCCCTCGACGCTGGCATTGAGTCCCGCCATGTCCATTTCGAGATTGCCTACGCCCAGCATGCTCGTCGTCTGCCCGCCCGTCCGCCTTATCAGCGCGCGCAGCCGCGCTTCGAGTTCGCGCAGATCGAAGGGCTTGACCAGGTAGTCGTCCGCCCCGAGGTCGAGCAGGCTCACCTTGTCGTCGATTTCCGAGCGCGCCGTGATCACCAGGATGGGCGCATTGAACTTGTGTTTCCGCAGCTCGGCGATGAGGCTGATCCCATCGCGATTGGGCAGCATCAGGTCGAGCGCTACCGCGTCGAAATCATCGCCCTCGGCAGCATGCACCACCTCGGCGCCGTCCTTGACCCACTCCACCGAATGGCCGGCGCTGCGCAGGCGTTTCTCGATCGCCTCGCCCAGGTCTTCATTGTCTTCAACAAGCAGGATTCGCATCGGCGCCGGATTTCCCCTGGCGCCACACTAAGGGCTGTGGCCCGTCCTGTCTAAAGGAGAGTGGTCATCATGGTGGCCGCCACCGCCACGATGCCGAAAGCCGCGATTCCCGCGGCCATCAGCATTACCTGTGCGCGTTGCACATAGCCGCTGGCCCGCGCCTGCCGCCGCGCCGCCATCAGCACGCTTTCCGCTTCGTCGCTGTCGATATTTGCCATCGGATCAACCCCTCAGCCGCCGGTCGAGCCGACCGGATTTGTGCCTTGGGCAGCCGCGTTCGCGCTGTTTCTCACCCGCGACGAGAAGGGTAGTCCCGCGCCTCTTTCCGGCGAACGTGATCCTGGCAATGGGGTTAATTTACATAAAATGCCACAGGCGTTGATCTTGTATGGAAGTCCGTTGATCTGCCGCGAGGTTCATGGCAAAACCCCACCATGACCCATTTGCATCCAGACCGCCTGTTTCCCGCTTCCGAGCCGGCCCAGTCCATCGCGCGCGAGCTCTATCCCGAAGTCCGCGACCTGCCGCTGATCTGCCCGCATGGGCATACCGATCCGTCCTGGTTCGCCGACAATGGCCGTTTTTCCGATCCGGCGGCGCTGTTCCTCACGCCCGATCACTATGTGCTCCGCATGCTGCGCAGCCGCGGCCTCAGCTATGATGACCTGGGCGTGCCGCGCAAGGATGGCAAGCCGGTTGCCAAGGGCCGCGATGCCTGGCGCCTCTTTGCCGCCAATTACCACCTGTTCGCCGGTACGCCATCCAAGACCTGGATCGACCATTCGCTCGATTGGGCCTTCGGCATCACCCAGGAACTCTCCCCTGCCACGGCCGACGCCATCTACGACACGATCGACAAGGCCCTGGCCACGCCTGACCTGCTGCCGCATGCCCTGCTCGACCGCGCCCGCGTGGAAGTCATCGCCACCACCGAATTCGCCCTCGACCCGCTGATCCACCACCAGAAGATGGAGCAGAACGGCACTATCGGCCGCGTCCGCACCACCTATCGCCCCGATGACGTGACCGACCCCAGCCGCGCCGCCATCGTCGAAAACCTGCAGAAATTCGGCGAGATTACCGGCGAGAACATCGCCACCTGGTCGGGCCTCATCAATGCCCACCGCAACCGCCGCGAATATTTCCGCCGCTTCGGCGCCGTCGCCACCGACCACGGCGTGCCCACGGCCAATACGGCCGACCTGTCGGCGCCTGAAAAGCAGGCTCTGCTCGACAAGGTGCTGTCCGGAAAGCACGACGCCAATGATGCCGAGCTGTTCCGCGCCCAGATGATGACCGAAATGGCCCTGCTGTCGGTCGAAGACGGCATGGTCATGCAGCTTCACGCCGGCTCGCGCCGCAACACCGATCCGCTGCTCTTTGCCGAGCGGGGGGCCGATCTGGGCGCCGATATTCCCGGCACCACCGATTACGTCAACGGCCTCAAGGCCCTGCTCAGCCGTTGCGGCAACGAGCCCAACCTGCGGCTCATCATGTTCGTGCTCGATGAAACCACCTATGCCCGCGAACTGGCGCCGATGGCCGGCTATTGGCCTTCGCTGATGATCGGCCCGCCCTGGTGGTTCCACGATAGCCCGCAGGGCATCCGCCGCTATCTCGACCAGGTGGTGGAAAGTGCCGGCTTCTACAATCTCGCCGGCTTCAACGACGATACCCGTGCTTTGCTCTCCATCCCCGCCCGCCACGACGTCTGGCGCCGCGAAGTTTGCGGCTTCCTGGGCAGATGGGTGGGTGAGAACCGCATCACCAAGTCGACCGCGCGGGATGTGGCCAGGCACCTGAGCTATCAGGCCGCCAAGGATGCCTATCGGATCAAGTGAGACTGTTGGCGCTGTCTCGCCCATCCACTGGGCCCACCCTCCCCCTTGAGGGGAGGGAAGCGAGATAGGACTTAGCGTTGCTAAGTCCGTTGAATCGAGCAGGAAGGGGTGTCGGAGGTCCCACATATTCGGCGTCTGCAGAACCTCCGACACCCCCTCCCTAGCTCTGCTAGGGCCTTCGGCCCAGCGACGCTACCCTCCCCTCAAGGGGGAGGGTGAATATCGAGTTCTAAGGCGACTTCCACAGCACCAGCGCCACGACGACCACCCCGGTCACCAGCAGCACCAGCAATCCGCCGAGCCCGTTGAGCACCTGCCGGCCCAGCGTTGGATGCACTTCGTCGGCGGCGATGATGTCGGCGAGCCGGGTCGGCTCACGACGGTCTTCATAAGGTTGATGCGTCATTCCAAGTTCCCCCCTGATGGACTTGTTTTCGCGTTCCCTGACCTTGCGCCCGCTACCGGTAAAGAAGCCTTGCCGCGCCAGCCCTTCCTCGCTTTAGGGTTGCCACTGTGCCAATCGGCAGGCTTACCCAGTGGTTATCGTCATGATTTCATCAAGTTTTCCGGCAATCAGCACCCACCTGTCGAAATAGTCCACCATCTGCTCTAATAGCGGCAATGATGAATCAGTCGCCTGTAGAAACCGCGCTCAGCCGCGCCATGATCCGCTGGTCCCTGACCAAATCGACCCCGGTAGCCGACACGCCGCGGAGCTGGATTTTTCGCGTCGAGCAGAATGGCCGCAATTTTGGCGCCCTCAAGATATTGAAGCCCGTCGTCGCCGAGGAGGAGGGCAGGGGCGCCCGCCTGCTGCAATGGTATGAAGGCGATGGCGCCGCCACGGTTTTCGATATCCATGGCGACACCATCTTCATGGAATGGCTCGATGGCGGCCCTCTATCCGATCCGGTGCGTGCCGGCCGCGATGACGAAAGCACCATCGCCGTCGCCACGGTGGTCGCTAATCTCCATAGGGCCCGTCCCGGCGCCCCCCAGGATTTGCAGCCGCTGCGCACCCGCTTCCAGACTCTGTTCGATACCGATGTAAGGGCCTGGCCACACACGGCCCGCGATCTCTATGCCCGCTCCAGCGGCATTGCCCTCAAGCTGTTCGATCGCCCTAGCGCGCAGCTTCCGCTGCATGGCGACCTGCACCACGATAATATCCTGTCCTCCGATCGCGGCTGGCTGGCCATCGATCCCAAGGGCCTCGTCGGCGATCCGGCCTATGATTTGGCCAATGTCTTCATCAATCCCAAGCATGCCGACAATATCGCCGCCGATCCGCGTCGCATTGCCGCCCGCGCCGATATCCTGTCCCAGCGCCTGAACTTTTCCCGCAAGCGCATGCTGGGCTGGGCCGCCGCCCACGCCGCCCTTTCGGCCTGCTGGGATCTTGCCGACGGCAATCCCATTACCGGCCTGCTCGCCTGCCTGCCGAACCTGCTCAGCGCCTACGACCAGGCCTGATCCTTCATGGAGCCATCGATGCTCACTTCGACCCGCCGCGGCTTCCTCCTGCTCACCGCGGCCACGGCGCTTACCGCCTGCTCTACCACCATCCCGATGCTGCCCAAGGGCGACAGCACGCCCGAAACGCTCACCGACGATGAAATCCTCGCCGCCATCAATGCCGTGCGCAAGGCCAATGGCGCGCCGCCCTGGACCTACAATACCCGCCTTGAAGACGCCGCCCGTTCCCAGGCCCGCCTGATGGCGCAGAAAAACACCATGAGCCACGATCTGGGCGTCACCCTGCGCGAGCGCGTCACCGCCGCCGGCTATCTCGGCGCCGTGGGTGAGAATGTCGGCAAGGGTTACAAGGATCTGCAGGGCATCATCGGCGGCTGGATGGACTCCTCGGGCCACCGCTCCACCCTGCTCAGCCACCGCTTCGTCGAATTCGGCCTCGCCGCCGCCCGCGGCCCCGGCGGCAAGCTCTATTGGGCCATGATCGCGGGCGGCAGCTTCCAGGCGTGGGCTACGCCATAGGGCCATGGCCTGATCTGCTGGTTTCCCCGGCGGGCTGCAATGTTTCAGTCGTCTCCCTCCCCCCCTTGCGGGGAGGGATCAAGGGTGGGGGATGTTCAGCCCCCATATCCGGGCCCCACACCCCCTGCCAACCTCCCGCGCGGTGGTCGTGGCGAGGCCGTGCCAGCCTTGTATGCGATTGTCCTGCCTGTCAGGACCCTTCCTAAACACTCAACGTCCGCCGCACGGCCACGTCCCAGCCCTTGATCTTCCGCTTGCGCTCCGCCGCTTCCATCTTCGGCTCGAACCGCATATCCCGCGCCCAGCTCGCGGCAAATTCCGCCATTCCTGGCCATACGCCGGCCTTCGATCCCGCCAGCCAGGCCGCCCCCAAAGCGGTGGTTTCGAGGATCACCGGCCGGTCCACCGGGGCGTCCAGCACATCGGCGAGAAACTGCATGGTCCAGTCCGATGCCACCATGCCGCCATCGACGCGCAGCACCGTATCGCCGCCGCCTTTCCAGTCCTTGCGCATGGCCTCCAGCAGGTCGCGCGTCTGGTAACACACCGATTCCAAGGCCGCCTTGGCGATCTCGGCGGGGCCCGAATTGCGCGTCAAACCATAGATGGCGCCCCGCGCCTCGGCGTCCCACCACGGCGCGCCGAGCCCCACAAAGGCGGGCACCATATAGACATTCTGGCTTGGATCGGCGCTTTCGGCCAGCGGTCCGGTCTCGCTGGCCTGCTTGACCAGTTTCAGTCCGTCGCGGATCCACTGCACCGCAGCGCCGGCAATAAAGATAGAGCCTTCAAGCGCATAGCTGGTCTTGCCGTCGAGCCGATAGGCGATGGTGGTCAGCAGCCGGTTTTTGCTGCGCACCATGTCGGCTCCGGTATTGAGTAGCGCAAAACATCCCGTGCCATAGGTCGATTTCAGCATGCCGGGCTGAAAACAGGCCTGCCCGATAGTCGCCGCATGCTGGTCGCCCGCCACCCCCAGGATCGGGATTGCGGCCCCGAACAAGGCCGGGTCCGTCACCCCGAAATCGTCGGCGCAATCCCTGACCTCGGGCAGCAGCGCCGCCGGCACCTCGAACAGCTCCAGCAGCCCCTTGTCCCATTGGTTCTTGCCGATATCGAACAGCAGCGTCCGCCCCGCATTGGTCGCGTCCGTCGCATGCACCTTGCCCCCGGTCAGCCGCCAGATCAGGAAACTATCCACCGTGCCGAAGGCCAGTTCGCCCTTTTCCGCCCGCTTGCGCGCGCCCTTCACATTGTCCAGCAGCCACTTGACCTTGGTGCCCGAAAAATACGGGTCGAGCAGCAACCCCGTTTTCTTCGTAACCGCCTTTTCATGCCCGGCCTTCTTGAGCTTGGCGCAATAGGCGGCCGTGCGCCGGTCCTGCCAGACCACGGCATTGTGGACGGCCTTGCCGGTCGCCCGGTCCCAGATCAGCGTGGTCTCGCGCTGGTTGGTGATGCCGATGGCGGCGATATCCTTGGCTGCGATCCCGGCCTGCTTGATTGCCGTCCGGATCGCCCAGGCCACCGACTCCCAGATTTCCTCGGGGTCATGCTCCACCCAGCCGTCCTGCGGGAAGATCTGGGTGAATTCCTTCTGGCCAACGCCCTTGATCGTCCGGTCCCCGCCGAACACGATCGCCCGGCTGGATGTCGTGCCCTGGTCGATCGCCAGAATATAGCCGCTCATAAAATTCTCCTCCGAGGCACGATCTTGCCAAACCCACCGGACCCACCCTCCCCCTTGAGGGGAGGGAAGCGAGATAGGACTTAGCTTCAGCTAAGTCCGTGATCGAGCAGGTGGGGGGTGTCGCGGCCACCACAAGCTCGATGCCCGCGGCACCTCCGACACCCCCACCCTCGATCCCTCCCCTCAAGGGGGAGGGAGTCGACTGCGAACGTGGTTCGCAAGCTTCACCTCGCCATATACGCCCCCAGCGCCGCCACCTCATCGGCGCTCACCCGCAGCCCGACCTTCGTCCGCCGCCACAATACATCCTGCGCCGTCCGTGCCCACTCATGGGCCACCAGATAATCCACCTCCGCCGCATAAAGATCCCAGCCGAAATGCCGCCCCAGCCCGCCGGTATCGCTGGCGCTGCCCAGCACGTCCCGCGCCTTGCTGCCATATTGCCTGAGCAGCCGCCGCAACAGGCCCGCCGGCATTCCGGCATAGTCCATGCCCAGTCGCCGCAGTTCGGCGTCGAAGGCCAATGGCTCGAACGTGCCACCCGGCAGCCGGCTCGTCCTGGTCCAGGCCGGGCCCTTCTTGCCCAGCACGCCTTCGATCTTTTCCAGCACCGATTCCGCCAGCCGCCGCGACGTGGTCAGCTTGCCGCCGAACACATTGATCGCCGCGCCCGTCGCCGCGTCGCCATCGAGCTTGAGCACATAGTCGCGCGTCGCCTCCTGCGCCGCGCTGGCCCCGTCGTCGAACAGCGGCCGTACGCCCGAATAGGTCCAGTGGATTTGCGTGCGCGTTACGGGCTTGGCGAAATATTCGCTCGCCGCGCTCAGCAGGTAGTCGGTCTCCTTCTCGGAAATCCGCACATCCTTGGGGTCGCCGTGATAGTCTTCGTCGGTGGTGCCGATCAGGGTGAAATCATCCTCATAGGGGATGGCGAAGATGATCCGGCCATCGCCATTCTGGAAGATATAGCAACGGTCGTGGTCGTAGAGCTTGCGCACCACGATATGGCTGCCCTTGACCAGCCGCACGTTATGCGCGCCGTTCCGGCCCATCGCCCCCGCTATGACCTCGTCCACCCACGGCCCCGCGGCATTGACGACCAGCCTGGCCCGCACGCTTTGCCGTCCGGCCTCGCCATCCAGTTCCACCAGCCACCCGCCACTGTCCCGGCGTACGCTGGTCACCTTCGTCCGCACATGGATCGCCGCGCCCTTGTCGGCCGCGTCGCGGGCGTTGAGCACCACGAAGCGCGCATCGTCGACCCAGCAATCGGAATATTCAAAGCCCAGCCGATAGCCTGGCTTCAGCGGCTTGCCGGTCTCGTGCCGGGTCAGATCCAGCGTCTTGGTCGGCGGCAGCAGGCGCCGTCCGCCCATATAGTCGTACATGGCGAGCCCCGCCCGCAGCACCGCCGCCGGCCGCAGCCCCTTGTGATGCGGCAGCACGAAGCGCAGCGGCTTGATGATATGGGGCGCCTCCGCCCACAGCACCTCGCGCTCGGCCAGCGCCTCATGCACCAGGCGAAATTCGTAATGTTCGAGATAGCGCAGCCCGCCATGTACCAGCTTGGTCGCCGCCGAAGAGGTGCCGCTGGCCAGGTCGTTCATCTCGGCCAGCGCCACCGAATAGCCGCGTCCCACCGCATCGCGCGCCACGCTGGCGCCATTGATGCCCCCGCCGATAACGAAGATGTCGACGTTGTCGCTGCCGCCCATGAACCAGTCCTTGCTGCTATCTTTCGTTTATACGCGGTTTTGTTTCGTTTTGAAAGACTAGCGTTTCGTTTGCGCGGATCACGGCCTCTGCCCCAATCTTCCATACAAGATGCAAGTTGACCCTGCGCCGCCAGAAGGCTAGGGCAGGGTATCCCTCCGGTTCGGGAATCCCCGGTCATGCTCGCCATTCTCATCGTCATTGCGCCCATCTTCGCGCTGATGGCGCTCGGCTATTCGGCCGTTCGCCTCCGCCTGTTCCCGGCCGACGGCATCAAGAGCCTGATCGCTTTCGTGAACAATTTCGCGACGCCCTGCCTGCTGTTCCACTCGCTGCTGACCAGCGATTTCCGCGCCGCCTTCAATATTTCCATCATCGGCCCCTATTATCTGGGGGCGCTGATCTGCTTCGTGCTCGGCATCGTCGTGGCGCTGAAGCTCTTCGGCAACCGGCCGGGCGAGGCAGTGTCGGTGGGCTTTTCCGGCATGTTCACCAATACCGTGCTGGTTGGCCTGCCCATCATGACCCGCGCCTATGGCGCCGATTCTCTGCCAGTCACGCTGTCTATCATCGGCCTGCATGGCGCCATCCTGCTGACGGTGGGCATGGTGACCATGGAACTGATGCGCCGCGACGGCCAGGCCCTCGGCAAGACCCTGCTGACCGCCGGCAAGCGCGTCGGCTCCAATCCACTCATCTGGGGCATTGCCGCCGGCATGGCCGGCTATTTCTCCGGCCTCAAGCTCATCGAGCCGGCCGAGGCCTTTTTCACCATGATGAGCCAGGCCGTGGTCCCCGCCGCCTTGTTCGGCATTGGCGGGGCGCTCAACGAATTCAAGCTCAGCGATAACTGGAAGCAGGCGCTGGTCGCCGCCATCATCAAGCTGATCGTCCACCCCGCCATCGCCTATGTGCTGATGATCTGGGTGCTGCATGTACCGATGGAGGTGGCCCGCTACGGCATCCTGCTCTCGGCCATGCCGGCCGGTGTCAATGTCTACGTCTTCGCCACCTACTACAATCGTGGCGTCAGCGTCGCCGCCAACGCCATCCTCATCGCCACCATAGCCTCGGCCGTGACCATTTCGGGCTGGCTGTATATTCTCAGTTTGTAGCCCTTCCACCTCTCCCCCAAGGGAGAGGTGAAGGTTCAGCTCAGCAATTCGGTGAAGCGCTGCGGCGCGCCCATATCCAGCGGCGCACGGGGCTCCAGCGTCAGTCCGACCACGCCCTTGTCGAACGTCTCGACACCCATCACCGTCATGTCCCGCTTTTCCGCGACCTCCCCGAACCAGGCCGCGCCGGGCGATACCGTCGGGAACACGTAGAAGGTGAACCGGTCGACCAGCCCGAGCCGGACCATCGACTGTACCAGGCTCGCTCCGCCCGAAAGGTGGATGTTGCCGCCGGGCTTCGCCTTGAGCTCGGTGATGAACGCCACCAGCGCCGCATCGTCCGCCGTCGTCACCATCCGCGCCTTGTGCCAGGGCTCCAGCGGCCGCGATCCGCTGCGCGAGATCACCAGCTTTTCGACCTCGTTCATGTGCCGGGCCATGGTCTGGTTGCTGCCAGTGCCCTCGCCCGACGCCAGCGTGCCCGGCCAATAGGCCACCATCTCGTCATAGGTGGTGCGGCCGACCAGCATCGTGTCCGATGTCTTGGCATTCTCGTTGATCCGCCGATAGACATCGTCGCCCACCGCATCCACCCACTCGAACGGGCTGTCCAGCCGGCCATTGAGCGTGGTCATCATACCCAACATAACGTTTCGCATTATCTGTCTCCATAAGTTAGCCAAAAAGATAAGTATTTAGGCGCTCGTCGTCACCTCTCCCTTCGGGGGAGAGAGCTTGCCCCGGACTTGATCCGGGGTCGGCGCGTAGCGCCGGGTGAGGGGGCCTTCCCCACCCCCCGACCCTAGGAAGAACCGAGCCCCGAGGGGGCCGCGAGGAGGCCTACCCCTCCACCAGCGCCGCCAATTGTGCCGTCACCGAGCCCCAGCCGTCGTAAAAGCCCAGGTCGCGATGCAGGGTCTGGTCGGCATTGTCCTTATGCATCACCACCGCGCGATAGGCGGTGCCCAGGTCATGGTCGTCCAGCGTGATGACCGCGGTCATCATCGGTTGCTCGGCCGGCCGCCAGCCGCCCACCAGCGCATTGGTGAAAACGATCCGCCGGCCTTCGTCGAGCGCCAGGTAGCAGGCCGACAGATGCGGCCCGAAATCGCCGCCATCCTGGCTCATCAGCGTGGTCAGCGCGCCGCCCGGCCGCAGGTCCATCTCCGCCACCCGGCACAGAGCGGGCGCCGGGATCCACCATTTGGCAAAGCTCTGCGGCGTCGTCCATGCCGCCCAGATGGCCGAGCGCGGCGCCTTGATGATGCGGCTGATTTCGAGATCGCGTTCCGGGTCCAGGGTCATTTCTTCGCTTCCTTGTCTTGCGTGACGAACTGCTCCAGCCGGTCCGTCCGGCCTTCCCAGATCGTCCTTTGTTCGTTGAGCCAGCTATCGATGGCCGCCAGTCGCGCCCGCTCGATCGTACAGGTGCGCACCCGCCCGGCTTTGCTGGTGCGGATCAGCCCGGCCCCTTCCAGCATGTGGATATGCTTCATGAACGAGGGCAGGGCCATGTCGAATGGCGCCGCCAGCTCGCCCACGCTGGCCGGCCCCCGCCCCAGCCGCCCCACCACCGCCCGGCGGGTCGGGTCGGCCAGCGCCTGGAATATGCCATCGAGCTGAGTTTGATACTGTTCCATAAGGCTAAGTATCACTCGGCGATGCTTAGCGCAAGGGCTAAGTTTGGTCAGTAGAAGTTGTAGCTTTCCGCCAGTGCGTTTGCCACGTCGTTGTTCTGCGCGATGAACTCGGTCAGGAATTCGTGCAGCCCGTGGGCAAAGATGGTGTCCATCGTCGTGCCCTCGACCATGGCGCGCAATCGCCCCGCCACGTCGTCGCAGACCTGCTTGCGGCCATAGAATGCGCCCAGCGTCTCGATATTCTGCTCGATGAATCGCGCGCAGTAGATCAGCGAGCGTGGCATTTCCGGCCGCAGGATCAGGAAGTCGGCGATATTCTGGGGCTGGTAGCGGTCATGATAGACATGCCGATAGCTGCGATGCGCCGAGGCTGCCCGCAGGATCAGCGACCATTGCTGGGTATCGAGATCGCTGCCCACCATTTCGCTCTGCGGCAGCAGCACGAAATATTTCATGTCGAGAATGCGCGCCGTATTGTCGGCCCGCTCGATGAAGCTGCCCGCCTGCAGGAAGGCGAAGCCGTCATCCCGCAATATGGTGCCCAGCAGCGCCCCACGGAACTGATGGCTGGAATTCTTGACCCATTCGAGCAGGCCCATCAGCTTGGCGCCGCGCACATCGCGCGGCTTGATCTGCGAAAATTCGAGCCAGGCCGAATTGATGGCGCCCCACATGTCGCTGGTAATGGCCGTACGCACCGAGCGCGCATTGGTCCGCGCCGCTTGCAGGCAAGAATAGACCGAGCTGGGATTGTCCGGATCGAACATCATGAAATGGGCGACCGTATCGACATCGGCCGGCCGCTCTTTCCGGGCGAAGTCCTCGTCCACCTCCGCCGCCTGCATCATGCTCATCAGATGCTCGCTGGCCCCACCCTCGCGCCGGCTGGTGAGGCTCATGCGATAGCCCACCTCCAGCAGCCGGGCCATGTTCTCGGCCCGCTCGACATAGCGGGAGAGCCAGAACAGGTTCTGCGCGGTTCGTCCGAGCATGGTCATGGCTGGGGCTCCACGCCGCCGAGAAGGCTTCGGTTCCTGCCCTCTCGCCCCCTTGAGGGGAGGGTAGCGGCGCTTGGCCCGAAGGGCCGTAGCCAAGCTGGGGTGGGGGTAATCCTGTGGGCCACCGAAGGACCCCCACCCTCGGTCCCTCCCCTCAGGGGGGAGGGAGGCGACAGAGCTGATAATTCGAGCGAAAGGACGTGAGTGCCGGCCACCATCACTCCTCCAGCACCCACGTATCCTTGGTGCCGCCGCCCTGCGACGAATTCACCACCAGCGAGCCCTTTTTCAGCGCCACGCGGGTCAGCCCGCCGGGCGTGATCCGCACTTCGTCTCCGACAAGCACATAGGGCCGCAAATCCACGTGGCGCGGCACGATGCCGGCATTGACATAGGTGGGGCAGGTGGAAAGCGCCAAGGTCGGCTGCACGATGTAATTGTCGGGCCGCGCCTCGATCTTGCGGCGGAATTCGGCATGCATGGCCTTGCTCGATGTCGGCCCCACCATCATGCCATAGCCGCCAGAGCCGTGAACCTCCTTCACCACCAGGTCGCCGATATTGGCCAGCACCCAGTTGCGCTGTTCGTCGTCGGTGCAGTTATAGGTCGGCACGTTCTGGAGCAGCGCCTTCTCGCCGAGGTAGAATTCGACGATGTCAGGCACATAGGTATAGACCGCCTTGTCGTCGGCTATGCCGGTGCCCGGCGCGTTGACCAGCGTCACATTGCCCGCCCGATAGGCGCTGAACAGGCCAGGCACGCCCAGCATGGAATCGGGGCGGAAGGTGAGGGGGTCGAGATAATCATCGTCGATCCGGCGATAGATCACGTCCACCCGTTCCGGCCCCGTCGTGGTCCGCATATAGACCTTGCCGCCATCGACGAAGAGGTCCGGCCCCTCGCATAGGGTGGCGCCCATCTGGTCGGCCAGGAACGAATGTTCGAAATAGGCCGAATTATAGATGCCCGGCGTCAGCACCACGATATTGGGCGCGCCGCTCGCTCCCGCCGGCGCCACGCTTTCCAGCGTCCGCCGCAGGTTTTCCGGATAATTCTCCACCGGGGCGACCTTCTGGCGCTGGAACAGGTCCGGCGCCAGGATCATCATCGCCTCGCGGTCTTCCAGCATGTAGGAAACGCCCGACGGCGTGCGCAGATTGTCTTCCAGCACGTAGAATTCGTCCGGCCCCACCCGCACGATATCGACGCCGATAATATGGGCATAGACCTGCCTGGCCGGCTCCAGCCCCATCATCTGCGGGCAGAAGGCCGAATTGTCGAGGATCAGCTTTTCCGGAACCCGCCCCGCCTTCAGGATGTCCTGGCCGTGATAGATGTCGTGGAGAAAGGCATTGAGCGCCCGCACGCGCTGGTCGATCCCCTGGCTGAGCCTGCGCCATTCCTGCGCCGCGATGATGCGGGGGATGACATCGAAGGGAATGACCTTCTCGGTGCCTTCCTCCGAGCCATAGACGGCGAAGGTGATGCCGAGCTTGCGAAAGATGGCCTCGGCATCCGACTGCATCAGCGTCAGCGCCTTGTCCGGTTGTTCATCGAGCCACTGGGCCAGCGCCCGATAGGGTTCGCGGACGCTGCCATCCGCATTGTGCATTTCGTCGAACGGCGCTGTGTCGCCCATCATGCTCCGAGTGGTCTACGGCTCATCCCATCGCCTTCACATTGCTGCACATCTGGCTGGCGGCGTCCAGCGGTCTTGCAATGGTAGGGCTTGCGATGGCGGGACTTGCCGCTAAGCTGTGGGCAACAAGAGGAATCCCATGACCATCGAGATCCTGCAGACCGGCAAGCTACTCGCCAGTTGCGAAGCCGCTCTGGCCGAGCGCTACACCGTCCACAAGCTGCACGAACAGCCCGACCCCCGGGCCTGGCTGGCCGCCAATGGCAGCCGTATTCGCGCCCATGCCGGCTCGGGCGTGCAGGCCGATCTGATGGACGCCCTGCCCAATCTCGAAATCATCGCCAGCTTCGGCGTCGGCTACGACAATATCGACACCAAATCGGCCAGGGCGCGCAATATCCGCGTCACCAATACGCCCAACGTGCTCAACGACGCCGTGGCCGAGCTCACCATCGGCCTGATGATCGCCCTGGCCCGCCGCATCCCGCAGGCCGACCAATATGTCCGCCAGGGCAAGTGGCTGGGCGGGTCCATGCCGCTGCTCTCCGAACTCACCGGCAAGACCGTGGGCATTCTCGGCCTCGGCCGCATCGGCAAGGAAATCGCCGCCCGCGCCCAGGCCATGAAGATGCGCGTCGTCTATCACGGCCGCAAACGCCAGCCGTCCGAGCCGCATATCTTCTACGACAGCCTCGTGGACATGGCGCGCGACAGCGACTGGCTGGTCATCATCGCCCCCGGCGGCAAGGGCACCGAGCGCATCGTCTCCCGCGAAGTCCTCACCGCGCTCGGCCCCAGGGGCATGCTGGTCAACATCGCCCGCGGCACGCTGGTCGATGAACCCGCCATGCTCGACCTGCTGCAGAATGGCGGCCTGGGCGGCGCCGCCCTCGACGTCTTCGAAAACGAACCCAACGTCCCCGCCGGCTTCCTTGCCCTCGACAACGTCGTGCTCAGCCCCCACCAGGGCAGCGCCACCGTACAGACCCGCGACGCCATGGGCGCCCTATTGGTCGCCAATCTCGAAGCCCATTTCGCCGGCGAACCGCTCATCAGCGCGGTGGTGTAGCAAGCTAAGTCCCGCAATCACTCATACTGACTTCGACGGCGCGCGCTTTGCCGCTCGTTCCAGGGAAATCCTCGAACAGAGCGTCAATTAAGCAACCAGCGACTTCCGCAAAGGTCCCGCTAGACCCAGAACTCACAACCTTGGCTTCGTATATCTTTTTGCCTGTGTTTGTGTTGGTCATCTCAACGGAGAGCACGCGCTGATATGTTGTATGAGAGACGGGAGCGGCGCCCACCACGCCGTAAGTGGTCGGTGTGTAACTGGTGCCCGAATAGGAGCCAAAGCCCCCGGAGCCGTATATGTTGCCAGTTGTGTAGGTTGTCCCTCCACCAGTTTGTCCATAGATTGGGACCGAACTGATCGACGTTCTGCCGCCATCAATCGCGTACGCAAACCGCACGTCTACATCGGGGCTCGAAGATGCGCTCCAGCCATGCTGCTCCAGCCGTGCACTAATTAAGCCAGCATAGGTGGTGGCCTCCAAGCTATCCTGCTGGATGTTCGAGGCGCGAACTGAAAATGTTTCGGGGGTGTTGGGCTGCAATGTATGAAATGCAGTCACATTGGACTGAACCGACTGGCACGCCGCTAGACCCACGGATAGCAATGCCACGGCTAAGATGGCGAATTTTGTCATCGTTCCCCCAAAGCTTCTAGTTCCTTGTTGTGGTACCTGAAGGCGTCCTGTTGTCCAAGCCATCTTTGCAGCCCGATTACTCCAGATTCTCCTGCTCCATCGTCCCGGCGTCATGCACGCAGAACACCACCAGTCGGCCTTCGCCGACATTGGTGAATTTGTGCTTCACGCCGCCCGGCACCACCACGATGTCGCCCGGTCCCGCTTCGATCACCGCGTCACCCGCCACGATCCGCGCCAGGCCCGAATGCACGATCCACGTTTCGGGATAGGGATGGGTATGCAGTCCCGGCCCCTGTCCGGGGTCGTTATCCACGGCAAAGAACGAAATATCCGTGCCATAGGCCGCGCCCTCGAATCGCACGGTCCGGCTCTTGCTCGGCGCCCGGTCTGCCGCGCGCAATACGTGCACCATGATGTCCTCCTGTTATCTGCTTCTGCCATAACGACGAACGGAGCCGCAGCTTTTCGACACGCGCATTGCCCGCCTGCGCAACGCCACGATTCCCTTCTGCGTTGCGACCCGGTAGCCTCATGGCAAACAGTGGAGACTGACATGACCGAGTGGTGGCGCGGCGGAGTGATCTATCAGGTCTATCCGCGCTCGTTTCAGGACAGCAATGGCGACGGCATCGGCGATCTGCCCGGCATTATCCGCCGGCTCGATCACATTGCCGGGCTCGGCGTCGATTGCATCTGGCTATCGCCCATCACCCAGTCGCCCCAGGCCGATATGGGCTATGACGTCTCCGACTATCGCGAGGTCGATCGCCTGTTCGGCTCGCTGCATGATTTCGATAGCCTGGTGGAACAGGCCCATGCCCGCGGCCTCAAGGTCATCATGGATCAGGTGGTGAGCCACACCTCGGACCTGCACCCCTGGTTCCAGGAAAGCCGGCTCAACCGCACCAATGCCAAGGCCGATTGGTATGTCTGGGCCGACCCGCTGCCCGATGGCTCCCCGCCCAACAACTGGCCGGCGGTGTTCGGCGGCCGCGCTTGGGAGTGGAACCCCACGCGCGGCCAATATTATCTGCACAATTTCCTCGCCAGCCAGCCCGATCTCAATTTCCACAATGCCGAAGTGCAGCAGGCCGTGCTCGATATCATGCGCTTCTGGCTCGAGCGCGGCATCGACGGCTTCCGCCTCGATACGGTCAATTACTATTTCCACGACAGCAAGCTGCGCTCCAATCCGCCCAACAAGCGCGACGAGCATCTGCCCTATGCTGTCAATCCCTATGACATGCAGGAGCACCGCTATTCCAAGAGCCAGCCGGAAAACCTGGCCTTCCTCAAGCGCGTCCGCGCCCTGCTCGACGAGTATCCCGGCGCCACGTCGGTCGGCGAAGTGGGTGACAGCCACAAATCGGTGCAGCTCATGGCCCAATACACGTCCGGCGGCGACGCGCTGCACATGTGCTACGGCTTCGATTTTCTCGGGCCCCACTTCACTGCCGCCCATTTCCGCAAATGTATCGAGACCTTCTTCAAGGCCGGGCCCGATGGCTGGCCCTGCTGGAGTTTTTCCAACCACGACGTGCCGCGCCACATCACGCGCTGGGCGCCGTTCAGCCGCTCGCCCGCCGATCTCGCCCGCCAGGCCGCCGCCTTGGTGCTGTCGCTCAGAGGGTCGGTCTGCCTCTACCAGGGCGAGGAACTCGGCCTGCCCGAAACCGATCTGCTGTTCGAGGAACTGACCGATCCGCGCGGCATCCGCTTCTGGCCCGAAGACAAGGGCCGCGACGGCTGCCGCACCCCCATGCCCTGGGACGAGGGCGACGCGCCCAACGGCTTCACCTCGGGCACGCCCTGGCTGCCGCTCAAGCCGGCGCAATCAGCGCTTAATGTCGCCGGCCAGGATGCCGACGCCAATTCGACGCTGGCTTTCTACCGCGCCATCCTCGCCTGGCGCAAAACCCATCCGGCCTTGCGCGAGGGTGATATCAGCTTCTTCAAGACCGCTGAGCCGATCCTCGCCTTCCGCCGCACCTTGGGCGAGCAGAGCCTGCTCTGCGTCTTCAACCTCTCGGCCGAGCCGCAGACCTTGCAACTCACCGGGGTCACCGGCGAAGTCGAGCCCATCTCGCAACACGCGGTCCTCGCCGGCAAAAGCCTGCAACTGGGCGCCAACGGCTACGCGTTTATCGCGCTGCCCGCCGGCAGGCGAGTGAGCCTTCGAGGCTAGGATACATCACCGTGTCAAGGGCTTGTGCCCACCCTCCCCCTTGAGGGGAGGGTAGCGTCGCTCGGCCCAAAGGGCTGTAGCAGAGGGGGTGGGGGTGGCTTTGTGCCCGATGTAGAGAGAGGGCCGCCACCGCGGCGCCGCCTACGCCTCGCCCACGAGCTTCAACGTGCCGGGCTCGAAGAACACCATGCCCAGCGAGCCATCCGTCTTCACCACGAAGGCGCGCACGCAATTGTTCCATTCCTCGATGCCGTCGACGGTGTAGCCCATCGCGGTCAGCTCCTGGCTGATCACGTCCTCCGAGCCGGCAATGGCGGCTCCGGTATCGCAGGTAATGCCCCCGGTTGCCGCCTGCGCCGGCAGGGCGACCACGGCAAGGCCGGCTGCGGCGACGGCAGTGGCGATGATCTTGAACATATCTCTTATCCTTGTCTCGGGAGGTTCGTTTACCCCCCGACCATCGGTCCGGAATGTCCTGATCGCCAGTTAAACTGCTGCAATCAATATGAAATCTCGGAAAGCAGCCGGCAATCAAATGCCCATCTTCCCGTCATGTCGCGGCAATAAGGGGCCTATTCGACCCGGCGCAGGTTACTCGGCTCGTAAAACTGCATTTCCTCGCGGCCATCGGCTCTCCGCACCCACACGCGGATGCAGCCGCCCCACATTTCGGCCCGCGTCACGTCCACGCCGATGCTGCGCAGCAGGTCGAGATTGTAGGCGTTGATCTCCGCTTCGCTGTAGCGGTCGCGGTCCATGCCGAAGCTGCCCGAACAGGCCGGCGCGGCCAGAGCGGGTGCCGCAGCGGCGGCCAGGATGGCAAAGGCCAGGGGCAAAACAGGGCGCATGGTCAAAATCTCCTTGGCTTCAAGGCTGCCGCGCGATTGCGGCAGCCTCGCGGCGGCGGATCAGCACCACCACCGTCGGAATGGCAAAACTCAGCAGCAGCAGCCGGATCACATGATGCGCCGCAATGAAGGCCGTATCATAGCCCAGCGCAATCCCCAGCGCCCCCATGCCTTCCAGCGCCCCCGGCGACAGCCCCAGCCAGATTTGCCCGAATGGCATGTCGACGAACAGGCTCACCCCATAGGCAATCACCGTCACGATCGCGACGGTCATCGCGGTGGCGATGATGCCGCCCTTGGCTGCCGCCAGAAACTCTCCCCGCGTGATCCCGGCAAAGCGCGAGCCGATCAACGCCCCGGTGAGGATGAAGGTCACCGTCACCAGTGGGGCCGGCATGGCCTCCACATAGAGCCCGCCCAGCTTGGCCGCCGTCGCCGCCGCCATTGATCCCAGCACGAAGCCGGCCGGAATCCTGAGCCGCACGAAGACCAGCCCCACCACGACGCAACCCGCGCCCAGCGCCAGCAATTGCCAGATGCTGAGAAAGCTGGTCGGCGTTGGCGGCGTGAAGTGGTCGATCGGCAGGAACACTGCCCCGATTGGCACGGCAATGGTCAGCATCAGGATGCGGATTACCTGGATGATGACGATCTGCCGCGCCTGTCCCACGCCCGCTGCCGCAATTCCCATGACGAAGCTGAGGTGGCCCGGAAACGAGCTGAGATAGGCCGTGCCCGGATCGAGCTTGAACACCCTGACCAGCATCCAGCCGGTCAGCGCGATGATCAGCACCAGTTCCAGCACCAGTCCCGCGAGGCTCACCGGCCAACTGGCAATCAGGCTCAAACTGTCCCGCGCCACATTGGCGCCCATCGACATGCCGATCAGCACGAAAGCCACGTCCCGCAGCCGGTCGGGCATGCGCACCGGCAGCCCCGCCATCGCCGCCGCCGTTACCGCCAGCGCACCCCCCATCAACCACCCCGCCGGCAATTGCAGCAGCGTGGCAACCAAGCCGCCAACGGCGGAGACGGCGATGGTGAGCAGGACGGGGAGAGTTTGTCGCCAGAGGCGCGATGGCTTTGATGGGATGAGAGTCACGTCAGGGTGAGCCGAAAATAGTGGATTTTGAGAACCGGAACGAAGCGTACTCCAGTACGTGAGCACCGGAAGCGCAGAAATTCGCTATTTGCAGGCCGCCTTGGCGTGACTATCGCCCATCAACCGGAAGCGCCCGTTCCGCCAGCCGCACCCAATAGCTCGCCCCTACCGGAATGACCGCGTCATTGAAATCGTAGCTATCGGTGTGCAGTTCCGAGCTGTCGCCATTGCCGAGGAAGATATAGGCCCCCGGTCGCGCCTCCAGCATGAAGGAAAAATCCTCCCCGCCCATCGAGGGCGGAACCTCGGCGTCCACGCGCTCGTCCCCGGCCACCTCGCGCGCCACCTGCGCGGCGAAAGCCGTCTGCTCGGGCGCGTTGACGGTCACCGGATAGCCCCGTGCATAACGTATTGCCGCCGCAGCGCCGAAGCTCGCGGCAAATTGCGGCACGAACTGGTCCAGCCGCGCCTCGATCTGGTCCTGCACGCCGCCATCGAGCGTGCGCACTGTGCCGGTGATCTTGGCCGTGCGCGAAATCACATTGTCGGCCTCGCCGGCCTCAACCATGGTCACCGACAGCACCGCGCTATGCAGCGGATCGACATTGCGCGACACGATCGATTGCAGGGCCACGATCATGTTGGCCGCTACCACGATCGGGTCGATCGTTGTCTGCGGCCGCGCCGCATGGCCGCCCTGGCCGGTAATGTCGATATAGAACCGATCCGTCGCCGCCATGATGCCGCCGGCGCGAATGCCGAAATGCCCGGCGGGCATGCCCGGCCAATTATGCATGCCGTAGAATTCGGCGATGGCGAAACGCTCCACCAGCCCATCATCCAGCATGGCCTTGCCACCCGCGCCGCCCTCTTCCGCCGGCTGGAAAATCAGTGCGATGCGCCCATCGAAATTGCGCGTCTCGGCCAGATATTTCGCCGCGCCCAGCAACATCGCCGTATGCCCGTCATGCCCGCAGGCATGCATCTTGCCGGGCGTAGTCGAGGCATAGTCCTTGCCGGTCTTTTCGGTCATCGGCAGCGCATCCATATCGGCCCGCAGCCCGATCGTGCGCCCGCTGCCCCCCTTGCGTCCATTGATGATGCCGACGACCCCGCTGCGCCCGATGCCAACAACCACCTCGTCGCAGCCGAATTCGCGCAGCTTCCGCTCCACCACGCCGGCCGTCCGCACCACGTCATACAGCAATTCGGGATGCGCATGAAAATCCCGCCGCCAGCCGGCGATCTCCTCGTGAAATTCGGCAATACGGTTGAGAACAGGCATGAAAAAGTCCGAAACAGTCATTCTGGGTCAGTGTCGCTGTCCCAATCCAAGGCGTCAACACTAGCATGACATTGCTGCTTTTGTGCCACGCCCTCGTGGTTCGAGGCGCTGAAGAAGCGCACCTCACCATGAGGGCTACTGGTGCACCGAGTTCAAAGTAGCCCTCATGGTGAGGTGCGAGCCCTTCGCGAGCCTCGAACCACGAGGGCGTGGCACTGCCCACCCCCAGCACCCTTTTCCAACAATCCCGCGCCACCTAGCCCAAATTTCCCCCGGCGCGGCTTGCCCGCATCCCCCATTTTTGCAATGACACCGGCAACTTGCCGGAGAGCCCATGAAAATCCTGGTCGCCATCAAGCGTGTCGTCGATCACAATGTCCGCATCCGGGTGCGTCCCGACGGAACTGGCGTCGAAACGTCAGGCGTCCGCCTGTCGATGAACCCCTTCTGCAAGCATGCTGTCGAAGCTGCCGTCCAGCTCTCCGAAGCCGGTCATGGCGATGAGGTGGTCGTCGTCTCCATCGGCCCGAAAACCGCCAATGACGTCATCCTCACCGCCCTCGCCATGGGCGCCCATCGCGGCATCCTGATCGAGACCGATGCCGCGCTCGAAACGCTTGCCATCGCCAAGCTGCTGGCCAAGGTGGTCGCCGAGGAAAATCCCGATATCGTCCTGCTGGGCAAGCAGGCCGTGGACGATGACAGCAATCACGTCGGCCAGATGCTCGCCGCCCTCACCAACCGCCCCCAGGCCACCTTCGCCTCCGAGATCAAGGTCGTGGGGCAGGGGGTGGAGGTCACTCGCGAAGTCGATTCCGGCCGCGAAACCCTGTCGCTGCCGCTGCCTGCCATCGTCACAGCGGACCTGCGCCTCAACACCCCGCGCAACGCCGCCCTGCCCATGGTGATGAAGGCCCGCTCCAAGCCCTTGGCCGCGCGCCCTGCCGCCGAATTCGGCGTCGACCTCGCCCCGCGCCTGGTGGTCGAAAAGATATCCCCGCCCCCGGAACGTGTGGCAGGAAAGACTGTCGACTCGGTCGCCGAACTGGCCGCCTTCATCGCCGCCGATGTCTCCAATATGGAGGCGCTGTGATGAGCGTTCTGGTTCTCGCCGATCACGACCGCGGCGCCCTCTCGCCCGCCACCGCCCGCGTCGTCGGCGCGGTCAGTGAACTGGGCCCGGTCGATGTCCTCGTCGTCGCCGACGACCCCTCCGCAATCGCACAATCCGCATCCACGCTGTCCGGCGTGGCTAAAGTATTGACCGCAAAGGGCAGTTCTTTAGCCGATGGCCTCGA
This sequence comes from Devosia sp. Root635, assembly GCF_001427605.1. Taxonomy (GTDB): domain Bacteria; phylum Pseudomonadota; class Alphaproteobacteria; order Rhizobiales; family Devosiaceae; genus Devosia. The sequence goes on along the minus strand of NZ_LMGZ01000022.1, from coordinate 32,449 downwards.
AACGCTACTCTCAACGCTAACAGTCCGTTATCATTATGTGGTCGCAAGCGCCGGCAGCGTGGGCAAGGATGTCATGCCCCGGCTGGCCGCCAAACTCGACCTGATGCCGGTCACCGACATCATCGCTATCCGCGGCCCCAACAGCTTCGACCGCCCCATCTATGCCGGCAATGCCATCCAGACCGTCACGGACAACCAGCTCCGTCACGTCCTCACCATCCGCGCCTCGGCCTTCCGCCCCGCCGCATCAGGCAATGCCGCCCCCATCGAAGCCCTTGATAATCCAGTCGCTTCCGCCGCCAACCTGATCGCCACGCACCGCACCGAAAGCGACACACCCGATCTCGCCACCGCCCAGATCGTGGTCGGCGGCGGCGTCGCCCTTGGTTCGGCCGAGAACTTCCAACTGATTGAAAAACTTGCCAAAAAGCTCGGCGCCGCCATCGGCGCCACCCGCGCTGCCGTCGATGCGGGCTATGCCCCCAATGACTGGCAGGTCGGCCAGACCGGCAAGATCATCGCCCCCGACCTCTATATCGCCATTGGCATATCGGGCGCTTTGCAACATCTCGCCGGCATCCAGGGCGCCAAAAAGATCGTCGCCATCAACACCGACCCCGAAGCCCCCCTGGTCAAGCTAGCCGACGTAGCGCTGATCGGCGATCTCTTTGAAATCATTCCGCAATTGATCGCAGAACTCGATCGGTTGGGGCTGAAACGTTGATTTGCTCCCACGCCGTGGGCAAAGGGTTTCTGCGCCACTTCCCCGCATTGCAAAAATCCCACCGCCGCCTATAACAACCCCGCCTTCCCACCGGAACGACTCTTCATCATGTTCGAGACCCTGACCAAGGCCCCCGGCGACAAGATCCTGGCGCTCATGGGCGAATACGCGGCCGACCCGCGTCCCACCAAGATCGACCTCGGCGTCGGCGTCTACAAAGACGAGCAGGGCGCCACCCCGATCATGACCTCGGTGAAAAAGGCCGAGCAGAAAATCCTTTCGGCTGGAAAGACAAAGACTTACCTCGGCATTGCCGGCAACAAGGGCTATGGCGCCGCCGTGCTCGACCTGGTCCTGGCCGACAGCGTCGACCGCTCCCGCGTCCGCATCGCCCAGGCCCCCGGCGGCACCGGCTCGCTCTGGGTACTGATGCAACTGGTCAACCGCGCCCGGCCCGGCGCCACCGTCTGGGTCTCCGATCCGACCTGGCCCAACCACAACCCGATCGCCGAAAATTCCGGGCTCCAGGTCAAGACTTATCCCTATTTCGACACCGAGACCCGCGGCGTCAAATTCGCCGCCATGCTCGCGGCGCTCGACGCGCTGGGCAAGGAAGATGTCGTGCTGCTGCATGGCTGCTGCCACAACCCGACCGGCGCAAATCTCACGCCCGATCAATGGGATAAGGTCGCCGCCAGCCTGGCCCGTACCGGCGCGCTGCCGTTCATCGACCTGGCCTATCTCGGCTTCGGCGACGGCATCGAGGCCGATGCCTATGGCATGCGCAAGATTTTGTCCTCGGTGCCCGAAGCTCTGGTAGCATTCTCGGGGTCGAAGAATTTCGGCCTCTACCGCGAACGCGTCGGGGCGGCCATTCTCGTCGCGCGCGACGCCGCCCAGGCCGATATTGCGCAGTCCCAACTGCTCAACATCATCCGCGGCGCCTATAGCCAGCCCCCCGATCATGGCGCGGAAATCATCCGCACCATCCTCGAGGATGCCGAGTTGCGCGCCGAGTGGGAAACCGAACTCAACGCCATGCGCGCCCGCATGATCCGCCTGCGCGAAAAGCTGAGCGAAGCGATTCGCCAGCGGTCGAACTCCAAGGATTTCGACTTCATCGCCGCCCATCGCGGCATGTTTTCGCTGCTGGGGCTGGAAAATTCGGTGGTCGAACACCTTAAGGCCAATAACGGCGTCTATATGATTGGAGACAGCCGCATCAACGTTGCCGGCATCCCCGAAGACCGCGTTGGCGAACTGGCCGACGCCATGCTGGCCGCCATCAAATAACGCCAGCGAATGCCCTTGCGGCAAGGCTTTGCCGTGCTACATCTGCCTGTAAAAGGATTTAGGAGGGAACCATGAAGTTCTTTGTCGATACTGCGGAAATCAAGGACATCAAGGAGCTCTACGACACTGGCCTGCTCGACGGCGTGACCACCAACCCGTCGCTGATCGCCAAGTCCGGCCGCGACTTCAAGGAAGTCGTCAAGGAAATTTGCTCGGTCGTGCCCGGCCCGGTTTCGGCCGAAGTGGCGAGCCTCGAATATGACGGCATGATCGCCGAAGGCACCGTGCTGGCCGCCCTGGCCGACAATGTCGTGGTCAAGCTGCCGCTGACCCTCAACGGCCTCAAGGCCACCAAGACCTTCAAGGAGCGCGGCGTCAAGACCAACGTCACGCTCTGCTTCTCGGCCAATCAGGCCCTGCTGGCGGCCAAGTGCGGCGCCACCTACATCTCGCCCTTCCTGGGGCGCCTCGATGACATCAACCTCGATGGCGTCGAGCTGATCGAGAATATCCGCCAGATCTACGACAACTACGCCTTCGACACTGAAATCCTGGCCGCCTCGATCCGTTCGCCCAACCACGTGACCCAGGTCGCTTTGGCCGGTGCCGATGTCGCCACCATCCCGCCCGCTGTGATCCGCAAGCTGGCGGACCACCCGCTGACCAATGCGGGCATCGACGGCTTCCTCAAGGACTGGAAGGCCACGGGTCAGTCGATCCTCTAGGTCGAGTACCTCCACACACGCGATGTCACCCCGGCGCAGGCCGGGGTCCATCCTGAGATGCGTGTGTTGGGGTAAATCTCAGGATGGATTCCGGCCTGCGCCGGAATGACATTGGAGTTGTGGCGCCCATTGCCGCCCGCGCCGCCCATGGCCGATACAGAACTCGCCGCCGCCATCAAATCCGCTCTGTCAGCTGTGGAAATCCCCGGCGGCGGGGATCTGGCTGGCTATGCCGGCCTCTCCGACATCATCGTCACATCTGGCGCCGTGGCCTTCGCCATTGCCGTTGCACCGGGCATGGAGGCGGCCTTCGGCCCCGCCCGCGAGCAGGCGGCGGCGGCGGCGCAAAAGCTCGCCGGCAGCCGCAAGATCATGGTCTCGCTCACCGGCAGCAAGCCGCCGCCCAAATCCGGCCCCACCTTCTCGCATGGCAAGCCGGTTCCGGCGGGCAAGACACCGGTTCCCGGCATCAAGCACATCATCGCCGTCGGCTCCGGCAAGGGCGGCGTCGGCAAATCCACCACGGCGGTCAATATTGCCCTGGCGCTCGCCGCCGAGGGTCTGCGCACCGGCATTCTCGATGCCGACCTCTACGGCCCCTCCATTCCCAAGCTGCTGGGCATAGAGGGCCAGCCGGCCGTGCGCGACGACGGCATTTTCTCGCCGCATGAGGCCTTTGGCCTCAAGGTCATGTCCATCGGCTCCATGCTGACCAAGGACCAGGCCGTGGTCTGGCGTGGCCCCATGGCCACCTCCGCTTTGCGCCAGCTATTGCGCGAAACCGATTGGGGCCAGCTCGATATCCTGGTTATCGACCTGCCGCCCGGCACCGGCGATATCCATATCTCGCTGTTCCAGCAGGCCGAGGTCGACGGCGTCGTCGTGGTCTCCACCCCGCAGGATTTGGCGCTGATCGACGCCAAGAAGGCCATCGACATGCTGCCCCGCTTCGGCGTGCCCATCCTCGGCCTTGTCGAGAACATGAGCTATTTCATCGCCCCCGATACCGGCGCCCGCTACGATATTTTCGGCAGTGGCGGCGCCGAACGGGCCGCTGCGGAAATGAACATGGCTTTCCTCGGCGCCGTCCCGCTGGTCATGTCCATCCGCGAAGGCTCCGATACCGGCCACCCCCCGGTCGCTGCCGCGCCCGATGGGCCCGAAGCAGTGGCCTACCGAGCCATTGCCCGGCGAATTCTGGAAAACACACCGCGCTTGCGATCCTAGGCAACTCTCCTGCAATCGATTGCATAAATCCTCTGCTTCGGCTATTCGGCTAGCCCAATCACGGCGAATTGCCGGCCAGAGGAGCCTTCATGTTCTCAATCGACCGCAAGGACTTCGGTCCGGGTTTCACCTTTGGCGTCGCCACGGCGGCCTACCAGATCGAAGGTGGTCAGCATGATGGCCGCGGCTCCTCCATCTGGGACACGTTCTCGGCCACCCCCGGCAATGTCCATAATGGCGATACCGGCCGCGATGCCTGCAATCACTACGAGCTCTGGCCGCAGGACCTCGACCTGATCCGCGACGGTGGCTTCGATGGCTACCGTTTCTCCTTCGCCTGGCCGCGCCTGATCCCTGAAGGGACCGGCGCCGTCAACCAGGCCGGCATCGACTTCTACGATCGCCTGATCGACGGCATGCTCGAACGCGGCATCAAGCCCTATGCCACGCTCTATCATTGGGATTTGCCGTCGCCCCTGCAGGACAAGGGCGGCTGGATGAACCGCGATATTGCGGGCTGGTTCGGCGACTATGCGGCGCTCGTTGCGCAGAAATACGGTGATCGCCTGACGGCCACCGCCACCATCAACGAGCCCTGGTGTGTCGCCTTCCTCAGCCATTATCTGGGCATCCACGCCCCCGGTTACCGCGATATCCGCGCCGCCGCCCGCGCCATGCACCATGTGCTGTTCGCCCACGGCACCGCCATCGATGCGCTGCGCGCCAATGGTGCGAAAAACCTCGGCATCGTGCTCAACCTCGAAAAGTCCGAGGCCGCCAGCGACAAGCCGGAAGACCTGGCCGCCATGAGTATGGGCGATGCCCTGTTCAACCGCTGGTATCTCGGCGGTGTGCTCAAGGGCCAATACCCCCAGGAAGTCACCGCCTGGCTCGGCGACAACCTGCCCAGCGACTACCAGAAGGACATGGAAGTCGTGTCGCGGCCGCTCGACTGGCTGGGCATCAACTATTACACCCGCGGCATCTACAGGGCCGGCACTGATGGGGGCAACCCGATCGAGCAGGTCAAGGGGCCGCTGGAAAAGACCGATATCGGCTGGGAAATCTACCCCAAGGGGCTGAGCGACCTGCTGGTCCGCGTCTCCAACGAATATACCAAGATTCCGCTTTACGTGACCGAGAACGGCATGGCCGAGGTCGAGGGCGACGACGATCCGCGTCGCGTGACCTATTACGACGACCACCTCAAGGCCGTGCTGACTGCCCGCGAGCAGGGCGCTGACGTGCGCGGCTATTTCGCCTGGTCGCTGCTCGACAATTACGAATGGGCCGAGGGCTACAACAAGCGCTTCGGCATCGTCCATGTCGACTACGAGACCCAGCAGCGCACGCCCAAATCGTCCTACCGCGCCTTCCAGGGCATGCTGCACAACACACGGTGAGCCGGCCAACTCCCAGATCCTCAGTATTCCCTCCCTCGCTACGGGATCGGCTCCTGCGCCTCCCTCCCCCTTGAGGGGAGGGAATGAGGGTGGGGGTCCATCGGTGGTCCACAGAACTACCCCCTCCCCAGCTCTGCTGCGGCCCTACGGGCCGAGCGACGCTACCCTCCCCTCAAGGGGGAGGGAGGCGAAGGCCGGGATTTCGCTGCCTGCTTACCTTGCTTCCATCTCATCCCGCGCGTTAACTGGCTCCCACTTCACGGGAGCCAATCATGACCGCCACGTCGCTGATGACCGAAGCCAAGACACCGGACGAAACCACGGTGGATCAGGATTGGTGGCGCGGCGCGGTGATCTACCAGATCTATCCGCGCTCCTTTCAGGATCAGAATGGCGACGGCGTCGGCGATCTTGTCGGCATTACCAGCCGGCTCGACTATGTCGCCGATCTGGGGGTGGACGCCATCTGGCTATCGCCGGTTTTCACCTCGCCGATGAAGGATTTCGGCTACGACGTTTCCAACTACCGCGACATCGATCCCAGCTTCGGCACGCTGGAAGATTTCGACAATCTGGTGCGCAAGGCCCACTCGCTGGGCCTCAAGGTCATTATCGACCAGGTGATTTCCCACTCGTCCGACAAGCATGCCTGGTTCTCGGAAAGCCGGCAGTCGCGCACCAATGCCAAGGCCGACTGGTATGTCTGGGCCGATCCCAGGCCCGATGGCACCCCGCCCAATAACTGGCTCTCCATCTTTGGCGGCTCCGCCTGGCAGTGGGACTCCCGGCGCATGCAGTATTACCAGCACAATTTCCTGGTCTCCCAGCCCGACCTCAACTTCCACAGCGCCGAAGTGCAGGATGCCCTGCTGGCCGAAATGCGCTTCTGGCTGGAGCGTGGCGTCGATGGCTTCCGGCTCGATACCGTCAATTTCTACTTCTGTTCGCTCGGCTTCGAGGACAATCCGGTGGTGCGCCCCGATGACTTCAACGCCTCGACCGCCCCGGCAGTGAACCCCTATAATTTCCAGGAACATATCTACGACAAGTCGCGCCCGGAAAACCTGGCCTTCCTCAAGCGCCTGCGCGCGCTGATGGATGAATATCCCGGCCGCACCACTGTCGGCGAAATTGGCGACAGCCAGCACCAGCTCGAAATCATGGCGCAATACACCTCGGGCAATGACCACCTGCACATGGCCTATACCTTCGATTATCTCGGCGGCGAATTTTCCGCCGAGCATTTCCGCAAGTCCATTGCCGCCACCGAGGCCAAGGCCCCCGACGGCTGGATTTGCCTCGCCTTTTCCAACCATGATGTGGTGCGCCATGTCAGCCGCTGGGCGGTGCATGGGCAGGAGGCCGCCTTTACCCGCCTCGCTGCCACGCTGATCCTGTGCATGCGCGGCTCGGTCTGCCTCTATCAGGGGGAGGAACTGGGCCTCAAGGAGGCCGAGCTGTCCTTCTCGGACCTGGTCGATCCCTACGGCATCGAATTCTGGCCCGAATTCAAGGGCCGCGACGGTTGCCGCACGCCGATGGTCTGGCAGTCCCACGCCACCAATGGCGCCTTCTCCACCGCCAGCCGCACCTGGCTGCCGGTGCCGGCCGAACACCTGACCCATGCCGTCGATACCCAGGACAATGTCCTGGGCTCAGTGCTGGAATTCTACCGCGCGATGCTGGTGTTCCGTCGCGCCCATCCGGCTTTGGCCAAGGGCACCATCCGCCTGCTCGATGCGCCCGGCAATATCCTGGCTTTCATCCGCGAGGACGGCGCCCAGCGCCTGCTCTGCGTCTTCAACATGGGCGGCACCGCCGCCGAATATGCGCTGCCGGCCGATCTGGTGCCGCACGATGCCGGCTGCCCCGGCGTCACCGCGGCGCCCATCGAGGGCGAACTCGATCTGGAGCCGTTCGGGAGTTATGTGGGATTGCTTTAGGTGCCACGCCCTCGTGGTTCGAGGCTCGCGAAGGGCTCGCACCTCACCATGAGGCTACTGGTACATAGAGCCAAGTAGCCCTCATGGTGAGGTGCGCTTCTTCAGCGCCTCGAACCACGAGGGCGTGCCCCTCATCCCACATCCGGCAACCTTGCCGCCATCAGATCCCGCGTCAGCCTGTGCTGCGGCTCGGCGAAGATTTGCGCCGGCTTGCCCTCTTCGACGATCCTGCCGGCATCCATCACCAGCACCCGGTCGGCCATGGCCCGCACCATGTCGAGGTCGTGGCTGATGATGAGATAGGTCAGTCCGAAATCGGCCTGCAGCCGCGCCAGCAGCGCCAACACCTCGCCGCGCACCGACACGTCCAGCGCCGATACCGGCTCGTCCAGCACCAGCAGCTTGGGTCGCGTCACCAGCGCCCGCGCGATAGCCAGCCGCTGCCGCTGTCCGCCCGAGAATTCGTGGGGGTAGCGCGCCAGCATGGCGGTATCGAGCCCCACGGCCTCCACCGACTCGACCAGCCTGGCGCGCGCTGCCTCCGCGCTCAATTCCGGCTCCAGGCGCAGCGGTTCGGCCAGGGAGGCGGCAATGGTCAGCCGGGGATTGAAGCTGCCGAACGGGTCCTGGAACACCAGCGACACATCGCGCCGCAAGCCATTGGGCAGGTCCGAACCGTGATAGGCCGCGCCCGCCAGCCGGACTTCGCCCGCCGTCGCCCGGTCCAGCCCGACGACGATCTTGGCCAGGGTGGTCTTGCCGCAGCCCGAGGGGCCGACCAGCGCCAGGCATTCGGCGCTGGCAATGGAGAAGTGCACGTCGTCCACCGCCCGCAGGGGCTTGTCGGCCCAGAACAGCATGCCGCCCTGCCGATAGTCTCGCGTGATGCCGTCGACCTCCAGCAGCGTGCTGCCGATCGGCGGGCGCGACAATGGCCGCACATCGAAACGCGAAGCGGCAACCAGCTTTTGCGTATAGGGCTGTTTTGGCGCCGAAAAAACGCTCATCGCCGGCCCGGTTTCGACCAGCTTCCCCCGATGCATCACCGCAACCCGGTTGCACAAAGCGCCGACCGCCTTGAGGTCGTGGCTGATGAACAGCAAAGCCATCTGCCGCCGCGTGCAGATATCGGCGATCAGGTCGAGCACCTTGCGCTGGGTGATGAGGTCGAGCGCCGAGGTCGGTTCGTCCGCGATCAGTATGTCAGGCCGGCTGGCCAGCGCCATGGCGATCATCACGCGCTGCCGCTGTCCGCCCGATAGCTGGTGCGGAAAGCGGTCGCCATGCTTGAGCTCCAGCCCCACCTCCTTGAGCAGGTAAGGCACCTCGATCTGTGTCGCGCCATGCGCGGCATCGAGGCGGATGCTCTCCTCGATCTGGTCGTTGACCCGCATCAGCGGGTTGAGCGCCGTCATCGGCTCCTGGAACACCATGCCGACGCGCTTGCCGCGCAGCCGCGCCATGGCGCGCTCCGAACCGGGCAGGGGGGCGCCGTCGAGGCTGATGGTGCCGCCCATGGCCGCGCCTTCCGGCAGCAGGCCGGTAATGGCGAGCGCCGTCAGCGTCTTGCCCGAGCCGCTTTCTCCGATAATGCCGAAGCGCTCGCCGCGCTGCAGCGAGAAGCTCACGTCGCTGACCACCTTGGCATCGCCGAAGCGTATGGAGAGCCCGGAAACCTCAAGCAAGGACATTGGGATTTCCCTGCCGCAGGCGTGGATCGATGGCGTCGCGCAGCCCGTCGCCGGCAATATTGAGTGCGATGACGATCAGCACGATGGCTAGCCCCGGCACCAGCGTCAGCCACGGATGGATCAGGAACACGCCCTGCGCATCCTTCAGCATCAGCCCCAGGCTCGTTTCGGGCGGCTGCGTGCCCAGCCCGATATAGCTGAGCCCCGCTTCCGACAGGATGCCCAGCGACATCTGGATCGTGCCCTGCACGATGATGAGGCTCATCACATTGGGCAACAGGTGCCGCCAGGCGATCAGCGTATTGCCAAGCCCCGCCAGCCGTCCCGCCGCCACGAAGTCGAGCGTGGCGATGCTGAGGGCGCCGCCGCGCGCCACCCGCGCAAACACCGGAATGTTGAAGATGCCGATAGCCACGATGGCATTCACCGCGCCCGGCCCGACCAGCGTGGTGATGAGAATGGCGGCGATCACCGCCGGGAAGGCGAAGACGAAATCGGTGAGCCGCAGCACCACCCACTCGACCGCGCCGCCCCAGGCCGCGGCCGCCAGCCCCAGCGGCACCCCGACCCCGACGCCGATGGCCACGGCCACCGCCGCCACGAGAAAACTCGTCCAGGTGCCGGCCATGACCAGGCTCATCATGTCGCGCCCCAGATTATCGGTGCCCAGCCAGTGGGCAGCGCTGGGCGCGAGGAAGCGACGCGGAATATCGATCTGCGCGATGGGGTAGGGGGTCCATACCAGCGACAGCAGCCCGAGGGCGAGGAAGAGCAGCGTCGCGACAAGCCCGATCACCAGGCTGGGATGGCTGAGCAGGCGCTTCATGGCGCGCTCCTTTCCCGCAGGCGCGGATCGACCAGCGCATAGGCGATATCGGTCAGCAGCATCGTCGCCGTCACGGTGACGATGAGGATGATGGTCGCCCCCCGCACCAGGATCAGGTCGCGCTCGGAAATGGCGGTGAAGATCAGCCGCCCCAGCCCCGGCAGGTAGAACACGTTCTCGACGATGATCGTGCCCGCGACCAGGTAGGCGAATTGCAGCCCCAGAATGGTCAGCACCGGCAGCAGCGCGTTGCGCACGCCATGCCGCCACACCGCCTCGCCCATGGTGAGGCCCTTGGCCCGCGCGGTGCGGATATAGTCCTGCCCGGTCACGTCCACCAAAGCCGTCCGCATCACGCGCGCCAGGATGGACGCCTGCGGCAGAGCCAGCGCCAGACTGGGCAGGATCAGTCCGCGAAAGGCCGCGCCGCCATCCTCGTTCCACGGCGTGAAGCCGCCCGGGGGCAGCCAGCGCAAAGTCACCGCAAACAGCAGCGTCAGCAGCATGCCGAACCAGAAATTGGGAATGGCCACCCCGGTCTGCGCCGTGACCATGATGGCCGTATCGAGCAGCTTGCCCCGCCGCCGCGCCGCCAGTATCCCCAGCGGCAGCCCGACGACGATGGAAATGACCATGGCAAAGATGCTGAGCGGCAGCGTCACCGCCAGCCGGGCCCAGATCAGCTCGGCCACCGGCGCGCGCTGGGTGTAGCTCATGCCGAAATCGCCCTGCAGCATGCCCCAGATCCAGGCCAGGAACCGTTCATGCGCCGGTGCATCGAGCCCCATCTGCACCCGCAGCCGCGCCACCGATTCAGGCGTGGCATTGATGCCGAGGATAAACTGCGCCGGATCGCCCGGCAGCAGATCGAGCAGCCAGAAGATGACGAGCGCCGCCACCAGCAGCGTCGCAGCAAACCCCAGGAAACGGCGGAGGGTGAAGGCGATCATGCGGGCGTTCTCGACCAACTGCCCGTATGGACAGGCTCCTGCCTACCCTCCCCCTTGAGGGGAGGGTAGCGCCGCTCGGCCCGAGGGGCCGTAGCAGAGCTGGGGAGGGGGTGGCCTTGTGGACCACTGATGGACCGCCACCCTCGATCCCTCCCCTCAAGGGGGAGGGAGACGAAGGAACCACGGGCCCTCAGCCTGGAAAGCGAACCCTTACTCAGTCCAGGCGATATCCCGCAGCACCAGGCCTTCGATCGGCGAATTCTGCCACATGCCGGTGAGCTTGGCATTCCACACCCCGGTCTGCGCCAGCTCGAACAGGTATCCGTTGACCGCATCCTTGGCGAGAATGGTCTGCGCCTCGACGGCCAGCGCCTTGCGCTTGGTTTCGTCCACCGTGCCGTTGAGGGTTTCGATAAGCGCCTGGAATTCGGGATTGTCATAGCCGAAGTAGTAATCGGGGTTGGCATAATTGCCAATGTCGAACGGTTCCACATGGCTGATGATGGACAGGTCGAAGTCCTTGTTGGCATAGACGTCTTCCAGCCACTGCGCCCATTCCACGTTGATCAGTTCCAGCTTGATGCCGACCGCGGCAAACTGGCTGGCGATGATCTGGCCCGAGGTGCGGGCATAGGGCACCGGCGGCAGCTTCAGCGTGGCGCTGAACCCGTCGGGATAGCCGGCCTCCGCCAGCAGCGCCCTGGCCGCCTCCGGATCGTAGGGATAGGTGCCCGTCAGGTCGACATAATATGGATTATGCGGCGCGAAAGGCGCGCCGATCGGCGTGCCATAGCCATTGGTCGTGCCATCGATGATCGCCTGGCGATCCAGCGCATGGGCCATGGCCTGGCGCACCTTGAGATTGTCGAAGGGCGGCCGCTTGTTGTTGGTGGAGAGGATGGTCTCGCCTTCGGTCGTGCCGACCAGCACCTTGAACTGCGGATTGTTCTCGAACACCGCCAGCGCATCGGTGGAGAAATTGTTGGTGCCGTCGATATCGCCGGCCAGCAGGGCATTGGTCAGCGTCGCGGTGTCGCCGATGAACACGTAGCTGGCCTTGGTCAGGTGGACCGGTTCGCCCCAATAGGGGCCATAAGCCTCCAGCACCACGCGGCTGCCCTTGTCCCACTGCACGAAGGCGAATGGGCCGGTACCGATCGGGTCATTGGCATTGTTGTCGGCGCTTTCCGGCGCCACGATCACCGCATCGCCGCGGCCCAGATCGAACAGGAAGCGCCCGATCTGCCGGTCGAGCTTGAGTTCGATGGTCAGCGGATCGATGACCGTGATGCTGGTGATCGGCTCGTAGAATTCGCGATGCGCGTTGACGCTGTCGGCACCCAGGATGCGGTCGAAGGTGAACTTGACGTCTTCGGCGTCGAACGTGGTGCCGTCATGGAAGGTCACCCCGTCATGCAGCTTGAACGTATATGTCAGCCCGTCGTCCGAAATGGTCCAGCTATCGGCCAGGCCCGGTTGAACGGCGCCATTCTGGTCGATGCGGGTCAGTCCCTCGAACACGTTCTGATAGACCACGATGTCGATGGCCTCGGCGGCCCCGGCCGTGGGGTCGAGCGCGGGGGGCTCCAGCGCCACGCCGATCCGCACTTCGGTCGGCTGCGCCATGGCCATGCCGGCCAATGCCGTGCTCAGCGCCAGTGCCAGCCCGAAAGCCTTCAACGTCTTGTTCATAGGATAACTCCCAATTGTAGCGGCAGCACCGCCAGTCGGTCCGCGGCCGGTCATGCGGCATCGTCGAACCCCGCCGGCGCATGAGGCTCCGGCTCCCATGGCGCGAGATATATGGGATCGCCACTAACATGGCAGCATGCCGCTTTGTTATACTTTCCTACGATCGCCCAGCCGCGTAGCAAGAATGACCGGGATCAGCCCCGCCAGCACGATAAACAGGGCAGGCAGCGCTGCCTGGGCAAAAAGTCCGACATTGGCCCGCGCATAGACCACTGTCGCCAGTGTATCGATTCCGAGCGGCCGCAGCAGCAGCGTCGCCGGCAATTCCTTGACGATCTCGACAAAGACCAGTGTCGCCGCGCTCAGCAGCGCCGGCATCAGCGTCGGCAAATCCACCCGCAGCAGCAGCCCCACCCCGCGCGCCCCCAGCACTCGCCCGGCCTGCAGCATGGAGTCGCCGCGTTTCTTCATCGCCGCATCGATGGTCGAATGACTGACGGCGAGGAACCGGATGGCGTAGACATAGAGCAGGGCCGCCATCGATCCTGAAAGCACGAGGCCCGGCCGCCAGTCCCACAGCGCCATCGTCATGCGGTTGAACCACAGGTCGGCCTGTCCGAGCGGTTGCAGCAGCCCCAGCGCCAGCACCGTGCCGGGAATGGCATAGCCCAGCGTCGCCAGCCGGATCGCCCCGCGGGCGCCCGCCCCGGAGTGATGCGCCAGCTTGGCCGCCGCCAGGCCGACAAGCACGGTAGTCAGCGCGCCCAGCCCGGCCAGCGTCAGCGTCGGCACCAGCGCCGCGACGGTCATGGTGATGGTTTCCGGCAACACGACGCGGAACGCCGAATAGGTCAACTGCCCCACCGGAGTGCCGAAACCCAGACCCAGCAGCACGAGGCAGAAGCCGAATGCGGCCCAGCGCCGCGCGCCCTGCAATGGTTCGCGCGCCGGTGGCACGCGGCTGTCGCGATGCGCCAGATAGACCCGGTCGCGCCGCGCCCGCTGCTCGGCCGCGATCAGCAGGCCGATGACCAGCACGACCATTACCGCCAGTTGTGCCGCACCGCCGAAATCGGAGCGGTTGATCCAGGTCGAATAGATGATGGCGGTGATGGCGTTGATGCCGAAATACTGCACCGCCCCCAGATCGTTGACCACCTCCATCATCGCCAGCGTCACCCCCACCACCAGAGCTGGCCGCGACAGCGGCAGCGTCACGGCGAAAAAGGTCCGCATGCCGCCGGCCCCCAGCGTGCGCGCCGCGATATTGAGGCTGGCCGACTGCATCAGGAAAAACGCCCGGCAGGCGACATAGACGTAGGGATAGAGCACGCTGGACAGCACGATCACCGCGCCCCAGTCGCTGCGGATATCGGGAAACCAGTAATCCTTGATCGACGTCGCCCCGTTGACCGCCCGCAAGGCGGTTTGCAGCGGGCCGGTGAAATCGAGGAATTCCACATAGGTATAGGCCGCCAGATAGGTCGGCACGGCCAGCGGCATCACCAGCGCCCAGTCGAACACCCGGCGCAGCGGGAAGTCGTAATGTGTCACCAGCCAGGCGGCCACCAGCCCCGCCGCGCCGGTGACCATGCCGACCAGAACCATGAGTTGGATGGTGTCGCGCAACGCCGTCGGCAACATCGTCGCCGCCAGCCCGTTGCTGCCCGAGCCCAGCGCCGCCGCAGCCGACCACAGCAACCAGCCGATCGGCAGGCCCATCACGGCCACCAGCAGCAAGGGCACCACCGGCAGGCCGAATGTCCTTCCGTTGGCGCGCTGCGATTGCGTCAGGTCCGTCATGATCGGACTGTCAGTTCTGCGGGCCTTCGTCGAACCGGCCTTCGTCGACCAGCGCCGCCGCTTCCTTGCGATGCGCAGCGATCTCGACCATCGGCGTGGTGTCGGCCGTCAGGGCGCCCCAGCTCGCCACCAGCTCCGATGGCTCGACGCCGTCGACGACCGGGAATTCGTAATTGCCGCTGGCATAGAGATGCTGGGCCTCGTCCGACAGCAGGAAAGCCACCAGCTTGTCGGCATTGGCCTTGTTGGGCGCATATTTGGCAACTACGGCGCCGGACAGATTGACCTGCGTGCCATCCCCGTCGGCGTCCGGATAGATGATCCGCGCCGAGGCGGCCCATTCCTTCTGCTCGGGCTCGGCGTCGTTGGTCAGCATCAAGCCCATGTAATAGGTATTGCCGATGGCCAGGTCGCAGGAGCCGTCGAAAATCTGCTTCACCTGGTCGCGGTCGGCGCCGGTCGGTGCATGATTGAGATTGTCCCGCACGCCGGCCAGCCAGCCGCGCGTCCGCTCGACGCCCCAATGGGCGATGCGGGTGGCGATCAGCCCGATATTGTAGGCATGCAGGCCCGACCGGGTGCAGAGACGCCCCTGCCATTCAGGGCCGGCGATGTCCTCATAGGTCAGTGCCGTTTCCGTCACCCGCTCGACCGAGGCGTAGAATACCCGGGCCCGCAGCGACAGCGCCACCCATTGCCCATCCGGGTCGTGATACTGGTCGGGCACGCGCGCCAGCGTCTCGCCAGCAATCGCCTGGGTGATGCCGAGCTCCTTGGCGTTGGCCAGGTTGCCGATATCGACCGTGACGATCACGTCGGCCGGCGACAGCTCGCCCTCGGCGGCCACGCGCTCGATCAGCCCGTCGGCGGCGAACAGGACATTGGTGCGTATGCCGGTTTCTTCGGTGAAGCGGTCGAGCAGCGGCTGGATCAGTCCGGGCTCGCGATAGGTGTAGACGTTGACCGCGTCACCCTGCGCCAGCGCCGGGCCGCTGCCCGCCAGCGCCAGCATCACCGCCGCACCAAGGATGCCTCGCCGACCTGCCATGACCGTTTTCTCCTGCTCGTCCGCGCGTTGTGGCGCTGGTCGCAGGCCCTGTCAATAAAATCGACGCTCGCTGTCAGCTTATTCGCTGCTCTCGGATGGCAGCGCCGGGCGCTCCACCAGGTCGGCCGGAATAATCAGCGTGAACAGCATGCCCTGCTCCCCGGCCGGATCGACCGACAGCGAGAAGGCGTTGACCGCCAGCAGCGATCGCGTCAGCGCCAGCCCGACGCTCGACCGCACCGGGGTCATGAGCTGTCCGTTCTTGCCGACACCATCGCGGAACACCACGAAGCGTTCGGCCATGTCCACCGCATGGGTGGAACTGTCGCGTACATGCACGGCAATGCCGCCATCGTCCTCGCGCTGCGCCGAGATCACCACGGCACCCCCTGTCGGGGTCTGGTCGATAGCGCTGGCCAACAGGTTCAGCACCGCCTGTGCCAGTGAAGCCCGGTCGGCGGTGATGCGCGGCAGGCTTTCGGAAATGGCGTTGCGCACGATGACGCGGGCGCCACTCGCTTGATGGCGGATGCGGACCACGCAGCTTTCGAGCAGGCCGGTCAGTTCTATGCTGGCGCGCTGCGGCAGGTAGCGTCCGTCGCGCAGCCGCGCATAGTCGTCCAGCTCATCCACCAGCGCGGCAATCTCGTGGCCGGCGGTGGTGATGTCCTGCGCATAGCTTTCGTAGCGCTCGTTCTGCAACGCGCCGAAAGCCTCCGAGCGGATCAGGTCCGAAAAGCCGATAATTGTATTGAGCGGCCGGCGCACGCCGCGGCTGATGCGGGCCAGCAGGGCCGGGTCGACATCCGAATAGCCGCTGAGGCGCAGCGGCGCCGGCTCGCGGGCTCGGATGAAGCCGAAATAGCCGGTCACTACCCCGGCCTGGCCCTGGGCGAAGAGAATGATCTCTGCCGAGCCGGATTGCGAGCGCAGGGTCAGGCAGGGGCGGGCGGTTTCGGCAAACCGCGCCGGCCGCTCCAGGAATTCGCGCAAAGCCTCGACTTCGCCGCTGGCCACCAGCGACGACAGCGCCTTGCCTTCCAGCGCGCCGTCGGCCCGCAGTAATCCGGCGCTGCGCGGAGTGATGGCGCTGACGACGCCGGCGCGCGTGGCTTCGAAAAAGCCGTCGCCGCGCACATCGGCGAAGGTCTGGGCAAAGGCGCTGACGGCCGCTTCATGGCCGGTGCGGACCTCGGTCGTGCTCGCCGACAGCATCAGCGCCGGGCGGCCCTGCCAGGAAATCGACTGCAGGCGCGCCGTGACCGGCACCAGCGTTCCATCGCGCTGCGTCAGGTGGTTGACCGGGCCGGCATCCTGCCCCTCGGCGCCCGCCACGGGGAACACCGCCGCCAGGCCCGCCGCGCGCAGGCTCTCCACCGAGTCATAACCCACCATCTCGGTGATGGCGCGGTTGGCGAACAGCACCTGCTGGTCGCGGAACACCAATATGCCCAGCGGCAGCCGGTTGAGAACCAGCGTCTCCCCGCCCAGGTTGATCAGCGCGCCGCTGCGCGGCTGTTCCGCCACCGGCTTGGGTGGCTGCGAATTGTCGCCGACCCGATCGTTGAGAATGCGCGACAACTCGTCGAAATTGTAGCGCGACACGCGCTCTACCGCCTCTGCATCGGCCTCGACCACCGGCTGGGGCGCCAACTCGGCCATTTCGCGGGCCAGTCGCTCGATGCCATCGGACTCGGCAACAGCTTCGGCCGCCGGCGTCTCCGGCGCGGCATCGAGCGCCGCCAGATCGGCAAGGTCCGCCTCGGCCTCGTCCTGCTCCGCTTCGGCACCCGCCAATTCGGTCTCCGCCGCCACGAAGCCACGCCCGGTGACCGTGAACAGGGCTTCCGTTGCCCCCGCGTCAGGCGCGTCCGGTTCCGGCGCCGCCACTACCGGGGGCGGGGCGTCGTCGGCCTCGGTCAGCGGCGTGAACAGTGCCTCGTCGGCGGCAAGCCGGTCGACCAGCCGGCTCAGCCGGCTCGCTGGCGGTTCCGCGTTGTCGGGCTCCGCCGCCGGTGTCGCCTCGGCCATCGGCTCGTCGTCGGCCACCGACTTAGGGGCCAGGCCGTTGTCATGCTCGGCGTCGTGCCAGTTTTCCAGCTCGCGCGCATAGGCATTTTCGTCGGCGCTGATCAGCGCGCCCACGCTGTTCGGCGGCGGCTCGGGCATGTCCACATTCGGCTCGGCCAGGGCGTCCTGTGCCGCGGCAAGATCGTCCGCCGGGGCAGGGGGCTCGGCGTCGGCTTCGGCTGGCGCCGCTGCGGCAGCCAGGATCTCGGGCGCGATCGGGTCTACGCCGACGATCAGCAGCACGGTCTGCCCGTCCTGCCAGGTCAGCGGCGTCGTCGCGCAGGTGCTGGAAGCGGGCTTGTCGCCGGCGATGAACTGGATGCGGGCCAGGCTGGTGCGTCCGATCGAGCCAAGGCGGATATTGCGGGCGGCCTGGCCCTTGATCGGCACGGCGGCCGGCGCCAGCTTCAGCCCATGCTTCTTGAGCTTGGCCAGGAACAGCGGCGCGGCAGCGTTATGCCACAGCAGCACCTGGCCATCCTGCGACCACAGCCAGGCCGGACGCGGATCCTCGGCATGCTGCTGCACGCGGCGGGCGCTCGGCGATGTGATCCAGTCAGCATCCATCTGAAATCAAGTCTCTCCGTTCCGGATGCGGGCCGGGGTTTCCGTCCCATTCCGGTACAAATTGCGCCCGGACGCTCAAGGTTTCTTCAATATAGGGTGCGTTCCCCAGGGTCCAGTGCGGCGCTGCGGCGGGCTTGGCACTTCGGGCCGGATGGTTAAACCGGAGCCGCGAAGTGGCCTGTCATCCATGGGCAAAATCGGTGCTTGTCATCACGGGATTCTCGACCTATGTTCCGCCCGCTTTCGGGACGGGCCTTTTGTCCTCCCTCGCAGAGCCTTTGCCGCCTTAGCTCAGTTGGTTAGAGCGCTAGATTGTGGATCTAGAGGTCCCCCGTTCAATCCGGGGAGGCGGTACCATTCCCAACAATATCAGCTCCCCCTAAAGGGCCAGCCGCAATTGCGCCAACTGGTTGGCGATCTGCGTGAACACGTCAACCAGGTCGCTCGGATCCTCGGGGAAGAAATAGTAGCCGTCACCCGACGAGCAGGATTCAAGCATGTCGCGCGTGGCCTGGCTGGGGGGATTGAGGCCGATCGTATAGACGCGAATACCCTCGGCCTTGGCATTGTTGCAGGTGGCGACGGTCTTTTCGTCCATCGTTGCGGACATGTCCGCCTTGCTGTTATGGGCGTTGTATTCGTTCTCGTTGCCGATGATGCCGTCGGTGTCCGGCAGGCGCCCGTCCTTGCGGAAGCCCCATGAGTAATAGACACCGGTGCCGTTCCAGGTGTCGCTGTAGCGCTGATAGTCCGGCTCGTTGAAGCCGTCGGTCATCAGGATCATGACCTTCGACACGGCCCCCGATGAATAGGGCGCGGCCTGCGTCAGGGGCTCGGTGTTGGAAAGGGCATGAAACCCCCACATTGCCCCTTGCTGGATGTTGGTCCCGCCATCGGCATTCATGGCATTGATGCGGGCCAGCACGTTATCGACATTGTCGGTCAGCGGCAGGACCGAGATGGAGGGGCAATAGGCGTTGGGGCCCGAATTCTTGCTGTCGGCGACAGTCGTGCCGTTATATTTGCACAGGCGTTCCTGCAATTCCCGTTCACTCAACAGGCTGTAGGTGGTTGTGGTCGTCAGCGTGGTGCCGTTCTGGTCGGTGCTGGGGCCGCTCAGGACGACGGCATTCGCCGGGACGCAGGACGCTGCGGGGTTCGTCGTGGTCGATCCGACCTTCTTGGTATAGGTGTTCGTGGTGCTCCCCGAACAGGTCCAGCCACTCCACCAGGAATAGCTGCAATTCTTGCGCACGACCTTTTCGGTGCAGGTTTTGACCTGGCACGTGCCGCCCGTGTCGCTCATGTAGCTGTTGTAGTTTCCGCTCGCGGTGTCCGGCGAGAACATCGGGGTGAACAAGGCGGCGGTGGTGCTGGGTGCCGTATCATCCGTATCGTAGGGCGCCCGCCTGGCCTCGACGCATCCCCGCCACGACGTTCCCGTCTGCGCGAACAGCGTCTTGCGATTGACCGGGCCGGCAAATGGCGTGGACGCATTGTCGTCGCTGTCGAAATTCAACTGCGAGATACTGTTCTGCCCGGTCCAGTCGAGCCAGGTGGCATTGGAGAATTGCGTGCCGATATTCACCATCATGGTGAAGGGCACGATGCCGATCTTCACATTGTCCTGGGCTTCGGCGTCGTCTGCTTCGTCGCAATCGTCGTCGACCTCGCCATAGAACATGATCCGCGTCGCGCAGCGCGCCGCCTCCTTGAGGTAGGTCATGCGGTTGTAGTTGGCCATGGAGCCCGAATTGTCGAGAACCATGGCCACTTCGAGCTCGAGCATCTTGCGCGTCGCCTTGGCCTGCACGGCCGCGCCCAGGGTAGGCACCCCCACCAGCGACACGAACATGGTCGGCATGGTGAACTCGGCATGGAGATAGAGGGAGCCATCGGGGATGCTGGTCTCGATCCCATCGACACGGGCATTGATACGGGCATCGCCGATGCGATCGAGCACGATGGCCTCGGCCTGCGCGCGCACCGTCTCCTCATCATAGCTAGCCTTGAAGATTTGCGGTTGAAGCGCCAGCGCCGCAGCATCGAGGGCAACCTGCGCCCGGCTCCTGGCCTGCTGCAGCGCCACGTAATCCACGCCGGCGCCGCCCAGTGCGATCAGCACGATGGCCATCAGCCCGAACAACACTGCGAACACGCCACTTTCATCGCGTCCGAAACGGCCGACCAATGCAAGGAATCGATACATGACGCTGGGCACTCACGAGTTCTCCGCCCCTTGCGAGGCAGCCCGACTCTCGTGGAAAATCCTTATTAAAGGACCACCACCTTCGTATAAAGTTGGACGCGTTCGTAGAGATCGATCACATCTGCGTTGGTCATGCGGATGCAGCCCGACGACACATTCTGCCCGATGCTCCATGGCTCGGTCGTGCCGTGAATGCGGTAGAGCGTCGAGCCGATATAGAGCGCCCGCGCGCCCAGCGGGTTGTTCGGCCCGCCTTCCATGTGGCGCGGCAGCTCCGGCCTGCGCTTCAGCATTTCGGCCGGCGGCGTCCAGCCCGGCCATTCGGCCTTGCGGGTGATCTGATGCGTGCCGCTCCATTCGAACCCGTCCTTGGCGACGCCGATGCCGTAGCGCAGCGCCCGCCCGTCGCCGAGCACGAAATAGAGGAAATGCGCGCCCGTATCGACGACAAGCGTGCCGCTGCGCTCGCTGGTCGGATACTGTACCACCTGCCGCAGATAGATCGGGTTGACCTGCATATTGGCCTGCAGTGCCAAGGCGTGGCGCGGCGTGCCTTGGGTGATGGTGATGCCCGGCGGCGGCGCGAAGCGCCAGCCCGGCTGCAGCCCGGCCGCCTGGACCGGCAGCAGCGTCGACAACGAAACCAGCAATGCCAGCAAGCCCTTGCCGGCCGTCTTCATCCCGATCATGGCAGCATCCCACATTCCACCGGCGAGATGCCGGCTTTGGGCTGTGACACTGGCGCGAAATGGCCAATATGCCGTGAAGCGGCATGGTTAAGCCATTGATCTAACTATTGGTTAGCGGAAGGCTAAGAGGGCTGCCGCGTGCTAGAGGAACACCGAATCGCCGCTGGCGGCCCGCGAGCCCCCGCCCAGCACCCGCCCCAGGGCCGTTCCCAACTGTTCGGTCGAAAACGGCTTCACCAGCACTTCATTGACGCCCAGTTGCCGGGCGCGGGCGATATTCTCCCGGCTGGCATAGGCCGTCATCAGAATCACCGGCGTCTGCGCCGCGGCGCCGAACCTTGGGTCGCGCAGCATGGTCATCACGCCGGCGCCGCTGACATCGGGCATGTACCAGTCCATCAGCACAAGATCGAACGGCTCGCTCATCAAGGCGAGGATCGCCGCCGCGCCGCCATCGGCCTCGACCACCGCGCCGACGCCCAGCTTCTTGAGGCCCGCTGCCGAAATGGCGCGCGCATAGGCATTGTCGTCCGTCACCAGAGCTCGCAGGCGTCCCGGAATGATCACGGCAGGCGTCCCTTGAAATTTCGCCGCTTCAAGCCGCGGCGGCTGGTCGTCTCAAAGTCTTTCGTCAAATATGTATTGCCGCGATTCCAATCGGATGAGCGGCGGAATAAGCATTTCTACGCCCTCGATAGTGAAAGTGTGTTGTTCATGTCAATTGAGTCGGTTGCCGATGGCCTGCCGCGCTGCCCCTGGGCCGGCGACGACGCCCTCTACCGCCACTATCACGACCGCGAATGGGGCCGCCCGGTCACCTCGGACACACGGCTGTTCGAGAAGATTTGTCTCGAAGGCTTCCAGTCCGGCCTGTCCTGGATCACCATCCTGCGCAAGCGGGAGCGTTTCCGCGAGGTCTTCCACGGCTTCGACATCGCCAGGGTCGCGGCCATGACCGAGGCCGATATCGAAACCCTGCTGCTCGATCCCGGCATTATCCGCCATCGCGGCAAGATCGCCGCCACCATCAACAACGCCCGCCGCACTCTCGAAATCCAGCGCGAATTCGGCTCGCTCGCCGCCTATGTCTGGCGCTTCGAGACCCGCCCCGAACATCGCCCCGATGACCTGAGCTGGGAAAACCTGCGCCGCCTCGCCCAGACGGAGGCGTCCGTCCGCCTCAGCAAGGATTTGCGCAAGCGCGGCTTCAATTTCGTCGGCCCCACCACCTGCTACGCCTTCATGCAGGCCATGGGGCTGGTCAACGACCATATCGAAGGCTGTTTCTGCCGCGCCGACGTCGAAGCCGAACGCGATGCCCTGGTGCGCCCCCGATAAGCTGTTGCTTCCGCGCAACAATCCAGCCGATGTGCGACAAGCCGCCACATCATCGCTTGCGGATCACGGAATCGAGAGCTAGAAGCGCATCGTCCATCAACGCCAACCCGAGGGAGGCAACTACATGACAGCAGTATTTGAACTCCGCCAGGGTCCCACTACGCGACATTGCCACTGGGCCTGAGGGCCAGCCGCATAGCCGCCTCGGCGCTCCTGCCGTGGACACTTTCCTAACTGCCAGAGTTGAAGTGCCGGGTCGCGCCGCGTCCTGATTGCGCTTCATCCATACCCAACCCCACAGAGGCCGGTCCCGCGTCCCGACGCGCCCGGAAACCGTCATGTCCTACAATACCCTGCCCGAGGGCAGCATCGTTTTGCGCCTTGAATTCTCCATTGAAGACGCCGTGCATCAGCGCGGCCTGCTCGCCGTCCTCGCCACGGCGGTCAGTGCCTGGTGGAACCGCCCGCGGCTGCCCGACAACCTGCCGGCCCATCTGCGGGCCGATCTCGGCCTGCCGCCCGACTCGATCGGTGCCCATTGGCTGGACGTGTCGCCCAATCCCCGCTTTCCAGACCCGTTGCGGAGACCTGGAATGTAAGGGCAGGGGAGGCCGGGAAAATCCCGGTCTCCCCACCGGGCCGCCGCCCTGCCTGTTGTCTCAACCACCCCGATCCGCTAACAACGGCGCAACTTCCGAGGCTGCCTAGATGACCGAAAAGACCAGACTGATTGCCCCGCGTCTGCCGCGCGGCTTCGAGGATCGCACGCCCGGCGAAATCGCCGCGGTGGGCGCCATGATCGACAAGATCAGGAAAGTCTACGAGCGCTATGGCTTCGACCCGGTCGAAACCCCGCTGTTGGAATATACCGAGACCCTCGGCAAATTCCTGCCCGATACCGACCGGCCCAATGCCGGCGTGTTTTCGCTGCAGGACGACGACGAGCAGTGGATGAGCCTGCGCTACGATCTCACCGCGCCGCTCGCCCGCTATTTCGCCGAGAATTTCGAAAGCCTGCCCAAGCCCTACCGTTCCTATCGGCAGGGCTACGTGTTCCGCAACGAAAAGCCCGGCCCCGGCCGCTTCCGCCAGTTCATGCAGTTCGACGCCGACACCGTCGGGGCAGGGGGCCCGGAAGCCGACGCCGAAATGTGCATGATGATGGCCGACGTCATGGACGCGCTAGGGCTGGCTGGGAAATATGTCGTGCGGGTGAACAACCGCAAGGTGCTGGACGGCGTGCTCGCCACGGCGGGCGTCACCACTGACGAGCAGAAGCTCACCGTTCTCCGCGCCATCGACAAGCTCGACAAGTTCGGCACCGAAGGTGTCAAGCTCCTGCTCGGCGCCGGCCGCAAGGACGAAAGCGGCGATTTCACCAAGGGCGCTGGTCTCACCGAAGCACAGATCGAGCCGATCCTTGCCTATGTAGATAGCGGTATTCCGGCAGATGGTGTCGAAAGGGGCAGCAATGCCCATGTCGTCGCCACCATCAATACGCTGGCCGGCCTCATCGGCGGTTCCGAAACCGGCCTTGCCGGTGTGCAGGAACTGGCCGCCATTTTCGGCCTCGTCAGCGCTGCCGGCTTTGGTGGCCGCGTCATTCTCGACCCCTCCGTCGTCCGCGGCCTCGAATATTATACCGGCCCGGTCTTCGAGATCGAACTGACCTTCAAGGTGCAGAACGAAAAAGGCCAGGACGTGGTCTTCGGTTCGGTCGGCGGCGGCGGCCGCTATGATGGCCTCGTCTCCCGCTTCCGCCGCGAACCCGTGCCCGCCACCGGCTTTTCCATCGGCGTCTCGCGCCTTGCCAATGCGCTCAAACTCACAGGCAATCTCGGCGCCACCGAACCGGCGGGCCCGGTCGTCGTCCTCGTCATGGACAAGGAACAGATGGCCGGCTACCAGGCCATGGTCGCCGAACTGCGCAATGCCGGCATCCGCGCCGAAATGTTCCTGGGCAACACCAAGAATTTCGGCAAGCAGGTCGCCTATGCCGACAAGCGCAATTCGCCCATCGTCGTGATCGAAGGCAGCCAGGAGCGCGAACAGGGCATCCTCCAGATCAAGGATTTGATCGCCGGCAAGCAGGCCGCCGCCGCCATATCGGACAATGCCGAATGGAAAGCCGCCCGGCCGGGCCAGTTCGAGATCAAGCGCAGCGAGTTGGTTTCGGCAGTTCAGAAATTGCTGAGCGAGCAATGATGCTCAGTCCTCGCAACACACGCGATGTCATCCCGGCGCAGGCCGGGATCCATCTCGAGATAGCCCCACGGCCGCAAGGTGGTGCAGTCAAGTCTTGCGATCTGGCGGCGTTGGGACGCATCTCAGGATGGATCCCGGCCTGCGCCGGGATGACACCGTGTTTGTGGGGGTCATGGAAGTGACCAACCCCGCCCTCCGCCGCGCCAATCTCGAATCCCTGGTCGAAGCCCAGGGCGCATGCCGCGCCACCCCGCCGCTATTGCTCTCGGCCGATCCCTATTTCGATCTCGCCGGCGAGGAATTCGGCCGCCGCCTGCTGCTGACCACCGACACCACCGGCGCCGAATATTGCCTGCGCCCCGATTTCACCCTGCCCATCGTCAAATCCTACATCGATGACGGCGTCGGCGAGCCGGCCGCCTTTTCCTATATGGGCCCCATCTTCCGCCAGCGCGAAAACGGCCCGGCCGAATTCGACCAGGCCGGCATCGAACTGCTGGCCCAGCCCGATGGCGACGTGGCGCTCGATCAGGTACTGACCTTCGCCCGCGCTGCCCTCTCCATCTTCGGCGTCGCCCCCGATATCCGCCTCGGCGGTGTCGGCCTGTTCGAGGCTTTGCTGGTCCAGGCCGACATGCCCGACGCCTGGCGCCCGCGCATCCGCAACCGCTTCGGCCATCCCGAGGCGATGAACCGCCTGCTGACCCGCCTCGAAGCCGCCCCTGACGCCCCGCGCGGCAAACAGCCCAGCCGCAAGGCCCTGGTCGCCGATATCACCGAACAGATGGTGGCCGCCGGCCTCAGCCTCTCGGAAAGCCGCTCGCCCGACGAGATCGCCGACCGTTACCTCGAGCAACAGGCCCTCGACGCCGCGCAAGTGCCGCCGGCCACGCTGAAACTCCTGCGCGACTATCTCGCCATTTCCGGCCCGGTACTGCAGGCGCTGACCCAGGTCGAAGCCTTGGCGGCGCAGCACAAGCTGATGCTCGGCGCGCCCATTCGCACGATCAGGCGCCATCTCGATGGCCTGGGTGAAGCCCGCGTCGCCTTCGACGCCGGCTTCTCGCCGCGCCTCGATTACTATACCGGCATCGTCTTCGAAATGACCGGCCCCCGCGGCGATATCCTCGCCTCGGGCGGCCAGTATGATCGCCTGCTCGAACGCCTCGGTGCCACCGCGCCCATCGCCGCCTCCGGCTGTTCGGTCTGGGTGGACCGGCTCGAAGCGGAGGTTTCGGCATGAGCCCGAAAAGTGGTTCCCGGTTTTCGGACAAGCTCATGCGGGGAAAAGTCCCATGACCGGCATTACCCTCGCTGTGCCCTCCAAGGGGCGCCTCGAAGAACTCACCCGCGAATGGTTCGCCGCCAACGGCCTCGTAATCACCCGCCCCGGCGGCGCGCGCTCCTATCTGGGCGCCATCGAGGGCCTGCCCGATGTCACGGTGCGCTTCTTCCCGGCCTCCGAGATCGCCCGCGAGCTCATTCGCGGCACCATCGATTTCGGCGTCACCGGGCGCGACCTGATCCACGAGACCAGCGAGAGCGGCCCGGCGTCAGTGTCCATCGCCAAGCCCCTCGGCTTCGGCAATGCCGATGTCGTCGTGGCCGTGCCCGATGCCTGGATCGACGTCACCCACATGCACGACCTGGCCGATGTCGCCTCCGATTTCCGCAGCCGCCACGGCCGCTGGCTGCGCATCGCCACCAAATACATCACCATCACCCGCCAGCATTTCGCCAGGGCCGGCATTGCCGAATACCGCACCGTCGAAAGCCTGGGCGCTACCGAGGCTGCGCCAGCCTCGGGCGTGGCCGATATCGTGGTCGATATCACCAGCACCGGCTCGACCCTTGCGGCCAATGGCCTGCGCGTGCTCGAAGATGGTGTGATGCTGCAGAGCGAGGCGTGCCTCGTCGTCTCGCGTACGGCCGGCTGGTCAGCCAGGCGCAAGGCTCGGCTCGATGCGGTGCTGCAACGCCTCGGCACCAGCGCCGGCTTCTGACCCAGCCCATTGCCCGCCACCGCGATTCACGACACAAATGCTTGAGGCTCGGGGGGGCCAGACTTGGCCGACGAATTCGAACTCACCATCCTGATGCCCTGCCTCAATGAAGCAGAGACGCTGGGTGCCTGCATTGGCAAGGCGCACAGCTTCCTGGACCGCACCGGTATTGCCGGGGAGATCGTCATTGCCGACAACGGCTCCACCGACGGTTCGCGCGAGCTTGCCGAAAGTCTCGGCGCCCGCGTGGTCATTGTCCCCGAACGCGGCTATGGCGCCGCGCTCGCCGGCGGCATCCAGGCAGCGCGTGGCCGCTTCGTCATTATGGGCGATGCCGACGACAGCTATGATTTCGCCAATCTCGATGCCTTTGTCGCCCAGCTCCGCGCCGGCGCCGAGCTGGTCATGGGCAACCGCTTCCGGGGCGGCATCGCCCCTGGAGCCATGCCCTGGCATCACCGCTATATCGGCAATCCCCTGCTGAGCGCAGTCGGCCGCCTGTTCTTCCACACGCCGATCGGCGATTTCCATTGCGGGTTGCGCGGCTTTTCGCGCGCCGCGATCCTGGCGCTCAACCT
The DNA here is from genome assembly GCF_001427605.1 of Devosia sp. Root635. GTDB lineage: Bacteria > Pseudomonadota > Alphaproteobacteria > Rhizobiales > Devosiaceae > Devosia. The sequence goes on along the minus strand of NZ_LMGZ01000022.1, from coordinate 5,465 downwards.
GCGCACGTCAGGCATGGAATTCGCCTCCGAAATGGTGGTCAAGGCCACATTGGCGCAACTCGACCTGCGCGAGGTGCCGACCACACTGGCCAAGGACGGCCGCTCGCGAAAACCCCATCTGCGGTCCATCCGCGATGGCTGGCGCCATCTGCGGTTCCTGCTGCTGTTTTCCCCGCGCTGGCTGTTCCTCTATCCGGGCATTGCCCTGCTGGCCATGGGCCTGCTGGTGGGCGCCATCCTGTTGCCGGGACCGGCGCGTTTCGGCCGCGTCTCGTTCGATGTCCACACTTTCCTTGTCGCCGCGCTCTGCATCATCGTCGGGCTGCAGTCGATTTCCTTCGCCGTCATCGGTCGCCGCTTTGCCTCGCGCTATGGCTTCATCCCGCGATCCAGCAGCTATGATCGCCTGCTCGAAGCCCTGACGCTCGAGCGTATCCTGCTGGTCGCCACCGCCCTGATGCTGATCGGTATCGTCGCGCTGCTCTGGGGCGTGGCGGAATGGGCCGAGCGCGATTTCGGGCATCTCAATCCCAGTAGCACCATGCGCCCGGTCATCCTGGCCATGACCGCGCTGGTTTCGGGCTTCCAGCTCATGATGAGCGGCTTCATGTCCTCGATGATCAACATCCCGATCTACGAGCGGCGGCTTGCCGAAACCGCGCGGCCCGACGACACCACACCCTGAACCCCACTGGACCCTATGCTCCTCGATCCCCTCGTTCTCCTGGCGCTTGCCGCTGTCGGCATGCTGGCCGGCTTTGTTGATGCCATTGCTGGCGGCGGCGGCATGATCGCCCTGCCGGCTCTGCTCTCGGCCGGCCTGCCGCCGGTCGCCGCGCTCGCCACCAACAAGCTGCAATCGGTGTTCGGCACCGGCATGGCGGCGCTGACCTATTGGCGGCGCGGCTTCGTCTCGCTCAAGGCGCTGGTTCCCGCCATCGCGCTGACCTATGCCGGCAGCCTCTGCGGCGCCCTGGTGGTCAAGCAGATCGATATCAGCCTGCTCGATATCGCCGTGCCCGTGGCGCTGATCGGCATTGCGCTCTATTTCCTGTTCGCGCCCAACCTTTCGGATGCCGACAAGGCCGCCCGGCTGCCCTTCGGGCTGTTCGTGCCGTTCATGGGCATGGCCATCGGCTTTTATGACGGCATTTTCGGACCGGGCACCGGCTCGTTCCTCACCATCGGATTCGTCATGCTGTTCGGCCTGGGTCTCACGCGCGCCTCGGGCAATACCAAGATCCTCAATCTGGTGTCGAACCTGGCGGCGCTGACCATCTTCATCCCGGCCGGCGACGTGGTCTGGCCTGCCGCCATCGCCATGGCCATCGGGCAGATCGTCGGCGGCTATATCGGCGCCCGTACCGGCATCCGCTACGGCGCCCGCATCATTCGGCCACTGGTAGTCGTGGTGTCGATCGCGCTGGCCCTGCGGCTGCTGTTCTTCCGCTAAAGCGCCGAACCGAAAGCCGCCTCGATGGCCCGCTGGGTCGCCGGCCCGAAGCTGCCGTCGATCGTGCCGGTGTAGAAACCATCGCGCTTCAGCATGTCCTGGATGGCGCGACGGTAGTTCGGCGAGGTATCGGCATTGCGGATATCCTTGAACTCGTCCCAAGCCACCTGCAGCCCGTTGGTCAGCGCCAGATAGGCCAGCTCGGCAGCTCGCTGCGTATCCTTGCCCACGCCGTCGCCATAGAGATAGCGCAGCGACAGTGACCAATGTCCGTTTGCGTCGCCGGCATCGGACGCCTTCTGATACCAGGCGGTTGCTTCCTCGGCATCCTTGGCCACGCCATTGCCGGCCATGTACATGTCGCCCAGCGCATACATGGCATAGCCATAGCCATTGTCCGCGGCGAGGCGGAACCAGTGCAGCGCCTCGGCATAGTTCTGCCGCACGCCGTCGCCGGCATTGTACATGCTGCCGACATTGCTCTGGCCTGCCGGCAACCCGGCCTCGGCGGCCTTGAGATACCAGTCGAACGCCTTGCCATAGTCCTGCGCCACGAACTCACCGCGATCATACATCAGCGCCACGCGGTTCATCGCATAGCCATCGCCGGCCCCCGCCGCGAGCGAATACATTTCGAAGGCATATTGATAGTCGGGCGTCTGTCCTTCGGCGACGAAATAGGCCGCGTCACCCTCGTCGAGGATTTCCTCCAGATCGTCCGGATCATAAGGATCGAGCGTATTGTCCTGCGACTGGGTGACCTGGGGCGTCGTGCCCTTGGTCTTGGTCTTTTGCGCAAAGGCATCGCCCGTCGCCGCCAGATTGAGCGCCAACAACAGCACCGCCGCCAGAACGACACGCTTGGACATGATATCCCCTCGCTCCACTTCCTCCGGGAAAATGAAACTTCGACACGGTGCTGTCAAACCCCACAACAGGGGGGAGGACCGACGAAATCAGGCCGGATCGAGCCCGGCCGCAGCCCGCAAAGCGGCATTGATCCGGTCCTGCCAGCCCGGACCGTCATCCTGGAAATGTTCCAGTACGGCGCGATCGAGCCGCAAGGTCACCATCTCCTTACCCTCGGGCGGGGCAATAGGCTTGGGCGGCGCGGCCTCCACGGGCTTGCTGGTCGCAGTCTTGAAAGCCGCCTCCGCCTGATCAAAGGCGCTGCCGCGTCGGGGTGTCCGCATCGAATCCTCGCTAATTGTTCCGGTATTCTACTGCGACGCGCCGCCACGCATAAGAAAAAGGCGCAGTGTTTCCACTGCGCCTTCCACGAAGTTCGTGACTGGGAAGAAACGAACCTCGAAGCTCTGCTGGGCTGGACTAGAAGTCCATGCCACCCATGCCGCCCATGCCGCCGCCGCCCGGCATTGCCGGCGCTGCTTCCTTGGGGGCTTCGACGATGAGGGCTTCGGTGGTGATCAGCAGCGAAGCGACCGAGGCCGCATCCTGGAGGGCCGTGCGAACCACCTTCACCGGGTCGATGACGCCGAGCGAGACGAGATCGCCATATTCACCGGTCGCGGCATTGTAGCCGAAGGTGATCGACGAGTTCTCGAGGATGCGGGCAACCACGACGGAGCCTTCGGCGCCGGCATTGTTGGCGATCTGACGCACCGGTTCCTGCAGGGCGCGGCGCACGATGGCGATACCGGCGGCCTGGTCGGCATTGGCGCCCTTGACCGTGATGGCGTTCGAAGCGCGCAGCAGCGCGACGCCGCCACCAGCCACGATGCCTTCTTCAACGGCGGCGCGGGTGGCGTTCAGCGCGTCGTCGACGCGGTCCTTGCGCTCCTTGACTTCGACTTCCGTCGAGCCGCCGACCTTGATCACGGCAACACCACCGGCGAGCTTGGCCAGGCGTTCCTGCAGCTTCTCGCGGTCATAGTCCGAAGAGGTCTCTTCGATCTGCGCCTTGATCTGGCCAACGCGGCCCTGGATGTCGTCCTGGGTGCCGGCGCCATCGACGATCGTGGTGGTTTCCTTGGTGATCTCGACGCGCTTGGCCGTGCCGAGCATGTCCATGGTCACGTTCTCGAGCTTGATGCCGAGGTCTTCGGAAATCACCGAACCACCGGTCAGGATGGCGATGTCTTCGAGCATGGCCTTGCGGCGATCGCCGAACCCCGGAGCCTTGACGGCAGCGACCTTGAGGCCGGCGCGCAGGCGGTTGACGACCAGGGTCGGCAGGGCCTCGCCATCGACGTCTTCAGCGATGATCAGCAGCGGGCGCTGCGACTGCACCACGGCTTCCAGCAGCGGCAGCAGCGACTGCAGGTTGGAGAGCTTCTTCTCGTGCAGCAGGATCACCGGGTCCTCGAGGACGGCGGTCATCTTCTCTGCATTGGTGACGAAGTAGGGGCTGAGGTAGCCGCGGTCGAACTGCATGCCTTCGACGACATCGAGCTCGGTCTCGGCGGTCTTGGCTTCCTCGACGGTGATGACACCCTCATTGCCGACCTTCTGCATCGCCTCGGCGATCATATCGCCGATAGAGGCTTCGCCATTGGCCGAAATGGTGCCGACCTGGGCAACCTCGGACGACGACTTGATCTTGGACGAAGCGGCCTGCAGCGAGCCGACGACTTCTTCCACGGCGAGGTCGATGCCGCGCTTCAGATCCATCGGGTTGAAGCCGGCGGCGACGGCCTTGACGCCTTCGACGACGATAGCCTGGCCGAGCACGGTGGCGGTAGTGGTGCCGTCACCGGCAATGTCGTTGGTCTTGGAGGCGACCGAACGCAGCAGCTGCGCGCCCAGGTTCTCGAACTTGTCTTCCAGCTCGATTTCCTTGGCGACGGTCACGCCGTCCTTGGTGATGCGCGGGGCGCCAAACGACTTTTCGATGACCACGTTGCGGCCCTTGGGGCCGAGGGTCACCTTCACCGCATTGGCGAGGATATTGACGCCGCGTAGCATCTTGTCGCGGGCTTCGGTGGAGAACTTTACTTCTTTAGCGGCCATGTGGGGCGCTCCTTAAAGTGTGAATTGGGACCGACGGACAGGAGGAAGTCCCTTAGACTTCGACGATGCCCATGATGTCGGATTCCTTCATGATCAGCAGGTCTTCGCCGTTGAGCTTGACCTCGGTGCCGCTCCACTTGCCGAACAGCACGCGGTCGCCGGCCTTGACGTCCAGCGCGTTGATCTTGCCGGCGTCATCGCGGGCGCCGGGGCCCACGGAGACGATCACGCCCTCGGAGGGCTTTTCCTTGGCGGTATCGGGGATGATGATCCCGCCTTTGGTCTTTTCTTCGCTGTCGAGGCGACGGACGACCACGCGGTCGTGCAGAGGACGGAAGCCCATGTTTTGCTCCTATGGCAGCATGTTCAAAATGCAATTTCTGACGCTGTTAGCACTCGCCATTGTAGAGTGCTAACAGGGTGACGGGGATATATGGCTGCCCCCCTTGTGAGTCAAGGTCGGGTGAACCGGCTTTCGTCTCGCGCGTTGATCGAGATCGTTCACTCCTCATGGCAGGACATCATGACGCGTCAATGTCTGGACAAGGATATCAAGATCAGGCCCGCCAAGGGCCGGGTGCATGTAATGTTCGACGATGCCGAGATCGGCAGTTCGCTCAATGCGCTCGAACTCGACGAACCGGGCGCGCCCCTGCGCATCTACTTGCCGCGCGAGGATATCCGCGAGGACGTGCTGGAGCGCTCCGAAACCCGCACCACCTGTCCCTACAAGGGCGAGGCCCACTACTACACGCTCAAGACCCTCACCGCCGATGGCCCCGACCAGGTCTGGTACTATCCCGATCCATGCCCCCTGGTCGAACCCATCCGCGACTACCTCGCCTTCTGGGGCGACAAGATCGAATATCGCTATTCGGAGGTTTAGGGGCAGGGCAGCACGGCCTGGACTTGCGCGCTGCGCGATCCCACACTCGATGTCATCCGGCCTTGAGCCGGCAACTGTAGTTTAGGGGTGGAAGGGGGTTCTTGATTTCATCATGGCGTTGAGAGTGACGATGATCTTTCTGGCCAATGCGATGAG
>NZ_LMGZ01000021.1 GCF_001427605.1 Devosia sp. Root635 | reverse complement strand
AAACCCTTCAAACTCGCCATCAACGCTGCAATGAGAAAGTTCATCACCATCCTCAATGCTATCGTCAAACAATCGACAGTTGCTTGACCCGAGGGCTCAGCACTTGCGGAGCCTTGGCTAAGTGAAATGTCCTCGGGGTCAAGCCCGACGGTGACGGCTGGTGATTGGGCAAAATCGGGCCAAATCCCCGATCTGTTCCTCCCCTATCAGGGGGAAGCTAGCAGGAGCTATCCCCTAAAACCGAAATTCCCCCTCCACCGGCACATGGTCGCTGGGCTTGTCCCAGCCGCGCACATCCTTGTGTACGATCACATTCTCCAGCCGGTCCGCGGCCTGTGGCGACACCATCAGGTGGTCGATGCGGATGCCGGCATTGCGCCGCCAGGCGCCGGCCTGGAAGTCCCAGAATGTATAGGCCGGCTCCGCATTGACCGCGCGCAGCGCATCGGTCAGCCCCAGATTGCCCAGCGCGCGCCATCGCTCCTGGCTTTCGGGGCGATAGAGCGCGTCACCCCACCAGGCCTCGGGGTCATGCGCGTCGATCGGTGCCGGGATGATGTTGAAGTCGCCGAGCAGGATGAACGGCTCTTCCAGCGCCAGCCGGCCCTGGACATAGCTTTCCAGCCGCCGCATCCAGTTGAGCTTGTAGGGAAATTTCTCGCTATCGACCGGATTGCCGTTGGGCAGGTAGATGCCGCAGACGCGAATGGCGCCGCTTTCCACCGAGAACACGCCCTCGATCAACCGCGCCTGCTCGTCCGACTCGTCGCCTGGCAATCCACGCGACACCTCGTCGAATGGCAGCAGCGACAGGATGGCCACGCCATTCCAGCTCTTCTGTCCATGCGTTTCGACATTATAGCCCAGGGCCTCGATCTCGAGCCGCGGGAAACCTTCGTCCACCGTCTTGATTTCCTGCAGCACCACGATATCCGGCTTTTCCTCGCTCAGCCATTTCAGCAGCAGCTCGAGCCGGGCTTTGACGCCGTTGATGTTCCAGGTGGCAATACGCATGACGAGTCTCCGTTGCCGCCACGCTAAACGGCGGCCGGGCAGGGGGCAACCGCCTACGCCCGTCAGGCGTAGACTGCTCTCAGGATATCGTCGCGGAACGGGCCGTTGCAGCCCTCGAACGTCGTATTGGTGCAGACCACGATGGTCATCCGGTTCACCGGATCGACCACCCAATTGTGTCCCCACGCCCCGCCCCAGTCTACCGTGCCGGCAGGGCAGGGATTGTTCGCCGCCGCCGGGTCTTCCAGCAGCGCGCCGATGAAGCTGAACCGCTTGCCGGCGTCGTTCGCGCGTCGCGGCAGCTCCCCGATCTGGTTGGCCAGCGCCAGGGCCACGGTCTCCAGCGTCAGCAGGCCCGGATTGCCGTTATAGACTTCAAGCAGCTTCATGATGTCGTCGGCCGTTCCTGCCATGCCGGCCCCGCCATTCTGCGGCGCGGCCGGGTTGAAGATGCGGCCCGGCGAAAATGTTGTGCTGCCATATTGGTCGCCCAGCACATGCGGATCGCCCATCCGCACCGGCGGCACGCCATCGGCATAAGCCGCCGTCAGCCGCGCCGGGTCCGTCACATGGAAATGCGCATCCGCCATGCCCAGCGGACCGGTCACATGCCGCCCCAGCGCATCCTCGACATTGGACCCGTTGATCGCCGCCAGCACCCCGCCCAGCACATCGATGCTGGTCCCGTAATCCCAGCCCGTCCCCGGCGCAAAGGCCAGCTTCACCCTGGCGATATTCTGCAGTGTCTCGGTCAGCGAATTGACCGGCCCCGAAAGCCCGCCGCTCGCATCATCAGGCACGTTGCCATAGGTCAGCCCCGACGTATGGCTCAGCAAATGCCGGATCCGGATATCGGCCTTGCTGCCATCCGGATTGGCCGGCGTGAACCACGGCAGGTAGCGCGTCACGCGATCATTAAGCCCGATCAGCCCCAGGTCGAGCAGCCGCAATACAGCCGTCGCCACGATCGGCTTGGTCACCGAAGCCAGCCGGAAGATCGCCTCGCGCCGCATCGACACCTTGGCCTCGCGGTCGGCCAACCCGGCAGCCCGCGCATAAATCTCCTCGCCATTCCGCTTGATCAGGATGACACAGCCGACAATGCGCTGCACCAGCGCGGCATCCACCGCCGCGTCCACGCGTTCGACCAGGCTCATTGCGTCCCTCCCTCGTTGGCGAGACGCTATGGGGTGATGACTAGGATTTCAATGCTTTAGACGGCAAAGCTCGTGCCGCAGCCGCAGGAGGCCACCGCATTGGGATTCTTGATCTGGAAACTCTGCCCGATCAGGTCGTCGACAAAGTCGATCTCCGCCCCGCCCATGAATTCGAGACTCATCGAATCGATCAGCACCACGGCGTCACCCTCGCCCAGAACGATATCGTCGCTGGCCGGCTTTTCCTGTACGAGATTGTATTCATACTGGAATCCCGAGCACCCGCCGCCCGCCACCGAAATGCGCAGCACCGTCCCTTCTGGTTCCTTGGCCAGGATACGCGATACCCGCCTGGCAGCGCGGTCGGTCAGCAGGGGAGAAGCAAGGGCGGTAGCAGTCATGATAGGTCCACGCCGTAATGTCATAACGGTAGGGCTAAAATAGTAACTCTTGTCGGAAATGAAAAGGCCCAAAAGATTGAGCGACCATCACCGATGAGCGATACCGCCCCCTACGCCAGTAAGCCCGAACGCTCCCTCGGCCGCCTATACGGCACCGGCCCCAGCCCCACGCGCTCCGAATTCCAGCGCGACCGTGATCGCATCATCCATTCCACCGCCTTCCGGCGCCTGCAGCAGAAGACCCAGGTCTTCCTGCAATATGGCGGTCACTTCCGCAATCGGCTCACCCACACGCTCGAAGTCAGCCAGATGGCCCGCTCCATGGCCCGCGCCCTGCGGCTCGATGAGGACCTGGCCGAAGCCATCGCCCTCAGCCATGATCTCGGCCACACCCCCTTCGGCCACGCCGGCGAACGCGCGCTCCACGCCGCCATGGCGCCCTATGGCGGCTTCGATCACAATATCCAGGCCATGCGCGTCGTCACCCGCCTCGAAAACCGCTATGCCGAGCATGATGGCCTCAACCTCACCTGGGAAACCCTCGAAGGCATCCTCAAGCACAATGGCCCCCTGACCAATCCAGACGGCACCCCCTACGGCAAATATGCCGAAGAAGGCCTCCCATCCGGCTTCGACGACATTCCGGCTTCCGCCGACCTGCGCCTTTCCAGCTTCGCCTCGCTCGAAGCCCAGACCGCCGCCATTGCCGACGACATCGCCTACAACGCCCACGACATCGACGACGCCCTGCGCGCCGGCCTCATCACCCTCGCCGATCTCGCCGAAGTGCCGCTGGCTGGCCCCATCGTCCGCGAAGTCCTCGCCCGCTATCCCGATATCGCCCCTAAGCGCCAGGCCCACGAAGTCCAACGGCGCCTCATCACCCGCGCCATAGAGGATGTCATCGCCACGACTTCAGCCAATATCGCCGCGTCCGGCGTCACCGCCGCCGAGGATGTCCGCAAGGCCGGCCGCACCCTCGTCACCTTCTCGCCCTCGGCCGCCGCAGCCGAACGCGGCCTCAAGACCTTCCTCTTTGCCAAGGTCTACCGCCACGAGACCGTCATGGGCCCCGTCCGCCAGAGCGAAACCGTCGTCGCCGGCCTTTTCGCCCGCTACATGGAAACCCGCGATCTCCCCACCCGCTGGGGCGAAGCCGCCGCCGCCGCGCCCGACGACAGCCATCTCGCCCGTATCGTCGCCGATTTCATCGCCGGCATGACCGATCCCTATGCGACAGACGAATACCAGCGCCTGTTTGACGCTCGCCCGGATTTCCGTTAACCCCGGCGCACCTTAGTTTCCGGGTTTATCATGGACGTTTTCGCTCTCTTTTCCGCACGCATCGGCAATGCCATGCAGGTTCTCTTCCCCCAGGCCGGGGCGGACCTGCTGGCCCGTATCGTGGTGGAGCCGCCGCGCGATCCCGCCCATGGCGACCTCTCGACCAACGCCGCCATGATCGTGGCCAAGCCGCTCGGCATGAATCCGCGCGACGTCGCCAATGCCCTGGTCGAACACTTCAAGCACGATACCGATGTCACCTCCGTCGACGTCGCCGGCCCCGGCTTCATCAATTTCCGCCTGGCCACGCCAATCTGGCACCAGGTCCTGCGCTCCATCGCCAGTCTCGGCGCCGATTACGGCCGCTCCACCCTGGGCGGCGGCGAAGCGGTCAATATCGAATATGTCTCGGCCAATCCGACCGGCCCCATGCACGTTGGCCACACCCGCGGCGCCGTTTTCGGCGACACCCTGGCCTCCCTCATGGCCTATTCCGGCTACGAGGTGACCCGCGAATATTATATCAACGACGCCGGCAGCCAGATCGACACGCTCGCCAATTCCACGCTGCTGCGCTACCGCGAGGCCCTGGGCGAGACCATCGAGATTCCGCCCGGTTTCTATCCCGGCGATTATCTGATCCCGGTCGGCCAGGCCCTCAAGGCCGAGTTCGGCGACAGCCTGCTGGGCCGCCCCGAATCCGAAGTCATCCCGCTGGTCAAGGAGCGCGTCCTGGCCGCCATGCTCGACCTCATCAAGGCCGATCTGGCGCAGCTCAATATCCACCACGACGTGTTCTTCTCCGAGCGCACCTTGCATGGGGCAGGGGGCGATATTCAGCTCACCCTCGACTGGCTGCGCCACGAGGGCATGATCTATGAAGGCCGGCTGGAGCCCCCCAAGGGCAAGACGCCCGACGAGTGGGAAGACCGCGAGCAGACCCTGTTCCGCGCCACCGACTATGGCGACGATGTCGACCGGCCCCTGATCAAGTCCGACGGCTCCTACACCTATTTCGCCGCCGACATCGCCTATCACCGCAACAAGTTCCTGCGCGGCTTCAAGCACATGATCAATGTGCTGGGCGCCGATCATTCGGGCTACGTCAAGCGCCTGCAGGCGGCCACCAAGGCCGTCTCGCTCAACGCCGCCGACATGGATGTCCGCATTTGCCAGCTTGTTCGTCTGCTCAAGAATGGCGAGCCGTTCAAGATGAGCAAGCGCTCCGGCGATCTCGTCACCCTGGCCGACGTGGTCGAGGAAGTGGGCGCCGACGCCACCCGCTTCATGTTGATGTACCGGCGCAATGACGCGGCGATGGATTTCGACTTCGCCCTGGTCAAGGAGCAGACCAAGGACAACCCGGTTTTCTACGTCCAGTATGCCCACGCCCGCTCCTACTCGATCTTCAAGACCGCCGCGCGTGACCTGCCGGCCCTCGATTTCTCCCCCGCTGCGCTGGCGGCTGCCGATATCGAGCGCATCGTCACCCCAGCCGAACTCGACCTCGTCCGGGTGCTCGCCGCCTGGCCGCGCACCGTCATGGCAGCGGCTGTGGCGCATGAGCCGCACCGCATCGCCTTCTATGTCCACGAGCTCGCCGCGGCCTTCCACGGCTTCTGGGCCAAGGGCAAGGACGATCCGCATTTACGATTTGTTAACGATGCCGATCCAAAGCTCACCTTGGCGCGACTCGCGCTGGTCGATGCCGTGCGCCAGGTTATCGTCAACGCACTAGCAATTCTGGGCGTTTCGGCGCCCGAGGAGCTTTCATAATTCGGGCGCATTACTGTGATGACTCGCGGCACAAAGCCCTGTTTGGGCGCCGTAGTAGTCAGTAGTCGTAATCGAGAGGGCGCTGGTTGATGTCAGCGAAACCGCAGCCAATGGCCGGACAATCCGACGCCGCAGATGATCTGATTGCCGAGCTTGCCAAGCTCATGGCCCAGGATGCCAAAGGTGACCATCCGGCGGAACCGGCTTCTCCGGCCTTTACCGTCCGCATTCCCGGCGATGCACCGCCGGCCCCGCGTTTCGATTTCGATCACACCCTGGCCATGGCTGCCGAGCGGCCTGCCGCATCGGTGCCGTCCGCGCCCGCCGAACCGGCCGCAGCCGCCGCGCCGCCATCCGAAACACCCGAACCGTTCCGGTTCGATTTCGACCTCGCGACGCCCCGGCGCAACGCTGTCGCGGCCGCTCCGTCCGAGGCGCCGCCTGTTCCGGTTGAGCAGCCTGCAACGCCGGTCCTGGCAGCGGTTTCCACCGACGATCACGACGGTATTGCCGATCTGATCGCTGCCGAGTTCTCGGACGAATCCGCGCCGGAGCCTGCCGCGCCATCGTCGCCCGTGGTGCCCACTGCCTTCCCGTCCACGCCGCAGGCCGGACACGGCTGGGTGCCGACGGCGGTTCCTGCCAATATCGGCGGCCAGGACAAGTCGCCTGAATTGCGCGCTCTCAACGTCCAGCCCGCGCCGCGGCCCGAGCAGGATCGCTTCAAGATTCCTCCCGTCTTCGGGCTCGGCTCTCGGCCTGCACCGGTCGAGCCATCGGTCAGCCCGATTGTAACCGAGCCGGCGGCTCCCGAGTCCACCGGGCGTTCCGCCGGGCTGCGCCAACCCGCGCCAGCCGTCGTGCCCGCTTCGGCGCCGCAGGATGATGGCTTGGGCAGCGACCCGATCGACGAGATCGAGCACTTGATCGGCCGCGCCATGCGCGTCGAATTCGACACCCCGGACGAGTCGGAGGCCGACGAGCGGCCCGCGCCGAGCCCGGCATTGCGCAGCCTGGCCACGCCGACCGTTCCGGTAGCGCCGGTCGAGGCCGCGCCCACCGCGCCACGTGAGCTTTCCGGCGCCGACGAAGCCATTCTTGCCGCGGCACAGGCGACCGGCGCCGAAATCGGCTGGGTCGAGGCCCCCGAGGTCGATGACACCGGCGCGGTCGCGCCCTCCGCCCGCCGCTTGCCCCGGTCCCGCGGTATCACGCGCGCCGTTGCTGGTCCGCTGGTGGCGGTCACGTTGCTGCTGGCCGCCGGCTTTGGTCTGTATTGGGTGCTCGGTCTGGGGCGCGATGCCGGCCCGGCGCCGCTGCTCACCGCTGATGCCAGCCCGGTCAAGGAAACCCCGGTGGTCGAGCCCGATGCCGCTGCGGCCCCGCAATCCATCGTTTTCAACGAGATCAACGGCGTCGTCCCCGGTGCCGAAGAACAGCTCGTGTCGCGCGACCAGGCCGACGTCAACGAGGTCACCCAGGTTCCGCCCGCAACCGATTTGAGCGAGGAAGGCCTGGCCAATCGCAAGGTGCGGACCGTCACCGTCCGCCCTGACGGAACCATTGTCAGCGGCGACGACAGCGTTGCCGGCAGCGCCATCCTGCCTGTGGATCGTCCGAATGTTCCCGCGGTTCCGGGCGCGGAAACGGCCAGCCCCGATCTGGTGGCCAGCGTCGAGCCTGAGCCCGCCGCCCCGAGCACGCCTGAGCCGGCTGCTGCCGAGGCCCCGGCAACGCCGGTCACCCCCGGTTCGACCGTTGCGGCTGTCGATCTGGCCGGTAATCTGCTGGCCGGCAAGTCGGCGCCGGTGCCCATGCTGCGTCCGGCCGGACTCGTGCAGGCCACCGCGCCGACCGTCACCGCGACGTCGCCGGTCAATGCCGTGATCGATACGCCTGCTGCCGGCACTGGCAACCTGTTGCCGCCGCCGCCCACCACCTCCACGCTCGGCGCCTTGCCCGCCACGCGGCCCGCTATCACCCAGCCGGCTGCCCAGCCCGCCGCCACCGCCCAGATACCGGGCGCCGTGGAGGTCGAGGCCCTGCCCAATTCGGCGCCCGCCTATGCCCAGCTGGCCTCACTGCGGAGCGAGGCAGAAGCACGCCAGGCCGCGCAGGCTCTGGTCACCCGCTTCGGCCCGCTCTTCGGCGGCGCCAATATGGAAGTGCAGCGCGTCGATCTTGGCGCCCGCGGCATCTATTACCGCGTTCGGGTTCCGGCGAACTCGACCTCTGCCGCCGGCAATATCTGCACCAATGTCATTGCCGCCGGCGGCGATTGCGTCCCGATGTAGTCAGGCCGGCCGGCTTCGCCTGCCCACGATGTCATTCCCGCGAAAGCGGGAATCTCCCGTCTTCGGCGCTTGACGCCCGCGGACCCAGCGGCCAAGGATGGCCGGACGTTCCTGTTGCGCGGCACTGAATTTATGACGACTGCCCAGACCGACTGGTTTGACACGCCTGCCGAGCCGGCGGCCGAAGATGTCATGTATGTCGATGTCGGTGGCTATGAAGGCCCGCTCGATCTGCTGCTCGACCTCGCTCGCCGCCAGAAGGTCGATCTCGCCGCCATTTCCGTGCTGGCCCTTGCCGAACAATATCTCGCCTTCATCGAAACCGTGCGCGAAAAGCGCATCGAGGTTGCCGCCGACTATCTGGTGATGGCCGCCTGGCTGGCCTATCTCAAGAGCCGCCTCATGGTGCCGCAAGCGCCCTCCGACGACGAGCCGTCGGGCGAAATGCTGGCCGCCATGCTGCAATTCCGCCTCAAGCGCCTCGAAGCGATGCGCCGCGCCGCCAGCCAGTTGATGAACCGGCCGCGCCTCGGCTTCCAGGTCTATGCCCGCGGCATGCCCGAGCCGATCGAGATCAGGCGCACCTCCCTGTGGGAAGCCAGCCTCTACGACCTGCTAAAGGCTTATGCGGGCCAGCGCGAGCGCGGCATCACCACCGAATACTCGCCCATCCAGCGCACCGTGTGGTCGCTGCAGGAGGCGCGCGATATCCTCCAGCGCCTGATCGGTGATAGTTTCGAGTGGGTGTCGATGGATTCCTACCTGGCCGACTACCTCGTCACCCCGGCCGAGCGCGCCACCATCCGCGCCTCGAGCTTCGCCTCGAGCCTCGAACTGGTCCGCCTGGGCCAGATCGACCTGCGCCAGACCGAGACCTTCGGCCCGCTCTTCATGCGCCGCCGCAAGGCAGACCGGCCGTGAGCGGGCTTTCCGACGACGATCGCAGTGAAGTCCTGGAGCGCAACCTGCGTGTGCTCGAGGCTCTCCTTTTCGCGTCAAGTGAGCCTCTCGATGCTAACAGTCTGCTAACGTATCTGGGGGAAGGCGCTAACATTGGTGAACTCCTGCTGACGCTGCAATCCCGCTACGCCACGCGCGGGGTAAACCTGGTCCAGCGCGCCGACAAATGGGCCTTCCGCACTGCCGAAGACCTCGGCTTCCTGCTCCGTCGCGACGAGCAGGAAAACCGCCCGCTGTCGCGCGCTGCGCTGGAAACCCTCTCCATCATCGCCTACCACCAGCCCGCCACCCGCGCCGAGATCGAAGAGGTCCGTGGCGTCGCCACCGGCAAGGGAACGCTCGACCTCTTGATGGAAGCCGGCTGGATCCGCATGCGCGGTCGCCGCCGCACCCCCGGCCGCCCCGTAACCTACGGAACCACCGACGCTTTTCTCGATCACTTTGGCCTCGAAACCCTCGGCGATCTGCCCGGCCTCGACGAACTCAAGGGCTCCGGCCTGCTCTCCGGCCGCCTGCCGCCCAACCTGCAAATCCCGCTCCCCTTCGACGACGCCGCCCTGCGCGACGACGAGGATCCGCTCGACCCCGACGACCTCGGCACCGACGAGGACCAGGACTGATGGCCGAAAAATCCAGCTCCGACTGGGGTTTGCGCGGCACCACCGGCGTCAGCTTCGCCGCCACGCTCGAATTGGACGCCATCGAGGTTCAACTCGGGGGCAGGGTGGTACTCGACCGGTTCAGCCTCACCCTCAACGCTGGCGAGATCGTCTGCCTGCTCGGCGAATCCGGCTCCGGCAAGTCCACCGCCCTGCGCGCCGCCGCCGGCATCCAGCCGATTCACGCCGGCTCGATCCGCATCAATGACGAGAGGGTCTCGGCTCCGGGCATGACCACGCCACCAGACCGGCGTGGAATTGGCCTGATGTTTCAAGACTTTGCGCTCTTTCCGCACATGACCGTCCTGCAAAATGTGCTCTTCGGCCTGCGCCGGCTCGGCCGCACTGCGGCGCTCGCCCAGGCCCGTGCCGCCCTGCGCCGCGTTGGTCTTGCCGACCGCGAAGCCGATTATCCGCACCGGCTCTCCGGCGGCCAGCAACAGCGCCTGGCGCTGGCCCGCAGCGTCGCCCCGCGCCCCGGCATTCTGCTGCTCGATGAACCCTTCTCCAGCCTCGATGCCCGCTTGCGCGAGACGGTGCGCGAGGAAACCCTGGCCGTGCTGCGCGAAACCCATGTCACCAGCCTCATCGTCACGCATGACCCCGAAGAAGCCATGGTGCTTGGCGATCGCGTGGCTTTGCTCCGCCATGGCCGCATCGCCCAGATCGGCACCGCCGCAGAGATTTATCGCCGGCCCATCGACCTCAACGCCGCGCGTTTCTTCTCACCTCTCAGCGAGATCGACAGCCTGGTTTCGCAGGGCCGCGCCGACACGCCGCTCGGCTCCGTGCCCACGCCGGGCCTGGCCGAGGGCGCCCCGGTTACGATAGCCATTCGCCCGGCCGGCGGCGCTGCCATTGCCCTTGGCGGGCCCGGTATCCCTGGTCGCATCGTCAGCAAGCGCGACGCCATTGGCACCGACATCTGCGAAGTCACGGTCGATGGTCTCGACGCCCCGCTCGGCCTCCGCCAGCCCTCCGACGCGGCCCTGCGGGTGGGACAAGACGTCTTCGTGACTCTGAACCCTGAGCACGTTCTTGTGTTTGCGCGCGATTGACCCTATTTCTGACCTATCTTTCGCGTGTAACGCGTTCTGAAATTTAGGGAGACCAAAATGCACGCGCCAGGAATTTGGGGCATTCTCGTTGTCGCCGTCGTCGTGATCCTGCTGTTCGGTCGCGGCAAGATTTCCGGCATGATGGGCGAAGTCGCCTCGGGCATCAAAGCCTTCCAGAAGGGCATGAAGGACGACGACAAGCCGGTGGAGCGGGTAACGACCACGGCTGCCGCGCCTGTTGGCGAGCCGGAAAAGAAAGACGTCTGAAGACGTTACTGCCGGCCCCGCCGCCGCTTTGAAGGAATAGGACTATGCTCGGCTTGGGCTGGACAGAGATGCTGGTGATCGGTGTCGTGGCGCTGATCGTCATCGGACCGAAAGACCTGCCGGTGGTGATGAGCCGCATCGGCAAGATTGCCGGGCAGATCAGGCGCATGGGCAATGACTTCCAGCGCGAGATCAACAAGACCACCGGCCTCGATGAAGTGCGCAACCTGCGCAATTCCATCACCGCGCCGCTCAAGAAGACCAGCGATGAAATCCGCAAGGAGTTCAACGCCATGACCCCGACCGGCACCAAGCCGACCGGTGTCATCACGCCTGCCGACCCCAGGGCCGAAAGCGTCGTCGATGAGATAAAGGCTGCCGCGGGCATGACACCGCCCAAGACCGCAGCCCAGATCGGCGCCGAGGCCGGATTCCGGGCCGACGGCCCCAGGGTAACGCCGCCGGTGAAGGTGGCCGCGCCGAAGAAGCCGGCCGCCAGGAAGGCCCCGGTAAAGGCCAAGGCAGCACCTACCCGTCCGGTCATCACCACCGAGCTGGCGCCGCTGGACCCACCGGCCAAGAAGCCGGCGGCCGCGAAGAAGCCGGCGGCAAAGCCCGCCGAGGCAGCGCCGGCAGCCGCCAAGCCGGCGCCTAAGAAACGCGCCGCCGCCAAACCCAGGGCCGCCGCCAAGCAGACCGCCAAGGCCGGGGACGCATAGACCATGGCCGACACCAAGCAGATCGAAGGCAAGACCGCGGAAACCGAGGACGAACTCGCCGGCAGCGAAGCGCCGCTGCTCGAGCATCTGGTGGAGCTGCGCAAGCGGCTGATCTATTCGGCGATCACCATCGTCGTGCTGATGGCGTTCTGCTTCATCTTCGCCAGCACCATCTATGACTGGCTGCTGATCCCCTACAAGCGCGCCGTTCCCGATGCGAGCCTGATCTTCACCGCGCCGCAGGAGCTGTTCTTCACCTATCTGAACGTCGCCCTGTTCGGGGCGATTTTCCTGGGTTTCCCGATCGTCGCCAGTCAGATCTACATGTTCGTGGCGCCCGGCCTCTACAAGCACGAGCGCCGGGCATTCATTCCTTATCTCGTTGCTACGCCGATTTTCTTCGTCGCCGGCGCGGCGCTCGTCTACGTCGTCGTGCTGCCGATGGCGCTGCATTTCTTCGCCGGCATGCAGACCGACGATATCCAGATGCTGACCAGCGTTAGCGAGTATCTTGGCCTTGCCATGCTGCTGATCCTCGCCTTCGGCATCTGCTTCCAGTTACCGGTCATCCTCACCCTGCTGGCGCAGATCGACCTGATTCATGTCGACGTGCTGAAGAAGGGCCGCCGCTACGCCATCGTCGGCATCCTGATCTTCGCCGCCTTCATCACGCCCCCCGATCCGATCTCCCAGATCGGCCTCGCAGTGCCGATGTACCTGCTCTACGAGCTGTCGATCATTTCCGTGCGGATGGTCGAGAAGCGCCGTGCTGCGGCCCTGGCCGCGCAGGAAGCGGAAATTTCCGGCTCGTCATCCGAGTAAGGCAGTCTCGTCCACCCGCACGATGTCATCCCGGCGAAGGCCGGGGATCCATCCTGAGATGTTCGGATGAGGCGGCCCCCGAGGATGGATTCCGGCCTTCGCCGGAATGACCCGGTGGGTTTGGGGATTGCAGCGTTCCCGCATCGACCTTAGACAAGCTGCCAACCTGTGCAGTGCCAACCAGAGGCGGGCAGCGACCCGTAGCAACCGATGTTCGATATCAAGTGGATCAGAGCCAACGCCGAAGCCTTCGACGCCGCCGTTTCGCGGCGCAAGGGGATTTCCGTGCGCTCCGGTGATCTGCTCGCCATCGATGACCGCCGCCGCGACATCATCGCTCGGCTGAACGACGCGCAGGAAAAGCGCAATGCGCTCTCCAAACAGATCGGCCAGGCCAAGGCGCAGAAGGACGAAGCCAGGGCGCAGGAGCTGATGGCCGAAGTCGCCGGCCTCAAGGACTTCATCCCGCAGGGCGAAGCCGACGAGCGCGCCATCGAGCTCGAATTGCGCAATGCGCTCTCGGTCATCCCCAACCTGGTGTTCGACGACGTCCCCGATGGCACGGACGAAACCGGCAATGTCGAATATTTCGGCCGCAACGGCTCGCCAGAAACCGCCGCCAAGGTCCGCGCGCCCAAACCTGTTCTCGGCTTTGCTCCCAAGGAGCATTACGAGATTGGTGAAGCCATGGGCCAGATGGATTTCGAAACCGCCGCCAAGCTCTCCGGCAGCCGCTTTGTCGTGCTGAAAGGGCAGGTCGCCCGCCTCGAACGCGCCCTCGGCCAGTTCATGCTCGACCTGCACACGACCGAACACGGCTATACCGAAGTCCAGCCGCCGCTGCTGGTGCGGGACGAGGCCTTGTTCGGCACCAACCAACTGCCCAAGTTCGAGGAAGATCTGTTCTTCACCCCGCATGGCGACAGCCGTCTGGCGCTGATCCCCACTGCCGAAGTGCCGCTGACCAATTTCGTCCGCGAATCCATCCTGGCCGAGGAAGAACTGCCCCTGCGCCTTACCGCGCTCACCCCCTGCTTCCGCTCCGAAGCCGGATCGGCCGGTCGCGACACGCGCGGCATGCTGCGCCAGCATCAGTTCAACAAGGTGGAAATGGTGTCCATCACCACGCCGGAAACCTCTGTTGACGAGCATGAGCGCATGCTGGGCTGCGCCGAAACCGTGCTGCAACGGCTGGGCCTGCACTATCGCGTCATGAACCTGTGCACCGGCGATATCGGCTTCGGGGCCAGGAAAACCTATGATCTCGAAGTCTGGCTTCCCGGCCAGGACACCTATCGCGAGATTTCCTCGGTCTCGGTGTGCGGTGACTTTCAGGCCCGCCGCATGGATGCCCGCTATCGTCCCACTGGCGAAAAGCAGGCGCCGCGCTTCGTTCATACGCTCAACGGCTCCGGCACCGCTGTCGGTCGCTGCCTCATCGCCGTGATGGAGAACTATCAGCAGGAAGACGGCTCGGTCGCCATTCCCGATGTGCTGCAACCCTATATGGGCGGCGTCAAATCCATCGGCGGCCGTGGATGAGCCTGCGCATCCTCATCACCAATGACGACGGCGTGGATGCGCCGGGCATCGCCATCATGGCCGATATCGCCCGCGCGCTGAGCGACGACGTGTGGATCGTGGCGCCCGATGGTAACCAGTCGGGGGCGGGGCATCGCTTCACCCTCGGTCGTGAGTTGCATTTCGACAGACGCGACGAACGTACCTTCGCCGTGGTCGGCGGCTCCCCCGCTGACTGCGTTGTCGCCGGCATGACGCACCTGCTGGGCGACAAGCCCGCCGATGTGGTGCTCTCCGGCGTCAATGCCGGCCAGAACCTGGGCGACATCATCAATTGCTCGGGCACGGCGGCCGGCGCGCGTGAAGGCGCCCTCCAGGGCGCCATCGGCATCGCCATGAGCCAGGGCATCAACTACGAGCAGGGCCGCGACGTGGACTGGTCCAATTCCATCCGCCACGGTGCCGCCGTCGCCCGCTCCATCATCGCCGCGGCGCAGGGCAGGGACCACTACTACAACGTCAATTTCCCCTTCCGCGCGCCCGAGGCCACCAAAGGGGTCGCCGTGGTGCCGCACCAGCGCTTCTCGCGTTCGCCATTCCGCTATTATCCCAGCGACAATGACGGCAAGTTCTTCGTCGCCATCCCCGAAACGCCGATGCCGCTGGACCGGGCTGCCGATTTCGAGGTGATGCGCCAGGATGGCTATGTGACAGTGACGCCGATGTTGCTGCAGCAGACCGATACGGCCCTGGTCGAGCGGCTGCGGGGCACGCTGTCGCTGTAGCGGCGGGTCTCCTTCGGCCCTTAACCTTACCCAATTCAGAATCCCGCCGACACGATTTTGCTCAAATCGCATCGGCCTTAAACTCGTCTTTACCTTACCGGCCTAGTCTCAAACTCGTGTTGAGTACCTGCGTACGAGTAAGCTGATGAGTATCCGCGTATCCCGTCGGGCGCCCAAAGGTGCCGTTGCGATGGTTGGTCTGGTCGCCGCCGCCGTTGCACTGTCCGGGTGTTCCAGTCTCGGTAGCCGATCGTTCGGCGATCCGACGACCACCGGCTCCCTGCCGCAGAGTGCTCCCACCAGTTATAGCCAGCCCATGCCGGCCAGCCTGGGCTCCCCCCAGAACATGGTGGCAGAAAACCGCTTCCTGCCGCCCGCCAATGTCGGTGGTGGCTGGAACGCTCCAACCGCCGCTGCCGTGCAGCCGGCGTGGAATCAGCCCGCCGCGGGCTATGCCCAGCCGATGGGCACGGCCAGCGCCATGCCTTCCGTCCAGTCCCAAGACCTTCCTGTACTGAGTAACCCGTCTTCTCAGGGATCCCTGCCCACCATGCAACCACAACCCGCTTTCGCTTCGGCCGCGCCAATGCCGTCTCCCGCCGTTCTCGGCACCCTGCCGACCAACAGTTCGGTCCCATCGCTGGCGGCGGCTTCGCCCAGCCCGACTTTGCCGGGTGCCGCCGGCACCGGCTTTACCCACACCATCGCCAGCGGCGAGTCGCTCTATACGATCGCCCGCCGCTACGAAGTGACGACCCAGGCCATCGTCCAGGCCAACAACCTCTCCTCGCCCGACAAGATCGTCGTTGGGCAGAAGGTGATCATTCCCGGCCGCGCCGACCTGCTCGCTACCAAGGCGCCGACCATCCAGGTCGCCAGCACCACGCCGGTCGCCGCGCCCGCTCCGGCCCAGCAGACACTGCCGCAGGCCACGCCCAATACCCTTCAGGCGGCGACCGCGCCGGCTGTGACGCCCACGTTGCCGCAACAGCAGGCCGTACCGGTCGCCCAGCCGACCCAGGTCGCCAACGTTCCGCCCGCCGAACCGGCAATGTCGGGTAGCGACAAGTTCCGCTGGCCCGCCAGCGGTCGTGTGCTTGTCGATTTCGCCTCGTCCAAGGGCACCGGCATCAATATCGAAGTGCCCGAAGGCTCGCCCGTCAAGGCCGCCGAGAATGGCACGGTGATCTATGTCGGCTCCGGCGTCGAAGGCTATGGCAACCTGGTGCTGATCCGCCATCCCAACGGCTACGTGTCGGCCTATGCCCACCTGCAGTCGATGAGTGTCGCCAAGGGCGCAGTCGTCGGACGCGGCGACACCATCGGCGCCGCCGGCATGACCGGCTCGGTGACCAAGCCGCAACTGCATTTCGAACTCCGTAAGGGTGCCACCCCGGTCGATCCGGTGCCGCTGCTGGCAAGCTGACCATCTGAGGACATACGAAGGCCCCCGCGAAAGCGGGGGTTTTCGTATGCGGGGCTAGATGGCCTTGCCCAGTTCCCCCGCCAGCGTCCGCACCAGCTGGATCGCCACGCGGCCCGAGCGGGCGCCGCGCGTGGCCGACCACTCGATGGCGCGGGCCTTGAGCGTCTCGTCGCCGACATCGAGCCCGTAATAGTCGGCATAGGCGCGGACCATGGTCAGGAAGGTCGGCTGGTCGCAATTGTGGAAGCCTAGCCACAGCCCGAAGCGGTCCGACAGCGACACTTTCTCCTCGACCGCCTCGCCGGGGTTGATCGCGGTGGACCGCTCGTTCTCGATCATGTCGCGCGGCATCAGGTGGCGGCGGTTGGAGGTGGCGTAGAACAGCACATTCTCCGGCCGCCCCTCCAATCCGCCATCGAGGATGGTCTTGAGCGATTTGTAGCTGGTCTCGCCATTGTCGAAGCTGAGATCGTCGCAGAAGATGACGAAGCGCCCATCCTCGCCGCCGATGCGGCGCATCAAACCGGGAAGGGTTTCAAGGTCTTCCCGCGCGATCTCGATCAGCACCAGCCGCTGGAATCCCTCGGCGCGCCGCTCGACAATGTCGCCGTGGATGGCTTTGACCAACGAGCTCTTGCCCATGCCGCGTGCGCCCCAGAGCAGCGCATTGTTGGCGCCATGCCCGCGCGCGAACTGTTCGGTGTTGCGCAGCAGGATATCCTGCACGGAGTCGATGCCCTTGAGCATGGCCAGCGGTACCCGGCTCACCTGAGGCACCGCCATCAAAACCCCGGCATCGCCATCCCAATGGTATGCATCGGCCTCGGACAGGGCCGGAATCGGTTTGTCCGCGGCCGGCGCCAAGGCCTTGAGCGACAAGGCGATTTCGCCGAGCGTGGCGGCAATCCGGGCAAGGTGGTCTGGGTTCGTCAAAGCAGGCATTTCCCGTAGTAGACGCGGCAATTTGTGACCCCCGGAATGGCTTTGCAATCGGCAGGGTGCAAATGTATAGTCCGCGCGATTTTGACCGGGGTGCAAGTGCATTAAACCCCATATGCGTCCAGTAGCGTCGCAACGTTGATGCTGGTCTCTGGCGCCGCCCCTCCACAAGCCAAGAAGAAACGATAGGAGCCTCGCCTCATGTTTGTAACGCCCGCTTTTGCCCAGGCAGCCGGTGCAGCCCCCGCTGGTGGTGGTATCAACGATATCCTCATCCAGTTGATGCCCATCCTGTTGCTGGTGGTGATCTTCTGGTTCCTGATCTTCCGCCCGCAGCAGAAGCGTCTCAAGGCCCAGCAGGCCATGCTGTCGGCGATCAAGCGCGGCGATACGCTCGTGACCACGGGCGGCATCATCGGCAAGGTGACCAAGGCCGTCGACGGCGAAGACCTCGAAGTCGAAATTGCCACCGGCGTCAAGGTGAAGCTGGCGCGCGGCATGGTTGCCGACGTCCGCTCCAAGGGCGAGCCGGTCAACGACAACAAGCCTGCCTAAGCGGCAGCGCCCGACCAAACACCGGAGCTTACGAGCTCCGGTTTCTGCTTTCAGGACGTCCTTTCATGCAGTTCTCGCCGACCCGTACCGCCATCATCGCCATCGTTGCCCTGCTGGGAATTCTCTTCACCATCCCCAGCTTCCTGCCGCAGAATGTGCGCGACGCCTGGCCGGGCTTCCTGCCCCATCAGACGGTGGTCCTGGGTCTTGACCTGCAAGGCGGCTCGCACCTGCTGCTGCAGGTCAACGAAGAGGGCATCGTCTCCGAACGCCTGCAGACGCTGCGGCGCGACGTCCGCAACACGCTGGCCAACGACAACGGCATCGGCAACCTGATCACGACGGACGAGGCGACCAAGTCGCTGGCGATCGAGCTGACCGATCCGACGCAGAAGGAGGCAGCCCGGACCGCCATTGCGGGCCTGCAGAATGCCATCAGCAATTCGCTGATATCGGTCGGAGGCGTGAACGAGCTCGCCTTCGGCGAGACGACGGATGGCAAGCTGACCGTGACGCTGACCCCCGAGGGCATCAGCGAGCGCATGTCGGCCCTGGTGGCGCAATCCATCGAGGTCATCCGCAAGCGCGTCGACGAACTGGGCACCACCGAGCCGTCGATCCAGCGCCAGGGCACCAACCGGGTGCTGGTGCAGGTGCCGGGCTTCGGCGACAGCCAACGCCTCAAGGACATCATCTCGCGCACGGCGCGCCTCACCTTCCACATGGTCTATCCGGGCATGACGGCCGACCAGGCCGAGGCCCAGGGCCTGCCGGCCGGCACGATGGTCCTGCCCAGCCAGGATGGCGGCAAGGAACTGCTTTATGAAGACGTCGCCCTCGGCGGCGAGTCGCTGGTCGATGCCCAGCCGAGCTATGACCAGCAGCGCGCCATGCCGGTGGTCAGCTTCAAGTTCGATACGCGCGGCGCCATCACCTTCGGCCAGATCACCGGCGCCAATGTCGGCAAGCGCTTCGCCATCGTGCTCGACGACACCGTCATTACCGCTCCGGTCATTCAGCAGCCCATTACCGGCGGCTCGGGCCAGATCAGCGGCAGCTTCACCACCGCCACGGCCAACGATCTCGCCGTGCTGCTGCGCGCTGGCGCCCTGCCGGCTTCGCTCGACGTGATTGAAGAGCGCACCGTGGACGCCAGCCTCGGCGCCGACTCCATCCGCGCCGGCCTGACTGCCGGTGTGGTCGCTGCCGTGCTCGTCGTCGCCTTCATGGTGGCGGCCTATGGCCTGTGGGGCGTGTTCGCCAATGTCTCGCTGGTACTCAACATCATCCTGATCTTCGGCGCGCTTTCCATGCTGGGGGCGACGCTGACGCTGCCGGGCATTGCCGGTATCGTGCTGACCATCGGCATGGCGGTGGACGCCAATGTGCTGATCTATGAGCGCATGCGCGAGGAGCAGCGCTCCGGTAAGTCGCCGATCCAGTCGATTCAGGCCGGTTTCGAGCGCGCCTGGGGCACCATCGTCGACTCGCACCTGACCCAGCTCATCGCGGCCATCGTGCTGTATTTCCTGGGTTCCGGCCCCGTGCAGGGCTTTGCCGTCACCCTGGCGCTCGGCATCCTGACCTCGCTTTTCACCTCCTACACCGTCACCTCCTACCAGGTGCATGCCTGGTATCGCGCGGTGCGGCCGAAGGTGCTGAAGATCCAGCATTTCCGCTTCGTTCCGGACGGCACGAAGATCCCGTTCATGAAGATATCGCGCTATGTGATCGCCTTCTCGATCGTCGCGAGCCTGCTGTCCGTCGGGTCGGCCTATTTCAAGGGCTTCAACCTGGGCATCGACTTTGTCGGCGGCACCGCCATCGTCATCCAGCATGATGACGGTCCGGCCGATGTCGGACAGGTACGCGAACTGCTCGACGGGCTCGAGCTGGGCGAAGTGCAGGTGCAGGGTTTCGGTACGCCGGAAGACGTGCTGGTGCGCGTGCAGGCCCAGGAGGGTGGGCAGGACGCCGATCAGGTCGCCGTGGCCAAGGTACGCGATGCCCTCGCCACCGAGAACTATACGGTGCGCAGCACCGAGGCCGTTAGCGGCACCGTTTCGGGCGAGCTCGCCTGGAAGGGCGCTATCGCCGTCGTCATCGCGCTGGCCGCCATCCTGATCTATATCTGGTTCCGCTTCGAGTGGCAGTTCGCCTTGGCCGCGATCACCACCACGACGCATGACATCATCATGACCATCGGCCTGTTCTCGATAACCGGGCTGGAATTCAACCTGACCTCCATCGCGGCGGTGCTGACATTGGTGGGTCTGAGTTTGAACGAAACCGTGGTGGTGTCCGACCGCGTGCGCGAGAATTTGCGCAAGCATCGAAAGATGCCGTTGCCGGAACTGATCGACCTGTCGATCAACCAGACCATCGTCCGTACCACGATCACCCAGTTCACCGTGTTCCTGGCGCTGATTCCGCTGGTACTGTTTGGCGGCGAGGTGATCCGCAGCTTCACCATCGCCATGACCTTCGGCTGTCTGGTGGGCATGTATTCGTCGATCATCGTCAACGGCCCCATCCTCATCAACTTCGGCCTCAAATCGAAGGCCGAGGACGACAAGCCGGTGGCCAAGGCCCCCGATGGGGCCTCCGTCTAGCAACGACGGAGGCTGGCTTGACCGACGCGCCGCATTATCCCGCCCAGGTCGGCATCGATGCCTATGGCAATGGCGGATTCCGCTTCGCGGGAATCTCCCATCGCGGCTCGTTGCTCTGCCTGCCCCAGGGCATGTTTGCCTGGGATGTTGCGTCCGCGGCCGACATCACGGCCGCGACGCTGGCGCCGGTCTTTGCCGTGGCCGACGATATCGACGTATTGCTGATCGGTGTAGGCCCCGACATTGCCGTCATTCCGCGCGAGTTGCGCGAGGCCTTGCGCGAGCGGCGGGTCATCGTCGAAGCTGTGAATACGGGCAGCGCCATCCGCACCTATAACGTGCTGCTGGCCGAGGAACGCGCCGTGGCGGCGGCGCTGATCGCCGTCGACAAGGTGCGCTGATGGCCGAGGCCAGCTTTGCCCACGCCGCCGAAGCCTTGCGACAGGGCGACCGGGACCGCTATCTGTCGACGTTGATCCTGACTGGCGACCACCGCGACGCGGTGACCGCGCTTTACGCCTTCAACGCCGATATTGCCTCCGTGCGGGAGCGCGTTTCCGATCCGGCTCCCGGCGAGATCCGCCTGCAATGGTGGAGCGACGCGCTGGATGGCGAAGGCCACGGCGCCGTGCGGCAGAACCCCGTCGCCGACGCCTTGCTTGACACCATCGCCCGCTACACTATTCCGCCGGGCACCTTGCTGCGGCTGATCGGCGCCCGCCGCTTCGATCTCTATGATGATCCCATGCCCGACCTCGAAACCTTCGAAGGTTACGCCGGCGAGACGGTCTCGACGCTCTACCAGCTCGCCGCCATGATCCTCAACGAGGGCGAGACCATCGAGACCGGCGACGCTGCCGGCCATCTCGGCGTGGCTCATGCCATGATCGGCCATTTGCGCGCCTTTGGCTCCGTATCGGCGCATGGCCGCATCATGCTGCCCTGGTCGATCTTCGCAGCCAATGGCGTGCAGGAGGGCGAGATTTTCTCGGGCACCGAGAGCGACGGCCTGTCCGAAGCGCTCGGCCAGATCGGCGAACTGGCGGCGGAGCATCTGGCGAAGGCCGAAGCCGCCATTGCCAGCCTGCCGGGCAAGCTCAAGCCCGCCTTTGCCAGTATTGCCGTGCTCAAGGCACAGCATGCGCTGCTGGGCCGGCGGCCGGGTATTTTTACGCCGGCCGCTGATGATCCCGACTGGCGCAAGATTGCGCTTCTGGCCTGGTGGAGCTGGCGCAACCACTAATGCCCCGCCCTGGTTCGAGGGTCGCTGCGCTCCCGCCTCACCATGAGGGCTACTGGAAGCTCGGTGTATCAGCCGCCCTCATGGTGAGGTGCGTTTCTTCGGCGCTTCGAAGTTCCACCGCTCATGCCCAACCCTTCAAATCCTCCAGCGCTCGTGCGGTGATCGCCCGGCGCTTGGCTATGGTCTTGTCCGGCCCCCGCCAACGCGCCACGCCTTCGGGGCGGGTGATGGTGACTTCGGGGAACAGGCCAAAATTGACGTTCATCGGCTGGAAGCTGCGGGCGCCACTGTAGCTTTCGGACTCGATATGGCCGCCGGTAATGTGGTCGACCAGCGCCCCCAGCGCCGTGGTTCTGGGCGGCGTCGCCATTGTCTCGCCCCGCGCCTCGGCAGCGGCCAGGCGACCGGTGATGAGGCCCACGGCGGCGCTTTCGACATAGCCTTCCACCCCGGTCACCTGGCCGGCGAAGCGAATGCGGGGATCATTTTTTAGTTTAAGATCATCCCGTAACATTTTCGGTGAATTGATGAATGTGTTTCGGTGCAATCCACCAAGGCGGGCGAATTGCGCATTCTCCAAGCCGGGAATCATGCGGAAGATTTCGGCCTGGATGCCGTAGCGCATCTTGGTCTGGAAGCCGACCATGTTCCACAGTGTGCCCAGGGCATTGTCCTGCCGGAGCTGAACAATGGCGTAGCATTTGACGGTGGGATTGCGCGGATTGGTCAGGCCGACCGGCTTCATCGGCCCGTGGCGCAGCGTTTCGACGCCGCGCTCGGCCATGACCTCGATGGGCAGGCAGCCATCGAAATAGGGGACCTTTTCCCAATCCTTGAATTCATGCAGCGGCGCGGTCTTCAGCGCCTCGACGAAAGCAAAATACTGGTCCTTGTCCATGGGACAGTTGAGGTAGTCGGCGCCGGTGCCGCCTGGACCGGCCTTGTCGTAGCGCGACTGGGCCCAGACCACATCCATATCGATGCTGTCCTTGTGGATGATGGGCGCAATGGCGTCGAAGAAGGCCAGGGCATCCTCACCCGTTGTGGCCAGGATGGCATCGGCCAGGGCAGGGGAGGTCAGCGGCCCGCTGGCGATGATGACATTGGTCCATTCGGCCGGCGGCCAGCCGGCGACTTCCTCACGCAGCACGGTGATATTGGGGTGATTGTGGATGGCGCGGGTGACTTCGGCGGAAAAGCCGTGCCGGTCCACCGCCAAGGCTCCGCCTGCCGGTAGCTTGTGCAGGTCGGCGGCGCGCATGATCAGCGAGCCGCAACGGCGCATTTCCTCATGCAGCAGGCCCACGGCATTCTGCTCGTGGTCGTCGGAGCGGAAACTGTTGGAGCAGACCAGCTCGGCAAAGCTGTCGGTGCTGTGCGCGTCGGTCTCTTTGACGCCGCGCATTTCGTGCACGATGACCGGGACGCCGGCCTCGGCGGCCTGCCATGCGGCTTCGGAGCCGGCGAGACCGCCGCCAATGATGTGAATGGGTTCTGATGTGGACATGGCGGGCAGATAGCAAGCGCGGAGAAGGGGCGCAACCGGCACTTGTGGTTGCCAGCACGCAGATTAGCATGCGCCGCGAAACGGGAGGATAAGATTGAGTCCAAATCTGACGCTATGGGGACGCGCCAACTCTGCCAATGTGCAGAAAACACTATGGGCACTGGAGGAACTGGGGCTGCCCTATACGCATAAGCTGGTCGGCGGGGCCCATGGCGGGCTGGATGAGCCGGACTATCGGGCGATGAACCCCAACGGGCTGGTGCCGACCCTGCAGGACGGTGAACTGACCGTGTGGGAGAGCCACGCGACATTGCGTTATCTGGCTGCCAGCTATGGCGAAAATACGCTTTGGCCCAGCGATCCGCGCGAGCGGGCCATGGTCGACCAATGGACCGACTGGACTGCGACAACGTTCCAGCCAGGCTGGATTGCCGTGTTCTGGCTGCTGGTGCGGACGCCGCCGGAGCAGCGCGACGACAAGGCCATCGCGGCGGCACTGGCGAAGACGGTTGCGGCCCTGCGCATTCTCGATGCGAACCTGGCCGAACGGGATTATGTGGCGGGGGATAGATTGAGCTATGCCGATATCGCGACCGGCGTGGCGCTCTATCGCTGGTTCACCATGGATATCGACCGCCCGGCCATGCCCGGCGTCGAGAACTGGTATCGGCGATTGCAGGAACGGCCGGCATTTCGCAAGGCCGTCATGGTCAGTTATGACGAGCTTGTCGCCAGGCTAGCCTTTTGATCCAAAAAGCAAAACAGCCGCATCTCAGAGAGAAGCGGCTGTTCGATTTGCGCAGTCTGAACGTTCAGTTGAGCAAATATTAGAGGGCGCTGGCATGATCGCGGGCAATGCGATTGATGTCGGTGCGCGTAATGCCCAGATCGTTGAGCTGACGATTGTCGAGAGCGGCGAGCTCACGAACGGTCTGCTGATAAGCGGCCCACTTCTTGAAAGTCTTGCGAATGTCCATTTGGAAGTCTCCTTTCGTTTACGAGACATATCTAGAGCGGCGCCCGTCCGATGAGCAGTGCGAGATTGGTCAAATGGGTCATGCGCCTGGCGCAGGTCTTTAACCAAGGTCGTTCATGTGGGGTTAAGGCGTTGGGCAAAGTCATGGCCGCGCGGTGGCGGTCCGGCGGCCATGAACATCCACGGTGACGAAAAACGCTCAGCGATCGAACAGTGACCGCGTCATCTTGGAGAAGTCGGGGCCGGAAAGCCCCAGAAGATCGGCATCACGCGTCGAGGGAACGTCCATTTCCCGCAACGTCTGCTTGATGTCGATCAGGCGCTTCAGGCGCCAGACGGCACGCACAAACATCGGTCTATTCCCTTCAGGTCAGAGTGCTGACAGCTGCAAGATGGGATGATTTGCGCCCGAGCACCATGCCGCAAACATCAAGCGCTTTATGCGCGACGTGCATGGCGTTTTTCGTGAGAATGTCATTTTTTGAACGTCGGTCTTCGCGCCATCGTCATCACCCGGCTCGTCCGGGTGATCCATCTTCGGCGTCTGGTGAATGGTTTGCCCGGACAAGCCGGGCAATGACGATAGGGGCGAGCGCCCTGATCAGGCGGAGTGGGTATCCCACCAAAACCCCTTCACCACCCCCCGCCAATGCTAACACACTGTTAGCATCGACGCGTCGGACGCGTGAATCGGCGCGGCCCTATTCGGCCGCCCTGGTGGCGAAATGCGGGCGCCTGGCCATGACCTCCTTGAGGAACTGGCCGGTATAGGAGCGGGCATTGGCCGCCACGTCTTCCGGCGTGCCCACCGCCACGATCTCGCCGCCGCCATCGCCGCCCTCGGGGCCCAGGTCGATGACCCAGTCGGCGGTCTTGATGACTTCGAGATTGTGCTCGATGACGATGACCGTATTGCCGCCGTCCACCAGCTCATGCAGCACGTCGAGCAGCTTGGCCACGTCGTGGAAATGCAGGCCCGTCGTCGGCTCATCCAGCATGTAGAGCGTGCGGCCGGTGGCGCGCTTGGAGAGCTCCTTACTGAGCTTGACGCGCTGCGCCTCGCCGCCCGAGAGGGTGTTGGCCGGCTGGCCCACCTTGACGTAGCCCAGCCCCACCCGTTGCAGAGTGGCGAACTTGTCGCGGATGACCGGCACGGCGGAGAAGAAGTCGACGCCCTCGTCGATGGTCATGTCGAGCACGTCGGAGATCGACTTACCCTTGAACTGCACTTCCAGCGTCTCGCGGTTGTAGCGCTTGCCCTTGCAGACGTCGCAGGTGACGTAGACGTCGGGCAGGAAGTGCATCTCGATCTTGAGGACACCGTCGCCCTCGCATTTCTCGCAGCGCCCGCCCTTGACGTTGAAGCTGAAACGACCAGGGCCGTAGCCGCGCGTCTTGGCCTCGGGCAGGCCGGCAAACCATTCGCGCAACGGCGTGAAGGCGCCGGTATAGGTGGCCGGATTGGAGCGCGGCGTGCGGCCGATCGGCGACTGGTCGATATCGATGACCTTGTCGAGGAATTCGAGGCCGGTGAGCGACTCATGCGGGGCTGGGACCACGCGGGCGCCGTTCAGCCGGCGGGCTATGGCCTGGTACATGGTGTCGATCATCAGGGTCGACTTGCCGCCGCCGGAAACGCCGGTAATGGCGACAAAGAGGCCAAGCGGCACGTCGACCGAGACACTCTTGAGATTGTTGCCGGTGGCGCCCTTCACCGAGAGCACCTTGCCTTGCCGGCCCTGGCGACGCTCGGCGGGCATGGCGATGCCCATGCGGCCGGAGAGATACTTGCCGGTCAGCGAGTCGGGGTGGTTGATGATGTCCTGCGGCGTGCCTTCGGCGACGATATGGCCGCCATGCACGCCGGCACCGGGGCCGATATCGACGACATAGTCGGCGGTCATGATGGCGTCTTCATCGTGTTCCACCACGATGACCGTGTTGCCGATGTCTCGCAGCCTCTGCAGGGTTTCGAGCAGGCGGGCATTGTCGCGCTGATGCAGGCCAATGGAGGGCTCGTCGAGCACATAGAGCACGCCGGTCAGGCCGGAGCCGATCTGGCTGGCAAGGCGGATGCGCTGGCTTTCGCCTCCCGACAGGGTGCCGGAATTGCGCGCCATGGTGAGATAGTCGAGGCCCACATCGATGAGGAAGTTCAGGCGCTCGCGGATTTCCTTGAGGATGCGTTCGCCGATGAGCTTCTGGTTGGGCGTGAACTTTTCCGGCAGCGCCTCGAACCACTCGGCGGCCTTGCGGATCGACTTTTCGGTGACCTGGCCGACATGCAACCCATCGATCTTGACCGCCAGCGTTTCCGGCTTGAGGCGATAGCCGCCACAGGCCACACAGGGCTTGGCCGACATGTATTTCTCGATCTCTTCGCGCATGCCGGCGCTTTCGGTTTCCTTGTAGCGGCGCTCAAGGTTGCCGATAACACCTTCGAAGACCTTGGAGGTCTTGTACTGGCGCAACCCATCGTCATAGACGAAGTCGATCTTGGTCTTGTCGGTGCCGTAGAGGACGGCATGCTGGACGTCGAAGGGCAACTCGTTCCAGGCGGTGCCGGTCGAGGCGCCGTAATGCTTCACCACGGCCTGCAGGGTCTGCTGGTAATAGGGGGCGCTGGTCTTGCTCCAGGGCAGGATGGCGCCGTCGCGCAGCGACAGGGTGGGATCGGGGACGATCTGGTCGGGATCGATCTTCTGCTCGGTGCCCAGGCCATCGCAGACCGGGCAGGCGCCGAAGGGATTGTTGAACGAGAACAGGCGTGGCTCGATCTCGGCAATGGTGAAGCCGGAAACCGGGCAGGCGAACTTTTCCGAGAAGGTGACCTGGCGCGGCGTACCATCCTCGTTCTTCTCGTCGACCAGTTCGACCAGGGCAATGCCATCGGCCAGCTTCAGCGCCGTCTCGAAGCTCTCGGCCAGGCGGCCGGAAATATCGGGGCCGACCACGACACGGTCCACCACCACCTCGATATCGTGCTTGAACTTCTTGTCGAGGGCCGGAGCATCCTCGATCTCGTGATACTCGCCATCGATCTTGACGCGCTGAAAACCCTTGCGCATCAGGTCGGCCAGTTCCTTCTTGTATTCGCCCTTGCGGCCGCGGGCGATCGGCGCCAGCAGGTAAAGGCGGGTGCCCTCGGGCATTTCGAGCACCTTGTCGACCATCTGGCTGACGGTCTGGCTTTCGATGGGCAGGCCGGTGGCTGGCGAATAGGGAATGCCGACGCGGGCATAGAGCAGGCGCAGATAGTCGTAGATCTCGGTAACGGTGCCGACGGTCGAGCGCGGGTTGCGGCTCGTGGTCTTCTGCTCGATGGAGATAGCGGGGCTGAGGCCCTCGATGTGCTCGACATCAGGCTTCTGCATCATTTCGAGGAACTGGCGGGCATAGGCCGACAGGGACTCGACATAGCGGCGCTGGCCCTCGGCATAGATGGTGTCGAAGGCGAGCGAGGACTTGCCCGAGCCGGAAAGCCCGGTCATGACGATGAGGCTGTCGCGCGGCAGCTTGAGGTCGATGCCCTTGAGATTGTGCTCGCGGGCGCCGCGCACGATGATCTCACGGTTCTGGCTCGGTCTTGGCGTCATCATTTCAGTCCATGGCTCTCTGCGCGCAAGGGCGGCGCGGCGGCAAAGTCGGAAGAAGGCATCGGGTCGGGAAGAGCTGACACATAGGCTCGGGCCGCCCTTGCTGCAAGCGGCCTGCGCGCATGGCCGCCCGGCATCACAGTAATCTTAGCGTGTCCGGCAAGGCTTGCCAAAACACCGTCGGCGTCTTGGAACATAAACGGAACAATGCAGATTCGGTCAAGGGCCGACATGCTGGGTCAATCCGTGCCAGGCGGTGAACAGGGCCGCCGCGACGAACAACGCGCCGGCGCCAGAGGCTTTGGGGCAGGGGTGCTGACAGGGGATGTCAGGAGCGGGAGGAGTCCCGTGGATCGCCTCTGAAAGGAAGACCGCGCAGCGAGAGTTGCGATCCGCTTGACAATAGAACATAACAAGAACATAGATGAGAGCGACAGGATCGAGCAGCCGCGTTCTTTGGTGTTCAAAACATTGCCTTGGGCCGCGCATACGGTTCGGGGAAGCACTATGATGCGTCATCAGGCACAGCCGACCGAACGACCCGCGCATGGGCGGGCAGGGGCTTGCGCACGGTAAGTAAGCGTCCCGCGACCAGGCAGACCGGGACTGAATCGAAAAGGAATTCGCCATGGCAGGCAGCGTGAACAAGGTCATCCTGGTCGGCAATCTCGGCGCCGATCCCGAGGTGCGCAATCTCCCCAGCGGTGGCAAGGTGGTCAATCTCAGCGTCGCCACCTCCGAGAACTGGAAAGACAAGAATACCGGCGAGCGCCGCGAAAAGACCGAGTGGCACCGCGTGGTGATCTTCTCGGAAGGGCTGGCGCGCGTGGCCGAGAGCTACCTGAAGAAGGGCAGCAAGGTCTATCTCGAAGGCCAGCTGCAGACCCGCAAGTGGCAGGACCAGTCGGGCGCCGACAAGTACAGCACCGAAATCGTGCTGCAGGGTTTTAACTCGAACATGACCCTGCTCGATGGCCGCGGCGAGGGCGACAATGCCGGCGGTGGCTATGGCGGTGGCGACACCGGTTTCCGCGGCGTGCGCGACAACAATAATGGCGGTGGCGGCGGACAACGTCCGCGGCCCAGCGCCCCGGCCTTCGAGCCGGGCGGCATGGACGACGATATTCCGTTCTGAGGGCGGGATTGGGAGGCGCCCGGTGGGCGCCTCTGCTTTATCGGAGAGGTTGCCGGGCCCGGTGCTACGCCCTCGTGGTTCGAGGCGCTGAAGAAGCGCACCTCACCATGAGGGCTGTTGATACATCGAACTTTCAGTAGCCTCATGGTGAGGCGGGAGCGTAGCGACCCTCGAACCACGAGGCGTGGCACTTGCCAGCAGCAGCAACCTAAGCCGCGAAAACGCGGCTGGCGTCGCGGCCGGCAGCCTTGGCGGCGTAAAGCGCCATGTCGGCCTGACGGAACAGGTCGTCCGACGATCCGCCACGATAATGGGCAACCCCTACCGAGGCGCCGAGCCGCAGGGTCCTGCCCAGCCGGCTGACGGGCCGGCGCATCACGCCGACAATGCCGTCGGCCAGGATTTCCACATCGCGCGGGGGCGTGCCGGTATCGAGCAGAACCGCGAATTCGTCGCCGCCGATGCGGGCGACGAGACCCGCGCCGTTGCAACTGTCGAGCAGCCGCAGCGCCGCTTCCTTGAGACATTCATCGCCGATGGCGTGGCCATAGGTGTCGTTGACCTGCTTGAAGCCATCGAGATCGACGAGCAGCAGCGCGCCGATGGCTTCGCGCCCCTCATCGAGTGCGGTGAGGCTGGCCTGAAACAGGCTGCGATTGGCCAGGCCGGTCATCACGTCGAATTCGGCGAGATAGCGGGTGCGGTCGGCCATGAGCTTTTCTTCGGTAATATCCTGCTTCATGCCGAAAATGCGATGGGCCACCCCGTCGCGGCTTTCCACCGCGCCTGTCAGCCGCATCCAGCGGCGCGTGCCCCTGGCGGTGATGATTTCGCAATCGAGCGAAAAGTCGGAACAGGTGGCGATGGCCACGGCGCGGGCTGCCTCCATTTCCAGCCGCGACGCTTCGGTATAGAGCGCCAGTGTCATGTCCCGCGTGACCGGGGTGTCGCGGGGTACCTCGAACAGATCGTAGACGCCATTGGTCCAGGTCAGGCTGTTGTCGGCAAGATTGCATTGCCAGATGCCTATGCGCGCCGTGGCCGAAGCACGGTCGAACAGGGTTCGCCGCTGGTCTTCCAGCGCCGCATAATCGGCAATGGTCTGCGACTGCGCCTCGATCTGGCGGCGCTGGCGCGCCACGGTCGCCGCCGCCAGCACTTCGCCCGCAAGGGCGGCAATGGTGGTGGCCATGCCAGGGCTGCGGGGCCGTGGATCGAACAGGCTCAGCAGCCGGGCCGGGCGATCACCCTCGGCGGGCAGGGCAATGCCGGCATAGAAGCGAACCGCAAGCAGGCCGGCATCGGCAATGACCAGGGGCTGGCTGGTCGCGGTCAGCGGCGCTTCAAGCGCCGCCAGACCCGCCTCGGCGCCGGCAGATGCCACCACGTTCAGACCGTCGGGTGCCATATCGCTCAGCCGAGCCCCCGCAATGCCGAGCAGGTCGCACAGGCGCTGCAGGCGCGCGCCGATGGCAATGTCCAGGCGCGATCGGGCGGCGGGCGGCAAGGCGGAGTCTGTGGTCACGGCAAGGCTGCGCAATTGGGCGCTCCTGTAGAATGCAGGAACGGTAGCGCAAAGCGGGTTAAGACTTCTTCAGCCGCAAAGCCCTGAGAACAAAAACAAATCGGCCACGATCCGCCGCCCGCTCCGGAAACGTTACCGGGTGAACGGCACCTCGGCGCGCAGGCTGTCGCCGCTCTCGACATAGACCACTTCGAAGGTCACTTCGATGGCGTCGTTCTTGAGGCTGATCTGCGCGGAAATGCTGAGATCCTTGCCCTCTTCGTCCTTGTCGCGCTCGCGCAGGTTGAACACCAGTCCGCCCCCGCGCTTCTGGCCGATGGCGACACCGGTAAAGGTGGCATTGGAGCTCATTGCGGCCTCGAAGCGCCGGTTGGCCTCGATATAGGCCATGGTGCCGGCCACCGACAATTGCGTGCCGGCCAGCGCACAACGGCCGTTGTAATTGACCTTCTGGTCGTTCCCCTGGGTCAGCGACATGCGGCACCGCACAGTCTCGGTGTTGGCGCCAATGAGGACACCGGTCCCGCGCCATTCCCCGATATAGGACTGCAGCAGGGCCACGTCGGCCGGCGCCGCGAAAGCCGGGGCCACGCCGGCCGCAGCCAGCAGGCCTGCCATGGCCAAGGCGCGCGACAGGGGTCCGAATTTGCTCATTTGTCTAAAGCCTCCAGTGAAACATGCCCCCCGGCAAATTTCATCCCCAATCGATACCAAGTTCCTGCACGCCGCAAACCCCCGATTCGGGGCCGCTACAGAATCAAAGCGCGACCATGTAAGCGGGCGCCGCTTTGGCTCGCAAGCGCCTGCCCATCACGTCGTATGAGGCTGTCCGCCTTCCGTGCCGCCGTCGCCGGTCACGGTGTCGCCCGTGGGATCGTCGGGCGTCGCATCGTGGTCGGCGGTCCGCACGCGGATTTTGCCGAGCGGTTGGAAGAACTTGCCGCCCGCCGCCAGCAAGGCCGGCAGGATGAACAGATCGCCGATGACGGCAAAGGCCAGCGTCGAGACGAACAGCGTGCCGAACAGGGCCACCTGCGGCAGCTCGGAGAAGGTGACGATCACCACGCCCGAACACAGGATGATGGTGGTGGCGACGATTGCGCCGCCGATACGGTCGAGCGTGTGCTTGACAGCCTCCATATGCGGCCGGCCTTCCTCCCGTCGGGAATGCAGGTAATGGGACAGGAAATGCACAGTGTCGTCCACCGCGATGCCGAAGGCGATGGTGAGGGCGATGACCGTGGTCAATTGCAGCCCCTGGCCGCTCAGGTAGAGCCAGGCGATGGTCCCCAGCACCGGAAACAGGTTGGGGATGGCCGAGGCGAGGGCCACCCGGAAGGACTGGAAGGCGAAGCCGATGAGCCCGATATTGACCAGCACCGACAGCGTCAGGTCGAGTTGCAGCCCATAGACGATCTGGTCGGTGGCGAAGGTGGTGAGAATGCGGAAGCCGCCGATTTCGGCGCCGTCTATCCCCGCCGCCCGCATTTCGGCGGTGACATTGTCGACCAGCAGCTTGAGGTCTTCGGAATCGATGATGGTGGGCATGAAGCCGGTCACCAGCGCCTGCGACCCGTCGTCGGTGACGAAGCGCTTGCGCATGAAGGGGCCGACGGCGTCGAACACCTCCTCGCGGGTAAAGCCGCTCTCGGTATAGTTGGTCAGCGCTGCCGCAGAGATGACCTTGTTGACGCCCAGATGGGATTCGAGAATCTGGTGCACGGCGCGGATGGTCTCGAAATCGCGCGGCGTGACATTGGGATCGTTGTCCTGCAGCGGCACGCGGATATAGAGCGGCGCCACCCCGCCCACGCCATCGTCGATCTCTTCGGCAGCCGTCAGCGCCGTCGAGTCCTTGGCCACGAAATCCTCGAACGAGAAATGCGGCTTGATCAGCCCATAGGGGATGAACAGCAGAATCGTGACGACAATGGCCAGGATGGACAGCAGGCGTCCGAAGCGGCTGGCAATGAACCAGGCCAGCGGCAGCGGCGCCGTGAGCACCAGGCTGCTCCGCTTGGGCGCCTTGAAACCCAGGCGCACCGCCGCCTTGAGCATCAGCGGCAGGAAGGTCATGAGGCACACGAACAGCAGGAAGGTGCCGATGGCGCCGGCGATGGAAAATTCCTGCACGCCCTGGCCGGGCGTCAGCCAGAGCGAGGCGAAGCTGACCAGGGTGGTCAGCATGGTGAGGCCCGCGGCCGGACCGACCAGCTTGACGGTGGCATCCACCGCCTTGTTGGGCTCCATCCCGTCGCGCCAATAGGCCAGCCAGTTGAAAATGAAGAACATGGATTCGGCGAAACTGATGACCAGCACCAGCGTCGTGACGATGATGGTGAGAAATGAAAAGGAGCCGAAGAACAGCAGGACGATGCCCATCGTCCACATCACCGCGAGAAACGGCGTCGCCGCCACCAGCAGCGCGCCGGGCAGGGAGCGCAGGGCAAGCAGGGCGATCACGGCGCCAAGGCCGAAACCCCAGACGGTGAACTTGACCTGGTCGTCCACGGCGGCATTGAGCATTTCCGAGGTCCAGATCGGCGGCCCGGTCAGCTCGATGGAAATATTCTCGTCCTGATAGGGCGCGATGGTTTCGCGCAGGGAGGCGATCATCGCCTTGGTGCCGTCGCCCCTGGTCAGCTCCTGGTTCGGAAACATGATAAGCACGACGCCAGTCAGGTCCGGCGTGATGAGATTGCGCATCATCGGGTCGTTCTGCTGCAGGTCGCTGAGCGCCCGCGCCACGTCGGCGAAATTGTCCATGCCCTCGGGCACGGCAGGCACCGAACCGCCCCGCCCATCGGGCTTGCGCAGGGTGAAGGGCGACATGGTGCCCACGGCGTATTCGTTGAGTTCGAGGTCGAAGGCCAGTTCGCGGACCCGCTCCAGCGTTTCCGGCTCGGTCAGGCGCGGGGAACTGACCAGGACATAGATGTCGTTTTCGAAGGTGCCGAAGGTTTCCGACAGTTGTGCATAGGCGTCGTAATGCTCGCCGGAATGGGCATAGACGCGCAGCAGGTCGCCATCGACATTGGCCTTGGGGATCTGCGTGAAGCAGAGAATGGAAAAGGCCAGCACCGCAAGGGCGACGGCGCGCGGATAGCGCAGGGTGGTGAGGCCGATATATTCGAGGCCGAAGCCGATGGATCGATCATAGGCGAAAAGCGCCCAAAGGCGGCTGAAGAACGAACCAACTGACACGGCGACCCCGATTCCGCGAA
Source organism: Devosia sp. Root635 (assembly GCF_001427605.1). GTDB lineage: Bacteria > Pseudomonadota > Alphaproteobacteria > Rhizobiales > Devosiaceae > Devosia. The sequence goes on along the minus strand of NZ_LMGZ01000021.1, from coordinate 182,757 downwards.
ATACGGCGACAAATTGGCGCGATTTCGGTGGGTTGTCACCAGTGCGGCGGGCAATGGCGGGTGTTCGGGGGCGATTGTTGCAAGAATGCCTGTGGGTGGGACGGTCGCAGGTTACCTTCTCCCCTCGTGGGAGAAGGTGCCCCGAAGGGGCGGATGAGGGGGTGCCGAACTACCCTTCGGCATTGAAGCATGGGATGGCGCAGACCCCCTCACCCGGTTTTTCGCTGAACGCGAAAAACCACCCTCTCCCACAAGGGGCGAGGGGGCTTCGAGCTTGGGGTGGCCTACTGCCCGAGTACGGCCCGGTTCTCTTCCAAAAACGCCGCCAGCGCCTGCGGTTTGCGGCCGGAATAGCGTTCGACGACATCGGTCGTGATGGCGTGGTAGCCGGCGGCGGCGTCGCGGTCGAAGGCGACGAGGAGGGCGGCATAGAAGCCGGGGAGGCCGGCGGCTTCAAGGCCGGCCTGCAATTGCGCGGCAGTGAGGCCGACGCGGGTAACGGGCTTGCCGGTCAGCCTGGTATAGAGCGCGGCGACTTCGGCCTGGGTGACGGGGGCGGGGCCGGTGACGTCGACAATGTCCTTGCCGCTGGCTGAAAGCAGTGCGCCGGCGGCGGTGCGGGCGGTGTCGGCGCGGCTAACATAGTTGCGGCCGCCGCCATCGGTGGCGTCGAATAGCTGGCCGCTCGACAGCGCCGACGCGGCGCCGACAATGGTCATGTCGGCATAGATGTGATTGCGCAGCAGGGTGAAATCGAGGCCGGAGGCGGCGATGGCCTGTTCGGTCCAGTAATGGTCGGCAATGCCGCCGGCATCGGCATTGGGCCGGGCATGGGGCGCCGAGGTATAGGCGAGATAGCTGACGCCGGCCGCCTTGGCCGCCGCGACGGCCGCGGTCTGCTGCTCGCGGCGGTTGGGGGCGACAGTGCTGATGATGAGCGCCCGGTCGACGCCGGCAAAACCCGTGGCGAGCGAGGAGGCATCGTCGAAATCGAGGCGGCGAACGTCCACGCCCTGCGCCGCCACATCGGCAAGCTGGGATGGATCGCGGGTACCGGCGACCACTTTCGTCGCGCCACGCGCCAGCAATTCGGCCACGGCCAGCCGGCCGAACTGGCCTGCCGCACCGGTGACCAACAGCGTCTTGCCCTTGAACTGCGTCATGTCATATCTCCTGATTACCCCGCTTGCGGCACCGGCCGGCGGAGAGTAAGTATCGAAAGGAGAGTGCTATCTAGTCTGCGCGGGGCGCGGCGAAAAGGAGGCACTTTTGCCGCATAACGTCACCTGGAGGTGCCCCCCATGCTCAGCGCGCTGGAAGAGGCCGGTCTCTACATTGCCAAATGGGCCGAACAGAATAGCGGCGGCTCGCTGATGGATTGCCCGGTGCGCGGCGTGCTCGACCGGATCAGCGACAAATGGAGCATGCTGCTGGTGATGACGCTGGCCGATGGCCCAAGGCGGTTCAACCAGATCCGGCGCGAAGTGCCCGACATTTCCCAGAAAATGCTGACCCAGACCCTGCGCGACCTGCAGCGCGATGGGCTGGTGGCGCGGCGCGTCTACGACACCAAGCCGCCCTCGGTGGAATACCGGCTGACGCCCATGGGAGAGTCGATCATCGTGCCCTTCGGGCACCTGATCGAATGGGCCAGCGAAAACCACAAGCGGATCAGCGCGTCGCGGGTGGAATTCGACGCCGCCTGATACCGGGCTCAGCCAAGTTCCTCGGCGAGGCCGAAAAGCAGCCCTTCTGGCCCGCGTATGTAGCAGAGCCGATAGACGTTCTCATATTGGACGACTTCGCCCACGAGCTGCGCGCCATGCTCGCTGAGCCGTTCAAGCGTCGCGTCGATATCGTCCACGGTGAACATGGCCCGCAGGTAGCCCAGCGCGTTGACCGGGGCGGTGCGATGATCGGCAATGACAGCCGGCCTAATGAAGCGGGAAAGCTCCAGCCGGCTGTGGCCGTCCGGCGTGCGCATCATGGCAATCTCGACCTGCTGATCGCCGAGGCCGGTGACGCGTCCGGCCCACTCGCCTTCGACGGTGGCCCGGCCTTCGAGTTCGAGGCCGAGTTCGCGCAGGAAATCGATAGTCGCTCCGAGGTCCTCGACGACGATTCCGATATTGTCCATCCGCTTGACTGCCATATTCCGATCTCCCAGGTGTCGCTTCGGCCTGCCGCGTGGCTCGGCCGACCAATCACAAAGATATCTTTGCAAATTTTTGTTTGCAATATAGTATTTGGACCATCGACGAGGTCCGGCCATGTCTGAACAGCCACGGCGCGATATCAAAAGCATCGCTCCCGATCCCACGGCGCTCAAGGCGCTGGCGCACCCGCTGCGGCTGCGCATGCTCGGCATTTTACGCATCGATGGGCCGGCGACGGCCTCCGGGCTGGCGGCGCGGCTGGGGCTCAATTCAGGCGCCACCAGCTATCACCTTCGGCAACTGGCACTGCATGGCTTCATCGAGGAGGACGCGACGCGCGGCAGCCAGCGCGACCGCTGGTGGCGGGCGCGGCACGAAGCGACCAATGTCATGTCCGCGACGGCCGAGGGCGAGGCGCTGGAACTGGGGCTGGCTTTCGAGCAGGCGGCGCTGCACGGGCAGATGCAGCACATGCAGCGCGCCCATGCCGCCTATCCCGACCTGCCGCAGGCATGGCGGCAGGCCTCCACGGTCAGTGACTATACGATCCCGCTGACCGCCGAAGCAGCGAGGGCGCTGGTGGAAAAGCTGCAGGCCGTGCTGTGGGAGGCCATGGCGGCCGCTCCGGCCCTGGATACGCCACTGCCGGAGAACATGCGGCCCTTCACCATCATCCTGCATGCGGCGCCCCATGTCGGCGAGCCGGAAGCCGGAGAGGCCGAATGAGCGTTCACCGTTCTTTCGTCGCCCTGTCGCTGGCGACGGTCCTGTCCACCTCGGGCACGCGGCTTTCGGCCATTGCCATTCCGTGGCTGGTGCTGACCACGACCGGCAGCCCGGTGCTCACCGGGCTGGCCGGCTTTGCCGAAATGCTGCCCTACGTGGTGGCCAAGGCGCTGGGTGGTCCATTGATCGACCGGATCGGCGCCAGGCGCGTCTCGGTCTGGTGCGACATGCTGTCGGCGGCGGCTGTGGCGCTGGTGCCCCTGCTGTTCTGGGCGGGCCTCTTGTCCATCTGGGTCCTGCTGCCGGCGGTGGCGCTGATCGGCGTGCTGCGCGCGCCGCCCGATGCCGCCAAGCAGGCGCTGGTGCCCATGGTGGCGGCGCTGGGCAAGCTGCCGATGGAGCGGGTGACCGGCGTCATGGGCGCCAGCGACCGGCTGGCGGGCACGCTGGGCGCGGCGGGGGCAGGGATACTCATAGCGCTGCTCGGGCCGGCGCCGGCCTTACTGGTCAATGCGCTGGCCTTTGTGCTGTCGGCGCTGGCAGTCGGCCTCGGCATCCCGGCGCAGCACGCGCCGGCGCAACAGCGCGACACCACCTATCAGACCGAATTGTCGGCGGGATGGACGGTGCTGCGCAATGACCCTGTGCTGGTCAGCCTCGTGATCATGATCGCCATAACCAATCTGTTCGACATGGCCTATTCCATCGTGCTGTTGCCGGTCTGGGTGCGCAGCTCGGGCCTGGATGTGAGCTGGGTCGGAATTCTGCTCGCCACTTTTTCGGCTGGCGCCATCTTTGGAGCAGCGATAGCTGCCGCCGTCGGTCACCGCTTGCCGCGGCTGCTGCTCTATACGGCGGGCTTCTTCTGTTGCGGGCCGCTGGCCATGAGCGTGCTGGCGCTCGACCTGCCGTTGCCGGTCATCGTCACGGTGCTGCTGTTTGGCGGCATATCGGCCGGCTCCATCAACCCGATCATTGGCGTTATCCTGTTCGAGCGCGTCCCCGCGGCGATGACGGGACGGGTCGTTGCGCTGTTTGGTGCACTGGCCTGGGCGCTGATGCCTTTTGGAGGCGTCTATGCGGGGCTTCTGGTCGACTCCTGGGGCATATCCATCGCCCTTGGCGTCACCGCAATGCTCTACCTGGTGGCGGCATTTGCACCGCTGATCGTGCCGAGCTTCCGGCAGATGAAAAGGCAGCCGCTGGCCCAGGCCTGATCTCCACAGTTTCCGCTGGGGAAAGTTCGCAATTTCCCGCGAAATCGCCTATCTAACAGGCAGCATAACCAACGTAGAATCATCCCAGTGACCGATACGCCTCAGAACGGAACCGGCGCGCCGCCGCCCTCCGACATTTCGCTGATTGCCATCACCGACGAGATGCGGAAGTCGTATCTCGATTATGCGATGAGCGTCATCGTCAGTCGCGCGCTGCCCGATGTCCGCGACGGCCTGAAGCCTGTGCACCGGCGCATCCTGTTCTCGATGAACGAGAATGGCTACGAGTATAACAAGCCCTACCGCAAGTCGGCCCGCGTGGTCGGCGACGTGATCGGTAAGTATCACCCGCATGGCGACAGCGCGGTCTATATGGCCCTGGTGCGCATGGCGCAGGATTTCTCCATGGGAGAACTCCTTGTGGAAGGGCAGGGCAATTTCGGTTCGGTCGACGGCGATATGCCCGCCGCCATGCGCTACACCGAAGTCCGCATGCAGAAGATCACCAATGCCATGCTCGATGACCTCGACAAGGACACGGTGGATTTCCGCGACAACTATGACGGCTCGGAGCATGAGCCGGTCGTATTGCCGGCGCGCTTCCCCAATATGCTGGTCAATGGCGGCAGCGGCATCGCCGTGGGCATGGCGACCAACGTGCCGACCCACAATCTGGGCGAGACGATCGACGCCGCCCTGCTCATCCTCGACAATCCCCAGGCGCTCACCGAGGAATTGATGGAGGTCCTGCCGGGCCCGGATTTCCCCACCGGCGGCATCATCCTGGGCCGCGCGGGCATCCGTTCGGCCTATGAGACGGGTCGCGGCTCCATTCTGGTGCGCGGGCGCGTGGCCGTGGAGGAAATCCGCAAGGAACGCGAAGCGATCATCATCACCGAACTGCCCTACCAGGTGAACAAGGCGACCATGGTCGAAAAGATCGCCGAACTGGTACGCGACAAGCGCATCGAGGGCATCGCCGACATGCGCGACGAGAGTTCCCGCGAGGGCATGCGCGTGGTCATCGAGATCAAGCGCGACGCGCTGGCCGATGTGGTGCTGAACCAGCTCTACAGGTTCACCGCGCTGCAAAGCTCGTTCGGCTGCAATTTCGTCGCGCTCAATGGCGGCAAGCCGCAATTGATGAACCTGCGCGAAATCCTTTCCGCCTTCATCGATTTCCGTCACGAGGTGGTGACGCGTCGCGCCCGCTTCCTGCTGAACAAGGCCCGCGACCGCGCCCATATCCTGGTCGGTCTTGCCGTGGCCGTGGCCAATATCGACGAGGTCATCGCCCTGATCCGCACCGCGCCCGATCCGGCGACGGCGCGCGAGCAGTTGATGACGCGCCGCTGGCCGGCCCAGGACGTGGCGCCGCTGATCGCCCTGATCGACGATCCGCGCCACCGCATCAACGAGGACGGCACGTTCAATCTTTCCGAGGAACAGGCCCGCGCCATCCTCGAATTGCGCCTGGCCCGCCTGACGGCGCTGGGCCGCGACGAAATCGGCGACGAGCTGAATGGCCTGGGCGGTGAGATCGAGGATTATCTCGATATCCTGCGCAGCCGCGAGCGCGTGGTCGACATCATTCGCGCCGAACTGACCGAAATCAAGGAGCAGTTCGCCAGCCCGCGCCGCACCGAGATTTCCGACGTGGTCGGCGATTTCGACGACGAGGACCTGATCGCCCGCGAGGACATGGTGGTGACCGTGTCCCACGAGGGCTATATCAAGCGCGTGCCGCTCTCGACCTACCGGTCGCAGAATCGCGGCGGCAAGGGCCGCTCGGGCATGGCGACGCGCGAAGAGGACTTCGTGTCGCGCCTCTTCGTGGCCAATACACATACGCCGGTGCTGTTCTTCACCGACCGGGGCATCGCCTACAAGCTCAAGGTCTGGCGGCTGCCGCTGGCCCAGGCCAATGCGCGCGGCAAGGCACTGATCAACATCCTGCCGCTGGAGCAGGGCGAACGGCTGACCACCATCATGCCGCTGCCCGAGGACGAGACGAGCTGGGCCAATCTCGACATCATGTTCGCCACCACGCGCGGCACGGTGCGCCGCAACTCGCTGGCCGATTTCGTCGAAGTGCGCCAGAACGGCAAGATCGCCATGAAACTGGACGAGGGTGACCAGATCGTCGGCGTCGAGACGGCGACGGTCAATGACGACGTGCTGCTGACCACCGCCCGGGGGCAGGCCATCCGCTTCCGCACCGATGACGTGCGCCTGTTCAAGGGCCGCGATTCGATGGGCGTGCGCGGCATCCAGCTGGCCGATGGTGATGTGGTCATCTCCATGGCTGTCATCAACCACTCCGATGCGTCGGCCGAGGAGCGGGCCGCCTATCTCAAGATGAGCCGTGCCGTGCGCGGCGAGGGCGCCGAGGACGAGGCGGGTTCGGACGAGGGCGACGTGGTCGCCGGCGAGCTGAACCAGGAGCGCTATGCGCAGATGAGCGCCACCGAGCAGTTCATCCTGACCATCTCGGAAAACGGCTATGGCAAGCGCACCTCCAGCCACGAATACCGGATCACCGGACGCGGCGGCAAAGGCATCGTCGCCATGGCGGTCAACAAGCGCAACGGCAACCTGGTGTCGAGCTTCCCGGTGGAAGATACCGACCAGATCATGCTGATCAGCGATGGCGGCCAGACCATCCGCCTGCCGGTGGGCGGCGACAAGCCGATCCGTATCGTGTCGCGCGGGTCGCAGGGCGTGATCGTGTTCGACACGGCCGAAGGCGAGAAGGTGATGTCGGTGGAGCACATCAAGGAGCCGGAAGGCGAAGACGAGGTGCCCGGCGCGCCGCCGGAAACGCCGGCAGAGGAATAGAAAAAGGGGCGCTTCGGCGCCCCTTGGTTTGGTGGTCATGGCCCGCCTTGCGGCAGAACGCGCCGATGGCGTTCAGGCATTATCCGCGTCGTCGATGTTCTCTCCTTCCCAGTAGCCGAGCGATGTCAGCTTGCCGCCTTGCTTGAAGGTGCCATCATATCGATGAAACCCGGATAGACCGACATCGACGCGGACGCGGCCGCTGTCGGGATACTCGATCACCTCTGCATTGGTATTGTTCGACAGCGCCAGGTAGCGCAGCGGCTCGCTGCCCGTATTGATGAGCTGATGGGCCGCACCGGCAGCGGGAGCCCCGAGGCAATCGCCTTCCCGCACGGGAATTCGCTCGTCGCCGAAGCGGTACACGCCCTGTCCCGAAAGAATGAAAAACATCTCATCGGAGGTGTGGTGGCGATGGAATGGCATGGAGGTCTTGCCGGGCGGAACGACGAGATAGTTCGCGCCGAGCGCCTTGAGACCGAGCGCCGTCCCGATTTCCGCGTAGTCATTGGCGAAGCGCGTGCCAATGGTGTCGAGCCGGAGGGACAGCCTATCAAGGTTGACGACAGCTTCAGTCATGAGCACGACTCCTTCCAATCGACCGTGGCAGCTTTGGGAAGCATCAGGCAACTGGCTGGTGGCCACAATGGGGCGCAACGAAGCTCCCGGCCGGAGCGAAATCTGCCAGCAAGGTCGTTACGGCAAGAGGGCGCTTGGGACTGCTCAGATAAATCGATCCGGCGTCGTCAGCCCGTCGTAGCCGACCGAGGGTGGCCTGGCGGCGTTGCTGCCCATGCGGATGGTGCGCGGAATGGTGCTGTAGCGCGGCATGGCGTGACGGCCGCGCGGGTCGTAGCGGCTGGGCTCGGGATCGTCATAGCCATTGTGGCCCGGTTCGGAGGCGCAGCAGGCCCAGTACAGCAGCACGAGGCCGGCAAACGGCACGAAATAGAGCAGATACCAGAAGCCCGAGCGGCCGATGTCGTGCAGGCGCCGTATGCTGACGGTGATGCCCGGCACGAAATGCACGATGCCGACAAACAGGGTTGCCGTCATTTGCGGGTTTTTCAAATCCCGGAAGCCGCCCATCTGGTAGTCTATGGCCACCGCTCCGATGGTCAGCAGAAACTGGATGATGAAGAACAGCCAGTATTGCAGGCGGGTGCTGCGACCCGAAATCTCGAAATAGCGCAGCATGCCGTCAAAATAGGAGCGCATCCGGGTCCCCGGTGGGATGTATTGTTGCGGATGTCCTAGTCTATCCAGCCTAATTTTTTGATGTGGCAACTGGTTAAGGTTTTACCATTCGCGCCACGCACGCCCCCTTGCCAAGCGCCTCGCGCGGTGGCTTGCTCTGGCCAGAGGAGACAAGCCGTGATCGAAGCCACCATCATCCTGCCCTATATGCTCGCCTGCCTGCTGTTTGCCGTCATTCCGGGGCCGTCGGTCTCGGTGGTCATCGCCAATTCGCTGGCGGGCGGCACACGGGCCGGGCTGTTCACCATCCTGGGTACGGCGTTGAGCATGGTCAGCATGGTCTTCGTCGTCGCCGTGGGGTTAGAAGCCGTGATGTCGCTGGTTTCGGGCGCCTTCGAGATCATCAAGCTGGCCGGCGCCGCCTATCTCGTCTGGATCGGCTGGAAGATGTTCCGCTCCAACGGGCAACTCGCCATCGCCAATGGCGACCGGCTGCCCATCGGGCGCTATGTCTGGCAGGGCGCGCTGACCAACTGGTCCAATCCCAAGACCCTGCTGTTTCTCAGTGCCTTCCTGCCGCAATTCGTCGATATGTCACGGCCGGCCTTCGGACAGATCATGACGCTCGGCCTCATCTGCCTGGCCGTGGCGGCCATGAGCGACAGCGTCTATGCGCTGGCCGCCGGCCGGGCGCGGCACCTGCTTTCGGTGGCCCGCGTCCGCATGCTGAACCGCGTCTCGGGGGTCATCCTGATGGCGGGCGGCATCTGGCTGGCTTTGCAGAAGCGGGCATGATGGGACAACCGCCCGCCGTGCCTTGCCTTGCCCCCCGGCGCGTGACAAAACCCTGCCCAGCAAAAATGGGGAGGGCGTCATGAGCAAGCTGGTTGGGTTCTATCCCGGCTCGTTCGATCCGCTGACCAACGGCCATCTCGACGTCATCGAGCGCGCCTGCAAGCTGGTCGATACGCTGGTTGTCGCCGTCGGCATCAGCGCCACCAAGAAGAATCCGCTCTTCGTCCACGAGGACCGCATCGCCATCCTCGACCAGGTGCTGGGCCCAGTGGGCAAGCGCACCGATACCGAATTCCGCATCGTCGATTTCTCGGGGCTGATGGTCAATGCGGCGCGGGAAAACGGCGCCAAGCTGATCATTCGCGGGCTGCGCGACACCACCGACTACAATTACGAAATGCAGATGGTGGGCATGAACGCGCAGATGGCGCCGGACCTGCAGACCGTCTTCTTGCCCTCCAGCCCCCCGGTGCGGCATATCTCGGCCACATTGGTCCGGCAGATCGCTGAAATGGGCGGCGATATTTCCGCCTTCGTCCCGCAAATCGTTCTCAAGGCCCTGAAAAGCAAATGACCGCCATTACCCGTCGCCTGTTCGGCGCCCTCGTCATCGGCGCCGTGGCGCTGTCCGCCGCGCCCAGCTTTGCCCAGACCGGCACGCCGCACCTGATCCTCACCATCAAGGGTGGCGACGTCGATATCGAGCTGTTGCCCGCCCTTGCGCCCAAGCATGTCGAGCGCGTCATCACGCTGACCGAACAGGGCGCCTATGATGGCGTGGTGTTCCACCGCGTCATCGATGGCTTCATGGCCCAGACCGGCGACGTGAAATTCGGCAAGACCGGCGCCGCGGGGTTCGATCTGTCCATGGCCGGCATGGGCGGCTCGGACCTGCCCGATGTCGAGGCCGAATTCAATTCGGAGAGCTTCCAGCGCGGCGTGCTCGGCGCGGCCCGCTCGCAGGATCCCAATTCGTTCAATTCCCAATTCTTCATCACCACGGCCGATGCCAGCTTCCTGGATGGCCAGTATACCGTGTTCGGCAAGGTGGTGAGCGGAATGGAACTGGTCGACGGGCTGGAAAAGGGCCCGGCCGAACAGAATGGCGCCGTGGCCAATCCGGACCAGATCATCAAGGCGAAGATCGAATATAAGTAACCTGCCACGCCCTCGTGGTTCGAGGCGCTGAAGAAGCGCACCTCACCATGAGGGCTACCTTGAATTCGGCTCCCAGTAGCCCTCATGGTGAGGCGGGAGCGCAGCGACCCTCGAACCACGAGGGCGTGTCCCAGCCTTGCACCATCAGCGCAATGGCCTTACATGCGGGCCACAAATTCCAACCGAAAGTTGCAAAACATGGCCGAATACGCCGATCCCGAAAACACCCTCGTCATCGAAACCACCAAGGGCAAGGTCGTCATCGAGATGCGCCCCGACCTGGCGCCGAACCATGTCGCCCATATCAAGAAGCTGGCGCGCGAAGGCTTTTACGACGGCATCGTGTTCCACCGCGTGATCGACGGCTTCATGGCCCAGACCGGCTGCCCGCAGGGTCGCGGCACCGGCGGTTCGAAATATCCGGACCTCAAGCAGGAATTCAATGCCGAGCCGCATGTCCGCGGCACCGCCTCGATGGCCCGCGCCCAGAACCCGGATTCGGCCAATTCGCAGTTCTTCATCTGCTTTGACGATGCGCCCTTCCTCAACAAGCAGTATACTGTGTGGGGCAAGGTCATCGAGGGCATGGAAAATGTCGACCAGATCAAGCGCGGCGAGCCCGTCATCAATCCGGACAGCATGGTTTCGGTGAAGGTCGCGGCCGATATCGCCGCCTAAACACCATCCCGTCATCCCCGCGTAAGCGAGGGCCTCCGTTTTCAGAGCCGCATGTCTGAACGGAGGTTCCCGCTTGTGCGGGAATGATCCGGTTGGCTTGGCGAGGGCAGGTGACACAGATGCGCGTTTCCGATTTCGATTTCGAGCTGCCCGAAAAGCTCATCGCCCTGCACCCGGCCGAGCCCCGTGACTCGGCACGGCTGCTGCTGGTCGATCCCGAGGTTGGCCTGTCGGACCGCCATGTGCCCGACCTGCTGTGGCTGCTGAAACCCGGCGACGTGCTCGTCATCAACGATACGCGGGTGCTGCCGGCCGAATTGCGCGGGACGCGCCTGCGCGGCGAAAACCGCGCCAATGTGTCATTCAACCTGCATAAGCGCGTCGATGCCCATACCTGGCGGGCTTTCGCCCGCCCGGCCAAGAAACTGGCTCTGCTCGACCGGCTGGAACTGGGCAACGGCCAGGCGGACGCCTTGGTGGCGCGGGTCGCCGGCAAGGGCGATACCGGCGAGGTAACGCTGGAATTCGATCTTGGCGGGGCGCAGCTCGACGAAGCCATCAAATCGCACGGCGCCATGCCGCTGCCGCCCTATATCGGGGCCAAGCGGGACGTCGAGGATCGCGACCTGGTGGATTACCAGACGGTCTATGCCGCGGAGGATGGCGCCGTGGCGGCGCCGACCGCGGGGCTGCATTTCACCGAAAACCTGCTGCAGCGGCTCACCGACAAGGGCGTCACCATCGAGCGGGTGACGCTGCATGTGGGGGCGGGCACCTTCCTGCCGATGAAGGCAGAGGACACCGACGACCATGTGATGCACGCCGAATGGGGCGAGATCGACCAGGCCACGGTGGAGCGTATCCGCGCCAAACAGGCGCTGGGCGGGCGGGTGATCGCGGTGGGCACCACCAGCCTGCGGCTGCTGGAAACGGCGTCGCGGGCGACCGGAAGTCTGCAACCATTCGTCGGGGACACCGACATCTTCATCACCCCCGGTTTCCGCTTTGCCACGGTGGATGCGCTGATGACCAATTTCCATCTGCCGAAGTCGACCTTGTTCATGCTGGTCAGCGCCTTTGCCGGCATGAAGGTGATGAAGGCCGCCTATGCCCACGCGATACGCGAAGGTTACCGGTTCTATTCGTATGGGGATTCTAGCCTGCTGCTGCGGGCGGGGCAGGATGAGCCGGAGGATGAGGGGTTGTGACGAGGATCGAACTCCGCCACGCCCACGGTGTCACCCCCGGCCTTGAGCCGGGGCCGATCCTGAGATGCTGGGCGAGCACTGTGGACCGGACAATCCACCTTGCGGCAGCGGTATGATCTCGGGATGGATCCCGGCTCAAGGCCGGGATGACATCGTGGGTGGGGCCTCTTCCTTCCTCTGGCCCAACCCGCTATTACCCGCGCCATGAACGCTCCGACCAAACAAGTCACCTTCACCCTCTCCGCCACATCAGGCATGGCGCGGCGGGGCCGCATCGACACGCCGCGCGGGGATATCCAGACGCCGGCTTTCATGCCGGTGGGCACGGCCGGGACCGTCAAGGCGATGTATCCCGACCAGGTGCGGGAAACCGGCGCCGATATCCTGCTGGGCAATACCTACCACCTGATGTTGCGGCCGGGTGCCGAGCGCGTGGCCAGCCAGGGCGGGTTGCACAATTTCATGGATTGGCAGCGGCCGATCCTCACCGATAGCGGCGGTTTCCAGGTCATGTCGCTGGCCCAGCTCCGCAAGCTGACCGAGAAGGGCGTGACCTTCCGGTCTCATATCGACGGATCGAGCCATGAGCTGACGCCGGAACGCTCCATCGAAATCCAGACTTTGCTGGATAGCGACATCATCATGCAGCTCGACGAGTGCCTGAAGCTGCCGGCCGAGCGCAAGGAGATGGAGCGCGCCATGGAGCTGTCGCTGCGCTGGGCCGACCGCTCCAAGACCGCCTTCAACAACCAGCTCAACCGGGCGCTGTTCGGTATCGTGCAGGGCGGCGACGACCCCCAATTGCGGGCGAAATCGGCCGCCGGGCTGCGCTCCATCGGTTTTGACGGCTATGCCGTGGGCGGGCTGGCCGTGGGTGAGCCGCAGGAGGTGATGTTCCGGGTGATCGAAGAGATCACGCCCGAACTGCCGACCGACCGGCCGCGCTACCTGATGGGCGTGGGCAAGCCCGACGATATTCTCGGCGCCATCGGGCGCGGCATCGACATGTTCGATTGCGTGCATCCGACACGGGCGGGCCGGCATGGCCATGTCTATACGCGCTTCGGCGTCATCAACCTGAAGAATGCCCGGCATAGGGATGACCATCGGCCGATCGACGAAGCCTCGCCCAACCCTAATTGCCGGCGCTGGAGCCGGGCCTATCTGCACCATCTCGTTAAGACAGAAGAGATTTTGGGTGCGATGATCCTTTCCCAGATCAACCTGGCCTATTATCAAGAGCTGGTGCAGGGCTGCCGGGGTGCGATCGAGAGCGGCCGGTTCAGTGATTTTGCGGCAGAGACGCGCGCGGCATGGGCCGCCGGCGACCTGCCGCCGCTTTGAGGAAATGACCATGGCTAAAGGTTCGCGCGGCGCTGCTCTCAACCCGCTGATGAAACACCGCAAGCGCCTTGCCGAGGTGACGATGCGCGAGCAGTTCGCCATCGATCCCAACCGCTTCCGGCGCTACTCGGCGACCGGCGCCGGCATCCTGCTCGATTATTCCAAGAACCGCATCGACGAGGACGTCATGGCGGCCCTGTTCGAGCTGGCGCGCGCCGCCGGGGTCGAGGAACGCCGCGACCAGATGTGCGAGGGCGAGCATATCAACATCACCGAAGACCGGGCAGTGATGCACATGGCCCTGCGCTACCAGGGCGACAAGCCGGTGCCGGTCGACGGCAGGGACGTGATGCCCGATGTGCGCGGCGTGCTGGCCGCCATCGAGGCCTATACCAATGGCGTCCGGTCAGGCGACATCCGCGGCCATGGCGGCGCGCAGTTTACCGATGTGGTCAATATCGGCATCGGCGGCTCCGATCTCGGGCCGGCCATGGTGACGCTGGCACTGGAGCCCTATACCCGCGCCGACCTGCGCGCCCACTATGTTTCCAACGTCGACGGCGCCCATATCCACGATACGCTGAAGCGCCTCGATCCGAAAAAGACGCTGTTCATCGTCGCCTCCAAGACCTTCACCACCGACGAGACCATGACCAATGCCGCTTCGGCCCGCAAATGGATCGCCGATGCGCTGGGCGAGGAAGCGGTGCCGAACCATTTTGTGGCGGTGTCGACCAATATCGAGGCCTGCGCCAAATTCGGCATCCGCGAAGATCGTATCTTCGGCTTCTGGGACTGGGTCGGCGGGCGCTATTCGGTGTGGTCGGCCATCGGCCTGCCGATTGCGCTGGCCGTGGGCTATGACAATTTCCTCGGCTTCCTCAAGGGCGCCGATGCCATGGACCGGCATTTCCTGTCGGCGCCGCTGGAAGACAACCTGCCGGTCATCATGGGCCTGCTCGGCGTGTGGTATCGCAACGCCTGGGGTTTCTCGACGCAGGCCGTCATTCCCTATGACCAGCGTCTCAGCCGCTTCCCAGCCTATCTGCAGCAGCAGGACATGGAGAGCAACGGCAAGTCGGTGACGCTCGACGGCAAGCCTGTGGAATGGCCGACCGGCCCTATCGTCTGGGGCGAGCCGGGCACCAATGGCCAGCACGCCTTCTTCCAGCTTATCCACCAGGGCACCGACGTCATTCCGGTCGATTTCCTGATCGCCGCGCGGCCGCAGGAAAACCTGCCGCCCCATCATGACAAGCTGGTCGCCAATGTGCTGGCGCAGTCCGAAGCGCTGATGCTGGGCAAAACCAAGGTGGAAGTTGTGGCCGAGCTCAAGGCGCTGGGCCTCGACAAGGCGCATATCAAGGAACTGGCGCCGCACAAGATGTTCCCCGGCAATCGCCCGTCCAACACGCTGTTCTACGAGCAGCTGACGCCCGAGACGCTGGGCTCGCTGGTGGCGCTCTACGAGCACAAGGTGTTCACCCAGGGCGTCATCTGGAACGTCAACTCCTACGACCAATGGGGCGTCGAACTGGGCAAGCAGCTCGCCAAGGCGCTGCTGCCCAAGGTCGAGGGCAAGCAGAGCGGCGAGGGCCATGACAGCTCGACCCAGGGCCTGCTCGCATATTATCTGGAACACAAGTGACCATCACCACCGAAGAACAGCTCGAAAAGCTCAAGGCCATCGGTCGTATCTGCGCCATCACCCGCGATGCCATGGCCTCGGCCATGCGCGTGGGCATGACGACCGGGGAACTGGACGCAATCGGGGCGAAGCTGCTGGCTGAGCATGGGGCACGATCGGCGCCCATCGTGACCTATAATTTCCCGGGCGCCACCTGCATTTCGGTCAACGAGGAAATTGCCCATGGCATTCCCGGTGCCCGCGTGTTGCTCGAAGGGGACCTGGTCAACATCGACGTATCGGCGGAAAAGGACGGCGTCTTTGCCGATTGCGGTGCCTCCTTCGTGCTGGGCCAGGGCGACAAGCGCCTTGAAACCCTGTGCCGCGACGGCAAGCGGGCCATGTGGGCCGGCATCAATGTGGTCAAGGCGGGCGCGCCGCTGGCCGATATCGGCGACGCCATCGGCAAGTTTGCCAAGAAGGGCGGCTATACGCTGATCCGGAACCTGGCCAGCCATGGCGTGGGGGATAGCCTGCACGACGAGCCGGGCGAAATCGCCACCTGGCCGGACCGGTCCGAACGCCGCCGCATCACCAATGGGCTGGTCTTCACCATCGAGCCGTTTTTGTCGCTGGGCGGCAAGATGGCCGACCAGAAGGCGGACGATGACGAATGGACCCTGGTGGCTCGACCGAGCGCGCCGTGTGTGCAGTATGAACACACGGTGGTTGCGACGCCGCGGGGCGCTGTTGTGGTGACGCTGGCGGCTTGAGGGTTCTCACCTCTCCCCCAAAGGGAGAGGTGAAGGGTCTACAGCCATACCAACAGCATCGGCCCCATCACCACCATTCCCGCACCCACGGCGAAGCGCAGGTTACCGAGCCGACGCAGGTTCTGCACGCTGAGGATACTGGACAACACAAGGAATGCCGCCAGCGCCACGAAGACCGGGGTCAGCGGCGTCAGGCTGAAGGCGGTGGCTTCCGTCAGTTGCAGATAGACCATGTGCCCGCCGACAAAGCCGAGCAGGGCGGCGATGACCACGGCAACGGCCTTGGAGGTGATCAGCAGCGCCATGTCGATTGTATTGCTGGCGATCAGCAAAGCCAGCCCGGCCGCGGTGACATGGGCCGCCGCCAGCGTGGTGAACAGACGATTGTCGGCCAGCATGGGCACCAATTCGGGCGGCGCGCTGAGCGGCAGGGAGCCCACCATTGGCAGGTTGGCGCCATATTGGGCCAGCAGGTAGATCACATAGAGCATGACCAGCGTGCCGACCGCGAATGTGAGCGCGGTCGCGGCAAGCACCTTGAGCAGATCGGTAAAATCCTGGGACAAAGCAGCAGCCTGTTCAGAAGTTGGGAATGGTATGCCGGGAGGGGGTCGAACCCTCGACCATTCGATTAAAAGTCGAATGCTCTACCACTGAGCTACCGGCACGCACCAAGTCTGACGCTGCTGGCGTCGCGGCGGAACATAGCGGCGCATCTTCCACTGTCAACCGGAAACGCTGCATGGCTAATAGGCCAGCGGCGTTCCGGTGAACGGCATGGGCAGGCACGATACCGAGAGGCGCTCGAGCCGGGCACAAAGCGCGGTCGCCTCCGAGAGCTGGGTTATGGGACCGACCACGATGCGCTGGTCGTCGCCGTTGGCCTGCTCGACCAATAGCGGCGCCAGCCCGAACAGCAGCGGGCCGAGCTTCATGGACAGGTCGCGCCACGCTTCGGGCGCCTGCTCGAACGAGATGGACGGGCCCAGCGCAATGCCGAATTGCTGCTCGTTGGGCACGGGAATGGCGGCAAGCTGCGGCACCGGCGCGGGCAGGGGCTGCTCGCCGGCGGCGGGCTTGGCCTCGGCCATGGGCTGGTGGCGCACCACCACCGAGCCACCATCGGCCTGGTAGACCAGAGCCGGCTCCTGGCCGATTGCCGCGGTCAGGCTGTTGCGGTCGATATTGCCGCCATCGGGCAGGGTTTCGAGCAGTCGCGGCAGGCTGACTTCCAGCGCGCCGACGCGCCGCAAGACGTCGTTGCCCTGTTGCTCGCCCAGCGAGAAGCGGGCGGTGAGTATGCCGGTTTCGCGCTTGAGCCGTACCTGCTCCTCGCGCAGCTCGGCCACCTGCAGCCGCAACTGGTCGAGCGACGCGCCTTCGAGGCGGGTCTTGTGCAGGCCCGCCAGCAGGTCCCGCGGCATCAGCGCGGAAACATTGGCCCCCATCACGGCAATGCCTGACAGCACCAGGGCGACGATGCCCCAGGTGTTGACGTCCGATTGCCGGAATTGTTCCGATGCCTTGGCCAATGCAGATATCCTGGCGGCGCAGTCGAATCAGGCGCTGCACCGGTCTCGACCATGGCGCTCACATTGTGTATTCGCCAACGGTTGCTTGCCATAATCTTGTGAAAATGCGCATTGAAAACATCGCCCGCCGGAGAATCTTCCATGACTGAGCTGCTGTCGATCATTCTTGCTGCGGGCGAGGGCACGCGCATGCGGTCGGCGACGCCGAAAGTCCTGCATCCGGTGGGTGGCATGCCGATCATCGGCCATGTGGCGCGCGCCGCCCGCGAGGCCGGCTCGACGCAGATCGCGCTGGTGACCGGCCCCAGGCATGATGCCATCCGCAAGGCGGTGACGGCCTTGCACCCCGATGTGGTGCATTTCGAGCAGACCGAGGCCAAGGGCACCGCGCATGCCGCATCCATGGCACGTGACCTGTTCAGCACGGCCAAGGGTTATGTCGCGGTGGTCTACGGCGACCACCCGCTGCTGCGCGGTATCAATTTCCGCGCGGTGCTGGATCGGCTCGACGCCGGGCTAGACGTGGCGATCCTGGGCTTCGAACCCAAGGATCCCAGCGGCTATGGGCGCTTCATCACCGATGGCGATACGCTGCTGGCGATCCGCGAGCACAAGGACGCCACCGAGGACGAACGGCGCATTCGCCTCTGCAATGCCTGCATCCTGGCCTTCCGGGCCGAGGTGTTCCGCGATCTGATCGACAAGGTCGAAACCAATAACGCCCAGAGCGAATACTATCTCACCGACCTGGTGGGGCTGGCCAATGCCGCCGGCAAGAAGGTCGGCTATGGCCTGGCGCCGGAAAACGACGTGATGGGCGTCAACGACCGCAGCCAGCTCGCCCGCGCCGAAGGCCTGTTCCAGGATATCAGGCGCGAGGACTTCATGAAGGCAGGGGTGACGCTCAAGGATCCCCAGAGCGTCTGGTTCTCCTATGATACCGAAATTGCCCGGGACGTGACCGTGGAACCCAATGTCGTGTTCGGACCCGGCGTCAGGATCGAGGAAGGCGCGGTGATCCATGCCTTCAGCCATATCGAGGGCGCCCATGTGGGCAAGAACGCTTCGGTGGGCCCCTTCGCCCGGCTGCGGCCGGAAGCCAATCTCGGCGAAGGCGCCAAGGTGGGCAATTTCGTCGAGATCAAGAAGGCCGAGATCGGCAAGGGCGCCAAGGTGAGCCATCTGACCTATATTGGGGATGCGTCCATCGGCGCCGGGGTGAATATCGGGGCCGGCGTCATCACCGTGAACTATGATGGTTACAACAAATACCGGACCGTGGTCGGCGACGGCGCCTTCATCGGCTCCAATGCTTCACTGGTGGCGCCGGTGACGGTGGGCGCCGGAGCACTGGTGGCCAGTGGCAGCGTCATCACCGAGGACGTGGAGGCCGATGCCCTGGCGCTGGGCCGCGCGCGGCAGGTGGGTAAACCCGGCCGGGCCAAGGAAATTTTCGCGGCTGCAGCGGCCAAAAAACAGGCAAAGAAGGACAAATAGCATGTGCGGAATTGTCGGCATCGTGGGCACCGAGCCGGTCGCCACGCGTCTCGTGGACGCGCTCAAGCGTCTCGAATATCGCGGCTATGACAGCGCCGGCGTGGCCACGCTGGAAGGCGGAGGCATTTCCCGTCGCCGGGCCGAGGGCAAGCTGGGCAACCTGGCGCAGAAGCTGAGCTTCGAGCCGCTGTCGGGCCGCATCGGCATCGGCCATACGCGCTGGGCCACCCATGGGGCGCCGACCGAGCAGAATGCTCATCCCCATGCCACCGACCGGGTTGCCGTGGTTCATAACGGCATCATCGAGAATTATCGCGACATGCTGGCAGACCTGGCCGGCGACGGCTACCTGCCCAAGACGCAGACCGATACCGAGGCCGTCGCCCTGTGGGTGACGCGCGAGCTGGCCAATGGCGCCGACCCCGAACTGGCGGTGGCGCGGACGCTGAAGCATCTCAAGGGCGCCTTCGCGCTGGCCTTCCTGTTCAAGGGCGAGGATGGCTTGTTGATTGCCGCCCGCCACGGCGCGCCGCTGGCCATCGGCTATGGCACGACCGAGATGTATCTGGGCTCCGACGCCATGGCTCTGGCCCCCTTCACCTCGCGCCTGACCTATCTCGAGGACGGCGACTGGGCCGTCATCACCCACAAGGGAGTCACCATCCGCGACGGCAAGGACGCCATTGTCGAGCGCGAGCTGATGGTTTCGCAAGCCTCGTCCCTGCTGGTGGACAAGGGCAACCACCGCCATTTCATGGCCAAGGAAATTTACGAACAGCCCGAAACCATCTCGCATACGTTGAGCCACTATGTGGATATGGGCACCGAAAAGGTGGCCATCCGCGAGGCTTTGCCCTTCGATTTCGCCGATCTGAGCCGGCTGACCATCAGCGCCTGCGGCACCGCTTACCTGGCGGGTGCCGTGGCCAAATACTGGTTCGAGCGCTATGCACGCCTGCCGGTCGATATCGACGTCGCTTCCGAGTTCCGCTACCGCGAGCCGCCGCTGGAAAAGGGCGGGCTGTCGCTGTTCATCTCGCAGTCGGGCGAGACGGCCGACACGCTGGCGGCCCTGCGCTATTGCGCCGGGCAGGGGCAGCATGTCGCGTCACTGGTCAATACACTCGAATCCACCATCGCGCGGGAATCGGGCGTAGTGTTTCCCATTCTCTGCGGACCAGAAATCGGCGTCGCCTCGACCAAGGCGTTGACGGCGCAGTTGACCGCGCTGGCCAGCCTCGCCATCGCTGCCGGGCGGGCACGCGGCGTGCTGGATGCAGGAAAAGAGCAGGAATTCGTGCAGGCATTGACCGGATTGCCGGCGGCAGTCTCGCAGGCCTTGGCCACCGAAGACCAGATCATGGACATCGCCAAGCGCCTCAGCAAGGCCAAGGACGTGCTCTATCTGGGCCGTGGCCCGATGTTCCCCATCGCCATGGAAGGTGCGCTGAAACTCAAGGAAATCAGCTACATCCACGCCGAAGGTTACGCAGCAGGTGAACTCAAGCACGGCCCCATCGCCCTGGTGGACGAGGACATGCCGGTCATCGTCGTCGCGCCCTCGGACGAACTGGTCGACAAGACCCTTTCCAACATGCAGGAAGTCGCCGCCCGCGGCGGCAAGATCATCCTCATCACCGACGCCGAGGGTGCCGAAACGGTGGGCCACGGCGTGGCCGATGTCATTGTCATTCCACACGTTTCCAGCTTCGTGGCCCCAATCCTGGCGACCATTCCGGTGCAGTTGCTGGCCTATCATACCGCCGTGTTCATGGGCACGGACGTCGACCAGCCGCGGAATCTGGCGAAGTCGGTGACGGTGGAGTAGGGGTGCCACGCCCTCGTGGTTCGAGGCGCTGAAGAAGCGCACCTCACCATGAGGGCTGTTGATACACCGAGTTCCCAGTAGCCCCTCATGGTGAGGTGCGAGCCCTTGCGAGCCTCGAACCACGAAGGCGTGGCACTATCCTGCCCTGATCAGCGGGATCGCCAGGTCTTTTCTGAACAAATACAGTAGCGTACGCGCCGCTTCGCCCTCAGCGCCCGCCAACCCTGGATTGCGGGCGAGGAGCGCTTTGGCGTCATCGTGGGCGCAGTCGAGCAGGTGTCGATGCACGTCGGGGACGGCGAGACGGTAGCCGGGCATGCCGGATTGCCTTGTGCCGAGCACGTCGCCCTGGCCACGCAGTTCGAGGTCTTTTTCGGCGATCTCGAAACCGTCTTCGGTGGATTTTATCGTTTCGAGACGGGCCTTCGCGGTTTCGCTGAGTGGGTCCTTGTAGAGCAGCAGGCAGGCCGAACGGGCCGAGCCGCGGCCGACACGGCCGCGGAGCTGGTGGAGCTGGGCGAGGCCGAAGCGCTCGGCATGTTCCACGATCATGATCGAGGCATTGGGCACGTCGACGCCGACTTCGATGACGGTCGTGGCTACCAACAGTTTGATTTCATTGGCGGAAAACCGTTGCATCACCTCCTGCTTGGCGGCGGCGCTCATGCGGCCGTGGACCAGGGCGACCTGGTCGCCGAAGACTTTTTGTAGTTCGGCAAAGCGATCCTCGGCGGCGACGACATCGAGATGCTCGCTCTCTTCGACCAGGGGGCAGACCCAGAAGGCCTGGGCGCCTTCATCGAGCCGGGCGCGGAGGCGGGCGATGACGCGGTCATAGTCGCCGATGGAAAGCACTGCCGTATCAATGGGTTGGCGGCCACGCGGCTTTTCACGCAGCACGCTGACTTCCATGTCTCCGAAATGGGTGAGGACCAGGGTGCGCGGGATGGGCGTGGCGGTCATGACGAGCAGGTCGGTGTGCCTGCCCTTGTCGGACAGGGCGAGACGCTGGTGGACGCCGAAGCGGTGCTGCTCATCGACCACGGTCAGGCCGAGATTGTGGAATTCCACGCCGGACTGGAACAGGGCATGGGTGCCGACGACGATGGTCGTCTCGCCGCTGGCTATGGCCGCCAGTTTGGCCCGACGCTCGACGGCGGGCATCTTGCCGGTGAGCAATTCGCAGCCGAGGCCGGCGGAATCGCATAGCGGTTTCAAGGTCTTGAAGTGTTGGGAGGCGAGCAGTTCGGTCGGCGCCATCATGGCGGACTGGGCCCCGCTTTCGGCCATGGCGGCCATGGCCATGAGGGCGACGACGGTTTTTCCGGAGCCGACATCGCCCTGCAACAGGCGGGACATGCGGTCGGGCGAGGCGAGGTCGGCGCGGATTTCACCAATGGCCTGCAACTGCCCCTCTGTGAGGCTAAAGGGTAACGTACTGCTAACCTTTGCCGTCACCGATCCGGTGAAAGTGCGACTGATTCCGCGCGCAGCGACCATGGTCGAGCGGATCAGCTGCAGCGTGAGCTGGCCGGCAAGATATTCATCATAAGCAAGGCGTTGGCGGGCAGGGGCCCAGAGTTCGGCTTCGCCCGGACTGGCGGGCAAATGCACCATGCGCATGGCATCGGCGAAACGCGGCCAGTTGCGCTCGGCCATTGTAACAGGGGCGATCCATTCGGGGATAAGGGGCAGGTCGTCCACCACCTGCCGCACCAGCTTGGCCAAAGCCTTGGAACTGAGGCCCTGGGTCAGCGGATAGACCGGCTCGACCAGCGGCAGGGTGGCGAACTTGTCGGGTTCGACGATGTAGTCGGGGTGGGTGATCTGCTTGTCGCCGTTGAAGAAGCCGATCTGGCCCGAGACGAAGCGCTCCTCGCCGATGGGGAGAGCCTTCTCGACCCAGCCGCCTTGGGCGCGGAAGAAGACCAGTTGTACATCGCCGGTCTCGTCATGGGCGAAGACCCGGTGCGGAATGTGCTCGCGGCCGCGCGGCGGCGGCTGATGGCGGTCGATGTGGAGCTTGAGGGTGACAATCTGGTTGAGATAGGCCTCGGCAATGCCCACCTGCCGGCGGCGATCCACTACGCCGGATGGCATGTGCATGAGAATATCGAGGGCAATGGCTTCCTGCCCCTCGGGCGCCCCGAAATAGCGAGTCAGCAGCGCAGCCAGCTTGTCGCCGACACCCTTGATGGAATGCAGCGAGCGGAACAGCGGCGAAAGGGCATCGGGGCGAGACAAGGCGATTCTCCTTGGCGCAGACTATAGCGGCTGCGCCGCCCCTGCCGATATGGCCGATGGCGCAGCCGAGTCGAGGCAAAGGGTGCTGAATGCCCTGGCCGCCGTGGAAAGGGCGCGTTCGCGGTGGGTCAGCAGGCCGAAATCGCGGCGCGGCAGGGCGAAGGGCAGGATCTGGAGGCGGCCTGCTTCGACAAAGGGCGCAACCACCATTTCCGAAAGCGCCGCCACGCAGTCGCTGCCCAGAACGGCGTTGAGAATGGCCTCGTTGGTGGGCAGGGTCAGCACCACTTTCAGCTTCGTCGGATCGAATCCGAGCCTGCCGATGCCGGCTTCGAACTCCGTCCTTGTGCCGGAGCCGGGCTCGCGCATGATCCATTCGAGATCGGTTGGATGGCGCTTCTCCAGGGAGAAGGCGGCGGATGAGACGACGACAAGGCGGTCATGCCCGATGGGCCGGACGGCCAGTGCCGGCACATCGACTTGGCCTTCCACCACGCCCAGTTCCGCTGCGCCCGACAAGACGGCGGCAGCCACGTCGTGGGTATTGGCCGGGGTGAAATTGATGGTGATGCCGGGATAGCTGGCGGCAAACCGGAACAGGCGCAGCGGCAGCCAGTAATTGGCGACGGTCTGGCTGGCCATGATATCGAGGTCGCCGCGCTGCAACCCGCCCAGATCGTCCAGCACGCGCTCGGCCTGCCGCAAGCGGGCCAGCGTCTGGCGGGCCTCTTCGAGAAAGGTGCGTCCCTCGCGGGTCAGTTCGATGCCGCGCCCGACCCGATCGAACAGGCGCACGGCGTGAAACGTCTCCAACGCCTTGATCGCGGCGCTGGCCGCCGAAGGGGTGAGGCCGATGGCCGAGGCACCCTGGGTCAGATGCTGGCGCTCCGCCACGGCGATGAAGATTGCCAACTGCTCGATGGTCATTGATCGTGCAATCTTGCTGTATGGAATGTCCATAATTATGCGATGGAGGCTAATGAACGCAAGGTTCATTCTCCCATTCACCTGAATTGGAGAATTTGATGCCCTTCGTGGCGCAATTTCGGCGAACTTTTCCTGGTTTGCTGCTTTCGGCTGGCGTCGCCGCACTGTCCGTGGCCGCCGAGCATGTCCAGCACCAGGTGTTGGGCTGGGTGATGCTCGACGGGCTGGTGATCGCCATCGTCGCCGGCATCCTCCTCCATACTGGCTTCGGGCTTGCCGAGCGCTATCGCGCCGGGGTGCATTTCGCGTCCAAGACCATTCTCGAAATCGCCATCGTGCTGCTGGGCGGCACGATCAGCGCCGGGGCGGTGTTGCAGATCGGGCCGGTCATGGTGGGCGCCATAGTGCTTGTCGTGGCCACGGCTTTGGTGCTGAGCTATGCCATCGGACGGCTGCTCGGTCTCGACACGCGCCTGGCGACGCTGGTCGCCTGCGGCAATTCCATTTGCGGCAATTCGGCCATCATGGCGACCGCGCCCGTTATCCGGGCACCGGCCGAGGACGTTGCCGCCTCCATCGCCTTCACGGCGGCGCTTGGCGTGGTCATTGTGCTGCTGCTGCCGCTCTGTTTCCATTTGCTCGGTATCAGCGAGTGGCAATATGGCGTCATTGCCGGCCTGAGCGTCTATGCAGTGCCGCAGGTATTGGCCGCCACGGTGCCCGTGGGAATCATGAGCACCCAGATCGGTACGCTGGTGAAGCTGATCCGCGTGCTCATGCTCGGCCCCGTCGTACTGGCTGTCGGGCTGGTTCAGGGGCGCAAGGGCGGCGATGCGCTGCCATTGTCGATGCTGGTGCCGTGGTTCGTAGTGGGGTTCCTGGCCATGATCGGCGTCCGGTCGGCTGGGCTCTTGCCCGAGGCCGCGTTGCCGGCGTTGCAGACGGTTTCGGCCGATCTTACTGTGGTGTCCATGGCGGCGCTCGGCCTTTCGGTCGATCTGCGCTCGGTTGTCGCCTCGGGCGGCCGGGTGCTGGCGGCGGGGTTTTTCTCGGTGGTCACGCTCATCCTGCTGGCTGTGGCGACGGCTTTTGCACTGGGCGGTCCGTGATTGCCGGCCGCTTCTTAAGGGCTGACAAGCCGGTGCAATCCGCGTAAGAGACATGTCCAAATCGGGAACAAACTCAGGATCATGGCGCGTCAAATGACAGCCGGTGAAGACATTGCCATGCGCCGCAAGAAGCTGCGCTACCGCGCCTGGCACCGCGGCACCAAGGAAATGGACCTCATTCTGGGGCCCTATGCCGACGCGCATACCGAGGGCATGGACGCGGCCCGGCTCGACCGGTTGGAAGCCCTGATGAGCGAGGAAGACCCGCCGCTGCTGACCTGGGTGATGGGCCAGGCGGAGCCGCCTGCCCATGTCGACAGGGCATTCCTGGACGAGGTGATCGCCGATCATTCCGCCCGGCTGGCCAAATGAACGAAATCGTCTCCCAGCGCCCCACGCGCACCATTGCCAATGTGCCCGACGGCATGCAGCCCCTGGTGCTGGCGCGGCTGGTGCAGCAGCGTATCGAGGCGGCACCGGAGGATGCGGCGAGCCTGGTATTCGTGGCGCGCGACGGGCGGCGCATGCAGCGCATGGCCGACGTTCTCGGCGCCATGCTGCCGGGGCACACCATATTGACGCTGCCGGCCTGGGACAGCCTGCCCTATGACCGGGTGTCGCCCAACAATGTGACCATTGCCGCGCGGATGAACACACTGGCGGCGCTGACCTCGGGCGCCAAGGGCGCCGTGGTGCTGACTGCAGTCAATGCGCTGATCCAGAAGCTGCCGCCGCGCGACGTGGTGGAAACCATGAGCTTTTCGGCCGCGACGGGCCGGATTGTCGACAGCGACAAGCTGATCGCCTGGGCGGCGAATAATGGCTATCTGCGCGTGCCGACGGTGCGGGAGAGTGGCGAATATGCGGTGCGTGGCGGGCTGGTGGACCTGTTTCCGGCCAGCGCCGAGGCGCCCCTGCGCTTTGACTTTTTCGGCAGCCAGCTCGAATCGATCCGCACCTTCGATCCGGACAGCCAGCGGACCACCGGCCAGCTCAAGCGCGTCGACCTGACGCCGATGAGCGAGGTGGTACTCACGGAGACGACGATCCGGCGCTTCCGGCAGAATTATACCGCAACGTTCGGCGGCAATACCGTCGACGACACGCTCTATGCCTCGGTCAGCGGCGGCTCGCGCTATTCGGGCACCGAGCACTGGCTGCCGTTTTTCTACGAACATCTCGATACGCTGGCCGACTATGTCGGGGATGCGCCCTTCGTCTTCGATGAACAGGCCGTGGAGGCCTATGCCGACCGGGTGACGCAGGTGCGTGACTATTACGAGGCGCGCGAGGCGGCGCGGCTGCTGCCGGTGGTGGCCGGTTCGGGAGCGCCCTACAAGCCGATCAAGCCGGACCTGCTCTATGACGTGGATGCGCATCCCTATGCGCTGGCGGGGGCGTCAGTGGTGCAACTCAGCCAGTTCATGGCGCCGGGCACCAAGGCGAGCGACGATGCGGGCGGGCATATCGCGCCCAGCTTTGCCGCCGAGCGGCAGGCGGCCGACACCAACCTGTTTCAAGCCGTGGTGGACCGGCTGCTGGCCGAACGCCGCGAGGGTAGGCGGGCCGTGATCGCCTGCTGGAGCACCGGCACGCGAGACCGCATGGTGCAGGTGCTCAAGGACCACGGCCTGACCAACCCCAGGCTGGCGGAAAACTGGCGCGATGCCGAGACGACGAGCGCCGCGACCACCTCGCTGGTGGTTTTGCCGCTGGAGACCGGGTTCGAGACCAAGGACCTGCTGGTGCTCAGCGAGCAGGATATTCTCGGCGAACGGATTCTCAGGCCGCAGCGCAAGAAGAAGGCGTCCGATGCGCTGACCGAGGCGGCGAGCCTTTCGGCCGGCGATCTCGTCGTGCATGTCGATCACGGTATCGGCCGCTTCATCGGGCTCAAGGTGATCGAGGCTGGCGGGGCGCCGCATGAATGCGTCGAGCTGGAATATGGCGGCGACACCAAGCTCTACCTGCCGGTGGAAAATATCGAGCTGCTGACCCGCTATGGCAGCGATGACGGCAATGTGACCCTGGATAAGCTGGGCGGCGTCGCCTGGCAGGCCAAGAAGGGCAAGCTCAAGAAGCGCATCCGCGAAATGGCGGAGCAGCTCATCAAGATCGCGGCGGCGCGGCTGCTCACGCGGGCGGACGTGGTCGAGATCAATCCGGGCGCCTATGACGAATTCGCGGCGCGCTTCCCCTATGAGGAAACCGAGGACCAGATGGCCGCCATCGAGGCGGTGTTCGACGATGTGACTTCGGGCCGCGTCATGGACCGGCTGGTCTGCGGCGATGTGGGCTTCGGCAAGACCGAAGTAGCTTTGCGCGCGGCTTTCGCCGTGGCGCTGTCGGGCAAGCAGGTGGCTGTCGTCGTGCCGACGACCTTGCTGTCGCGGCAGCATTTCAAGACCTTTGCCGAGCGCTTTGCCGGACTGCCGGTGCGGGTGCGGCAGGCTTCGCGCATGGTGCCGGCGGCCGAGCTCAAGGCGACCAAGGACGGGCTCGCCGACGGGCAGGTCGATATCGTGGTCGGCACGCATGCGCTGCTGAGCAAGACGATCAAATTCAAGGATCTGGGCCTGCTGATCATCGACGAAGAGCAGCATTTCGGCGTGGGGCACAAGGAGCGGCTCAAGGAGCTCAAGGCCAATGTGCATGTGCTGACGCTGACGGCGACGCCGATTCCGCGCACGCTGCAACTGGCGCTGACCGGGGTGCGCGACCTGAGCCTGCTGGCAACGCCGCCGGTGGACCGGCTGGCCATCCGCACCTTCATTTCGCCCTTCGACGCGCTGTCGGTGCGCGAGGCACTGCTGCGCGAAAAATATCGCGGCGGGCAGAGCTTTTATGTGGTGCCGCGCATCAAGGATCAGCACGAGATTGCCGACTTCCTCAAGGCGCAGGTGCCTGAAGTCAGCTTCGTGGTGGCCAATGGCCAGATGGCGCCGGGCGAACTCGACGACATCATGAACGCCTTCTACGACAACAAGTTCGACGTGCTGGTGGCGACGACGATCGTGGAATCGGGGCTCGATATTCCCAATGCCAATACGCTGATCGTGCATCGGGCCGATCATTTCGGGCTGGCGCAGCTTTATCAGATCCGCGGGCGTATCGGCCGGGCCAAGGCGCGCGCCTATGCGCTGTTCACCGTGCCGCCTGACAGAAAATTGACCGACACGGCGGAGAGGCGGCTGGGCGTGCTGCAATCGCTGGAAAGCCTGGGGGCAGGGTTCCAGCTCGCCAGCCATGACCTCGATATTCGCGGGGCAGGGAACCTGCTGGGCGACGAGCAGTCGGGCCATATCCGCGAAGTGGGCTACGAGCTTTACCAGGCGATGCTGGAAGAGGCAGTGGCCAACCTCAAGAGTGGCGAGGAGGAATACGAGGATCGCAACGAGTGGAGCCCGCAAATCTCGCTGGGCATGCCGGTGATGATCCCCGAGCATTATGTGCCCGACCTGCAACTGCGCATGCAGCTCTATCGCCGGCTGGGCGACCTGACCGATATCAGGGATATCGACGCTGCTGGCGCAGAATTGATCGACCGCTTCGGGCCGCTGCCGGAAGAAGTGGAAGCCTTGCTCAAGGTGATCCTGGTCAAGGCCCTGTGCCGGCAGGCCAATGTCGAAAAGGTCGATGCCGGGCCCAAGGGCGCGGTCATCTCGTTGCGCAACAACGAATTCCCCAATCCGGGCGCGCTGGTGCGGCTGGTGAGCGACCCGGCCAACCAGGTTCGCATCAAGCCCGATCAGAAACTCGTGTTCGCGCGCAACTGGCCGACGCCCAATGACCGCCTCAAGGGGGCGGCCGCAATCCTGTCGCGCCTGGCAAAACTGGCAGAAAATGCGTCCTGAGCGGCGTGCATCAACCCTGTCCTGCCATAATGCTTTGGCAAGCAGTATCGGTCATGTTATTGCCCGAATTCAGCACTTGAAGGGCAGTTCAATTCTCAAGGTGGCACAAGGTCACCGGGACCGCCAAAGAAGCCAAGGAAATTCTATGAACATCAGGAAACCCCTCGTCGCCGGTTTCGCGGTGGCCGCGCTCATGCTGTCCCCCCTGTCAGCCTATGCCCAGGACGCCACGCCCGCCGAAGCCCCGGCCGCTGAGGCGCCCGCGCCGGATGCTGCTGCCCCCGCTCCCGCCGACGCCGCCGCTGGGGCGGCCAGCCAGAACTGGCTCAAGGTCTGCGATCCGCTGCCCGATGGCCAGCAGGCCTGCATCATGCGCCAGGTGGTTCTGGCCAATGGCCAGTTCCTCGGCTCCTTCCTGCTGCGCGACGATCCGGGCCAGGAAAGCCGCCTGCTCGCCGTTGCCGCCGTGCCGCTCGGCGTGCTGCTGCCGTTCGGCCTGACCTGGCAGATCGACGGCGCCAAGCCGATCCGCGTGCCCTACATGCTGTGCGACCCGACGTCCTGCGCCACCCAGTTGGTGATCAACGAGCAGTATGTGAACTCGCTCAAGAAGGGCGGCACGCTCAAGCTCACCGCCAAGAACCGCCAGAACCAGGACTTGACCATCGAAATCACCCTGGCCGGCTTCACCGCCGCCTATGACGGCGACGCCGCGCTGACCTTCGACGAATTCCGCCAGGAAACCTCGGGCGAGAACGCGCTGGAGCAGGTGCTGCAGGACCGCGCCGAAGAACTGCGCCGCCAGTTGGACGGCAGCGCCGCACCGGCCACTGGCACCGATGCTCCGGCTGAAACGCCGGCCCAGTAGGGGTTCGGTATCGGGATTTGGGAAAGGGCGCCGGAGACGGCGCCCTTTTTGTTTGGGGGCAGCATCGTGCCACGCCCTCGTGGTTCGAGGCTCGCGAAAGGCTCGCACCTCACCATGAGGGCTACTTCTGGCGCGGTGTTCCAGTAGCCCTCATGGTGAGGCGGGAGCGCAACGACCCTCGAACCACGAGGGCGTGGCACGGCTCACCGATTTCCCATGCCCACGGCAAAAGCCTGCCGGCGCAAACCCGGTGCCAGTTTCAGGGCCCATAGGCCGCCGGCTCGCAGGGCCTGGGCGGGGATCATGTCGGCCAGCAGCGAGCGGAACAGCGTATCGACCATGCCGCCGGTGCGGGCGAGGTCGGCGGCGCGGCGGGCGGCATAGTCGGCGCTGACGCGATTGGCCCAGCCGGGGGTGGAGCGGTCGATGGCCGCCAGCGCGGCGGCGAGGTCGGCGACATCGCGCAGACCCAGATTGAGACCCTGCGCGCCGATGGGCGGGAAGGCGTGGGCGGCTTCGCCCACCAGCACCACGCCATCGGCGCCGGCACTGTCGACGCTGAGCGTGCTGAGCGGGAAGACGAAGGCGGGACTCGCCAGCGTGATGGCGCCGAACAGACGCTGCGATTTTTCGAGGAAGGTGGCGATCAGCGCCTCGGGGCCGGCGGCCCTGGCGGCGTCGAGCACGGCGCGGTCGTCGATCCATACCAGGTTGGCGCGATTGGCGCCGGCGGGGACCAGGGTGAACGGGCCCTGCGGATAGTGGAACTCGATGGACGCCCCGCCGATGGGGCGGGCGAGATCGAGATCGCAGACCAGTGCCGCTTGGGTGAAGGCAGTTTCTCGCGCCTGGATGCCGGCGGCGGCGCGGACCAGCGATTTCTTGCCGTCGGCGCCCACGATCAGCGGTGCGCTGAGGTGGGCGCCATCGGCGAGGGTGATGCTGGCGCCCGACAGTTCGGTAGCCCCGGCGTTACGGGTTTCGAGATTGGGCAGCTCGGCCGCGGCGGCATGGAAGCGCTCCATCAGCCGCAGATTGGCAAAATTCCAGCCAAAGGCCGCCATGCCGGCCTCGGCGGCGTCGAACAGGGTTTCGGGCGCGCGGATAAGGCGGTTGGTGGCATCGATGATGCGGATCTGCGTGAGCGCATGGCCCAAAGCGGCCGGATCGTCGATGAGGCCGGCTTTGCGCAGATAATCGACGCTGGGCACCATCAGCGCCGAGGTGCGGCGATCGGGCGGACCGGCGGGGGCCAGATGGATGGTCTGGAGTCCGGCCTTGGCCACGGCAATGGCGGCGGCGACCCCGGCAAGCCCCCCACCCACCACGATGGCATCGGCGTCGAAACCGCTCATTTTGCGTCCGCCAGCCGGCGGGCATGGCCGCTCGGTATGATGACGCTGCCGGCCAGCGAGCCGGCGAACATGGCGATGAGGAAAATCCAGAGATTGTCGGGCAGGAAGCCGATCAGCGAAATGGCCGGGCCGGGGCAGATGCCCGCCATGCCCCAGCCGATGCCGAACAGCACGGCGCCACCGATCAGGCGGCGATCGACCTTGCGATATTCGGGCTCGTGAAAGCTGGTGTCGAACAGCGGCGCGTTGCGGCCCTTGCCGATGCGGACGGCGATGAACATGACGATGAGCGCCGCGCCCATGACGAAGGCGAGGCTCGGATCCCAGCCGCCAGTGGGAACGGCGCCGAAATCGAGGAAATGCAGCACCTTGAAGGGATTGACCATCTGCGAAACGTAGAGGCCGGCGCCGAACAGCAAGCCGCTGAGCGCGGCGGTGGCGAGATAGGGCAGCTTGAGATTGGCCATCAGACGATCCCCGTCACGGCGACGGTGACAATGGCGACGCCGAAAAACACCAGCACCGCCACCAGCGAGCGCAACGACAGCCGCGCCAGCCCGCAGACTCCGTGCCCGGAGGTGCAGCCATTGCCGATCTTGGTGCCGATGCCGGTGAGCAGACCCGCTATGGCCAGCCAGACCGGCGTGGGCACGCCCCAGGCGGCCGGCGCCTCGACCAGCCGGGCGGGAGCCTCGCCGCCGACGCCAAGCCCCGGAAAGAGCTTTGCCGTCGCAAAGGCCGCGGCCACCAGCGCCACGAGGAACACCACCCGCCAGACCACGGTCTGCGCCGGCGGCAGGAGCTGCCCGAAAATGCCGGATATGCCGGCGATACGGCCATTGCCCAGCCACAGCACTGCGGCGGCAAGGCCGATAAGGGCGCCGCCAAGCGAGGCGGTCAGCGGCGTGAACGATTCCATTGGGTCACTCGCGAAAACAGACTGGCGCCAAGGCTAGCACCCGCCGCCACATCGGGGCCAGCGCCGGAACAGCGACTTTGTGCCGCCAGAGGTGCGCGGCGCGGAAAACTCTGCCAATCGGCCTTTCCTGCGCGCCAAGCTCGGCTAAGATAGGGCTACATATGTGACTCGAAATGGAGCCGACAATGCTTGAGCTATTGGCCGATCCGAATGCCTGGATCGCCTTCGGTACCCTCACGGTGATGGAAATCGTGCTGGGCATCGACAACATCGTCTTCATTTCGGTGCTGGTATCGCGGCTGCCCAAGGAGCAGGCGGACCGCGCCCGCCAGCTTGGCCTGGCGCTGGCGCTGATCTTCCGCATCCTGCTGCTGCTGGTCATCTCCTGGATCATCAGCCTCACCCAGCCGGCCATTTCCGCCTTCGGGCTGGACCTGTCGTGGAAGGACCTGATCCTGATCGCGGGCGGCGTGTTCCTCGTCTACAAGGCGACCCATGAAATGCACGCCGCCATCGAGGAGCCGCATGAGGCCGATCTCAAGGCCGGCGCCTCGGCGGTCTTTTCCGCCATTATCGCGCAGATCATCGTCATCGACATGGTGTTTTCCATCGACTCCATCGTCACCGCCGTCGGCATGGCCGAGCATGTCGAAGTGATGATCGCCGCCGTCATCGTCGCGGTCGGCGTGATGTTCGTGGCGTCCGGCCCGGTCGCCAAATTCGTCGCCGATCACCCGACCACCAAGATGCTGGCTCTGGCCTTCCTGCTGCTGATCGGCGTGTCGCTGGTGGCCGATGGCCTCGGTTTCCACATCCCCAAGGGCTATATCTACGCCGCCATGGGCTTCTCGGTGCTTGTGGAAGCGATCAACATCATCGCCAAGCAGCGCAAGGCGGGCAGCAAGGCGGGCGCGGCTCGGCCCAAAATGACGCCCTTTACCGGCGACACCGGCTCGGTATCGGCCGCTGCCGGGGTTGCCGCGGTGGCCGGCAGGAAGCCGAGCGCCAAGAGCAGCCCGACGGCCCGCGCCCAGTCGCGGCCGAAATCGGCGCCGCGCAAGCCGAGGAGCCCGAAATGAGCCGCGCCGTTATCGTCCACCAGACCGGTGGCCCGGAAGTCCTGACGCTGGAGGACCGGACGCTCGGCGCGCCGGGACCGGGGCAGGTCGCCCTGCGCCAGACGGCGATCGGGCTCAACTTCATCGACACCTATCAGCGCTCGGGACTCTATCCGGTACAGACGCCCTTCGTGGCGGGCAATGAAGGCGCCGGGGTGATTACCGCTCTCGGCGAAGGCGTCGACGGGCTCAAGGTGGGCGATCGCGTGGCCTATCAGGGTGCCGTCGGCGCCTATGCCGCCGAGCGCCTGATTTCGGCCGACCGTGTGGTGCCGGTGCCCGATGGCATCGACGATCGCACCGCCGCCGCCATCATGCTCAAGGGGCTGACGGCGTTCTACCTATTGTTCAAGACCTGGCCCGTCGCCAAGGGCGAAACCATTCTTTGGCAGGCCGCGGCCGGCGGCACCGGACTCATCGCCACGCAATGGGCCAAGGCGCTCGGCGCCACGGTCATCGGCACGGCAGGCAGCGACGAAAAGGTGGCGCTGGCCAAGGCACATGGCTGCGATCACGTCATCAACTACACCAAAGAGGACTTCGCCGCCCGCGTGCGTGAGCTGACGGAAGGGCGGGGTGTCGACGTGGTCTATGACGGCGTCGGCAAGGCGACGTTCGACAAGTCGCTCGATTGCTTGCGCCCGCGCGGGCTGATGGTGAGTTTCGGCAACGCCTCGGGCGTGGTCACCATCCCCGATATCACCGTGCTGTCGCGCAAGGGCTCGCTCTATGTGACGCGACCGACCACGGCCCATTATCTCGGCAATCGCGACGACCTGCTGGAGGGCGCACGGCTGCTGTTCGCCGCAGTGGCGGACGGCGCCATCAAGGTGGAGATCGGCCGGACCTTTGCGCTGGACGATGCGGCCGATGCCCATCGCGCGCTGGAAGGGCGCGAAACGACGGGCTCGGTGGTGCTGCTGCCTTAGCCTTTGAGGGCTGCTCGTGGCGAGGTGTTCCAGCGGCCCTCATGGTGAGGCGGGGAGCGCAGCGACCCTCGAACCACGACGGCGTGACAGCCGACTCTGGACAGCCCGGTCCGGTGCGGTTAAAGGCTGACCCGACGGGTAGGTGGCAGAGCGGTTGATTGCTCCGGTCTTGAAAACCGGCGAAGGTGAAAGCCTTCCGGGGGTTCGAATCCCTCCCTACCCGCCACTGCCGCCGATGCTGCGCTCGGTGCATTGGCTCTTTGCTTTTACGCATGTCTCCCGAAACCGGGGCCACTTTCGGCAGACTTGCTTTAGATGACTTCCGCGCCGACGGCGCTCACCTTCAGGACCTTGTTGACCGTATCGATGCCATGGGCTGCCAGGCGGCGGTCGACCGGGCCCAGGCCCGCCTCGATGTATTTTCCTTTTTCGAGGCCTTCGAACGACGTCTGGGGAACTGTCCTGATCTCGCCATAGTGGATGCCGACCTGGCTGACCGGGTCGGCTTCCAGGCGAATATTGAGGCCGCTGACCGGCCGGAATGCTGCCTTCATGTCGCGGATGGCCTGGCCGGGATAGACAGCGGCGCTGGCGATCATGCCGGTCACCCTGATCTGTGTGCCTGCGTTGCTCGCCGCCGCGATGTTGCGCGAGGCCAGCACGGCAACGCCCGGCGCATTGAATGTCACGATAGGCAGGTTCATGCGGTTGCCGACAACCTGCGCAATGGCGCCGCCCAGTGAGTGCCCGCAGACCGCAACGACTTTGCGTCGCTCCTGCACAAGGGCAACGAAGCGTTCCCCGGCCGAAAAATAGTCCGAATTGGCGCCGGCACCGAGCGCCAGATCGGCAAGCAGGTCGCCCTTTCCGCCGGCACTTTTGGGCTGCGTCCCCCTGAAGGCGACCACGACGCCGCTTCCCAGAATGTAAGCGACGGCCTGAAACCCGTTCCAGCCGCCCTGCGGAAGTATCTTGTCAAAGATGGGATAGCCAAGATTGCCGGGATTATAAGCATCCTCTGCAAGCAGCCCGAAGACTTTGACAGCTATTGGCATGTTCATGCCCCCTATATTCAGGCGTGATGCTATCGAATTGGCGGCATCTTGGAAAGGCGCTCTGCTGCATGCAATGGGTGCCAGATCATATGTGCTTGTGGCGCAGCCGCATCGGCGCTAGACCGCTCTCGATTGTCGGGAGGTTGCCGTGAGCCGCAAGGAATTTGATGCATCGCGCATGCGCAGGCTCAAGCGTTTTGCTGCGCGCTATGGGCTGACCATTCTCACCGACGAGAAGATGAAGGTGCTCGGACATGCCGGCGGCCATGCCATTCGTGACGAGAGCTTCAATATCCTTTTCGGAAATGTGCCCAAGCCGTTTTCGGCAAGCCTCGACGACATAGAATCCTGGTTAGAGGCAAATACGGCGCCGGAAGAGTAAGGGCGGCTGCCCTTTCTGGCAATTGCCCTCCGGCCGGGCAGCCCGCAATTTCCATTATTTATTCCGTAACGGGAATCGCCGCACACTGCCTCCATTGGCTAACTTGGAGGCGCGTTATTGTGTTCACTCTGATCAACGCCGACGCCGAAGACGACGACGCCGAAATCACCGATCCCCAGGAAATCGCAGAGCTGTTCGCTGCCATTGCCGCTGTCGCCATCGAGGCGATCGGCGTCGGGCAGGCCAGGGAGCTTTTCGATGCCGTGATCGAACAGGACGGCAAAGACCCCAACTGACGGGTTTCCAGTGGTCGCGCTTTCGAACCGAAAAGTGGTGTCCACTTTTTCTGAAAGCGCTCCGGATGCCCGGCAGGTCAAATCCGGCCGCTGCCCGAGGGCAACGGCGCTATCGAACGGTCTTCCGAGCGCGGCAGAGTTCCGCCGCTTATGGACCGGGTTGACTGATCCGGGCGGGTCCAGCAGGACTTGCCGCATGTTCCGGCCGAGGAGGCTGCGTCGTGGCTGGCTCGTCCGCCCCCCAGACATTTCCCACGCCGACGATCGTTCCGCTCGGCGATAGCGCTCTCCTGGTGCGTTTTGGCACGGCGCTGACCGACGCGGCCAACCGCGCCGCCATTGCGCTGGCGTTGGCGCTGGATCGCAAGCCGATCGCGGGCGTGGTCGAGATCGTGCCCAACCTGGTCTCGGTGCTGTTGCGCTACGACCCGCTGGCCTCGGCGTTCGCGACGATTGCCGGGGAGCTGCGGCTGCGGCTGTTCGGGCTGGGCGACGCGGCTCCGGCGACGGCGCGTTGGACCATCGCCACGCGATTTGACGGGCCGGACCTCGATGCGGTCGCGGCGCTGCTGGGTCTGTCCGCCGCCGATTTCATTGCCGCGCACAATGCCGCGCCGCTGCGGGTGCTGGCGACGGGCTTTGCGCCCGGTTTCGTCTATTGCGGGCTGCATCCCGAATCGCTGAGCCTGCCGCGACTGACGACGGTTCGCCCGACGGTGCCGGCCGGAAGCGTGCTGTTCGCGGCCGGGCAGACAGCGATCGCGGCGACGGAGATGCCGACGGGCTGGCATGTGATCGGGCATACGGATTTCCGCAATTTCGATCCGGCCGCCGAGCCGCCGACGCGGCTGGGCGCCGGCGATATCGTGACCTTTGAGGCGGTGTCGTGAGTGCCGCGCTGACCATTCTGCGGGCCGGGCCGCTAACCAGCATCCAGGATGAGGGACGCTTCGGCATGCTGCGGCATGGCATCAGCGCCTCGGGGCCGATGGATGAGGGCGCCTATGCCCGTGCCGGGGCGGGCGGCGCAGGCGGCATCGAATTCACCATGGCCGGGCTGGACATCAGGTTGGCGCACGGGCAATGCCGGGTCGGCTTTGCCGGCGGCGATTTTGTCATAAGGCACAACGGCGCGGTGCTGGACTGGCCGGGAGCGGTGACACTGGCGGCGGGCGATGTGCTGGCGGTGACGCCGGGCCGGTGGGGTAATTACGGCTATCTGCGCTTTGACGCCGATATCGGCATCGCGCCGGTCATGGGCAGCATCGCCACCAGCAGCCGGGCGCGGCTGGGCGGGCTCGATGGGCGGGTGCTGCGGGCAGGGGATGTGATCGCGCTGAGCGGGGGCGCTCGCGCGGCCGCTTCGGCGATGAAGCCGGCCGATGCCGGCGCCGGGCCGGTCCGTGTGACCTGGGGATTGCATGCGGACCTGTTCTCGTCCGAGCAGCGCCAGCGTTTTGTCGCTGCCGAGTTCGTCGTCTCGCCGCGGCTCGATCGCATGGGGGTGCGGTTGGAGGATGCGGGGGGCGTCATGGCCGATGCGGCGATCCTGTCGCTGGCCTCGGACGCCATCGTGCCGGGGGATATCCAGATCCTGGGCGATGGCACGCCCATCGTGCTGATGCGCGACCACCAGCCGACCGGCGGCTATCCCCGCATCGCCACGGTCATCTCGGCCGATCTCGACCGCTTCGCGCAATTGCGACCAGGAACGCCCGTTGCCTTCCGGCCGGTGAGTGTGGAACATGCCCATGCGCTGTTGCGGAGCCGCGGACCATGACGTCGATCGATCTCAATGCCGATCTGGGCGAGGGCATGGGGACCGACGAGGACCTGCTCGATATCGTTTCGAGCGCCTCCATCGCCTGTGGCGGTCATGCCGGCGACGCCCCGACGATCCGACATATCCTGAAGACATGCAAGGCGCGCGGGGTGCGGGCCGGGGCGCATCCGGGCTATGCCGACCCCAAGCGGTTCGGCCGTTTTCGCGTGGTGATGCCGCTCGATCAGTTGCTCGGGCAAATCCGCAGCCAGCTTTTCCTCATCCGCTTCATCGCCGACGAGGTCGGCGTGCCGCTCAGCTATGTGAAGCTGCATGGTGCCCTGGCCAACCAGACGGCGGAGGAACTGGCCTTTGCCGTGGGTATTTTCGCCACCATCCAGGCCATGGACCCGAAAATGGCGGTGCTGGCGCTCGACAATAGCGAGCAGGTGCGGGCGGCCAAGGCCGTGGGCATGCCGCTGATCCGCGAGGCCTATGCCGACCGGGCCTATACGGGCGACGGCCTGCTGGTGCCGCGCACCCAGGAAGGCGCGGTGATCCATGATGCCGAAGCGGTGATTGCGCGCTGCCTGCGCTTGGCCAAGACGGGCGAGATCGTCGCCATCGACGGCACGGTGCTCAAATCCACGGCACGATCGATCTGCCTGCATGGCGATACGCCGGGCGCGGTCGATCTGGCGCGGGATTTGCGCGACGCGCTGGAGGCCGAGGGGATCGACATCAGGGCCGACGTGCCGGAAATAGCGGAGTAGGGCGCCGGCTCTCCCATCCCTCGGCGCTTCCCGCGGACTTGATCCGCGGGTCGCTCTCCACGCGGCACAAGCGGATGAAGACCCCCCGGATCAAGTCCGGGGGAAGCGATTGTGAGTGGGTGAGGGGCGTGCCCCCCAACCACTAAGCAAAGGCCCGTGGCCATTGTACTCAAAACTTACCCTGGGCCTCTCAGGGAGAGGTGAGATTGGCGGAATGCCTTGGTCGAAAGGCCCAGGGTAGCTCTAGATCGCCAGATATTCGTGGCGAAGTTCGGTATTGTCGAGAACCTCCTTGGCGGTCCCGGCGAAGGCGACTTCGCCGGTATCGAGGATGACGGCGCGGTCGGCCAGCTTGAGGGCGGCCACGGCGTTCTGTTCGACGATAATGGTGGTGATGCCCAGCGGCTTGATCGAATGCAGGATGCGCTCGATCTCGTGAACGATGACCGGCGCCAGCCCTTCATAAGGCTCGTCGAGCAGCAGCAGCTTGAGGTTGCGGGCCAAAGCGCGGGCAATGGCCAGCATCTGCTGCTCGCCGCCCGACAGGGTCACACCCTCCTGCTTGCGGCGTTCGGCCAGCCGTGGGAAGCTTTCGTAGATCTGCTCAAGGCTCCAGCCATTGCCGGGCGCCACCTTGGCCAGGGCGATGTTCTCTTCTACGGTGAGACCCGAAATGATGCGGCGATCCTCGGGCACCAGCTGGATGCCGGCGCGGGCCGCTTCATAGGACTTCATCTGGTGGACGGCCTGGCCATCGAGCCAGATCTCGCCCTGCCGCATCTGCGGATTGTCGGTGCGGGCGATGGTGCGCAGCGTCGACGTCTTGCCGGCGCCGTTGCGGCCGAGCAAAGCCAGGATTTCACCCTGGCGGATGTCGAGCGATACACCCTGCACGATGTAGCTCTCGCCGTAATAGGCGTGCATGTCGCGG
Organism: Devosia sp. Root635; assembly: GCF_001427605.1. Classification (GTDB taxonomy): domain Bacteria; phylum Pseudomonadota; class Alphaproteobacteria; order Rhizobiales; family Devosiaceae; genus Devosia. The sequence goes on along the minus strand of NZ_LMGZ01000021.1, from coordinate 143,661 downwards.
ATCGAGAAGAAGGGCCGCGTGGTTTCGACGCTGGCGGCCTGGCTGTCCGACATGATCTGGGTCTCCATGGCGATGGCGCTCATCAATGGGCCCCCCCGAGATAGGCTTCCTGCACTTTGGGGTTGCCGCGCACCTGGTCGGGCGTACCGTCGGCGATGATCCGGCCCTGGGCAAGCACCGATATCTTGTCGGCCAGAGAGAACACGACATGCATGTCGTGCTCGATGATGACCTTGGTCATGCCGCGGCTCTTGATCTTTTTGAGCAGCTCGATCGTGGTGTTGGTGTCGTGGCGGCTCATGCCGGCGGTCGGCTCATCCAGCAGCAGCAGGCGCGGATGCTGGATCAGGCACATGGCCAGTTCCATGCGGCGCTTGTCGCCACGGCTGAGGCTGCCGGCCGCCATGTCGCGGCTGCTGTGCATGCCCACATCCTCGAGCATCGCCTCGGCTTCCTGGCGGATCGCGGTTTCCCGCTCCAGCGCCCGCAATATGTTGAATTTATACGCGCCGTCGCGGCGGGCGAGGGCGGGTATCATCACATTGTGCAGCACGCTGAGGTCGGTGAAAATCTCGGGTGTCTGGAACACCCTTGCGATGCCCATCTGGTTGATCTCATAGGGCTTGCGGCCGGTGAGAACATTGCCGTCGAACACGACGGCGCCGCTGCTGGGCGCCAGCTTGCCGATGATCACGTTGAGCAGGGTCGACTTGCCGGCCCCGTTCGGCCCGATGATGGCGTGGGTCTGGCCTTCCTCGACCTGCAGATCGATATCGGCGAGGGCATGCAGCCCCCCGAAGCGCTTGTGGACGTCGGCCACATGCAGAACGACATTACTTTTGGTTTCCGACATGACGCTCTCCTATTCCGCGGGGCTGGTCTTGAGGGCCCCGGTCGGGCCAGGCTCGCGCCGGTTTCGGAAGAGCGAGGAAAAGCGCCTTATGCCTTCCATGACACCACCGGGCAGGAAGACCACGACGAGGACGAAGATGAGGCCGAGCGAAAGCTGCCAGCCCTCGCCGACGAACTTGCTCGTTATGGCGACAACCACATCCTGTGCGCCCTGCGGCAGCCAGGAGAAGGTGTGATGCAGCATGGCATCGTTGAAGCCGGAGAAGATGTTTTCGAAATACTTGATCAGCCAGGCCCCGATGACCGGCCCGATCAAGGTGCCCACGCCGCCGAGAATGGTCATCAGCACCACTTCGCCCGATGCCGTCCACTGCATGCGCTCGGCCCCGGCCAGCGGGTCGGTTGCCGCCAGCAGCGAGCCGGCGAGGCCCGCATACATGCCGGAGATGACAAAGGCCGTCAGCGCATAGGGCCGGGTGTTGAAGCCGGTATAGTGCATGCGCGTCTGGTTGGACTTGATGGCGCGCAGCATCATGCCGAAGGGCGATACGAAAATCTTCTGGGCGATGTAGAAGGCAATGAGCAGGACCACGGCCACCACATAGAAGGCCTCGATGCCCGACATGCCCTGTCCCAGCAGCGACGGCGAGGGCAGGCCCGCGCCACGCTCGGAAAACATCAGGTCAAGAACGCGCGGGTCGTTCATGGTGAGCTGCAGGGCCGTCTCGCCATTGGTGATCGGCGTCAGCACCGAATAGGCGAGATTGTAGCACATCTGGGCAAAGGCCAGCGTCAGGATGGAAAAGTAGATGCCCGAGCGCCGCAGGCTGACAAAGCCGATGGCCAGCGCGAACAGGCCCGAAACGATGACTGCGAAGATCATCGCCGGGATGACGTTCATGGTCATCAGCTTGAAGGTCCAGACCGCGGTATAGGAACCGACGCCCAGAAAGGCGGCGTGACCGAAGCTGAGATAGCCCGTCAGGCCGAAGAGGACGTTATAGCCCACCGCGAAGATGGCGAAGATGGCGAACTTCTGCATCAGGCCGGGATAGGCGGCGCCGAACGGCACCAGCCAGACCGGCATGGTCAGCACGACAAGGGCGAAAACGGCCAGGGTGATGGCATCGCGCCGGGGCAGGTAGAAGATGTTCATGGCTCAGGTCTCCATGACGCCGCGGCGGCCCAGCAACCCACGCGGGCGCACAAGCAGGATGACGACGGCAACGAGGTAGATGATGATCTGGTCAATGCCCGGAATGATCGCCTTGATCTCGGTCATGGATGCGAAGGATTGCAGGATGCCCAGCAGGAACCCGGCGGCAACCGCGCCCGGCAGCGAACCCATGCCGCCGACCACGACGACCACGAAGCTGAGAACCAGGAAGTCCATGCCCAGGTGATAGTTGGGGGGCACGAGCGGCGTGTACATCACGCCCGCCAGCCCCGCGACGACGGCGGCCAGCCCGAACATGATGGTAAAGCGCCGGTCGATATTGATCCCCAGGATGCCGACCGTTTCACGATCCGCCATGCCGGCGCGCACCACCATGCCGAAGGTGGTCAGGCGCAGGAAGGCGAAGACCGCCCCGATAATGCTGGCCGAGAACAGGAAGTAGATGAGCCGCCATATCGGATAGGTGACCATGCCTGGCGTCAGGCCCAGCATGGCGCCGATATCGGCGCTGCCGCGCAGTTCCACCGGCATCGGCTGGGAAATCGGGTTGGCCCCGAAAATGGCCTTCACCACTTCCTGCAGCACGATGGCGAGGCCGAAGGTGACCAGGATTTGGTCCATATGGGCGCGCTTGTAGAAGTGCTTGATGAGACCGCGCTCCATGACGATGCCGATGACCAGCATGACCGGAATGGCCAGCAGGATCGAGATCGGCACCGACCAGTTGATCAGCACGGCGCCGAAGTCACCGAACCAGATCTGCGCCATGGGCGTCTTGATTTCGAGCGGAGCGCCCCAGGGCGACAGCTTCGTGGGATCCAGCGTCACCGTTTCGTAGGTGATGAACTGGCGGAAGGCCACGGCACAGAAGGCCCCCAGCATGAAGAGGGCGCCGTGGGCGAAATTGACGACGCCGAGCGTGCCAAAAACCAGGGTGAGGCCGAGCGCGATCAGCGCATAGGCGCCGCCCTTGTCGAGGCCGTTCAAAAGTTGCGCGAGGATGGTTTCCATCCGCCCGGCTCCTTAAATCGAGGGAACCCGGCTGCCTTGGCAGCCGGGCCGGATACGGTGCGAGTGGTCGATCAGGCGCACAAAGCCGCGTCGTAGGGGCCCAGTTCGCCCTCGAAGATCGAGGCGTCATAGTCGGCCACATCACGGCCCACCTTCTGCACGGTCTGCAGCACATCAAAGGTGGTCGAGGGGTTTTCGCGGCCCTGAACCACAAGCACTTCCTTGAGGCACTGATGGTCTTCGGCGCGATACAGGGTCTGGCCGTTGCCCATGCCGTCGAACTCGAAGCCTTCCAGCGCCTTGATCACTTCCGGCGGATAGAAGGTGCCGGCGCGTTCGACCGCGTCTGCATAGAGCAGGGCCTGCACATAGGACGTCTGCGCGATCTGGCTCGGCGGCTGACCATACTTGGCGCCGAACGAGCGGGTGAAGGCGCCGCTGGCGGCATCGTCAAGCTGCCAATCCCAGTTGGCGGTGCCGTAGATGCCCTTGATGGCCTCGCCGGCGCCCTGCGCCATGAGGTCGGACACGAGCGGCAGCACGATCTGGAAGTCCTTGCCGTTGGCCTGGCGGTCGCGCAGGCCGAACTGCACGGCCTGGGTCAGCGAGTTGACGCCGTCGAAGCCGTAGTGGTTGAGGATCAGCACGTCGGCGCCCGAATTCAGGACCGGCGTGATGTACTGGCTGAAGTCGCCGGCGCCAACCGGCGTACGCACGGCCGCGACGGTTTCCCAGCCCATGGCCTCGGTGGCGTTCTTGATCGATTCTTCCTGCGTCCAGCCCCAAGTATAGTCCGAGGTCAGGTGGTAGGCGCGGCGATCCTTGCCATAGGCTTCGCCCAGAACCGGCGCGATGGCCGTACCCGACTGGTAGGCGTTGAAGAAGTGACGGAAGCCGTAGCGCTTCTTGTCCTTGCCGGTGGTGTCGTTGGAGTGGGTCAGGCCCGCCATGTAGATGACGCCCATTTCCTGGCACAGCGCCTGCTCGGCAATGGCCACGCCCGAGGACGAGGCACCGCTGATCATGATGGCGCCATCGCGCTCGATCATGCGGCGGGCAGCGTCACGGCCGGCATCGGACTTGGTCTGGTCGTCGCCGGTGACGTAGGCCACCTTCTTGCCCAGGATGCCGTTGCCCTTGAGAGCCTTGGACGAGAAGGTCGGCAGCAGACCGCCATCGCCTTCGCCGTTGAGATGCTCGACAGCGAGCAGGAAGGCGCGCTGCTGGTCGGCACCCTCATCGGCATAGGCGCCGGTGAGCGGCATGACGAAGCCGAGCGTCACGGTGTCGCCGGTGGGATTGTTGCAGAATTCCTGCGCCCAGGCGCCCTTGGTGAACATCAGGGGCGCAACGCCCGAGCCGATAATGCCGGCCATACCGGTCTGCAGAACCCTGCGACGAGTCAGACCACGCTTCAAAAGTGTCATTGGTTTCCTCCTTTTGGCACGGGGCGACTGATACATGGCCAGCAGCTCACCGCGCGCAAATTATGGCCATTGGAAGAAAATGACGGCAATAGCCCATTGTAATTGCAGCGATATTCTGTAAATTGTTGTTCTTGTTGTGGGTTAGATTTGTTAATTCGTTGACTCGGGGCTTCCGTCATGCGCGCACCAATCGGCTTTCGCATCAGCAACAGACGGAAATCGCTCAAGATTTCCCAGGCGGCATTGGCGCGCCTGGTCGGCATTTCGCCGAGCTATCTGAACCTGATCGAGAACAACAAACGCGATATCGGCGGCGCCTTGCTGAACCGCGTGGCCGCGCAACTGGATATCGACATCGATGAACTGGCCGGCCGGGCCGAGCAGAAGCTGCTGCAGGACCTCGAAGAGGCCTTCGCCGACCCCATGGTCGAGTCGCTGCCATTCCGCCCCGACGAGCGGCGCGAACTGGTGGCGCAATACCCGGCCAGCGCCGCCGCCCTGGCGCGCCTGCATCGGGCCTATTCGGGCGCCATCGCCAATGCCGACGCCTATGCCGACCGGCTGCGCTCGGACCCGCTGCTGAGCCAGTTGCTGCACCAGATCCTGTCGGGCATTACCGCGGTGCGCTCCAGCGCGGAAATTCTCGAGGATGTCAGCGATCTCGACGATGCCGAGCGCCGCCGGTTCCGTGGGGCGATCGCCCGCGAGGCCCGCACCCTGTCGGATGTGGCCCGCAACCTGATCGGCCAGTTCGAGACCTCGAGCCGCAGCCGGCGCAGCGTCTCTCCGGCGCGCGAAATCGATGATCTCATCATCGAGCACAACAATCACTTTCCCGAGCTGGAACGGGTTGCCGGCGCGCTGCGGCAGGAGATCGAGCGGGCAGGGCCTTTCGGCATCGGCACGCTGACCGACTTGCTGGCAAGTGCGTTCGACATCTCGGTGGTGGTGGGCGGCGCGCCGCCGGACCCCGAATTTCCCGGCCAGTACCGGTTCGACGCGCTGCGGCGCGTGATGTGGTTCCAGGGCGCCTCGACCCTGGCGACGCGGCAATTCCAGCTCGCCCGGCTCTATGGCGAACTGGCCGCGGCCGATGCCATCACCCGCACGCTGGAAAGCGCGACCCTGTCGACGCCGACGGCCCGGCGGCTGGCCTCGCGCGCCATCGGCTCATACCTGGCCGGCGCCATGGTCTTCCCCTATTCGCGGGTGCTGGAGGATGCCGAGGCGGCTTCCTACGATATCGATCACCTGCGGCAGGTCTACCACGCCAGCTTCGAGCAGGTGGCCCATCGCCTGATGACGCTGCGCCGACCGGGCGAGGAGGGCATACCCTTCGGCTTCCTGCGCTCCGACCCGGCCGGAAGGCTGACCAAGCATTTTCCGCTGCCGGGCCTGCTGCTTCCCAATAGCGGCCATGCCTGTCCGCTCTGGGCCATTTATGGCGCCTTCCGCACGCCCGACACCATGCTGCGGCAGGTGGCGCGTTTCTCTGATGGGTCGCGCTACCTGTTCCTGGCGCGCACCGTGCAGCGGCGGGCCGGCTCCTTCCGCGAGCAGCCCGCCATGTCTTCGGTGATGCTGGCCTGCGACGTGCTGCATGCCGACCGCACCATCTATGGCTCGGGCCTCGATCTGCTGGATTTGTCGGCCGATATTCCGGTGGGGCCGAGCTGCCGGCTCTGCACGCGCCGCAACTGCGCCAGCCGCCAGGAAGAGGCGCTGTCGCCCGGCGGTGGCCGCGCCGAAATCCGGGCGCCGCTGCTTCCCGCCGATTTGGACCTTGGCGATCCGGCCTGATTGCGATTTAGTGCCGATACTCGCGGAGGGGAGACCGTGGGTGCACAGGGGGGATTTTGACAGTCGACATACTCATAGCCGAGGACGAACCGAGCATTCTCGAATCGCTCGACTTCATTCTGCGGCGCGCGGGCTGGACCATCAGCGCGGTTACCGACGGCGAGGCGGCGCTCGAGGGCGCGCGGCGGCTGCGGCCGCGCGTGCTGGTGCTCGACGTCATGCTGCCCAAGCGCAGCGGCTTCGAAGTGCTCAAGCAAATCCGGGCCGACCCCGAAATCCACACGCTGCCGGTGCTGATCCTCACGGCCAAGGGCCAGCAGCAGGACAGGCGTATCGCCGAGGAGTTCGGCGCCGACGTCTTCATCACCAAGCCCTATGCCAATGCAGAAGTCGTAGAGGCAGTCCGTCAGTTGTTGGGCGAAAATGGCGGAACGCCGTAAGCTTCGCGGCGGCATGCTGCTGCTGACCGTGCTGGGCGCGGCGCTGATGCTGCCGCCGCTGGTCTTTGTGTTCGACCAGCCTATCGCGCATTTCGGCATACCGCAGATCGTGTTCTACCTGTTCGCGGTCTGGGCCCTGCTGATCGCCGGCACGGCGCTGCTCACGCACGCTCTGCCGCCCGAGGGCTCCGACGCCGACAAGCGCGATGGTGAGCGCTGATGCTGTCCGCTGACTTCGTGATCGCGACCGCAGTGGGCTATGTCGGCCTGCTCTTCGTGCTGGCCTATTTTGGTGACCGCCGCGCGCGCGTCAATACCAAGTCGTTCCTGCATTCTCCGGCGGTCTATACGCTGTCGATCTCCGTCTATTGCACGAGCTGGACCTTCTATGGTGCCGTCGGCAATGCTGCGCGTTCGGGGCTGGAATTCCTCACCATCTATCTCGGACCGACGCTGGTTTTCGTCGGCTGGTGGTTCCTGCTGCGGCGGCTGGTTCGCATCAGTCACAACCAGCGGCTCACCTCGGTCGCCGACCTCTTGTCCTCGCGCTTCGGCAAGTCCAACCGGCTCGCGGTCCTCATCACCTGCATCGCCGTCATCGGCATCGCGCCCTATATCGCCCTGCAGCTCAAGGCCGTGACCTCGTCGATCCAGGCGGTGGCCGGGTCCTCCGAATTCGGGCGCGGCAGCCTCAAGGGGATCGACGATGTCGGGCTCGCGTTCGGCGTCGCGGCGGCCATGGCCCTGTTCACCATCCTGTTCGGCACGCGCCATGTCGACGCCAAGGAGCAGCATCACGGCGTGGTGGCCGCCATCGCCTTCGAGGCGGTGGTGAAGCTGGCGGCTTTGCTGGCCGTGGGCGTATTCGTGGTCTTTGTCGGCGGCGGCTTCGAGAATATTTTCAGCAAGGCCGCGGAGGTCGGCGTCGTCGTCGACGCCACCAATACCTTCGACTCGCGCTGGCTGACCACGCTGGCTTTGTCGGTCGCCGCCATCGTCTGCCTGCCGCGCCAGTTCCAGGTGACGGTGGTGGAAAATTCCGACGAGAACCACCTGCGCGTCGCGAGCTGGGCCTTCCCGGCCTATATGCTGCTGATGAGCCTGTTCATCCTGCCCATCGCCGTGTTCGGGATGACGACCATGCCCGATGGCTCCAATCCCGACATGTTCGCGCTGACCCTGCCCATGGCCTTCGGGCAGGACGCATTGGCGATGTTCGCCTTCATCGGCGGCTTCTCGTCGGCGACCTCGATGATCATCCTCGAATCCATCGCGCTGTCGATCATGGTGTCCAACCACATCGTCATGCCGCTGATCCTGCGCCTGAGCCCGGCGGGCAGCGGGGACGGGCAGGGGGTGACCAGCCTGCTGCTGATCGCCCGGCGCTTCTCCATCGTGCTGATCCTGTCGCTGGGTTTCTTCTACTTCTTCTTCACCCGCGATTCCGATGCGCTGGCGCCGATCGGGCTGATTTCCTTCACCGCCATCGCCCAGTTCTTTCCCGCCGTCATAGCCGCCCTGTTCTGGCGGGACGCTTCGCTCAAGGCCGCGACCGCGGCAATCGCCGCCGGCTTCGTGTTCTGGGTGTGGTGCAGCTTCCTGCCGTCCTTCGAATCGGTATCGCCGCAGGTGGCCATGCTGCTCGACCGCGGGCCGTGGGGCATTTCCTGGCTCCGCCCCGAGGCCATGTTCGGGCTCGACGGGATCGACCCGCTGGCCCATGCGGCCTTCTGGAGCCTCCTGGTCAACGTGCTGACGCTGACGCTGGGATCGCTGCTCACTACCCAGTCGGCGCTGGAGCGCATCCAGGCCAGCGTCTTCGTCGACGTATTCAAGCGCGGGCAGGCGACGCGCGGCAATTTCGTGCGCGGCTCGGCCACCGCCAATGACCTGTTCTTCGTGGCCGAGCGCGTGCTGGGGGAGCGACGCGCCGCCGCCCTGTTCGAAACCGAGGCGCGCGACAGCGGCGTCGACCCCGACATGCTGGAGCCCTCGCCCGAATTCATCGGCCGGCTGGAGCGCGAGCTGGCCGGCTCCATCGGCGCCGCCTCGGCCCATGTGATGCTGTCGAAAGTGGTGTCGGGCAGCGATGTGTCGCTGGAAGAAATGATGCAGATGGCCGACGAGACCCAGCAGGTCATCGAATATTCCCAGCAGCTCGAAAAGACCTCGGCCGAACTGCGCTCCACGGCGCGCCAACTCGAGGATGCCAATGCGCAATTGCGCGAACTCGACAGCCAGAAGGACGAATTCCTGAGCCAGGTGAGCCACGAAGTGCGCACGCCGATGACCTCCATCCGCTCCTTCTCGGAAATCCTGCTCGATAGCGACGATATCGACGTGGACCAGCGCCAGCATTTCGTCTCCACCATCCACCAGGAAAGCCTGCGCCTGACCAAGCTGCTCGACGAAATCCTAGACCTCAGCGCATTGGAGCGTGGCGAGCGGACCTGGGACAACGTGCCCATAGACGCCGAGGCGGCGCTCGACCGCGCCCTTGCGGTCTGCGAGGCGCTGTTGCGCCAGCGCGGCATGAAGGTGGAACTGGGCGAGCGGGCGCAGCCGACCATGGTGGAGGGCGACGCGGATCGGCTGTGCCAGGTGTTCATCAACCTCATTTCCAATGCGGTGAAATACAACGACTCCGACAAGCCGGTCATCCGCATCACGTCCACCATCAAGGCGGGCAGCTATGTGGCCAAGATTGCCGATAACGGGCCGGGCATCGCCAAGCGCGAGCGCAAGCTGATCTTCGAAAAGTTCTGGCGCGGGCCGGGCGGCATGGCCGATCAGGGCGGAGCGGGCCTCGGGCTGGCCATCTCGCGGCAGATCGTGGCCCGCATGAACGGCGCACTCGACCTCGTGCCGGGGCCGCTGCCCGGCGCCTGCTTCCGCATAAGGCTGGCGGTGATGAAATAGCCGGCTAGTGGTGCCCCTCGTCGGGAATGTTGAGCAGGTGCCCGCAGGCCTTGCAGTGGACGGCGTCCGGGTCGTGCTTCTGCAGCCCGCATTGCGGGCAGGGGAAATGCACCTTGGCGGGCCGGAAGATCGCCTGCGCCAGGCGCACGAACAATGAAATGCCCGTTATCATGATGGCAATGGAAGCCAGCTTGCCCCAGGTGCCCGGCAGCACAATGTCGCCGAAGCCGGTCGTGGTGACGGCGGTGACCGTGAAATAGAGGGCATCGACATAGCCGGCAATGCTGGCATGTTCGCCCCGATTGGCGAAGGCCGTATAGACGAAGCCGGTCACCACGAAGAGGAAGACCAGCAGGTTGATCACCGCCTGGACTGGTTCCTGGTAGCGATCGAGCCCGCGTTTGCGCAACGGCCGCCAGAACGTGCCGGTGCGTGTCAGCGTCCACAGGCGCATGATACGCAGGAACCCCAGATTGATCAGCCAGGCCGGCGCCAGCAGCGTCGCCAGGATGAAGACGTCGATAATGACGGGCATCTGCCGCAGCCAGCGCAGGATATCGGTGGAGGCCAGCGCCCGCGCGACGAGATCGGCCGCCAGCAGGGCCGCGATGGAATAATCGATCCACAGGAACGAATCGTCATTGCGCAGCAGCGGCGTGGCGATGAAGAAGGCGATGATCGCCAGGTCGACGATCAGCACGGCAAACTGGAAGCGCTGCGCGCTGGGCGACGGGCTGTGATAGAGCAGCCGCAAGGTGGAGCGCAGCCGGGCAAAGCCCCTGATGTCCTCGTCCTTGTCGCCGTTCACCGGCTTGTCCTGCTGCTTGCCCATATATTCGCCTTGCCAGCCCTCAACGGCGGGCGCAAGACACTGTTCCCGTTCGGGGCATGACAATCAAGGTATTCCAGCGATGACTCTTTCCGTCTACGGCATGACCGTGCCGATCTTCACCCGCATGCTGACCAACCTGCTGGCCGTCATGGACAAGGCCGAGGCCAATGCGGCCGAGCGCAAGGTCGATACGCTGGTGCTGTCCAACATGCGGCTGGCGCCGGACATGATTCCGTTTCGCGGGCAGGTGATGATCGCCACCGACCACGTGAAGGGCTGCGTGTCGCGCCTGGCCGGCCGCGAGGTGCCGTCCTGGCCCGACACCGAGGAGACGTTCGACGAGCTGCGCGCCCGCATCCGCAAGGCCCTCGACCTCCTGGCGACGATCAAGCCGGCCGATCTCGACGGCGGCGACACGCGCGAAGTGACGCTGAAACTGGGCGGCAAGGACGTCGCCATGTCCGGCCAGGCCTACCTGACCGAGCGGGCGCTGCCGAACTTCTTCTTCCACGTCACCACTGCCTACGCCATCCTGCGCCATGCCGGCGTTCCGATCGGCAAGCGCGACTACATCGGCTGACCATGCCTAGTTATTGCCGCCCCTGGGCGGGGGCTGGGGCGTCGGTGTCGGAGCCGGCTGGGGCGTAGGCTGCGGGGTGGGTACGGGTAGCGGGGTGCCGCTATCGGTGCTGCTCGGTGAAGGCGCCCCCTCGTTCTCCTCGGCACACAGGGCGGCGCCGCCGACCCGGAAGGGCCGCAGCAGCGGCGCCTGGAAGCGCGCATAGCGGAACTGGAAGCTCAGGGGCAGGCGCTGCGGGTCGCTGCGCACGAAGAGGCTCACCGCGTCGCGACTGGCGGTGGCGACTTCGCAGCGGCGGGTGACCTCCTGGCAGAGTCCGCCCGCATTGCAGAGCTGCAATGCCCCCTCATAGAGCATGACTTTGGTATCGCCCCGCTCGACGATAATGTCGAATTCGGTGCCGCGCACAGCGATGGCGGCGGTTGGCGTGTGGATGGAATAGGCCGGCTTGGGGCTGTTGCCGGTGATGAAGCGGAACGAGCCGCCCAGCGCGTTGACCGTCAATTGCTGGGCGGTATTGCCGGATGCCATCAGATAGGCCTCGATCACCAGCGCGCTATGCGGGCCAACGACCAGCCTTGTGTCGTCGTCGAAGACGATCTGCACCTGTCCCGACGGGCCGGTAACGATGCGTTCGCCCACCGAGACATCCGCACCCACTTCGAGGATGCGGTCGGTGGAATTGAGCTGCGCTACCGCGTCCGGGTTGACGCCGACGGCCGTACCTTCCCCGGCCGCAAAGGCAGCGGATGCCGCGGACGACAGCAGAACGACAAGCAAATGTCTCAACAGAAGCTGTTTCATCATGGCCTGCTTGTTGCAACCCGCAACTGAACGCTGTGTGAACGCAGTATTGGCTCCACCTTAGCAAAAGCGGGCAAGTGTCCGGAAGCGTCTGAAATGTCACGAAATCGGCGGCCATGACTGGCCCGGCATGCGGGAAAAGCGCCGTCCCTGTTGCCGTTGCCGCGGCCAGCAGCTATTTGCAGGCGATTGCGGCACTCCGCCCGCCAGCCCAGCAAGAGGCAGCCATGAGAAAACTGGCATTCGTCATACCCGCCTATAATGAAGAGGCGCTGATCGGCAAATGCCTCGACTCCGTGGTGGCGGAAATTGCCCGCTCCGGCGCCGATGCCGACATCATCGTGGTCAACAATGCCTCGACCGACCGCACCGGCGAGATCGCCCGCAGCTTTCCCACGGTGCGCGTGGTCGATGAGCCCAAGAAGGGCCTGGTCAATGCCCGCGATGCCGGCTTTGCCGCCAGCGAAGGGTTCGAGCTGATCGCCAACATCGACAGCGATACCATCGTGCCGTCGGGCTGGCTCGACACCGTGCTCGACGAATTCGCCCGCGATTCCAGGCTGGTCTGCCTCAGCGGCCCCTATGTCTATTACGACATGAGCGCCTGGAGCCGGGTCCTGGTGAACATGTTCTATGGGCTGACCTGGCTGATCTATGTCATCAATCGCTACGTGCTGCGCGTCGGCTCGGTGGTGCAGGGGGGCAATTTCGTGTTCAAGCGCGCCGCCTGGCAGCAGGTGGGCGGCTATGACCGCACCATCCAGTTCTTTGGCGAGGATACCGATGTCGCGGTGCGCCTGTCCAAGGTGGGCAACGTCAAATGGACCTTCGCGCTCAAGATGAAGACGTCCGGACGACGCCTTGAAAAGGAAGGCGTGTTCCGCACGGCAGGCACGTATACGCTGAACTTTTTCTGGGTGACCTTCCGCGGCAAGCCGGCGACCAAGGACTATACCGACATCCGCCCCGACTAGGCTGGCAAACAATAGCGCGCGATTCACGCGCCTTGGTCAGCCGATGTTAAGTTTCCCAACAGGAGGGAATCATCGGATGCTGATCGCGCGCTAGAATGGGTTGCCGCATGGAGCGGCAGAGGGCCGGAACGCCATGTCGATCCCCTCGCAACTGCCCCAGCTCGTCACCGCCGCCCGCACCGGGGCGCTGCAGGCATTGGCCTTGCAATCAGGACAGGTGCTGGACGCCAAGGTCATCGGCCCCGCACCCAACGGCGGCATGCAGGTCGAGATCAAGGGCCAGTTGCTGAACCTGGTACTGCCCACGCTGGTCAAGGCAGGCGAAACCATCAGGCTGGAAGTGCAGGGCAGCGGCGCGCAACTGCGCCTGGCATTGCAGGCTGCAACCACGCCCGCAACCATGCCCGCTGCATCGCCCGCCAGTCCGGCGCCTGCCGCGCCCGGTCCGCAGGCCAATATTCCCCTGCCGTCGCCGGCAAGCACCGCCTCACTATCGCCGCAGCCGGGTGGCGCAATTCCGGCGGCCGCCGCGGCGCAGCCATCGACAGCGCCGCCGCCGATACCGGTGTCACAGCCGCCGAATGGGGCAGTCATTCCATCCGCATCACCCACCAGCAGCGTTACTGCGCCGGCGCCGACACCGGCGACCTTGCCACAAGGGGCGGCCCCTGCCGCGCTGGCCGCTCCTGTAGCGACGCCGGCCACATCGCCCGCCGCTGTACCGCCGCCTGCCGCCCAGCCGGCGGTCGCCGCGCCACCACCGCAGCCGACAGCCGCAGCGCCGGGCTATCCCCAAGCGGCGACGACGCCCGCGCTTCGCAATCCATTGGCGGCAGCCGTGGCCGCAACGGCGACCGTACCGGCCCGGCCTGCCGCGCCGGCGGCCGTAGCCGGCGCCGTACGCCCGGTGGTCGCCACCACGGTTACGGCCAACGCCACAGCACATTCCTCGCCGGGTAATGCGATGCCGCAACAGCCAGCCCCGCCGGCGCCGACGCCGCAGGCCGCCCTGGCCCAGATGGTGCAGGCCTCGGTGCCGCGGCAGGGTTCGGTTATGGCGCTGACCACGGCGCTTTCCAGCATTGCCGGAAGGGTGGTGCTGCCCGAACCGGTCGTGCGTGCTGCTCAGCAGGTGCTGGCGGCCCGTACGGCCATCGATGGTCCGCGTTTCGACGGCACTGCGTTGCAAGCGGCCGTTCGCGGCTCCGGCGTGTTCCAGGAGGCCAATCTGGCGCGAGGCCAGCCGCTGTTGCAGCTGGACATGAAATCGGCGCTGCTGGCCTTGCGCCAGACGCTGACCTCATGGCTGGGCCAGCAGGCGCCGGTTGCCCCCGTTGCTCAAATTCCACCGCCACTACGCGGCAGCACGCCAAGGGCGCGCGCCGCCGAAGCGCCGCCGCTCGATCCGAAGGCGGCACCCGAGGTGGTGGGCAAGCATTTGCTGGAGCGCACGGAATCGGCGCTGGCGCGGGTGCGGCTGCATCAGCATGCCTCGCTGCCCGATCCGGTGGGTCGCAGCGCGGATTTGAGCATGGACCTGCCGGTAATGGTGGGGACGCACCAGACGCTGATGCAGCTCCAAATCCACCGCGACCAGCATAACGAGGCCGAAACCGCCGCCGAGCGCGGCTGGCAGATGCGCTTCGCCCTCAGCCTGCCCGATATGGGCGAGGTCGGGGCACAGGTCACTCTGCGGGGCGGGGCTGTGGGAGTCATGCTGTGGGCCACCGAACCGGCTGCCTCGGCTGCGCTCGACGCCGAGATTGCCACGCTCCGCGAGGCATTGACCGGGGCGGGTTTGCAGGCCAGCGCCATCATCGTCCGCCACGGCGAACCGCTCGCTGCCCCCTCCGCCCCTTCTGGCCATTTCGTGGATGCGCGCACATGAGCGACGAGAGCAAGCCCCGCGCCCTTGCCGTGGCGCTGCAATACGAGAAGGGGACGCGCGACGCGCCGCATGTGGTCGCCAAGGGCCGGGGACTCCTGGCCGACCGCATCGTCGAACTGGCGCGCGACAGCGGGGTCGTCATCGAGACCAATCCGGTACTGGCGGAAGCGCTGAGCGGTGTCGAGCTCGACGACACCATCCCATTGGAACTCTACGAGGCCGTGGCCATCGTCATCGGCTATGTATTGCGGGTCAGCACAAACAAATAGCCCCGCAAACCAGCGGCTTGCGGGGCCTAATTCATGCGTGACGTTCGGGTTACTGAACGCCGAGCATCTGCTTGGTGGCCTGCTCGGCCATATCGCCGGCCTGCTTGACCTGTTCGGCGGTCAGGCCCTGCGCCGTCGCAGCATCCTCGGCTGCCTTGCGGGCGGCAGCGATGGTCTCGGCCTTCTGTTCGTCGGTCATGGTCGCGGCCTGCTGCTGGATGGCCTGCATGGCCTGCTCCGGCGTGACGGCGGTCGTATTGGCGGCCGGGGCCACTGCCGGCTCGGCAGGAGCCGGGACGACAACCTCCGCTGCCGGAGCGGTATCGGTGGCTTCGGCCGGCGTTTCCGGATTGCTGCAGGCGGCGAGGGTGAGCATGGCGACGGCGGCGAGCGGCAGGAGGATCTTGGTGGTCATCGGTGTTTTCCCTGTGGATTCGGCGACTTGAGCGGCCGATCACAGTCTCGTTACACCGCCGCTTCCGGCAAAGTTTGGGCCGAGTGATGGCATTTCCGAGGCGGCCTTGCGCAAACCGCAAAGGGGCCATTGCAACGACTGGAAACGGTTACCACTTCTTGTGCATCACCAGTCGCTCAGGGAGTGGGCACATGCAGAACCAGCAAGACCAGCAGGCCATCGACGGGCTGTTCGACCGCATCGAGGACGTGGCCCGCAACAGCCCACGGCGCGATCGCGATGCCGAGGCGCTGATCCAGCAGCGGCTGCGCGAATTCGCCCCGGCGCCCTATTACATGGCGCAGACCATCCTTATCCAGGAGCAGGCCCTGCAGCAGGCACAGCAGCGCATCGAGCAGCTTGAAGCCAGCCAGCGGCCGGGCGGCGGCTTTCTCGGCGGCCTGTTCGGCGGGGATGACGCGCCGCAACGACAGCCAACGCGCCGCCGCGGGCCGTGGGATCGTCAGCAGGGCGACTATGACGACCGGCGCGGGCAGGGCGGCGGCTTTCTGGCCGGAGCAGCCCAGACAGCCATGGGCGTCGCAGGCGGCATGCTGCTCGGCAGCGCCATCGCCGGCATGCTGACCGGCGGCGCTCACGCCCAGGAGCATGGCGGCGACGCCCCCGCCGACCAGGACTATGATACCGGCGGCGATGATTTCGATGACGGCGACTTCGACATCGGCGGCGATTTCTAAACCGCATCTGAACGGGCGTCCCAGCGCCCATTCAGCCCGTGCCGGCCATACCAGCCCTCATCGCAACGCCAATGAGGGTCATGGCCATGCTCACCACCCATCGTCAACGCCGCGCCCTGCTGCGCAATTCACTGGTCTTTGCCGGGTTTGCCACGCTGACCATCCTGCTCGGCGTGCCGGCCAAGGCTTACGAACTGCAGCAATTCTATGCCACTGACGAGGGCCAGGTGGACTTCGTCATGCCTTCGGGCAATATCGGCTGCATCTATACGCCGGCCGGCGGCACCTCGTTCTATGAGACGCAGGATGGCCTCGCTGAAATCCGGTGCGACCGGGTCGAACCCGACTATGTCCGTGCGATACTGGGCGGGCAGGGCGAAGGCTACCTGATCGAGGATGTCGGCGATGCCGGTTGCTGCTCGCTGACCCAGCAATTCCACTATGACCACGTTGTCACGCTCGGGCCGTTCCAATGCCTGTCCGAGCGCCGTGGCCTGACCTGCGCCCGCGAGGATGGCCACGGCTTCTTCCTGAGCCGCGCCCTAGTGCAGGCGCGATAGACTTCAGAACGTGCCGGGAGTCCGCTTCTCGTAGAACTCATTGCCGCCCGCTTCGAGCACGTAATACATGTTGTTGTAGGGGAAGCGCAGTCCGGCGGTGTGGAAATGCTGGGCATTCTGCACGCCGGGATGCCGGGTGCCGCGCAACACCTGGTCGGCCATCTGCGAGGCCAGGATGGCGCCGCTATCGGTCATCTTGCGAGTGAGCACGCCCTGGGCGAACTGGTTCTTCTGGCCCACCACACCGCAGACGGTCCTGGGGTAGCGGGAATCGTTGACGCGGTTCATCACCACTGTCCCCACGGCCAGCATGCCTTCGGCGCTGGAGCGGTTGGACTCGAAATACATGGCCCGCATCATGCATTCCTTCTCGGAAAGCTGAGCCATGCCGAAATCGAGGCCGAGGAAACTGCATCCGCCCAGACTCGTCGCGGCGACGGCAAGGGCGGCCAAACGCAGGAGGGCTCTGGAAAGCGCCATGGGACATCTCCGGTCTGTTGCAATTGTGCAAGCCTGACCGAAAATGCCCCAACAGACTTAAGGAAGGTCTGAGCGAAAGGGTTAACGGATTCGCAATGCCGGCCGCGCGGCTAGTCGCGCGTGAACACCAGCGCGGAAAGCAGGGCGATCGTGCCGAGCGCCACGATGACCGGCACCGGATTGTCCTGGATCGCCTTGCCGGCAACGCTGGCCTGGCGATTGACCTGGCGCGCCACGATGGCGCCCTGATGGCGGACCTCCTTGGCGAGCGCCATCGCATTATGCTGGGCGTCGCCCAGGTGATGGCCACCATAGTCGCCGACCGCATCGGCCACTGCAGCTATTTCCTTACGCAGAGTGGCGATCTGGTCGAACAATGCGTCCGACACGCTTTCGCCGGCGTCTTCGACGGTCTTGAGAGTACGTTTCGCGGCGGTAGCCATGGGACGCTCCGGAAATGAGTTGGCGGTTGCTGGCTCAACTCCTGCCGGGGCCGGCAGGTTCCCGACGGTGACGCTGCGCGCGGTTCAAGTGTGGTTCCCGCGAAAATGTGACCATGTCCCTCTTGGCCGAACGCTTTCGTCACCCCAGATTGCAGTTGGAGCAATGCCAGAAGAGGGGACCGACCATGGCAACCAAGAGCCGCGCCCGCCTCAACCGCCAGTTCGACCGGCTGCAACGCCGCATACCCGACTTCGCCGCGCGCCTGCTGGAGCGTATCCGCCGCCCCGAGGCGCGCTGGATCCGCATTCCGCTCGGGCTGCTGCTGGTGCTGGGCGGCATTTTCAGCTTCCTGCCGGTGCTCGGCATCTGGATGCTGCCGCTCGGCCTGTTGCTGCTGGCACTCGATCTGGTGTTCCTGCAAGGCCCGGTCAATTCAGCCATCGTGCGCGGCACCCGCAAATGGAACACCTGGAGCCGCGCCCGCCGGGACAAGAAGGCGGCCGGGCGCTAAAGGGTAGCCGCCTCGATGAGGTCGATGGCGGCCGCCAGCTTTTCGTCGATGATATGCAGATATTGCCGCCAGTCGTCGACATGGCCGAGTTCGTCCGCGCCGTCGGAAATCCCGCGCAGGGCCAGCAGCGGCACATTGAACGCCTGGCAGGCGCGCAGCGCCGCATAGGTCTCCATATCCACCATCTCCGCGTCGATGCCGTCATAGGCGGCGCCCGAAACGACATTGGCGCCGGTCGACAGCGTGGCGGCGGGAAGGCCATCGATCATACGCAGCGGCAGCACCGGCGGCAGGTCAAGCAGTGGCGTCTGCCCCTTGGGGAAACCCAGGGCGGACGCATCCATGTCCCGATAGGACACGCTGCTGGCCTGATAGAGGCCGCATTGCTCCAGCACCCGCGAGCCGGCAGAGCCCAGCGAGACGACGAGGTCGGGCAGGGCGCCGACATGATGGGCCTCGGCCAGCGCACGGGTTACCGCGACGGCCGCTTCTACCGGACCGATTCCGGTCATCAGCGGGGTGATGCGGGCTTGCAGGTGCGGTCCGTACTCTGCCTCGACGGCCATGACATAAAGGATGCGCACGCGATGGCCCAGTCAGGCGGCCTTTTTGGTGCGCGGCGCTCGCTTGCGCGGCGGCGTGGCTGTCGGGACAACGGTCGGCTGTGCAGCCGCGGCGGCCAGTTCGGCCAATGCCTGGAACCAGTATTGCTGATCCTGCCCCTGAGGGCCGCCATCGGCTTCCCACAATTGGTAGGCACGGCGTCTCACCTGGTCGTCCATTGCTAACCTCGCGCTGAATCTGGCTGCAGCCTGCCCGAACATGGTTTCCGGACGGTGAATGCTTCTGTCGGGAAAAGTCGGCCTGCCGCGTCCTTGTGGGGCGACCGCTGCTGACACCGGCTGACGCCGCCGCGCAATATCAGGTTGGAATTAGCACCGGATGCCAATAGTTTGGCCTGCCGGCGCGCCATTCAAGGTGACATGATGACCAAGCCATTCCACCACATCCTGGCTAATAATCTGGTGGCCAATATCACCAATTTCACCGTGTGGTTCGCATTGACCTTCTGGGTCTATATCGAGACACAGTCGGTTTTCGCCACCGGCATGATCGCCGGCGTCTATCTGGTCTTCACCGCCGCCTTCGGCTTCTGGCTGGGCAGCATCGTCGACCACAACCCCAAGAAGCTGGCCATGATGGGGTCGAGCCTGGTCTCGCTGGGCTTTTATGTGCTGTCGCTGGCCATGGTGCTGTTCGAGCCCGAGGGGGCCTTTACCAACCCCTATGGGTGGTATCTCTGGGCCTTCGTGCTTCTGGTCATGCTGGGCGTTATCGCCGGCAATATCCGCAGCATCGCCCTGCCGACGCTGGTGACCATCCTTATCCCCGAGGACGAGCGCGACAAGGCCAACGGTCTGGTCGGCATGGTCAGCGGCATTGGATTCCTCACGACATCGGTAATCAGCGGCTTCCTCGTCGCCTGGGGTGGCATGTTCGCAACCCTGCTGCTGGCCCTGGCGCTGA
Organism: Devosia sp. Root635; assembly: GCF_001427605.1. Taxonomy (GTDB): domain Bacteria; phylum Pseudomonadota; class Alphaproteobacteria; order Rhizobiales; family Devosiaceae; genus Devosia. The sequence continues at coordinate 124,014 of NZ_LMGZ01000021.1, read as the reverse complement.
CCTTGCTGGCCTTTGTACATCTCAATTTCGTCCGGATCGACGAAGGCCGTGTCGAGTCGGCGCCGGGGGAGGTGATGCCGCCGAGGACGGTGGATATCAGGGGCACCATTGGCGTTATCGCCGCAGTGCCGGGGCTGTTCGCATTGATCTTTTTTGCCACCTTCAACAATTTCCTCGGCGGCGTGTTCATGGCCCTGCTCGATGCCTATGGGCTGTCGCTGGTGTCCGTGCAGGTGTGGGGGCTGCTGTTCGGCGTGCTGTCGACGGCCTTCATCGCCAGCGGCATCATCATCGCCAAGACCGGGTTGGGCAAAAATCCGCTCAAGACCCTGCTCATGGTCAATGTCATCACCTGGACGGTCTGCTGCGTCTTCACGCTGCAATCCTCGATCTGGCTGCTGGCAGGGGGCATGTTCGTCTGGATGCTGCTCGGACCCTATGCCGAAGCGGCCGAACATACGACGCTGCAAAAGGTGGTGCCGCTGGAACGGCAGGGCCGCGTTTTCGGCTTTGCCCAGTCCATCGAGCAATCCGCCTCGCCGCTGACCGCGTTCCTCATCGGGCCGCTGACCCAGTTCTACTTCATCCCGCTGATGACCGATGGCGCCGGGGCCGACACTATCGGGAGCTGGTTCGGCACCGGGCCGGAACGCGGCATCGCCCTGGTCTTCACCCTGGCCGGCGTGATCGGGGTGATCGTGACCGTCCTGGCATTCAACTCGCCGCAATACCGCAAGCTCTCGGCATTCTACGCCAGGGGCTCCGATGACGATGCGGCCGGCGGGGGAACACCGGCCGCCAGCCCAGCTTAGGCCGGCTGCAACTGGCCTTCCTGCGGCACCGAGGGCCGGGGGAAGGTCAGCGCCACCAGAGCTGCGGCCAGGCCGATGCCGGCGGAGCTGATGTAGAGCCACTGGTAATCGCCGAATGTATCGAAGATCCAGCCGCCACCCACCGGGCCGAAGGCCATGCCGATGGATGACGTCATGGTGATGCCGCCCAGCACCGTGCCCATGACATGGGCCGGGAAATAGTCGCGGGCCAGCACGGCATAGAGCGGCATGACGCCGCCATAGGCAAGGCCCAGCACCATGGCCAGCATGTAGAACTGGGTCAGCTCGCCCACATAGATGTAGGTGTAGATGCCCACCGCCTGCAGCACGAGGCCGCCGACAATGACCCGCTTGACCCCCAGCCGGTCGGCCAGCACGCCGAAGACGAGGCGACCGAACAGCCCGGCCACGCCCTCGACACTATAGATGCTCGCCGCGGCCAGCGCCGAGGCGCCGCACAGCATGGCATAGCTGACGGTGTGGAAGATCGGGCCGGAATGGGCGGCACAGCAGAGGAAAAACACCCCGGCCAGCACGATGAATTGCGGCTTGCGGAATACGCTGGCAATGGACGGACGCGTGGCGGGCGCGGGCGCCGCGCCACTTTCGGCCGGGCCGTCCGCGGACGCCGGCGGGCGGCGGATGAGCATGGCGGTGGGCAGGATCAGCACCGTGGCCACCAAGGCGGTCGTCATCATCGCATTGCGCCAGCCCATCTGCTCGATGAGCACGGTGGCCAGGGGCGTGATCACCATGGGGGCGACGCCGCCGCCCAGCGAGACGAGCGACACGGCCAGGCTGCGATGCTTGTCGAACCAGCCGATGACCGTGGCCATCAGCGGCGCGAAAAAAGCGCCACCGGAGGCGCCGACCAGCCCGCCATAGGCGATCTGGAAGACCAGCAGGTCATTGGCGCGGCTGGCGATGAACAGGCCCAGCCCCAGCGTCACCGCGGCGATCAGCACCACCGGCCTGGCGCCGATACGGTCGGTCAGCGTACCCCACAGGAAGCCGGCGACGCCCATGACGATGAAACCGATGGTCATGGCGCCGGAAATGCCGGCCCGCGTCCAGCCGGTTTCGTCGGCCATCGGCTGCAGATAGACGGGCAGGGCGAACATCGCGCCCATCGCCAGACAGGTGATCAGCGCGCCGGCGCCGACGATGACCCAACCGTAATTTCGTTCCATTTGCGTATCCCTCGCGCATCATTCTATCTGCTTGACGAACGATGCGCAGCCGGCACGACATTGCTGCAAGATTTATTTCGTGCGGCGGCCTCCGGCGCCGATTTGCCCGGCAGCGGTTTACATCTGGGCTTCAGTCCCTACATTGGACCCTCGCTGTCGCGCCTCTCGCGCGGCCTCACTGGAAGGGCGTCGAGCAATCCGCCCGCATTCACAGAAGGAAACAGCCATGACGGAAGCCAAGATGGGCGATGTCGTCCGCATCAATTATACCGGGCGCCTGACCAACGGAACGCAGTTCGATTCCTCGGATGGCAAGGAGCCGCTGGAATTCACCATCGGCCTGGGCCAGGTCATCAAGGGCCTGGAGGCCCATGTCGCCGGCATGGAGCCGGGCCAGAAGGACACCGTGACCATTCCCTGCGCCGAGGCCTATGGCCCGCACCGTGCCGAGGCCATCCAGACGCTGGATCGCGCCAAGGTGCCCTCGGGCATCGACGTGCGACCGGGCACGCAATTGCAGGCCCGCACGGCCGATGGTGGCATGCTGCCGATCACCGTGGTCGAAGTGGACGACAGGGTCGTCAAGGTCGACGCTAACCACCCGCTGGCCGGAGAGGATCTGGTCTTCGACGTCGAACTGGTCGAGATCGTCCAGGCGGCCTGACGCCCGGATGCCCTCCACCCCTGGGGAGGAGACGCAGCATGGATCGATTTACCGGCGGATGCCTCTGCGGCGATGTTCGCCTCGTGGCGACGGGGCGCCCGTTGCGCGTGGGCATCTGCCATTGCCTCGATTGCCGCAAGCATCACGGCGCGCTGTTCTATGCTGCCGCCATCTTCCCGCAGCAGGCGGTGACCATCGAAGGCGAGGTCCGCCACTATCAGGGCCGCCACTTCTGCCCCCGCTGCGGCTCATCGGTCTTCGCCCGCAGCGGCGGCGAGGTGGAAGTGCATCTGGGGTCGCTGGATGAGCCGGACCAGTTCATTCCGAGCTACGAAAGCTGGACCCTGCGGCGGGAACACTGGCTGCCCGAATTTGCCGGCCTGACGCAGTATGAGCGCGGGCGGGATGCCGAGGGGCAGGGCGCCGCGTAGCCTGCCCGGCGTGGCGATCTCGTCTACCGCTTCAGCGGCAATGGGCGAGGATGGCGTCCACGACTTCGGCCAGCGGGCGGGCGGCGTCGATGCGGATGCCATCCTCGGGCTGGTATTTGCGGGTTTCATGCAGCGCCATGATGATGGCCCGCTCGGCAGCCTCGGAGCCCCATTCGTCGACGCGACTGTCGATGCGCCGCTCCAGGGTTTCCCGGTCCAGTTCGAGCAGGAATACGGCGTCCATGCGGTGGATGAACTTGTGCCAGTTGCGCGAGCCGCCGCAGAAGAACGTCTTGTCGCGCGTCTTGTCGGCGATGATGGCGCGGACCTGGTCGAGATCCCAGATGTGATGATCGCTGATGAATTGGTGATCACCCGCCGGCGGGAAGAGCCGCGCCCCGGTCTCCGGATCGCCCTGATAGGCCAGCACGCGGTCACCATGCACGACATGATAGCCGCGGCGCTCCAGCTCGGTAGCGACAGTGGTCTTGCCGGCACCGGAACTGCCTTCGACGAGGTAGTTGCAGATGGCCATGGGAATGCTCGTGATCGATGTTGGTGATGCTTCTAAGCCAGCCCCAACCCCGATGTCACCCCGGCCAAGGCCGGGATCCATCCTGAGGTCTTCCCACGCCCAGGTCCAATCATCTCAGCATGGATTCCGGCCTGCGCCGGAATGACATTGTGGGTGTACCTGATTTGCTCGCCGTGCAATTGGCCGCAGCGAACGATATATCGCTACTGCTGCTGCGGCCATATGGCTCAGCTACACCCCGTCGTCGTCCCACACGTATCGCACTTCAAGCACGTGCCGTTCCGGACCATCGTGAAGTTATGGCACTCGGTGCACTGATCCCCCGTATAGCCCTTCATCTGGGCCTCGGCCCGCAGCAGTCCGGCGTCCTTGCTTGGCGGCGGGCTGGGGATGGGGCTCAGTTCGGCGGGGGCGAAGGCGGAGGGGCTCAGTTGGGTATCCACCTTGAGGGCCGTTGCGGTACGCAAAGCCGTTACGGTTGAGGTCTGCATGGCCTGGACCGGGTTCACGTAATTGTCGCCGGAGACGATCATCAGGCTCTTGTTGTTGACCTTGCCACGGGTCATGCCGCGGGAGACAAAGCGCTCGGCGGGCACCGGGGCAGGGGCGGACGCCGAAGCGCGCGCACCCTTCTCCTCGGCAACGCCCTTGCCGAGCGAAGTCGGGCTGTCCGGATTGACATGGGCCAGATCATCCCGGTCGAGATAGGAAACGGCCAGTTCGCGGAACACGTAGTCGAGAATGGAAGTCGCGTTCTTGATGCGGTCATTGCCCATGACCATGCCGGCCGGCTCGAAGCGGGTGAAGGTGAAGGCCTCCACGAACTCGTCCAGCGGCACGCCATATTGCAGGCCGATCGAGATGGCGATGGCAAAGTTGTTCATCATCGCCCGGAAGGCCGCGCCTTCCTTGTGCATGTCGATGAAGATCTCGCCCAGCCGTCCATCGGCATACTCGCCGGTATGGACATAGACCTTGTGGCCGCCCACGACCGCCTTCTGGGTATAACCCTTGCGGCGGTCGGGCATCTTTTCGCGGGAGCGGATTTCCACTTCCCGTTCGATGATGCGCTCGACGATCTTTTCGGCGATGGCCGGGACGCGGGCATCGGCATTCATGGCGACGAGGTTTTCGACCGCGTCTTCGTCCTCATCCTCGTCTGCCGCGGCCAGCACCGAGGAATTGAGCGGCTGGCTGAGCTTGGAGCCGTCGCGATAGAGCGCGTTGGCCTTTAGCGCCAGGCGCCAGGAGAGCATATAGGCTTCCTTGGCTTCCTCCACCGTGGCGTCATTGGGCATGTTGATGGTCTTGGAGATCGCACCCGAAATGAAGGGCTGCGCCGCAGCCATCATCAGGATGTGGCTCTCGACCGAGAGGTAGCGCTTGCCGATCTTGCCACAGGGGGTGGCGCAATCGAAGACGGGCAGATGCTCTTCGCTGAGATGGGGCGCGCCCTCCAGCGTCATGGCGCCCACGACATGGAGGTTGGCGGCCTCGATGTCCTTCCGCGAAAAGCCGAGGAACGGCAGCAGCTCGAACGAGAAGTCGTTCATCTGCTCGTCGGTGACGCCCAAAGACTTCAGGAAATCAACGCCCAGCGTCCACTGGTTGAAGACGAACTTGATGTCGAAGGCCGATGCCATGCCCTTGTTGAGGGCTTCGATCTTGTCGTCGGTGAAACCCTTGGTGCGCAGGGTGGCGGGATTGATGCCCGGTGCCTGATTGAGATTGCCATGGCCGACCGCATAGGCCTCCATTTCGGCAATCTGGCTTTCCGAATAACCCAGCGTGCGCAGAGCCGGCGGCACGGCCCGGTTGATGATCTTGAAATAGCCGCCACCGGCCAGCTTCTTGAACTTCACCAGGGCAAAATCGGGCTCGATGCCGGTCGTGTCGCAATCCATCACCAGGCCGATCGTGCCGGTCGGGGCGATCACCGAGACCTGGGCATTGCGATAGCCATGCTTTTCGCCCAGCGCGAGGGCATTGTCCCAGGCAACCTTGGCGCGCTCGGAGAGGTTGGCGTCGATCAGCGACGCATGGTCGAGCGGCACCGGGTTGATCGAGAGGTTTTCGTAGCCTGCCGCATGGCCATGGGCGGCATTGCGGTGGTTGCGGATGACGCGCAGCATGTGCTTGGCGTTGCGCTTGTAATCCTTGAACGGGCCCAGCTCCTTGGCCATTTCGGCCGAGGTGGCGTAGCTGACCCCGGTCATGATGGCCGTGACAGCGCCGGCAATGGCGCGGCCTTCGGCCGAGTCATAGGGAATGCCCGAGGTCATGAGGAACCCGCCGATATTGGCGTAGCCGATGCCCAGCGTGCGGTATTCGAACGAGCGTTCGGCAATGGCGCGCGAGGGGAACTGGGCCATCATCACCGAGATTTCGAGCACGATGGTCCAGAGGCGCACCGTGTGCTCATAGGCTGATGTGTTGAACGAGCCGTCGGCATTGCGATAGGGCAGCAGGTTGACCGAGGCCAGGTTGCAGGCCGTATCGTCGAGGAACATGTATTCCGAGCAGGGGTTCGACGCGTTGATCGGACCAGCTTCGGGGCTGGTATGCCACTCGTTGATGGTGGTGTGATACTGGATGCCGGGATCGGCCGAGGCCCAGGCGGCATAGCCCACCTGTTCCCACAGATCGCGGGCCTTGAGCGTCTTGGTGACCTTGCCGGACTGGCGGGCCTTGAGATCCCAATCGCCATCGCCTTCGACAGCGCGCAGGAAATCATCGGTGACGCGGACGGAATTGTTGGAATTCTGGCCGGAAACGGTGAGATAGGCCTCGCTGTCCCAATCGGTGTCGTAGACCGGGAATTCGATATCGGTATAGCCCTGCTTGGCGAACTGGATGACGCGGAAAATGTAGTTCTCCGGCACCAGCGCCTTCTTGGCGGCGCGCACTTCGCGCTTGAGGGCCGGGTTCTTGGCCACGTCGAAGCAATCGTCGCCGCTGCCTTCGCAGTTCACCGCGGCCTTCATGATGGCCTTGAGGTGCTTGGAAACGACCTTGGAGCCGGTCACCAGAGCGGCGACCTTCTGCTCCTCCTTGACCTTCCAGTTGATATATTCCTCCACATCGGGGTGATCGATATCGAGCACCACCATCTTGGCGGCGCGGCGGGTGGTGCCACCCGACTTGATGGCGCCGGCAGCGCGGTCACCGATCTTGAGGAAGCTCATCAACCCGCTTGACTTGCCGCCGCCCGACAGGCGCTCGCCCGAGCCGCGCAGGGCGGAAAAGTTGGTGCCGGTGCCCGAGCCGTATTTGAACAGGCGCGCCTCGCGGACCCAGAGGTCCATGATGCCGTTTTCATTCACCAGGTCGTCATTGACCGACTGGATGAAGCAGGCATGGGGCTGCGGGTGCTCATAGGAGCTCTTGGAGCTGACCAGCTTGTGGGTGAAGGGGTCGACATAGAAATGCCCCTGGCCGGGACCGTCAATGCCATAGGCCCAGTGCAGGCCGGTGTTGAACCACTGGGGAGAGTTCGGGGCAACGCGCTGGGTGGCCAGCATATAGGCGAGTTCGTCGAAGAAGGTGCGCGCATCCTCTTCGGTGGCAAAGTAGCCGCCCTTCCAGCCCCAATAGGTCCAGGTGCCGGCCAGGCGGTCGAACACCTGGCGGGAATCCATTTCCGAGCCATAGCGCTCGGCTTCGGGGAGCTTGGCCAGCGCCTTTTCATCGGGAACCGAGCGCCATAGCCACGAGGGAACCGAATTCTCCTCGACCTTCTTCAGCACTTTGGCGACGCCCGCCTTGCGGAAATACTTCTGCGCGATGATATCAGCCGCCACCTGGCTCCAGGCGGCGGGGACGGCGATATCCTCAAGCTTGAAGACCACCGAGCCATCGGGGTTGCGAATCTCGCTCGTGGCCAAGCGGAATTCGATGGACCCGTAGCGATCTTCGTTTGCTGTCGTGAACCGGCGTTCAATGCGCATAGTCGTCGTATTCCCCAATAGAACGAGCACACGAATGCCCGCCAGCCGAAACCCGGCTTCTCACCCAAATCTGTTTTGACGCTTCACCAACCGAGCCCGGGAGGCGGGCTCGAAAATCTTGCCTGTCGCCCAGGCGCGGCACCGGTCTCTTGCCAGCGCTCCTACCCAGGGCTTGCCCGCTGCAGCAAACTGCACCGGACCGTCGAAAACATTCCTCCGATTCAGCAGCCGCGTCAACGCCACAAATCACAAGGTCTAGTGGTGCGGGTGCGGAACAAAACAACCACTAGTAGGGGTAATATGTGAATTGCGGGGACAAACTGCAAGGAAATCACTGGGTTTGGCGCCGCCATTTGAGGCTGTTTGGAAGCCGCTGTCACAGACGAAATTCAGGCCGAGGACTCTCCGCTAAAGCCGCGGGATTCCTTGCTGATCGCGCCACGCCCCTTGCTGCTTACCGGCGGTTTACCATGCCTGCGAAAGGCAGAATCGAGCAGCCGAAAAGCTGTCAAGCGCAGAAATTTCGACGAATTTGCGTCGGGGCCAAATGGACACCAGCGCTTGTGGGTCAGTCGAGCGCCCGCACACCAGAGCGTTGGGCTTGCCAGACCCAGGCTGCCACCGGCAGCATGAGCAGACCCGCCCAGCCATAGCCGGGCAGAATGCCGACATATTCGGCCAAGATGCCAAAGCCGAAGGTAATGAGAATTCCGGTGACATTCTGCGCCATGGCCAGAGCCGATGTCGTGGTGGCCCGGCTGCGGCCCTCGATGAGCCGCTGGAAGCGGGCTTCCGAAAGTACCGTTGCTGGCACCACCAGCAGATAGGCCAGGTCCAGCACCAGCACATAGGCCGGATGCGTGCCGAAAGAGGCGGCGAGCAGCAATAGCCCGCCCGCCAGCGGCAGTGCCCAGGCAAGGGCAGGGTGGCGGGCGAGTCGGTGCGCCAATGTGCTGGCCAGGGCAACAGCGCCCAGAACGGCCGCGCCAACCACCCCGAACAGCCAGATCGGCAGGCCGACGGCGAGATAATAGAGCTGGTCGAACTCTTCGAGCACTTCGAACAGGATCAGACCCACGGCAATATAGAGGGTTACGAAGCGCAGTTCGGGCAGGGTGCGGAATTCCCGGAACGCGATGCGGAAGTTTTCCATATAGCCCGGCCGTACCTCCTCTTCCGCCTCGGGCGCCTGGCGTGAGTCGCGCAGGCTGAGTGCCAGCAGGGCGCAGAGCAGCAAGGGCGGAATGGAGAGCCAGACGGTCAGCTCCATGCCATTTGCCGCGGCAACGAACCCGCCCAGCAGGGTACCGGCGGCAATGCCCAGCGATTCGGCAGCCGTGGCGCGACCATTGACCTTGTCATAGTCGGCAGTGCGGTCCTCAGCCTCGAGCCGTTCATAGACCAGTGCCTCGCCCGTACCACTCATCAATGCCTGGCCGACGCTCCAACACAGGAAGCCCAGTCCATAGAGCCAGACATTGCCATCGGCCAGCCCCCAGCAGACGAAGGTAAGGAGCTTGGCCAGGGGCGCCGCGACCAGCAGCCAGCGGCGATCGAAGCGATCGGACAGGGCACCGGACGGCAATTCGAGCACGATGGCCGAAAACGACCAGAAGGCGAGCAGGGCCCCGATCTGGGTGAAGCCCAGCCCCCTGAGCTCGAACAAAGCCGTATAGATGGCGTAGCAGAGGATGAAGTCGAACAGGAACAGATAGGCGTAGTAGACGCCAAGAAAGCGGCGGAGGTTCATGCTTCCGATCCAAGGGCTTGTGCCAGCAGGCTGAGATCGGTGCCGAGCAGGCAGGTCAAGATGATGAAGGCCAATTCGGTCTAGGCTCCGTCCGTCACCCATGTTACACCGCCTCAACTCGCATATCTCGACGGCGGAATCGACACGTGGCCCAATCCGGTATCAAGCAGTTCCTGACTGAAATCTTCTCCTGGTGGAGCGGCCAAACCTGGGGCACGCGGCTGTGGATCTGGCGCTTCGGCGACTATGTCGGCAGCGACGAATTCGGCAACAGATACTACCAGGACCGCAAGGCCGACCGGCGCTATGTGACCTATGGCGGCGGCTATGCCGACGCCTCGGCCATTCCGCCCGGCTGGCACGGCTGGATGCATCACCGCACCGATATCGTGCCAACCGATGCCAAATATGCGCCACGCGGCTGGGAAAAGCCGCATGAGGCTAACCTGACCGGCACGGCTGCGGCCTATCGCCCCGACGGGAGCCTGCTCAACAAGGGCGAGCGCCCGCGCGTCACCGGTGATTACAACGCCTGGTCGCCCGAATAAGGACCGCGGCGCCTTGCGCCCGAGCAGCCCACTCATCCTGATGCTGGCCCGAGCGCTGGTTCCCCTGTTGGGGCTGGCGCTTGCGACACCCGCTATGGCGCAGCCAATCGCCAATCCGGTGGCGACCTTTGCTGGTCTCGACAAGATCACCGGCCGTATCACCCGTTTCGATGTCTATATCGATGAGACGGTGCTGTTCGGTGCGCTCGAGATCACCCCGCGCGCCTGCTACAATCGCCCGGCGACCGAAACGCAGCGCGTGTCGGCCTTTCTCGAAGTCGACCAGCGCAGCCTGACAGGTGTTTCCAAACGCATCTTCACCGGCTGGATGTTTGCCGACAGCCCGGCGCTCAACGCCGTCGACCACGCGATCTATGACGTGTGGCTGATCGCCTGCAAGACCAGCACCGATGTACCCCCGCCCGACCAGCGGTAAAATACCACGATTGCCTGTCGGATGACCGTGATGCCGGCCGTCCTTGCCTCGATATGGATTGAGGAGACCACCATGCTGACTCTGCCCGAAACCGTTGTCCGCGAGCCGCAGGCCTATGCCTACCGCACCTTCAGGGTGCGGATGAACGAGATGCAGAAGCCTGCCAGCGAAGGCTTTCCGGCCATCTTCGCGCTGCTGGCCGAGCAGGGTATCGAACCGGTCGGGGCGGCATTCTACAATTATCGCCGCATCGACATGGCCGATACGCTCGATGTGGAGGCGGGCGTGCCCGTAGCCCGCAGCGGCCGCGATAGCGGCGATATCCGCTTCGGCACCCTGCCGGGCGGCCGGTTCGTGACCCTGGCCTGGCACGGCCACCCCGACAAGCTCGAACCGGTGACCGGCATGCTGATCGGCTGGCTGCAGTTGACCCAGCAACCGCTGGACATGGACGAGAAGGCTGATGGCGATCACTTTGCCTGCCGCCTCGAAATCTACGAGACCGATCCGGCTGAGGAGCCCGATATGGACAAGTGGGTGACAGAGCTGGCGTTCAAGCTCAGGGACTAGCGCGGTCCCAGGCGAACCAGTCGCCATGGACGGGGAGCGCTTCGGCCAGGCGCTCCTCATACTGCTCGCGCGGGATTTCAACACCGCCCAGCGAGGCCAGGTGCGGCGTCAGGAACTGGGTATCGAGCAGCACGAAGCCGCCGGCCCTGAGCCGCTCGACCAGATGCGCCATCGCCATCTTGCTAGCATCGGTCTTGCGATGGAACATCGATTCCCCGAAGAACGCGCCGCCAATCGCCAGGCCATAAAGCCCGCCGACCAGCCCGGTCCCGTCCCACACCTCCACCGTATGCGCCACACCACGCCGGAACAGCTCGCCATAGACGCTGCGGATGGTGCGGTTGATCCAGGTGGTGTCGCGATCCGCGCCTACCGTGGCGCAGCCCTCGATGATCGCATCGAAATCGGTATCGACCTTGACCGTGAAGCCCGACTTGCGGATCGCCTTGCGCAGGCTGGTCGACAGATGAAAGCCATCGAGCGGAATGATGCCGCGCATTTCCGGGCTGACCCAGAACAGGTTCTCATCCGCCGCATCCTCCGACATAGGAAAGATGCCGGCGCGATAGGCACGCATGATCAGCTCGGGCGTGATCTCGATATCGAAGGGGTCTTGGCGGCGGGCCATGGCGGCTCCCTCCTTCTCTGCTGATCCGCTAACCAGCAGTCGTCTCCCTCCCCTTGCGGGGAGGGATCAAGGGTGGGGGGTGTTTAGCCCCGATATCGTGGCTCCCTACACCCAATCCCAACCGCCCCCGTCAAGGGGGAGGAGCCGCAGGGTGGATGTGGCGTGACCGTGGTATTAAACCTTGTTGGCGGCCAGATACTTTTCCAGCCAGTGGATGTCGTAATTGCCGGTCAGGATATCGGGTTCCTTGATCAGGCGCTGGAACAGCGGCAGCGTGGTCTTGACGCCATCCACCACGAATTCGTCGACCGCGCGGCGCAGGCGCTGCAGGCATTCGTCGCGGGTGCGACCATAGACGATGAGCTTGCCGATGAGTGAATCATAGTAGGGCGGGATCTTGTAGCCCTGATACACCGCCGAATCGACGCGCACGCCGACCCCGCCCGCGGGGTGGTAAAAAGTGATGGTGCCCGGCGAGGGCGCGAAGGTCTGCGGATCCTCGGCATTGATGCGCACTTCGATGGCATGGCCATAGAACTGCACGTCCTTCTGCGTCATCGAGAGCTTTTCGCCCGAAGCGACCCGGATTTGTTCGTAGACGATGTCAATGCCGGTGATGCGCTCGGTCACCGGATGCTCCACCTGCAGGCGGGTATTCATCTCGATGAAGTAGAAATTGCCGTTCTCGTACAGGAACTCGATGGTGCCAGCGCCGGAATATTTGAGCTTGCGCATGGCGGCGGCGCAGATCTCGCCGATCTTGTCGCGCTCTTCGGGCAGGATGGTCGGGCCACCGGCTTCTTCCCACACCTTCTGGTGGCGGCGCTGCAAGGAACAGTCGCGCACGCCCAGATGCACGGCATTGCCCTTACCGTCGCCCAGCACCTGCACCTCAATATGACGCGGCTTGCCGAGGTATTTTTCCATGTAGACGGAATCATTGCCAAAGGCGGCCTTGGCCTCCGAGCGGGCGGTCGACCAGGCGACCAGCACATCGGCTTCGGTCTGCGCCACTTTCATGCCGCGGCCACCGCCACCAGCAGTCGCCTTGATGAGGACGGGGTAGCCGATTTCCTTGGCGGTCTTTTTGGCGTCGTCTTCGCTTTCGACCGCGCCGGCCGAGCCGGGAACCACGGGAATGCCGAGTTCGACCGCCGTCTTCTTGGCGGTGATCTTGTCGCCCATGATCTCGATATGGTGCGACGAGGGACCGATGAAGGTCACCTTGTGCTCGGTCAGGATCTTGGCGAAGCGGGCATTCTCGGAGAGAAAGCCATAACCCGGATGCACGGCATCGGCGCCGGTGATCTCGCAGGCGGCCATGATCGAGGGAATGTTGAGATAGCTGTCCTTGGCGGCCGGCGGCCCGATGCAGACGCTTTCGTCGGCGAGGCGCACATGCATGGCATTGGCGTCGGCGGTGGAATGCACCGCCACGGTCTGGATGCCCAGTTCCTTGCAGGCGCGCAGGATGCGCAGGGCAATTTCGCCGCGATTGGCGATGAGGACCTTCTGGAACATGAGGCTCCCCTTACTCGATGACGACGAGCGGCTCGCCGTATTCCACCGGCTGGGCATCCTGGACGAGGATGCGCGTGACGGTGCCGGAGCGGTGCGCCGGGATCTGGTTCATCGTCTTCATCGCTTCGATGATGAGCAGGGTCTGGCCCTCCGTGACCTTGGTGCCGACTTCGGCAAAGGTCGGCTTGCCGGGCTCGGGCGAACGGTAGGCCGTGCCGACCATCGGCGAGGTCAGGGTACCCGGATTGGAGGCCAGGTCTTCGGCGGCGGCGGGGGCGGCTGCGGGGACGGAACCGGCAGGTGTGCTGGGCGCCGGAGCGGCGGCAGGGGCCGGGGCCAGATACTGCGGCGGCGCCGCATAGGTCACGCCTTCATTGGCATAGGAGCGGGTGACACGGACCCGGAAGTCCTCCTGCTCGATCTCGATCTCGGCGAGATTTTCCTTGTTGAGCAGCTCGGCAATGGCCCGGATCAGGTCCTGATCCACTTGCGATGACTTGGTCATTCTTGTCGGTCTCCCGCGCAGCACGCGTTGATCGTTATTTGAGTTTTTCGGCGAGCGCTATCAGCGCCAGTCTATACCCGGTGACGCCAAAGCCGCAAATGACGCCAAAGGCCACGGCCGACACAAAAGAGTGGTGCCGCACCGCTTCCCGCTGGTGGATATTGGAGATGTGGACCTCCGCAACCGGCAGCCCGACGCCCTTGAGGGCATCGTGGATGGCCAGCGAGGTATGCGAATAGGCCGCCGGGTTGATGAGGATGGCATCGGCGGTCTTGCGGGCATCCTGGATCCAGGTGACCAGCTCGCCTTCATGGTTGGATTGGCGGAAATCCACGCTGAGGCCGAATTCGGTGCCGGTCTGTTTGCACAGCGCCTCGACATCCCCAAGCGTTGCGGCGCCATAGATGTCGGGCTCGCGGGTGCCGAGCATATTGAGGTTCGGGCCGTTGAGGACGAGAACGCGTTTAGCCATGATTTTGCCTTTTGCACCGGCGCTTCCGGCCGGCGCAAGTCCGGTTATACGAAATGCACCGAAAAGGCAAAGAACACGGCCAAAGTTGGACTTAGCGGGAATTGGGACCCACCTCGCCACCCCACCGGCGCCTCCCCCGGACTTGATCCGCGGGTCACTCTCAACGCGGTACAAGCGGCGAAAGACCCCCGGATCAAGTCCGGGGGAGGCGATTGTGGGTGGGATAGTGCGGGGTAGTTTCCCGAACTCACCCCTCGCACTGCGTCTCCCCACATGCCCGCATATTGGCGATGCGAGCGCGCAACTCGTCCAGCCCGATGGCACCGGGGATGATCTCGTTGCCGATGATATAGGTCGGCGTGCCGGTGATATTGAGCGCGCGGGCGATCTCGTAGGAGGTCTGGATGGTTTGCGACACGGCTTCGGTGCCCATGTCGAGCTCCAGCGATACCGGTGACAGGCCCAGGTCGGCAGCGGCGGCCAGGGCCACCTGCTTGTCCACCTGGCTGCGGCTGGTGAACAGGGTTTCGTGGAAGGTCCAGTAGTCGACATCGGCATCGCCCACCAGCACGGCGACGCGCGCGGCATCGATCGACTCGTTGGAAAGAATGGGGAATTCCTTGAGCACGACGCGCAGGTCGGGATCTTCGGCCAGCAGCGTCGCCATGTCGGGCAGGGCGGCGCGGCAATAGCCGCAATTATAGTCGAAGAACTCGACCAGCGTGACGTCGCCCTCCGGATTGCCGAGCACGACCTGGCCCGGATCGTTGAAAATGGCGTCCTGCATCGAGGCGATGGCCGTCATGGCTTGGCTGCGTTCCTCCGCCTGCAAGGTGGTATCGAGCGCCACCGACATGCGCTGCAGGATTTTGGGGTCGCTCATCAGGTAGGATTCGATCAGCGGATTGAGCGTTTCCGGATCGATCGCCGCCACGTCCTGGTGTGCCGCGCTGGCCTCCATGATGCGCTTGGCGTCATAAGCCGAAATCGCCTCGTCGATCAGCGCCTGTACGGCCACGGCGTCGGTTTGCGGCACGGGCCGGTTGACGGCCGCGTAGCCAAGAGCCCCGGCAAGAATGCCGACGAGAGCGACAAGGACAAGAGTGACGCGCGACATGACTTGTGGCTCTCCATTGATGGTCGGCCAGCCTTCTAGCAGACGCGACGCCATTTTGGCAGCAGGGAGTGAATGTGGCACTGACGGCAATATCAATTGTTGTTGAGGGGCAGGGCGGAAGCGGCTAGTTGCTCAGGCTGTCGTTGACCTTCTGCACCTCTCCCCCGAAGGGAGAGGTAAAGAAGGAGTTCCCATGACCGACCTGCCGACCGATGGCCTGATGCCGTTCCACGCCATGGAAATCCTCAAGCGCGCCAAGGCTATCGAGGCAACTGGTCGCAATGTGTGCCATCTGGAGGTCGGCGAGCCCGGCTCGCCCCCAGCGCCTCGGGTCATCGAGGCAGTAGCGCGGGCGCTGCCGCAGGCGCAGGGCTACACCAATGCCAAGGGGCTGGCCGAATTGCGCGACGGGCTGGCCCACTACTATGAGGAGCAGCACAGTGTCGCCGTGGACCCCGATTCCATCCTCGCCACGATGGGATCGTCGGCCGGCTTCATCATCGCCTTCCACACCGCCTTTCGCCCCGGCGCCCGGATCGCCATCACGCGCCCCGGTTATCCGGCCTATGTGAATACGCTGCTGGGTCTCGGCTTCGGCATGGTGGAAATTCCCCTCGAAGCTGCCAATGGCTGGCGGCTGACCGGTGCCGACATTGCTGCTGCCCATGCCGCGACGCCCTTCGAAGGCCTGCTGTTCGCCAGCCCCGCCAATCCCACCGGCGCGGCGGTGGACCGGGCGGGGCTCGCCGATATCGTCACCACCTGCCGGCGCCTCGGCGTGCGGCTGATTTCCGATGAGATTTACCACGGCCTCGACTATCGCGGCCCCTCGGTCAGCGCGCTGGAGCTGACTCGCGATGCCATCGTCATCAACAGCTTTTCCAAATACTATTGCATGACCGGCTGGCGCATCGGCTGGATGGTGCTGCCCGACGACCTGGTGCGGCGTGCCGAAATCCTGCAGCAGAACCTGTTCATCTCGGCGCCGACCCTGAGCCAGATCGCCGCCACCGTGGCGCTCGGTGAGCGCGACTATGCCGAGGAACAGAAGGCGGCCTATGCGGTCAATCGCGGCCTGCTGGACCACGGCCTGCACACTCTGGGCTTCGATATCGGCAGCCCGGCCGATGGCGCCTTCTATGCCTATGCCGGCATTTCCCGCTTTTCCAACGACTCCCTGCGCTTCTGCGAGAGGCTGCTCGACGAGGCCGGCGTCGCCGCGACGCCGGGCATCGATTTCGACCGCGTCGGCGGCAACCGCTATGTGCGGTTTTCCTATGCGGGCACGCGCGACAGCATCGAGCTGGCCTTGCAGCGGATGGCCGGGTTCCTGCAGTAAGGCGGCCGCGGCAAATGCCGACAAGTTTATCTATCGGCGGCAGGCGCCCTTAAGGCCCGGCCACTATACTGTGGGAGCATTGGTAGGATGGAGGTCCACGCCATGCAGGCCCATGAAGCCGATCCGGGCGTTCTCGCCCATTGCGCTGCCATCGTGGTTGCCCACGACGAGCCCGACACCGCCGCCCTGATCTCGCTGGGCGAAAAGGTCGGCTTCGGGGTGGTTTCCGGCTCCGCCGATTTTGCCGGCAACGACTGGCATATCCACCGCATCCTGTTCTTTCTCGTCCATTACGGCATTGGGATGGACGCCAAGCGGCAATTGCTCGACCGCGTGCGTCACGCCGGCTCGGTCAACATCTGCTTCGCGCCGGTGGTGCTGTTCCTGCAGGACGGACCGGGTGACGAGATGCTCGAATATATCGAGATGGGGTTCGACGACGTCATCTGCCTGCCGGAGAACAGCCATATCGTCAGTACCCGGCTGGCGTCCCAGATCGGCCAGGAGCAGACCTATATCGAGACGCGCCGTTATCTGGGCCCGGACCGGCGCCGCATGGAACTGCCGGGGCACAGCCACCCGGAGCGGACCGGTGATCAGGATCACACCAACCTGACGCTGCTGCGCACGCCGGAGATGGGTGTGCAGATCCTGCGCCGGCAGTTGATCGTCAAGGCGCGGCCGGTCTGAGCCGGAAATGAAAAGGCGGCCCGCAGGCCGCCTTTGTTGTCTGTGGAGTATCGGAACGCTCCTAGCCGAGGCCGAGACGGCGCTGCCACCAGCCGGCCTTCTTCTTGGGCTCCGCCTCGCCTTCGGCTTCCGCCTTGGGTGCGCTGGACGACACCACGATGCCTTCGGCCGGAAGCTCCTTCTTGGCGCGGCGCGGCTTGGGCGCGTCGGCCGTGGCTTCCGCGACAGGGGCGGGAGCGGCCTCGGCCACCGTTGCGGCCGGTGCCGCTTCGGCGGTTTCCGCCTTGGGTTTGCGGGCCCGCGGCTTGCGCTTGGGCTTTTCGTCCGCGGCCGGAGCCTCGGCGTCCACGGGCGCCACCACGGGCGCCGCATCGACCGGTGTGGCTTCGACGGTCTCTTCGACCTTCTTGCGGCGGGTGCGCTTGGGCTTTTCGACCGGCGCCGGCTCGGCAACGACCGCCGGTTCCTCAGCCACGATTTCATCCTGGGCCAGCAATTCATCCGCCACAGCCGAAGTCTCGGCAGCCGTCAGGCCTTCCCTGGTCGGCGAGGGGGCCTTTTCGGCGCCCTCTTCGCCATCGCGGCGATTGCGGCGACCGCCACGGCGGCCACGGCGGCGGCGCTTGCGCGTTTCGCCGTCGGACTGGCCTTCGCCGGACGGACGCGCGGAATTTTCGTCCTCGTCGCCTTCGCCGTCCTCGTCACTGCCTTCGGCATCGCCTTCAACTGCCGGCGCCTGGGCGGCGCGCTGCTGCTGCGGACGCTGGCCGCCTTCTTCGCGCTCGGAACCGCCACGACGGCGGCGGCGACGGCGGCGACGGCCGCCTTCGCCCTCGCTGCCCTCGGCAGCAGCGGATGGACGCTCTTCGGCATCCTCGTCCTCGATATCCTCGGCAATGTCTTCTTCTTCGATCGCGTCATCGATGACGGCGCTGTCGACGCGGACATGCTCGGTGGCGCGCTGCTCGGCATAGGCGATGACACGGGCCTCGCCCTTTTCGATGGCGAACTGGTGGCCGGTCATCTTGCCGTCGGCGGTGATGGTGATCGAGAGCTGGTTGCGGATTTCCAGCGCCGTCAGCGTCTCGCGCTTGAAGTTGAGGATGTAGAGCGCGACTTCCACCGGCACCCGCACATTGATCGACTGACCCTGGCGGCGCAGCACGTGATCCTCGATATGGCGCATGATCATCAGCGCCAGCGATTCGGTGGAGCGCACCAGGCCGGTGCCGTCGCAGATCGGGCATTTGTGCGTGGAACTTTCCACCACGCCGAAACGGATGCGCTGGCGGCTCATTTCCATGAGGCCGAAGTGCGAAATGCGGCCCACCTGGATGCGGGCGCGATCGTCCTTGAGGCAATCCTTGAGCTTGCGCTCGACGGCCCGGTTGGAGCGGTTCTCCATCATGTCGATGAAGTCGATGACGATGAGGCCGGCAAGGTCGCGCAGGCGGAGCTGGCGGGACACTTCCTCGGCGGCTTCCAGATTGGTCTGGAGCGCGGTGTCCTCGATATTGTGCTCCTTGGTGGAGCGACCCGAATTCACGTCGATGGAGACGAGCGCTTCGGTCGGGTTGATGACGATGTAGCCGCCGGAGGGCAGGGTGACCGTCGGCGAGAACATCGAGTCGAGCTGCGCCTCGATATTGTACTTGCTGAACAGCGGCTGGTCTTCGACGTAGGGCTTCACGTTCTTGGCGTGGGACGGCATGATCATCTTCATGAAGTCCTTGGCCTCGCGATAGGCGCTGTCGCCCGCCACGAACACCTCGTCGATATCCTTGTTGTAGAGGTCGCGAATGGTCCGCTTGATCAGCGAGCCTTCCTCATAGACCAGGCACGGCGCCTGGCTCTTGAGCGTCAGCGAGCGCACGCTCTCCCAAAGGCGCATCAGATATTCGAAGTCGCGCTTCACCTCGGCCTTGGTGCGCGAGGCGCCAGCCGTGCGCAGGATCACGCCCATGCCCTGCGGCACTTCGAGATCGCTGGTGATTTCCTTGAGCCGCTTGCGGTCGGCAGCGTTCGTGATCTTCCGGGAGATTCCGCCACCACGGGCGGTGTTCGGCATCAGCACAGAATAGCGGCCGGCCAGCGACAGGTAGGTGGTGAGAGCCGCGCCCTTGTTGCCGCGCTCTTCCTTGACCACCTGCACCAGCATCACCTGCCGGCGCTTGATGACTTCCTGGATTTTGTAGTGGCGGCGATTCTGGCTCTGGCGACGGCGCTCCGGCACTTCCTCCAGCGCATCGGCACCGCCGATCGATTCGACCGGCTCGGCATTGGCCGGCGCCTGCTCGATATGGCTGGCGTCCTCGGTCTCCTGCGGGTCGGCCTCGGCGTCTGGCTCGGTCACGCCCTCGGGGAGGGAGATGTTCTCGTCGGCATCGTCGTGGTGATCGTCCTCGGCCTCCTCGTCGCGCAGCAGGGCTTCGCGGTCGGCAACCGGGATCTGGTAATAGTCGGGGTGAATTTCGCTGAAGGCAAGGAAGCCGTGGCGATTGCCGCCATATTCCACGAACGCAGCCTGCAGGGACGGCTCAACGCGCGTGACCTTGGCGAGGTAGATATTGCCCCGCAACTGGCGGCGGGTCGCCGACTCAAAGTCGAATTCGTCGAGCCTGTTACCCGATGTGACGACGATCCGTGTTTCTTCCGGGTGGATGGCATCCACCAGCATTCTCTTGGTAGCCATAATGAACTCCGCGCGCTCGCGCGCCGACAAGAGGGCGCCGGAAAGCCGGAATCCTTCTCATAGCGCTGTGCGAGGCAAATGGTTTGGGGTGTGTGGCGCGCGGAAGCTCTGCCTTGGGCGCGCCGATATGTGTGGTCACGGCCGGAAGATGCAGCGTGGCAAAACGGCAATCGGAAAATTCGATCGCGTCGCGTTCTGTCCGCCTGCGGGCCATCTGACCTCTTCCTATTGGGCCGCCGGCATCCGGGGATGAATGGCAGCCGTCCGGTCCGGTGGGACCGAAATTCGTAGCGAAGCGCAGGATTTGCCGCTTCTGAACCGGCCGTCGGGATTTCTCTTCGTTCCCCTGGACCGGCCACTTCCTGGCACCGCTGTCGTTGCCCCTGGGGCTACGCAAACTGGTGCTGCAGGAAGCTTGCGCCTCGCGTCTAGCGTGTAGGGATGTTGCGACCGAATGGCAACAGGAAAGTCAAAACCGGCCGGGGCAGACCATTTCACCGCCGGTTTCTTGGCCCGTCGGGCAAATCATCGCATAAGGGCTGTCGCGCCGTAGAATCGCCCGATCGGGGTGGCATATGGCGCGTGCTGAATTTGGGGCCGGTCTGCGCTTGTTGAAACCCGTTCGTCTGCTTGTCCTGCCGCTGCTGGTGGCATTGTTTGCGGCACTGTCGCTGTCGGCCATGCCGAAAGCCCAGGACAATGCGGCCGAAGCACCGCCGGCCACGCCACTGGTCGGCCTGCCCAATGTTATGGATGTCCGTGTTTCCGTCACGCCCGAGCGGGCGCGGCTGGTGATCGACCTCGCGGCCAGGACCGAATTCGCCCTGGTGTCACTGAGCGGTCCCGACCGGCTCGCCATCGACGTGCGGGCCGCGACCTTCTCGGTGCCCGAGCCGAGCGGCAAGCCGGCGGGCGAGGGCGGCAGTATCGCCGAATACCTGGTCGAGCAGGCGGCGCCCGATCGCGTGCGGACCACCCTGACCCTTTCGGCCCCCGCCCAGGTGCAGCAGGCCTATATGCTCGATCCGTTCGAGGACCAGCCGGCGCGGCTGGTGGTGGATGTGATCCCCGCCACGGCGGAGGAATTCGCGGCCAATGTGGCGCGCGACCTCGCGGCATCCGGCGCCGCCGCGCCCGTCGCCGATATCTCGACGCCGGCCGGTGGTTCCGAGCTGCCCATCGCCACGCGGCCGCTGGTGGTCATCGATCCTGGCCATGGCGGCATCGACAGCGGCGCCGAAACCGTCGACGGCATCAAGGAAAAGGACATCGTGCTTGCCTTTGCCCAGCGCCTGCAGGCCTTGCTGGTTGCCTCCGGCCGCTTCGACGTGGCGCTGACCCGCGAGGACGACACCTTCCTGCGGCTCGAGGAGCGCGTGGCCCTGGCCCGTGCCAACAAGGCGGACTTGTTCATCTCCATTCACGCCGACAGTTTCCAGCAGCCCGAGATTCGCGGCGCCAGCGTCTACACCCGCGACGAGAACGCGACCGACGTGCTCGACAAGATACTGGCCGATAACGAGAACAAGACCGATGTCATCGCCGGCTTCGCCATGCCGCAGATGGCACCCGAAGTGGTGGATATCCTGCTCGACCTGATGCGGCGCGAAATGCGGCACCAGTCGTTTACGGCGGCCCAGGCCATCGTCCATCAGCTCGAGCCCAGTGTCGAGCTGCGGCGCTTTCCGGTGCGACAGGCCGATTTCTTCGTGCTGCAGGCGCCCGACGTGCCATCGGTGCTGGTGGAGCTGGGCTTCCTGTCCAATGCCGCCGACATGGCCAACCTGCTTGCCGATCCGTGGCAAGATCGTACTGCCGACGCCTTGGCACGCGGCATTTCCACCTATTTCGACGGCCTCGCGCCGGAGGAGTGATGTGACAATTGCGCCACGCGCCGCGGCAAGTGTCCGCGGCGCGCTGGCATTGCGGGCTTGTGATCCACTTTCGAGCCGCCGTCTGCTATGATTCTGCAGCCAATCCGCTGCGCGGAATGACATGACGGGCCGGTCGCCCGTCTCGGAGAAAATGACTTTATGCTGCGCTTGCTCGGTTGGATTTTTGGCTTCGGGATGTTCGTCGCCCTGGCAGGCGTCGCCGTAGCCGCGGTCTACCTGACCACCGTTTCCGCCGGCCTGCCCGACTATACCGTGCTCAAGGACTACCAGCCGCCGGTGACGACGCGCGTCCACGCCGCCGATGGCACGCTACTGGCCGAATTCGCCCGCGAGCGCCGGCTGTTCCAGCCCATCGAAACCGTCCCGCCGCTGCTGGTACACGCCTTCCTCTCGGCCGAGGACAAGGACTTCTACTCCCATGGCGGCATCGCCATCGATGGCGTGTTCCGCGCCCTGCGCGACAACCTCATGGCGCGGCTGGACGGCAATACCGCTATCCAGGGCGGCGGCTCCTCGATCACCCAGCAGGTGGCCAAGAATTTCCTGCTCACCTCCGAACAGACCTGGGACCGCAAGCTGCAGGAAGCCCTGCTGGCCATCCGCATCGAGTCGACCTTTTCCAAGGACCGCATTCTCGAACTCTATCTCAACGAGATCTTCCTCGGCCTCAATTCCTATGGTGTGGCCGCTGCGGCCCTGAACTATTTCGACAAGGCGCTTTACGAGCTGACCCTGAGCGAAGCCGCCTATATCGCCGCGCTGCCCAAGGGGCCGAACAACTACCATCCCTTCCGCCGCCCGCAGGCCGCCATCGAGCGCCGCAACTGGGTCATCGACCGCATGGTCGAGAATGGCTATGCGACCCCGGAAGAGGCGGCCATCGCCAAGGACGAGCCGCTCAACGTCATCCCCCGCGCCGGCGGCAGCCAGCTCTATTCGGCCGAATATTTCACCGAGGAAGTACGCCGCGAGCTGGCCAAGCTCTATGGCGAGGACCAGCTCTATGGCGGGGGCCTCTCGGTGCGCACCACGCTCGAGCCCCGGCTGCAGGAATATGCCCGCAAGGCGCTGATGGATGGGCTGATCGCCTATGATCACGGCAAGGGCTTCCGCACCCCGGTCGCCAGTATCGAGATCGGCGAGGATTGGGGGCTGGATGTCGCCAAGATCGCCCCGCTCAGCGATGTGCCGGAATGGCAGCTCGCCGTGGTGCTGGAAATGGGCAGCAATGAGGCCAGCATCGGCCTGCGCCCCGATGGCCTGGCCGGCGGCGCCGTGGCAGACGATCGTATCGTGGGCACGTTGTCCGGCCCGGAGATCAAATGGGTCTCCAAGCCCTTGCAGGATATTCTTAAAGTCGGAGATGTGGTCTACGTCTCCCCGGTTTCGGGCAAGACCGGCATCTATACGCTCGAACAGGTCCCCGAGATCGAGGGCGCCCTGGTCGCGATGGATCCGCGCACCGGCCGCGTCCTGGCCATGGTCGGCGGCTTCTCCTACGCCCTCAGCGAGTTCAACCGTGCCACCCAGGCCCTGCGCCAGCCCGGCTCCTCCTTCAAGCCCATCGTCTATGCCGCCGCGCTCGACAATGGCTATACGCCGGCCTCGGTCGTACTCGACGCCCCGGTGGAAATCCGCAATGCCGATGGCTCGATCTGGCGGCCTGAAAACTATGCGCAGGAATTCTACGGTCCGCAGACCCTGCGGCGCGGCATCGAACGCAGCCGTAACGTCATGACCGTGCGGCTGGCCCGCGATATCGGCATGCCGCTGGTGGCCGAATACGCCAAGATGTTCGGCGTCTACGACACCATGCAGCCGGTGCTGGCCATGGCGCTGGGCGCCGGCGAAACCACCGACATGCGCATGACCGCGGCCTATGCCACCATCGCCAATGGCGGCCGCAAGATCGTGCCGACCCTCATCGACCGCATCCAGGATCGCTATGGCGTCACCGTCTACAAGCACGACCAGCGCCTGTGCCAGGGCTGCGAGGCGACGGATTGGCACGGGCAGGGCGAGCCGCTGATCGTCGACAACCGCGAACAGGTGCTCGACCCGATGACCGCCTACCAGATCACCTCGATGCTGGAAGGCGTGGTGCAGCGCGGCACCGGCACCGCTGCCCGCGTGCTCAACCGCCCGGTAGCCGGCAAGACCGGCACCACCAACGACTACAAGGATGCCTGGTTCGTCGGCTTCACGCCCGAACTCGCCGTCGGCGTCTATGTCGGCTACGACCAGCCGCGCTCCATGGGCTCTTCGGTCACCGGCGGCACCTTCGCCGTGCCGATCTTCACTGAATTCATGCAGAAGGCGCTCGAAGGCACGCCGCCAAGCCAATTCAACGTGCCGTCGGGCATGACCACGGCCTGGATCAACCCCAATTCCGGCGTCAAGGCCTTCGACGGCGAAGCCGCCATCGAGGAGGCCTTCAAGCCGGGCACCGGGCCGAACCTGATAACCTCGGTCATCGGTGTCGATGTCAATGCCTTCGACGCCATCCAGCGCCAGCAGTTGATGCAGCAGCAATACGGCTCGGGCTTCACGACGCAGCCGGGCGGGCAGCCGAGCCAGGGCGGGGCCAACCAGCCCGTCTATGATCGCACCACCGGCCAGTGGGTCTATCCGGGACGCGGGGGCCTCTTTTAGTCCCGACTCCCGTCAAGAGTTGATCCCCGTGCCTACCTCCGCTAAACGGGGCGCCGCTATTGAAGGAATTGTCCAATGCGTACGGAAATCGAAAAGACCGTCGCCGAAATCGAGCAGGTTCTGACCCTGCTGAGGAGGCATCTTTGACTGGGATACTGCTGAACTGCGCCTCGACGCGCTGACCGCCGAGACCGAATCCCCCGATTTCTGGAACGATCCCGAACAGGCCCGCGCCAAGATGCGCGAGCGCGACGAGCTCGACGTGGCCGTCAAGGCGGTGCGCGAGCTGGAATCGGGCATCCGCGACAATGCCGAACTGATCGAGATGGGCGAGGCCGAAGGCGATGCCGACATCGTCAGGGACGCCGAAAACGCCCTGATCGAGCTCAAGCAATCCGCCCGCCGCCGCCAGATCGAGACGCTGCTGTCGGGCGAAGTCGATGCCAATGACTGCTATGTCGAAATCCACTCCGGCGCCGGCGGCACCGAAAGCCAGGACTGGGCCAACATGCTGCTGCGCATGTATACCCGCTGGGCCGAACGCTGGAAGATGAAGGTCGAAGTGCTCGAAATGCACGACGGCGAAGAAGCCGGCATCAAGTCGGCGACCATCCTGGTCAAGGGTCACAATGCCTATGGATGGCTCAAGACCGAAAGCGGCGTACACCGCCTGGTCCGCATCAGCCCCTACGATTCGGCAGCACGCCGGCATACCAGCTTTTCGAGCTGCTGGGTCTATCCGGTGGTCGATGATTCCATCGATATCGAGATCCGCGAAGCCGACCTCAAGGTCGATACCTACCGCGCCTCGGGCGCCGGCGGGCAGCACGTCAACACCACCGACTCGGCCATCCGCATCACCCACGTCCCCTCGGGCATCATCGTCGCCTGCCAGCAGGAGCGCAGCCAGCACAAGAACCGTGCGACGGCCATGGCGATGCTGAAATCGCGCCTCTACGAGGCCGAATTGCAGAAGCGCGAGGAAGCCGCCAACGCCCAGGCCGCCAGCAAGACCGATATCGGCTGGGGCCACCAGATTCGCTCCTACGTGCTGCAGCCCTACCAGATGGTCAAGGACTTGCGCACCAGCGTCGAAAGCGGCCAGCCCTCCGTGGTGCTGGATGGCGACCTCGACGAATTCATGGAAGCGGCCCTGGCCCAGCGCGTCGGCGTGGCAACGGATGTGACGGCGGAGTGAGCCGGACCGACGCTGGAACACTCCGGCTCGTAGCCGCTACCGATGCCCATTTCGCAGCGCTGGCCGCGAATGAGGCGCCGGATGGGTTTGGCCTGCCCGAAGGCGGTGTCGATGCCCGCGAGGTTATCGAATTGGTTGGGGGCCTGGCCAAAAAAGTCAGGCTCCAGATCGATCCAGCGGCCTGGCTGATTGTCGATGACAACGAGGTGGTGGGGCTGTGCTCGATCACCAAACCCTTTGCCAGCCCCGGTGTGGTCGAGATCGGCTACGGCATCGCCCCGGAGCGCCGTGGCCGCGGATGTGCGACGCGAGCCGTGGGCAAACTGCTGGACCTGCTGCAGGCGGATGCGCGGATCGGCATTGTTGCCGCCGAGACTGCGGTCGACAATCCGGCGTCGCAACGAATTCTGGAAAAGAACGGCTTCATGCGGATGGGCGGACGGATCGACCCAGACGACGGTCCGGTGCTCTGCTGGCAGGTGGCG
Organism: Devosia sp. Root635; assembly: GCF_001427605.1. Classification (GTDB taxonomy): domain Bacteria; phylum Pseudomonadota; class Alphaproteobacteria; order Rhizobiales; family Devosiaceae; genus Devosia. The sequence goes on along the minus strand of NZ_LMGZ01000021.1, from coordinate 97,916 downwards.
GTCGATTAGCCCAGCAGCGCCAGCAACCGCCTGCCGGCTTCCAGAAACGCCTTGGGGTTGATCGCGCTATCAGACTTGCGCACCTCGAAATGCAGGTGCGGGCCGGTGGAGCGCCCGGTGGAACCCACTTTGGCGATCGGTGTGCCGGTATTGACCGCTTGGCCGACCTCGCTGAGGAAGCCCGAAAGGTGGCCATAGCGGCTGATCAGCCCATTGGCATGGGTTACCTCCACCACATTGCCATAGCCCGACTTGGTGCCGACAAAACTGACCACGCCCTTGCCGGCGCTGAGAACGGTGGTGCCCTTGGGCGCGGCGAAATCAAGGCCTGAATGGAAGGCGCGGCTGCCGGTAAACGGGTCGGTGCGGTTGCCGAAGCCGGAACTCTGGCGGAAACTGCCGGATATCGGCATGTGGACCGGCGCGCCGTCGATGCCGTCGCGCGCCGCCTTGTAGCGCACCAGCGCCGCCATCACGGCATTGGCGTCGTCCACCGTCGCCGAAGCCTCGCCATCATCCTGGGGCAGCAGCAGCGGGCCTCCCACGCCCTCCAGGTCCGCCGGCAGGTCGACGGCAATGCCCAGTTCGGACAGTTCGGCCACGATGCTGTCGGTGCGCCGGGTCGCCGTTTCGGCGATGGAGGTCATGGCGAACTGGGTTTCATCCATCATCTGTGCCACGGCCGCCGCGGTGGCGTCGATATCGGGATTGCCGCCGGAGCTGGGCGCCAGGTCGCCCGCATCCGCGACCGGCAATGGGGCGGCCTCGATGCCCAGTTCACCGGCCTTGTCGACCAGGACGCGCACCAGTTGATGCTGCTCTATGAGCACTTCCTGCTGCTGCGCCAGTTCCTGCAATTGCAGGTTGATGTCGCCGGCCTGCGCATAGCTGCGCGAATGCAGGCGGTCGACCTCGACGCGCAGTTGCGCGATGCGATTTTCATAGGCCTCGATGACCTGCTCGTTCTGGCCGCTCAGCAGGCGGGCAATGTCGGGCGCCAGTAGAAAGCCGGTAGCGAGCAGGCCATTGCCGGCGAGCAGCACGGCGAACATGCAGTAGAACAAGGCGGGGTGGATTCCCTGGCGCAGCGACCTGGCATGCGACCCGTGGTCGGACCGCCCGAAACTGGCCTGTTCACGCACCCAACTCTACCCCGTAACGCCCCGAATATGGTGTGCGGAGTATGACGCGACATGGTTAACAAAGCCTATTTGCGAGGCGCGCCAGACACATGCGCATCAAGCGCCTCCAGCATTTTCTGGGCATGCCCAAGGATGCGGGTGGCGCGAATGATACGGGCCACTCTGCCATCGGCGCCGATGATGAAGGAGGTGCGGATCAGCCCCATGAACTCCCGGCCATACAGTTTCTTGAGCTTCCACAGCCCAAAAGCCTCGATTGCCTGATGCTCCGGATCGGCCGCCAGCGGTGAAACGAGGCCATATTTCCTGCGGAACTTGACGTGGCTCTCGACGCTGTCGGGCGAAATGCCGACCAGCCTGGCGCCCTTGGCCGAGAAGGCCGCCGCCCGCTCGGAGAATTCCTTGTTCTCATCCACGCAGCCGCCGGAATCGTCTTCCGGATAGAAGTAGAGCACCACCGGCCTGCCGCGCTGGGCGGACAGCTGGAACGTGCTGCCATCGTCGAGGGGCAGGGTGAAATCGGGGGCGAGATCGCCTTCGTTCAGGTCCGGCATGGGCAGGCCTTCCATTCAACAGGTGCGGCGCGTCAGAATGTGGGTGTCAGTGCCATATTCCAGCCGGTATCATTGGGCAAGAGACCGCCTTCTGCGGTTGATTCTCGAGGTGCCAGCAGATAACGGCAAGGCCTCTTTCTGGAAGCAAGTGAGCGCGTCAACCTTACCCGCAGACACCTCGATTCCGCCGCCTGCGCAGCGCAAACGGCCCCCTGCGCGACATGCAGCCAAGCTGGCTGTGTGGTTGCTTGGCATTCCTTCGGTCCTGGCGCTGCTGTTCTATCTCGTCCTGCTGGTGACGCCGGTGCGCCTGCCTTTCGGTGCCGAGGCCGTGCGTTCGCTGATCCAGGCGGCCCTGCCGCCCACCTCCAGCCTCCAATTGGGCGAAATGAATCTGGCGCTGGAAAACGGCGTCTGGCCCGTCGTCCAGTTCGCGCCGGTCCTGCTGACCGACAGCAAGTCGGGCGCCCGCGTCGCCATGGACGCATTGGAAATCGGCTTTTCGCCGGCCCGCGCCCTGTTCGGCCAGCCCGGCGCCACCGTGACCATCGTGCGCCCACACATCCAGATGGTGCAGGATCTGTTCGGTCCGCGCATCGCCAGCTTCGAGCTGCTCGACGACCCCGCCGGCGGCCCGCCGACCGTACGGGTGCAGGAGGGGCAGGATGCCTTCCCTTCCGTCGGCATCTCCGCCGATGGCGTCGACATTTCCGGCAGCGGTGAGCCAATGGTCATGCGCTCGGACAATGAGTGGCTGATCTACAATCTCGAAGCCAGCGAGCAAGGCATTGCCGACATTGTCGAGCAGGCCGCCCAGGGGCGCTTTTCCCGGCTGGTCATCCGCGACGGCACCATCGACATGAATGATTCCGTCTACGGCCTTTTCCGCCGCTTCGAAGCGATCAATCTCGAGATCGGCCCCACGCCGGACCGCCGCAACACCAATGGCACCTTCTCGGCGTCATTGGGCGGACGCACCATGACCGGCAACCTGTCGCGCACGGTCGACGACGACGGCAATGCGCGGCTCGAAGCCGATGTCACCAATATCGACTTCGCCGCCTTCCTGCCCTTCATCGACGATGCCACCAGCGTTGCCGCCCTGCGCGGCGCCGGGGCACTATCCATCGACGTCAACTTCGAGCCGGCCGCCGGCAAGCTGGTGGATGGCCGCTTCAAGATCGACCTGACCGGCATCGACCTGCGCATTGCCGACGCCTATTTCCCGGTCGCCAGCTCGATCCTGGACATCACCTGGGTTCCCGAGGCAGGGCAATTCATCCTCGACGAGGCGGCCCTGCAGATCGGGCAGAGCAGCGCCTACATTTCGGGCGTCTTCGCCATGGGGCTGGACCCGACCTACGGCCCCACCCTGGGCCTCTCGCTGCATGCCCGCGATGTCGTCATCCACCCCAATGACATGGCGCCGCCGGCCGAGCCGTTCGAAACCATGGATTTTTCCGGCTGGTCGGCGCCATTGTACGGTGCCCTCGGTATCGATCGCTTCCTGGCCCGCAAGGGAGAGGCCACGGTAGAGACGACAGGCCGCATCGATATGCTCCGGGCCGGCCTGGGCATCCAGATGACCGTGGCCGGGCAGGGCGTCAGCGCCGACGATCTGAAGCGCCTCTGGCCCTATATCATGGGCGGCGACAGCCGCGACTGGTTCGTGGCCAATGTGACCGACGGCACGGTGGCCAGTTCGCGCATGGATTTCAACTTTCCGGTCGGCAGCCTGGGCCTCGCCGGCGAGGACAAGCCGATCCCCAGGGACAGCATGCAGATCGACATGATCGGCACCGGCGTCGCCATCAAGCCCACAGCCGCGATGGCGCCCATCGCCATCGATGGTGAAACCCGGCTCCAGGTCGATGACAGCAACGTCACCATTTCGGCCGGCGGCGGCAAGCTGGCGACCGATGCCGGCGAGATCAGCGTCGCCAATCCGGCTTTGGTGATGGACAACTCCAGCCCGGCCGAAAGCATCATCGAAATTTCCGGCGACATCACCGCGCCCATCCCGGCATTGCTCGACCTCGCCCGTGACCAGCAGCCCGAGGCATTGGCCAACGCCCAGCTCCCGGTCGACCTGGCAGCGCTCACCGGCGCGGTCGATCTGGGTCTCGTCGCCACCATCAGCCTCGCCGATGAGGCCAGCGGCCGGCCGATGGATATCGACTATGTCGTCAACGGCACCGTGGCAGATTTCGCCAGCTCACAACCGATCCAGGACCGGCGGATCGGCAATGGACAACTGGCCTTCAGCGCCAGTCAGGATGGCTACCAGCTTGGCGGCACCGCCGAAATCGACGGCATGCCGGCCGAAATCGAAATTGCCGGTACGCCAACCACCGACCCGACCTTCCGGCTATCCGCGACCATCGACGTGGCCGATCTGGCCGATATGGGGTTCGACGCGTCCGAATTCCTCTCCGGCCGCGTGCGCTTCGTCGCCCAGCCACTGGCCAACGGGTCGCTAAAGATGGGGGTCGATCTCAAGGATGCCGCGCTCGATATCAAGGATATTGGCATCCGCAAGGCCGCCGGCACCTCGGGCACGTTGAGCGCCATCATCACGCCGGCCGGCGAGATCACCCAGCTCAACGACATCGACCTGTCCTTCGGCACGGTGCGCGCCATCGGTGATATCACCTATCACGCCACCGAGGGCCTGCAGGCCGCCAGCTTCCGCCAGTTCGGGCTGAGTGCCGGCGACAATGCCCAACTGGATCTGGTGCCCATGGATGGCGGCTATGCTGTCCGCATCAGCGGCAGCCAGCTCGACCTCAAGCCGATGCTGCGCCAGTTCTTCGGGCTCGGCGAAGGCGCGGGCGGAGTGCAGTCGACCCAGTTCGACCAGACCATTTCCCTTGACGTCAAGCTCGACCGCGCCCTCGGCTACTATGCCACCACCGCCTTCAACGTCGATCTCGACCTGCTGCTGCGCGGCAGCGACATGCGCCGGGCCAACCTGACGGCGCAGTTCAGCGACGGCAATGCCATCTCGGTCACCACCAATCCGGCCCCCAAGGGCCGCACGCTGTCGGTCGCCTTCAACGATGCCGGCACCATCCTGCGGCTGCTTGGCGTCTATTCGCAACTGGCCGGCGGCTCGGGCAGCCTGGTATTGACCACCGATCGGGATCTCAACGCCGAGGCGGGGCAGTTGATCATGCGGGGCTTTGCCATTGTCGACGAGGCCAATGTCGCACAGGTGCTGGGCAACCACAGCGATTCCCGCGCCGCCATCGCCCAGCAGAACCGGCTCGATTTCGATGTGGCGCAGGTCGACTTCCAGCGTCGTTCCGATCGCGTCGAGGTCACCAACGCCATGCTGACCGGCGATACCGTCGGGGGCACGGCCCGCGGCTTCATCTATACCGACCGCCGGCAATATGACCTCACCGGCACCTATGTCCCCCTGTTCGGGCTCAACAATGCCTTCCAGCAGATACCCATCCTCGGCCCGTTGCTCGGCGGCCGCGAGGGCGAGGGCCTGGTCGGCGTGACCTTTGCCGTGCAGGGCCCGCTGGACAATCCCCAGTTCCGCATCAACCCGCTGTCGATCCTGGTGCCGGGCGCGTTCCGGGAGCTGTTCGAGTTCCGAGCCAAGGAACAGCCGCCTGCAGAGTAGCGGGTAGGCTTTGGTCATACCGTGTGATATTGTGAAAGCCTCTAGGAGTTTCGCCATGTCCAAGGTTCATAAGCGAACGTTCAGTCTTACCCGGCAACAGTCGACCTATATCGACACTGTGGTTGCGTCGGGCGGCTATGCTTCGGGCAGCGAGGTCATCCGCGAGGGCATCAGGATCATGCAAGAACGCGAGCGCAGACTGGAGAAGTGGTTGAGAGACGACGTTGCGCCGGAATACGAGGCCTGGCTCGCCAACCCGGATGACGTGCTGACTGAAGAGGACGTCTTCAACGATATCGAAAGCGGCCTCGATGCCGATGAAGCTGTGCGCAAAGCATCCTAGTGCGTGCCCGGCGGATCGTTTACCGCCCGCGCGCCCGCGAGGATATCCGCGGCATAGCTCGCGCTTCGCGTGTCGCGCCGGTTCGCCAGCAACTATATTGAACGCATTCGGACCCGCATTCGATCGTTTGAACTTGCCGGAGCACGCGGCACGATCCGCGACGATATCGGCCCCGGAGTCAGGGCAGTCGGCCTGCTGCCATCCATAACCGTGGCATTCGTGGTAAACGCGGAAAGCGTGATTATCCTTCGTGTTCTATATGGTGGCCAGGACTGGCAGGCAGCCTTGGTCACTGAGGATGACGAAGACTAAATCGGCTTGATCAGCGCATGCCGCTTCTTGCCGACAGAGAGCTTGATGACACCCTCGCTCAGCAGTGCATCCGTGCCCAGGCTCAGCTTGTCATCCTCGATGACAGCGTCATTGACACGCACCGCGCCGGACTGGATGTGTCGGCGGGCTTCGCCGTTCGACGTAGCCAGCCCCGCCGTCACCAGGGCCGCCAAGATACCGATGCCGCCAGCCAGTTCACTTTGGGTCACGGTGGCGGTGGGTAGCGACAGATCAATGCCACCGGCCTCGAACGTATTCGCCGCCGTCGCCGCCGCCTGTTCGGCCGCCTCCCGGCCATGCACGATGGCCGTCACCTCGGTCGCCAGCACCTTCTTGGCCTCGTTGATCTCGTTGCCGCCCAAGGCGCCCAGCTTCTCTATTTCGCTGATCGGCAGGCGGGTGAAGATTTTGAGGAACTTCACCACGTCGGCGTCTTCGGTGTTGCGGAAATACTGCCAGAAATCATAGGGGCTGAAGAGGTCGCCATTGAGCCACACGGCCCCTGACGCCGACTTGCCCATCTTCTCGCCGGAGGATTTGGTCAGCAGCGGCGTGGTCAGCGCATAGAGTTGCTCACCACCCATGCGATGGTTGAGATCCACGCCATTGATGATATTGCCCCACTGGTCCGACCCGCCCATCTGCAACACGGTGCCATGGCGCCGGTTGAGCTCGGTGAAGTCGTAGCCCTGCATGATCATGTAGTTGAATTCGAGGAAGCTCAGCGACTGCTCGCGGTCGAGCCGCAGCTTGACCGAATCGAAGCTCAGCATGCGGTTGACCGAGAAATGCCGGCCCACATCGCGCAGGAATTCCACATAGTTGAGCTTGAGCAGCCAGTCGGCATTGTTGACCATCAGGGCCGGGTTGGAGCCGCCGTAATTCAGGATATTGCCGTAGACGCGCTTGATGCTCTCGATATTGGTCTCGATCTGCTCGACTGTGAGCAGCTTGCGCTGGTCGTCGCGGAAGCTGGGATCGCCCACCATGGAGGTGCCGCCGCCCATCAGGCTGATCGCCTTGTGGCCGGTTTCCTGCAGCCAATAGAGCATGGTGACGGAAATCAGGTTGCCGATATGGATCGAGGTGGCAGTGGCGTCGTAGCCGACATAGCCCGATATCGGGCCCTTCAGGGCCTTGGCATCGAGCCCTTCGGGGTCGGAAATCTGGTGGATGAAGCCGCGCTCGTCGAGAACGCGCAGGAAGTCGGACTTAAATTTCGTCATTGGGTGCGATCCGGCCAGACAGGTGCTCCGCGTCCTCCCGCATTGGCGGGAGCGACGCAGTGGGTGGGGTTCTGATCGCGGCTATGCGCCCGAACTAGCGCCCGCCGCCGGCGGCGATCTCCTGCCGGCGACGGTCGAGATAGTCGGCACAGCGGGTGGTGAGGTCATCCACCTTGCCTTCGAAGAAGTGGTTGGCCCCTTCCACGATCTGCTGCTCGATGGTGATGCCCTTCTGCGTCTTGAGCTTGTCGACCAGCTTCTGCACCGAAGAGGGCGGCGCCACGCGGTCCTTGTCGCCATGGATGATCAGGCCCGAGGACGGGCAGGGAGCCAGGAACGAGAAGTCGTAGAGGTTTTCCGGCGGCGCCACCGAGATGAAACCCTCCACTTCCGGACGGCGCATGAGAAGCTGCATGCCGATCCAGGCGCCGAACGAGAAGCCGGCAATCCAGCAGCCGCGCGACTCACGGTTGATCACCTGCAGCCAGTCCAGCGCCGCGGCGGCGTCGCTGAGCTCGCCGATGCCGTGGTCGAACATGCCCTGCGAGCGACCCACCCCACGCGAGTTGAACCGCAGCACGGCAAAGCCGCGCTCGGCGAACATGTAGAAGAGATTGTAGACGATCTGGTTGTTCATCGTCCCGCCGAATTGCGGATGCGGATGCAGCACGATCGCGATCGGCGCATTAGGCTCCTTGCCCGGCTGGTACCGGCCTTCGAGACGCCCTTCGGGGCCGTTGAAGATCACTTCTGGCATGACTCTGTTCTTCCGGCCGTTTGGCTCTGTTGGTGTGGTTTGCGTGGGCCTCTATGGCGGCGTCGCGGCTTGACTAAGCCGGCCCAGCCTCCTAAAACATGGCTCGCAAAATCTAGTTTAGAATTATTCGAAACTCGGTTTTCAGCCGCCCTGCGGCCTGCAAGAGCGCCCCTTGTAATGAAGTTGGGCGGCAAATTTCAAGAAGTGTTTGAGCTGGCGGGCGCCCGAGCGCCTCGGCCTAGGCATGGAAGGCATGATCGGCGCGCATGCGCCACACGGGAAACCGATGACCAGACCGGCGATCTATCTTGATTATAATGCCGCGTCCCCGCTTCTGCCGGAGGCGCGGGCTGCGCTCATCGCTGCCCTCGATCTGGTGGGCAATCCCTCATCGGTGCATGGCCACGGTCGCGCCTTGCGCAACCTCATTGATACCGCCAGGACCCAGGTCGCGGCCCTTGCCGGCGCCGAGCGCAAGCAGGTTGTCTTTACTGGCTCTGCCACTGAAGCCATTACCCAGGCGGTCGTGGGCGGCGCCAAATCCTTTGCTTCGAGCGCCATCGTCATCAGTGCCGGCGAGCATGCCGCGGTGAGCAAGGCGGCCGAGGCAACCGGCCTGCCGGTTATCACCATCGGGCTCCTGCCCAATGGCGCCATCGATCTCGATCAGCTGGCGCAAGTCATTGCGGATGCGGAAGAAAATCTGCTTGTCGCCCTCCATTGGGTCAACAACGAGACTGGCGTGGTGCAGGACGTTACCCGCATCAATGCCCTGGTCGGCCCCACCCGCCACACGCTTTTTATCGATGCGGTTCAGGCCTTTGGCAAGCTGCCCCTCGACTTTGCCGCCACCGCTCCCGATATGATGGCGGTGAGTGGCCACAAAATCGGTGCGCCGGCCGGTATCGGCGCGTTGCTGGTCAAGGCGCATGCCGATGCGGTCCGGCTGATTCCGGGTGGCGGGCAAGAGCAGGGGCGGCGTGGCGGCACCGAAGCTGCGGCGCTGATTGCGGCATTCGGCGCCGCGGCATCGGCCATAGAAGGCCGATATTCCGCCGCAGGCTTGCCTGCACTTATCTCGCGGCTTGAAGCCGGCCTGCCGGCTGATTGCGTGGTCTTCGGCGCCAATCGCCTGGGCAATGTGGTCAACTTCGCCGTGCCCGGCGTCAAAAATGCGACGGCGATGATGGGACTGGACCTGTTGGGTCTCTCCGTCTCGTCGGGTTCAGCCTGTTCGTCCGGCAAGGTTGGCCCCAGCCATGTGCTGGCCGCCATGGGCATCGCGCCCGAACTGGCCGATTGCGCCCTGCGCGTCAGCCTGGGCTGGAATTCCACGGCCGACGACGTTGACGCGTTCGTCGTCGGTTACCGATCCGTCCTCGAGCGCCAGCGGGCGCGACAGGGCCAGGCAGCATAGCTGCCAACCTTTAGACGGCTCGCGGCGACCTTGAATCGCCTGCCGGGCAAATAGGAGAAGCCGCAATGGCCGACGACTACGCCGATATCCCGACGCTCAAGGAAAATATCGATCGCGCCACCGTTGACTCGGTGCGTTCGCTCGACGTCGACAAGTACAAATACGGCTTCGAGACCGATATCGAATCCGACATGGCCCCCAAGGGCCTGAGCGAGGATACCGTCCGCTTCATCTCCAAAAAGAAGAACGAGCCCCAGTGGATGCTCGACTGGCGGCTGGAAGCCTATCGTCGGTTCCTGACCATGACCGAGCCGACCTGGGCCAAGGTGCATTATCCACAGATCGACCTGCAGGATATGTACTACTACGCCGCGCCCAAGTCGTCGCCGGCTCCCAAGAGCCTCGACGAAGTCGATCCGGCCCTCATCGCCATGTATGACAAGCTGGGTGTGCCGCTCAAGGAACGCGAAATCCTCGCCGGCGTCGAACGTCCGAAAGTGGCCGTCGACGCCGTGATGGATTCGGTCTCCGTCGTCACCACCTTCCGCGAGGAACTGAGCAAGGTCGGCATCATCTTCTGCTCGATCTCGGAAGCCATCCGCGAATATCCCGAGCTGGTGCAGAAATACCTGGCCTCGGTCGTGCCGGTTTCCGACAACTACTACGCCACGCTGAACTCAGCCGTCTTCACCGATGGGTCCTTCGTCTACATCCCCAAGGGCGTCCGCTGCCCCATGGAATTGTCGACCTATTTCCGCATCAACGAGAAGAAGACCGGCCAGTTCGAGCGCACGCTGATCATCGCCGAAGCCGATAGCTATGTGAGCTATCTCGAAGGCTGCACCGCCCCGATGCGCGACGAAGCCCAGCTTCATGCCGCCGTGGTGGAACTGGTCGCGCTCGACAATGCCGAGATCAAGTATTCCACCGTCCAGAACTGGTATCCCGGCGACAAGGACGGCAAGGGCGGCATCTACAATTTCGTCACCAAGCGCGGCGATTGCCGCGGCGCCAATTCCAAAATCTCGTGGACCCAGGTGGAAACCGGTTCGGCCATCACCTGGAAATATCCGAGCTGCATCCTGCGCGGCGACGGTTCGCGCGGCGAGTTCTACTCGATCGCCATTTCCAACGGCTATCAGCAGGTCGATAGCGGCACCAAGATGCTGCATCTGGGCAAGAACACGTCCAGCCGCATCATCGCCAAGGGCATTGCCGCCGGCTTCTCGGACAATACCTATCGCGGCCAGGTCTCGGCCCATGCCAAGGCCAAGAATGCCCGCAACTTCACCCAGTGCGACAGCCTGCTGATCGGCGACAAATGCGGCGCCCATACGGTTCCCTATATCGAGAGCCGCAACGGCACGGCCGTTTTCGAGCACGAAGCCACCACGTCCAAGATTTCCGACGACCAGATGTTCTACTGCCAGCAGCGCGGCCTCTCCGAAGAGGACGCCGTGGCGCTGATCGTCAACGGCTTCGTCCGCGACGTGCTGCAGCACCTGCCCATGGAATTCATGGTCGAAACCCAGAAGCTGATCGCCATCAGCCTCGAAGGCAGCGTGGGGTAGTTCGCAAGGGGCAGGGACCTGGAAGGCCCCCTCACCGGCGCTGCGCGCCGACCTCTCCCCCAAAGGGAGAGGTGAAGAACAGCCATCGTGGCCAACTCCCACCTCTCCGTTTGGGGGAGAGGTCGCCCGAAGAGCGGGTGAGGGGGCCTTACCTGAAACACCGGCGCCGACACGGCAGCCGAACCGGAGTACAAAATGACCACCCCGATCCTTGAAATCCGCAACCTGCATGCGCGCATCGAAGAGCGCGAAATCCTCAAGGGGGTGAACCTCACCATTCCGGCCGGGCAGGTGCATGCCATTATGGGCCGCAACGGCTCGGGCAAGTCGACGCTCAGCTACGTGCTGGCCGGCAAGGAGGACTATGAGGTCACCGAGGGCGAAATCCTGCTCAATGGCGAAAACATCCTCGACATGGACCCGGCCGAGCGCGCCGTGGCCGGCATTTTCCTGGCCTTCCAGTACCCGATCGAAATCCCCGGCGTCGCCACCATGACCTTCCTCAAGGCGGCCATCAACGCCCAGCGCAAGGCCCGCGGCGAGGGTGAACTGTCGACACCCGATTTCATGCGCGCCGTCAAGGAAGCCGGCACCCAGCTCAATATCGACAGCGACATGCTGAAGCGCCCGCTCAATGTCGGTTTCTCCGGCGGCGAAAAGAAACGCGCCGAAATCCTGCAGATGGCTCTGCTCAAGCCCGCCCTTTGCGTGCTCGACGAAACCGATTCCGGCCTCGATATCGACGCGCTCCAGGTCGTGTCCAAGGGCGTCAACGCCCTGCGCGATGCCAATCGCTCCATGCTGGTCATCACCCACTATCAGCGCCTGCTGAACCATATCGTGCCCGACGTGGTGCATGTGTTCAGCGACGGGCGGATCGTGGAAAGCGGCGACAAGGACCTGGCGTTGCAGCTCGAAGCCAAGGGCTATGCCGATTTCGACGGAGCGCTTGCCTAATCATGCGCCAGACCATGCCCGTCCGGCTCGGAGCCGCCGAAGATACATTGATCGCCCAGCTCAAGAGCGTGGGCGCCGACGCGACCGCCGAACGGATCACCGTTGCCGGCCTGCCGACGCGCCGCGTCGAAAGCTATCACTATACCGACCTCAAGACCCTGCTGCGGACTATTCCGCCGCTGGCCCAGGCCGCCAATGAAGCCAGTGCGCCCGCCCTGCGCGTTCCCGGTGCCTATCAGTTGATGATCGCCAATGGCGTCATCCAGGCCGCTTCGACGGCTCCGGCCGGCGTCATCGTCGGCAAGGCGCATGGCGGCGTGCTCACCACCCGCGACGACGTGCTGGTCCATCTCAACGGCGCCTTTGCCAAGGAAAGCCTGACCCTGACGCTCGAAAACAGCATCGATCCGGTAATCCAGATCGATCGCCGCAGCGAGGGCGAAGCCGCCCATGTTACGGACTCGCTCAAGGTCTTCGTGGCCGATGGTGCTTCGGCGGTCATCCTCGAAACCTTCTCCGGTTCCGACGCCGCCCATGTCGGCAACCACGCCACCTATATCGCGCTCGGCAAGGGCGCCACGGTGACCCATATCACCGTGGACCTGTCACCCAGGGCGGCGGCGCATTTTGCCAGCAACGAATATCATGTCGGCGAGGGGGCAAAGCTGCGCACACTGGCCATCCATGCCGGTGCCGGTCTCAGCCGCACCCAGCTCTTCCCGCGCTACGAAGGCGCCGGCGCCCATGGCGATATCACCGGGCTCAACCTGGTCTCCGACGGCCAGCATGCCGATTTCACCATGGATGCGCTGCACGCCGTGCCGCAGACCACCAGCCAGCCACTGTTCAAGTCCATCGCCCGCGGCCGCGGCAAGGCCGTGGTGCAGGGCAAGCTCGTCGTCGCCCGTGACGCCCAGAAGACCGATGCCAAGCTGATGAGCCAGGGCCTGATGCTCTCGGACGAAGCGGAAATCCTCAGTAAGCCCGAGCTCGAGATTTACGCCGACGACGTCGTCTGCGGCCACGGTTCCACCTGTGGCAAGCTCGACGAGGAGTCGATGTTCTACCTCACCAGCCGCGGCATCCCGAAGGAGGAAGCCGAAACCATGCTGGTGCGCGGCTTCATCGAGGAACTCGTCGATCCCATCGAAGACGAGGCACTCGCTGAAGCGCTGCACGGGATTATCGATGGGTGGTTGCTGGGCGGGAAGTAGTGGTTCCATCGCCTCCCTCCCCCTTGAGGGGAGGGACTGAGGGTGGGGGTCGTTTGGTGGGTCTACGATGGACCCCCACCCCCAACCCCTCCCCTCAAGGGGGAGGGGAGGCAGACGCCGGTGAGACGATATGACCTTCGACCTCGAAAAAATCCGCGCCGATTTCCCGATCCTCAGTGAGCAGATCCACGGCAACCGGCTGGTTTATCTCGATAGCGGTGCTTCGGCGCAGAAGCCGGTGCAGGTGCTTGACCGGATGGACCATGCCTTCCGGCATGAATATGCCAATGTCCATCGCGGCCTGCACACCCTCGCCAACCGCGCCACCGAGGCCTATGAAGGCGGCCGCCACGCGGCACAGAAGTTCCTCAATGCTTCGCGTCCCGAAGAAATCGTCTTCACCAAATCGGCCACCGAAGCGATCAACCTCGTCGCCTCCTCCTTTGCCGGCCCCCGCATCGGGGCAGGGGACGAGATCGTCACCACGATCATGGAGCACCACTCCAATATCGTGCCCTGGCATTTCCACCGTGAGCGCCAGGGCGCCGTCATCAAATGGGTCGATGTCCGCGACGATGGCAGCTTCGACCTCGACGCCTTCGCCGCCACCCTCACCGACCGGACGCGTATCGTCGCGGTTACGCATATGTCCAACGTGCTGGGCACGGTGACCCCGATCAAGCAGGTCATCGAGATCGCCCATGCGAAGAACATCCCGGTGCTCATCGACGGCAGCCAGGGCGCCGTGCACGAGACGGTGGACGTGCAGGCCCTCGACGCCGATTTCTACGTCATGACCGGCCACAAGCTCTATGGCCCCACCGGCATTGGCGTGCTCTATGGCAAATACGACCTCCTCGCCGAAATGCAGCCCTATCAGGGCGGCGGCGAGATGATCGATGTCGTGACCATGGAGACCGTCACCTACAACGAGCCGCCGCACCGCTTCGAGGCCGGCACCCCGCCCATCGTCCAGGCCATCGGGCTGGGCGAGGCGCTCGGCTATATGGAAGGCCTCGGCCGCGACGCCATCGCCGCCCACGAGCACGACGTGGCCGAATATGCCCATGAGCGCCTCAGCCGCATCAATTCGCTGCGCCTGATCGGCACCGCGCCGGGCAAGGGCGGCATTTTCTCCTTCGAGATGGCGGGCGCCCATGCCCATGACGTGGCGACCATTCTCGATCGCTACGGCATCGCCGTCCGCGCCGGCACGCATTGCGCCATGCCGCTGCTCAAACGTTTCGGTGTCACCTCTACCTGCCGCGCCTCCTTCGCCCTATATAACGGCAAGGACGATGTGGACGCGCTTGTTGACGGCATCACCCGCGCCCAGAAATTTTTCGCGTGATCGCGAGGACCATATGACCGACGAACCCGAAATCGCCCCCGCTCCCGTCATTCCCGAAAACCGGATCACCCCCAACGTCTCCGGCAGCCTGCCGGAAGCCGAGGTGGAACGCATCACCTCCGATCTGATCGGCGCGCTAAAGACCGTCTATGATCCGGAAATCCCGGTCGACATCTACGAGCTGGGCCTGATCTACAAGGTCGACCTCGACGACGACCGCAAGCTCACCATCGACATGACGCTCACCGCGCCGGGCTGCCCGGTGGCCGGCGAAATGCCAGGCTGGGTGGAGAATGCCGCTCGCGCCGTGGAAGGCATCCAGGATGTGGAAGTCAACATGGTGTTCGATCCGCCCTGGGACGCCTCGCGCATGAGCGAAGAGGCCCAGGTGGCGTTGAACTGGTGGTAATTCGGACCGTTTCGCGCTATATATCGTGAAACGCCGATAGAAAGTTTGCCCATGGCCTTCAAGATCATGTCGCTGAGCGATGCCGCCGCCGAGCGCATCACCGAGATCATCGAAGATTCCGACCAGCCGGTGGTGGGCCTGCGCGTCGGCATCAAGAATGCTGGCTGCGCCGGTGTGTCCTACACGATGGACTACGTGACCGAACCGGTCGCTGGCGACGATCACGTCCAGGATCACGGCGTCAATGTCTGGGTCGATCCCAAGGCGACCATGTATCTGCTCGGTACGGTGATGGACTTCGAACAGTCCAAGATGGGCTCCAGCTTCTCCTTCAAGAACCCCAACCAGACCGGCGCCTGCGGCTGCGGCGAAAGCGTCACGTTGGCGCCGGCCGACCTCAAGGCGATTGCCGAGGCCAGGGCAGGGGCATGACGCGCTCCACATACTCGATGTCACCCCGGCCTTGAGCCGGGGCCCATCTCGAGATCACCCCACAGCCGCAAGGCAGTTCAGCTTAAGCATCTCAGGATGGATCCCGGCTCAAGGCCGGGATGACACCGTGCGCGCGGAGAGAGCAGGGCGCTCCCACAAACTCGATCTGTTCCTCCCCTACCAGGGGGAAGTTAGGAGGGGGTATCCCCTTCGCAACCAGTTGCACGGCGCGCAACCATGAGGCATCTATCCGCCATCATGCCCAGCCCGCTTCCGCCCGCCCTCACCATCGTCCCGCCCAACCGCCCGCTTGTCGGCCGTGTCTCCCCGCCGGGATCGAAATCCATCACCAATCGCGCCCTCCTGCTCGCCGCGCTTGCCGACGGCACCAGCCGGCTCACCGGCGCGCTCAAGAGCAAGGACACGACCCTGATGGCCGCCGCCCTGCGGCAGATGGGCGTCACCGTGGACGAGCCTGACGCCACCAGCTTCACCGTCACCAGCAGCGGCCGCCTGCAGCAGCCTTCCGGCCCGCTCTTCCTCGGCAATGCCGGCACCGCCACCCGCTTCCTCACCGCCGCTGTCGCCACCGTCGATGGCGCGGTCATCGTCGATGGCGACGCGGAAATGCGCCTGCGCCCCATCGGCCCGCTGGTGTCAGCGCTCCGCTCGCTCGGCATCGACGCCATCTGCCCCACCTTTTGCCCGCCGGTGACCATTCACGGCAATGGCAGCTTCGGCTCCGGCCGCGTCGAGATTGATGCAGGCCTCTCCAGCCAATATGTCTCGGCCCTGCTGATGGCCGCGCCTTTGGGCCATGGCGCCATCACCGTCGCCCTGACGGGCAAGGAGATCGGCGCCCGCGGCTATGTCGATCTGACCCTGGCCGCCATGCGGGCGTTTGGTGCCGAGGTGGAACAGCGCGACCCCGGCACCTGGCTGGTCCAGCCCACCGGCTACACCGCCACCGATTTCCGCATCGAGCCCGACGCCTCGGCCGCCACCTATCTCTGGGGCATCGAAGCCCTGACCGGCGGCAGGATCGACCTCGGCGTCGCCGCCGACGCCTTCACCCAGCCCGATGCCGCTGCTCAGGCGCTGATTGCCCAATTCCCCAACATGCCCGCCGTCATCGACGGCAGCCAGATGCAGGATGCCGTGCCGACGCTGGCCGTACTGGCCGCCTTCAACAACCACCCGGTCCGCTTCGTCGGCATCGCCAATCTGCGCGTCAAGGAAACCGACCGCATCCGCGCCGTCGCCAACGAGCTCAACCGCATCCTGCCGGGGCTCGGCACGGAGGAGGGCGACGACCTGCTGGTGGCCTCGAACCCGAACCTGGACGCAAATAGCCGCCCAGCCCGCATCGAGACCTATCACGATCACCGCATCGCCATGAGCTTCGCTTTGGCCGGCCTCAAACTTCCCGGCATCACCATCCTCGACCCCGCCTGCACCGGCAAGACCTACCCGGCCTATTGGGACATGCTGGCAGGGCTGGGCGTGGAATTGCAGCCGACGGCATAGGACGAGAGCGCCGAGCCGACGCGTTATCTCGTTCGCTTCCTACCTCCACCGGTTGTTGGGAGCAGCCTGCGCATCCTACCGCCAGCGGACCTCCTGGAGCCCTTAAGCTGCCGACACGCCCGGCACTTCGGCTTCGGCCTGCATCGTCTCCAGGTCGGCCTCGCTGACCACCCGGTTGCGGCCGGCATGCTTGGCGGCATAGAGGCAGCGGTCGGCGCGCTCGATCAGCATGGCCGCCGTGTCGTCTGCCCTATAGGCGGCAACGCCAAACGAGGCGGTGATGCGGCCCAGCTTCTCGTTGGTGGAGCGCTTCAGCAACTCCTTGGCCTGGATGGCCCGGCGGATATTCTCCGCCACGATCACGGCGCCTTCCATGTCGGTCGACGGCAGGATGGCGACGAACTCCTCGCCGCCATAGCGCGCCGCCAGGTCCTTGCCCTTGATGTTGGACTTCAGCGTCATCGCTACCAGCCGCAGCACCTGGTCGCCCGTCTGGTGGCCATAGGTGTCGTTGAAATTCTTGAAATGATCGATGTCGATGATCATCAGGCAGAGCGGCGCGTTGTTTTCGGCGGCCTCGGCGATGGCCGCTTCCATCCCCTCGTCGAAGCTCTTGCGATTGGCAATCTTGGTCAGCGGGTCCAGCAGGGATTCGCGCCGGACATCGTCGAGATCGCGTTGCAGCGAGGCAATGTCGTCGCGCGAGGCTTCGAGCTTCTGCTCGAGCGCGCGATTGGTCTCCTGCATGCGCCGGGTCTCCGACAGCAGGCGTTCGGCCAGATCCTTCATCGCTAGCGGCGAAATCTCGCGTTCCAGGTCCCCGCTCGCCGATTGCAGCGAGCCGGAATAGGCATTCGCCGTCGTCATGGCGGAATCGATGGCTTCATGCACCGCCTCGATCCGCGCATGCATGCGCTCCGAGACATTGGACATCCGGTCGTTGACGTCGGATTTGAGGAATTCGTTGTAGAGCGTTTCCGCAAGATTGGCCGATGGCGTGTCGCCACTGCGGAAGATGGCGTTGATTCTATTGTTCAGCGTCGGATTGACGCCCGTCGCATAGGTGTAGAGCAGTTCATAGAATTGCGGATAGGGCGGAATCCCGCTGCGCTTGAGCAGGTCGAATGCCGAGTTGGCATAGCCAAGCGCGCGTTTGAATTCCTGTTCGGACACAGCTTCCCTCGGGCGTCGTTGCGCCGACCCGGCCCCTCACGGGGTCGAGTCATCAATGATAACTATCGCGCCGATATTAACGAATACAACGGGGCGCCACAATAAAACGCCAGCTTGCACTATGAAATAGCGTTAAACTAGCTGACGGCGCGGGTCGGACGTAGCAAAAATGCCGGAATCGGACCGTCATTACCGAAAGGCGAGTTGCTGTTGCCTGTATCCGAATCGTTTTCTTCGGCTTCCGGCCGCTGCCGGCCGCGGCTGCGCTGCTGCCGCTGGCCG
The DNA here is from genome assembly GCF_001427605.1 of Devosia sp. Root635. Lineage (GTDB taxonomy): Bacteria > Pseudomonadota > Alphaproteobacteria > Rhizobiales > Devosiaceae > Devosia. The sequence continues at coordinate 79,594 of NZ_LMGZ01000021.1, read as the reverse complement.
CCGCGCTCCGCCTTGGCGGGCTCGGCACGCGCCTCTTCCGCTGCGGCAGGCGTCGCCTCGACCGGGGCGGGCTTGGGCCGCGACCGGTCCGGCTTTGGCCGCTCTGCGGCGGTCTTTTCGGCGGGCGCCTTGGCCTCGGCAGCGGGGGCGGAAGATTCCGCCTCGGCACGGGTGCGCGGGCCACCGCGACGCGAACGGGCCGGGCGCGCCGGGCGCTCTTCACTATCCTCGGCAGGCGCGGCCTTGGCGCCGGTATCGAGATACTCGATCGGCTTTTGCGTGAGCTTGAGGATCGCCTCGAGATGCTTGCCGTCGGCCGGCGCCACCAGCGTATAGGCTACGCCCGAACGCCCGGCACGACCGGTGCGGCCGATGCGGTGCACATAGTCCTCGGCATGCACCGGCACGTCGAAGTTGAACACATGGCTCACCGCCGGAATATCCAGCCCGCGCGCCGCCACGTCGCTGGCCACCAGCAAGGTCAGGCGGTTGTTCTTGAACGCATCCAGCGTTTCCATGCGGCTCTTCTGGTCCATGTCGCCATGCAGCGCCCCGGCCGAAAAGCCATGCCGCTCCAGCGAGCGGGCGAGCGTCGCCACGTCGCGCTTGCGGTTGCAGAAGATGATGGCATTGGTCAGCCCGTCCGCGGCGCGGATGCGGTCACGCAAAGCCGCGCGCTTGTCTTCCGGCTTGGACGACACCTTGATCAGCTTCTGGTCGATCGTGTCGGCCGTCGATGCCGCGCGCGAAACCTGTACATGCACCGGTTCCTTGAGGAACTTCTTGGTCAGTTTCTCGATCTGGCCGTCCATCGTGGCCGAGAACAGCATGGTCTGCCGGCGGGGCGGCAGGCGCGAGCAAATCTTCTCGATATCGTCGATGAACCCCATGTCGAGCATGCGGTCGGCCTCGTCGATGACAAGGATTTCGACGCCATTCAGCATGATCTTGCCGCGGTCGATCTGGTCGAGCAGACGGCCCGGCGTGGCGATCAGCACGTCGACGCCGCGATCGAGCTTCTTGTTCTGGTCCTCGAACGATACGCCGCCGATGATCAGCGCCATGGTCAGCCGGTGGTTCTTGCCATATTTCTCGAAATTCTCGCTGACCTGCGCCGCGAGCTCGCGCGTCGGTTCGAGAATGAGCGTCCGGGGCATGCGGGCGCGGGCCCGGCCGTTTTCCAGCAGCGTCAGCATAGGCAGCACGAAGCTTGCTGTCTTGCCGGTGCCGGTCTGGGCGATACCGATCAGGTCCTTCTTTTGCAGAAGGTGCGGGATGGCCTGCGCCTGGATTTCGGTTGGCTTGGTGTAGCCGGCAGCCGTGACCGCATCGGTTACTTTGGTGGACAGGCCCAGCCCGGAAAAATCGTCAGTCAAATCAGGTAATTCCACTCAGCAATGTGGCCCGGGGCCAGGTCCAGTCCGAGACATTCGAACGGTGCGCCGGGGTCTTCAGCAGTGGACCGGAAAAGCAGGTTACGCGAACGCGTCCACGACTGGATCGGCCACCGAACGGGATTGCAGCAAGTGCAGCGACGGAGTGGCCCTGAGGCAGTTTGGCAGAGGCGGGTGATGTCGTGATGACAAGCCGCCCAGCCAGAAATGCGCCAGCGGCGCGGACCATAGCGCAAACCCCTTGTCTGTCAACGGGTTTGGCGGCGTTAGGATTAATTGAGCGGAGGTTGGGTACCACGCCCTCGTGGTTCGAGGCTCGCAAGAGCTCGCACCTCACCATGAGGGCTGCTGATACGCCGAGGTTCCAGCAGCCCTCATGGTGAGGTGCGCTTCTTCAGCGCCTCGAACCACGAGGGCGTGGCACAATTCTACACATCCAGATCCGTCACGAATGCGGCATTCTCCTGGATGAAGTCGAACCGCGCCTCGGGCTTGGTGCCCATCAGCCGGTCGACGCTGATCCGGGTTGCGTCGAGGTCGTCGCGCACCTTGACCTGCAGCAGGGTTCGCGACTTGGGCGACATCGTGGTCTCGCGCAGATGCGCGAAGGGCATTTCGCCCAGGCCCTTGAAGCGGGTCATGTCCACCTTGCCCTTGCCGGTGAATTCGGTTTCCATCAATTCATTCTTGTGGGCATCGTCGCGCGCATAGAGCGTCTTGCCCCCCTGGCTGATGCGATAGAGCGGTGGCAAAGCCAGATAAAGATGCCCGGCATCGATCAGTTTGGGCATCTCCTGGAAGAAGAAGGTAATCAGCAGCGAAGCGATATGGGCGCCGTCGACATCGGCATCGGTCATCACGATGATCTTGTCGTAGCGCAGGTCTTCCTCGCGATAGCGGTCCCGCGTGCCGCAGCCCAGCGCCTGGATGAGGTCGGCGATCAATTGGCTCGCCTGCATTTTCTCGCGGCTGGCCCCGGCCACATTGAGGATCTTGCCACGCAGCGGCAGCACCGCCTGGCTCATGCGGTTGCGCGCCTGCTTGGCCGAACCGCCGGCCGAGTCGCCTTCCACGATGAACAGTTCCGCCCCTTGCGCCGCCGTCTGCGTACAGTCGGCCAGCTTGCCGGGCAGGCGCAGCTTGCGCGTGGCGCTGGCCCGGTCGATTTCCTTTTCCTTGCGCCGGCGCAGCCGTTCCTCGGCGCGCTCGATCGCCCAATCGAGCAGCTTGCCCGCCTGGTTGGGCGAGGCGGCCAGCCAGTGGTCGAAGGCATCGCGCAGGGCATTGTCGACGATGCGCGTCGCTTCGCCCGAGGCCAGCTTGTCCTTGGTCTGGCCGACGAATTCCGGCTCGCGCACGAAGACCGACAGCATGGCGCTGCAATGGGCGAAGATATCCTCGGCGGTGAGGATGGCCGCGCCCTTGTTCTTGGTCAGCTCGGCATAATTCTTGAGGCCGCGGAGCAGGGCGGTGCGCAGGCCGGCCTCATGCGTGCCGCCATCGGGTGTCGGCACGGTGTTGCAATAGGACGAGACCCCGCCGTCGCCCAGCGTCCAGGCGATGGCCCATTCGACCGCGCCATGCGTGCCGGCCTTGCCGTGCACGCCGTGGAACAGCTCGTCGACAATGCGCGTCTCGCCCTCGATGCGGGCCGCCATGAAGTCCTTGAGGCCGTCCGGATAGTGGAACACCGCCTTGGCCGGCGCGTCCTCGGTGACGAGACTCTCGTCGCAGCTCCAGCGCAGCTCGACGCCGGCGAAGAGGTAGGCCTTGGCCCGCGTCATGCGGTAGAGGCGCGCCGCCGAGAAATGCGCGTGGTCCCCGAAGATTTGCGGGTCGGGATGGAAACGCGTGGTGGTGCCGCGCCGGTTCTGCACCCGGCCGAGCGCTTCGACATCGCCCAACGGCTTGCCGCGCGAAAAGGCCAGCTGATGCAACTGCTGCTCGCGCGCGACCTCGACCACGAGGCTGTCGCTGAGGGCATTGACCACGGAAACGCCGACGCCATGCAGGCCGCCCGAAGTCTCATAGGCCTTGGAGTCGAACTTGCCGCCGGCATGGAGCACGGTGTGGACGATTTCGAGCGTCGAGCGCCCCGGATATTTGGGATGGTTCTCAACGGGAATGCCGCGTCCGTTGTCGACCACGGTCACGAAACCATCCTCGCCCAGATGTACCTCGATGCGGGTGGCATGGCCGGCAATGGCCTCGTCCATCGAATTGTCGATGACCTCGGCAAACAGATGATGCAGCGCATTGGCGTCGGTGCCGCCGATATACATGCCCGGCCGGCGGCGCACCGGCTCCAGCCCTTCCAGCACCTCGATGTCGGCAGCCGAATACGAGCCTGCTGCCGGGGCGGTCCTGGAGGCAGGCTTGGCTGCTGGTTCGGGCTGGCGCTCGGGTTCGTCCCCGCCGCCGAAAAGGTCTTCTGCCTGCGACATGCACATTCCGTCTTTTTGCCCGAATCGGGCGATTCCGCCTTTTAGCATATCCCAGCCGGCTGCCCGACCATGCTGGAACCACTTGCCGTCCAGGGCTTTGTCCACAAAGCTGAACGCCAGATGAATGGCCGGTTCCGCCTGGGTTCAAGCGGGAACTGCTTTTGTGTCAGATTGCACGAGCCAGGAGGCTATCATGACCAGGTCCATCGCCATCGCCCTGACCACATTGCTGCTAGCCGCGGGCTTGGCGGTTCCGGCACAGGCGCAGTCTTTCCGCTTCGGCATCTTCTTTGGTGACGAGGCGTCGGACTTCTACCCCGAGCGCATCACCTGCCTGAGCAACTATCAGATCCGCCAGGCGGTTGCCGACCGCGGCTATACCAATATCTATCTCAACGTGCCGATGGAAAAACACATCGAGGTGCGCGCCACCCGCGACGGCTGGGTCTATCTGCTCGATTTCAACTACTGCACCGGCCGCATCGAGGATCGCACGCAACTGCGACCGGCGGGGTAGGACCTTCACCTCTCCCTTCGGGGGAGAGGTCGGCCGCAGGCCGGGTGAGGGGGCCTTTACCGGGTGCCGTGCGCGGGGCCTCTCCACCATCGCTCCAGGGTAAGAAGCACCATCTCACCCCACTTCGATACAAACCCGTCCCAAGATCGGGCGTCCGGTTTACGTTCCGTTTGCTTCTTGAAAGCACTTTCTTAAAGGCGCGCTGCTACAACCATCTCATACGGTTTTGTCTGGAGTTGCCGTATGCGAACCGACCGGGATCCTCGTTCTGCGTACCAGGTCTCTGCTGGTTCGGTTGCCTTCGGTGTTTGGCCGCAAGCCGGGTTTTCAGGTATTGCGTACCGGCTGGCCAAGCTCGCCGCCCCGCGTTCCGGGGTCGTCGCGCTGGTCGCGGCCATGTTCTACTTCCTGTAGCCTGCGATTGATTTCTGCTGCCCGCGCGGCTATTGATTCATAGACCACGCCAACCGAGGAGGGCGCCATGACTTTGCAGTTCGAGCACCGCTCCCGTGGCCCTGTTCACGCCCTGTGGCATCAGCTGCAGGGCTGACCGGTACTGGTACGGACGTTCCTCCCTGTCTTTCCCATTCTGGTTTGCCCTTCGTGGCGGTTCCTGACCGCCTGACAGGATTTGGCGCCTCGCGCCGCACCAGTGAGACAAGACAATGGGCTCTATCAGCCTCCGCAATGCCGGCCTCGTGGCCAGTGACACGCTCTTTTCCAACCTCAATTTCGTCATCGGCGACGGCGATCGTGTCGGCCTCGTCGCCGGCAACGGTCGCGGCAAGACGACCCTGCTGCGGGCCATAGCCGGGCAGGGGGAGCTGACCGCAGGCGACATCGTGCGCTCGCGCGGCCTCACGGTGGGTTATGTCGAGCAGGACATGCCCGCCGCCAGCATGGGCCTCACCCTCTACGACGCCGTGCTCGAAGCCCTGCCGCCCACCGAGCGCGACACCGATAGCTGGCGCGTCGACGTGGTGCTCGACGAGTTCGAGACCCCCGAACCCATGCGCAGCCGCAAGCTGGCCGAATTGAGCGGCGGCTGGCAGCGCATCGCCCTCATAGCGCGCTGCTGGGTGCTGCAACCCGATGCCCTGCTGCTTGACGAGCCGACCAACCATCTCGATCTGGGCAAGCTGTTCCAGTTGGAAAACTGGATCAATCAGGCGGCTCGCAATATTCCGGTGGTCATTGCCAGCCATGACCGGCAATTCCTTGACGCGACGACCAACCGCACGCTGTTCCTGCGGCCCGATGCCAGTCCCTATTTCGCCTTGCCCTACAGCAAGGCGCGGGTGGCTTTGGCCGAGGCCGACGAAGCCGCGGAAGCGAAGCGCGAAAAGGATTTGAAGGAGGTCTCCCGCCTGCGCAAACAGGCGGCCAAGCTCACCAATATCGGGGTCAATTCGGGCAGCGACCTGCTGACGGTGAAGTCGAAATACCTGCGCGAGCGCGCCGAGAAGATCGAAAGTGCGGTGTTATCCCTGCACAAGGAGCGGAGCGGCGAGATCAGGCTGGGCAATAGCGGCGCGCAGGCCAGGGTCATGCTCGCGGTCGAGAATGTCACGGTCACCAGTCCTGTCGGGGATAAACTGTTCCACATCGACAAGCTGCATGTCTTCCAGGGCAACCGGCTGGTCATCCTGGGCCGCAACGGCACCGGCAAGTCCCAGTTCATCGGCCTCGTCCACCGCGCCATGACCGGCGCCGATACGCCCGGCATTCGCGTCAGCCCGCAGGTCGTGCCCGGCTATGTCGACCAGGCCATGAGCTTCCTGCCGGCCAGGCAATCCCCGCTGGGCTACATTGCCGGCCGCTTCGACCAGGGCGACCAGCGCAGCAAGAGCCTGCTGGCCGCCGCCGGCTTCGCCGTCGAGAGACAGGAGCGGCCCATTGCCGAAATGTCCTTCGGCCAGCGCGCCCGGCTGGGCCTGCTGGCCATTCGCCTGCTGGAGCCCAATTTCTACCTGCTCGATGAGCCCACCAACCATGTGGACATTCCAGGGCAGGAGCGGCTGGAGGACGAAATCCTCACCCACGGCGCCACCTGCATCCTCGTCTCGCATGATCGCAGCTTCGTGCGCGGACTCGGTAACCGCTTCCTGGTGATCGAGAATCGGAGGCTGCGGGAAGTCGACAGTCCGGAATCGCATTTTGCCGAGATGGCGCGCCAATCGAGCTGACGCCTGTATCGCTGCGTTAGCACCGCAGTAACCATGCCGCGAGTGCTACAATCGATACAACAGGCGCGTCACATTTCACCTGTGAATTGGGAGAAGTCCTTAAGAACTAGCACCTATGGTTTCTTCTGGAAGCGAAACTATTGGGGGCGATGGACCCATGTTTCAGAGCGCTGACGGTGGCAACACACCGTCACGATCGCATTTTGACTGGCACGACGTCCGTTTTATCGGCGCCGTGGCGGGTCGCTATGCGCTCTCCGACCGGCGGGTCGGCGACGATGGCAAGGTGTCCGTCTATGCGTGCCGGCTCTGCTCGATCTCGACTCGGCTGGCCGTGGTGGTCGGGCCCGTCATCGGCCACGAGGGCGAAGCCGTGACCGCCCATTTCGACGAGTTCGGCATCCTGCGCGGCAAGATCAGCCGCAAGCTGCCCTCCGGCTTCGTCATGGAACTGATCCTGAGCGACACCGATCGCAACAAGCTGGGCGGCAAGATCGTCTGGCAGAAGAAGCGGGTCCATGAGCAGGTTCCCGACAAGCGGGAACACAAGCGTATCCTGCCGCGCGATCCGCGCACCGTCCTGACCCTGGCCGATGGCACGCAGATGCCTTGTTTCGTCATCGACATCTCCCAGTCTGGCATCGCCGTGTCGGCCGATATCTGGCCCGGACTCGGCACGCCCATGGCCATCGGCAAGCTGGTCGGGCGCGTCGTGCGCTATCTCGATGTCGGTTTCGCCCTGCAATTCATCCAGCTTCAGGAGATCGACCAGCTCGAAATCCTGGTCGCGCCGCCGATCGAATGAGGCGCGCCGACGCCGCCCGCACGATGAAATTTTGCTTACGGCAATGGAGAAAGCTGCGTGGGGCCGGTGAACACGGTGTTCATGGCCCGCGCATATCATGCCGGAACGAGCCATTACGGGAGGCGTCATGTCCGCGACCGAAATAGACCATAGCCTGCACAATATCAGCACTGTCGCGGGGCGCTACGTCCTCGGCCAGCAGGCGCGCAGGCCTGGAGTCAACATCTTCGCCTGTCGCCTTCGAACCATCTCGCCTACCGGCTTTGTCGTCTCCGCGCCGGTCATCGGCGCCATCGGCGAGCAAGTCTCGGCCAGTTTCGCACCCTTCGGCAACCTGCATGGCCGCATCGGGCGCCATGTGGCCGATGGCTTCGCGGTCGAACTCGACGGAGCCGAGCCCGATCTCGCCGATCGTATCGAGACCTTCCGCCACAAGCCCTGGCATGGCCTTGCCGACAAGCGGGCGGAAAAGCGCTTCATGCCCGCCGAACCGCGTTCGGTCATCATTCTCGAGGGCGGTGACGTGCTGCCCTGTCTCATCGTCGACTATTCGGCCTCCGGCGCCGCCATTTCGGCCGACACCACGCCCATCCCCGGCGCGCCGGTAACGATCGGCCATGTGCCCGGCCGCGTGGTGCGCCTGTTCGATGTGGGCTTTGCGGTCCATTTCGACGCGCGCCAGCCCCCCGACGAAATCGAGGGTCTCCTCGAAGCCCCCCTCGAATGGCGCCGCGCCGTCACCGTGCTGCAGCCGCGCCATATCGACACCAGCGAGCCCGGCGACACAGCCGAAGGCTACGGCTACGACTGAACGCTTCCTTACCTCTTCCTTTGGGGAGAGGTCGGCGCGTAGCGCCGGGTAAGGGAGCCTTCCAAGCTTGCCAGCCAAACAGAAAGGGCTCCGTTACGGGGCCCTTTCTCATTCATCCAGCGATCCTTACGCCGAGTAGTACATCTCGTATTCCACCGGATGCGGGGTCTGCTCGAACTTGACGACCTCTGTCATCTTCAGCTCGATGTAGCTGTCGATCTGGTCATTGTCGAACACGCCACCGGCCAGCAGGAATTCGCGATCCTGGTCGAGGCTGGCCAGGGCTTCGCGCAGCGAGCCGCAGACATGGGGAATCTGCATCAGTTCCTGACGCGGCAGCTCGTACAGATCCTTGTCCATCGGGTCGCCGGGATGGATCTTGTTCTTGATGCCGTCGAGCCCGGCCATCAACATCGCCGAGAAGGCCAGGTAGGGGTTGGCCAGCGGATCGGGGAAGCGGATTTCGATGCGCTTGGACTTCGGCGACTGGCCGAACGGGATGCGGCACGAGGCCGAACGGTTGCGGGCCGAATAGGCCAGCAGCACCGGCGCTTCGAAGCCCGGCACCAGGCGCTTGTAGCTGTTGGTGGTCGGGTTGGTGAAGGCGTTGATCGCCTTGGCATGCTTGATGATGCCGCCGATATAGTACAGCGCATCCATGCTGAGGCCGGCATACTGGTCGCCCGCGAACAGCGGCTTGCCGTCCTTCCAGATCGACTGGTGGCAATGCATGCCCGAGCCGTTATCGCCGAAGACCGGCTTGGGCATGAAGGTCACGGTCTTGCCATAGGCATTGGCGACCTGGTGGATGACATACTTGTAGATCTGCACGTCGTCGGCGGCCTTGATCATCGGCGCGAACTTGATGCCGAGTTCATGCTGGGCCGAGGCCACTTCGTGGTGGTGCTTTTCGACCACGACGCCCATGTCGGCCATGGCGGCCAGCATTTCACCACGGATATCCTGCGCGCTGTCCAGCGGCGGCACCGGGAAATAGCCCTTCTTGAGGCCGATATGGTGGCCGGTATTGCCGGCTTCATAGGCCGTATCGTTGTTGGACGGCAGTTCCGGATGGTCGACTTCGAAACCGACCTTGTAGGGGGTGTTGGAATACTTCACGTCGTCGAACATGAAGAATTCGGGCTCGGCGCCGAAAACAACGGTGTCGCCGATGCCGGAAGCCTTGAGGAATGCCTCGGCCTTCTTGGCCGTGGTGCGCGGGTCGCGGCTGTAGGGCTGGTAAGTCAGCGGCTCGAGAATGTCGCAGTTCACCACCAGGGTCGAGGCGCCGAAGAAGGGGTCCATATAGGCCGAGTTCGGATCGGGCATCAGCACCATGTCGGACTCGTTGATGGCCTTCCAGCCGCCGATCGAGGAACCGTCGAACATGGTGCCTTCTTCGAACAGGTCTTCATCGACGATGGAAACGTCGAGCGTGACATGCTGCAGCTTGCCGCGCGGGTCGGTGAAGCGCAGGTCGAGATACTTGATGTTCTCGTCCTTGATGCGCTTGAGGAGGTCAGCTCCGGTAGTCATTTTTTACCCCTGTCTAAATCGGAATGCTGGTGTTGGTATTGCGGCTTTGTCGCGTCCGGGGGCAGGGCCCCTAGAGCGCGTCGTCGCCGAATTCTCCGGTGCGGATACGAATGGCCTGCTCGATCGAGTAGACGAAGATTTTGCCGTCGCCGATGCGACCGGTTTGCGCCGCGTTGCGGATCGCTTCGATGGCCTTTTCGGCCAGCTCGTCGGGGCACACGACCTCGACTTTCACCTTGGGCAGGAAATCCACGACATATTCGGCGCCGCGATAGAGTTCGGTATGGCCCTTCTGGCGCCCGAAGCCCTTGGCCTCGGTCACCGTAATGCCTTGCAGCCCGACCTCCTGAAGTGCCTCTTTGACTTCGTCCAGCTTGAACGGCTTTACGATAGCCTCGATCTTTTTCATGTGTGCCTCCAAGTGTCGTATGCGAGTACGCAACCCCGTATGCACGGCCTGTGCCAGCCTGCCAGAAAGACAAAAATGCCTGTATGACGAAAGACTTACTGCAATAGCCTGATGTGCTGGACCGCGCCGGTTCGACAGGTAATGTCCAAAACGTCGGCAGGATGCACAAGTTTTGTGCAATCGTCCAGCCAAGGCGACAGGCCGATGGGTGGAGTGGCGCTTATGTCGCCAATTGGCGGCCTCGGGGGCAGCGGGCGCCCACGATCCGCGCAAGCGCCCGCGTCCTGTGGTTTTCGCCATTCCCGGCAAATCCCCACTCTAGGCTTTGACGGGCTTTCCATCTTCATATAGATGCAACGCCAACCCGGCCAACGGGTCCTTTTGCGGGTGTGGCGGAACTGGTAGACGCACTGGATTTAGGTTCCAGCGCCGCAAGGCGTGGAGGTTCGAGTCCTCTCACCCGCACCACCTGGGGATCTGGCCCTCACGCGATCAATGAATACGGGACAAAACCGAATGCAGGTTACCGAAACCCTCAATGAAGGCCTGAAGCGCAAACTGAGCGTTACTATTCCGGCCGCCGCCCTCAATGAGCGCCTTGGCGCCAAGCTCGAAGAGCTCAAGGGCCAGGCCAACATCAAGGGCTTCCGTCCCGGCAAGGTGCCGCTGGCCCATATCAAGAAGATGTTCGGCCGCTCGGCCATGTCGGAAGTCATGACCGACGCCATCAATTCCACCGTTTCGGACACGCTCGACGAGCGCAAGGAACGCGCCGCCGCCCAGCCCAAGGTCGATCTGCCCGACGATCAGGCCGTCATCAACGACGTGCTCGACGGCAAGGCCGACCTGGCTTTCGAGGTCGAATATGAAGTGCTGCCGCCGGTCACGCTGATGAAGCTCGACGGCATCAAGCTCGACAAGCCCGTCATCGACATCACCGACGAGGAAGTCACGGCCGAAGTGAACCGCGTCTTCGCCCAGAACCGCGGCTATACCGACAAGGGTGACGATGGCGTCGTCGAGACCGGCGACCGTCTCGGCCTCAGCTTCGTCGGCAAGATCAAGGGCAAGCCCTTCGATGGCGGCACCTCCGATCACGCTCACCTGACCGTCGGCGCCGGCGAGTTCATCCCCGGCTTCGAAGAGCAGCTCGTCGGCATGAAGAAGGGCGAGACCCGCGAAATCGAGGTGACCTTCCCCAAGGATTACCAGAGCGACGAACTGGCCGGTAAGAAGGCCCAGTTCGAAGTCACGATTCTCCATGTCGATGGCCCCAACCAGGGCGAGCTGGACGACGATTTCGCCAAGCGCCTCGGCGTCGAGAACGTCGAAGCCATGCGCGCCGCCGTCAAGACGCAGATGGAAGCCGCTCTCGCCTCGATGAGCCGCCAGCACGTCAAGCGCCAGATTCTCGATGCGCTTGATGACGGCCACAAGTTCGACGTCCCGGCCCAGTTGGTCGATGCCGAATTCAACACCATCTGGCAGCGCGTCCAGCATGAAGTGGAAAGCCACGGCCGCTCCTTCGAGGATGAAGGCACCACCGAGGAAGCCGCCCGCGAGCAGTATCGCACCATTGCCGAGCGCCGCGTGCGCCTGGGCCTGGTCGTCGCCGAAATCGGCAACCAGAACGAAGTCGATGTTACCGAGGAAGAGCACCAGCAGGCGCTCATCGCCGAAGTGCGCCGCTTCCCCGGCCAGGAACAGCAGGTCTACGACTACTACCGCAAGAACCCGCAAGCGCTTGCCGGTCTCCGTGCCCCCGTCTTCGAGAACAAGGTCGTCGATTTCGTTGCCGAAAAGGGCAAGATCACCGACAAGAAGATGACCCGCACCGAACTGGCCAAGCTCATCCAGGCCGACGAGGACGAGGTTCCGGAAGAGCATCACCACTAATCTTACCTCGCCCCTTCGGGGAGAGGTCGGCGCGCAGCGCCGGGTGAGGGGGCCTTGCTCCAAGTTCAGAAGCCGCCCAGAAATGGGCGGCTTTTTGTTTTGTTCCTGTGGCACCGTCCATCCCACCCACGGTGTCACCCCGGCCTTGAGCCGGGGCCCATCCCGAGATCACTCCGCGGCCGCAAGGTGTCAGATGATCCATCTCAGGATGGATCCCGGCTCAAGGCCGGGATGACATCGAGAGTGTGATAGCATCGAAGCGCAAACCCAAACACGCAGGACCATCCATGACCACCGCCCAAGCCGATACCCTGCTCACGCCGCGCCAGATGGCCGAGGCCGACCGCCTCGCCATCCAGTCCGGCATCAAGTCGCAGAAGCTCATGGAGGCGGCAGGTAAGGCGGTGGCCGAGGCCATCGTGGAACGCTACTACCAGCGCTCGGTACTGGTCCTGTGCGGGCCCGGCAACAATGGCGGCGACGGATTCGTGGTGGCGCGGCTGCTCAAGCAGAAAGGGTGGCCGGTGCAGCTTCGCCTTGTCGGCCCGCGCGAGGCCCTCAAGGGCGATGCCGCCGCCATGGCCGGGCAATGGACCGGCCGCATCGAGGCGCCGACCGACAAGGACATCGAAGGCGCCGACCTGATCGTCGATGCGCTGCTGGGGGCAGGGCTCGACCGCGATGCGGAGGGTGAGTTCGCCGCCATCATCGCGGCGGTCAATGCCAGCAGCCGACCGGTCGTCAGCGTCGATCTGCCCAGCGGCGTCGACGGCGCCACCGGCGCCGTGCTGGGCACCGCCATGGTGTCGGACATGACGGTCACTTTCTTCCGCCTCAAGCCCGGCCATCTGCTGCAGCCTGGCCGCGAATGCTGCGGCGAGGTGGTGCTGGCCGAAATCGGCATCCCCGAAACCGCGCTGGAGTCCATAGCGGCCAGTGCCTGGCAGAATACGCCCAGCCTCTGGTCGATCCCGGCCGCCGGCAACGAAAGCAACAAGTTCGACCGCGGTCACGTCGTGGTGGTCTCGGGCGGTCCCTTGCAGACCGGCGCCGCACGCCTCGCGGCCATGGCCGCCTTCCGCGTCGGGGCAGGTCTGGTCTCGCTAGCCGGCTCGGAAGCGGCCCTCACCATCCACGCCGCCCATGTCACCGCCGTCATGCTCAAGCCCGCCGCCGACACCGCGGCGCTGATCGACCTGCTGGGTGACAATCGCATCAATGCCGTCGTCATCGGCCCGGCCGCTGGCATCGGCGGGCAAACCCGCGACAACGTCCTGGCCATCCTCACCTCCGGCGCCGCCACCGTCCTCGATGCCGACGCCCTCACCAGCTTTGCCGGCAAGACCGACGCGCTCTTTGCCGCCATCAAGGCCGATGGCCGTCCGGTGGTCATGACCCCGCATGAGGGCGAGTTCCAGCGCCTCTTCGGCGATGTGCCCGGCGGCAAGCTGGAAAAGGCCCGCGTCGCCGCCGCCCATTCCGGCGCCATCATCGTCCTCAAGGGCAGCGACACCGTCATCGCCAGTCCCGATGGCCGCGCCGCCATCAATGCCAACGCCCCCGCCTGGCTCGGAACGGCCGGCTCAGGCGACGTGCTGGCGGGCATGATTGCCGGCCTCATGGGGCAGGGCATGGCAGGCTGGGAAGCCGCCTGCGCGGCCGTCTGGCTTCACGCCGAAGCCGCCAACCGCTTCGGCGGACCGGGCCTGATCAGCGAGGACTTGCCCCTGCTGCTGCCGGGGGTATTGGCGAGTTTCTAGAATCTCGGCACGCCCTCGTGGTTCGAGGGTCGCTGCGCTCCCGCCTCACCATGAGGGCTACTGGTACACCGCGGTTAAAGTAGCCCTCATGGTGAGGTGCTCGTTCTTCACGAGCCTCGAACCACGAGGGCGTGCCCCTACCGCCAGCTCACCACCAGCTTCTCCAGCCCGTGGAAGTGGTACACGTCGTTATACCGTGGCGCTTCCGCCAACCTCAGCTTCGGCAGCCGCTTGAACAGCTCACTGAATGCCACCTGCAGTTCGATCCGCGCCAACGGCGCCCCGATGCAGAAATGGATGCCCGCGCCAAAGCTCACATTGGCGCCATCCGTGCGGAACGGGTCGAATGTATTCGCATTGGCAAACCGCCTGGGATCGCGATTGGCCGCGCCCAGCATCAGCCCGATCACATCGCCCTTGCGCAGGTGCAACCCTTCATAGTCCAGGTCATCGAGCGCATAGCGGGTGAACAGATGCAGCGGCGCATCGAAGCGCAAACACTCCTCCACCGTCGCCGCCGTCTGCGCCTCATCAGAAAAAAGCGTAACCGGGTCGATACCGCTTTCGAGGATCGCCTTCACGCCATTGCCTGTGGTGTGGACCGTCGCCTCATGCCCGGCATTGAGCAGCAGGATGGCGGTGGACATGACCTCCTCCTCGCTCAGCACATCGCCGTCGCGGTCCGAGGTCAGCATGTGGCTCAGCAGGTCCTCGCGCGGCTGCTTGCGCCGCTCGGCGATCGAGGCCGCGAGAAAATTCATGAAATCCTGCGACGCCTGGTTGGCGTCGAGCTCGGTCTCGTGGCTCACCCCGAACATGTACATGGCCACCATACGGTTGGACCAGGCCAGCAATTGCGGCGCGCTTTCCGCCGGCAGACCGATCATTTCGGCAATGATGATGGCCGGAATCGGCGCCGCGAAGGCCTTGATCAGATCGACGGAGTCCTGCCCCTCGAACCCATCGATCATCTCGTTGGCCAGCCTGGCGATGCGCGGCCGCAGCTGCTCCACATGCCGGGACACAAAGGCCCGGTTGACCAGCGTGCGCAGCCGTGTATGCCCCGGCGGCTCCAGGTTCAGCAGCGAATATTTCTCGGTCAGGTCGAACGCCGCCGTATGCGGCTTGGGCGCAGGCATGCCCAGCTCCTCGCGCGTCGCCACATGCAGGATTTCCCGCCCGAACCGCTTGTCGCGGAGCAGGGCGCTCACATCCTTGAACCCGGCAAAGCACCAGTGCCCATACTGCTCCCAGAAGAAGGTCGGATCGCTCCCATGCAGCCGGTCGTAGAAGGCATAGGGGTTCTGGAAAAAGGCCGGATCGCGCGGCTCGGCGCTGGCGCGACGATGGGCGGGAACGTCGGTGATCGGCTTGAGCTGGATAATGGCGGCCATGATTGTCCGGGAGGCTGGTTCCCGGCCACAATAGGGGAGCTCTGCGGCGCCTTGCAAATGGGCGGCGCCAGCGATGCAAAAAAGCTCGGGAAAAATAGTCGAGCCGTTGCAGGACCATTCGTCGGGGTGGTGTTCAACCAAGGAGACCGAACATGAAATTCCTCTGCCTGGCCTATTTCGGCCCCGACGCCTTTGCCGGCTACACTCCCGAACAGATGCGCGCGGTCGACGACGCCACCATCGCGCACGACCACAAGCTGCGCCAATCCGGCCACCTGCTCTTCGCTTCGCCCCTGGCCGATGTGGCTTCGGGCACCACGATCGACCGCCGTCGGCTGAAGCTGTCGCTGGTCGACGGTCCCTATGCCGAGACCAAGGAGGTGGTGGGCGGCTTCATCCTCGTGGAAGCACGGGACATGGCAGAAGCCGTGTCGCTGTTCGACGACGACCCCATCGCCGCCCATTGCCGCCTCGAAATCCGGCCGCTCATCGAGGATCATCGCCACAGCGAGACCGGCGAGGCTCGACCGGAATTCCGTCTGCCCTGACGGCCATGCCAATTCCGGGCGGCGCCACGGGGGCTGCCCGGACAAAGTCACCGAAAGGGCTTGGCAAGCCCGCGCCGATGATGTCTTGAAGGCGCCAGCGCGACTGAGGAGTGCATGCCATGAGCGACCTGACCCTGAACCAGGCCATCGACAATATCTACGCCTCGATCAAGGCCGACAACGAAGACCTCGATACCCACATTGCCGCCCTCAAGGCCGCCATGGCCAGCGAGGGTGCCAAGGAAGCCGTGTTCGAGCCCGGCAAGCTGGCCCAGTCCAACCGCCAGGGCCGCAAGCTGATGCAGGCCTATTTCCGCAAGAAGGGCGTGGCGGTCAGCTTTTCGGCTTAAGCCGGAAGCCTGCGCCTCTCCGCGGAGTCATCCCCGCGAAAGCGGGGACCTCCGTTTCGGGATGGTTCGGGTAAACAGGGGTTCCCGCTTTCGCGGGAGTGACGCGGTGGGTGCCGATTGCCAACAGCGCGTTCACCCTTCCCGCCGACACCTATTGAAGCCCGGCCCATTGCCGCCTATCTGTGCCTTTACCCGCCCTTAAGGCGGCATAGTCTGCAATCGGCCGTCGCGTCGATTCGAATTTCGGCATGATCCCCGGACCCCCGATGTCCGAGTTCGGGAAGGGATCGTGTTTCAAACCTGAGAAAACGGCCAGCCCGGTCCGCGACCCGGCACGGCAAAAGGGGCATCACATGCGGGATCCGCACGATATCTACATGAACACGCTCGTTCCCATGGTGGTCGAGCAGTCGAACCGCGGCGAGCGCGCCTTCGACATCTATTCGCGCCTGCTGCGCGAGCGCATCATCTTTGTGACCGGCGTGGTCGAGGACAACATGGCCTCGCTCATCGTGGCGCAGCTCCTGTTCCTCGAATCGGAGAATCCGAAAAAGGAAATCGCGCTCTATATCAACTCCCCCGGCGGCGTGGTGACAGCAGGTCTTTCCATCTACGACACCATGCAGTTCATCCGCCCGGCCGTGGCCACCATGGTCATGGGCCAGGCTGCGTCCATGGGCTCGCTGCTGCTCACGGCCGGTGAAAAAGGCATGCGCACCTCGCTGCCGAACTCGCGCATCATGGTCCACCAGCCGTCCGGCGGCTATCAGGGCCAGGTCACCGACATCCTGATTCATGCCAAGGAAGTCGAGGGCTTGAAGCGCCGTCTTAATCAGATTTATGAGAAGCACACCGGCCGCACCTACGACGAGATCGAGCGCGCTCTCGAGCGCGACAACTTCCTCTCCCCGGAGGAAGCGCAGGCCTTCGGCATCATCGACAGCGTCATGGAAAAGCGCATCGTTCCGGATGCCGCGAGCTGATTGACCTACGTTAAGCACAACTCCGATGCGCCGTGGACTGTGATCCGCGCGCAATTGCACCGAGCCGGAACGGTCTTTAGGATCGTTCCGGCTTAGACTTTGTTTATGCCTTCGGCGTTACGGTTTCCGATAACGCTGAGTTTTGGGGGCGCTCTGCCCCCGGGAGTGACCAGGATGTCCAAAGAGACAACGAACGGCGAAACCTCGAAGAACACGCTTTACTGCTCGTTCTGCGGGAAATCCCAGCACGAGGTTCGCAAGCTGATCGCCGGTCCGACCGTGTTCATCTGCGATGAATGCGTCGAGCTGTGCATGGACATCATCCGCGAAGAGAACAAGACCTCGATGGTCAAGTCCTCCGATGGCGTGCCGACCCCTGCCGAGATCTGCAAGGTGCTCGACGACTATGTCATCGGCCAGTTCCGCGCCAAGCGCGTGCTCTCCGTGGCCGTCCACAACCACTACAAGCGGCTGCACCATGCCAGCAAGAACCAGGATGTCGAACTCTCCAAGTCCAACATCCTGCTGATCGGTCCCACCGGTTCGGGCAAGACGCTGCTGGCCCAGACGCTGGCCCGTATTCTCGACGTGCCCTTCACCATGGCCGATGCCACGACGCTCACCGAAGCCGGCTATGTCGGCGAGGATGTGGAAAACATCATCCTCAAGCTGCTGCAGTCGGCCGACTACAATGTGGAAAAGGCCCAGCGCGGCATCGTCTATATCGACGAAGTCGACAAGATTTCCCGCAAGTCGGACAATCCGTCCATCACCCGCGATGTATCGGGCGAAGGTGTGCAGCAGGCCCTGCTCAAGATCATGGAAGGCACCGTGGCTTCGGTTCCGCCCCAGGGCGGCCGCAAGCACCCGCAGCAGGAATTCCTGCAGGTGGACACGACCAATATCCTGTTCATCTGCGGCGGCGCCTTTGCCGGGCTGGAAAAGATCATCTCGGCCCGCGGCGAAGGCTCGGGCATCGGCTTCTCGGCCGTGGTCAAGGACCCCAACGACCGTCGCGTCGGCCAGATCCTCGCCGATGTCGCCCCGGAAGACCTGGTGCGCTTTGGTCTGATCCCCGAATTCATCGGCCGCCTGCCTGTGCTGGCGACGCTGGAAGACCTCGATATCGCCGCCCTGATCGAAATCCTCACCGCCCCCAAGAACGCCCTGGTGCGCCAGTACCAGCGCCTGTTCCAGATGGAGGAAGTGGAACTCACCTTCCACGAGGACGCCCTCAAGGCGATCGCCGAAAAGGCCATCGAGCGCAAGACCGGCGCCCGCGGCCTCCGCTCGATCATGGAAGCGATCCTGCTCGACACCATGTACGACTTGCCCTCGCTTGAAGGCGTCGAGGAAGTGGTGATCAGCGAGGAAGTGGTGAAGGGCAAGGATGTGCGTCCGCTCTACATCTATTCCGAGCGCAAGAAGGACGAAGAGCCGGCAACGGCATAACGTCTTCAGCAATAGAATTTTGCAAACGCCGGGCCATGCGCCCGGCGTTTTGTCTTCTCCCCTTGCTCTCCCATGCAGTCGTTTGCATATAGTTGCCGTGGCGTCCGGCACGGGCGCCGGGGGGAACGACGTGCCGACGCTTGATGTCGACAAGGTGGTGGAACTGACCTCGGTGCTGTTCGCAGCAGCGCTGGACCAGTCCTATTGGCAGACCTTCCTCACGCGCCTGTCGACCTCTGCCGGCATGGTCAGCACCCATCTCTACGGCTATGACGTCAAGACGCGCTTCGCGCCGGAGCCGCTGTATTACGGCTATGATCCGGACTTCATGGCCACCTATGCCGAGCATTACGGGCAATTGAATGCGTGGGCCGACGGATTGGCGCGTGCGCCCGTCGGTGTACCGGTGACCTCGGCGCAGTGCTTGCCCGAAGAAGAGCTGTTTGCGACCAGTTTCTACAATGAGTGGGTGCTGCCGCAGGGCGATGTGCGCACCGGGGCCGGGGTCGTGCTGGCGCGTGACCATTCGCGCTTCTTCGTGCTGGGCGGCAACATGGAGCAGCGCTACGCTCACTACGAAGATGGCTGGTTACGCACGCTGCGGATTCTGGCGCCGCATATGCGCCATGCCCTCGAGATCGGGCGGGTCCATTTCGATGGGATCGCCCATGCCGAATTGGGCGATCCCGTGGTCCCGGGCGGGGGTGGGGCTATTCTCGCCATCAACGGCGCAAGGCAGGTCCGATATGCCAACAGCCAGGCGCTGGAACTGGCGGAGCAGGGCGCCTGGCTGCGCTATGATGCGTTGGGCCGGCTGCATTTCGTCGATCCATATGCCGATTCCGCGTTGCAGAAAGCCCTGTCGGGGCTGAGCGACGGACGGGCTTCGGTATCGTCAGTCGTGCGGGCGCAGGACCGGTGGGGGCATGGCGGCGTGGTGCGCATGGGCCGCCTCGATAGCGACAAGCTCGGCAGCATCCCCCTTGGCCTGCCGCCGGGCTCTTCCGAGCCCTATCTGCTGGTCGCCCTGCGGCCGCAGGTCAGCGCCGCGGCGCTTGATGCCCAATTGCAGGCCGAGTTCGGCATGACGGTGAGCGAGATTGCCGTTGCGGTCATGGTCGCTGATGGCCTGACCATCGACGAGATCGCCCGCCAGCGCGATGTCTCGCTGCATACCGTGCGCGACCAGGTGAAGGCCGGCATGCACAAGCTCGGCGTGGCGCGGCAGGTCGGCATGGTACGGGCCATCGCCGACCTGCGTAGCCGGATCCTGGGCTGATCGCATCAATCATGGATGCAGGCCACACCGCTGTTCCCGCCCGCGCCCGCATATCTCCTGTGCGTTCACGTCTTAACCGTCACAAAAGCGCGAAGGTTGACTTGCGGGCCCCATAGGCGAACCTATTTATTAACCGGAATCAGCCCAGCCTCGAATGCTGGAGCTGTCTATAACGGGCGCGCACCTCTCTCCTTCCTCCCGCGCGCCCCGGAAAGGATACGAGATGACGGACGTCACCCCCGCCACTGGCGATTTCAGCCGGGACCGGGTTTACCCAGTTCTACCCCTGCGTGATATCGTCGTTTTCCCCGGCATGATCGTGCCGCTGTTCGTCGGCCGCGAGAAATCCGTCAAGGCGCTTGAAGAAGTCATGCGCGACGACAAGCACATCCTCGTCGTGACCCAGAAGAACGCGCAGGACGACGATCCGGCTCCGGACCAGATTTACGCCACCGGCACCATCGCCACCGTGCTGCAGCTGCTCAAGCTGCCCGACGGCACCGTCAAGGTGCTGGTGGAAGGGCTCAACCGCGCCACCATCGACCGGTACTTGCAGACCGAGGACTATTTCGAGGCCGAGGCTTCCATCCTGCCCGAGCCGGAGGAAGACGCCACCGAGATCGAGGCTTTGTCGCGTTCGGCCACCACCGAATTCGAGAGCTATGTGAAGCTCAACAAGAAGATTTCGGCCGAGGTCGTCGCCGCCGTCGGGCAGATCGAGAACCACAGTAAGCTCGCCGATACCATTGCCAGCCACCTCGTCATCAAGATCAACGAGAAGGAAGACCTGCTCTCGACCGTTTCGGTCGCCGAGCGCTTCCAGAAGATTCTCGGCCTGATGGAAGGCGAGATCGGCGTGTTGCAGGTGGAAAAGCGCATCCGTTCCCGCGTCAAGCGCCAGATGGAAAAGACGCAGCGCGAATATTACCTCAACGAGCAGATGAAGGCGATCCAGAAGGAACTGGGCGACGGCGAAGAGGGCTCCAACGAGATCCAGGAGATCGAGGAGCGCATCGCCAGGACCCGTCTGTCCAAGGAAGCCCGGACCAAGGCCGAGGCCGAGCTGAAAAAGCTCAAGTCGATGAGCCCGATGTCGGCCGAAGCCACCGTCGTCCGCAACTATCTCGATACGTTGCTCGGCCTGCCCTGGGGCAAGAAGAGCA
Organism: Devosia sp. Root635; assembly: GCF_001427605.1. Lineage (GTDB taxonomy): Bacteria > Pseudomonadota > Alphaproteobacteria > Rhizobiales > Devosiaceae > Devosia. The sequence continues at coordinate 58,667 of NZ_LMGZ01000021.1, read as the reverse complement.
AGGTCAAGCGCGACCTGGTCCTCGCCGAAAAGGTGCTGGATGAGGATCACTATGGCCTCGAAAAGGTCAAGGAACGCATCCTCGAATATCTGGCCGTGCAGGGCCGCACCGGCACCCTCAAGGGCCCGATCCTCTGCCTCGTCGGCCCTCCGGGCGTCGGCAAGACCTCGCTGGGCAAGTCGATCGCCAAGGCGACGGGCCGCGAATTCGTGCGCATGGCCTTGGGCGGCGTCCGTGACGAAGCCGAAATCCGCGGCCACCGCCGCACCTATATCGGCTCCATGCCCGGCAAGGTCATCCAGTCGCTCAAGAAGGTCGGCAAGTCCAATCCGCTCTTCCTGCTCGACGAGATCGACAAGATGGGCCAGGACTTCCGCGGCGACCCGTCCTCGGCACTGCTCGAAGTGCTCGATCCCGAGCAGAACCACACCTTTGCCGATCACTATCTCGAGGTCGACTACGACCTGAGCGACGTGATGTTCGTCACCACCTCGAACACGCTCAACATTCCCGGCCCGCTGATGGACCGCATGGAGATCATTCGCCTGTCCGGCTATACCGAGCAGGAGAAGCACGCGATCGCCAAGCAGCACCTGATCCCCGAGACGCTCAAGGAAAACGGCCTCGCCCATGGCGAGTTCGAGCTGTCCGACGAGATGCTGACCGCCCTGATCCAGCGCTATACCCGCGAAGCGGGCGTGCGTAACCTCAAGCGCGAAATCAGCAAGCTGATGCGCAAGGCCGTGACCGAGATTGTCAAGACGAAGGTCAAGACCGTGGTCATCGATGAGGAAAAGCTCACCCGCTTCCTCGGCGCCGACATCTACAAGCACGGCGAAATCGAAGCCGAATCGCAGGTCGGCCTGGTGACGGGCCTGGCCTGGACCTCGGTTGGCGGCGAGCTGCTGACCATCGAAGGCGTGATGACGCCGGGCAAGGGCCGCATGACGGTCACCGGCAACATCAAGGAAGTGATGAAGGAATCGCTGACTGCGGCAACGGCCTATGTCCGTTCACGCTCCATCGATTTCGGCATCAAGCCGCCGATGTTCGACACGCGCGACATCCATGTCCACCTGCCCGAAGGCGCCACCCCCAAGGATGGTCCCTCGGCTGGTATCGGGCTGGCCACCGCCATCGTCTCCGTCATGACCGGCATTGCCGTCCGCAACGATGTCGCCATGACCGGCGAGATCACTTTGCGGGGCAGGGTGCTGCCCATCGGCGGCCTCAAGGAAAAGCTCCTCGCAGCGCTGCGCGGTGGCATCAAGACCGTCCTGATCCCCGAAGAGAACGTTCGCGACCTCGCCGAGATCCCTGACATCGTCAAGGAAGGCATGGAAATCGTGCCGGTTTCCCGCATGGACCAGGTCATCGAGCGCGCGCTTGTCCGCAAGCCCGAGCCGATCGAATGGAATTTTGAGGAAACCACGCCTGCGGTTTCGACCACGGTCGACACCGGCGAAGACGCCACAGCCGGCCTGCCGCACTAAACAGGCTGGGATTGAATGAAAAACGGCGGTCCACAAAGGGCCGCCGTTTTGTTTTGCGGGCTATGGCACCGTCCGGCCCTTTGAGTGGAGCCCCCCTCGCCCCCTGTGGGAGAGGGGGCTTCGTCCAGAAGAAATTGCGGGTGAGGGGTCTGCGTCCTGCCATGCTTCAATGCCGGGGCTGGCCCCGCGTCCCCTCATCCGCCCGGAGCCTGCCTTCGGGCGCGAAGCGACCCGGAGGGCACCTTCTCCCACGAGGGGAGAAGGAGAGCATCGCGGGATGCAGCGCCATCCAACCCGCCCCATTCACCGCTCCGCCAAACTCCGCTTCATCCCCTCCACCATATAGCGCAGCCCGCCCTCGAACACGGCTTCGGTATTGATGGTTCCCGTCTTGAACAGCGGCACCAGCGCTTCCGACAACAGGGGGAATGCCGCCACCTCCGCCATCGCGTTGACGCCGTCATCGGCTTCCTCGTCGCTGCGTTCGCGCTCGCCCTGTTCCTCCAGCACGTAGCCCACCACATAGCGGGTCACCGAGATGGCGATGCCGAAGGCCTCCGCCGGTGAAAAGCCCGCATCGACATAGAGCCGCAACACCTTTTCGGTGTCGGCGAACTCGCTCTCCGATGGCCGTGTGCCGGCCGTGAGGCGCGCGCCATCCCGCACCGAGAGGAGCGTCGACCTGATGCTGCGGGCATTGGCGAAGGTGAAGTCCACCCAGTCCTGTCCGGGCGATGGCAGGCGATGGGTGTGGTACCGCGCCAGCATCGCGCTGTTCACCGCGTCGAGCAAAGCCGACTTGTCCTTGAAATGCCAATACAGCGCCGGCTGCTGCACGCCCAGGCGTTCGGCCAGCTTCCGCGTCGTCAGCTTGTCGATGCCCACCGCGTTGAGCAGAGCCAGCGCCTCGTCGACGATACGATCACGATCAATAGCCATGCACGCCCCTTGACTTATCGATGATAAGGGTGCTTATCGCCGATAAATTGATTTATCACCGATAAAGTACCTCTGGAGGTCCTCGTGAACAAGGCCCTGATTGTCATTCTTGCCACTGTAGCCATCGACGCCATTGGCGGTGGCCTCATTTTCCCCATCCTGCCCGACCTGCTGGCCGAGGTCACCGCCAATGGTGACATCGCTCTGCTCTACGGCCTCATGCTGGTGGTCTATGCGCTGATGCAGTTCATCTTCTCCCCGGTTCTGGGCGCGCTCAGCGATCGCTTCGGCCGGCGCCCGGTACTGCTGCTCTCGCTGGCCGGCACCTTGATCGATTACCTGGTCATGGCGCTTTCGCCGCTTGGCTGGATTCTCGTGGTCGGCCGGGCCATGGCCGGCATCACCAGCGCCAACATGGCGGTGGCCAGCGCCTATATCACCGACATCACCCCGCTGGATCAGCGCGCGCAACGCTTCGGCCTTGTGGGCGCCGTGATGAGCACCGGCTTTATCATCGGCCCGGTGATCGGCGGCGTCATGGGCGCCTGGTGGTTGCGGTCGCCCTTCCTGGCGGCGGCGGCATTCAACGGCATCAACCTGCTCGTCGCCCTCTTCGTGCTGCCGGAAAGCCGCAAGGCCAGCCAAGGCAAGTTCGACGTCAAGGAGCTAAACCCGCTGCGCCCGCTGGTCTGGCTGTGGAATTTCAGGCCCCTGCTGCCCATGGTCACCGTATCGGTCGTCTTCGGCCTCGTTGCGGCAATCCCCGGAACCATCTGGGTGCTGTACGGCGCCGCGCGTTTTGGCTGGGATTTGGTGCATATGGGCCTGTCCTTCGCCGTGTTCGGCATCTGCGGCACGCTGACCCAGGCATTTCTCGTCGGGCCGCTGTCGCGCCGCTTCGGCGATCTGGGAACACTGATGATCGGCGTCGCCTTCGATATGCTGGCCTATATCCTGATGGCCTTCGCCGACCAGAGCTGGATGGGCTATGCGGTAGCGCCGCTCTTTGCCCTGGGCGGCGTCGCCATGCCGGCGCTGCAGTCGCTGCTGACCAGTCGCGTCGGCGATGACCAGCAGGGTCAGTTGCAGGGCGTGATGGCCAGCCTGATGAGCCTCGCCGGCATCGTCGGGCCGGTGCTGACCACAGCGATATTTTTCTCGACCAAGGACATCTGGATCGGCACGATCTGGATCGTCGGGGCAGGGCTCTATCTGCTGGCAACACCGCTGTTCGCCACGGTCAGGACGCCAAAGACCGTGGCCGCGTGAGCAGCCGCGCATAGAGCATACCCCGGTCCCCCATATGACCTCATGACATCAACTGACGCGATGTCATCCCGGCGCAGGCAGGGATCCATGTCCGCATTGGTCCGAAAGCCCGGAGCAGGGCGAGGCGCGCGGGGCAGGTGCCTGGATAATCCAGAACTCGACCTCGCCAAATCCGCCGCTCCTCCCCTGGACGCAGGGGGAATCGCATATGAAAACGGGCAGGCCGCAATGTTTCAGTCGACTCCCTCCCCTTGCGGGGAGGGTTCAAGGGTGGGGGATGTTTAGCCCCGATATCGGGGCCAACCCACCATTGGGGGATGGAGTCGACCGCAATATTTGCCGCCCGCAGGTTCATGGACGAATACCCCCCGAGGGGAGTGTTCCGGCAAGGCGTACGGGCCCGGCTGGTTACGACAAGAGTGCCTGGACATGTCCGCATTACGAGCAGGCGTCGTACAGCTCCCAGCTCGCGTCGTTGTAGTTGCCGGCCTCGAACTCGATCGCCTGGTCGCCATACTGGATGACGATCATGTCCTTTGCCACGGGCAGTGCTGTAGCAATCCGGTCCCAGCCCGCGGCGCCCTCGTAGAGCGTGAGTTCCACCACATCTGCACCCAGCCTATCGCTGCGTCCCCGCGCAGGGACAAATCCATGGCTGCCGCGCGGGTCGCCGTTTATTTCGAAGGCGACCTGCACGTCACCGGAGCCGGCATCGGCATCCGACCAGATTTGGTTGGTCGTGAGCCGCATGGCATAGCTGCCCATCAGCGCGTCACAGATCATCCTGAGTTCAAACTGGCCGGTCTGGTCCACCTGGCTGATCGCGGGGATGAAGTCGTCATCCTCAAGGATCCAGGCCTGGGCCGGACCGATCATGGCCAGCATCGCCGCGCTGATCGCCACCACGAAGTTTTTTGTCATCGGGAAATTCCATTTTGCTGAGTACCCCATCGTGCCAGCACCTGCCGAGGCGATCAGCCCTCGAATAGGGGGCACGTCAAAGGCGGCGCAATGCCCGCCGGCCCTGCTGCCACCCTCTGTCAGCACCGGCCTTCATAACCAGCCGGGCTTGTAACGCGCCCGTGAACACCCTACTTCCCTTTGCCGGCTGGCGGCTACCAGGAGCATCCCTTGAACAAGGCCCTCATCGTCATTCTCGCCGCCGTCACGCTCGATTCCATCGGCATCGGCCTGATCTTTCCCATCCTGCCGGCTTTGTTGCGCGATGTCGGGCATATGTCCGAGGTCGCTACGCTGCTCGGCATTATGCTGGCGCTCTATTCAGCCTGCCAGTTCCTGTTCTCGCCCATTCTGGGCGTGCTCAGCGACCGCTTCGGCCGCCGTCCGGTCCTGCTGGTCTCGCTGGCCGGCGCCGCCATCGACTATCTCGTCATGGCCTTCGCGCCCGAGCTCTGGATGTTGGTGCTGGGCCGCGCCATTTCGGGCATTACCAGCGCCAATATGGCGGTGGCGACGGCCTACATCACCGACATTTCGACCGAGGAAGAACGCGCCAGGCGCTTCGGCCTGTTCCATGCCATGTTCGGCATCGGCTTCATCATCGGGCCGGTGCTGGGCGGCGTGCTGGGCGATATCTGGGTTCGCGCACCCTTTATCGCGGCGGCCCTGCTCAATGGCGTCAACTTCGCCCTGGCCCTGTTCGTGCTGCCCGAATCGCGCAAGGGCACGCCAGGGGCGAAATTCGATTGGGATACGCTCAACCCGTTCAAACCGCTCAAATGGGCCTTCGATTTCAAGGCCCTGATTCCCCTGATGGCCATCTTCGTCATCATGAATTTCGTCGGCACCATCTATGGCACCATGTGGGCGCTGTTCGGTGAGGATGCCTTCCACTTCGATGGATTGATGATCGGCCTGTCGCTCGGTGCCTATGGCGTCTTCCATGCCGGCGCCCAGGCCTTTCTCACCGGTCCCGCCGTGGCGCGGCTCGGCGAGCGCTGGGCGCTGGTCGTCGGCATGGCCTGCGAACTCACCGCCCTTGGCATTATGGGGATCGCGACCCAGGGCTGGATCGTCTTTGCCCTGGCGCCGCTCTTCGCGCTCGGCGGCATCGGCATGCCGGCGTTGCAATCGCTCACCACGACTCAGGTGGGGCCCGACAAGCAGGGGCAGTTGCAGGGCGTGCTGGCGAGCCTGGTCAGCCTGGCTGCGGTCTTCGGCCCCCTGTTTTTCAGCTTCACCTATTTCGCCATCCGGGGCACCTGGCCGGGGCTGATCTGGATCATCGGGGCCGGAATTTACCTGTTGGCACTACCCCTTATGCTGGGAATCAGGCGCCGGGCCACGCCGGCTCCCGCGGTTGGCGAATAGGCTCGGAACAGGCAGGAAAGCCCGGAAAACCGGCGAAAACCAACAATCCGGACTTGCGAGGCTGAAGTTTCCGGTCCATTAACAGCTTTGCACCGTCCGGCCTCGTGAAAAGCCCGGAAATCCTTGCCTTTCGTACAGAATCGACCAAGGGTTGCCGCGTTTTAGGTTCGCCAGCGAGGGCGGGCAATTCACTGTGAGGAAACGCTATGAACAAGAACGATCTGGTTGGCGTCGTCGCCGACAAAGCGACGATCACCAAGGCACAGGCCGCTGAAGCTGTGGACGCAGTGTTCGAGGCAATCACCGGCTCGCTGAAGTCCGGTGAAGAAGTCCGTCTGGTCGGTTTCGGCACCTTTGCCGTATCGCAGCGCAAGGCTTCGACCGGTCGCAACCCGGCCACCGGCGCCGAGATCAAGATCCCGGCCTCCAACCAGGCCAAGTTCAAGCCCGGCAAGGGCCTGAAGGACGCGATCAACTAAGACCGCTCCTGGATCGGCATACCGATCGGCCCCGAGCGCTTTGCGCCGGGGCCATTTCATTTTTGCCGGTTGACGCTGGCGGGCAGGGGCCCTAATCAGGGCCACCTTCGCGGACCATTCGGTCCTGCGGGCGATTAGCTCAGTTGGTAGAGCGCTTCGTTTACACCGAAGATGTCGGCGGTTCGAGCCCGTCATCGCCCACCATCGTTTCCCCCTCTCGATGTTAGCAGTCTGCTAACGAATTCGCCCGTCGCGCGAATCTCACCTTACGCTTCAGGCAATTGCCGCTAGCGCCTGTGGCGCAGGCACTTTTCCACATCTGGCTTCGACATTCATGAAAATGTCGCGTCGATCCCAACTTGCTCGCTTGACTTGGACCAAGGTGCTCGGTAAACGGACGCCACGTTGCGCGAACGACCAGTTCGCCCGCGCTGCGGGAGTAGCTCAGTTGGTTAGAGCGCCGGCCTGTCACGCCGGAGGTCGCGGGTTCGAGCCCCGTCTCTCGCGCCACCCTTTCTCTTTGAAATTGCCAGAGACTTGCAAGGGTGGTGCCTGATGGCATTGTCCGCTTTTCGCTTGAGCAGGCGCCGACATTTGTCCGGCGCGCTAAAGTCGAACTGATAGCGCCGGCGTGCTTCAACCCCAGCCATTCCCAGCCTCAGCGGGGCGCCGCTCCGCCGCATTCCTCCGCCGAAGCCGATGTCCCCAGCGACTTATCTCCCCATCCTTGACAGCATTTCAATTTGCTAATACGCATAACTGCTAATACGCATTAGCGGCTTGAGGAGAACGCAATGGCGGCTGCAAAGCGCCTGACGCAACGCGACATCGCTCGGTTGGCCGGGGTGAGCCAGGCGACCGTATCGCTGGTGCTGAACGGCGCCGATGGCAATGACGGCCGCATTCCCGCCGAAACCCGCAATCGGGTGAACAAGGTCATCCGCGACACCGGCTACGTCGCCGATCCGGTCGCCCGCCGCATGGTCAAGGGCCTCAACCGCATCCTCGGCGTTTTCACCTACGAGCCGGCCTTTCCCTCGGCGCAAGCAGACTTTTTCACGCCCTTCCTGCTCGGCATCGAGGAGGCGGCGCAGGAGCTGGGCTACGACCTGCTGTTGCTCACCGGCGCCGGCACCAGGCGCAAGATCTTCGGCGACAATGTCCGCCTGCGCCTTGCCGACGGCTGCATCATCCTGGGTCGCCAGTTCGATCCAGCCGAGCTGGAGCGCCTGGTAACCGGCGACTTTCCTTTCGTCGCCGTCGGCCGCCGCGACGATGCCGGCGGTCCCGTGCCCTATGTCGGCGGCGACTATGCCCCCGCCACCTCGGCCTTGGTCCACCGCGCCCGCGACCTCGGCCACCACCGCATCGCCTATGTCGGCCTCAATCAGGGTGCCGAATCCTCTGAGGATCGCTGGCAGGGCTTTCAGGAGGCCATCGGCGGGGCCGATCTCGTCACCAATATCAATGCCGTCGGCCGCCCCGCCGCCGAAGTGCTCGACATCCTGCTCGCCGCCGACGCCACCTGCGTTTTCTTCACCGAGCTGGCCGACGCGATCGCCGTCGAGGCGCTGGCCCGCAATCGTGGTCTCTCCATTCCCGGCGATTTGTCGATCGTGGTGATCGGCAACCACATCCGGGCCGAGCAGGCCACCGGCACCCGGTTCACCTCCTTTGCCATCCCGCGCGAGGCCATGGCCCGCGCCGCCACGCAGATGCTGGTGCGTCGCGTCGAGGACGATGCGCCCGTCGAGCAATTGCTGCTGCCTTGCGAACCGGTCGAGGGCGAAACCCTCGGCCCCGTTTCCACCCAGACCATCCGGATCAAATGACCAAAGAATTGCGCGCGGACATCCTCATCACCGGCGGCGGGCTGGGCGGCGTAGCCGCTGCGCTCGGCGCCTTGCGCTCGGGCCGCACCGTCATCATGAGCGAGGAATATGATTGGCTTGGCGGCCAGCTCACCAGCCAGGCCGTGCCGCCCGACGAGCATAGCTGGGTCGAGCAGTTCGGCGTCACCCGCAGCTATCGCCAGCTCCGCAACGGCATCCGCCAGTATTATCGCGATCACTATCCGCTGACGGCGGAAAGCCGCGCCTGGGGCGATCTCAACCCCGGTGCCGGCTGGGTCAGCCGGCTCTGCGCCGAACCTCGCGTCGGCGTCGCCGTAATCGAAGCTATGCTGGCGCCATGGCGCGGCGGCGGGCAGCTCATTGTGTTGCAGCCCTATCGGCCCGTGACCGCCGATGTCGACGGCGATACTGTCCGCTCGATCACGCTGCAACATCGCGATGGCGGCGCGCGTATCGAGGTTTCCGCCGACTATGTGGTGGACGCCACCGAGCTTGGCGACCTGCTGCCGCTCACCGGCACCGAATATGCCAAGGGCTTCGAAGCGCAGTCCGATACCGGCGAGCCCAGCGCGCCGGCGGTGGCCCAGCCCGACAATGTGCAGGCTGTGTCGGTATGCTTCGCCATCGATCACGTCGACGGTGACCAGACCATCGACAAGCCGGAAAACTATGATTTCTGGCGGCAATACCAGCCCGAATTCTGGGGCGGCCCGCTGCTGGGCTTCAAGGCGCCGCATCCGCGCACGCTCGAAATCACCGAACGCAGCTTCACGCCCAATCCGGACGACGACCCGCTGCTGGTCGATGCCGATCAGCGCCGCAATCCCGGCGACGGCAATCTCTGGACCTTCCGCCGTATCGCCGCCCGGCGCAATTTCGTGCCCGGCGCCTATGGCTCGGACATCTGCCTCGTGAACTGGCCGATGATCGACTATATGGAACACACGATCATCGATGTGTCCGAGAACGAGAAGGCGCACCACCTCAAGGCCGCCGCCGATCTCTCCTATGCGGTGTTCTACTGGCTGCAGACCGAAGCCCCGCGCGTCGATGGCGGGGTCGGCTTTCCCGGCCTGCGCCTGCGCGGCGACGTCACCGGCACCGATCATGGCCTGGCCATGGCGCCCTATATCCGGGAAAGCCGCCGCATTCTGCCAGTTACCCGCATCGTGGAGCAGGACGTGTCGATGGCCGTCCATGGCAATGCCCTGTCGCGGTCCTACAGGGACAGCATCGGTATCGGCATGTACCGCATCGATCTCCATCCCTCCACGGGTGGCGACAACTATGTCGACGTGGAATCCGCGCCCTTCGAAATCCCGTTGGGGGCGCTGCTGCCGCGCCGGGTGAAGAACCTGCTGCCGGCCGGCAAGAATATCGGCACCACCCACATCACCAACGGTTGCTACCGGCTGCATCCGGTCGAGTGGAATGTCGGCGAAGTCGCCGGCCTGCTCGCCGCGCACTGTCTCAATCACGGGCTCACACCGCACCAGGTGCAGGAAAACCAGGCCCAGCTCACCGACTTCCAGGCACGTCTCCATGGCGAGGGGATCGAGATCCACTGGCCCGACGTACGCGGATATTGAACGACTCAACAGGAGGAACAAACCAATGAAGATTTCCCAACTGAAGACCACGGCGGCCGTCGCCGGAATCCTGCTGCCCCTGGCCTGGTCCGGCACCGCCTGGGCCCAGGACGCTGTCAACCTGCGCATGACCATCTGGAGCGCCAACGAGGCGCATCTGGCCATGTTCAACGAGATCGCCGAGGGCTTCAAGGCGACCCATCCCAATGTCACGGTCAGCTTCGAGCCGCTGCCTTTCGACAGCTACACCACCACGCTCACCACCCAGATCGCCGGTGGCAACCCGCCCGACCTGGCCTGGATTCTGGAAACCACCGCCGCCGACTTCGTCAATTCCGGCGCGCTGGCACCCCTGACCGACGCCTTCACCGCCACCGAAGGGTACGACATCGCCGATGTCAGCGAGCAGGCCACCGCTTTGTGGACCAAGGACGGCCAGCTTTACGCCTATCCCTTCTCCACCTCGCCCTTCGCCATTTTCGTCAACAACGACGTTATCAAGGCCGCTGGCGCCAAGACCCCGGCCGAGCTGATCGCCGAGGATGCCTGGACCTGGGACAATGCCTTTGCCAGCGCGGCCGCAGTCGGCCAATCCGGCAAGACGGGCCTCGTCCTGCGCGATTTCAAGTACCAGGTCTGGCAGAACATGGCCTCCATCTGGAACGGCTGGGGCGCGTCGCCCTGGAGCGCCGATGGCAAGACCTGCACCTTCACGGACAAGGCAATGGTCGACGCCATGACCGCCATTCACAAGGCGATCTTCACCGACAAGGCCATGCCCGGACCGGGCGAGGACATCGATTTCTTCGCCGGAGAAACCGGCATGACCATCACCCAGATCAGCCGCGCCTCGCTGCTGCCCAAGGAAAATCCCTTCGATTGGGATCTGGTCCCGCTGCCGGCCGGCCCGGTCGGCCACTATGCCGTGGTCGGCCAAGCCGGCGTCGGCGCCTTTGCCGCCAGCCCCAATGCCGCGACGGCCGTGGAGTTCCTCGCCTATATGACCAACCCTGAAAACAGCCAGAAGCTGGCCCAGTTCTTCCCGCCGGCCCGGGCCAGCCTGCTCAACGCCGAGACGCTGGCCTCGACCAACCCGCTGCTTTCGGCCGAGCAGATCGACAACGTGGTGATCGATGGTATCTCCACCGGCTCGGTGCTGCCGGGGCACACCAACTTCGCCCAGATCCAGCAGACCGTCCGTTCCTCGCTCGACAGCCTCTGGGTTGCCGATGCCGATATCCCCGCCGTGCTGCAATCGGTCTGCGACAGCGTCGGCCCGTTGCTGGCGCGCTGAGGCGCAGATCAAGCAGTCGCCTCCCTCCCCGTACGGGGAGGGATCAAGGGTGGGGGGTAGGCTGGCCCGGATATCGGGGCTCTCGCCCCCCACCCCGACCCTCCCCGCAAAGGGGAGGGAGAAGGAAAGAGCATGACCATCGCGGCCGACACTCCACGAAGAAAGCGTCCCTTCTGGACCATTGAGCGCCGCGACGCCGCTGCCGGCTATGCCTTCATCGCGCCGCAGCTTATCGGCATCGTCACCTTCGTATTGTTTCCGCTGGGCCTGGTCTTTTACTATTCGCTGCACGAGTGGAACGTGCTGGCCAATACGTTCAACTATGTCGGCGCCGCCAACTACCAGATGCTGCTGGCCGACAAGGCGCTGCCGCAGGTCCTGTTGTCATCGGCCGTGTTTTCCGCAGGGCTCGTCGTCCTCAACATGAGCCTGGCCTTGCTGCTGGCCGTACTGCTCGACCAGAAGCTCAAGGGCATCACCCTTTTCCGCACGCTGTTCTTCTCGCCGGTCGTCGTTTCGCTGGTCGCCTGGACCATCGTCTGGAGCTTCCTGCTGCAGAACAACGGCGGCATCAACGGATTGCTGCAACTGATCGGCGTCGAGGGCCCCAACTGGCTGCGCACGCCGACAACCGCGATGATTTCAGTCATCGTCGTACAGGTGTTCAAGAATGTCGGGCTCAACATGATCCTGTTCCTAGCCGCCCTCCAGGGCGTGCCCAGGGAACTGTACGAGGCCGCGCGGGTCGATGGGGCAGGGCGCTTCAAGCAGTTCCGCCGCATCACGCTGCCGCTGATCTCGCCCACCATCCTGCTGACCTCGATCATCACCATCGTCGGCTCGTTGCAGGTCTTCGCCCAGATCGCGGTGCTGACCCAGGGCGGGCCCGGCATGACGACGACCGTGCTGGTCTATTATCTCTACCAGCAGGCCTTCCAGTTCCACTTCTTCGGCTACGGCTCGACGCTGTCGATCCTGCTGTTCGTGATCGTCGCGCTGCTCACCTTTGTCCAGTGGCAGATGCGCAAGCGGATCGTCTTCTATGAAAACTGATCTCTCCCCCCGCATGAAAGTCGCGCTCTACGGGCTGATGTGCGTGCTGCTGATCCCCTTCGTCTTCCCGACCTGGTGGATGCTCACCTCATCGGTGAAACCGATCAGCGATATCTTCGCCTTCCCGCCCGACCTGTGGCCGCGCCGCTTCGACTTTTCCACCTATGCCAGGGTGTTCGAGCTGCAACCCTTCGCGCGGCAGTATTGGAACTCGGCCTATATCGCCGCCTTGGTCACTGGCGGGACCATGATCATCTCGTCCATGGCCGGCTACGCTTTCGCGCGCATCAAGTTCCCCTTCAGCAATGCCATCTTCATGGTCGTGCTCCTGGGGCTGCTGATCCCGTCGGAAGTTACCATCGTGCCGCTGTTCCAGATGTTCCTCAAATGGGGGATGATCAATACGCACTGGCCGCTGATCCTCGTGCCCATTTTCGGCGCGCCTTCGGTCTTTGCCACCTTCGTCATGCGCCAGTTCTTCATCGCCCTACCGGTCGAGCTGGAAGAGGCCGCCCGCGTCGATGGCCTGGGACGCTTCAAGATTTTCTGGCTCATCGCCCTGCCGCTGGCCAAGCCGGCGCTCGGTGCCGTGGCCATCTTCACCTTCCTCCACTCGTGGAACCTCTATCTCGAACCCATCGTATTCCTCTCCTCGACGCAGATGTTCACCCTGCCGCAGGCACTGACCCAGTTCACCGACGCCTATGGCGGCGCCATGTGGAACATCCAGCTCGCCGCGGCGACCATGACGGCCATTCCGGTTCTTTTGGTCTTCATCGTGGCGCAGAAGCAATTCGTCGAAGGGCTGGCCCATACCGGGCTGAAAGGCTGACTCATGGCTCCCGTTACCCTCAAATCCATCACCAAGAGCTATGGCACGACGCCTGTGCTGCACGGCATCGACATCGACATCGCCGATGGGGAATTCGTCGTACTGGTCGGCCCGTCGGGCTGCGGCAAGTCCACCCTGCTGCGCATGATCGCCGGTCTTGAAACCGTCACAGGCGGCGACATCTCCATCGGCGCCAGGGTGGTCAACGATCTCGAACCCAAGGACCGGGACATCGCCATGGTGTTCCAGAATTATGCGCTCTATCCGCATATGACGGTCGCCACCAATATGGGTTTCTCCCTGGAGCATCGCGGCGCCGGCAAGGCGGAAATCGCCGAGCGCGTGAACTGGGCCGCCGACATCCTCGGCCTCAGGCCGCTGCTCGATCGCTATCCGCGCCAGCTTTCCGGCGGCCAGCGCCAGCGCGTCGCCATGGGCCGGGCCATCGTACGCAACCCGCAGGTGTTCCTGTTCGACGAGCCGCTTTCCAACCTCGATGCGAAGCTGCGCGTGGTCATGCGCGGCGAGATCAAGGGACTGCACCAGCGGCTCGGTGTCACCACTGTCTACGTCACCCATGATCAGGTGGAAGCCATGACCATGGCCGACAAGATCGTGGTGATGAATGGCGGTCGTGTGGAGCAGGTCGGCGCGCCGCTCGACCTCTATGATCGGCCGGCCAATCTTTTCGTCGCTGGCTTCATCGGCTCCCCGGCCATGAACGCCATCGCCGGCCGGATCACTGCGGACGGCTTCATGGCCGGCGATGTCACCCTGCCGCTGCCGCCCGGCGTCAGCCGGGCCGACAACGCCGTCTATGGCATCCGCCCCGAGCACCTGTCCCTGGCCGCGGCCGGCGTCCCCGCCATCGTCAAGCTGGTCGAGCCGATGGGCTCGGAAACCCAGGTCACTCTGACCTTGGGCGAGCATACCGTCATCGGCGTATTCCGCGAGCGGCTTAAGTCGCAGCCCGGCGAGACGGTTCATCTGCAGCCAGATCTCACCGCCATCCATCTCTTCGATGCCACAACGGGCGGCAGGCTCAACTGACCGATCAGGGCTTCATTTCGCCGTGAGGCAGGTGATCCTCTGTAACCGGAGGCGCATACAGGACGAACTGACGAGCAAGTTGTTCCAACCAAGGTTTGCAAAATGCCCAGTTCCTCTTCGACCGGCCGCCGTGCCGTCCTGGCCGCGCTGCTCGTCCTGCCTGCGCTGACATTCATCCAATGGAGTCAAACGACCGCCGCCCAGGAAGCGCCCGTCGAGATTCCACCCCCCGCCACGGACCTCGCCGATACCGGCACAACGGCCAAAGCCGTTTTCGCCGGCGGCTGTTTCTGGGGTGTGCAGGGCGTGTTCCAGCATGTGACCGGCGTGACCCGTGCCGTTTCCGGCTATTCCGGGGGCGCCGCCGAAACCGCAACCTACGAGCAGACCGGCAGCGGCAGCACCGGCCATGCCGAAACCGTGGAGGTCACCTATGACCCCTCGGTGGTGAGCTATGGCAAGCTGCTGCAGATCTATTTCTCTGTCGCCCACAATCCGACCCAGCTCAACTACCAGGGCCCCGACCACGGTACGCAGTATCGCTCGACCATCTTCCCGTTGAGTGACGAGCAGGCCGATATCGCCAGGGCCTATATCGCCCAGCTCGATGAAACCGGCCTTTTCGAAGGGCCGATCGTCACCACGATAGAGCCGTTCAAGGCTTTTTACCCGGCCGAGCAATATCATCAGGATTTCCTGACGCTGAATCCCACCTGGCCCTATATCGCTTTCCACGACCTGCCCAAGATCGCGGCGCTCAAGGCCCTGTTTCCCGATGCCTATCGCGACGATCCGGTGCTGGTAGGCACGCTCTAGAACCGGACAAAAGCGTTGCCGGTCCCGACTGTGACCGATCGGCAACGCAAAGCCGCTGCCCTATTCTGGCCGCCTGAGCGACGGGTTTTCGCCCGCAAACCCAAGCAAACCAATGCTGTCGGCTGTTCCCGAAACCCGGAATCATCGGGTCGCATTCCGGGAAAGGCCCCCATGACCCAGGGCGGAACCGGCGCGAAGGCACCGCGTTCATCAAGTCCGGACGGTCCAGTAGTAAGGAGAACAGCGATGAGCTTGTTCAACAAAATGGCGCTTGCGGCGCTCGCCACCACCATCCCGATGGGCAGCACCTTTGCCGCGGACCTGATCACGGTCCCCACCAGCACTCCCGCCGAGATGCCGGTCTACGAGGAACCCGGTTTTGACTGGAGCGGCTTTTATGCCGGTGTCTATGGCGGCGCTCAGAATGGCAATACCAGCGGCACGCAATATGGGCTTGGGGTCCAGGCCGGCGTCAATGCCCAGTTCGACTTCTACCTGCTGGGTGCCGAAGTCGCCGTGCATGGGTTGAGCGGCGGCAGCGTCGGCGAGACTACTTATGGCCAGATTCTCGGCCGGGCCGGCCTTGTCGTCAGCGACGATGTGCTGGTCTACGCGGCGGGCGGCTATGGCATAGACCTTGGCCCGCCCGATGAGCAGGACGTGCTGCTGGGTGGCGGCGTGGAACTCGCGGTCACCGACAGCATCACCGTCGAAGCGCAATACCTCCACGGCTTCCCGCTCGATGGCGGAACCAATGCCAAGGACCAGTTCACCGTTGGCGCGAACTTTCACTTCTAGTTCGAATCGATCGCCGGAATTACGGCCCCGCCCCGGCGGGGCCGTTTCGTTTTGGGCCATAACAGACGCTTGATGGAGAGACTCAGTCGGGTCCAGATTGCGACACCTCGTCGCCGTATCGGTCTGCTCGATAGATCAAATTTGTCTCAAATTGGGCCAATTGCGCGGCATTGGCGCAACACCCGCCCTCAAATGGTCATCTGGCGTTATCCGCATTGCCTAATTTGAGCGACCAAAGGGTTGTCACGCGCGTTACCCTGATGCATCTAGTCGTTCGACTACGGTTAACTCTATGGGAGTGCAAGATATGTTTGTACGTTCGCTTACCCTCGGTGTGGCTGCTGCCGCGCTGCTCGTTGGTGGTGCTCAGGCCGCCGACCTCATCATCCCGACCACCCCGCAGCCGATCTATGAAGCTGCTGGTTTCGATTGGGAAGGTCTCTATGCAGGCGTTCGCGCCGGCGGCCAGTTCACCGGCTCCGATGCCAGCACCTATGCTACCGTTCCCGTCAACACGACCTCGGGTGTGCTCGGCGCTGCCCTCGGCGTGAACTTCATCCCCGTCGATCCTTTCCTGATCGGCGCTGAAGTCACCGGCGACTACCTCTGGAACAGCAGCGCCACCAACAGCAGCGAATTCTTCGCTAACCTGCGCGCTGGTGCTGTCGTGACCGACTCGGTTCTCGTCTATGCCATCGGTGGTCTCGGCACGCATAACCGCGGCGCCGTGAATACCGGCGTGTACCAGCTCGGTGGCGGTGTTGAACTGGCCGTGACCGATGCAATCACCGTTCGCGGTGAAATCGTCGGCCAGGGCGACTTCGACGGTGCTGCCGACTCCTTCTTCGAAGGTGCCAAGGCAACCGTTGGCGTGTTCTACCACTTCTAAGTTTTGCAATCGGGCAGGGCGGTTCACCGCCCTCCTGACCTAGCGTCTTGCAAACCCAATTCGGCGAACCGCTAACACGGTTCGCCGTTTTGGTTTGGCCGTGTCGCATGCCTGTTTTGCGGCCGCTCCCAGTTCCTGCCCGTTTCCAAAATGACCGCGAATCCGAGCATGCTGTTGCCGGCAGGAGCGTGCCCGGAATGCGGATATTGCGGGCCTTTGCTCCCTGCATATATGATTGTACCGATCATATTTTCTTTCCCTTGAAACCGGATAGCCAAAGGTCTAAGCCCAAGCCATCAACGTTTGCGTTGGTTCGCTCGCCCCAATTGCCTGCGCAACTCTCGCACCCGGTCGCCCGGCCGGACTAGAAACAGGCTGCCGCATGACCGACTTGCTCAGCGACTATCTGCCGATTGTCATTTTCCTTGGCGTGGCCGGCCTTATCGGCCTTGCCCTGCTGGTTGCTCCGTTCATCGTTGCCGTGAAGAACCCTGACCCCGAGAAGGTTTCGGCGTTCGAGGCGGGCTTCGATGCCTTTGACGATGCGCGCATGAAGTTCGACGTGCGATTCTATCTCGTCGCGATTCTCTTCATCATCTTCGACCTCGAAGTGGCGTTTCTGTTTCCCTGGGCCGTGGCTTTCCGTGAGGTCGGCTGGTTCGGCTTCTGGTCGATGATGATCTTCCTCGCCGTCCTGACTATCGGCTTTATCTATGAATGGCGGAAAGGGGCCCTGGAATGGGATTGAGTGAAGCAACCGGTACGCTGGTCGCGCCGCGCCCCTCGGGCATGGTCGATCCGCGTACGGGCAAAACGGCCGGCGCGGCGGACCCCTTTTTCACCGACGTCACCGACGAACTCGCCGATAAGGGCTTCCTCGTCTCGACCGTATCGCAGCTCGTCAACTGGGCCCGTACCGGCTCGCTGATGTGGATGCAGACCGGCCTGGCCTGCTGCGCCGTCGAGATGATGCAGATGTCGATGCCGCGCTACGATATCGAGCGCTTCGGCACCGCACCGCGCGCCTCGCCGCGGCAGTCCGACGTGCTGATCGTTGCCGGCACGCTGACCAACAAGATGGCTCCGGCCCTGCGCAAGGTCTACGACCAGATGCCGGAGCCGCGCTACGTCATTTCCATGGGTAGCTGCGCCAATGGTGGCGGCTACTATCACTATTCCTATTCGGTCGTGCGGGGGTGCGATCGCGTTTTGCCGGTGGACGTTTACGTCCCGGGCTGCCCGCCCACGGCTGAAGCGCTTCTTTACGGCATTCTGTTGCTGCAAAAGAAAATCCGCCGCACCGGCACCATCGAACGCTAGGGTCACCCAGAATGGATGAAGTAATCCAGGTCGATCCGCTTGTGGACCTTGGCGAGCACATTGCACGCTCCCTCGGCCCGGCGATTCTGCTCCAGGAAGTTGCCTTTGGCGAACTCACCCTGACGGCCGAAAGAGACGCGATTGTGGCGGTAGCCACCTTCCTGCGCGACGACCCGCGCTGCCGGTTCATCAGCTTTGTCGATGTCTGCGGCGCCGACTATCCGGCGCGCGACGAGCGGTTCGATGTCGTCTACCACTTCATGAGCCCGCATCTGAATCAGCGTATCCGCGTAAAGGTTTCGGCTGACGACGTGACGCCGGTTCCGAGCATTACCGGCGTCTTCAAGGGTGCTGAGTGGTTCGAACGTGAGGCCTATGACCTCTACGGCATGCTGTTCTCGGGCCATGGCGATCTGCGCCGCATCCTGACCGACTATGGCTTTGACGGCCATCCGCTGCGCAAGGACTTCCCGACCACCGGGTTCGTGGAGGTCCGCTACGACGAAGAGCGCAAGCGCGTCGTCTACGAGCCGGTCAAGCTGATGCAGGAATATCGTTCGTTCGACTATCTGTCGCCTTGGGAAGGTACCGACTACGTGCTGCCCGGTGACGAGAAGGCCAAGCAATGACTGTTGAAGCCGAAGTTCGCAATTTCACGATCAATTTTGGCCCCGTGCATCCTTCCGCGCACGGCGTGCTGCGCCTGATCCTGGAACTGGACGGCGAAGTCGTCGAGCGCGTCGATCCGCATATTGGCCTGTTGCATCGCGGCACCGAGAAGCTGATCGAATCCAAGACCTATCTGCAGGCCGTACCTTATTTTGATCGCCTCGACTATGTGGCGCCGATGAACCAGGAGCATGCCTTTGCCCTGGCCGTCGAGAAATTGCTCGGGCTCGAAGTGCCGCGCCGCGGTCAACTCATCCGCGTGCTCTATTCGGAAATCGGGCGCCTGCTGGCGCATCTGATGAACGTGACCACGCAGGCCATGGACGTGGGCGCGCTCACTCCGCCGCTCTGGGGTTTCGAGCAGCGCGAAAAGCTCATGGTGTTCTACGAGCGCGCTTCAGGCGCGCGCATGCACGCCGCTTATTTCCGTCCTGGCGGCGTCCACCAGGATCTGCCGCAGGCGTTGATCGACGATATCGACACCTTCTGCTCGACCTTCCCCAAGGCGCTGGATGATATCGACACGCTCCTCACCGAAAACCGCATCTTCAAGCAGCGCAATGTTGATATCGGCGTGGTGAAGCTGGAAGACGCCTGGAATATGGGCTTTTCCGGCGTGATGGTGCGCGGCTCGGGTGCTGCCTGGGACCTGCGCAAGAGCCAGCCTTACGAATGCTATGCCGAGATGGATTTCGACGTTCCGATCGGTAAGAACGGCGACTGCTACGACCGTTATCTCATCCGCATGGAAGAGATGCGTCAGTCGACCCGCATCATGAAGCAGTGCGTGGACAAGCTGAACGCGCCGGATGGCAAGGGTCCGGTGTCCTCGCTCGACGGCAAGGTGGTTCCGCCGAGCCGGGGCGAAATGAAGCGCTCCATGGAAGCGCTGATCCATCACTTCAAGCTCTATACCGAGGGCTACAAGGTTCCGGCCGGCGAGGTCTATGCCGCCGTGGAAGCGCCCAAGGGCGAATTCGGCGTCTATCTGGTCAGCGACGGCACCAACAAGCCCTACCGCTGCAAGATCCGCGCGCCGGGTTTCGCACATTTGTCGGCCATGGATTTCCTGTGTCGCGGCCACATGCTGGCTGACGTCTCGGCTATCCTTGGCTCGCTCGATATCGTGTTCGGAGAGGTTGATCGCTAATGGTTGCGCGTCGCCTTGCGGACGAGTCGGTTCAACCGGCCGCGTTCGCCTTTACTGCTGAAAACGCCAAATGGGCGGAGTGGAAGATCGGGCTCTACCCGACCGGCCGTCAGCAATCTGCCGTTATTCCGCTGCTCATGCGGGCGCAGGACCAGGATGGCTGGGTCAGCCGCGCGACGATCGAGACGATCGCCGACATGCTCGGCATGGCCTATATCCGCGTGCTGGAAGTGGCGACGTTCTACACCCAGTTCCAGTTGCAGCCGGTGGGCAGCCGCGCCCATATCCAGGTTTGCGGCACCACGCCCTGCATGCTGCGCGGCGCCGGGGATCTGATCGACATCTGCAAATCCAAGATCCACCCCGATTCGCACCATCTCAATGCCGATGGCACGATGAGCTGGGAAGAGGTGGAATGTGCTGGCGCCTGCGTCAACGCGCCGATGGTGACGATCTATCACGACACCTATGAAGACCTGACGGCCGAGCGTTTCGAAGAGATTGTCGATGCCTTCGCCGCCGGCAAGGGTGACACGATCAAGCCGGGTCCGCAGATCGACCGGCTGACTTCCGCGGCCGAAGGTGGCCGGACGACGCTGCTCGAAAAGCCGAGTGCCAAGCGCACCAAATTCGTGCCGCCCCCGCCGCCGGCCGATGCCGCGGCGCCTGCGGCCGCCGCACCCGCCCCGACCACGGCGTCCAAGCCGAAGGATGTGAGCGAGGAGGCTGCGCCGGCCCTCAAGGGCACGCCGAAAGGTGCCAAGGTTTCCCAGGCCAAGGCCGAAGGCGAGCGCAAGGCCGCCAATGCTTCGGCCAAGGCCAATGGCAAGCCCAACAAGGCGATGCGTGAAGACGCCACCGGCGCCGAGTCCAAGGCCGCCAAGGTCGATGGCGGCAAGGCACCGGGCAAGGCCACCAAGGCTGCTCCCGCTGTTGGCGCAACGACCACCAGCGCGGCCAAGAGCAAGGCTGCAAAGCCGGGCAAGGCCGCTCCTACCGAAGTGAACCCGGTTGCCGAAAAGGGCGGCTCTGCGCCGCTGTTCAAGGCGCCTAAGGGTGTGCCGGACGATCTCAAGCTGATCTCGGGTGTTGGTCCGGTGCTTGAGAGCAAGTTGCATGCTTTGGGCATCACCAAATGGAGCCAGGTGGCCAAGTTTACCGCCAGTGACATTGCCAAGGTCGAGGACTCGCTGAGTTTCAAGGGCCGCGTGGCCCGCGACAACTGGCTTGCCCAGGCCGCCGCGCTCGCCAAGGGTGGCGAGGCCGAATATATCCGCGTCTTCGGCAAGAAGCCGCGTTAGGAGTATGAAGAGTGCTCGCTGACAAGGACCGCATTTTCACCAATCTCTACGGCCAGGGCGACTGGACGCTCGAAGGTGCGCGTGCGCGCGGCGCCTGGGTAGGGACCAAGGAATTCATCGATGCCGGTCGTGACTGGATCACCAACGAGGTGAAGGCCTCGGGCCTGCGTGGCCGCGGCGGCGCCGGTTTCCCGACCGCGCTCAAATGGACCTTCATGCCCAAGGTCAATGACGGTCGTCCGCATTATCTGCTGGTCAACGCGGACGAGAGCGAGCCAGGCACGTGCAAGGACCGAGATATCTTGCGGCATGATCCGCATCATCTCGTGGAAGGCTGCCTGCTTGCCGCCCGCGCCATGGATGCCCATCTTGCTTTCATCTACGTGCGCGGCGAGTTCATCCGCGAACGCCAGCGCCTCGAGGCCGCCGTCGAGCAGGCCTATGAGGCCAAGCTGATCGGCAAGGACAATATCCACGGCTGGGATCTGGATATCATCGTCCACCACGGCGCCGGCGCCTATATCTGCGGCGAAGAAACCGCGCTGATGGAATCGCTCGAAGGCAAGAAGGGCCAGCCCCGCCTCAAGCCGCCGTTCCCGGCCGGCATGGGCGTTTATGGCAACCCGACCACGGTCAACAACGTCGAATCCATCGCCGTCGTGCCGGAAATCCTGCGCCGTTCGGGCGCCTGGTTCGCCTCGATCGGCCGCGCCAACAATACCGGCACCAAGCTGATGTGCGTTTCCGGCCATGTGAACAAGCCGGCGACCTTCGAAGAAGCCATGGGCGTTACCTTCGAGGAGATCATCGAGAAGCATTGTGGCGGCATTCGCGGGGGCTGGGACAACCTGCTGGCCGTGATTCCCGGTGGCGCTTCGGTGCCCTGCGTACCCGGCGAGAAGATGCGCAATGCCGTGATGGACTTCGACGGACTGCGCGAAGTGGGTTCGTCACTGGGCACCGCTGCCGTCATCGTCATGGACAAGCAGACCGACATCATCAAGGCCATCTGGCGCCTCTCGGCTTTCTACAAGCATGAGAGCTGCGGCCAGTGCACGCCATGTCGCGAAGGCACCGGCTGGATGATGCGCGTCATGGAGCGCATGGTCGAGGGCCGCGCCCAGAAGCGCGAAATCGACATGCTGTTCGAAGTGACCAAGCAGATCGAAGGCCACACCATCTGTGCGCTTGGCGATGCCGCTGCGTGGCCGATCCAGGGCCTGATCCGCAACTTCCGCCACGTCATCGAAGAGCGGATCGACCAGTATACATATTCGTCCACCAGCGACGGCGCCGTGCCGTCGATCGCTGCGGAGTAGGGCCATGGCAACCATCAAGGTCGACGGCCAGCTCGTCGAAGTTCCTGATTACTACACGCTGATGCAGGCGGCCGAGGCCGCCGGCGCGGAAATCCCGCGCTTCTGCTATCACGAGCGCCTGTCGGTGGCCGGAAACTGCCGCATGTGCCTGGTCGAGGTGAAGGGCGGTCCGCCCAAGCCGCAAGCCAGCTGCGCCATGTCGGTCAAGGATCTGCGGCCCGGCCCCAATGGCGAGCCGCCCGAAATGTTCACCAACACGCCGATGGTCAAGAAGGCCCGCGAAGGCGTGATGGAATTCCTGCTGATCAACCATCCGCTCGATTGCCCTATCTGCGATCAGGGCGGGGAATGCGACCTGCAGGACCAGGCCATGGCCTATGGCGTGGACAAGAACCGCTTCGCCGAAAACAAGCGCGCCGTAGAGGACAAGTATATTGGCCCGCTGGTCAAGACCTCGATGAACCGCTGCATCCACTGCACGCGCTGCGTCCGCTTCACCACCGAAGTCGCCGGCATTGCCGAAATGGGCCTGCTGGGCCGTGGCGAAGACGCCGAAATCACGACTTACCTGGAGCAGGCGCTGACCAGCGAGTTGCAGGGCAATGTCATCGACCTCTGCCCGGTTGGCGCGCTGACCTCGAAGCCCTATGCCTTCAACGCCCGTCCGTGGGAACTGGTGAAGACCGAAAGCGTGGACGTGATGGATGCCGTGGGCTCCGCTATTCGCGTCGACAGCCGTGGCCGCGAAGTGATGCGCATTCTGCCGCGCATCAACGAGGCCATCAACGAAGAGTGGATTTCCGACAAGACCCGTTTCATCTGGGACGGCCTCAAGAGCCAGCGGCTCGACCGCCCCTATGTGCGCAAGGGCGGCAAGCTGCAGCCCGCGAGCTGGGACGAAGCGCTGTCCGCTGTCGCCACCCGTGTTAAAAAGGCCGGCAACAAGGTCGGCGCCATTGCCGGCGACCTGTCGGCCGTCGAGGAAATGTATGCGCTCAAGGCCCTGCTGGCGTCAGTTGGCTCGGGCATGACCGATGTGCGTCCGGCGATGTCGGGGATCGACCCGTCCATGCCGCGTTCGGCCTATATCTTCAATCCGACGATTGCAGGCATCGAGCAGGCCGACGCCATCCTCATCATCGGCGCCAATCCGCGCAAGGAAGCGTCGCTGATCAATGCGCGCATCCGCAAGACCTGGCGCGCCAAGGGCCTGCCGATCGCCGTCATCGGCGAGCGTGCCGACCTGACCTATGACTATGCCTATCTCGGCGAAGGCTTCGAGACCCTGGCCGAACTGGCTGCCGGCAAGGGCGAATTCGCCCGGACTCTCGCCAATGCCAAGAACCCGCTAATCATCGTCGGCGAAGCCGCGGTTTCCCATGCGAAGCTCGGCAAACAGGTGGGCCGTGACACGATCGCGCTGGCCGCCAAGCTGGCCAGCGGCGCCAACGTTGCCGAAGGCTGGAACGGCTTTGCGCTGCTGCACAATGCGGCCAGCCGCGTCGGCGGCATCGACATCGGTTTCGTGCCGCATGACGGTGGTGTCTGTTCGGCCGACCAGATCGGTCTGGCCGGCAAGGGCGAGCTGGACGTGCTGTTCCTGCTCGGCGCCGACGAATATGACATGTCGGCCATGGGCAAGGCATTTGTCGTCTATATCGGCAGCCACGGCGATGCCGGTGCGCACCGCGCCGACGTCATCCTGCCGGGCGCGACCTATACCGAAAAGTCGGGCACCTATGTCAATACCGAGGGTCGCGTGCAGGTGACCAGCCGCGCCGTGTTCCCGCCGGGCGACGCCAAGGAAGACTGGGCGATCATCCGCGCTCTCTCGGGCGCCATGGGCAAGCCGTTGCCGTTCAACTCGCTGACCCAGCTCCGTGCCGCCATTTATGGCGACTTCCCACATCTGGCCCGTATCGACCAGATTGCCTCCGGTTCGGCTGCCGATGTCGCCAAGCTGGCTAAGGCTGCCACCAAGACCAAGTCGGCGCCGTTCGGTTCGGCTGTCAGTGATTTCTATCTTAGCAATCCGATTGCCCGCGCTTCCGCCGTCATGGGCGAATGCGCCGCCATGGCTGCCGGGTTGCGGCAGGCAGCGGAGTAGGGGAGACCAATGGACTTTATTCTCTCCGCACTCGACTACCTGCTCGGCATCCCGGTCCTCGGCTGGGGTGTGCAGGTCGGCCTGGTCTACAAGACCCTGCTGCTGCTGGTTGGCCTCCTGATCTTCACGGCCTTCATCCTCTTGGCCGACCGCAAGGTCTGGGCTGCGGTACAGATGCGGCGCGGTCCCAACGTGGTCGGGCCGTTCGGCCTGCTGCAGAGCTTTGCCGACCTGCTGAAATTCGCCCTCAAGGAAGCCGTCATTCCGGGCGGCGCCGACAAGGTGCTGTTTCTGCTGGCGCCCTTGATCACCGCGACGCTGGCCCTGGCCGGCTGGGCGGTGATCCCGGTCGATGCGGGCCTGGCCATTGCCAATGTGAATCTGGGCATTCTCTACCTGCTCGCCATTTCATCGCTCGGCGTCTATGGCGTCATCATCGGTGGCTGGGCGTCCAACTCGAAATATCCGTTCCTCGGCTCGCTCCGTTCCGCCGCGCAGATGGTGTCCTACGAAGTCTCCATCGGCCTCGTCATCATCACCGTGCTGCTCTGCGTGGGGTCGCTGAACCTTTCCGACATCGTCGTCGCGCAGCAGGAAATGGGCCTCGCCTATATGCTCGGCGTACCGTGGCTCAGTTTCCTCAACTGGTTCTGGCTGCCGCTGTTCCCGATGTTCATCGTGTTCTACATCTCGGCCCTGGCCGAGACGAACCGCCCGCCATTCGACCTGGTGGAAGGCGAGTCCGAGCTGGTTGCCGGCTTCATGACCGAATATTCGGCGACGCCCTACCTGCTGTTCATGCTGGGCGAATACATCTCGATCCTGCTGATGTGCGCCATGACCACCGTGCTGTTCCTGGGTGGCTGGGCCTCGCCGATAGACCTGCCGCCCTTCACCTGGATTCCGGGCCTGGTCTGGTTCTTCATCAAGGTGAGCCTGGTGTTCTTCATGTTTGCCATGGCCAAGGCTATCGTGCCGCGCTATCGCTATGACCAGTTGATGCGCATCGGCTGGAAGCTGTTCCTGCCGCTGTCGCTGGCCATGGTCATCATTGTCGCTTTCGTTCTTCAGCTCACCGGCTGGGGCTGGCATGGAGGGATGGCCTGATGCGCGCCGCCCAGTTCGTCAACACGCTGCTGCTCACGGAGCTGGTGAAAGCCTTCTTCCTGACCATGCGCTATTTCTTTTCGCCCAAGCCGACCATCAACTATCCCTTCGAGAAGGGCCATGTATCGCCGCGCTTCCGGGGCGAACACGCCTTGCGTCGCTATCCCAACGGCGAAGAGCGCTGCATCGCCTGCAAGCTTTGCGAAGCCATCTGCCCGGCCCAGGCCATCACCATCGAGGCCGGTCCGCGCCAGAATGACGGCACCCGCCGCACCGTGCGCTACGACATCGACATGGTGAAGTGCATCTATTGCGGCTTCTGCCAGGAAGCCTGCCCGGTCGACGCCATCGTCGAGGGTCCGAACTTCGAATTTGCAACCGAAACGCGTGAAGAGCTCTATTTCAGTAAAGAAAAGCTCCTCGCCAACGGCGACCGTTGGGAGCGTGAGATCGCCGCCAACCTCAGCGCCGACGCGCCGTATCGCTGAGAGGGAAGAGCATGACCCTTCCACTATTCTTCTTCTACCTGTTCTCGGCGATTGCCATCGTTTCGGCCGTGATGGTCATTTCGGGGCGCAATCCGGTCCACGCCGTTTTGTTCCTCATCCTGGCGTTCTTCAACGCCTCGGGTCTGTTCATGCTGGCGGGCGCCGAGTTCCTGGCGCTGCTGCTGATCGTCGTCTATGTGGGCGCCGTCGCGGTGCTGTTCCTGTTTGTCGTGATGATGCTCGACGTGGACTTTGCCTCGATGCGGCAGGGCTTCCTGCAATATGCGCCGGTCGGCGTCATTGTCGGCATCGTGCTGCTGCTCGAACTGCTGCTGCTGGCCGGCAGCTTCGTGATTTCGCCCGAAGCGGCGGGTGGCGCGGCGCTGCCGATCGACGGCACGGTCGACAATATGCGGGCCATCGGGCAGGTGCTCTATACGCGCTACGTTTTCCTGTTCCAGGGGGCGGCCGCCGTGCTGCTGGTCGCCATGATCGGCGCCATCGTGCTGACCCTCAAGCACAAGGCCAATGTGAAGCGTCAGAACCCGGTCGACCAGGTCGCGCGCCGGGCTTCGGAAACGCTCGAAGTCGTCAAAGTCAAAAGCGGTCAAGGGTTGTAGGAGGCATAAATGGGCTTGGGTATCGGGCTCGGTCACTACCTGACCGTAGCAGCAATCCTGTTCACGCTCGGCGTGTTCGGCATCTTCATCAACCGCAAGAACATCATCGTCATCCTGATGTCGGTGGAACTGATCCTGCTCGCGGTGAACCTCAACATGGTGGCGTTCAGCGCCGAACTCGGCGACCTGCAGGGGCAGATTTTTGCGCTGCTGATCCTCACCGTGGCTGCTGCCGAGGCCGCCATCGGCCTCGCCATCCTCGTAATCTTCTACCGCAACCGCGGCTCGATCGCGGTTGAAGACGTCAACATGATGAAGGGCTAAGAACCACCGCTATGATTCAGGCGATTGTTTTCCTGCCCCTTATCGGCGCGCTGATCGCGGGGCTGCTGGGCCGTACCATCGGACACCGTCCGAGTGAGTATATCACCACCGGGCTGCTGCTGATTTCGGCCGTGCTGAGCTGGGTCGTCTTCCTGCCTGTCGCCTTTGGCGGCGGGCTGGTCGGCGCCGAGGTCGATGGCCATACCGCCGTGCTCAAGGTGGAAGTCATGCGCTGGATCCAGGTCGGCGACATGGACCTGCGCTGGATTCTCCGCGTCGATACCTTGACCGCCATCATGCTGGTCGTGGTCAATACGGTGTCGAGCCTGGTTCACGTCTATTCGATCGGCTACATGGCCGATGACCCGCATCGCAACCGCTTCTTCGCCTATCTCTCGCTCTTCACCTTCGCCATGCTGATGCTGGTGACGGCCGATAACTTCCTGCAGATGTTCTTCGGCTGGGAAGGGGTGGGCCTGGCCTCCTACCTGCTGATCGGCTTCTGGTACACGCGTCCGTCGGCCACCGCTGCTGCGATGAAGGCCTTCATCGTCAACCGCGTGGGTGACTTCGGCTTTGCGCTCGGCATTTTCGGCGCCTTCATGGTGCTGGGCCATATCGACTTCGATGGCGCCTTCCATGCGGCCGGTGAATTCGCCACCACGGGCCTGCCGATCATGCAGTTCCTCGGCTGGCAGCTCGATGCCATGACCGTGGTCTGCCTGCTGCTGTTCATGGGCGCCATGGGCAAGTCGGCGCAGTTCCTGCTGCACACCTGGCTGCCCGACGCCATGGAGGGCCCGACCCCGGTGTCGGCGCTGATCCATGCCGCGACCATGGTGACGGCGGGCGTGTTCATGGTGGCGCGCCTGTCGCCGCTGTTCGAGACCTCGCCTTTTGCCATGACCGTCGTGCTGGTCATCGGCGCCATCACCGCCTTCTTCGCGGCCACGGTGGGCCTGGTGCAGAACGACATCAAGCGCGTCATCGCCTATTCGACCTGTTCGCAGCTCGGCTACATGTTCGTGGCTTTGGGGGCAGGGGCCTATTCGGCGGGCATCTTCCACCTCTTCACCCACGCCTTCTTCAAGGCATTGCTGTTCTTGGGCGCCGGCGCGGTCATCCACGCCATGCACCACGAGCAGGACATGCGCAACATGGGCGGGCTGCGCAAGAAGATCCCGATCACCTATGCGATGATGATGATCGGCACGCTGGCGCTGACCGGCGTCGGCATTCCGGGTTCGGACTTCCTGGGCTTTGCCGGCTTCTTCTCCAAGGATTCGATCATCGAGGCGGCCTACGCCGTGGGCGGCAATACCGGCATGTTCGCCTTCTGGCTGCTGGTCATCGCCGCTTTGTTCACCAGCTTCTACTCGTGGCGCCTGGTGCACCTGACCTTCCACGGCACCCCACGTCCAGCCGGTCACGGCCATGGCGATCATACTCATGACGATCACGCGGCCCACGATGACCACGGTCATGACCATGGCTCGGCTTATGACCATGCCCATGAGGCACCTAACGTGATGCTGGTGCCATTCTATGTGCTGGGCGCCGGTGCGGTGCTGGCGGGCGCGGTGTTCTACGGCATGTTCTTCCACGATGTGGAGCACATCCAGCACTTCTTCGCCGGTTCGATCGTCGTCGATCACGAGCTTATCGAGGCAGCCCACCATGTCCCGCTCTGGGCCAAGTGGAGCGCCACGATTGCCATGATCATCGGCTTCGTCGCCGCTTACTTCATGTATATAAGCCGTCCGGAACTGCCGGGCCGGCTGGCCGCCACCAATCCGGGGCTCTACCAGTTCCTGCTCAACAAGTGGTATTTCGACGAGCTCTACGACACGATCTTCGTCAAGCCGGCTTTGTGGATCGGACGCGCCTTCTGGAAGGGCTTCGATGACTGGCTGATCGACGACAAGATCACCGAAGGCCTTGGCCGCCGCGTGCAGAACGTGACCTCCTGGATGGTCAGGCTCCAGTCCGGCTATGTCTACCACTATGCCTTCGCCATGCTGATCGGCGTGGCGGCGCTGTTGACCTGGGCCATCGCGGCCGGGGGACTGATCTGATGACCTTCGAAAACACTATCCTCACGGTCCTCACCTGGCTGCCCTTCGCTGGCGCGGCGGTGCTGCTGTTCACGCCCAAGACCGCCCTTAACGCCATCCGCTGGATGACGCTGATCGTCACGGTCATCGTGTTCGCACTGTCGCTGGCCATGTGGCAGAGCTTCGACCCATCCAACCCGGGCTTCCAGTTCGTGGTCAACTACGCCTGGATTGGCGACACCATCGGCTACCGCGTCGGCGTCGATGGCATTTCGGTGCTGTTCGTGGTGCTGACCGCGCTGCTGATGCCCTTCGCCATCCTGGCGAGTTGGGAGAGCATCCAGATCAAGGTCAAGGAATACATGATCGTATTCCTGGTGCTGGAAACCCTCATGATCGGCGTATTCACTACGCTCGATCTGGCCATGTTCTATGTGTTCTTCGAAGGCACGCTGCTGCCGATGTTCCTGATCATCGGCATCTGGGGTGGCGCGGCCCGCATCCAGGCCAGCTACAAGTTCTTTTTCTATACGTTCATCGGCTCGGTGCTGATGCTGCTGGCCATCATGGCGATGTACTGGAATGGCGGCACGACCGATATTGCCAAGCTGCTGACCCATGAATTCCCCAAATCCTGGCAGCCCTGGCTGTGGTGGGCGTTCTTCGCCTCGCTTGCGGTCAAGATGCCGATGTGGCCGTTCCATCGCTGGCTGCCGGAAGCCCACGTGCAGGCGCCCACGGCGGGCTCCGTCATTCTGGCGGCGATCCTGCTGAAGCTTGGCGGCTACGGCTTCCTGCGTTTCAGCCTGCCGATGTTCCCCGATGCTTCCGCGCAGTTCGCCAACATCATCTTCTTCCTCTCCGTCGCCGCCATCATCGTGACCTCGCTGGTCGCCCTGGTGCAGACCGACATGAAGAAGCTGATCGCCTATTCGTCGGTCGCCCATATGGGCTTCGTGACCATGGGCATCTTTGCCGGCAACGCTTTGGGGATCCAGGGCGCCATGTTCCAGATGATCAGCCACGGCATCGTCTCGGGCGCGCTCTTCCTCTGCGTCGGCGTCATCTATGATCGCATACATACCCGCGATATTGCCGCCTATGGTGGCCTGGTGGAACGCATGCCGCGCTATGCCTTTGCCTTCATGGTCTTCACCATGGCCAATGTCGGCCTGCCGGGCACGTCGGGCTTTGTCGGCGAATTCCTGACCATGATCGGTGTGTTCCAGGTCAACACCTGGGTCGCCTTCGGCGCCGCTTTCGGCGTGATCTTCTCGGCCGGCTATGCGCTGTGGCTCTATCGCCGGATCATCTTCGGCGCCCTGACCAAGGACAGTCTCAAGGCCATCCTCGATCTCGACCTGCGCGAGAAGATCATCCTCTATCCGCTGATAGTGCTGACCATCGTCTTCGGTTTCTATCCGGCGCCGATTCTCGACACGACCGCCGCGGCCGTTGACAACCTGGTGTCGCATTATGCGACCGCTGTTGGCCTCGATCCGGCCGTGTCGCTCGCCGATGCACAGGCGCCGCTTGTCCATGCTGAACCGGTTGCTGCCGCAGAGCCGGCCGCGGCCGAGCCTGCTGCCCACTAGGAGAGTCCCGTGAACTCAGACGTTATCGATTTCGCGAGCCTGGCTCCCGCCTATCCTGAAATGCTCCTGGCTCTGGGCGCTGTGGTGCTGCTGATGGTCGGCGTGGCGATCAACAAGGAACGCTCGATCCTTGTGTCCTACGCCTCCGTGCTGCTGCTCCTCGTGGTGGCCGCGCTGATCCTCTTCGCACCGGCAGAAGGCGTGCTGTTCAATGGCGTCTTCATCGGCGACAGCTTTGCCCGTTTCATGAAGGTGCTGGTGCTGGGCGGATCGGCCTTCTCGCTGTTGCTGGCCTTGCCGCGCGCCGAGGAACACGGCACCCACAAGTTCGAATACGCGATCCTGGTCCTGCTGGCGACTTTGGGCATGATGGCCATGGTCTCGGCGAACGACCTGATGAGCCTCTATGTCGGCCTCGAATTGCAGTCGCTGTCACTCTATGTGCTCGCCGCCATCAAGCGTGACGACGGCAAGGCGACCGAAGCCGGCCTTAAATATTTTGTGCTCGGCGCCCTCAGCTCCGGCATGCTGCTCTATGGCGCCTCGCTGATCTATGGCTTCACCGGCCATACCAACCTGCAGGAAATCGTGCTGGCCATCGCCAGCGAAGGCCGCTCCATCGGGCTGATCTTCGGCGTGGTGTTCCTGCTCGCCGGTGTTGCCTTCAAGATTTCGGCCGTGCCGTTCCACATGTGGACGCCCGACGTCTATGAAGGCGCGCCGACCCCGGTCACCGCTTTCTTTGCCACGGCGCCCAAGGTTGCTGCGATGGCGCTGATGGTCCGGCTGGTCATGGATACGTTCCAGGGCATCAGCCATGACTGGCAGCAGATCGTCATCTTCCTCTCCATCGCCTCCATGGTGCTGGCGGCCTTCGCGGCCATCGGCCAGAAGTCCATCAAGCGGCTCATCGCCTATTCTTCGATCGGCCATGTCGGCTTCGCGCTGGTTGGCCTCTCCTCGGGGACGCAGGTTGGTGTCGAGGGCGTCGCCATCTACATGGCCATCTATGTGACCATGACGGTGGGGCTTTTCGCCTGCATCCTGTCGCTGCGGACCGAAGCCGGTTATGTAGAAAATATCAGCGATCTCGCCGGCGCCGCGCAGGCCCGGCCCTTCGTCGCCGCCATAATGGCGATCATCATGTTCTCGCTGATCGGCATGCCGCCGCTGGCCGGGTTCTTTGCCAAGTGGCACGCCTTCCTTGCCGCCATCGACGCCCAGCTCTATGTGCTGGCGGTCATCGGCGTGCTGGCTTCGGCCGTCAGCGCCTTCTACTACCTGCGCGTCATCAAGATCATGTATTTCGACGAGCCGGTCGCCAAGTTCGAGGCCGTGCCTGCCGAGCTCAACATCATCATGGGCCTGAGCGGTTTCCTTCTCGTCACCTACTATTTTACCGTCGGCAGTCCCCTGGCCAGCTTTGCCCATACTGCCGCCGGAAGCCTGTTCTAGGTGCCGGACTTCGTCCTCGGACCCACAGCGCGCGCGGCCGGATATCGGCTGCGCGGCCATGACGCGGTCGGTTCGACCAATTCCGAGGCGATCGAAGCGGCAAATGCCGGCGATCCCGGCGGCATCTGGTTCGCGGCCCGCCAGCAGACCGCGGGCAGGGGCCGTCGAGGCCGGCAATGGGAAAGCCCGCATGGCAACCTGGCCGCCACGCTCTTGATTGTCCCCGAAGCCGATCCCACCTTGGCGGCAACGCTGGGTTTCGTGGCCGGCGTATCCCTCAACCGCGCCCTCTCGGCCATCCTGCCGGGCGGACTGGTCAAGATCGGCATCGATGGCGCCGATGCACTTGGGGGCAATTCCCGCATCGCGCTCAAATGGCCCAACGACGTGCTGGCCGACGGCGCCAAGCTCGCCGGCATATTGCTTGAGGCCAGCAAGCTGCCCGACGGCCGTCATGCCGTCGCAATCGGCTTCGGCGTCAACGTAATCGCCGCGCCCCAAGGTTTGCCTTATCCAGCTACGAGCCTCAGCGATCTGGGCGTGGTCCGCAGGGCCGAGGATGTGTTCGAGGCCCTGAGCGATGCCTGGGTCGATACGTTCGGCCTGTGGAACGACGGGCGTGGCATCGGCGACGTGCTGACGCATTGGCGCGCCTCCGCGGCTGGCATTGGCGCGCCGGTGGCGGTCAGCCAGAACGGCGATGTGCTACGTGGAATTTTCGAGACCATCGACGACGCGGGGCGCCTGATCGTCCGCGCCGACGACAACCGTCGCATCGCCATCACGGCGGGTGACGTCCATTTTGGGGCAACGGCCAGCGCCCGAAGCTGACCACAACAACGCGCGCGACCGGCGACCAATGATCGATCCGGCGCTGCGCTCGAAAGGACTGAACTGACCCATGGCCAAAAACCAAAGGGATGAACTCGTCTTCGTACCGCTCGGCGGCGTTGGCGAGATCGGCATGAATATGGGCGCCTACGGATTCGGGCCGGAACGCTCGCGCAAGTGGATCGTGGTCGATTGCGGCGTCACCTTCGGCGGGCCCGACCTGCCGGGTATCGAACTCATCATGGCCAACCCCGAATTTCTCGAGGAACGCGCCGACGACGTGCTCGGACTGATCCTCACCCATTCGCACGAAGACCACTACGGCGCCGTGTTGGATCTGTGGCCCGGCTTCGAGAAGCCGGTCTTCTGCACGCCCTTCACCGCCGCCATGCTGGCCGCCAAGCGGGCAGGGGATGGCATTGTCGAGAATGTCGACGTCACCATCATGCGGCCGGGCAAGCCGTTCACGGTGGGGCCCTTCACCATCGAGGCGATCAACGTCGCCCACTCGATTCCCGAATCCAATGCCCTGCTGATCACCACCCCGATCGGCCGCGTGCTGCATACCGGCGACTGGAAACTCGATCCGACGCCCGTTGGCAATGCCCCGACCGATGTGGCGCGGTTGCAGAAGATCGGCGAGGACACGTCCACCCCGCTGGCGCTGATCTGCGACTCGACCAATGCGCTCAAGGACGGCGAAAGCCCGAGCGAAGCCGAAGTCGCGGCCAACCTCGCCGCCATGATCGCCGAATCCCCCAATCGTGTCGCCGTCACCACTTTCGCGTCCAATGTCGGTCGCGTCATCTCCATCGTCCGTGCCGCCGAAAAAGCCGGCCGCCAGGTGGTGATGTCCGGTCGGTCGCTGCATCGCATCATGGGCATTGCCCGCGAACTTGGCATGCTCGAGGGCCTGCCGCCGCTGCTCGACCAGGATGCCTACAAGTCCATCGCCCGCAACAAGATCGTGCTGATCTGCACCGGCAGCCAGGGCGAAGCCCGCGCCGCCATTGCCCGCATTGCGCGCGGCGAACATCCGGTGATCGATCTCAATGCCGGCGACCGCATGATCTTCTCGTCCTGGGCCATTCCAGGCAATGAGCGCGAAGTCATCGACATCCAGAACCGGCTGATCGACAAGGGCGTCGAGGTCATCACCCAGAATGACGGCCTGGTCCACGTCACCGGCCACCCGCGCCGCGAAGAATTGCGCCGGCTCTATTCGTGGGTGAAGCCGGCCGTGCTGGTGCCCGTGCATGGCGAAGCGGTCCATCTGGAAGCCCACGCCAAGCTAGGCCGCGATTCAGGCATCCCCGCTGTCTGCGAGACCCGCAACGGCGATCTCGTGCGCCTGTTCCCCGAGCCGATGGCCTTCCCGGCCGAGGTGCGGACGGGCGAGCTTTATCTCGATGGGCTCGTGCTCTGCACGCCCGAAGAGTCCGGCGTCAAGGGCCGCCGCCGCCTGTCTTTTGGTGGCCATGTCGTGGTCAGCCTCGCCGTCAATGGCGGGGGCCAGGTCGTGTCCGGTCCCGATCTCGTCATCGAGGGCCTGCCTGAGACCGAGGACGAGTCGCTGACCGAGCTGGTGGAAGACACCGTTGCCGGCGTGCTCAAATCCATGCCACCCAAGCGGCGCAGCGATACCGAAGTGCTGAACTCGGCCCTGTTCAAGGCCATTCGCAACGAGGTCAACGCCTATTGGGGCCGCAAGCCGAACGTTTCGGTCTTCGTGCATCGGGTCTGACCACCTGGATGCGGCAATAGGAAACGGCGGTTCCCGCTTTCGCGGGAACCGCTCCGGGCGTATTGAGGGCGCATTGCAGCGGAAGGAAAAGCCATGCAGATCGGCTCCATCATCGCGGTTTTCTTCGTCATCTGGTGGCTGAGCTTTGTCGCTGTTCTGCCGATCGGCAATCGCAGCCAGATCGAGGTGGGCAAGATCACGGCGGGCACCGAGCCTGCCGCTCCCGCCACGCCGCACCTGCTGCGCCGCGCGCTGATCGCTACTGGCATCGCCATCGTGATGACTGGCCTGCTGTTGTGGGGCCTCACTAATGAAACGCTGCATCACTATTGGAACCGCTAACCCCCTGACTGCGGGGTGATCCTGCGGCCCGGCTATGCGACTTTCGGTCGGGGGAGGGATCAATGCGACACCTGTTTCTGAATGGAGCGTTTGCCGGGGCGCTGCTTGCGGGTCTTGTCTTGCCCGCGGCGGCCTGGGAACACGGCATGGACGCCGGTGACAGCGATGTGCTGCATTGGGTGGCGGCCGACAATTTCACCAACGACGTCCAGTTGGTCTTCTATTGCTTCTCGTCGGCGCCTGGGGCGATCAACGCACAATTTCGCACGCAACAGCCGGCAGCAGGGATCGGCCAGCGCGAAGTGGTCAAGGTGACGTTGAACGGCACGCCGTTCTCGGAGCTGGTTGGAGAAGTCGCCGAAATCGACGGCGGATTGGCCGTGGCAACGAGCGGAGGTGAGGCGAGCGTCGCGGATATCGCGCGGGCGATCTATGCCGAGAGCGACTTGGTGACCCTGACATTTCGGGACCGTGCCTGGCACTTTGCCGGTGCGGACCATGGCGACGGCTTTGCGGCCATGCTCGACGGATGCGGCTGACGGGGTCAGCGCTTCCGCTTCGGCTTACCCACGGCGTTGGCATGAGCCATTTCCAGCGCCGCCCGCAGGTCATCTGGAGTCGCCGCGGCCAGTATGGCCGTCGTCCAGCCCTGACGACCCCAACCATTGTCGATGGGCCTGAACACCTCGGGCGCGAGCTGGCATTTGAATTCCTGCTCGTCGGGGGTGAACTTGAAATTCGCCGTCCGCCCACTGGAATCGAGCGTCACGTAGATGCGATCCGCCTTGAACGCCGCCCGATCGAAATGCGGCGCTTCGGTGGTTCCGGGCAGGGCGAGAGCCATGCGCCGGAGATCGGCTCCATCAGCCATGCGAAACCTCCACGAATGCCTCTGGCTGGCTTACCTTCGCCACCGGAAACAAAAAAGCGGGGCACAAGGCCCCGCTGAAAAGAGTTTGTTCGACAATACGTTGGTCTTAGGCACGCTATTGAAGCGGCAGCCAACGCTCCTCCCTTGACGTTGTCGACGTCCGGCGGTTTGGGCCGCCTTTGTTTTATTGCGACGGACCCTAACAACAAGATTTCGCCCTGTCACGCAGATTCTGCATGCCTTCCATGCTTGCATCGGATGGACGAGTAGGATTTGAGTGGGCATCAACAAAAGCCTTGAGTCGACGGACGTTTTCGGGAGTTCACATGCGCCTGTCTCGCTACTTTTTGCCAGTGCTGCGCGACGTTCCCAAGGAAGCCGAAATCGTTTCGCATCGCCTGATGCTGCGTGCCGGCATGATCCGCCAGCAGGCCTCCGGCCTCTATTCCTGGTTGCCGCTCGGCTACAAGGTGCTGATGAAGGTGCAGAAGATCATCGAGGAGGAGCAGAACCGCTCCGGCGCGATCCAACTGCTGATGCCCACCATCCAGTCGGCCGACCTGTGGCGCGAAAGCGGGCGCTATGACGCCTATGGCAAGGAAATGCTGCGCATCGAGGATCGGCACGAGCGCGAATTCCTCTATGGCCCCACCAATGAGGAGATGATTACCGACATCTTCCGGGCCTATGTGAAGTCCTACAAGGACCTGCCGCTGAACCTCTATCACATCCAATGGAAGTTCCGCGACGAGGTGCGTCCGCGCTTCGGCACCATGCGCAGCCGCGAATTCCTGATGAAGGACGCTTATTCCTTCGACTTGAGCAAGGAAGATGCCGTCGCCGCCTACGAGCGCATGTTCGTGGCCTATATGCGCACCTATGCCCGCATGGGCCTGACCGCCATTCCCATGCGCGCCGATACCGGCCCCATCGGCGGCGATCTCAGCCACGAATGGATCGTGCTGGCTGATACCGGCGAAAGCCAGGTCTTCTGCGACCGGCGCCTGCTCGACAAACCCATCCCCGGCCCCGATACCGATTTCCGCGGCGACCTCAAGCCGATCTTCGAGGACTGGACCTCGCTCTATGCGGCGACCGAGGAAATGGTCGACATGGGCGAATATGAAGCGGCCGTGCCGGAGGAATTCCGGGTTTCGGCGCGCGGCATCGAAGTCGGCCATATTTTCTACTTCGGCACCAAGTATTCCGAACCCATGAAGGCGACCGTGACCGGTCCCGACGGCAAGGAAATCACCGTGCATATGGGCTCCTACGGCATCGGCCCGACCCGCCTGGTCCCGGCGCTCATCGAGGCCTTCCACGACGATGCCGGCATCATCTGGCCGGTGAGCGTGGCGCCGTTCGAGGCCGTGCTCATCAACCTCAAGGCGGGCGACGCGGCCTGCGATGCGGCCTGCACAAAGCTCTATGACGAGTTGAACGCCGCCGGCATCGACATGCTCTACGATGACCGCGACCAGGGCGCCGGTGCCAAGTTCACCACGGCAGACCTGATCGGCATTCCCTACCAGATCATCCTGGGGCCGCGCGGCCTTGCCGCGGGCGAAGCCGAGATCAAGCATCGCAAGACCGGCGAGCGCGAAACACTGCCGATCGCCGACGCCGTGGCGCGGCTCAAGGGTCTTATCGAACCGCAGCGAAAGACCGACATTTGACCGAACCGGCGCCGCCTCTGCTGAACAAGGGCACGCGCGCCTTTTCGCGCTTCGAATGGATGATTGCCGGGCGCTACCTGCGCGCCCGCCGCAAGGAGGCGTTCATTTCGGTGATCGCCAGCCTGACCATGGTCGGCGTCGCCATCGGCGTGGCCACGCTGATCGTGGTCATGTCGGTGATGAACGGCTTCCGCGCGGAGCTGCTGACCAAGATACTGGGCCTCAACGGCCATTTCACCGCCTATCCCATCGAGCGCGAATTCACCGACTACAAGGAGACGGTGGCGGCGCTCGAACAGATCGATGGCGTGAGCTTTGCCGTCTATTTCGTCGAGGGCCAGGTGCTGGCTTCGGGGCAGGGCAGTTCCACGGGCGTCACCGTGCGCGGCATGGACGAGGAAAACCTCAAAAAGCTCAAGCTGCTTTACAATGCCGCCGAACAGGGCGGCTGGGACGCATGGGACGAGAGCAAGGGCGTGGCCATCGGCTACCGGCTGGCGCAGACGCTCGGCGTGTCGCTGGGCGACCAGGTGCAGATCATCAATCCGAACGGGGCGATGACGCCGTTCGGTTCGACGCCGCAAATCCGGTCCTATCCGGTCAATGTCATCTTCGACCTGGGCATGGTCGAGTTCGACAGCTTCTTCATGTATATGCCGCTCGAGCCGGCGCAGGATTATTTCAAGATGGTCGACGAAGTGCTCAAGCCCGGCATGTCGCCGCCCGGCACCGGCCCGCTCGACCCGCCGCCGACCAATGCGGAAATCGACGCCGCCTATGACCATATCGGCCAGGCGACGGCTGCCGAAATCTTCATCGACGACCCCGACAACATCGCCGTCATGCGCCAACGGCTGCAGGCCGATCCGTCGACCCGCCCGCTGATCCTCACCGACTGGCAGCAGCGCAACGAGACATTCTTCTCGGCGCTGCAGGTGGAGCGGGTGGTGATGTTCACCATCCTGTCGATGATCATCCTCGTGGCCGCCTTCAACATCATTTCCAGCCTGATCATGCTGGTGAAGGACAAGAGTTCCGACATTGCCGTGCTGCGCACGATGGGCGCCACGCGCGGCTCGATCATGCGCATCTTCTCGATCACCGGCACGACGATCGGGGTTATCGGCACGCTGAGCGGCGTGGTGCTGGGGTTGATCGTCGCCGCCAATGCCGAGCCCTTGCGGGCCTTCGTCTCCAACACGCTCGGCGTGGCTATCTTCCCGCCCGAAGTGTTCTTCCTGTCTTCGCTGCCCTCCAAGACCGATCCGGTTGAGGTGACGGTGGTGGTGTGCCTGGCGCTGGGCCTGAGCTTCCTGGCGACGCTCTATCCCGCCTGGCGGGCGGCGCAATACGACCCCGTCGAGGCCCTGCGCTATGAGTAAACCGCATCTGGTTCTGACCGATGTCCATCGCCACTATGGACAGGGCGACAGCATGGTCCGCGTGCTCGAAGCGGCCAACCTCACGGTCAACAGCGGCGAGCTGGTGGCGCTGGTGGCGCCGTCGGGCGCCGGCAAATCGACCCTGCTGCACCTGTCGGGCCTGTTGGAGAGCCCCCAGAGTGGCGAAGTCGCCATCATGGGCATTCCGACCAGCAAGCTCGGCGATCGTGGCCGGACGCAATTGCGCCGCTCGACCGTGGGCTATGTCTACCAGTTCCACCACCTGCTGCCGGAATTCACAGCGCTCGAAAACGTCACCATGCCGCAGCTCATCGCCGGCAAGTCACCAGCCGAAGCCCACAGTCGCGCCATGGAACTGCTCGACCTGCTGGGCGTGGCGCCCCGCGCCAGCCACCGGCCGGCGGAACTGTCCGGCGGCGAGCAACAGCGCATCGCCATCGCCCGCGCCGCCGCCAACCATCCCAAGGTGATCCTTGCCGACGAGCCGACCGGCAATCTCGACCCGGAAACCAGCGACGTGGTGTTCGCGGCCTTGGCCAGCCTGATCAAGAATGAAGGGGCTGCCGCCCTCATCGCCACGCATAACCACGACCTGGCGCGCCGCGCCGACCGCATCGTGACGCTCAAGGGCGGATTGGTGGTCGATCACACATTGTGATCGACAGCATCTAGAGTGCCGCGGCGATATCCCTGGCCAGGGCGGCCAGGTCCGCGTCGTCTGCCTTGCCGCCGCCATGGGTGCCAAGGGCGACGCCCTCATAGACCGGGATGACGTGGAAATGCAGGTGGAACACCGTCTGCCCGGCCGGCGCTTCGTTGAACTGCACCACCCGGATGCCGTCGGCACCGGTGGCCTGCTTGACCGCATTGGCCACCTTCTGCACCAGCGGAATCACCGCCGCCAGCGCGACAGGATCGGCATCGAGCAGGTTGCGGGAGGCCGCCTTGGGAATGATCAGCGCATGCCCGCGTGACTGCGGGAAAATGTCCATCATCACCAGGGCGGTGTCATCCTCATAAACCCGGTGGGCCGGGATTTCGCCGCGCAGGATCTTGCCGAAGATATTGGACGGATCGTAGCTCATGGTTCACTCCGCCGGCTGGGAAACGTCCGGCTGGTCCTTCTGGAAAAAGCGGAAACGGAAATAGTTGAGCACGGCCAGCCCGGTCAGCGTAACCGGGACGTAGCGGAAGCCGCGGCGGATGAAGAAGAGCGCAATATTGACCGCCGTTGCCGCGCTCATGGCGCCCTTGCCCATGGCCGAGGTGAAGGAGGACGGCACGATGTGCCGGTAGATCAGGGCATCGGAGCGGTAATAGTCGCGGGCTCGTAGAGCATAGGCGCGCTTGGAGGCCGAATAGGCCTTGAGCTCGTCCATGCCCATATCGCCGTGGAACTCGACCTCCGAGCCCAACGCCCAGACTTCGGGCGGGGCGAGGCGCGCCTTGCCGATCTCGGTGAAGAGTTCGGTCAGTTCGCGGAAGGTGACGTTGTTGGCGTTCCAGCAATCGTCGGTCTTGGCGCCATGCGCTAGCACCAGGACGTCGGCCCGCTCCAGCTTTTCGCGCATGGCGGCGTAGTTGCCTTGGGTGAAATCCACGCCGGACCTGGCGGTTTCGACTATGCCGCCCAGCCGGATCAGCTTGTCCACCATGGCCGAGCCAAAGGCGCCGCTGGCCCCGGTCACCAGGAAGCGGCGGCCCTTGATCTGGCAGGTAGTGCCGAAGATCAGGTCGAACACATTGGCGAAGGACGAGAAGAAGTTGTGCGGATAGACGTGGTGCATGGCGTGGTAGTTGTTATCCACCCAGAGCAGGCCTTGCTGCCCCCCGACGCGATCCATCGACATGTGGTTATAGTCGAGCCCTTCCTCGCGCAGCGTCATCACCAGCATGACGGTACGGATGGCGGCCACGGCCGCAATCACCGGCCAGGGAAAGACCAGCAGGAACACCAGCGTTCCCGCCAGCGAGGTCAGGTATTCGGGCAGGATATGGAACCAGATATTGGCCCGCGCATAGGCCGGGTTGATCTGCATGTCGAGGCCGAGAAACTTGTGATGCACCCAATGCCAGGACGAAAAGGTCCGCAAGAGCGGGATGCTGGACCCTTCCCATTTGTGCAACGTCCAGTGGAGCGCGTCGAACAGCGCCGTCGACACGATGAAGACGAGGGCGGCCTGCAGCAGGAATACAAAAATGTCCCAGATCATGACGTCCTACATACGGCGGTTGGCGAGTGGGGGAAAGTGCGTTCGTGGCACGTCCCTCGTAGTTCGAGGCTCGCGAAGGGCTCGCACCTCACCATGAGGGCGTGGCATCTATCTGCCCGTCCGCTCACCCTTGCGGAAGGGGGTGAATTGCTCGAGCAGCTCCTGGTTTCGCTCGACCGAGGCGCGCTCGTGCCCGAGATAGTCGGCCACGGCCTCGCGCAGACCGGGATGGGCGATCCAGTGGGTCGACCAGGTGGTTGCCGGCGCATAGCCCCGTGCCAGCTTGTGTTCGCCCTGCGCGCCGGCTTCCACCACGTCCAGCTTGTGAGCGATGGCATAGTCGATGGCCTGGTAGTAGCAGAGCTCGAAATGCAGGAACGGCACCTCGCGGGTGCAGCCCCAGTTGCGACCGAAAATGCGGTCCTTGCCGACGAAGTTGATGGCGCCGGCAATGGCTTCGGGCCCGTCATAAGCCAGCATCAGCACGATGCGGTCGGCCATTGTTGCGTTCAGCCGCGAGAAGAATTCGCGGTTGAGATAGGGCCGGCCCCATTTGCGGGCACCGGTATCCTCGTAGAAGGCGTAGAACGCGTCCCAGTGCTCTTCGCGCAGGTCGCTGCCGGAGAGCCACTTGACGGTCAGGCCACCGGCCAGCGCGTCGCGCCGCTCGCGGCGGATGGTCTTGCGCTTGCGCGAGGAGAGCGTGTCGAGGAAGTCGTCGAAGCTGGCAAAGCCCTGGTTGTGCCAGTGGAACTGCGTATCGGCGCGCTTGAGCCAGCCATCGGCTTCGATTTCCCCGGCCTCGGCTTCCGGGACAAAGGTGGCGTGGACCGAAGAGGCGTTGCGCTGGATGGCCAATTGCTGGGCCGTCGAGAGCAGCGCGGCGCGGATCGTGGGGTCGCCGGAGGGCACCAGCAGCTTGGGTGCGGTGGCCGGGGTGAAGGGCACCGAGCATTGCAGCTTGGGATAGTAGTGGCCGCCGGCCCGCTCCAACGCGTCGGCCCAGCCATGGTCGAAGACATATTCACCCATGGAATGGGACTTGAGGAAGAGCGGCATCAGGCCGCGCGGCTGGCCGCTGTCGTCGCTCAGCAGGATGTGTTGCGGCTGCCAGCCGGTGCGCCCGGTGGCACAGCCTGACTCTTCCAGCGCCAGGAAAAAGGCGTGGTCGAGAAACGGGTTGTCGCTGCGCCCGTCGGTCGAGGGCACAAGGCTGTTCCACACGGCGGCGGGAATGCTCGCGGTGCTGGGATGGATGGTGGCGCGAAAAGTGGGCTGGTCTGCCAAGGGAAATCCCGGCGGGAGTCAATGGTCGGCCAAAGATAGGACCTTTCGCCGGCCAATGTAAGGTTGTGCCGGCGAACGATCACGCGGATTTGGGCGAGAAGCCTTCGAAGACGATCTGGTCGGCATAGGGGCGTGCCGCGTCCGCCTCGGCCTGCGAGCGAATGGTCCAACCCGTCACCGGCTTGCCGAGAGCCCGCCAGAAGTTGATGGCCGGGAGTTGCAGGGCATTCCTGTCGCAGGAGATGAAATCGAACTGCGTCTCGTGCCAGTGCAGCAGGTGCCGCAGGGTGAAGCGTTGCTCCTCGGTCAGGTGGCCGTCCCACTCGTTGGGCTCATAGTCATAGGTGATGATGCCCCGCGGACCGGCAAAGCCGAACTGCCGAATGGCCGTCAGCAGGTGGGGATCGAACGATTCCACCGTCACGGGCCCGTCATAGGACTTGAGCGCTTCGGCCACGGCCCGCGCCAGCAATTGGGTGCCGGCCGGGTCGCGCTGATGCTTAAGCTCGATCTGCAGCAGCGTCCGCCCGGCGATCTGAGCCAGGAAGGTGCTGAATTTCTGCGGACAATCGCCGGCCGCACTGTCGAGCAGCCTGGTGGTGGTGATCTCGGCCGCGGCGCAGTCGGCGATGGCGCCGTCCTTGCCCAGCAGGCGCTTCATGTCATCGTCGTGGAAGATGACCGGCACGCCGTCGCTGCTGAGCTGTACGTCGCATTCGATGGTGAAGCCCGCGACGATGGCGGCCTCGAAGGCGCTGGCGCTGTTCTCGATAATGCCGCTGGCCCGGTCATGCAGGCCGCGATGGGCAATCGGATTGGGAAACAGAGGTTCGGTCATGATGGCCCTCCTCGTGGTTGAGATGCTGCAATGACACCGGAATGTGACGATGATGTAGCGATCAGACTTCCACGACCGCTTCGATCTCGACCGCCGCGCCAAAGGGCAGGGAGGCGACGCCGAAGGCCGCGCGGGCATGCTTGCCCTTGTCGCCCAGCACGCCCACCAGCAGGTTCGAGCAGCCATTGGCCACCAGGTGCTGCTCGGTGAATTCGGGGGTCGAAGCGACCAGCACCGTCACCTTGAGGATGCGCTTGATGTCTTCCAGCTGCACGCCGCCCATATGGACGATCTGGCTGAGCACGTTGATCGCTGCCAGTTCGGCGGCATTGCCGCCCTGCACCACGTTCATGGTGTCACCCAGCAGCCCGGTGACCACGCCGTTCGCATCGGCCGAAATCTGGCCGGAGACGTAGAGGATATTGCCGGTCCGGGTCACTGGGACATAGCTGGCGACCGGGGCCTTGGGCGCGGGCAGTTCGTAGCCGTATTCGCGGAGCTTCTCGATCGGACTGGTCATTTTGTGTTGCCTTCGTTCTGGTCGTCATCTGGTTCTGCCGGCAGGAGCGCCGGCTTGCCTCGGTAGAGCTTGCCCCGCACCACGGCCTCCCGGCCGAAGCGATTGCGCACACGGTCCATGGCCCGCTCGGCGGCGGCCTTGCGGGCAATGGCTGGCTCCAGCAAATCGGCCGGATCGCTGCCGTCGGCGGTATCGATACCCGAAACACCGATTCCAATCAGCCGGAAAGCTGTGCCATCGACCTCGCGCTCCAGCAGCGACCGGCCGGTTTCGTAGATCACATTGGCCAATTGCGTGGGGATCATCAAATGCCGGGCGCGTGTGCGCAAGCGGAAACCGGCCGATTTGAGTTTCAGCGTCACCGTGTCACCCACAACACCCTTGGCCTTGAGCCGTTCGGACAGGCGCTCGGTGACATTGAGCAGTTCGGTAGAAAGCTGATCCAGATCACTGATATCGCTGTTGAATGTCGTTTCAGACGAGACGGTTTTCATCTCGCCGTCAGGCGAAATGCGGCGGCTATCCTCGCCGCGGGACAGGCGGGCGAGACGCGCGCCGGTTTCGCCATAGCGGCGCATCAGGTTTTCCGGGGGCTCGCTCTGCAACTGGCCGATCGTGGTAAGGCCGTCCTTACGCAGGGTTTCGGCGAACACCTTGCCGACGCCGTAAAT
Organism: Devosia sp. Root635; assembly: GCF_001427605.1. Taxonomy (GTDB): domain Bacteria; phylum Pseudomonadota; class Alphaproteobacteria; order Rhizobiales; family Devosiaceae; genus Devosia. The sequence goes on along the minus strand of NZ_LMGZ01000021.1, from coordinate 14,077 downwards.
CAGGCTGATGGGCCTGGGCGCCAGGAAAGACAGGGTTTCCACCTTGCCGATAACGGCGAAGCCGCGCGGCTTGTCGAGGTCCGAGGCAACCTTGGCGAGGAACTTGTTGTGGCTGAGGCCGACCGAGATGGTGACACCGAGGTCGGTTTCGATGGCGCGGGCGAATCGGGCCAGGACGAGGGCAGGCGGGGCTTTGTGGAGGGCCTGGGTGCCCGACAGATCGAGGAAGGCTTCGTCGATGGAGAGCGGTTCGACCAGCGGCGTCAGGGCGTCCATATATTGGCGAATCTGGCGGCTGACGCCGACATATTTGGCCATGTTCGGCTTGATGATGACCGCGTCGGGGCAGAGTTTCTTGGCCTGGAACATGGGCATGGCCGAGCGGACGCCGGACTGGCGGGCGATGTAGCAGCAGGTGGAGACGACGCCGCGCGTGCCGCCGCCGATGATCAGCGGCTTGTCGCGCAGGCTGGGATCGTCCCGCTTCTCCACCGAGGCATAGAAGGCGTCGCAATCGACATGAGCGGTCGAGAGCTGGAACAGTTCTGCATGGCTGCGCAGACGCGGTGAGCCGCAGCCCGGACAGCGGGCGGGCACGGCAGCGCTGGAGCCGTGGTTCAGGCAATCGCGGCAGAGCCAGTCGAGGGCCACGGATCACCCCGAGGGGTTGAGCCGATGCCACACCCGCATGAACTGTTCGGGCGAGGTGCCGGAATTTGCGCAGAGGGCGAGCAGAATCGGTTCGTTTGAGGCAAAATAGTCGATGAGGCCGTTTTGCAGGGCGGCTGAGCCGACAGAACGGCGAAGGTTATCCGGGTCGAGCCCGGCGAATTGCATGAAAGCCAGCAGTTCATCGGGGTTTTCCGCGAGATAGCCGAGGCAGGAATCGGCCAGTGAAGCCACGGAAGTTTCGACTGTCTCAGAACGCGGCACTGCCGGCCTCATTTGGTGTTTTGTAAGAGATTGCATGGTAGCTCAACAGGGCGGCAAAGCGAAGCGCCGCCAGCGCCTTAGCGGCGCGAGGAAGGACCGATGCCAAAGACTGTGATGATCGTTGAGGACAATGAGCTCAACATGAAGCTCTTCAACGATCTGCTGGAATCGCGCGGCTATGCCGTCATCCAGACCCGCAACGGTATGGAGGCGCTCGATCTTGCACGCGCCCACCATCCCGACCTGATTCTCATGGATATCCAATTGCCGGAGGTTTCGGGCCTGGTGGTGACCAAGTGGCTCAAGGACGATGACGACCTGGCCCATATCCCGGTCATCGCCGTCACGGCCTTCGCCATGAAGGGCGACGAGGAACGGATTCTGCAAGGCGGTTGCGAGGGTTACATCAGCAAACCGATCTCCGTGCCTCACTTTCTGGAAACTATTGCCCGCTACATTGGGCCGGCCTGACCAGCAGAGCCAGCCCGCCTGCCTGCCCGGTCAGCCCGCTCGACGCCGCTGGGGGACGCCTGCGGCCGGCGACAGGTTTCGGGGCTATTCCAGTGACTGCACGCGTACTGATCGTTGACGATATCCCCACCAATGTCCGCCTGCTCGAAGCACGGCTGACCGCCGAATACTACGAGGTCGCTACGGCCTCGTCTGGCCTGCAAGCCATTGATATTGCTAATAATTCTGACATAGACATCGTTTTGCTCGATGTCATGATGCCCGAGATGGACGGCTTCGAGGTCTGCCGGCGGCTCAAGGCCAATCCCAGGACGCAGCATGTTCCCGTGCTGATGATCACGGCGCTGGACCAGCCCTCCGACCGGGTGAAGGGGCTCGAAGTCGGCGCTGACGACTTCCTGACCAAGCCGGTCGACGACATGCAACTCATGGCGCGCGTCAAGAGTCTCGTGCGCCTCAAAACGCTGACCGATGAACTGCGCGCCCGCGCCATGACCGGACAGCAGATCGCCATCGAAGACGCGATGCGGGCGATGGACAAGATCAATACGACTGGCGGCTCCATTCTCATCGTCGACACCGATCAGCGCCATGCCGAACGTATCAAGGGTTATCTCACACCTGAGCACGACGTGGATATCTTGATCCAGCCGGCCGATGCGGTATTCCAAGTCACTGGCGCCAATTACGAATTGGCGCTGGTGGCCATGGCCCTAACCGATTTCGATCCGCTGCGGGTATGCTCGCAAATCCGCACGCTGGAGCATACGCGCAACCTGCCGATCATTCTGATGTCGGAGGAGGCCGACAAGCCCAAGGTGGTGCGGGCGCTGGACCTGGGGGTCAATGACTTCATCTCGCGGCCGGTGGAGCGCAACGAGCTGGCGGCGCGGGTGCGTACACAAATCCGCCGGCACCGCTATGCGCTGGAGCTGCGGCAAAGCGTCAACAATACCATGGCCTTGGCCGTGACCGACGACATGACCGGGCTCTACAACCGGCGCTATTTCGACCGCCATCTCGGCGTGATGCTGGGCAAGGCGCAGAGCCAGGCGCGTGACATGGCGCTGATGATCCTGGATATCGACCACTTCAAGGCGGTCAATGACGGCTATGGCCACGATATCGGCGATGCGGTGCTCAAGGAGTTCGCAGCACGCTTGAAGCGAAACATCAGAGGCGTTGATCTTGCTTGTAGATTCGGCGGCGAGGAATTTGTCGTGCTGATGCCGGACACCGATTATGCCCAAGCCGAACTCGTGGCCGAGCGGGTGCGCCAGTCGATCGCGGAGCGCAGTTTCGAGGTCAATGCCGGAAGGCCGCTATCGGTCACGGTGTCGGCCGGTGTGACGCTGAACGAGAGTGACGCCGACACGCCGGAATCGCTGATCAAGCGGGCCGACGTAGCGCTCTACCGCGCCAAGCGCGAGGGGCGGAACCGGGTCGTCTTCGACGCGGCTTGAAAACTCTGCGCAATTGGACGCGTTAGGGTTATCCGTTATAATTAACAAGAGCTTACCGGCTGCAAGCGGCTGGTTCTGCTTGAGTTTTCGCCGGCAAGCGGTAGGTTGCCCTCAACACAGTGAGTGACCCATTTTGGGACAGTCGCTGAGGGTTCCCTACGGCTTCTCTCAGGTCCGCCGCAACTCCTGAGTCCCGTAGGGCGGTTGGTCCGGATGCGGACAGAGTGGCCTCTTCGACATGCCGCTCCGGACCAGCCACTCATCCATTTCAGCAGCGAACTTCCGGTCCGACGCCGTTCACACTTGGGGTGAATGCGTTAACGTACTGTTAGCATCGAGATCGGGCTCTCGTTAAACGGACAGCAAAAAGCCCCGCATTTTCAATGCGGGGCTTTCGCGCTTTTCAGCAGGTAGAAAACCAGACTACTTGATCTTGGCTTCCTTGAATTCGACGTGCTTGCGCACAACCGGATCGTACTTGTTGTACGAGAGCTTCTCGGTCTGGGTGCGAGCGTTCTTCTTGGTGACGTAGTAGTAGCCAGTATCAGCCGTCGACACGAGCTTGATCTTGACGGAAGCGGCTTTGGCCATTGGGGTGTCCTCGACAAACAATAAGGCGCCGCGAAATGGCGGCGCTTTGAATTTGGGCGCAACCTACGGATTTTGATCCGGAAGTCAAGACGCAGTGTATCCTTACCATGGTACCACGCCCTCGTGGTCCGAGGCGCGTGAAGAACGCGCACCTCACCATGAGGGCTGCTGGGCTACCGCATCAAGAGTAGCCCTCATGGTGAGGCGGGAGCGTAGCGACCCTCGAACCACGAGGGCGTGGCACTCAGTCCACCTGGCCGGTGCCGAAGCCGTACATGTGGTTGGCCCATTGCAGGCCCACTATGGACCCCTTGACCGAGGGGAGGATAAGCAACGGCAGCACGATGCCGAGCGGGACCATGGTATAGAGATAGGTCAGCGGATTGACGTGATAGGCCATGTCCATATGCAGCATGAGACCGACCAGCAGGTGGCCGACGATCATGATGGCGATATAGGGCGGGAAGTCATCGGCGCGATGCAGGTTGAGCTGTTCGCCACAGGCTTCGCACTGATCGGTCACCTTGAGATAGGCGCGGAACATGCGGCCCTTGCCGCAATGGGGACACTTGCACAGCGTGCCCCGCCACATGGCCTGACCGACACTGCGCTCCTCAAGACTCTTCGAACCCATTCCCATTACCTCTTCTTCCGGCCCCGCGGGCCGTAAGACCTAGATGGGCGCTTCTGGCCGCGCCGGCCAGATGACGGATTGCCGCGCGTGCCCTCGGATAGCAGCTCGAAGCGCAGGGCGCCGGCCACTGGAGCGGCTTCGAGCAGGCGGACGGTGACGCGGTCGCCCAGGGCGAATTTCTCGCCGGTGCGATCGCCGATCATGGCCTGCTGGTCTTCGGTATAGCGGTAATAGTCCTCGCCCAGGGTAGAGGCGGGGATGAAGCCGTCGGCGCCGGTTTCGAGCAGGCGGACGAAAAGGCCCGAGCGGGTGACGCCCGATATGCGGCCCTCGAAGCGGGCGCCGATCTGGGCAGCGAGGAATTGCGCCAGCAGGCGATCGGCGGTCTCACGCTCGGCCAGCATGGCGCGGCGCTCGGTGGCCGAGATGTGCTGGGCGATGCCGGGCAGACGCAAGGCTTCGTTTTCGCTGAGGCCATCGGCGCCCAGGCCGAGGGCCGCGATCAGGGCGCGGTGGACGATGAGATCGGCATAGCGGCGGATGGGCGAGGTGAAGTGGGCATAGCGGTCGAGGTTGAGGCCGAAATGGCCCAGATTCTCGTTGTCGTAGACGGCCTGGGCCTGGCTGCGGAGCACCATTTCCGACACCTGTTCGACATTGCCGGCCTTGCGGGCCTGAGTGAGGATGCCGTTGAAATCGCTGGCGCGGACCGCATCTGACTTCTTCACCGAAATATCGAGCGAACCGAGGAAGTCGCGCAGGGCTTCCAGCTTTTCGCTACTGGGCACATCGTGCACGCGGTAGAGCAGAGGCGTGTGTTTTTCTTCCAGCGTTTCGGCGGCCGCGACATTGGCGGCGATCATCATTTCCTCGATGAGGCGGTGGGCGTCGAGGCGTTCGGGAATGCGGATGTCCTTCACCAATCCCTTGTCATCGAGCACGATCTTGCGTTCGGGCAAGTCGAGATCGAGCGGGCCGCGCTTGTCCCGCGCCGAGGCCATTGCGTCATAGGCGGCCCAGAGGGGGCGCAGGATGGTGTCCAGCAAGGGGCCGGTCTGGTCGTCGGCATTGCCGTCGATGGCGGCTTGGGCTTGGCCGTAGCTGAGCTTGGCGGCCGAGCGCATGAGAATGCGATGGAAGCTGTGGCGGAGCTTTTTGCCATCGGCGCCCATGACCATGCGAACCGCCAGGGCGGCGCGCGGCTCGCCTTGCTTGAGCGAGCAGAGTTCGTTGGAGATGCGCTCGGGCAGCATGGGCACGACCCGGTCGGGGAAATAGACCGAATTGCCGCGCAGATAGGCTTCGCGGTCGAGCGCCGTGCCGGGGCGGATATAGGCGGCGACATCGGCAATGGCCACGGTGACGACATGGCCGCCGGGATTGGCCGGGTCCTCGTCGGGCGCAGCGTGGACGGCGTCGTCGTGGTCCTTGGCGTCGGGTGGGTCGATGGTGACCAGGGGAAGGTCGCGCCAGTCTTCGCGGCCCTTGAGCGTGGCTTCCTTCGCCTCCTCGGCCTCGCGGATGACGGAGGCGGGGAAATGATAGGGGATTTCCAGATTGTGGATGGCGATGAGGCTGACGGCGCCTTCGGATGCCGGGTTGCCGATGACGGATGTCACCTTGGCGCGCGGGATCATCAGGCGGCCGGAGAGTTTGACTTCCACTTCGACGAGGTCGCCGTCCCTGGCATCGAGCAGGTCGCCGAGCGGAATGCGCATTTCCTTCTGCTTGCGATCCACCGGGATGAGGCGGGCACCATCATCATCCATGCGGACAATGCCGATCTGGCCGCGGCGCGGCTTGTCGAGGATTTTCATCGCCTTGGCGGTGTAGACGGGGACGTCGCCCTCGCCGGCATCGATGCGGGCCAGGATGCGGTCGCCGGGAGCGGGGACGACACGGGCGTCGCGGCCGCCAAGTACGGTGACGCGGGGCTTGTCGCCTTCCTCCTCGTTCCACTGGGCCGGATAGGCGTGGAGATCGTCGGGATCGGCATCGACGGGAATATCGAGCACGGTGACGTGGGGCAAGGCGGCGGTGCGGCGCAGGGCTTTGCGCGTGCGCGTGATGATGCCTTCGCCCTCCAACTCGGCCAGCATGGCCTTGAAGGGACGGCGCATGTCGCCGCGAATGCCGAAGACCTTGGCGAGATCGCGCTTGCCCTTGATATCGGATTGCTGGGCGAGGGCTTCGAGGAGTTGCTCGCGGGTGGGCAGCTCGGTCGCGCGCGGGGAGGTGGCGCGGCGCGGGCCGGACGTGTTGCGGGGTTTTTTGATAGGTGGCTTGGCCATTGGGTCGTTTCTGAGAAAGGTGGCCGATAGATAGGGCATCCGCAGCGGGATTGCCAATTTGTCCTATCTCGCTCTCCCTCCCCCTTGCGGGGACGGCTATCGCATATGGGCTGGCACGACCTCGCCACGTCCGCCGCGCGGTTCCTCCCCCTTGACGGGGGGAGGTTGGGAGGGGGTGTCGTTTAGCCCGGATATCGGGGCCAAACATCCCCACCCTTGATCCAGCCATTCGGGCACAGCCCTCATGGCCTTGTTCACTCAAATCGCTCCATGGAGCGATTTGACCCTTCGGGTCGCTCCAAGCCCCGCAAGGGGGAGGGAGACGACTGAAACATTGCAGCCTGCCAATTTCATATCCCCGCAAGGAGGAGGGTGGTCGACTGAGAGTCCGACAAGAGGTGGTAGAGTGCCTGTCCAATCGCCGATTCCCCGGACCATCCCATGACCATTCCCTTCTTCGACGGCCATAACGACACCCTGCTGCGCTTGCTGGAGGCAGAGGGGGCCGACAAGGAGCGGGCGTTCATCGAGGGGGGCAGGGAGGGGCATATCGATCTGCCGCGGGCCAGGGCGGCCGGCATGGCGGGTGGGTTTTTCGCCATGTTTCCGCCACCGCTCAAGACCGGGCTTGCCACGGTGAGTGCCGCGCTCAGCCCCGACCTGCCGCCGGAGCTGGCCTGGAGCGATGCGATGGCGTCGACCAGCGGGATGGCGTCGATACTATTCAGGTTGGAGCGGGCGGGGGCGCTGGCGGTGTGCCGCAATGCAGCGGAACTGCGCGCGGCGCTGGCGGCGGACACGCTGGCGGCGATTTTCCATATCGAGGGGGCTGAGGCCATCGATACCGAGTTCCGGTCGCTGGAGCTGCTCTATGCGGCCGGGCTGCGGTCGATCGGCATTACCTGGAGCCGGGCCAATGAATTCGGGACCGGGGTGCCGTTCCGGCACAGTGTCGACCCCGATATCGGGCCGGGGCTGAGCGATGCGGGCAAGGAACTGGTGCGGGTGTGCAATGGCATGGGCGTGATGCTCGATCTCAGCCATCTCAATGCCGCGGGGTTCCGCGACGTGGCCGCGATCAGCAGCCATCCGCTGGTGGCGACGCATTCCAATGTGCATGCGATCAGCCCCCATGCGCGCAACCTGGTGGACTGGCAACTGGCCGCCATTGCCGAGAGCAAGGGGATTGTGGGGCTGAATTTCGCCACGGGTTTTTTGCGACCGGATGGGAAATTCGTGGCCGACACGGAAATCGAGGTGATGGTCCGTCATGTCGATGCGCTGGTGGACGCGCTGGGCGAGGACGGCGTTGCACTGGGATCGGATTTCGACGGAGCCATGGTGCCAGCGGTCATCGGGGATGTGACGGGCGTGCGGCGGCTGCTGCAGGCGTTGCTGGACAAGGGCTATGGAACCGAGCTGGTCGGCAAGATCGCGCTGGGGAACTGGGTAGGAATGGTGGAGCGGGTGATGAAGTAGGGCGTCGCTCGGCAAGCGGAGAGACCCCTTAGCCGAAAAATCCGCTGAACGCGGATTGTTCGGCCCTCTCCCACAGGGGCGAGGGGAACGCCACTCCTTGCTAGAACGGAACGTCTTCCGCCTTTACCGTCTTCTTCGGCGCGGCCTTTTTTGCTGGTGCTTTCTTGGCGGCCGGCTTTTTCGCGCTCGTGGATTTCGCTGCCGGCTTCTTGGCGGCAGCCTTCTTGGCCGGTGCCTTCTTCCTGCCGCCCCCAGCTTCGATCTTGGCGGCAATCAGCGCAATCGCCTGCTCCAGCGTCACATCCTCAGGCTTGGTATCCTTGGGAATGTTGGCGTAGACCTTGCCCTGATTGGCGTAGGGGCCGAAGCGACCGATGGCGATCTTGATGGGCCCACCGTCATGCTCGAAGGTCTTGATTGCCGAGACACTGCCCCGTTGGAAGCCGCCGGCGGCTTTTTGCGCGATGAGGTCGACGGCGCGGTTGAGGCCGACGGTGAAGACTTCCTCGACGTCGGGCAGGTTGGCATATTTGCCGTCATGCAGCACGAAGGGGCCGTAGCGGCCGAGGCCAGCCGAGATGGGCAGGCCGGTTTCCGGGTGAAGGCCGACTTCGCGCGGCAGGGAGAGGAGCTTGAGCGCGCCTTCCAGCGTCAGGGCGGCCGAATCCCAGCCCTTGGGGAGCGAGGAGCGCTTGGGCTCCTTGCCGTCGCCGAGCTGGACATAGGGACCGAAACGGCCGGATTTGAGGAAGACTTCCTCGCCCGATTCCGGATCGGTGCCGAGAATGCCGTCTCCGACGGCGGCCTCGCTGGATTGGCCGGAGGCCGCGTCCGAAAGCTGCATCGTGTGCTTGCATTCGGGATAGTTGGAGCAGCCGATGAAGGCGCCGAACTTGCCGAGTTTCAGCGAGAGCTGGCCGGTGCCGCAAGTGGGGCAGCGGCGGGGATCGGAACCGTCTTCCCTGGGCGGGAAGATGCGGCTGGCCAGGGCCTCGTTGAGCGCATCGAGCACTTCGGAGACGCGGAGATCCTTGATCTCCTCGGTGGCCGCGGTGAAATCGCGCCAGAAGTCGCGCAGCACCTGCTTGTAGTCGAGGTCGCCGGCCGAAATCTCGTCGAGCTGTTCTTCGAGCCCGGCGGTGAAACCGTATTCCACATAGCGGTTGAAGAAATTTTCGAGGAAGGCGGTAACGATGCGGCCGCGGTCTTCGGGATGCAGGGCCTTGCCCTCGAGGCGGACATAGTCGCGGTCCTTGAGGGTGGTGAGGGTTGCCGCGTAGGTCGAGGGGCGGCCGATGCCGAGCTCTTCCATCTTCTTGATGAGGCTGGCTTCGGTATAGCGGCTGGGCGGCTGGGTGAAATGCTGCTCGATATCGACCTGCTGCAGGCTGGGCTTGTCGCCGACAGCCAGCGGGGGCAGTTCGCGGCTTTCCTCATCCTCGTCATCAGGCTCGTCGGACTTGACCTCGACGCCATAGAGCTTGAGGAAGCCGGGGAAGGTGACGACGGAGCCGACGGCCCGCAGTTCCACCGCGCGGCCGGGGATATTGACCGCGATGTCGACACTGGTGCGGTCGATCTCGGCGGATTTCATCTGAGAGGCGAGGGTGCGGCGCCAGATCAGGCCATAGAGCTTGGCCTGGTCGGCATCGATATGGAGTTGTTCGGGGCGCTTGAACATATCCGTCGGGCGGATGGCCTCGTGCGCTTCCTGGGCGTTCTTGGCCTTGGTCTGGTAGATGCGGGGCTTTTCGGGGAGGTATTCCTCGCCGAAATATTTCCCGATCACCGACCGGGCCATGGCGATGCCCTCGGGGGCCATCTGCACGGCGTCGGTTCGCATATAGGTGATGAGGCCGTCTTCGTAGAGGCGCTGGGCGATCTGCATCGTGCGTGATGGCGACAGGCCAAGGCGCGAGGAGGCGTCCTGCTGCAGCGAGGAGGTGGTGAAGGGCGCATAGGGATTGCGCCTGGTCGGCTTTTTTTCGACGTTTGAGACGTTGAACTGGCCGGCTTCGATGAGCTGTTTCAGCTCGGCGGCATTTTCGCCGGTCTTGATATCGAGCTTGTCGGTCTTCTTGCCATCGACCGAGAACAGACGGGCCAGGAAGCTCTTGCCGGACTGGGCCAGCTTGGCCTCGACGGACCAATATTCATCCGCCTTGAACTTTTCGATTTCGGCTTCGCGGTCGGAGACCAGGCGCAAAGCGACCGATTGCACGCGGCCGGCCGAACGGGAGCCGGGCAGCTTGCGCCAGAGGATGGGCGAGAGGGTGAAGCCGACGAGGTAGTCGAGGGCGCGGCGGGCCAGGTAGGCATCGACCAGCGGCATGTCGATTTCGCGCGGGCTGGCCATTGCCGTGGTGACGGCGTCCTTGGTGATGGCGTTGAACACCACGCGCTGGACCGGGGTGTCCTTCTTGAGGGCCTTCTTCTGGCGCAGAACATCGAGCACGTGCCAGGAAATGGCCTCGCCTTCGCGATCCGGGTCGGTGGCGAGGATCAGGCCATCGGCGCCCTTGAGGGCATTGGCGATATCGGAAAGGCGCTTGCGGGAGGCGGTATCGACCTCCCAGGACATGGCGAAGTCTTCGTCGGGACGGACCGACCCATCCTTGGCCGGCAGGTCGCGGACATGGCCAAAAGAGGCCAGGACTTCATAGCCTGAACCCAGATATTTGTTGATTGTCTTGGCTTTAGCCGGACTTTCAACGACGACGACCTTCATGGAATACCCGTTCCGCAACGCTTTATAAGAAGTGGCGCAACATGGTGAAGCCGCGATGCGGTGTCAATGCAGGCAAACGAGGTGGCGATGCGCTCTCTCTTAGAGAGAGGATTTTTGCGGCCGATTCTGATAGGGCACCGCAATGACCCATTCGAGCCTTGCCTTGATTCCGGATTTCGACCTTTCGGCGCATAATACGCTGGCGCTGGGCGCGCATTCGCGCCTGGGCGTGTCTATTACCGAGCCAGCCATGGTGGCCGAGGTGCTGGCGGCTTCTGCGGCGCAGGGCCTGCCTTTGCGCATATTGGGCGGGGGCAGCAATGTGGTACTGGCGCCCCAGTTTGACGGCATTACCGCTGTGATGGCGATCCGGGGCCGGCGCATCGTGGAGACCAACAAGCACGGGGTGCTCGTTGAAGCCGCGGCGGGCGAGACCTGGCATGACCTGGTGGCCTGGACCGTCGGGCAGGGCCTGGGCGGGATCGAAAATCTCGCTCTCATCCCGGGCACGGTTGGCGCAGCACCGGTGCAGAATATCGGGGCCTATGGGGTCGAAGTGGCCGATGTGCTCGAATCCCTGGTCGCCTATGACCGCGTGACCGGAACGGCGCGAACATTCCTCAGGGAGGAATGTGCGTTTGCCTATCGCGACAGCCTGTTCAAGCACGAACCCGATCGCTACGTGGTCCTGTCGCTGCGCCTGCTGCTGCCGACACCATGGGTGCCCAACCAGAATTTTGCGGGCCTGGCAGATATTGCCGGAGATGTGACGCCGCACGCGTTGATGGACCGGGTCGTGGCGCTGCGAAATTCCAAGCTGCCGGACTGGCGGGTGACGCCCAATGCCGGCTCGTTTTTCCAGAATCCGATCGTTTCGGTGGCGGACGCTGAACCGGTGCTGGCGGAGTTTCCAGCCGCCCCGGTTTTTCCGCAGGCGGATGGACGGTTGAAGCTGTCGGCCGGGTGGCTGATCGAGAAAAGCGAGCTCAAGGGGTTTCGGCTGGGACCGGTGGGCATGTCGGAGCGGCATGCGCTGGTGCTGGTGAATTATGGTGGGGCCGTGGCCGGGGATGTGCGGGCGCTGGCCGAGCATGTGAAGTTGACGGTACGGGAGCGGTTTGGCGTGCAACTGCATGAGGAGCCGGTGTTCTGCTAGCTGGCATCGAGTTTGCGGCGGCAACCCCTCACCCGATTTTTCCGGCTGAACGCCGCAAAAATCCCCCTCTCCCACAAGGGGCGAGGGGTGGCTCCACTCCTGGCTAACCACCGAGTCCCCTTCTCCCCTCGTAGGAGAAGGTGCCCGAAGGGCGGATGAGGGGGTCTAGCTGTATTTCAGCGCTACCAGCTGACCGCTGGACCATTCGATCTGGCCGGCGAGGTCGAGTTCGAGCAGCAACATCTGCATGGCGGAGGCGGGGAGGCCGGACTGGCGGACTAGTTCGTCGACGTCGATCGGCGTGGCGCTGAGCGAGGAGAGCAGGCGGGAGCGGTCATCTTCGCTGGGTGGCGGCGTATCTGGGAGGAGGTCGGGTTCCCAATCGCGGTCGAAGAGGGCGTTGCGGGACGGGTCGGCACTGCCCAGGGTTTCCACGATGTCTGCTGCGCCGGTGATGAGTTTGGCGCCCTGCTGGATGAGGGTATTGCCGCCTTCGGCGCGCGGATCGAGTGGGGAGCCGGGGACGGCGAAGACGTCGCGGTTCTGCTCCAGCGCCAGGCGGGCGGTGATGAGCGAACCGCTGCGCTTGGCGGCTTCGACCACGACGACGCCGAGGGAGAGACCGGAAACCAGCCGGTTACGTCTGGGGAAGTCGCGGGCGCGGGGTTCCCAGCCCAGCGGCATTTCGGTGAGCAGGCACCCGCCATTGTCGAGAATGTCGTGGGCGAGGGGGATGTTTTCGTCGGGATAAATCTTGTCGAAACCACCGGCCAGGACGGCGATGGTGCCCGTGGTGAGCGTGGCGCGGTGGGCCGCCGTGTCGATGCCGCGGGCGAGGCCGGAGACCACGGTGTAACCGCGCTCGCCGAGATCGCCGGCCAAGAGGCGGGTCATCTTGATGCCGGCGGCCGAGGCGTTGCGGGCGCCGACAATGGCGACGGTGCGGAGCCAATCGAGGTTCTGGCCGCCGGCCATGGTGACGAGCGGCGGGGCGGCGGGGATATAGGCGAGGAGCGGCGGATAATCGGGTTCGCCGCCGGCGACGAGGCGGGCGCCATAGCGGGAAAGGCCGGCGATTTCATCTTCGGCCTCGGATTGCGTGGGGATGCGAAGGGGCTTGGCGGTGCGCCTGAGCAGGCCGGGCAGGGCGTCGAGTGCGGCATCGGCCGAGCCAAAACGGGTCAGCAACTGGCGGAAGGTGGCGGGGCCGACATTGTCGGTGCGCAGCAGGCGCAGCCAATCGCGGCGCTGGGTATCGGTGAGAGTGGCAGCCGGGCGCGGCGCCAACGGCTAGGAGGCCTTTTTCTCCGAGCCGATTTTTGGCTCGGTGCCGGCCATCAGCCGGGCGATGTTTTCGCGGTGCTGGAAGAAAAGGACGATGGCCATGACGGCAATGGCGCCGGCCAGCCATTCATTGACCACGACAAAGGCGAAGATCGGCGCGGTGGCGGCGGCGGTGAGCGCGGCGAGCGAACTCATTTTCTGGGCGAAGGCGATGACCAGCCAGACGGCGCAGAAGATGAGGCCGACCGGCCAGGAAAGGGCGAGGAGCGAGCCGATCATCACCGAGACGCCCTTGCCGCCCTTGAAATTGAGCCAGACCGGGAAGCAGTGTCCGAGCAAGGCGCCGATGGCGGCGAGCATGGCGGCGTTTTCGCCCCAGCAGTAGCGGGCGACGAGAATGGGCAGGGCGGCCTTGGCGGCGTCGAGGACGAGCGTGGCACCGGCGACCCAGCGATTGCCGGTGCGCAGCACATTGGTCGCCCCGATATTGCCCGAGCCGATATCGCGGATGTCGCCAAGCCCGGCGGCGCGGGTGAGCAGCAGGCCGAAGGGGACGGAGCCGCAGAGATAGCCGAGGACGATGGCGTAGAGCAGCGGCATCAGGTCGGTTGGCATTGGTTTCCTCTCAAATTGTGCAGAAAAGTAGCCCCAGCGCGGTGGTTCCCACAAGGGGGCTTCCCCAACTCGATGTCATCCCGGCCTTGAGCCGGGATCCATCCCGAGATGGTGAGGCAAGTCCGGTGGTTCAAACCAACCACCTTGCGGCTGGGGCGCGACCTCAGGATGGGCCCCTGTGTTGTTTGATTGTGTCATGATTGACGCGGGCGGGAGACCGTTGGGTCCCAGGTTGTGAGACCGCGAGCCGGCACGGGTCCCCGCCCGCTCTTGACCACCTGAACAGTTGCACGAGGCCAGTTGCAATGGACCTCGCATCACAGGGACAGGCCTCATGACGCTATCACCGACCTGGATAGGAATCGACGTTTCTAAACGCTGGCTGGACATTGACGCACCCGCCGGCGGTATCTGCAAGCGCATCGCCAACAC
>NZ_LMGZ01000020.1:102518-245232 GCF_001427605.1 Devosia sp. Root635 | reverse complement strand
ACCCTTCAAACTCGCCATCAACGCTGCAATGAGAAAGTTCATCACCATCCTCAATGCTATCGTCAAACAATCCACAGTTGCTTGACCCGAGGGCTCTGTACTTGCGGAGCGTGAAGTGTCCTCGGGTCAAGCCCGAGGATGACGCGCGGTGGTTGGGTGACGATATAGGCTACCTCACCTTCACCAGCACCCGCCCCTTCACCTCACCCGCCAATATCTCCCGCGCCGCGCCGGGCAACGCCTCCAGCCCCACCTCGCGCACCAGCCCGGCATAGGCCCCCAGATCAAAGGTCCCGGCAATCCTCTCCCATGCAGCCACACGCGTCGCATAGGGCTGCATCACACTGTCGATGCCGAACAAACTTATCCCCCGCAGGATGAACGGCAATACATTCGTCGAGAGCTCGATACCGCCGGCATTGCCAATACTGGCAACAGCCCCACCATATTTCACCTGCTTGAGAACCTTGCCCAGCACCCTGCCGCCGACATTGTCGATCACCGCCGCCCAGCGCGCCGATTCAAGCGGCTTGTCGGGCTGGGCCAGGAACGCGTTGCGGTCGACCAAATCAGCCGCGCCCAGGGCCTTGAGCGCCTCGGCATGCTGAGGGCGCCCCGACAGGGCCGCGACCTGATAGCCGAGCCGCGCCAGCATGGACGTGGCGATGGTCCCCACCCCGCCGGCCGCGCCGGTCACCAGGACTTCGCCGGCCTCCGGCTTCAGGCCGGCCGCTTCAAGCCGGTCGATGGCCAGCATGGCGGTCAGGCCCGCCGTGCCGACGGTCATGGCGTCGCGCGGCGTCAGCCCTTGCGGCAATGGCACCAGCCAGTCCGCATCGACCCGCGCTCGCTCGGCATAGCCGCCCCAATGCGTCTCGCCGACGCGCCAGCCGGTCAGCAGCACCTTGTCGCCCGCCTTGTAGCGGGCGTCACCGCTCTCGCGCACCGTGCCGGCAAAGTCGATGCCGCCGACATGCGGATAGGTGCGCACCAGCCCGCCTCCGCCGGTCAGGCAGAGGCCATCCTTGTAGTTGAGCCCCGCCCAGTCGATATCGACCGTCACATTGCCCTCGGGCAGGCGCGCATCGTCCAGCACCTCGACCGCCGATGTCACCTTGCCCTCGGCATCCCGGTCGGTCAGCAATGCGCGGAAACCCATGGTCGACTCCTCCTCGTCTTTTCGCCAGCTTGGCACGACGCGGCGAATGGAGCCACCCTCTGGCGTCATGCGCCGAAGCGCCTTACCTCTTGGTTCAGCAAGCCCATCGAGTCATCGCCTTGAGCACACCCAGCGACGCCCAGATATCCGTCATCGCCGAAACCTATCGCCTGCTGGGCGATCCGACGCGGCTGCGCGTGCTGCTGGCCTGTCTCTCCGAACCCATCGCGGTTGGCGATATCGCCAGGGCGGTCAACGCTTCGCCCTCACTGGTCAGCCACCATTTGCGCCTGTTGCGCGCAGCGCGGCTGGTGCGGGGAACGCGGCGCAACAAGCAGGTGTTCTACGAGACAGCCGACCAGCATATCGCCCGTATGCTGGCCGACATGATCGAGCACGCGATGGAAGACCACGGCGAGGACAGCGACACCTAAGCGCCGGCCCGCCGTCGCGATTGACTTGATCCAAACATATGAACATGTATTCATATGAAAGGATTTCGAGGAGCAGAACGATGGCGCTTGGCAGCAAGGAACAGGGCCCGATGGCCCACCGGCACGATCACGCCGGCCATGAGCATGCCGATCCCGATCATGCGGAGCATGAGCATCACGACGGCCATGACCACACGGGCCACGACCACGCCGGACACGATCATTCGGACCACGACCATGCAGGCCACAGCCACGCGCCAACGGTGAGTGCCGGCAATGAGCGTGTCGTGCTCATCGGCTTCCTGCTGACGGCCGGCTTCATGCTGGCCGAAGTCGTGGCCGGCCTGCTCTCCGGCTCACTGGCGCTGATTGCCGATGCCGGCCACATGCTGACCGACGCCGCCGCCCTGCTGCTGGCCTGGGCCGCCTTCCGTTTCGGCCGCCGCGCCTCGGACGGCAAGCGCACCTTCGGCTACATGCGGCTCGAAGTGGTCGCCGGGCTGATCAATGCCGTCACGCTTTTCGCCCTGGTCGCCTGGATCGTCTACGAGGCCATCCAGCGTTTCATGACGCCGCATGAAGTGCTGGCCGGGCCCATGTTCATCGTGGCCGTGCTGGGCTTCGTCATCAATGTCACCGTCTTCCTCGTGTTGTCGCGCGGCGACAAGGAACACGTCAATATCCGCGGCGCCATGGTGCATGTGCTGGGCGACCTGCTGGGTTCGGTCGCCGCCATCGTCGCCGCCGTCACTATCTGGCTCACCGGCTGGATGCCGATCGATCCCATCCTGTCGGTTCTCGTGAGCCTGCTGGTGCTGCGCAGCGCCTGGAAACTGTTCCGCAGTTCGCTGCATATCCTGATGGAAGGCACGCCGGGCAATGTGGTGATCGAGGATTTGGGCAAGGCGCTGGTCGCCGAAGTGCCCGGCCTCGCCGCCGTGCGGCATGTGCATGTCTGGTCGATCACCTCGGGCCGGCCGGTGGCGACACTGGAAATCATGCTGGCGCCGGGCGCGAATGCCAGCGCCGTGACGCAGGCGGTCAAGCAGGCGCTGGGCGCCGACTACGGCATCACCCATTCCACGGTGGAAATCGTCTGGGACGCCGACGCGCCATCCTGCGCGCTTGCCCCGGATGGCGTGCCGTAGAGAGTGCCACAGCGCCTACCCCTTCACCGCCCCGCCCGTCAGGCCGGAAATGATATACCGCTGCGCCAGCAGGAAAAACCCGATCGCCGGGATGATGGTCAGCGTCAGATAGGCCAGGATTTTTGGCCAGTCCGAACCATATTGCCCCTGGAACTGCATGATGCCGAGCGGCCAGGTGTAGTTGCTGTCGGTATTGAGCACGATCAGCGGCAACAGGAAGCTGTTCCAGCTGCCGACGAAATTGAACACGCCGACCGTGGCGATGATGGGCAGGCTCAGCGGCAGGGTGATGTACCAGTAGATCTTGAGGTAGCCGCAATTGTCCATGCGCGCCGCATCGATCAGCTCGCCCGGCAGGCGCTTGAAGAAGCTGTGAAACAGCACGATGGAAAAGGCCAGGCTGAAGGCCACCTGGGCGATGATGATACCCAGATGCTTGTCGAGCAGGCCGAGGTCGCGCAGCTTGATGAACAGCGGCAGGATGGCGGTGGACGCCGGAAACAGCAGGCCCAGCATGAAGAAGCTCATGAGGAACTTGCTACCGAAAAAGCGGATATGGGCCAGCGCGAACGCCGCCATGGACGAGACCAATACCGACAGGACCACAGTGGAGCAGGCGATGAACAGCGAGTTCCACAGCGAGCGGAACAGGGCCGTCTCGAAGATGATACCGGTGAAATTGGCCGGATCCCAACTGGCCGGGAGGCCGAAGGGATTGGTGCGCAATTCGCCGATCGATTTGAAGCCGCCCAATATCGTGGTGTAGAACGGCACGATGATAAAGGCGGCGACCAGGGCCAGCGTCAGCCACTGGAACGCCGAGATTTCGGGGCGCCGCCGGCGCTTGCGATCCATGCTTGTGTCGGCCATCAGTCGACCTCCCTCGAAAACAGCAGCCGGCGGTAGATCACGGTGATGACCACGCAGGCGATGAACAGCATGACGCTGACGGCGCCGCCAAAGCCCAGTTTCATGCGCAGGATGCCGAACTGGTAAAGGAAGGTGACGATGGTGTGGCTCGAATTGTTGGGGCCACCATTGGACAGCGGGATCACCAGGTCGAACAATTGCAGCGCGCCGATGATCGAAAAGAACACCGAGATGACGATGGAGCCCCAGATCATCGGCAGTTTGATATGCCGCACGATCTGCCATTTCTTGACGCCGTCGAGCCGGGCCGCCTCGATCACCTCGCTCGGAATGGATTGCAGGCCGGCGATATAGATCATCATGTGGAAGCCGAAATATTTCCACACGATCACCAGCATGATGGCGGGCATGACCCAGAACTTGTCGCCCAGCACGAAGGGCATTTCCACGCCGATGGCGTCGCCGACGGTGGGGATGATGCCATAATTGCCGTCATAGACGAATTTCCAGATCAGGCCGGCGGCGATTTCGGCCAGCATATAGGGCAGGAAGAACAACGTGCGGATGACGTTGACGCTCCAGCGCTTTTCCACCAGCGCCAGGCTGACCCACATGGCCAGCGGCAGTTGCACCAGCAGCGAGACGGCGATGACGAGCAGGCTGTTGCGCACCGCAGTCCCGAAATGGCGGTGGCTCAGCACGTCGTCGTAATTCTCGAAGCCGACGAAGTCGGTCATCGGGCCGTAGCCGGTCCAGTCGAAGAAGGAAAAGCTGGCCGCATCGATCATCGGCAGCACGACAAGTACGACGAACAGGATCAGCGCCGGCGGGATGAACAGCAACAGCGGCACCAGGCTTTTGCGGTCCATGTAGCGCCGGGCGCGGCGCGGCGCTGATAGTGCGGCGGACGAGGCGATCGTGGTCACGGGCTAATCCTCGGGCAATTCCTCGGCAAAGAGCCCCGGCGGACACATGGGAGAGCGTCCGCCGGGGGCGCAGGCAAGGTCTAGCGAATGTCGGCCGCAGCCTCTTCCACCAGCTCCGCGGCCTCTTCGGCCGACAGGGCATTGCCCGCGAGTTCAGCGGAGATGTCGTTCACCACGCCACCGACCTGCGGTCCTAGCTCCTGGTCGAAGAAGATGGCGTGCCAGTGCGCATTGTTGATGGATTGGGCGATCTGCACCTTGAACGGGTTGGTCATGCCGTCGGCTGCGCCGGCGGCGATCGGGATGAAGAACCCGGCATTGCCGAAGCGCGACCCGACTTCGGCCGAGGTATACCATTCCATGAATTTGACGGCGGCGTCGGAGGCGTTCTTGTGGAACAGCCAGCCATTGATGCCGCCCAGCGTATCGGTGGGGTCACCGGCGCCGCCCTCGATGGTGGGGAAAGGCAGGATGCCCAACTGGTCGTCGGGAATGCCTTCCTTGTTGGCCGAATTGTCCTTCATGGCGCCGTAGTCCCAGTCGCCCATCAGATGCATCGCGGCCTTGCCGTCACCGAAATAGCCCGAGGCATCGCCATAGGAAGCCGCCAGGAACCCTTCCTGGAACGGTTCGAGTGCGGCTAGTTGCAGGAACATTTCGCCGGCCTTGACGAAGGGCTCGGCGGCGAAGCCACCATTCTCGCCCTTGCGCGCCGCATCGAACGCATCCTGCCCGGCCAGGCGGACGACCAGCTTGGACCACCAGAAATGGGCCGGCCATTTATCCTTGGCCCCGACCGCCAGCGGCGTGATGCCGGCATCTTTGAAGGTCTGGATCGCGGCCAGGAAGCCGTCCCAGGTTTCGAGGCTTGCCGGATCGACACCTGCCTGCTCGAACAGGGCCTTGTTGTACCATAGCACGACCTCGCTCACCTGCTGGGGCAGGCCGTAGATATGGCCGTCGCGGGTAAAGGCTGACATACCGCCTGAGCCGAGCGCTTCGGCGACGGCGGGATCGACCAGATCCTCGACTGGACGCAGCACGCCGGCTGCAGCCTGTTCGGTCAGCACGCCACCACCCCAGGAATAGAAGATATCGGGGGCGGCGTCCGACTGCAGCAAAGTGGTCAGCTTGGCCTTGAAGGCCTCGTTTTCCAGGAACTGCATGTTGATCTTCACGTCGGGATTGGCCGCCTCGTATTCCGCCACGGCCGCTTCCATCAGGGCGACTTCCTCCGGAATCGAAGCGATGTGCATCCAGTCGACGACTTCTTGGGCAGCGGCCGGGAAAATGGCGGCGACGCTGAGCATTGCGGCGAGCGCAAGCTTCTTCATGGTCTTCCTCCTCATGTCCTCACGACAGTCCGGGGGCCACCTCTGATGGGCACCTCCCGGCTGCGGCAGGGGGCACGTCCTCCCGTGCGATCCCCGCTTGATACTTTCTACGCATTCCGTAAAAGATAGGCAAGACGTACGTGCCTCAATCAATGGTCAGCAAGGCTGTCTATGTTCGGAATTGCTTTTTATTGCTTATTTCCAGCACTTTATATGGATAGGTGATCGCCGCCGGCAGGGCATATCGTAGATCGACCTTGTCTTTTAGTTTCGATGACTCACTAAATACCGCGCCCAAAGGCATCAGATGGCAGAGACCGTCGATACCACTGCGCAAGAGGAGGAGACGCACAAATGGCCGAGCTGAAACTGCGCGGAATCAACAAGAGCTTCGGCGCCGTGCCGGTGCTGCACGGCATCGATCTCGATATCGAGGATGGTGCCTTCGTGGTCTTTGTCGGCCCGTCCGGCTGCGGCAAGTCCACGCTGTTGCGCACCATTTCCGGGCTGGAGGAACCCAGTGCCGGGCAGGTGCTGATCGGGGGCGAGGACGTCACCGATTTCGATCCGGCCGAGCGCGGCGTCGCCATGGTGTTCCAGTCCTATGCACTCTATCCGCATATGACCGTCGAGCAGAATCTGGGCTTCGGCCTCAGGATGGGCGGCATGAAACGCGACCAGGTGGCCACCCGCGTCGCCGAGGCGGCCCGCATCCTCGAGCTCGACGAACTGCTCGACCGCAAGCCGCGCCAGCTCTCCGGTGGGCAGCGCCAGCGCGTCGCCATCGGCCGTGCCATCGTGCGCCAGCCCAAGGCCTTCCTGTTCGACGAGCCACTCTCCAATCTCGATGCCGAGCTGCGCGTGCAGATGCGCATCGAGATTGCCAAGCTGCACCAGGAGCTCGGCGCCACCATGGTCTACGTGACCCACGACCAGGTCGAGGCCATGACGCTGGCCGACAAGATCGTGGTTTTGCGCGCCGGGCGCATCGAGCAGCAGGGCACGCCGATCGATCTCTATGACAACCCCGACAATATCTTCGTCGCCGGCTTCATCGGCTCGCCG
Source organism: Devosia sp. Root635 (assembly GCF_001427605.1). Lineage (GTDB taxonomy): Bacteria > Pseudomonadota > Alphaproteobacteria > Rhizobiales > Devosiaceae > Devosia. The sequence continues at coordinate 238,296 of NZ_LMGZ01000020.1, read as the reverse complement.
CGGATGAATTTCCTCGCCGCGACCGTCACTGCCTTCGATGGCCGGGCAGCGACGCTGCAGCCGACCGATTTCAACGGCAGCCCGGTGGTGGTGCGAACGCGCGGCGGCTCGGCCAAGGTTGGCGACACGGTGACGCTGGGCATCCGCCCCGAGCATTTCGTAGAGACCGGCGACACCATGCTGACCGCCACCGCACAGGTCGTCGAGCAGCTTGGCGGCGTCTCCTATGTCTATGCCAGCGGCCGCAACGGCGCCAAGATCACCATCCAGCAGAAAGGCCACTCAGCCATTCCGGCCGGCGCCGAGGTGAGTATCGGGTTGGACCCTGCCGCATGCCTCGCCTTCGATGCAGCGGGGCTGCGGCTGTAGGTCCCATCGGCGCCGATCGGTTTTCTCGATGCTTCAGTCGACCCCCTCCCCTGGCGGGGAAGGGGATCAAGGTTGGGGTGCTCAGCCCCGATGGTCAGGCCAACCGCCGCCCCCAGCCTCCCCCGCCAAAAGGGAGAGGCCGCCCGGTGGTGTGGACATGATTGTGTCCACCCAGTGCCTACGCCTTGTCCAGCAGCAGCTTGATGTAAATCCCGCCCACCACCGAGCGGGCCCAGAAGCCGTGGCCGCCGGGCTGTTTGCCGGTATCGGTCTCGAACCAGTCCGACAGCGGCACGCGCTGCGGCGCGTCGTCGAGCCAGGAGGCCAGCGGCGCCAGCATGGCGTCGAAATCGTCCTGCCTGCCGGTGAGACACGCCGACCACACCAGCCAGTCGAGCTTGGTATAGGCCTTGCGGCTGTCGAGCGGCAGGCCATAGCGGTTGAGCTTGCCGCGATAATGCGCCAGCTCCGTCTCGGCGATCCCGGTATCAAACAGGTTCAGCCCGAGAATCCGGTCCCAGACCAGATTGTATTTCTGGCTCCAGGTGCCGGGCTGGTCGAAGGCCAGGCGATAGGAGCTGCCGCTATCGGCCATCTGCTCCCAGCGTTTCGCCCAGTCGCGCGCTGTCGCCAGATAGTGCTCGGCCTCGGGCTTCCCCAGCGTCTGGCAGAGCTGGCCGAAGGCGCCGATGCCCAGGATCGCCTTGATGGCGAGGTTGGCATTGTGCGGCATGTGTCCGGCGAAGTCGTCGGTGCAGAGCTGGTTGTCCGGATCGAGCCCGCTTTCGACCAGGTATTCGGCCCAACTGGTCAGCTCGGCCCAGAACGCCTCGGCCAAAGCGGTGCTGCCGGTTTTCTGCGCCAGCGCGCCGGCAAGGATCAGCATGTTGCCGCTTTCCTCGACCGGCATCTGGTCATGCTCGGTACGGTCGCCGCCACCATAGTTCTGGCCATTGGCCCAGGGATAGTGCCCCACATCGTGCGGCGCATAGGGGAAGGGCCAGCGGCCCGATTTGGCATAGGCCAGCACCGGCCGCATCTGCGCTTCCAGCAAAGCCGGGTTGAAATGCAGGAAAAACGGCGCGCCGGGATAGGTCAGGTCCACCGTGCCCATCGAGCCGTTGGAACTGCCTTCCTTGGAAAAATGCAGCAGGTCGCCGCCGAAATCCTCGGCCATGATATGAGCGCCGAGGCACTGCCGGAAAGCCAGGATGCCGAGCCGGGCGTAAATCTCGCCGCCCGAGGTCTCGAGATCGGCGATCAGCCCGGCATCGAATGCCGCGACGCGCGCCAGTACGTCGTCCCGCTCGGCCCAGGCCGTCTCGATCAAGCCGATGGCCGACTGGCCGTTGCGGCTCCAATAGGGGCGCAGGCGGCGATCGAAATAGGTCAGGGCCCAGACCTGGTCATAGGCGACCACCAGGTTCCAGGTTTTCGCCGCAGCGCCGACTTGGCCCAGCGCCGTGGCGAAAGCGGTGACCTTGTGCGAGCTACCCGCCGGCATGCGTAGCGGCCTCGTTTCGCGGACATCGTCCCGGTCGGGAATGGCGCCGGTGGTGGCAAAGCCCTGGCGCAGGGCATGCCCATCGCCAAAAGCCCCGGCCACCGGCATGCCGGGCCGCGACGACACGAACAGATAGCCCCATTCGATCGCCACCTCGTCGCCCGAGCGCTTGAGCGGACGCTGTTCCGCCGCGCCGACAAACAGCGCCTCGACCGGACCGGCGCGATGGCGGCCCCAGCTCAGCTCGGTTTCGGCATCGCCCACCGTCCAGTTGGCCGACCAGTCGTAATAGGCCGCGACCGTGTGCTCCCGCCCATCGGTCGAGCGCACCGAAAGGTCGACATAGCTCACCGGCCGACCGAGCAGTTCCAGATCGTCCGGCAGCAGGGGGCTGGTAAAACTCAGCGTCAGCTCGATCCCGCCGGCGGCGAAACGATAGACGGTGCGCAAAGGCGTCACCTCGCGCGATAGCTGCTCCATCGCCGGCACCTTGTCGGCCATGCGATTGGAGCGGCCGACGAAGCGATACGGCTGGCCGTCGATGCGCAGCATGCCGCTCATCTGCTGATGCTTGCCGGCCCAGTGGGCCGGCCAAGTGTCGGTCAGCGTATCGGACCACGACCACACGCTCATGAACGGGTCATGCAAAATCAGCGGCGTCACCGGGGCGCGGGCGGTCGTGGCTTTGCTCATCGGTATGTCCTTAGCGGTGGCGACTCAGGAGCCATGCTAAAGCATGTCCGCCGAAAATGGCCCCGGTTTCGGGACTAGGCCAGCGCCAGCCCCGGTGCCGCCTTGGCCCCGGTCATGAAGGCCACCGCGTCGGACATGGTATAGTCCTTGGGGTCGATGACGCAGAGGCGCCTTCCCAGCCGGTGCACATGGATGCGGTCGGCCACCTCGAAGACATGGGGCATGTTATGGCTGATGAGGATGATCGGGATGCCGCGGGCTCGCACGTCCTGAATCAGGTCGAGCACGCGCCGCGATTCCTTGACGCCCAAAGCCGCCGTCGGCTCGTCGAGGATGATGACCTTGCTGCCGAAGGCCGCGGCCCGCGCCACCGCGACGCCCTGGCGCTGGCCACCCGAGAGGGTTTCCACCGCCTGGTTGATATTCTGGATGGTCATCAGGCCCAGGTCACTGAGCTTCTGGCGCGCCACCCGCTCCATTTCCGGCCGGTCGAGCTGGCGCAGCACGCTGCCCATGAAACCGGGTTTGCGCAACTCGCGCCCCATGAACATGTTGTCGGCAATCGAGAGGGCCGGCGACATGGCGAGCGTCTGGTAGACGGTCTCCACCCCGGCATTGCGGGCAGCGATGGGCGAGGGAAAGCTCACCGGCTGGCCTTCGAGGAAAATCTCGCCACTATCGGGCGTGATAGCGCCCGATAGTGCCTTGATCAAGGACGACTTGCCGGCGCCATTGTCGCCGATGACTGCCAGGATTTCCCCCGGCATCAGGTCGAAATCGCAATTGTCGAGCGCCGTCACCCGGCCATAGCGCTTGTTGAGCCCGCGGGCCCTGAGAATGGGTTCCATCAGACCGACACCTTCCTGATCCACTGGTCCACCGCCACGGCGGCGATGATGAGCGCGCCAATCAGCAGGTAGGTCCATTGCGCATCGGCGCCGAGCAGACGCAGCCCGAGCGAGAACACGCCGACGATCAGCGCTCCGAACAGCATGCCCATAATGGAGCCGCGCCCGCCAAAGAGCGAAATGCCGCCGATCACCACCGCGGTAATGCTCTCGATATTGGCCGTCTGGCCCGAGGTCGGCGACACCGAGCCGATACGGCCGATCAAGGCCCAGCCGGCAAAGGCACAGATGAGGCCCGACAGCATATAGACCGAAATGAGGATGCGCCTGGTATCGACACCCGACAACTCGGCGGCATCAGGGTCGTCGCCCACGGCATAGACGTGGCGGCCCCAGGCAGTGTGCCGCAGCACATAGGCCAGCAACAGCACCAGCAGCACGAAGAAAAACACGCCATAGGTGAAGACCGCGCCGCCGAAGCTCACCGTCTGGCCGAAGAACTGCAACAGCGGCGCCTGCGTCTCGATCTCCTGGGCGCGGATGGTTTCATTGCCCGAATAGAGGAAATTGCTGGCCAGCGCGATCTGCCAGGTGCCCAGCGTCACGATGAAGGGCGGCAGCTTGATGCGCGCGATCAGCCAGCCATTGATGAAGCCGACCAGGGTGCCGACCGCCAGGCCCACGACGATCGCGGCGGCGGGCGGCAGTCCGTAGCGGAAGGTGAACTGGCCCATGATGACCGAACTCAGCACCATGATGGCGCCGACCGAAAGGTCGATGCCCGCCGTCAGGATGACCAGCGATTGCGCGGCGCCGACAATGCCGACGATCGCCACCTGCTGCAGGATCAGCGTCAGCGCGAAGGACGAGAAGAACTTGCCGCCCAGCAGCGCGCCGAAGATGACAATCGACAGCACCAGCACGATGAGCGGCACCAGCGAGGGCGTACTGTGCAGGGCATGCTGGAGCCGGGGCAACAGCCCGGCGGGTTGATGATCGAAGGTGGCGACGGCCTCGGAACGCGCCACGCTGGCCGCCTCCAGATCGGGTTCGCTCGACATGGGCTCTCCTCCCCAGTTCATATCGCATAAGGGGCGAACGCAGTGTCCGCCCCTCGAAGTCTCGTCAGGCCGGCTGGACTTAGCCCCAGCAGAGCTCCGCGCCCTTGGCGCTGTCAATGGAGTCGACGCCGTCGACGGCGGTATCGGTCACCAGCTTGACGCCGGTATCGAAGAAATCCTTGCCTTCGGTGGGCGCCGGCTTTTCGCCGGTGTCCGACCAGGTCTTGATCGCCTCGACGCCCAGAGCCGCCATGTCGAGCGGATATTGCTGGGAGGTGGCGCCGATGACGCCGTCCTTGACGTTGGCGACGCCGGGGCAGCCGCCATCGACCGAGACGATCAGCACGTCGTTCTCGCGCCCGAAGGACTTGAGCGCTTCATAGGCGCCGGCCGCCGACGGCTCGTTGATGGTATAGACCACGTTGATCATCGGGTCCTTGGCGAGCAGGTTTTCCATGGCCTTGCGGCCGCCTTCCTCGTTGCCGGCCGTCACGTCATGGCCGACGATGCGCGGATCGGTTTCGTCGCCCCACTTGTTGGGGTCGCCCAGTTCGATACCGAAGCCCGACAGGAACCCCTGATCGCGCAGCACGTCGACGGTCGGCTGGCTGACAGCCAGGTCGAGCATGGCGATCTTGGCGTTGGCGGCTTCGGCGCCCAGCTTGCCGGCGGCCCATTTGCCGATGAGTTCGCCGGCAAGGAAGTTGTCGGTGGCAAAGGTGGCGTCGGCCGCGTCGGCCGGGGTCAGCGGGGTGTCGAGCGCGATCACCAGAAGCCCGGCATCGCGGGCCTTCTGCACCGACTGGGCGATGGCCGAAGTGTCGGAGGCGGTGAGCAGGATGCCCTTGGCGCCATCGGCAATGCAGGTCTCGATGGCAGCGACCTGGGTTTCATGATCGCCGTCGACCTTGCCGGCAAACGACTTGAGCGTCACGCCCAGTTCGGCCGCCTTGGCCTCGGCGCCTTCGCGCATCTTGACGAAGAACGGGTTGGTGTCGGTCTTGGTGATGAGGCAGGCCGAAACCTCCTGCGCCATTGCCGGCACGGACAGGACGGCAAAGCACAATGCGGTGCTCAAAAGCAGCTTGTTCATTTTCTCTCCCTGGGCCGTCGCCGGACCCGGGCTCCTCCCGGTCCTTGCTGGCCTATCGCTGATTGGACGCCCCTATCGTGGCCAGTTCAAAACCGCGCGTCAATATATAAATCTAATTTATTTATTTATTTGTCGCGGACCACCTTCCGCCCCGGCAAAGCTCCAACTATGGTGCCCGCCATGGGCCCCATAATCATCCGATCCCTCAGCAGCGGCGTAAATCAGAGTGGCGTGCGCGACTATAATGAGCGGCTGCTGCTGACGCTGCTGCAGCGCAATGGCCCCACCGCCGGCAGCGACCTGGCGCGCATGGCAAACCTGTCGCCGCAGACGGTTTCCATTATCCTGCGCGAAATGGAGGCCGAAGGCCTGCTATCGCGCGGTACGCCGATCAAGGGCAAGGTCGGCAAGCCCTCGGTGCCGATGAGCCTGGCTGAAGGCGGGGTATTGTCCTTTGGCTACAAGATCGGGCGGCGCAGCGCCGTGCTGCTGCTCAGCGATTTCCGCGGCACGGTACGCCACCAACTCCAGCTCACCTATAAATATCCCATGCCCGAGCCGATCTTCCGCTTCCTGCGTGAGGGGATGGAGTCGATCCTGGCGCGGTGCAGCCCGGCCGAGCGGAACCGCATCTGCGGCATCGGCATCGCCACCCCGTTCGAATTGTGGAAGTGGAACGAGCTGGTCGGCGCCCCGGCCGATGCATTCTCATCCTGGAAGGATGTCGATTTCCACGCCGAGATGGCCGCCTTCACCAGCCTCCCCGTCAGCGTGGTCAACGACGCTACCGCCGGGTGCCAGGCCGAGCATATCTATGGCCGCGGCAAGGAGTTCCGCGACTACGCCTATTTCTTCGTCGGCGCCTTTATCGGCGGCGGCGTGGTGCTCAATCACTCGGTCTATCAGGGTCACCAGGGCAATGCCGGGGCGCTGGGCTCGCTGCGCAGCTTCGGCCCGCATGGCGAAAGCCAGCAACTGATCGATACCGCCTCCATCCACCTGCTCGAAGCCCGGCTGGCGGAATTCGGCATCGACCCCAACGAGCTGTGGGCGCAGCCGCAGGACTGGGGCCACCTCACCCGCTTCGTCGAACCCTGGCTGGGCCAGACGGCGCAGGAACTGGCCAAGGCCAGCCTGTCGGTCTGCGCCGTCATCGATTTCGAGGCCATCGTCATCGATGGCGCCTTCCCCGAACCGGTCAAGCAGGCGCTGGTCGAGCGCACCCGGCGCTACCTCGTCAATCAGGACATGCGTGGGCTGGTCACCCCGCAGATCGAGGCCGGCATGGTGGGCGGCAATGCCCGCGCCATCGGCGCCGCCACCAGCCCACTCTTCGAGCGCTATTTCATGAATGGCAGCCAGGCCCTGTCGGCCGCCCGCGGTGCCGGCCGCGGTAGCTAGTCAAAACGCTCCACGGCGCCGCCGGCCGAATAGGGTTGCCAGCCGCTGTCGCCGCTCCGCGCATAGGCGAACAGCGCTCCCGACATCCCGGCCGCCAGCGCCTCGGCAGCCCCGTCGCCCCTGGCCAGCGGCACCCGGCCCAGGTCGCCGAAGACGAAGGGTTCATCCGAGCCATGCGCCGCGCCCAGCCGTCCGCCCTCGAAAGCCGGCACCCAGGCAAACTCATAGGCAAAGCCGGTACCGCCGGCAGAAGCATGCGTCTTCAGCGTCCGCAGGGCCGGCTCGCGATAGATGGCGCGGGAGAGAAATATCTCCTCATATTGTGTGAAGCTCAGCCCCGACCGCTCCGCCTCCAATGCGGCGAGGCTGGCCCCGGCATCGGTGCCATCGAAACGGGCGATGGAGGCCAGCAAGGCCGCGCGGCTCTCCACCTCCGGCATCATGCCGAAAGCGTACCACATGCGCGCCTCGTCCCGCGCCCAGCCAGTGACGATGCGGTGGTCCCTGAAACGCCCGGACGCCAACCCGTCGAGCGGGTGGCGTTGCAAACTCTCACCATCGAGCACAATGCCGAAAGTCCGCCCGCCCGGCGCATTGCGCTCGCCCAGATGGGTGGCCAGCACCTGTTCCTGCGTCGCGAGGATGGTGGCCACGGGCAGCGCCTGCAATGCCGCTTCATCCCCCGCCGCCACGCCGGTTCGCTCGAGAAAATCGGCGGTCAACGAGGTCGCGGTTTCCGGCGCGATGATGCGGCTGGCCGGGCCGCTCATCAGCCAGACCCGGCGATAGAGGTCGGCCACGCCATCCACGCCGAACAGCGCTGCGATGGTGAAGGCCCCCGAGGACATGCCGGCCAGCGTGACATTATCGGGATCGCCGCCAAAGGCCGCGATATTGTCGCGGACCCAGTGCAAAGCCGCGATGAAATCGAGCATGCCGCGATTGGCCGCCGCGTAGTCCGGGCCGAAGGCCGCGCCCAGATGCAGGAAGCCCAGCGCGCCGACCCGCATATTGGGCCGCACCAGCACCACATCGCCCTTGCGGGTAAAGGCCGCCTCGTCATGGAAGGAGCCATGCGCCGCCCCACCCTGGAAGCCGCCGCCAAAGGCGTGGACGATCACCGGCCGCCGCGCATGGTCGGCAGCCGGCGTATGGACGTTGAGATTGAGGCAATCCTCGCCAGTCTCGAAGCCATCCCCCCTGGCGGCCCAGGCCGGCATGGCGCGAACAGCCTGCGGCGGCGCGACGCGATGGCGCGTGGCGTCGACCAGGCCGCTGTTCTCGAACCGCACCGGCGCTTTGAAGCGCAGCGCACCCAGAGGTGCCTCGGCATAACGGATGCCGAGGAACCGGTCCCCCTTCTCGTCGCGAAGGCCGCGATAGACCGCATCGCGACTGGCAACATCGACGATACTTGCCCCGCTCATGCCGCGGCCGCCGCATCGAGCAGGTGGCAGGCGGCCTTTTGTCCGCCACCGATAGCGCGCATGGCCGGTTTTTCAACCGTGCAGCGCTCGAAGGCATGCGGACAGCGGGTGCGGAAGGCGCAGCCGCTGGGCACGGCATGGGCGCTGGGAATTTCGCCCTTGAGCCGTGCCCTTTGGCCACCCGCCTTGCCCGGAGCCGAGGCCAGGAGGGCTTGGGTATAGGGATGGGCCGGGGCGCCATAGATGCGATCGCGCGGCCCCTGCTCGACGATCTCGCCGAGATACATGACGCCGATTTCGTCGCACATGAACTGCACCACCCGCAGGTCATGCGAGATGAACAGCATGGTGGTGCCGTGCCGGTCCTGCAGGTCGCGCATCAGGTTGAGCACCTGCGCCTGCACCGACACGTCGAGCGCGCTGACCGGTTCATCGGCGACGATCATCTCGGGATTGGTCGCCAGAGCCCGCGCAATGGCGATGCGCTGGCGCTGCCCCCCGGAAAATTCATGCGGATAGCGATCGAGCGCCGCCCGCGGCATGCTCACCTCGGCCAGCAGCCGCTCGGCGGTCTTCAACTGCTCGGCGGGCGTGCCGATGCCATGTACCACTTGCGGCTCGACCAGCGTGTCGCGCACGCTCATGCGTGGATTGAGCGAGCCGAACGGGTCCTGGAAGATCATCTGCATGTGACGCCGCTCGGCGCGCAGGTCGCCGCTCGACAGTCCGGCCAAGTCTTTGCCCCGGAAGCTGATCGACCCGGCGGTCGGCTCCACCAGCCGCAGCACCAGTCGCGCCGTGGTGGACTTTCCCGACCCCGATTCGCCCACCAGCCCGAAAGTCTTGCCGCGCGGGATGGAAAAGCTCACGTCGCGCACCGCCTTGACGGCTCGGAACGACTTGGAGAGGCCGGTGACGGAGAGGACGGTTTCGGGGCTCATGCCATGGTCTCCAGCGGGTGCCAGCAGCGGGCGTCGGTCGGGCCGTGCCGCTCGAGCGCGGGGCGGGCGCGGCATTGGTCATCGGCGCGGTTGCAGCGCGGCGCGAAGCGGCAGCCTTCCGGCCACTGCCCCACCGGCGGCACCGTACCCAGGATCGGGGTCAGCCGCGTACGGCCATCGTCATGGGCCGGCACCGCATCGATCAACCCGCGCGCATAGGGATGGGCCGGGGCCTGCACCACATCGGCGCTCAAGCCGCGCTCGACCACGTCGCCGGCATACATGACCACTGCCTTCTCACAGAAATCGCCCACCACTTCGAGATCGTGGGTGATGAACAGCATGGCCAGGTTCATTTCCCGGCGCATATCGTCGAGCAGGTCGAGCACCTGGGCCTGGATGGTCACATCCAGCGCCGTGGTCGGCTCGTCGGCAATGATCAACGAAGGGCCGCAGGAGATGGCAAGCGCGATCATCACGCGCTGCCGCATGCCGCCCGACAGTTCATGCACATAGCCCTTGAGGATGTCGCGGGCGCGCGGGATGCCGACCCGATCCAGCAGCTCGGCGGCGCGATTGGTAGCCTCGGCCTGGCCCAGCCCCAGATTGTGCCTCAGCGTATCGGTCATCTGCCGGCCGATGCTGAGCGTGGGGTGGAGCGCCGTCATCGGCTCCTGGAAGATGAAACCCATATGCCGGCCGCACAGCTTGCGCCGGTCTTTCGGCGACAGGCCGGAGATCACCTTGCCGTTGAGCGTGATGGTGCCTGTTATGACCGAATTGTCCGGCGCGATACCCATGATGGCCGACGCGGTGATCGACTTGCCGCAGCCGCTTTCGCCCACCAGGGCCACCGCCTCACCCTCACGAATGGAGAAGGAGACGTCGGTGACAATAGGAAGCAAGCCGTCGGCATTGCGCAGGGAAAGTCCAAGATTTTCCACGGCAAGCACGGTGCGGCGTTCGATATTGGGCGACACAGGATCGGCCGCCAGTGGAGCGATATGCGCGGTCATTGATAGCGGATCCGGGGGTCAAGAATGGCATAGACGAGGTCGATGGCGAGATTGAGCACCGCCAGCACCAGCGAAATGGTCAGCACGCCACCCTCGACCAGCGGATAGTCGCGCCGGCCCACGGCCTCGACCAGCATGCGGCCAAGGCCCGGCAGCGCAAAGATAATCTCGATGGTCACGGCGCCGCCCAGCATGTAGCCGGCGGACAGGCCCGCCACTGTTATCACCGGCATGGCGGCGGTGCGCATGGCATAGCGGCCGATGACGGTGCTTTCGGGCAGGCCCTGGGCCCGCGCGGTGGTGATATAGGGCTCGTTGAGCACGTCGAGCATGGAGGAGCGCATCATGCGCGTCATCAGCGCCGACTGCCGCACGCCCAAAGCCAATGCCGGCATGAAGATGGTCGCGGCGAAGGCGACGATCCCGGCCGAAGGCGGGTTGTAGCCGGCCACCGGGAACCAGCGCAGGGTCACCGCGAAAAGGAAGATCAGCAGCAGCGCGAACCAGAATTCGGGCAGCGAAATGCCCAGAACGGCGGTCGTCACCACGCCCCGGTCGATCGGCTTGTTGCGGTTCATCGCCGAGACCAGGCCCATGGAGACGCCGATGAGCACGGCCAGCGTCAGCGCCACCAGCGTCAGCAAGATGGTCACCCCGGCATAGCGCGGAATGATCTGCATGACAGGCTCGCGGAAGAAGATCGAATTGCCCAGGTCGAGCGTGACGATGCCCTTGAGCCAGAGCAGGAACTGCACCCAGATCGGCTGGTCGAGCCCGAGCTGGGTCCGCAAGGCGGCGATCTGCTCGGCCGTGGCCTGGTCGCCCAGCATCATGCCGGCCGGATCGCCGGGAGAGAGGCGCAGCAGCAGAAAGACCAGGATCAGCGGCACGAAGATCGTGGGCAGGATCAGCAGGAACCGTTTTCCGAGATAGGGCAGCATGTCAGCGCCTCCGTGCCAGGCGCGGATCGAGAATATCGCGCAGGCTGTCGCCCAGCAGGTTGAGGGCCAGAATGGTGAGCATCAGTGCCAGGCCGGGAAACAGCACGATCCACGGCGCCTGGGCGATGTAGTTACGCGCCTCGGTCAAGGCATTGCCCCAGCTCAGTTCCTTGGGTCCGATACCCACGCCGATAAAGCTCAGGCCCGCCTCGCCCAGCACGGCAGCCGAGAAGATGAACGATGCCTGCACCAGAATTGGCGAGCTGACGGCCGGCAGGATGTAGCGCGTAAACAGGCGCAGCGTCGGCACGCCCACCGAACGGGCGGCCTCGATCATCTGCAATTCACGCACCACCAGCACCTGCCCGCGCACCACGCGCAGGCTGGGGGCGATCAGCACGATGGAGAGCGAAGTGATGACCGTGGTCATCGACGGCCCCATGATGCCGGCGGCGGCGGTGGCCAGCACGATGCCGGGAAAGGCCATCAGCCCATCGACCAGCCGCATCAGCACCACGTCGACCTGGCGATAGAAGCCGGAAATCGCGCCCAGCACCACAGCGATGGACATGGAGATGGCGGTGACCACCAGCCCCACGAAAAGCGAGGTGCGGCCGCCATGCAGCACCATCTTGAACATGTCGCGCCCCAGATTGTCGGTGCCGAAGAAATGCTCGGCGCCGGGGGGTATGAAACGGTCGGCAGGGCTGACGCGCAGCGGGTTGCCCGGCGCCAGGAGCGGCGCAAGCACCGCACTCAGGGTCAGGACCGCCAGCATGACGATGGACGCCATGGCCGTCGGATTGGCCAGCAGCCGCTGCCAGACCGTCTTGTTGGTGGTGACGAAGGCCTCTTCGTCACCACCGGGCAGGCGGTCGGGAGATGTCGCCTGGGTAAAGGTCATCGCTCAGCTCTGCGGGGGCGGGGCGACATTGTAGTAGTCGCCGGCGCGCGAGGGAATGCGGGCCGGATTCCCCACACCCTTGCGGATGCCATACATGTTCGCCTCGGTGCCGAACTTGATGAACGGGAACTGGTCATAAGCCAGGGCATGCAGCTTCTCGAAGATCGCCTTGCGCGCATCGGGATCGATGGTGGTGGCGATCTGCTGCATCAGCTCCATCTTGTCCGGGTCTTCCCAGAAGCCGGGATAGCTGGCGTTGAAATAGGCGATCGAGGTCGGATCGACATAGGTCGGCAGGAAGCTCGAAAAGGCGTCCATGGCCGTGGCGTCGGCGCGGGCCTGGATATAGTTGGCCATCGGCGATTCCACGATTTCGACGTTGATCCCGTATTCCTCGAGCTGCTGGGAGGCGGTGATCGCGGTCAGGAAATGCTTCTGGTACTGCTCGGAGGCCACCAGCCAGCGGATCGGCTCGCCATTGTAGTTCGAGGCCGCCAGGTATTCCTTGACCTTGTCCGGGTTGGGCGTACCGAAGCCCTCGGGGACGCCCGCCGTGGTGTACCAGAACGAATTCGGGTCGGGGATCCAGCTCGGATCGAGGCTGTAGAATTCCGGATTGCCCACCGAGGCGAGCATGATCGGCTCCATCTCCAGCGCGTAATACATGGCCCGGCGCAGGTTGACGTCGGCGGCCACGCCTTCCTTGGTGTTGAACACCACGGTCAACGACTGGTTGTTGGGCACCACCACCGCTTCGGTATTGGGGTCGTTCTGCAGCGCATCGTAGAAATCGCTGGGCAGTTCGCCGGCAATGTCGATCTCGCCTGTTATCAGCGAGTCGCGGCGCACCGAGGCTTCCGGCATCAGGCGGAACACGATCTGGTCGGCATAGGCATGCTTCATGCCCGAGGCGCTGGAACTGGGCTCGCTGCGGCTGGCATAGTCGTCCCAGCGGGTCATGGTAACGCCCTGGTCGGGCTGGTATTCGGTCAGCGTATAGGGGCCGGTGCAGTCGAGGCCGCGCGTCGCCTCTGTGGGCGAAGCGCCTTCGAGCGAGGCCGTCGACATGATCACCGCCTGCGACCCGGCCAGCAGGCCCGGAATAATCGGCGACGGCGCCGGCAGTTCGAACACCACTGTCTTGGCGTCGGGCGCCGCAATGGCCGAAACCGCGCCCTTGAAGGCGGCGCCGATGCCGGCCGATTCACGGAAGCGCTCCAGCGAAGCCACCACGTCGGTCGAGGTGAGCGGCGCCCCGGAATGGAACTTGAGCCCGTCGCGCAGGGTGACGGTCAGCGTCTTGCCGTCCTCGCTATAGGCAAAGCTGTCGGCCAGCATGGGCTGCGGCGTCCAGCTTTCGTCGAGCGCGAAGAGACCCTCGCAGACCACGCCGGCGGTGGCCCAGTTCACGCCGAAGGTGGTGACCACCGGATCGGGAGACGGCGCCATCTGCGAGATGGCGATGCGCAGGGTGCCGCCCTGCGGAAAATCCTGGGCCAACACCGGCTGCGCCGCCACGACGGCGAACGACGCCCCGGCCAGCAAGGCCCGTCGCATGACTGAATCGAGCTTCATTTATTCCTCCCTTGTTGCCCCTAGCGGGCGGTTTGCAGCACCGGTTCGGCCTCGTGGCCATCACCGGGTTCAACGGGCACCCGGACGTCCATTCCGAGTACGAGATAGCTCAGACACTTGCCGTGGGTATCGAGCCCCAGGCTCGAATTGACGCCGCCTTCCAGCGCGTCTTCGATGACGAAATTGAGCGCGCCCAGGCGTGGCAGTGCATAGCGCGTGACCTGGATGACGCCACGATAGGCGAACAGGGCCGCCACCCGCTCGGCGGTGACTTCGGCCTCGAGCACCGGCCAGTGTCGCGGCTCATAGGCGATGATGTTGACGTTGAGCCGGTTACCCTTGTCGCCCGAACGGCCATGGGCGATCCGGTGCAGGCTGACGGTCTGCATGAGGGCCGTCACGACGGCTCTCCGGCAAAATGGAAACCGGTTTCCACGAGCGCGCGCGGCACCATATGCGACAGCGTCCGCACCCGCGGACGCACGCTGTGGCGCACGCCGCCGCCGCCGGCCGGGCCGCAGCAATAGAGCGCGTTGACCTCCTGCACGGCCCGCTCGACCTCGCGCTGCGACCCCCCGCCAAAGGCGAAGCGCACGCGATAGTCGCCGTCTGGCGTGTCATCGAAATCGGCCAGGAAATCGCCGTCATCGGAATCGAAGGCGCTGACCGTGCCGATGATGTCGGCGCGGTGCCGCACCGGAATGTCGCGCATCCGCACCCGCTCGTTGATGGTGGTGATGGCCAGCCGGGCCCGTGCCAGCGCATTGGGACCGGCATAGGAAATCTCGGCCTCGCCCAGCCAGTCGCCGTAGAAGCTGACCGTGGCCTTGAGTCGCGCTGGCGCCGCATGGCCGCGCGCGCCGGACACCCGCACCCGATCGGGCCCGATCTCTTCGAGATCTACGTCGGTAATATCGAGCGTAACATCGGGCGTGAGATAGGCCGCCGGGTCGTGGATTTCGTAGAGCAACTGCTCCTTGACCGTGCGCAGGTCGACCAGCCCGCCGGTGCCCGCCGCCTTGGTGATGACGAAGCTGCCATCGGCTTCGACCTCGGCAATGGGAAAGCCGATATTGGCGGTGCCCGGCACATCCTTGAAGCCCGGATCGGCGAAAAAGCCGCCCGAAACCTGCGCGCCGCATTCCAGCAGATGCCCCACCAGCGTCCCCGCCGCGATCCGGTCGAGATCGTCCCAGGCCCAGTTGAAATGCGCCACCAGCGGCCCCAAAGCCAGCGCCGGATCGGCCACGCGGCCCGTCACCACCACCTGTGCGCCGGCCCGTATGGCGTCGGCAATGGCGCCCGCGCCGAGATAGGCGTTGATGGCGATGACATCGCCATCGATGCCGGGCAGCCTGCCGTCGCCATCCCAGCGCTCGGTCTGCGACAGGTCGATCCTGCCCACGAGGTCGTCGCCCGAAACCACGGCGATGCGCAGTCCGCCCAGACCGAGCCGTATCGCCAGCGCCTGGATGGCGGCGGCGGCGGCTGGTGGATTGGCCTGACCGAAATTGCCGACGATGACGATGCCCGCCGATACGCAGCGGGCCAGGATCGGTTCGAGCATATCTTCCAGCAGCGGTTCGTAGCCGCGCGCCGCGTCCTGCCGCTTGGCGATCTGCCCCAGCGCCAGGGTGCGCTCGCCCAGCGTCTCGAAGATCACGGTCCCGCCTTCGCCGGCAGCGGCAATTGCCGCCACCACCGATTGCGGGGCGTCGATGCGGTCGCCCGAAAAACCAGCGCCACTGCCAATGCGATACACGTAGACCTCCCTGATCGCCATTATCATCGGTATGATTATCGATAATGTCAACGATGATTGTCTGGCTGGGGAAACTTGGCTAGGCTCGCTGCCGTTGAAGCATGGATTCGAGGGGCGTATGCGGGTCGCCAAGCCATTGTCGGAACAGACGAAAAGCTGGGATGCGGTTTACCGCGAATTGCAGCGCCAGATCATCGCCGGCCAGCTTCGCCCGCGCGAGCGGCTGGTGGAGGATGAGATCATCGAGCGCACCGGGGCGACGCGCCATGCCGTGCGTCGCGCCTTCGACGAGCTGGAGCGCGTGGGGCTGGTGCTGCGCCAGCCCAACAGGGGCGTGCAGGTGCGCGACTACTCCATCACCGAGGTCGAGGAACTCTACGAAATCCGCGAATGCCTCGAAATGCGGGCCGCGACGCATTTCGACCGAGCCGCCAGTCCCGAGCTGGTGGCGCAGCTCACCGACATCGCCACGCGCCATCGTGAAGCGTCGCGCGAGCAGCGCTATGCCGAGGTGTTCTCGCTCAACAACGTGTTCCACGAAGTGCTGTATCGGGCGGCCGGCAACCAGCAACTGGCCGACGCCATCCTGCACTACACCTTCGCCACCCACCCGATCCGCACCCGCGCCTTCCCCAGCGAGGAATTGCGCGAAATCGCCATCGGCGAGCATTTCGCCATGATCGAGGCCATTTCGCGCGGTGCGGGGGATGAACTGGCCAGCATCATCAGGACGCATATCCAGGGGCCGAAGGATTTCTACCTAAAGGCGACCTATATCCAGGGCGCGCTTTAACCCGCAGGCTGGCTCAGGAACCACGCCACCAACTCGGCCGAATTGGCCACGCCCACCGAGCGCGCCAGCCGCAGGCGATGGGCCTCCACGGTGCGGCGCGATAGGCCCACCTCCTCGGCAATGGCGGCATTGGTCTTGCCCTGCGCCACCAAAGTCAGGATTTGCCGCTGCCTGCCGGTCAGCTTGAGCGTGGTTTCGCTGACCTTGCGGCTCATTGGCTCGAAGCAGTAGAGCGCCGCCGCAAACGGGTCGCCGGCATCGCGCGAGCGCCCGTTCACCCGGCACCAGAAGCGCTTGCCCCCTGCCCCGGCCATGATGCGCTCGTCGTAATAGACCGCGCCCCCCGGCAGGTGGTGCCGCCACATCTCGCCGGTGCGCACGAAATCGGCAATGGCCGGATAGAGCCGGGAAAAGCTGGTATCCACCACTTCCTCGCGGCGATAACCGAAGAGCGATGCGAACTCCTCGTTGCAGTCGCGGATAATGCGATGGGTGGCGTGGACCATGGGCACCGGAATATCGGCGAGGGCGAAATGCAGCTCTGTCGTCATGCCGTAGAAATACGACTAACGCCCCAGCCCCGGCAAGACCTAGCGTTTGCCCAACGACCACGAGGGGAGGAGAAACCCGCATGCGCAAGGTCCATTCAAGCGTAGCCGACGCGCTGGCCGGCGTATTGGCAGATGGCATGACCATCATGTCGGGAGGCTTCGGCCTTTGCGGCATTCCCGAGGCGCTGATCGAGGGTGTCGAGCGCTCCGGCGCCACCAACCTCACCGTCATTTCCAACAATGCCGGCGTCGACGGCATAGGCCTGGGGCGGCTGCTGGCCACGCGCCAGATCAG
The DNA here is from genome assembly GCF_001427605.1 of Devosia sp. Root635. GTDB lineage: Bacteria > Pseudomonadota > Alphaproteobacteria > Rhizobiales > Devosiaceae > Devosia. The sequence continues at coordinate 221,122 of NZ_LMGZ01000020.1, read as the reverse complement.
GAAGATGATCTCGTCCTATGTCGGCGAGAACAAGCTGTTTGCCGAGCAGTATCTGTCGGGTGAACTCGAACTCGAATTCAACCCGCAGGGCACCTTGGCCGAGCGCATCCGCGCCGGCGGGGCCGGCATTCCGGCTTTCTTCACCCGCACGGGCGTCGGCACCCTGATCGCCGAGGGCAAGGAAATTCGCCGCTTCGGCGACGACGATTTCGTCATGGAAACCGGCCTCGTTGCCGATGTCGCCATCGTCCATGCCTGGAAGGGCGACCACGCCGGCAATCTTGTCTACCGGATGACGGCGCGGAACTTCAACCCGATGATGGCCACGGCCGGCAAGGTCACGATTGCCGAGGTGGAAGAGTTGGTCGAGACCGGCAGCCTCGACCCGGACCAGATCCACACGCCCGGCATTTTCGTCGACCGTCTTGTGCATGTGGCCATGCCGGTCAAGCACATCGAGCAGCGCACCCTGCGCCAGCCCAGCGAGGAGGTAGCCTGATGGCCTGGACCCGCGAGCAGATGGCGGCACGTGCCGCCCGTGAACTCAAGGACGGTTTCTACGTCAATCTCGGCATCGGCATTCCGACGCTGGTGGCCAATTTCATCCCGGCGGGCATGGATGTGTGCCTGCAGAGCGAAAACGGCATGCTGGGCATGGGACCCTTCCCCTATGCCGGCGCGGAAGATGCCGACCTCATCAATGCTGGCAAGCAGACCATCACCGCCCTGCCCGAAACCAGTTTCTTTTCCAGCGCCGACAGTTTCGCCATGATCCGGGGCGGCCATATCGACCTGTCGATCCTGGGCGCCATGCAGGTGGCCGAGAATGGCGACCTGGCCAACTGGATGATCCCCGGCAAGATGGTCAAGGGCATGGGCGGCGCCATGGACCTGGTGGCCGGGGTCAAGCGCGTCGTGGTGGTGATGGAGCACGAGGCCAAGGGCCAGCCCAAATTGTTGACACAATGCAGTCTTCCCCTGACCGGCCAGCGCGTCGCCGATCTCGTCATCACCGATCTCGGCGTCTTCTCGGTGGCCCGGCGCGGCGATACCGACATGCGCCTGATCGAGCTGGCCGACGGGGTCACGATGGCCGAGATCACCGCCAAGACCCAGGCCCGCTTCACCGTTGCGCTGGGGGACAAGGCTGCATGAGCAATATCGTCATCGTCGGCGCCGCCCGCACCCCGGTCGGCAGCTTCCTCGGGCCGCTGGGCACCGTGCCCGCCCACGAACTGGGTGCCATCGCCATCGCCGCAGCGCTGGAGCGTGCCGGCATTGCCCCCGATAGTGTCGACGAAGTCATCCTCGGCCAGGTGCTGACCGCCGGCGCCGGACAGAATCCGGCGCGGCAAGCGGCGATCAAAGCGGGCATTGCCAAATCGGCCACCGCCTTCGGCGTCAACCAGGTCTGCGGCTCGGGCCTACGCGCCGTCGCCCTGGGCCTGCAGCAGATTGCCTCGGGCGACGCGAACATTATCGTCGCCGGCGGCCAGGAATCGATGTCCCTGTCGCCCCATTGCCAGAACCTACGCGGCGGCACGAAAATGGGCCCGGTGAGCCTGGTCGATACCATGGTCGTGGATGGGCTGACCGACGCCTTCGGCGCCTACCATATGGGCATCACCGCCGAAAACGTCGCCCGGCAGTTCGGCATCACCCGCGAGCAGCAGGACGCCTTTGCCCTGGCCAGCCAGCACAAAGCGGCTGCGGCGCAGGCGGCAGGACATTTCCGTGCCGAAATCACCCCGGTCAACGTCGAGACCCGCAAGGGCACGGTGACCGTCGATGCCGACGACCACCTGCGTCCCCAGACCAGTGCCGAGGCCCTGGCCCGACTGCGGCCCGCCTTCGACAAGGACGGTTCGGTCACCGCCGGCAATGCCTCCGGCCTCAACGATGGCGCCGCGGCCCTGGTGCTGATGGCCGAAGATGACGCTGCCCGGCGCGGCCTCACCCCGCTCGCCCGCATCGCCGGCTGGGCTACGGCCGGCGTCGATCCGTCGATCATGGGTACCGGCCCGATTCCGGCGTCAAAAAAAGCCCTCGAAAGGGCCGGCTGGACCATCGCGGATCTCGACCGCATCGAGGCCAATGAGGCTTTCGCAGCGCAGGCCTGCGCGGTCAATGCAGGCATGGGCTGGAACCCCGACAGCGTCAACGTCCATGGCGGCGCCATTGCCCTCGGCCACCCGATCGGCGCTTCCGGCGCCCGAATCCTCGTGACCCTGCTGCACGAACTCAAGCGCTCCGACCTGAACAAGGGCCTGGCCACCCTCTGCATCGGCGGCGGCATGGGCGTCGCCATGTGCGTCGAGCGCACCTGACGCGACCTCCCCGCCGCGCGGCGGGGAGGTCGCCGTCCTACCACGAAACGGCGATATACTTGGTCTCGCAGAATTCCAGGATGCCGTGATGGGCGCCTTCGCGTCCGAGACCGCTCTGCTTGGTGCCGCCGAACGGGGCGGCCGGGTCCGACACGACCCCGCGATTGAGCCCCACCATACCGCTATCGACCTTTTCGGAAACCCGCAGGCCGCGCCCCAGGTCGCTGGTATAGACATAGGATATCAGCCCGTATTCGGTGTCGTTGGCAGCCGCGATGGCCTCCTGCTCGGTTTCGAATGTGGTAATGGCGGCGACCGGCCCGAAGATTTCCTCGCGCGACATCGCCGCGTCGGTCGGGACGCCCGACAGGACGGTCGGCGGAAAATAGAACCCATCGCGCTCTAGCCGCTTGCCGCCGGTCAGCACCGTGGCGCCGCGCTGCGTCGCCTCGCTCACCAGCCCTTCGATCCGTTCCACCGCATCCTGGTTGATCAGTGGCCCGCATTGCGTCGACGCCTCATAGCCGGGGCCGACCTTGAGGGCGCCCATGCGTTCGGCCAGCCGCCGCGAAAATTCGGGGGCGATGCCGCTCTGTACCAGGAAGCGATTGGCCGCCGTACAGGCTTCGCCGCCGTTGCGCATCTTGGCGATCATCGCCCCGTCGATCGCGGCGTCCAGATCGGCATCGTCGAAGACGATGAAGGGCGCATTGCCGCCCAGCTCCATCGAGCAGGAAATGACGGTGTCGGCCGCTTCATGCAGCAGCCGGCGGCCCACTTCGGTCGAGCCCGTGAACGAGAGCTTGCGTATGCGGGGATCGTGCAGCATGGCGCTGACGACGGGGCCCGACTTTCGCGTGGTCAGCACATTGACCACCCCGTCGGGCACACCGGCCTCGGCATAGAGCGCGGCCAGCGCATAGGCGGTCAGCGGCGTCTCGGTCGCCGGCTTCAGCACCACGGTACAGCCCGCCGCCAGCGCCGGGGCGATCTTGCGGGTCGCCATGGCGGCCGGGAAATTCCACGGCGTCACCAGAACGGCAACACCGATGGGCTGGTGCTGCACCAGGATTCGGTTTGCGCCGGATGGCGCGGTGGAGAGATCGCCATTGAGCCGCACGGCTTCCTCGGCGAACCAGCGGAAGAACTCGGCGGCATAGGTCACCTCGCCCTGCGCGTCGGTGAGCGACTTGCCATTCTCCAGGCTGATGAGCCGCGCCAGCATGTCCTTGTTCTCGATCATCAACTCGAAGCAGCGGCGCAGGATTTCCGAGCGCTGCCGCGGCGCCGTCGCCGCCCAGCCGGGACCGGCGGCATGCGCAGCCGCCACCGCCGCCATGGCATCCTCGATGCTGGCATCGGCCACTGCGGCAATGGCCGTGCCGGTCGAGGGATCGAACACGTCGATGCGCTGCCCGGCCGCGCCCGGCATCCATTTGCCGCCGATATAGAGATCGGTGGGCAGGGCAACGAGGTCCAGTTGCGAGGCGATGTCTGGGGAAAGCGTCATGGTCGGTCAGCCTTGTCTGTGGAGCGGAGCCGCATGCGGTCGCCGGTAAAAGCGGCTCGCACCAGGTCCATCATGGATGCGTCGTCAATGGGGCGCGGATTGTTCTTGATCAGCCGCGTGATCCCCATGGATTGCTCGGCGATCTGGGGCAATTGCGCTTCCTCCACACCTAGCCCCGCCAGCGTCCTGGGGATGCCGATGGCGGCAAACAGCGCTGCAACGGCGTCAACGGTCGCAGCGGCCTGCTCCTCCGTCGTACCGCGGCCCACAAGCCCCATGGCCCGGCCGATCTCGGCGAGTTCGGGCGCGCACCAGCCGCTGTTGAATGTCATCACATAGGGCATGAGCGTGGCAACCCCGGCGCCGTGCGGCGTATGGGTCATGGCGCCGACCGGATATTGCACCGCATGGGCGGCCGCGGTGCCGGCGGTACCGAAGGCCAGGCCTGCTGCCGTCGCCCCCAGCATCAGCCGACCGCGCGCCTCGCTGTCCGAACCGTCGTCATAGGCGCGCTTGAGCCCGGCCGAAATATGAGAGATCGCCAGCAACGCATAGTGGTCGCTCAGCGCATTCTTGCCCAGGAACACATGTTCGTGCACCAGCTCCGGACCGGGCTGACGCCGCTTCGTGGTATAGGCTTCGATGGCATGGGTCAGCGCATCGGCGCCCGAAACCGCCGTCAGGCCCGGTGGACACGAATAGGTCAGCTCCGGGTCGCAGATCGCCGTGTGGCTGATCAGGTGCGGGCTGGCAATGCCGACCTTGAGGGCTTTGTCGGGATCGGTCACCACGGCGACCGGGGTTACCTCCGAACCCGTCCCCGCCGTGGTGGGGATGCAGATCAGCGGCAGGACCGGGCCGGGCACCCGGAATTCGCCGTAATAGTCGGAAGCCGTGCCGCCATGGCTCAGCAGCAGCGCCGCGACCTTGGCCGCGTCGAGGCAGGAACCGCCGCCGATGCCTATCACCAGGTCGGCGCCATGCACGCGGCCCGCCTCCACCGCCGCTGCGATGCAGGCGACCGGCAGCTCGGCAATCACCCCGTCAAACACCCGCACCTGCAGCCCGGCCCTGGCCAGCCCATCCAGCAGCGCGGCGAATATCGGGTCGGCCGCCAGCCGTTCATCGGTTACCACCAGCGCCCGCTGTCCCAGTGAAGCGGCGAAAGGGGGCAGCGCATGCCGCTGGCCGGCCCCGAAAACAAGATTGCGCGGCATGCGCAATGTTCCAAATAGTGACACGGAAATTCCTCTTGGTCGGCGAAAGTCTAGGTCGCGCTGGTAGCGCCCGCGAGCTGCTGCAGCGTCTGCCATACGGCGGTTGCAATCGGCACGCCGTCGCGCAGGCGCAGTTCGCGGCAGGCTCGGCCGCGCTCGCCCGGGATCAGAACCTGGTCGAAGCCCGGCGCCGGTTCCATGGCGCGGATGGATGCCAGATAGGCTTCGAGATTGCGCTCCACGCCCTTGATAACGATGAAGACGTCGCCCTTATTGCAGATCGCCGTATCGTCGAGCGTGCCCTGCACATCGCGCCCCAGCGCTGCCCCGGTCAGGCTGCCGACAAGCAATTCGAGTGCCAGGCCAAGCGCATAGCCCTTGGCCTGCCCGAAAGGCGCCAGCGCGCCGCTCTTGGCCGCCTCGGGATCGGTGGTTGGTTCCCCATTGGCATCGAGTGCCCAGCCGGGGGGCAGCGGCGCCTTGCGATGAGCGTGGTCGTGAATATCCCCCATCGACGCAATGCTGGTTGCCGTATCCATCAGGAACGGTCCCGAGCCGGTCGGAATGCCGATGGTGATGGGATTGGTGCCGATCATGGCGCGCTGGGCTCCCCAGGGGTGCACCAGCGCCTCGCTCGTGGTCAGCCCGATGATCGTATAGCCCTCTGTGGCGAGCCGTTCGGCATACCAGCCGAGCATACCGATATGGTTGGAATTGCTGATCGCGGCGATGGCGATGCCGGTTTCTTCCACCCGCGCCTTGAGCGCTTCGAGCGCCGTGCTGGCCACGACCGGCCCAAGGCCGCGCCTGCCATCCACCGTCAGGAAGGCCGCGCTGCGCCAGTGATGGGTGCCTGTCGCATGCGGGTCGATCACGCCATTGGCGATCCGCCGGATGATGCGTTCGAGTCGCAACAGGCCATGGGAGGATACGCCGCGCAGTTCGGCATCGAGCAGCACGTCGGCTTGCATCCGCGCCTGCGCCTCGGGCACGCCTGCCAGGCGCAATGCGCCCAGCGCCAGGCGCTCCAGGGCGCCGAATTCAACGAGAGCCATGAGTACGGTCCGGGGCAAAAGCGGGTCTATTCATCTTCGGCAAGCACCTGGCGGCCGCGGCTGATCGAGGGCGACAGCGCCGAAATGACGATGACTGCGGAAAGCCCGAGCAACACCAGTGTCAGCGGATCGCTGAGGAAAGTCCAGAAGCTGCCGCGGCTCAGGATCAGCCCCCGACGCAGCGAATCCTCCAGCATGCCGCCGAGCACCAGGCCGAGCAGCAAGGGCGTCGGATCGAATTTCAGCCGGTAGAACAGGTAGCCTATGACCCCGAAGGCTGCGACCATCAGCACGTCGGTCGGCCGGGAATTGACCGAATAGATGCCGACGCAGCACAGCAGGATGATGGTCGGGAACAGCAGGTGATAGGGCACCTTGAGGAACTTCACCCAGATGCCGATGAGCGGCAGGTTGATGATGACCAGCATCAGGTTGCCGAGCCACATCGAGGTGACCACGCCCCAGAACAGCTCAGGATGCATGTCGATCACCTGCGGGCCGGGCACCACGCCATGCAGCGTCATCGCCCCGCCCACCAGGGCCATGGTCGCCGTCGATGGCAGGCCCAGCGTCAGCAGCGGGACAAACGTGGTCTGCGCCGCCGCGTTATTGGCGGATTCGGGTCCGGCCACGCCCTGTATAGCCCCCTTGCCGAAGGTTTCGGGGTGCTTGGAAACCTTCTTTTCCAGCACATAGGAGGCAAAGGACGAGAGCGTCGCGCCATTGCCGGGAATGATGCCGATAATGGCGCCGAGCAGCGAGCCGCGCGTTATGGCGCCTGCCGAGTCCTTCATGTCCTGCCGGTTGGGCAGCAGGCCGCCCACCACGTCGTCGACGAAGGGCCGGCGCTCCGGTGCCTCAAGGTTGCGCAGGATTTCGGCAATGCCGAACAGGCCCATGGCGACCACGGCCATGTCGAAGCCGTCATAGAGCACTTGGCTGCCGAAGGTGAGCCGGGCTTCGCCGGTGATCTGGTCGGCGCCAACCAGGGCCATGATCACGCCGATAAGCAGCATGCAGAAGGCCTTGAGCAGCGAGCCGCTGCCCAGCACGATGGCAAGGGTCAGCCCCAGCAGCATCAGCGAGAAGTAATTGCCGGCGGTCAGGCCGAGCGCCAGGCGGGACAGGGGGATGGCGACCGCGGCCACGACCAGGGTCGCAAAGCTCCCCGCGATGAACGAGCCGATCGCGGCGATGCCGAGCGCCTTGCCGGCGCGCCCCTGCCGGGCCATGGCGTGACCATCGAGCGCCGTCACCACCGAGGATGACTCGCCCGGCATGTTCACCAGGATCGCGGTGGTGGAGCCGCCATATTGGGCGCCGTAATAGATGCCGGCCAGCATGATGATCGCCCCGGCGGGATCGGCGTTGTAGGTCAACGGCATCAGGATGGCGATGGTGGCCAGCGGGCCGATGCCCGGCAGCACGCCGATCAGTGTGCCGACAAGGCAGCCGACCAGGCAGAGAAAGAGATTCTGGAACGAGAAAACGACCGAAAAGCCGAGTTGCAGATGTTGAAGCAGGTCGGTCATGCCGCCCTCCGGTCCGGACGGACGAAGACGAGATAGAGCACCAGCGCAATGGCGCCGTAGCCCGCATAGGCGATCCTCAGGGCCGTCTCCCGGCCCAGCGCGGGCGGAATGGCGTTTTGCAGAATTGCCGGAAACGGCGGAATGCCGAGCCGGAGAAGATCGGGAAACACCACCAGCATCAAGGCGGTCAGCCCGAAGGCCAGCACCAGCAATTCCTTGAGGTTGACCTGCGGCGCGGCGCAGCCGGCGATGAACACGGTGAGCGGGCCGACGACGCAGAGACCCAGTTGCGGTGTGGACAGCAGGCCGAAATCGCCGCCCCGGATGAAGAGGCCGAACAGCACCACTGCCAGCATGATCACCAGCGTCGGGCGCAGGGCGAATTCGAAGCGCTCGAAGGCGGCCTCCCGTCGCACCAGACCCTGGATGAAAACCCCGGCGCCAGCCAGCGCCAGCAGGATTGCCAGCACCCTGGGCAAGGCGCCCGGCCCGAAATTGGGCAAGGTGCCGACGGCCAGGTTGATCGCACCGAACCAGACGAGGGCCGCGATGCCGATGATCGTCGTGCCCCCGATCACCTCCAGCCGCGCATAGGGCGGAACGGGCTCGCGCCCCGGCTGCTCAGCCACCTCGTGTGTCATGCAAATTCCCTCCGCGCTTCCGGCCGTCGCCGCAACGGCGATGGCTCGACACTGTGCGGCCGGGCGCCCATGGGGCATGCCCGGCCGCAATATTGTTGTCGCAGCCCTTATTGTGTCGGGCCGGCCTCCTTGATCAGCCCCGCCCAGGCATCGATCTGGCGCGCCATGAAAGCCCCGGTTTCTTCCACGTCATAGTCGCGCACCTCGATCTCGAGTTCGGCATAGCGATCCATGACCGGCTGCGACTTCAGCGCCTCGCGCGTCTTGGCGTTGAGATATTCGACAATCTCGTCGGGCGTATCCCGCGGCACGAAGAGCGCGATCCAGGAGTCGATGACGTAGTTCTCGACGCCCGCCTCGACCACGGTCCCGACATCCGGCAGCGCCGGGGACTTGTCCGGGCCGGTCATCACGATGGGTGTGACGCTGCCCGACCTGATGAATGGCAGCGCGCTGGAAATATCGAGAATGGCGGCCGATGCGCGGCCGGCAATGACGTCGGTCATGGCCTCCGTCGCGCCCTGATAGGGCACCGGCGTCATGGTCAGGCCGGTGCGCAGCTCGAGGCCGCGCCGGGCGAATTCGCCGACAGCCGTCCAGCCGGCATAGGTCAGCGTGCCCTCGTTGGCCTTGCCGTATTCGATGAGGTCTGGCAGCGTCTTCACGCCCAGATTGTTGGCCACGACCATGACATAGGGCGTATAACCGATAACGGCGACGGGCCGCAGGTCGCGGGGCGGATAATAATCGGCCGCCGGGTTGCTGACGGGGTTGATGGCGATGGTGGATGCCGCGCCCATCACTACCGTATAGCCGTCCGGTTCGGCGTTGATCCCCTGCTTGGTGCCGGCCACGCCAGCCGTGCCGGCGACGTTTTCAACGACGATGCGTTGGCCGGTCAGCCCGGCCATGGCCTCACCCCAGATACGGGTCTGCGTATCGGCGCCCCCACCGGCCCCGAACGGCACGATCGCCGTGATGGGCCTGTCGGGGTAATCCTGCGCGAGGGCGCTGCCCATGCCCAGCCCCAGTGCGACGGTAATGATGGCGACCGCGCCGAGGCGCCGAAGTGATCCAGTCCTATTCATGATTTCATCCTCCCTTGGAGTAGCCCCGCGGCGTGCTTGCATGCTTGTGCCACCAAGCTAGTGGCGAATTGCTAGCGGAGAAACCTGACATGGCCCACCGCGTGCCCACCTTGTTTCAAGCAATGAAAACGGTCGCCCTCCCGAGCTAGCGCTGGGCGCCCATCACGTCGAGCACCGCGCCGGTGACCAGCGAGGCCTTGTCGGACAGTAGCCACGCGATGGCTTCCGCCACTTCCTCGGGTTGGCCGGCGCGGCCGAGCGGGTTCTTGGCGGCGAATTCCCTGACCCGGTCCGCCTGCCCCGATTTGGCGTGAATGGGCGTATCGACCATGCCCGGCCGGATCGAATTCACCCGCACGCCGTCCCGCGCCACTTCGACGGCCAGGCCCTTGCTGATCGTATCGACCGCGGCCTTGGAGCCGGCATAGTGAATGAAGCGGCCCGGCGAGCCGGTCAGCGCGCCGATCGAGGAAATATTGACGATGCTGCCGCCCTTGCCGCCATGCTTGGTAGACATGCGCTTGATGGCCTCGCGACAGGCAATGAGCACGCCCACCGTATTGACCGCAAAGATATTCATCGCCTCGTCGAAGTCGTAATTGTCGGCCGAGCGATGGACCGGCCCGTTGATGCCGGCATTGTTGACGAGGCCGGTCAGCGGTCCGAAGGCCTTGTCCGTCTCCTCGAACATGCGAAGGATGTCGGCTTCGACGCCCATATCGGCGGCGATGGTGATGGCCTTGCCGCCGGCCGCCTCGACCTCGGCGACCACGCCTTCGGCCAGGCTCCGCGAACTCTTGTAGTTGACGACCACATGGGCGCCGGCGGCCCCCAACAGGCGCGCCGTGGCCGCGCCTATGCCACTGCTCGCGCCGGTTACTATGACAACGTCCTGCATGGGACCTCCTTGAATAGAGACATGAGCTCGCCGCCTCGGGGACGACCGCTCGTTCGGATCAGACACTAGGCGTGCAGCGCCACGCGATGAATGTGTTTCTGCCCCGATTTCATTTGCTGAAAGCGACCATCTTACCGGCGGCGGGGCCATCGGCGCTATCTATGGCTCTTTCGGCCCCCGAAATCCGCCACGAATCGCCCCGGCCCGCCCACCGGCCTCCGCTACTGATCCGGCATCAGCATTTGCCGGGACGGAACAGGACAATGGCAACCAAGCGAAAGATCATCATCACCTGCGCCGTTACCGGCTCCATCCATACCCCGTCGATGTCGCCGCATCTGCCGGTAACGCCCGAGGAAATCACCGAGGCGGCCATCGATGCCGCCGAGGCCGGCGCCGCAATCATCCATCTGCATGCGCGCAATCCACAGACCGGGGAACCCGACCAGTCCACCGAGCACTTCGCCAGCATGCTGCCGGTCATCAAGCAGCGCTCCGATTGCGTGGTGAACATCACCACCGGCGGCGCGGCGACCATGTCGGTCGAGGAGCGGCTGCTGCCGGTCGCCACCTTCAAGCCGGAAGTGGCCTCGCTCAACATGGGATCGATGAATTTCGGCCTCTACCCGATGCTGTCGCGGTTCGACAGCTTCGCGCATGAATGGGAGCGGCCCTATCTCGAGGGCTCGCGCGACCGGGTGTTCCGCAACACCTTCGGCGATATCGAGACCATCCTGCGGCGCTGCGCCGAAAACGGCACCAGATTCGAGGTCGAATGCTACGATGTCGGGCACCTCTATACCTGCGCCCACTTTTTCGAACGCCATCTGCTGAAGCCGCCGGTGTTCATCCAGTGCGTCTTCGGCATTCTGGGCGGCATCGGCGCCCATCCCGAAGATGTAATGCATATGAAGCGCACGGCCGACCGGCTGTTCGGCGACAACTACCGCTGGTCGGTGCTCGGCGCCGGGCGGCACCAGATGAGCATCGCCACCCAGTCGGTGCTGCTGGGCGGCAACCTGCGCGTAGGCCTCGAAGACTCCCTGTGGTCCGGGCCCGGCAGACTGGCCGCGTCGAATGCCGAACAGGTGCGGCTGGCCCGCCAGATCGTCGAATCCCTGGGCTTCGAAATCGCCACCCCCGACGACGCCCGCGAAATACTGGACCTCAAGGGAAGGGACCGGGTCGGCTTCTGAGCCAACCCGGTCCCCCACGGTCAGGAGTGGAAAGCCGGGCTCAGCCCGGCTTCTGCCAATTGAGCAGGGTTCCGCCGGTCTTGGCCTGCTGTTCGCCGCGATCCGTCGGTAGCGGATAGTCGTCCTCGTTGAGCACGAAGCCTGGCTTTGCCGCAAAATCCATGCGTGGCGGGCAGAAAATATCGTAGAGCGAGCTTTCCGGCCCGTCCGGGCCGACATCGCGGCTGGTATGGATGACCCTGGCCGGGATGACGATCACCGACGGCGTCGGCAATGCGGTGTGGTCATCGGGCACCCAGCTGGCGAGATCGGCGCCCCAATTGTAGCGCAGGTGGTGGATCCAGGTGCCGGCGAGGCAGAGCGAAGCCTGCTCGAAATCGTCATGCCAGTGCGGGCTCAGCGACTGTGTATCACGGCGGGTGTGGAAATGGCCGAACAGGTTGACCATCATGTTGGTCGACCGGAAGCAGCGCGGCTGGATGCGCTCGCCCTGCGGATCGAAGTACTGCGCCAGCGGATAATGGCGCAGCCTGAAGCCGCCATTGGGCTCCGGCCAGAGATCGACTGGGGCCAATTCGGGCGCCCCGTCCGCATAGGCCGCGCCATTGACAGCTAACGCGACGACGTCGCCGGCGGCCTTGGAAAATATCCGGACCAGCCGGCCAGCGGAGCGCGCGGTGATCCGGCTTGGGCCGGGCGGGACGATCGTCAGCGAATCCGGCTGCGCCTCAACCACCTGCCCACCGGCTTCGACCGTCAGGATCGCCCCGTGCGGCGGGGTAATGAGCATATGCTCCTCGGGATTGTCCTGCCGCGCCAGCACGGCGCCGGGCTGCACCTCCGAGACACAGACGGCGAAATTGCCGCCCCGCGTGATCCAGGTCCGTGACAGGCCGTCCTCGCCCCTGGCCTGTGGCTCCTGTTCAGAAAAAATGGATCGGGATGCCAGCCGGCATGCGAGATCGCTCATGGCCTCTACTCCGTGTCGCGCCAAGTCGGTCCTTGTCCCTAGCCGGTAAGCGCCCTGCCCCGCATTGGCGGCGGCACCCGATTTCGGGAGACGAAATTGGCTGACGGACCGACCGCGTTTCACTGGATGAAATTGCTCTCATATGGTTTGGTGCGGCGCCGGTCGTGGGTAAGATCGGACCGGATAGTCTGGAGACGTCATGGAACGCGATATGGACGATTGGGACGATGGCGCCCTCAGTGAACCGGTGGGCGACGCCGGCCAGAGTTCGGTGCATATCCGCACCAATTCGCGGCGGGGGCATACCAATCCGCTCGACCGCTCCTATCCGCCGGTCAATTCGGTGCTGCGGGCGCTGCATGTGCTCAAGGTCGTCAACACCAAGGCGATCGCCACCGTCAATTCGATCCATGCCGAGACCGCCATCCCGCGTCCGACTATCGTGCGCATGCTCGAAACCCTGATGCACGAAGGTTATATCGTGCGCGACAACATGTGCGGCGGCTACCGAGTCACTGGCAAAGTGGCCGAATTGTCGGCCGGCTATAGCGGCATCTCGCGGGTAATCGAAGTGGCCAGGCCCCTGGCGATCGGCCTGACGCGGCAGATCAAGTGGCCGATCGGGCTGGGCGAGATCGATGGCGACGAAATTGAAATCCGCTACTGGACCGGAACGATCAGCCCGGTCGTCCATACCAATACCGTATTGGGCAAGCGTCCCGACCTGCTGAAATCGGCGATGGGGCGGGTCTATATGTCCTTCTGTTCGGAGCCGGAGCGCGAACGCCAGATTCGCGTATTGCGCAAGCGCCTCGGCGCCGAGTTCGACCAGGCTGCCGAATCCGAATTCCGCCACATGCTGGACCGTATCAGGCGCTCGGGCTTTGCCACGCGCGACCCCAAGACCGAGCCCACCCGCATGACCACGTTCGGCGTGCCGATCCTGGATGGAGACAGTGTCGCGGCGGTCATGTCGGTGAGCTTTTTTACCTCGTCAGTGCCGCTCAATGCCGTCCGCGAAACAGTGCTCGACCCGCTGATCGAGACGCGCCTCAATATCGAGCACGCTTTGGCCTTCATCAGCACGCGACCGCATCTGGATACCAGCCTGCAGCGCGAATACGCCGTCAACCTCTAAGTCGTTTCGCCCTGTTCCTGACCAAACGGCCATCCCCGCTTTCGTGAGGATGGCCGTTTTGGCATTGCAAGGACCGGAGCCGGACGGCTCAATCGTCGTCCAGCGTCGGATTGGTCGCCGGCGTGCCGCCCTCGAACCAGATATCGAATTTGCGGTAGGTGACCTTCCAGCCCTCGGCCGTCTTGACCAGGCGGTCGGTCATATAGGCGATCTGGATGGGCGGATGGGTCGGCAGCACCGGCTTGCCGTCGGCGGCATAGAGCATCATGAACCAGTGGCACACCGCCTTGTCGGGGCCGCCGTCGAACTTGGCCTGGAAGTTCTGCACCGAGTGGACCACGGTGCGGGCGCCGCGATCCTCGCGCCACTTGTAGAAGGCCCTGATCTTCTCGCGCCCCTCATAGGAGGCGGCGGGGCCGACAAACGAGCCATCCGGCGTATAGTAGTCCGGCGCGCCACGGCCCCAATTGGCGTCGACATCGTGCCAGTAATCGACCAGCAGGGCATGCAGCTCCTGCGTCAAGGCGAGGCGAGCTTCGTCGATACGCATGGTTATTTCTCCTGTAGTGCGGATAGAGACGCCAGGGCGGCCTTTGCCGACTTGGCCATGAAGCCCTGATCGGAACCGATCATGAAAGCATTGATGCCCATACCGGCCATGACCCCTGCATCGTCGCCATCGGCGCAGATCGTCATTGCCGGCACGCCGTGGCGGGTCGCGGCGGCGGCGATGCGGCCGACGACTTCGGTGGTGCGGGGATCGCCGATCGCCTCGCCGCCCAAGGCCGCTGTGATATCGCCCCGGCCGATGAAAATCGCATCGAGACCCGGCACGGAAAGGATGTCGTCCAGCACGTCCAGCGCCTCGATATCCTCGATCATGGCGATACAGGCCGTCTCGCGATCCTGCGCCACCTTGTGCGCGCCATAGCCCACCATGCCGTAGTCGCCGGCGCGGGTCGTATTGGCGAAGCCGCGCTTGCCGCCCGCATAGCGCGCCGCCTCGACCATGGCGCGGGCGCGTTCCGCCGAAAGCACATGGGGCACCAGAATGCCGGCGGCGCCGATGTCGAGCGCCGAGAGGATGGACGCCGGTGTTGCTTCGGCCACGCGGACAATACCGGCCAGGCCGGCGGCGCGCGCCGCCAGGATCAGGTGATCCAGTGCGCCGATCTCGATAGCCGAATGCTCCATGTCGAAAACGACGAAGTCGAAGCCGAGCAGGCCGAAGATTTCAGTGGCGTGGCTGGTCGGCGTCTTGACGAACGAGCCGACCAGGCGCGAGCCGGCGCGGAGGCGCGGCGCAAAGCTGCGATAGGCGTGTGCTGCCATGGCGGATTGGCCCCTTCATTTCCGCCTCTCGATAGCAGGCACGCCGACCCCAGGGCTGCCGAAGCCGGCCTGTTTCAACACGCGAAAACGTGCGCGGACACCGAAATCGTCCTTCGGTCGGACGATGCGCGATCAGACGCCGAGCAGGGAATAGGCCTTGTCCCATTCGCCGATAAGGTGGCGGGCGGTATAGCCGCCGCCGTAATAGGCGCCGCTGGTGGGCAGCACGCGCCCGGCCACCACGGCCGGCAGCCGCTGCCACACCGGCGAGGCAAAAAGCACGTCGAGTTCGCTCTGGTCGAAATGGTCGACGACGATGACCTCGACGTCGCCCAGCACCTCGCCCATGCGCTCGTAGCTGATATTGCCGTATTCCCCGAGCCCCTCGGCCGAAACGGTGATCCCGCCGAGGTCGTCGAGCACCTGCCCGATGGCGGTGACCTGCGGCGAGTTGGTGCCCAGCAGCAGGTTGATCTCGGCCGATTCCGGGCTCGACCAGACGGCCGCCACCTTGCGGCCCAGCACCGCGGCGTGCCTGGCCTTGAGCGCATCGATCTCGGTCTGGTATTGGGCGATAAAGGCGTCGGCAATGTCGCGGCGGCCCAGCCAGTCGCCCATACGGGCGAGATTGTCGCGCCAGTGCAGGTTGAAATCGACCGGCAGCACCGGCGCCACATCGGCCAGCTTGTCGATCGGCCACATGTCGCTGCCGGGAATATCGGTGCAGACGATAAGGTCCGGATTGAGCGCCAGTACGGCCTCGCGCGACGGCGGTGTGCCGATAAAGGTCTGGGCGCCGGCATAGGGCACCCAGGGCTCGATCTGCTGGAAGTAACTGTAGCCGACTATGGGCAGGTCCAGCGCCACCGCCGGCTCCAGGTCGAGCCGCGTATCGATGACCACGACACGCTGCGGATCGGCCGGAATGTCATAGGTGCCGAGCGAGGTGGTAATGCTGCGGACGGCGCTCTGGCCGTGGGCGGGCAGCGCCGCCAGCCCGGCCCCCATGGCCAGGCCTCCGAGCAGCATGTGGCGACGATTGAACCGGTCGGTCATGGCAAACCCTGCTTGTTGATGACGAAACGCCAGAGGGAAGGCGCAGCGCGCCTCCCCCAGGCGGTCTATTGGTAGCTCTTGGACGCGGTGAAGCTGGCCTTGTAGGCGCCCAGCGAATTGGCGGCGATGGCCGTCGACGCCTCGAAGTCGCCGCCCGGCGTCCAGGTCAGTTCGAGCAGGCCATCGGTGATGCCCTGGATGCCGCTGGGAGCGGCAGCGCCGGTCCACAAATGCCCGGCCTCGGCCGCCAGGGTCAGCGATTCGGCCACCGCATATTCGATGCGCCCGCGCAACTCGGCGCCCTGGTCGTCGGCCAGCGCGGTATCGGCATCGAGATAGCGGGCGGCCAACTTGACGGTAAACTGGTCGTTGAGCCTGGCCTCGGCCGAGCCCACTAGGCCCAGTTCGCGCGCCGAGGTCGCGTCCACCGTGGCGGCCAGGGTGAACATGTCGAAACGCGCCTCGGCACTGGCCAGGGCATTCCACCAGCCGCTGTTATTGGCCGCCAGGGCGGCCCGCAGCTTGACGGCGTCGAAGGTCGCGGTAACGCCGCTATGCAGCGCCAGGTCGTTGAAGGTGCCGTCGAGCACCTGCCCGGCCAGTACCGAAATATGGGCCGTAAGGGTGTCGCCGGCATAGTTCACCACCCCGATCAGCGAACCGTCGCCGTCGAGGTCCTCCAGCGCCACGCCGGCGCTGAGGCCGTTGCCGAGCTGGCCGGTCAACTGGATCGCATGGCCCTCATAGCCATAGGTGCCGGTGCCGCCATCCCAGGCCACGCCATCGGTCTCGTCGGAAATGAAGCTGGGCAGCCAGCCGAAGGCATCGTCGTCATCCTCGTTGAAGATCGAGCTCTCGACCAGGCCCGCGGTCAGCACCGTGGTATCGCCGATGGCGATATAGGCCTGGTCCAGCGCGATGGCCGCATCGGGCACCCCGACCCCGTTCTGGGCCTCGGCGTAGTCATACTGGTAAATCTCGATGACCGCCCTGGCCGGGCCGACATCGGTCGGCGCCGTGCCCACCACCTTGAGATAGGCATCGACCCAGCTATCCCAGTCGGTCGCCGCGCCGTCGCTATCGGTCCAGTCGATGGTGCCGCTATAGCCCGATGCCAGCACTGGCAGGGCGCCCTTATAGTCGCCCCAGTGGAATTCGTAGTAGAGCTCGGCCGAGACCTGCAGGCAGTTGCTGTCCGACGAGACCGTCAGGCCGGTCAGGCCCAGTTCGTCGCAGACATCGAGCGCGGTCAGCACCCCAAGATCGGCGGCCGAAGCCGGAAGCGCCAATGCGGCGGATGCCAGTAGGATGATCGAAAATCTCATTATCATTGCCCCAAAACGTCAGAAGAGTTGACGGAGCGGAGCCTTGATCCAGTCAGGCCATAAAGTGGAGTCTATTTATCATCTTTGAGTCGCTTTCCCATCCCACGTTGCAGGAAGGCAACATATATGACTGTTACGATCATATTAAATCAGGCTCGACAATCCGGCGCAGGCGGGCATGCGGGACAATGGTGGGCGGGGCGTTGTTCAACTGTTCAACGGCAAACCCGGCGGCCGACTTGTATCCTGCCACGAACGCGTTGCGCTCCTCGGGTGGCACCACATCATCGATATTGTCGAATTCCCCGCCGCAACGTTCATCGACGATATTGAGCAGGCCAAACGGGCCAGCGCCACGGTTGCGCAACACGAGTTCGGAGATCGGTCCGCAGAACTTCTGGTCATAGGCTCGTAGCGCTGCCTGGGTCACACCGTGCTCCAGCATCGCCGCGCCCAGTTGCCTTGCATCCATGATGGCCTGGCTGGCGCCGTTGGAACCGGTGGGATACATGGCATGCGCCGCGTCGCCCATGAGCGCGACCGGGCCGTCCTGCCAGGTCGGTATCGGGTCACGGTCGATCATGGGATTTTCATAGGCCACGTCGGATCGACGCAGCAGGTCGGGTACGTCAAGCCAGTCATAGGTCCAGTCGGCGAAGTGATGCGCGAAATCCTCGACCTTGACCGGTCGGAACCAGCCATTGCCATAGCGTCCCTCATCCTTGTCGACAGTGACCTCGGCGATCCAGTTGATCGTGGCGAGGCCCGTCTGCGGGTCGGGGTGGGAGATCGGGTAGAATACGACGCGTTGCCTGTGCGTGCCCAATCCGACGAATGAGGCGCCGGAACGGATCGGCTTGCCCAGTGTCGTGCCCCGCCACATGATGGCGCCGCCCCAGTGGATCGGGGGCTGGCCGGGATGCATCGTGGCGCGGACGGCCGAATGGATACCGTCGGCGGCGATGAGCAGCGTGCCCGTTTCGCGCAGCAGCGTGCCGTCGGCGCGTTGGATCAGCGCGGTGACCGTGCCATCGCCATTGTGCTCGTAACCGGTCACCTTGTGCCCGAGCCGGATGACGCCGGCGCCGGCGCGCTCCATCAGGATGCGATGAAGCAGCATGTGGAAACGCCCGCGATGGACGGCATATTGCGGCCACCTGTAGCCGGCCTGCAGCCCGCGCGGCTCGGAATAGACGTCATTGCCGTTCAAGCCGACCAGCGCCCATTCCCTGGCCGGAAGGCCAACTGTGTCGAGCGCCTCGGGGCCAATGCCCAGGTCGCCAAGTTCGCGCACCGCGTTGGGCTGGATGTTGATACCCACCCCCAGCGGCGCAAGTTCGCGCACAGCTTCGAACACCGTGAACTTCACACCGATCTGCTGCAGTGTCAGCGCTGTCGCAAGGCCCCCGATGCCGCCGCCGGCTATGATGACATGTGGTTCCGACACATTCCCCCGCTTCATTCTTGACTTGATAATATTCTCGACCGGAGGCCGTGGCCGGCCCTATTCGACCGAATAGATGTCGATCTGTACGCCCGATGGGGTCTTGGCCCCGGTGCCGACAAAGACCATTCGGTTGATATGGGCGTAGGCCGGCGCTCCGCTTTCGAGCCGGATCGACGAGCGCATGTAATAGGATTCCGACGGCACGTCTGCGCCGGCAAGAAGGCTCTTGATCACTGCCTCCGGACCGTGGCGAAAGCCCTGATCAACGATCTCGATGATAGCGCCGTCATCAGCCTCAAGGACGTAGCGGGCATCCATGAGCGACACGCCATCGTGGTTGACCGTCAGCCAGTCGGCACCGCCCGGCAGAATCCTGCCGTTGAGGCAGGGTCCGGTGACGCGTCCGCCGACGATGGGGATGATGCGCCGCTGTCCCAGCCGTCCCGTGCCGAGACTGCGCGCGGGCCCGGCTTCGACCTCCAGCGTGCAGAATGGGCGCAACTCCGGGGTCTTCAGATCGAGCATGGTGCTATCCGTGGTTGGTTCCCGCTGGCGTGATGAAAACCGCGAAACCGGCCCCACCTCAATAGGCGGGGCCAGTCGCATACGCCTTAGTTCGACTCGGCCGCGATGGCGGCGCGGGCGGCTTCAACGAGGGCAGGACCATCGATGCTAAGGGCTTCCATTTCCTTGTACCACTCGTCGTAGGTGGGTTCGGCGGCGGCGATCCAACGGGCGGTTTCCTCGGCGTCGAGTTGCACGATGTTGTTGCCGGCCTTGACTGCGAGGGCAAGGCCGGTGGCATCGCCGCTGTCCATCACCCGACCGAACTGGCGGGACAGTTCCAAACCGGAATGCTCGTCGATGATTGCCTTCAGGTCATCGGGCAGGTTGTTGTAGCTGTCCAGGTTCATGAACATGCCGAAGGTCTGGCTGTAGAGCCCGTGCTCGCTGGTAAAGCCAGTGTGGTTCTTGACCAGTTCAGCGATCCGCAACGACGGGGTGACTTCCCAGGGAACGGTCGTGGCGTCGATAACGCCCTTGGACAAGGCCTCGGGCGTCTGCGTGACTGGCATGCCCACAGGCTCGGCACCCAGCAAGCGCAGCATGTTGGAGATGATGCGCGAGCCGCCGCGAACCTTCATGCCCTGCAGGTCTTCGAGCGAATTGATGGGGTCCTGCGAGTGGAAGAGACCCGGACCGTGGGTGTGGAGCGCCAGGACCTTGGTGCCGGCGAATTCGTCGGCGGCGTTTGCCATCACATAGTTGTAGAAGGCAGCGGACGAGGCTTCCCCGGTCGTCAGCATGAAGGGCAGTTCAAACGCCTCCGACTTGGGAAAGCGGCCGGGCGTATAGCCCAGAATGGTCCAGACGATGTCCACCACGCCATCCTTGGCCTGGTCGTAAAGATCGGCAGGGACCCCGCCCAGTTGCATCGAGGGATAGTGTTCAAAGGCAATGCGGCCACCCGATGCTTCGGTGATCATGTCGGCCCAGGGACCGATGGCCTGTGCCGGAATGGTTGCCTGGGGCGGCAGCATCTGGTGGATGCGCAGGGTGACTTCCTGGGCAAAGCTGGTGGTGGACAGCGCCAGAGCGGCAATTGCTCCAAGGATCAGGCTGGTCTTCTTCATTTCTTCCTCCCTGTAGATGACCGGACGGCTGTCCGGTCTGTTGGTCCTGCACACCGGGGCGTGCAGGACATCTGCTAATAGAGCCACCAAACCAGGCAGAGCGTGATTGATGGGAAGGCGACGAGAATGATGGTGCGGACGACGTCGCTGATCACGAAGGGCAACACGCCGCGATAGGTGTCCGAGAGTCTGGTTTCGGGGGACATCGAATTGATGATGAACAGGTTCATACCCACCGGCGGGGTAATCAGCCCTACCTCGACGGCGATAAGCACGATGATGCCGAACCAGATGCCGAATTCGTCGGGCGCGAGACCGAAATCGAGCACCATCATCATCGGATAGAGAATCGGAATGGTCAGCAGGATCATGGAAAGCGAATCCATGACGCAGCCCAATAGCAGGTAGAATGCCAGCACGATGGCCAGCACGACCCAGGGATTAAACCCCTGTTCGCCGATCCAGTTCGCCGATGCCTGCGGCAATTGTGACAAAGCGAGGAAGCTGTTGAGCACAGCCGCACCGAAGACGATCAGGAAGATCATGGCGGTCGAGGCGGCCGTCGACAGCAGGGCGTCGCGCACGTTGGCCAGGGTCAGGCTCTTGTTGGCCAGGGCGATCAGCGCGGTACCCGCGGCACCTATCGCAGCCGCTTCGGTGGGCGTGAAGACACCGGTATAAATCCCTCCGATCACCGCGACGAAAACAGCAAGAACCGGCCAGATTTCAAAGAGGGCCTTGAAGCGCTCGACATAGGGCATGCGCTCCAGCGTCGCGCCGGCACCGGGGCGAACCCGCACATAGACGGCAATGACGATGATGTAGCCGATGGCCGCGAGGAGGCCCGGGATAAAGGCGCCCATGAACAACTTGGCGATGTTCTGCTCGGTCAGGACGGCAAAGATGACGAGAATGATCGATGGCGGAATGAGAATGCCCAATGTGCCACCGGCGGCAACGGCGCCGGTGGAGAGCGCATCGGAATAGCCGTATTTCTTCAGCTCGGGCAATGCGACCCGGCCCATGGTCGCCGCGGTGGCCAGCGACGAGCCGACGATGGAGCCGAAGCTGGCGCTGGCGCCGATGGCAGCCATTGCCACACCGCCCTTGCGGTGACCGAGCCAGGCGGTTGCCGCCCTGAATATCTTGGTCGACAACCCACTGAGCGTCGCAAACTGCCCCATGAGCAGGAACAGCGGCACCACGGACAGGCTGTGAGACGCGAAGGTGCTATAGGTCAGCGTCTTGAACTGCGACATCACCGGGTTGAAGTTCTTGGTGACGAGCCAGGTGCCCACCACGCCCACCACCGCCATGGCAAGACCGATTGGCACGCGCAGGAAAACCAGAACGAGGACGACGGGAATGCCGAGCAGCCCTAGAATGATGTTGGTGGTCAATGGTCGCTCCCGACATGCTTTGGTCCGGCGCGCCCGGCAAGGGCATCGCTGATGGAGCGGCCGAGCACGTAAATGGCCACCAGGACCATCGCGATGGCGCCCACGACAGCGGCCGCAAAAGCCCAGCCCATGGATAGCCCCAGCAGGATCGTCGTTTCGCGATAGCTGAATTTGTCGAGCATCCCCAGCCAGAGGCGCCAGGCAATGAAGACGGAAATGATCAGCATCAGCAAGTCGGTGACGACCAGTATCCAGGCGTTCACGGCCGGGGGGAACGTGTCCGTCAGCAGTGACACCAGTGCGTGGCCGCGGGTAATGTGCGCCCAAGGCAGAAAGGCGAATATGGCAAAGCCCATGCCGATCGAGATGAGCTCATAATCGCCCAGGATTGGTTTCAGTCCGGCCCATATGAAGGCCCGGCCCACCACGCTGACAATGACGATGGCGATCATCCCCACCAGCGCGAGACCGCCTGCAATGGCCATCCACCGGGCAATGCCGACGACTATTCGCCCCACAAAGGAACTATCTTGGAACACGGATCCCCCTCCCGTCACCCATCGGGCGCTCCACGCGACCTCCCGGCGTCCCAGGCAGCCTCCCAACTGCATGACGGCGCTGGAGTCATCGAATGTTATCACGTATAACAAACTGCGTGGCTCGTGCAAGCAGTCTCAAGACTGGCGGAGT
This sequence comes from Devosia sp. Root635, assembly GCF_001427605.1. Classification (GTDB taxonomy): domain Bacteria; phylum Pseudomonadota; class Alphaproteobacteria; order Rhizobiales; family Devosiaceae; genus Devosia. The sequence goes on along the minus strand of NZ_LMGZ01000020.1, from coordinate 198,666 downwards.
AGACAATGTCGACGGATAATGCCTTGGTGGAACAGGACGACGCTGAGGGGGGCCTGAATTCCCAGGCAGCGCTGGGTCTCATCGGCTACCGGCTCCGGCGCGCGCAGCTCAGCGTCTTTCAGCGTTTTCTGACCGTCTTCGAAAGCCTGGCACTTCGCCCGGCCGAGTATTCGGTTCTGGTGCTGGTCGATGAAAATCCGGGCCGCAAGCAGAGCGAGATCGCCGCTGCCCTGGGGATCAAACGAGCCAATTTTGTTGCCCTGGCACAGGGACTGGAAGCCCGCGGCTTGTTGGAGCGGCTCAGCGTTGAAAGCGACCGCCGCGCCAATGCGCTGCATTTGACCGCTTCCGGACGCATTTTTCTGGCCGAGGCGCGCGACCTGCACGACCAGCTCGAGAGCGACTTCGTCGAGCGGCTGGGTGGCGAATCCCAACGCGAACAATTGCTGGCGCTGCTCGAACGGCTGACCTAGCGGAAGACCGGAGCCCGCTTTTCCAGGAAGGCCCGCAGGCCCTCTTCAGCATCCGGCCCCGACTGGCTGAGGGCCGCCGTCAGGCTCTCCGCATAGAGCCCCGCCTCCGGAGGCATGGTGGCTATCTGTGCGAGCGCCTGGATGATGAAGGCGTTGATGGTGGGAGAATTGCGCACGATATTTTCGGCAAGCTCGAAGGCTTTCGCGAGCGCATGGCCCTCCGACACGCAATGATGGGCCAGGCCCAGACGCTCCCCTTCCGCGCCCGAATAGCTGCGGCCCGTCAGCATCATCTCCGTCATGCGGTCGGCCCCTATGAGGCGGGAAATGCGCACGGAACCTCCACCGCCGACGAAAATGCCGCGCATGCCCTCAGGCATCTGGAAGCGCACGGTTTCCTCGGCAACGCGGACATGGCAGGTGGCCGCGAGTTCCAGTCCACCGCCCATGACGGCGCCCGTCATGGCCGCTATGACGGGACGCGGCGACTGGGCCAGGAGCGCCATGACGCGATGCCAGTTGCGCGAATGGGCCATGACCTGGAGCGGCTCGCGGGCGACATGCTGGGACAGATCGAGCCCCGATGAAAAATGCCCGCCGGCGCCGGAGATGATGATGGCCCGAATGGAATCGTCGACTGCGCTGAAGAAGGCATCAAGCGTGGCAATGAGGTCATCGTTGAGGGCATTGCGCTTGTCCGGGCGGTTGAGCGTGAGGTGCGCGATGCCATCCCGGCGGGTGATCCTCACAACATCGGTATGCGTCATATTTGGTCCTTTCACACAACGGGGCGAAGCGGGGACTGAAGGCGGGACCGCACGTCATCGGGAAGTGGGGCAGAGCGGATCGCGCCGCCGGGATCGCGCCTGACCCAGACGCGCTTCTCATGGGCTTCAATAGCGAGATCTGGCCCGCGCAGGACCTGGTGGCGGACAGAAAAGCTGGATCTGCCAAGCTCGACTATGTCGCTGCGGATATCGATCACATCGCCGAAGCAGGAGGGGATGAAGAACTTCGCCCCCGTATCCACCATCGGGATGCCGGCTATCTGGTAGTGCTCGAGCCAGAGGCGCTTGTTCATGCCGAGGGCGGCGGAAAACAGGGCGACAGTGGCATTGTCGAACATGCGGAAATAGTTGGGATAGTAGACGATACCGGCCGGGTCGCAGTCCCCGAACTGGATGGCGACGGAAGTGGAATTGCTGAACATGGCCATTGCCTATTTCGCCTGCATGCGCAGCGCGCCATCGAGACGGATCACTTCGCCATTGAGATAGTCGTTCTCGATCATTGCTTTGACCAACTGGGCAAATTCTACCGGCTGACCAAGGCGTGGCGGATTGGGAATGGTGCTGGCCAGGCCGTCCTGCACCTCCGGTGGCAGCTCGGCCAGGAGCGGCGTCAGGAACAGGCCGGGCGCAATTGCCAGCACCCGGATGCCGAAGCGGGCCAGTTCGCGCGCCGCCGGCAGGGTCAGGGCGACGATGCCACCTTTGGAGGCAGCATAGGCGGCTTGCCCCACCTGCCCTTCATACGCGGCGACCGAGGCGGTGGAAATGATGACGCCACGCTGGCCATTGGCATCTGGCTCGGCGGTCGACATGGCGTGGGCGCATAGGCGCAGCATGTTGAAGGTGCCGACGAGATTGACGTTGATGACCTTTTGAAAGGCCGTCAGTTCCATGGGTCCTTCCCGCCCAACAATCCGCCCTGCGGTCCCGATGCCAGCGCAATTGACCAGCACTGCAGGCGCGCCGAAGGCCGCCAGGGCAGCGCTGACTGCAGCTTCGGCACTGGTGGCATCGGACACATCGACCGAGACGTATTGCCCGCCCAGCTCCTGGGCGATGGCCTGTCCCTTGACCGCGTCGCGGTCGAGAACGGCAACGCGAGCACCTGCCGCGGCGAGCAGCCGGGCGGTTTCGGCACCCAGTCCCGAGGCCGCGCCGGTGACGAAGGCCGTTTTGCCCGCAATAAGCATCACCTGGCCTCCGTGTTTTCGATCAGAAGCGCAATGCCCTGGCCGCCACCGATACAGGCAGACGCAATGCCATAGCGGCCGCCGGAGCGTTTCAGTTCAAGTGCCAGGGTCAGTGCCAGGCGAATGCCGGTAACCCCGAGCGGGTGGCCGATAGCAATGGCGCCGCCATTGACGTTGAGCTTGCTTTCGTCGATGCCCAGTTCGGCGGCGCAGGCCAGCACCTGCGCGCCAAAGGCCTCGTTGATCTCGATACGGTCGATCTGGCCGAGCGTCAGACCCGCCTTGTCGAGCACGGCGCGAATGGCCGGTGCCGGACCAATGCCCATGATTTTGGGTGGCACCCCCACGGCAGCACTGGCCACAATCCGCGCCAGGGGCGCGTGGCCCTTGGCCTGGGCATAGTCGGCCGAAGCCACCAGCACAGCCGCGCCTCCATCGACGATGGCCGAGGAGTTGCCGCCCGTCTGCACGCCGCCAAAGGCGGGACGGAGCCTGGCCAGAACCTCATAGGGCGACGGACGAATATGGCTGTCCTCCGTTACGGACGTGACGCCACGCGGCAGCCTGATGGCGCGGTCCGCCAGGCCATCGATGGCGAAGGTCTCAGTTTCGACCGCCACGATTTCCTCGGCAAAAATTCCGGCAGCCTTGGCCGCCACGGCGCGCTCGAAGCTGCGTTCGGCGTAGCGGTCGACGCTCTCGCGGGAGATGCCGTACTGTCTGGCAAGGTTTTCGGCAGTGTCGCCCATGCTGACGCAACCGGCCGGATCATAGAGAGCCTCGAACAGAAAGTCCTTGAATTCGACATTGCCGAGGGCAAAGCCGTTGCGGTGGGTATAGGCCGAGATCGGGTTGCGGCTCATCGACTCGCAGCCGGCCGCCAGTGCCAGATCAACGCGGCCCAGAGCAACCGAATCCGCCGCCTGGGCGATCACTTCGAGGCCCGTACCGCAAATTCGCTGCACCAGATGAGCCGGCGCCTCGGTGGTGGCACCGGCATAAAGTCCGATATGGCGCGGCGTGACATAGGCATCGAACGAGGCCTGTGCCATGGAGCCTACGATGGTGTGGCCGATATCCTCGGCCCGCGCGCCGACCCGTTCGATCGCCGCCCGTGCTGCCTTGATGCCCAGATCGATCGGCGAGATTTCGGCAAAGGCGCCGCGATAGTCGATGAAAGGCGTGCGGGCGCCGCCAAGCAGCCAGGCGTCATCAAAGGCAATTGCGAGTGGCTTGACCAAGTCAGGCTCCTTTCCGCTGAAATATCATCACGTCGGTATTGGGCGCCTTGGCGTGGAGCTGGGCGACAAGATGGGCCCTGTGCGTGCAAACGGCGCGCTGGTTGATCGACCCCTTGTCGGTCACCTCGCCCTTGTCGATATCGGGCAAGTCAGCCAGCAGCAGCGCTCGCGCCACGTGGTTTGAACTGCCCGTTGCTCGGGCCGCGAGATTTGCGAATGCCGTTTCAAACCGGGCCCTGACCTTGGGATGGGCGACCACGTCGGCGGCTGCGGTTCCTTCTGGCAGGCCGGCCTCCCGGCGGCATGCTTGCAGATCGGGAAAAATCATGGCGCCGACAAAATTGAGATCGTGACCGGTCACGACCACATCACGGATCAGCGGCGCGCAGGCGGCGATCACGCTGCTGCGGATCGCGGCAAAATTGACCCAGGTGCCGGTCGAGAGCTTGAAGTCCTCGGTCACCCGTCCGTCGAAGATGAGACCGCTGTCGAGCCGCTGCGGATCGACAAACCGCACGGCGTCGCCGATGCAATAGTAGCCCTCGTCGTCGAAGGCCTCAGCGGTCTTTGCCGCGTCACGCCAATATCCGGGCGTCACATTGGGACCCTTGAGGCGCAGTTCGTGCTTCTCTTCGTTGCGGACGAGCTTGACGCTCATGCCCGCGGCAGGAAGGCCGATATGGCCCGCTTCTTCGACGGCCCAGGTGGTGGTGAAGGCAAAGGGCGCAGTCTCGGTGGACCCATAGCCCGTAATAATCAGGATGCGCTCGCCCGTTTCGGCGCGGGCCGCTTCGGCGAGCCCGTCGAAGACGTGCTGCGCCAGGCCCGCGCCGGCATATTGGAGCAGCTTGAGCCGGGCGAAGAGATTCCGGCGTGCGACCGGGTTCTCCGGAAAAGCGGAGACCAGGAATTCGTAGGCCTTGGGCACATTCATGAACAGAGTAGGCTGGACCATGCCCAGATTCTCGAGCGTTCGCCCAAATCGCGCCGGGGTGGGCTGGCCGTCGTCGATATAGAAGCTACCCCCGTTGTAGATGGCGATGCCCACATTGTGGCTGCCACCGGCGACATGGTTCCAGGGCATCCAGTCGAGCAGCACTGGAGGCTCGTCCGCCAGGAAGGCCAGGGCCTGGCGGATCATCTGCTGGTTGCAGGCCATCATGGTATTGGTGGTAATGACGCCCTTGGGCAGGCCGGTCGAACCGGAGGTGAAAAGCACCTTGGCAATCGTGTCGCCGGTTATTGCACCATGGGCCTGTGCAACCGCCGCTGTGACTTTGGTCTCGAGCAGGTCGTCGAAAATCATGCCGGGACGTGATGGAATCGGGTTGGTGCGGACGACCAGCGGCAGGTCGTGCGCGAAGACCGCGTCGACGGCGGGCGCAAACTGGACGCCGTCGCTGGCATAGATCATGCCGGGGGTGAGCAGGCCGGCAATGTGGCGCAGCTTGCCGAAATCAGCCGATACCAGCGAATAGGCCGGTGAAATCGGCGCATAGGGGACCCCGACCCAGATCGCCGCCATGCCGAGCAGGAAGTGCTCGATTTCATTGCCGGAGAGGATAATCAGGGGACGCTCCGGCCCCAGACCGGCGTCAAGCAGCGCCTGCGCGATGGGGTGAATGCGTTCAATGACCTCAGCATAGCTCAGCGAACGCCATCCGCTTTCCTCCCGATCCGCGATCAGCACAGCGTCGGGCGTTTTTTCGGCCCAGGCAGCCAGTGCGTCCACGATGGATCGTGGGTACGGCTCCAGCGCCTCGGTAGAGCCAATGACCATGCTGCCGTCGGCGCGTGTTTCGCAAACGGCAGTCATCCTGCCCAGCCGCACCGGTCGCAAGGGAACGTCAAAATTCATGTGATCCTCCCGCATCCAGATTGTTATATGTCATAACAAAATCAGTGCAAGAGGTGAACATGGCAGTATTCCTCTTGCGGGCCCCGCCCCTCCCGTTGGGTACACGGGGCAACTGACGACCAAAGTTCAAACCAGCCTCATGAGCGGCGTGATGCCTTGGACGTCGATATCCGCAATGGCGGCGAGGAAAGCGGGTGCATCAAACGGCTGCGTTCCATACTCGAAGCAAGCCTCAACTTTTGGGACAAGATCCGGAATACCGATATCCTTGGTGCGCCAGACAGGTACCGCGAGGATGGTTTCCCTTAGGATTGCCCCTGCATGCGTGCTGACCGTGTAGACCGCCTCCGCACCAACGGCGACCAGCTCCGGCTCGATGTCTACGCGCGCGGCGAGCGCCAGGGTTTCGGGGGCGCTCAGTCGTCCGGGGACGAAGCTGGCTAGCGTGAGGCCGCCGGTTTCCATAGCCGAGGCGAATACGAAGGGTATGGAGAACTTGCCGTCGATGGCCGTCTGCGGTGCGATGCGCTGCGGACGCGGCACGAACAACATGTCGTTGGGCGGGCCGACCTGGACCGTGACCGCGGCGATATCGGTGCCCATGACGCCCTTGGCGCGGAAGGCCAGGGCCGCCACCACCGCGCTATGGGTGCCCCGGCAGGCGGGCCAGCGTTTCACCCCGACCTCGGGGCCAAGCAATGGCATGCCGATCGTGGCAAAGGGCTCGATCTTTGGCCCGTTTCCGGTGAGCATGGCGAAGAGTCCGGACGAGCCCTCCAATGGCGCTTCGACCGCCTCGACACCGGCACGGGCGAGCAGCGCCGCTTCCACGGCGGCGCGGGCAGCAAAGCCTTCTCTTACGGCACGAAGATCAGACCTGGGACTGCGCTTCAATTCATCGCCAAGCATGAACTGCGGAATGAAGAGCCCGAGCGCGTTTCGAATGCCGCCGGCATCGAGCTTGAGCAGAAGTGCGGCGCCGAGCGTAGCGCCAAGCCCCGCCAGCACCGGCGGATGATACCAGCCGCGCCTGGCGGGATCGCCGTCAAGCGCAAGGGAAGCACGGCAAGAGAAATCGCACCCCATGGCGAGGGCTGCGAGCACGTCGGCGCCATTCGACTGTTCGCTTTCCGCCAAAGCGAGCACGGCGGGAACAAGCGAGGCATTGGGATGAACCATGCCCTCTTCAAACGTGTCTTCAAAGTCGATGGCATGAGCCAGGGCGCCATTGGCCAGCGCCGCAAATACCGGGGATGTCTTGGCGCCCTGGCCGATGAGCGTCGATGAGCCGGAACCCGACGCTCTGGCATAGGCCATGAACGGGCCGGCTGCGGGCTCCAGCCCGGTCGCGGCGACCATGACGGCCAGGGCATCGGCCAGGGCGATGCGCGCTGCATCCAGCGCGGGCCGACCGACGCCGCGCCCGGCAAGGTCCAGATAGCGCTCGGCTATTGTGAGTGTCAGGCTCATTGGCTGAGCGACACGCGGTAGACGTCGCCATCTGCCGAAATGGTACTTCCGAGTTCGGCCCTGTCCGAGATGGACTGGAGGTAAAGGCGGATGCGCTCGAAATCCGGATGATCGGACGGCACGATCTTCGGGTCGGCGTCACGGCCGATCATGATGGGCACCAGGCGCACATCGCTGACGCCGTCTTTCGAGAACCGCGCCTCCAGCATCATGCTCATTTCCGAGCCGGGCGGGAAGTTGTAGCGGCTGCCGAAATCGGGCACCCAATCGGGGTTGAGCTTCTGGATTTCCCGGAAGCCCTTGGACTTGGCATGAGCCTCGTCCATGCGCAGGTCGATGGCGAAATTGGCCATGCTGTAGGCAATGGTCTTGCCTTTGTAGACCTCGATACCCTTGAGGATATGCGCATGGCTGCCCAGGACCAGATCGGCACCGGCATCGATCGCTGCATGGGCCACTTCGCGCTGATAGTCCGGGATTACGGCCGGGACGAAGTGAATGCCGGCGTGATGGGAGAGCACGACAATATCGGCTTTGCCGCGCACCTCGCGAATAGTCGCGAGCAGCGCCTCGAGATCGTCCCGAAAGCTATAGGTGTGGACGCGCGCCGGAGTGCCGGGCTGGTCATGCTCGATCTGCTCGTAAATCGTATGCGCCCGCAACGGCGCACAACCGGGCCGGTTTTCTTCGGCCCAATAGTTCATCGGGAGAATGGAATTGACCGAGATAAAGCCCACGGTCACATCGTTGCGCGTGACGTAAACCGGCTTGCGGGCTTCATCGATGGTCTTGCCGGTGCCCACCTGCCGGGCCCCTGCCCGGTCGAGGTGGCCTATGGTGTCGAACAACCCATCGGGGCCCCAGTCCATGCAATGGTTGCCCGCAAAGGAGACAACTTCAAGACCTGCCTCGACCAGGGCATCGGCGATGCGAGGATCGCCGCGCATGGTGTGGCGGGCCTGTGGCAGGCGGGTGCCGCGGGTGGTGAGGTTCACCTCGAGCTGGCAGAAGCCCAGATCGGCCTGTCCGATGCGGTCCCGCACGTGGTCAAAGCTGGTCGCGGGGTCTTCGCGATCCTGCGCGACGTCACCGACGGCAATGAAGTTGATGGTCATCTGGTCAGGTTCGGATCAAGAAGATGGCACGCGGCCGTGCCACCATGCGGGGTGGGATAATTGTTCGGCCGCTCGCGGTCGCAGCGCTCGAAACGAAGCGGGCAGCGGGTGTGATATGCGCAGCCCGACGGGGGGTTGAGCGGGCTGGGGATTTCCCCCTGCGGTGGCAGCTCGGGCCGCGGGGCGTCCGGATCAGGCGGCAGGTTCGCCGCCAGCAGGGCCTTGGTATAGGGGTGGGCTGGGGTGGTGCAGATGGCCCTGGCCGTACCCCGCTCGATGACACGGCCGAGATACATAACGATTACATCGTCAGCCATGAAGCGCACGGTGGCGAGATCGTGCGAGATGAACACGCAGCTCAGCCCATAGTCGGCCTGCAGGTCCTTGAGGATGTTGAGAATCTGCGCGCGGATGGAGATGTCCTGGGAGGATACCGGCTCATCGAGCATCAGGACTTCAGGCTTGGAGGCGATGGCGCGCGCAATGGCAATACGCTGGCGCTGACCGCCCGAAAACTCGTTGGGAAAGCGCCTCGCATCCTCGGCGCGCAGGCCAACCGCCACCAACACCTCGCCGACACGATTCTGAATGTCCTGCTTGCTCATGCCCGCAATGGTCGCCAGCGGTTCGGCGATGATCTGCCCGACACGCATGCGCGGATCGAGCGAGGAGAAGGGGTTCTGGAACACCGGCTGCACGGCACGGCGGAATTCGCGCCTGGCCTCCGCAGCGAGGGTCGAACAATCCTGGCCCTTGAACAGCACCTCTCCCTCGGTCGGCGTATCGAGCAGCAGCAGCATGCGGTTGAGCGTGGTCTTGCCACAGCCCGATTCTCCAACGACGCCGAGTATCTTGCCTGGCATCAGGTCGATGTCGAGCGCGCTGACGGCGTGCAGATCCTGCTTTTTGCCACCGTTGGTGACCTTGAAGACGCGCCCCAACCTGCGGGCGGAAATAATTGCGCCGCTCATGCTGCGCCTCGTTGCTCTTGGAGGGGGAACCAGCACCGCACATCATGCGCCGGCGCCAGTTCGGCCATGGGCGGCATCTGCATGCACTTGGCTTGCGCATTGGCGCAGCGCGGGTGGAAGCGGCAGCCTTGCGGGCGGTTGGCGACGCTGGGCGGAGAGCCCGGAATGGTGGGCAGGCGATCGAGCGCCTGATCGAGCGTCGGGACGCTATCCAGCAGGGCGCGGGTGTACCAATGCCTGGGGCGCCTGAATATCTCGCGCACGGGGCCTTCTTCAACGATCTGGCCGGCATACATGACGGCGACGCGGTCACACATCTTGGCAACGACGCCGAAATCGTGCGTGATGAAAAGCATGGCCATGCCGGCGCGCTTTTGCAGGTCCTTGAGCAGTTCGAGGAACTGGTACTGGATGGTGACATCGAGCGAGGTCGTCGGCTCGTCGGCGACAAGCAGGCGCGGCGCGCGGGTCAGCGAAATGGCGCCGACGACCCGTTGGCGCATGCCACCGCTCATCTGGTGGGGATGATTTTGAAGGCGCGCCTCGGGCGAGGGAATGCGTACGCTTTCGAGGGCCGCGATAGCGCGATCCTCCAGCGAGCCGCTTGCCGTCGCATGCAGGCGCAAACCCTCCTTGAGCTGGTTGCCGATGGTGAAGATCGGATTGAGCGAAGCCATGGGATCCTGAAGGATCATGGAGATTTCGCCACCGCGAAGGCGCGTTAGCTCAGCCCTGTCCATCTGGACGATATCGTCGCCATCATAGTGGATCTGGCCGGACAGGCCCCGGTCGAGCAGCGGGGGCAGCAAGCGCATGAGCGACATGCCCAAAGTGGTCTTGCCTGAGCCGCTTTCCCCCACAAGGCCGACGGTTTCGCCAGCCCGTATCCGAAGATTGATATTCTCTATCAAGGCCGGGCTCGCGGCACCCTCACCAAGCCGGACCGAGAGATTGCGGATATCGAGCAGAGGGGGATCGGTAGGAGTGGTCACTGGATGTTGCGCCCCCTGAGCGCCGGATTGATACGGTCGGCCAGGGCGTCACCCAGGAGATTGACGGCCATCACAGTGATCAGGATTGCCGAGCCCGGCACCATGCAGAGCCACCAGGCGGAAGCGATGTAGGAGCGGCCGTCTGCCACCATCGAGCCCCAGGATGGCGCCGGTGGCGGCACGCCGACACCGAGGAAGCTCAGCGATGCCTCCAGCACGACGACGATGCCAACCTGGAGCGTGGCAACGACAATCAGCGCAGGCGCGATATTGGGCAGGATGTGACGCCAGATGATGACACGATCGGAAAGCCCCGAGGTGCGCGCCAGATCGACATAGTCCTCGTTGCGGATCTTCAGCGTCTCGCCCCGGGCCATACGGGCATATTGGCTCCACAGGGTAAGCGAAATGACGACGATGATGTTGGTGAAGCTCGGGCCCGAAATCGCGCCCAGAAGCAGGGCGAGCAGGATGACGGGGAAAGACAGTGCCAGATCGACGAGACGCATCAGCACGCGGTCGCACCAGCCGCCAAAATAGCCGGCAGCGGTGCCAATTGCCGTGCCCAAAACGCCCGCGATGGCGATGACCAGGACGCAGACGGTCAGCGAGATACGGGCACCGGCAATGATGCGCGAAAGAATATCGCGACCCAGACGGTCGGTGCCGAAGATATGGCTCCAGGAGCCACCGTCCTGCCAGACTGGCGGCGCGAGGCGCGCGCGCAATGACCCTTTCAGCGGATCGTGGGGCGATATCCACGGCCCGAACACCGCCACGAAGACGAACACGACGAGCAGGGCAAGCGCGATACGCAGCGGCCAGTCGAGCGAGGTCCAGAAACGCGATATCGCGGCGAGAACGGCATTTGGCGGGTTGGCGCCGGACGTTGCATCAGCCATCAGCCACGACTCCGCATGCGCGGGTCGATCACAACGTAGAGTATGTCGACCAGAAGATTGGCGATGATGAACAGCGACGTGATGACCAGCACCACGGCCTGAACGACGGGAAAGTCACGGGCCAGTATGGATTCATAGGCCAGGCGCCCGATGCCGGGCCAGGAAAACACGGTCTCGACGATCACCGCGCCCGTAATCATCACGGCAAAGAATGTGCCCATGAAGGTGACGACCGGAATGAGGCTGTTGGCGAGAGCATGTTTCCAGATCACCACGCTTTCGGAGAGGCCCTTGACGCGTGCGAGCTTGATATATTCGCTGCCCAGAGCTTCGAGCATGGACGAGCGCACGAGGCGGGTGATGGCGGCCAGCGTGAATAGCCCCAGCGTTGCGGCGGGGAGGACATAATGCTCCCATCGGCCGTAGCCGGAGGTGGGAAGCCAGCCAAGCTGCACCGCAAACACATACATGAGCACAATGCCGAGCCAGAAACTCGGCACCGACTGGCCAACCAGGGCGATAAGGCGCGCTGCTATGTCCACGGCGGAGTTGTGCCTTACCGCCGCCATCACGCCGAAGAGAATGCCGACGACCATGGTGAAGGCGAGCGCGACGCCTGCAAGGCTCAACGAGGCAGGCAGCCGCGCCATGATGAGTTGCAACGCAGGCTGATTGCCGGCCGCGACGGAGCGGCCGAAATCACCGGTCAGCGCCTTGCCCAGGAATGTCAGGTATTGAATGACAATCGGCTGATCGAGACCAAGGTCCCGTGTGAGCTTTATCTTGTCGGCCTCTGTGGCCCCGTCTCCGAGCAGCAGGGCAACGGGGTCGCCGGTGAGCCGGCTCAGAAAGAAGATCACAATGCTCATCAGGAGCAATGCGATGAGCGCCTCTACAGTCCGGGCGGCGACGATCTTGAACATTGCGTCCCAATAGTCATTGCAGTCGGTGGAAGACGGCGCCGCGCAGGACGGCGCCGTCAGAATAGGCCTTATTTGGCGCGCGTAACCTGGTCGAAATTCCACATATAGGCCGTGGTAATCTTCCATTCTCCGACCTTGTCGGAGATGCCGTAGGGCTCATTGGCGAGAGCGATGAACACTGCCGCAGCCTCGTCACGCAGATACTGGCCAATGGCCGTGAACTTGGCTTCCCGCTCGACCAAATCCTGCTCGTTGGAGAAGTCGTTGATCATGGTTTCAAGCTCAGGTGTCGAATAGGCGGCAAAGACGCTGGCCGCCATGAAGCCCGCTTCCAGCCCGTTGGCGGCGCTGGAGAAGGGGAAGCCCCTGTGGGTCCAGACGTAGTCGTTGGCGCGGCCTTCGGTCCAATCGGAGCGCAGCGAAGGCCAGTCCACCGGCTCGATCGTGGCATTGACGCCAATATCCTGCCAGAACAGAGCGACGGCTTCAGCCATCAGCGGCAGCTCGGCACCCGGAGCCGTGGTGAAGGTCTTGATGGTGATGTCAAAGCCGTTTTCATAGCCCGCTTCCTTGAGCAGCTCGCGGGCCTTGTCCGGATCATAGGGATAGGGCTCGACATCAGACCAGGCGGGAACCGGGGTGTCGCTCGAGGCGACGGTGGCTTCGCCGTGGAACAGTTCATCGATGATGAGCTGCTTGTCGACGGCATAGTTCAGGGCCTGGCGCACTTCGCGCTTGGCCCACGGATTGTCCGCGTTGTAGCGATTGTCGGACGTTTCAACCAGGCCGCCGAAGCGGACCACTGGCGACCAGGTGGCCTCGGCCGAAACGACCGTCAGACCCGCTTCCTTCACTGTGGGAATGGAGTCAAAGCCGATAGGCGCTATATCCGCTTCGCCGGTGCGCAGCATGGCAACGCGGGTCGACTCCTCGGGCACGACCTTGAAGACGATATTCTCGAATTCAGGATGGACGCGCCAGTGGTCGGCTACGTCATCCCGCAAGGTCATGACGATCTCCGAGCCGGGGTTGATCGAGGCAAGTTCATAGGCGCCGGTGCCAATGGGCTTCGCCTCCGCGTCGGTTTCACCGAGCGCGTCGAAATACGCTTTGGAAACGATGCCCAGCTGCTGCGCCGCACCGAAATAGCCCTGCGCCAGTTCGAAGTCTGGGAAGTGAAGCTTGACGACGACGGTGTAGTCGTCCGGGGTTTCGACCGAAGCGATGAGACGACGCATGGGCGAGGATGGACCGGCCCTCGAGTCATCGCGAATGAGGCGCTCGATGGAATAAGCCACGTCGGCCGACGTCATTTCGCCATAGCCGCCGGAGAATTGGACGCCATGGCGCAGGTGGAAGGTCCACGCCTTGCCATCAGGGCTCATCTCCCAGCTTTCCGCCAGGCCTGGAATGGTCTTGAGCGTGCCAGGTTCGGCATAGGTGAGATATTCGTAGACGACATCGAGATAGGTTTTACGCTGACCCGACCCGCTCCAGGGGGTCATGGTTTCTTCCGAGAAGGTGGACAGCGCGATAATCAGGTCATCAGCCTGGGCCCACGCAGGCATAATCGGGGACAGTGTCAACGCAACACCAGCCAGCAAGCTTACCGCGGTGCGATGCACATGGCGGTTCATAAGCTTTGTCATAGGTTCCTCCCTTTCGACAGCACTCGTCCCAAATTGTTATATGACATAACTAGACAGTCAACAAAATTGTCGACGATCTGGTCCAGAGTTTGACTTCTCGCATCGCCCCTACATATGAATGCCGCGACAGGCGGCGAAACGGGATCGCCCCGAAGGACCTTCTCATGGACACAAAACCGGCCGCCCGGATTTCTGACAGCGCGATTTGTGATGGCATCAAAACGCGCATACATCGTGGCGGCTATGCGCCAGGGCAGCGATTGATCGAAGTCGACCTGGCCGAAGAGTTCTCCGTCGGCCGGGGCCGCATCCGCGAGATATTCAAGACGCTGGTGGGCGAAGGCTATCTCGAATTCATCAAGAACCGGGGCGTATACGTCCGGCGCTTCACGCGCGCCGAGATTCTGGAAATGGGGCGCGTCCGCGAAGTGCTGGAAGGTCTGGCTGCGCGGCTGGCTGCCGAGACGGAATTGACGGTCGAGCAACGCGCCCTGCTTCGCGCATTGCAGAACCGCATGGACGAAGCCGAAGCGAGCAACGATGTCGACCGCTACAATAGCGAGAACTTTCAATACCACGCCGCCATCTGCGCCATTGCCAACAACCGCCATGTCGAGCAGTCGCTGGCGCGCGTCAGGCTTCCCCTCTATCGCCTGCAGCTCCCGCGGAGCTTTTCCAGCGATTCCATGGCAAGCTCAAACCGCGACCACCAGGTGATCACCAGTTCCATCCTGGCCGGCAAGCCGGACGCAGCCGAAGCCGCCATGCGGGCGCATGTCCATGCCGGCAACCAGCACGTTGCCCGGCTGGCCGAGGAACATTTCCGCTAGGCCAACCTCAAAGAAACGTCACCGGAACGCTCAGCGGTCCATATTCGGGCCAGGTAGTCATCGGCGTCGGCCCCGTCATTTCCCAGCCATTGGTGCGGGAAATCAGCTCCTCCAGCGTGATGCGCAGCATGAGACGCGCCAGCGGAGCGCCGGCGCATTGGTGCGGGCCACGCCCGAAAGCCATGTGCTTCCTGTCGCCGGACCGATCCAGGCGGAAGGTATCGGGGTCTTCAAAGGCGTCGGCATCGCGGTTGGCCGAGGTAAAGGCCATGGCGATCGGCTCGTCCTTCCTGATCAGCCGACCACCGATTTCAATGTCCTGCTTGGCAGTGCGCGCAAAGCCGCGATAGGGCGTGTAAAGGCGCAGCAATTCCTCCAACGCATCCGGGATCAGCGCAGGATCGGCCTTGAGCATGGCGAAATGCTCAGGATGGCGCGCCAGATGCACAACCATCGAGCCGGTGAAGGTGGTGGGTGCGATAATGCCCACGACCAGCAATTGACGGATCGTGCCCAGGATCATCGGCTCGGGAAGCGGATTGCCATCGTCGTCACGAGCCGCGAGCATGGCGCTGGTCGGATCGACGCCCGGATCGAGCGGCTGTTCCTTGCGCAGGGCGATGATGTCGCGCGCCACGTCATAGAGAAACAGGCTGGTTTTCTCGAGCATGGCATTGTCGCGCACCTGCAGCGCCCGGTTGAAATCGGCACCGATGTCGCGAATTTTCTCGGCCTGCTCGGCGGGGATATGGAAGAACTCCGCCAGCACAAAGATCGGCAGCCGATAAGAGAAATCGACGCAAATATCGCAGTTGCCCCGCTCGACAAGCGGCGCGAGGAGGCGGGATACGATGGCTCGTACCACCGGCTCCCAGAACGCCATGCGATCGGGGTGGAACAGCGGGCTGATGGCGCGGCGATAGGGCGTGTGATCGGGTGGGTCGAGGTGAAGCGGCGGGCGGCGGCCGGACGTGGCTACCCGCGGCACCACGTTCTGGTAGGCGGTGGAAAAATTTTCATAGTCCGCCAGCGCCCGGATCACGTCGTCATATTTGGTAAGCAGCCAGAAGCCCTCGAAATCGGATGTGTGAGCGACGGGGCAACGACCGCGCAATTCCTTGAACACCGCATGGACATCGTCAAAACCCTCCACCACATCGGCATCGAATTCGTGCAGATCGTTCTTCGGGGGCACGAAGGTTTTGGGCGCAGGCTGCATCGTATCGGTCAAGGCGGCTCTCCTCCAGAACCAGCGCTTCGCCGCCAGGCGTGCGCCGGTTGTCTATAATTTTGTCGACAATTATGACGGAGCGAACGCGATTGCAAGTCCGCAAAGGGCGGGATGTGCATGAGAAAAACGCGCCGGAAGCCTTGTTCCGTTGCGCTAAAACTTCACCAAGTCATTGATTATGCAAGGCCAAGCTCGCGGAGAACGGCCTCGGTATGCTCACCCAGACGCGGCGGCGGCCCGGCCACTTCAGGACCGTCGCGCTCGAAGAGAAAGCCCGCATTGAGAATCGTTGTCCGCGGCACTGCATGGCTCGGTACGTCGACCTCAACGGTGAGATTGCGGCCTTCAAGCTGGGGCAGAGCAAGCACATCGCGCACCGGGCGGACGGCGCCGGCGGGAACACCGGCTTGAGCCAGGATCACTTCCCATTCGGCCGCCGTGCGGGCAGCAAAACTGTTTGTGAGCTCAGCCTGCAGCGCCGCCTCATTGGCCATGCGGCTGTCCGGATCGGCAAAGCGCGGATCGTCCAGGAGGTCGGGACGTTCGAGCGCGGCGCAAAGACGTTCATACTGGTTCTGCTGCACTGCGCCGATGGTGATGGCATTTTCCCCGGTGGGGAAAGTGTCGGCCGTTGGCGCGAGTGAGAAGCCGCGATTGCCGGTGCGTCGCGGCTCGATGCCGGAAATCAGCAGCGGGTTGATGACGGACGCCATCATTACCAGGGAGGCGTCGAGCATGGACATGTCGATAAACTGCCCCCGGCCCTCGGGATCGCGCAGCTTCTGGATATAGGCAGACTGCATGGCGAAGGCGGCCAGGAGCGCGCTGTAGGTATCCACAATGGGAAAGCCAACCCGCATGGGGCCGGCGTCAGGCTCCCCCGAGAGCCCCATCAGCCCGGAAACGCTCTGGATGATCTGGTCGATGGCCGGATAATCGCGCATGGGGCCCGATTGACCATAGCCGGAGATGGAACAATAGATGAGCCCGGGATTGTCCTGCTTGACGCTCTCGTAGCTCAGGCCCAGCCTGTCGATGACACCGGGTCGAAAATTCTCGACCATGATGTCCGATGTAGCGATCAGGCGGCGAGCAGCCTCCTGACCCTCGGCGCTCTTGAGATCGAGCACGATGGATTTTTTACCGGCATTGGCTCCAATGAACGCCTCTGCCATGCCCCGCAGTTCCTTGCGCTGCGTATAGTTCCGCAGCACGTCCCCGGTGGGCGGTTCGACCTTGATGACTTCAGCGCCCAGAAGGCACAGGAAATGCGTCGCCAGCGGCCCGGCAATGACATGACTGAAATCGGCGATGCGCACGCCGGCAAGCGGTTTGGCCACCTTGAACTCCTCCACAATAGTTCAGTAAATGAACTACCAAACGAAGAAGTGTCAAGCGCGTCAGTCGTCTCCGGCCTCGGCGATGACGCTGGAATTGCCCGTGCGCTGCAACTGACGCTGACCGAGATGCCGGTAGAGACGATTGAGATAGTCGAAGAGTTCGACGCGCTCAGGCTCGGAAAACGGTTCGAGAAAAGCGGCGTTTTGCTGGGCGATGAGATCGCTGATCCTGGCGTAGCGCTCCTGTCCGGCCGCCGTGAGGCGCAGCGCGTTGAAGCGTCTGTCGGTGGCGGACTTGGCACGCTCCAGATAGCCCCGCGCTTCGAGATCTTTCACCAGCTTGGTAATGGCCGATTTCTTGAACACCAGCGTTGCCGCCAGGTCATTCTGCGACATGCCGGGGTTGAGGCCGATGACGCTGAGGACGACGATCTCGCCCTGCTCGGCATCGAGGGCAGCATAAAATGCGGCATTTTCCGCCCGGATGTAAGCACGCAGAGCGCGCGTCAGGAACGGCAGGTTTTCGCGCAAGGGCCCGAGCTCGACTCCCGGAAGGGCGGAGTTTTGAACGTCTTCAGCCACTCGCAGAATTCCTCACGCCCTGACGTCAGGTGACTAACGCGGGGGGATGGGCGGTGTCAAACGAGGCCACTTGACGCCCTGAAAATCAGTTCATAAAGTGAACTACATTACCTGGAAGGGTGTTCCGACGATGACGAGTCCTGAGGCCGCGGTGTCCGCCGCGGCAGCGCTCGAACGCGCCAGTCAGCAGAGAGAAGATTGGTCGAAGGCGACCAGCCTAGGGCGTGTCGGCATCTTCGGGAATGGCATGCCCGAGACGCTGATCGCAGCCGCAGGCGGCCTGCCGGTCCATGTCTCGTTGGGCACGACAACCGCCAGGCATCCCATAGAGGCGGTCATCGAACCCTTTGTCGATGATGAGGTCCGCCATTTCCTCGTCAGGCTGATGAAGGGCGATTTCGCCGGGCTTGCCGGGATCGTTTTTGCCCGCGACGACGCCCCGGCCATGATCGCCTATCAGTATGCCAATGAGTGGATCCGTCAGGACCGCGAGCGCGAGCCTACGCCCCCGCTGTTTCTCTGGAATCTCGTGCATACCGACACAAAGCCGGTGCAGGACTTCAACCACATCCAGGCCGAAAAGCTCTTTGCTTTCCTGGAAAATGTCGGTCTCGCATATCCCTCCGACAGTGCGGTGGCGGACGCGGCAGCTGCCGAAGCCAGCCGCGCCGAGGCACTGATGCAGCTTCGGCAGGCCGTGGGCGTAACGCTGAGCGGAAGCACTGCTGCGACATGGCGCAATGCCGGCCGCTTCATGAGCGCCGCCGAGCATGCCGGGCTCGTCACCGATGCGCTCGGTTCGCCGGCTGAAACGCTGGTGAGTACCCGGATCGGCATTGTGGGGTCGCCGCTGACCTGCCCACGCACCTACAGGATGATTGAGCAATTTGGCACCGTGGTTTGTGACCAACAGACCTTTGGTCAGACATGGCCGGGCCCCGGCAATGCCGAAGCGGACCTCGATGGCATCCTGAGCGCGACGGCCGCCGATCCATCGTGCTTCCGCATCACGCCGGCCAGTGTATATCGCGCTGCGCTGGTCAGAAATCTCGTCGACGCAAAATGCGCAGTGGTGCTCTGCCAACTGGCGCAGACCGACGACACTTTCGGCTGGGAAATCCCGGCGCTGTTTGCCGAATTGGGCTCCCACGGAGTGGCCTGCGTCAATCTCGGATTTCGCGATTCCAATCCCGATACAGGCTGGCTTGAGCGCGCTTCTCGATTGATCGAGCAGGCACTGGAGGCGCGGAAATGAGCAAGGACTATACCCAACTCGAATCCACCAGGATCGCTGCCGATTACCAGCGCGAATGGGCCAAGGGTCTGCGGGCGCAGATCACCTCGGGCGAGAAATACGCATTCGTGAATGCGGATACGCCGCACGAGCTGTTCCACCATATCGGCGTGCCGATCGTCACCAACCAATGGTGGTCGGCCATTATCGCGGCCAAGCAGCTGTCCGAATTCTATTTCGACTATATGGAGGCAGCAGGCTTTCATGGCCGGCTGGCCCGCTATTCGAGCTTGCCGCTGATTGCCGAGCTGGAAGGCGATACCGGTCGCCAGCCATGGGGCGGACTGCCGACCCCTTCCATCCTGTGCGCGCGGCAAAGCGCGGACGATCATCAGAAGATCTTCTCGCTGTGGTCCGAGAAAACCGGGGCGCCACTCGCCCTTATTTCCTCCCCGGCGGTGCCCGATCCCCAGGCGGACTGGTGGCGTCTGGCCCGCCAGGATTGGGAAGAGCTCTATCATACCGATCGGCTGGACCTGATGGTCGCCGAGTTCAAGGCGCTGATCGAGCAACTGGAAGCACTGACCGGCAAGAGCTTCGATCACGATGGCTTTGCGCTCTATATGGACAGGATCAATGAGCAGGAGCGCATTTACGAGGAAGCGACGGCGCTGATCGCCGCAGCCCCGCAATGCCCCATTCGGATTTCCGAACAGATCCCCAATGTGATGATCCCGCAATGGCATCGCGGATCGGACTGGGCCATCGAGCATGCGCAGCGGTTCCGCGACGAGGTCGCGGCCCGTGTGGATGCCGGCACAAGCGTCGTCGAGAACGAGCGCATCCGGATGATGTGGATCGGCGCCGGCCTGTGGTTCGACACCAGCTTTTACGCGGCCTTCGAAGCAAGCCACGGCGCTGTCTTTGCCTGGTCGATGTACCTGCCCTTTGCGGCGGATGGCTATATCCGCGAGAGCAAAGGCGATCCGTTGCGGGCCCTGGCGGCGCGCGTCTCCGCCATGAACGAGCAATTGCACCAGCCACCCTGGATCAACAGCTGGATGGTCGAACAGGCAAAGCGCTTCCGCATCGACGTCGCGCTGATGCTTATTCCCGAGCATGACCGGTTCTCCGGACATGGATCGCTCTTTGCCAAGGAGGCCCTTGAGGCAGCCGGCGTGCGGGTGATCGAGGTATGGTCCGACATGGTCGACCAGCGCCAGTGGAACCGGGACGAAATCACGGCGCGGATTGTTCCCGTATTGGACGCGATACTCGCGGAAAGAATTTGACACAGTTCACTGACTGAACCAATATTGTCGACAATAAGATCGGCACTTGAAGCTGACTGTGAGGGAGGACGCGCTGTGAGCGCATTGGCCGATTTGAGGATCGCCGATTTTTCTTGGGTAGGGGCAGGCCCCCGCGCCACCAAGGATCTCGCGGACAATGGCGCGACGGTGATCAAGATCGAGTCGCGCAAGCGGCTGGATTTGGGCCGCATGTCGCCCCCATTCGCCGGTGACCCCAAGGATTTCGACGGCTCCGCCTTCTTCGCGCAGACCAACACGTCCAAGAAAAGCGTGACGATCAACCTCTCCGACCCGAAGGGCATCGAAATTGCGAGGAAGCTGGTCGCCTGGGCCGATGTGGTGGTCGAGAATTTCGGCCCCGGCTTCATGGACCGCATCGGCCTCGGCTATGCTGTGCTGAAAAAGATAAAGCCCGATATCATCCTCGCCAGCGTTTCGGTGGCCGGCAAAACCGGACCCATGGCTGGGTTCCGCGGCTATGGAAACTCGGCCGCGGCGCATTCGGGCCATGCCTGGCTGACCGGCGAAGCAAACAACCCGCCCCATATGCCGCCACTGGCCTATGGCGATGTAGTCGCCCCGATGTTCCTCACGGTGGCCATCCTCGCCGCGCTCGAACATCGGTCCAGAACCGGCGAGGGGCAGCATCTCGACGTCTCCCAGATCGAGCCCATGGTTCACGTCATCGCCGACCTTTACGCGCAGGACCGCGCGGAAAAGGCCGGCAACGACGATCCGTCGTGCCGTGTTCACGGCGTTTTCCCCACGGCAGGGACCGACCAATGGATCGCCATCACGGCCGAAAACAACGCCCAGGCCGAAGCGCTGAAGACAAGCCTCGGCATCGCCGCCCTCGACCGGGAGACGATCGCAGCGGCGACGCAGGGCCAGGACAAGTTCGCCCTGTTCGACAAATTGAGCGCTGCCGGCGTGGCCGCCGGGCCCGTGCTGGATGGCAAGGATCTCAGCGAGAACCCGGAACTCCTGGCCAGCGGCCATTACACCAAGGTCGAGCACCCGGTGCTGGGTCTCTCCTCGATGCCGGCGCCGCCTTACGTGTTTTCCGAAACGCCCGGAAAAATCGGGCCCGCCCCGCTCCTGGGCCAGCACAATCGGGACGTTTACGTCGACATGCTCGGGCTCGATGGCGCAGAGGTTGACACCCTCATGCGCGAAGGAAGTCTCGCATGAGCATGCTTGCCGGTCTGAAAGTTCTCGAAATAGCCGATGGACTGACCGATTTCGGCGGCCGCATGCTGGCCGAGCTCGGCGCCGATGTGACCGTCGTGTTGCCCGAGGCGCCGCAGGAAAAGTCCCGCGAACGCGCCTGGCACCATGGCAAGACTCGGGTCACCGCAGACAGTGCCGAGGCCATCCGGGCGCTGGCGCAATCGGTCGACATCATCCTCGACGGCCAGCGCAACGGCGACCGCTTCAATTTGGCCACCACTGTCAATCCGACCATCATCTACGTCAAAGTGACGCCCTTCAGCCCGACCGGCCCCTATGCGGGCCGCCCGGCTTCCGACCTGACGCTTTTCGCTCTCTCCGGGCTTATGCATGTCACCGGCGACCCCACCGGAACGCCGCTCAAATTTCCTGGCCAGCAGGCCTATGCCCTCACCGGCATCCAGGCGGCCACGGCTGCATTGATGGCCCTCTATGCGCGCCGGAAAACCGGGAAGGGCCAGGGCGCGGACCTGTCCGCATTTCAGAGCACGACGCTGGCCAATTACCGGGAAGCGGTAATGTATGAATGGACCGGCCGCATCGGCCGGCGTCAGGGCAATCTCCTCGTGCGCGGCAAATCGGGCGTCCGCCAGATCTGGCCCTGCAAGGACGGCTATGTCACCTGGTCGATGATCGACAATCCATCGATGATGCGCGCCGTCGTCGGCGTGATGATCGAACAGGGCGCCGCGGGCGAACTCAGCGAAATCGACTGGGGCAACATTCTCGTCGCCGACACCGCGCAGGAAACCATCGAGCGCTGGCAGGCGGTATTCGGCACCTTCTTTGCGGCGCATACCCGCAGCGAGTTGGGGCGATGGTCGCTCGAACGCGGCTGGGGCCTCTCGGTGATCATGGCGCCGGACGATGTGCGCGATAGCGACCATCTGGCCGCGCGCGGGCTTTTTGTCCCCGTCACCGACGAGGCAACGGGCGAGAGTGTGAACCTGCCCGGCCCCCTGTTCCATTCGGCTGCGATGGATGCGCCCAGGCGCAGCCTCGCCAAGCCGGTGCCCGCTTCGACCCTGGCCGCAGGAGCAGGCCGATGAGCGCACTCGAAGGCATTCGCGTCGTCGACTTTTCCAAATTCCTGCCGGGCCCCTACTGCACATGGCTGCTCGCCGACATGGGTGCCGATGTCATCCGCGTCGAGAACCCGCGCGAGATCGCCAAGCAGGCCCAGGTGTTCGGCTGGGACAAGCTCTCCGAGGCTGAGCGTGCCGGTTTGCGCGAAGGCGACATCCTGGCGCGCAACAAGCGCTCGGTCATGCTCGACCTGAGTGATGCCGACGCCCTGGAGGCGATCAAGCAGCTCGTCGCCACGGCGGATGTGGTTGTCGAAGACTACCGCCCCGGCGTCATGGACAAGATCGGGCTCGGCTATGCCGTGCTGAAGGCAATCAAGCCCGACCTGATCTACACCAGCCTGACCCTTTGCGGGCAAACCGGCCCCTATCGCGACAAGCCGGGTCACGATCCGATAGCCCTTTCGATCGCGGGTGTTCTCTCGCGTATTGGCGAAAATCCGGACGAGCCGAGCTTTTCCGGCATTCCCGCCGCCGATGTGGTGACCGGCACCCATGCTGCTTTTGCCACGCTGTCCGCGCTGCACGAGCGGAACCGCAACGGCCAGGGCCGGCACGTCGATGTCGCGATGACCGACTGCGCCATGAGCCTGCTCGTCAACGTCCTCTCGCGCTACCCCGACGTATCGAAAATTCCCGCTCGCGGCACCCGCCGCGCCGATATCGGGCTGTGGCGCACCAGGGACGACCTCTTCATCTGCACGACGGATATGGAGCCGCGTTACTGGCGCGATTTCTGCATCGCCGTGGGGCGGCCCGAGTTTATCGAGGCCCAGAACGACACCTCGCGCCGGCCGGAAATACGGGCCGCGCTAGAGGCGATCTTTGCCGCCCGCACCCGCGCCGAATGGCTCGAGATTCTGGGCGCGGCGGGAACGCAATTTGCCCCGGTGCTCGACATCGCCGAGGCATTGGACGACCCGCACAACCGCGCGCGGGGCATGGTGCTGGACACACGGACCAGCACCAGAGACGTCCGTCACATCGGCCAGCCGGTTCGGCTCGGTGACAACACCGAAATCCGCAATCTTGGCCGTTTTCCCGGATCCGACACGGAGGAGGTGTTGGCAGAACTGGGGATCGCGACGGAGCGGAGAGAACGACTTCTGGGCCAAAGCCACTAAAGGCGGCCCGACCAGTTTTTGAGGGAGGAAACGATGAAACTGAAATCTCTGGCATTGGCACTTATCGCCACCACCAGCCTTGGCCTTGCATCTGCGGCAGCCATGGCTGCCGAATTCAACCTGACATATTCGACCACCTACACGCCGACCCATCCCTATGGGAAGGCGGACGAGGAATGGATCGCCCGTGTTCACGAGCAGACCGATGGCCGTGTCGAAATCACCCCGTTCTGGGGTGGCTCCTTGATCAACAGCCGCGAAGGCATTGACGAGCTGAACGCCGGCGTCGCCGACATGGCCTACATCGCCCCGATCTATGCCACCTCCGGCTACGACCTCAATCGCCTGACCCCGCAGTTCTTCTACGGCTACAAGGATGCACGCGACGTGCTCAAGGTCTATCTGGCGCTGTGGGATGAGTATCCTCAATATACCGAGGAACTCGAAGGCGCGCAGGTGCTCGGCTACAATGTGGGTACGCCCATGCACCTGATGCTGCGTGAAAAGCCGTTTACGCAGGTGTCGGACCTGGCGGGTCTGCGTATCCGTTCAGCCGTCGACTATATCGGCGCGCTGACTGCCGCCGGTGCGGAAGGCGTCACCATGCCGATGACCGACACCTATCCATCGCTGCAGCGCGGCGTGCTCGATGGCGTGATTGCACCCTACGAAGCTCTCAAGTCGCTGAGCTTCGCCGAAGTGATCCACTACTATTCCGAACTGCCGCACAGCCGCGGTGCCTATCCCTCGCGGGCCATGAATGCCGATGCCTGGTCATCGCTCCCCGAAGACATCCAGAAGGTGTTCCTCGACAACATCGAATGGCTGACGGAGCGGACCTACGAGCTGGCGCAGGAGTCCGAAGAGGCGGGCCGCGAGCACGGCGAAAGCCTGGGCGTGACCTTCAACGCCGTCGATCCGGAAGTGATTGCGGAATATTCCCTCGCCTTTGAGCCGGCAGCGCGCGAAACGGCCAGCCAGCTCGACGCCGCTGGTTTGCCGGGGACCGAGATCCTCGACAAGATCCGCGCCGCTCTCCCCCAGTAACCCCGCGCAATCCCGGGAGCTGTCGCCAGGTCCAGCGCGGCGACAGCTCCTCAATGGTGGGCAAACCATGCAAGCAATCGACAATTTCTTACGCCGCATTAGTGATGCAGTGGGAATCGTGGGCGTACTGGCCATTTTCAGCCTCATGCTGCTGACCGTGGTGACGGTGGTGTTCCGCGCCATGCACATCGCCTTTCCGGGCACCTATTCCATTTCCGAACTGTTGCTCATCCCGGCCGTCAGCATTTCGGTGGCCTATGCCGCCCTGCATAACGAACACACGCGGGCGACGCTCTTTGTGGAGCGCATCAAGAATACGCGACTGCGGCTTGCCATTCACGGCGCCATGCTGCTCCTGGGATCGCTGTTCTGGGTCGCCGTGGTGTGGGCGACCGTCCGCGAAGCCATCCATCGCGGGGCCCAGAACGAACTTTCCCCGATCATCAACGTGCCTGTCGCGCCTTTCCGCTGGAGCATGGCTGCAGCCCTGACGCTGCTCTGCATCCTGCTTGTCTGGCAGGGGTACAAGCTCCTGCGTGGCATGCCGGCGGAAGACGACCACGCCCATCCGGATTACACAGAATGACCGCGGTCTCGATAGGTTTTGCAGGCCTGGCAATCCTGTTCACGCTGATCGGCTTCGGCATGCCTATCGGCTTTGCCATGGGCCTGATCGGCTTTGCCGGTTTCAGTCTCCTGGTCAGCTTCGACGCGGCCATTGTCCGCGTCGGCGTCACCACCTTCCACATGGCCACCAATCAGGCCATGGGTACGGTGCCGCTCTTCCTGTTCATGGCGCACATCCTGTTTGCAGCGGGCATCGGACGAGATCTCTTTGACTTCGCAGCCAAATGGCTGGGCCGCCGCCGCGGCGGCCTGGCCATCGCCACGATCGGCGCTTCGGCGGGCTTTGCTTCGGTGAGTGCATCGAGCCTGGCAACCACGGCCACCATGGGCCTCGTCGCCCTGCCGGAGATGCGCAAGCACAATTACAACACGGCCATGGCGTCGGGCGCGGTCGTGGCCGGCGGCACCATCGGATCGCTGATCCCGCCTTCTGGCATGTTCATCATCTATGGCATCCTGACTGAAACCTCGATCGGCAAGCTGTTTGCCGCCGGTATCATTCCGGGCACCCTGCTGGCGATCTTCTACATGGTCGTCATCACGATATGGTGCCGCATCGATCCGACCGCCGGACCGCGCGGACCGAAATACACGCTGCAGGAAAAGCTCCAGAGCTTTACCAAGATCGGCGAGGTGGTCGCCCTGTTTGCCCTGGTCATGGGCGGCATCTTGCTGGGCTGGTTCACCCCCACCGAGGCTGGTGCGATCGGCGCAGCGGGCGCGTTGGTCATAGCCATCATCCGGGGGCGTCTGTCCTGGGAGGCCTCCAGGACGGCCATCTACGCCACGCTTAAATCCACCGGCATGATTTTCGGCATCCTGTTTGGCGCCATGGTGTTCAACAGCTTTGTTACCGCCAGCACCATTCCGCTCCACATCGTCAACTTCGTTGCCGACAGCGGCTTCTCGCCGATGATGGTGCTGTTGTTGATCCTCGTCGTCTATCTCTTCCTCGGCATGGTGCTGGATGCGTCGGCAATGATGACGCTGACCATCCCGCTATTCTTCCCCCTGGTCACCACGCTTGGCTTCGACGCGATCCTGTTCGGCGTGCTGGTGGTCCGCATGACCGAGATTGCGCTGCTGACGCCGCCCGTCGGAATGAACGTCTATGTGCTGTCGGGCATAGCCAAGGACGTTCCGCTCACCACCATGTTCAAGGGCGCCCTGCCCTTTGTGGCTGCGGATATTCTCCATGTGACCATGCTGATCGCCTTTCCGATCCTGGTATTGTGGTTGCCCAGCCTATGACCGACAGGCCAAAGGCGCGCTGGGGGTTGGTTTCAACCACCGGCGCGCTTACCGGGTTTGGGCACGGCTTTGCAGCTTTCGCCGTCTCCGCCCTGCTCAAGCCCCTGGCGCTCGACCTCGACACGGGGCGTGGCGCCATTTCGATCGCGATCGGTCTGGGCCGGCTTGTTGCCGGTCTCGCTTCGCCCACCATCGGCCGGATTGCCGATGCCAAAGGCCCCCGTGGCATCGTCATAGCCGGCATGCTGACATCCGCCCTCGGGCTCTTCGCGCTGGCCTTTGTGCGCAACGAAATCCAGCTCTACCTGGTCTGGTCACTGATCTTTTCGGTGGGCATTGCTGCCGGCTTCACCGTGGCGCTCGACAAGCTGGTCGTCGCGAGCATGGGCAGCAAACGCGGCATGGGCCTGGCCGTTCGCTTTTCGATTTCGGCCATTGTGTCGACGCTAATCGTGCCGATCGTCACGACCATGGTCGAGTATATCGGCTGGCGATATACCTGCGTGGTCTGGGCCGGCGTGTTGGTGCTGCTCATTCCCGCGCCCTACATCTTCTTTCGCGCCGACAGGATCGGGATCGAAGGGCAGGACAAGCCCCAGGCAACGCCGGACGGCAGCCCGCCACGGCAGTCCGTTCTGCGGCAAAGCGCATTCTGGATCATTGCCATGGCCCTGATGGCGCAAGCCTCGGTCACAACAGGGCTTTCGGTGCATCTAGTGGCGCTGATGACGGACTATGGCGTCGATCCGGTGTTTGCCGGTACGCTCTTTGGCGGCATGATCCTCCTGTCGGTCCCGGTACGGCTATTGGCCGGCTACGTCGCTGACAAGGCAAAGCCCGCCCACCTGCCGATTGTCCTGGGTGCCCTGCTCATCATGGAGGGCCTGGCCATCGGCAGCTTCGCCCTGGCCCCTGGCTTTGCCACCATGCTCGTCGTCATCGCGGCCCTGGGCATCTCTGCCGGCGCCCCCATGGTTCTGGTGCTGGTCCTCTGCAACGAACTGTTCGGGCAGCAGGGGTTTGCCACCGTTCAGGGCAATCTGATGATGATCCAGGTCCCCGGAACCATGCTCGCGCCCATCATCGCTGGCTATGTCTACGACTTCACCGGATCATACGTGCCTGTCGTCGTCGGCTTCTGCCTACTGCTCCTCCTCGGCGGCGCATCGCTCAATCTCCTCCGCAGGCAGATGGCATAGGGGCAGGGTGCAGTGTTCGGACTGATGCGAGTATCGCTGGCTGTTCGCCAATTCCGCCAACCCTTGCTGCGCGCTTCTTTCTCGTTACAGTGCGGTGCCTGGCGAGTTGCCCAGTTGCTCGTGACGTCGCCGCCGTTCCCTCGAACGGTCGCAATTTGGTGCATCGACCGCGCCGGCAAAGCACTGCAGCTGCTGCGCGACGCGTGAGGCAGCAATCTAGGGGAGGAACCGATGCGCATCGGCGCCGATATCAAGCGACCACCGAAGGAGCTGATTGAGGGACTCCGGACACTGGGGGCTGCGACCATTGCCGGTACGCTCGGCCATATGGGCTTTCGCAATCCTCACATGACCGGGATTCTTCCGCAGACGAAGGGCAAGGCGATCTGCGGGCCGGCCTTGACGCTGCAATGCCTGCCGCAGCGGCCCGACCTGTTCAGCGAGGGGGAATATTCCGACCCCGAGACCCAGCTGCACCGTCATGTGCTCTATCATGTGCAGGAAGGCGACGTCGTCGTGGTGGATGCGCGCGGCGACATGCGGTCGGGCATATTCGGGGACATGATGTCCACCTATTTCAAGGGTCGCGGCGGCGCTGGCATCATCATCGACGGCGTGATGCGCGATCGGCCAAATGTGGAAAAGCTCGACCTGGCGCTGTGGCTGAAGGGTTGGTCGCCTAACTACCATGTGCAGACGGACATCTATCCGAACGCGGTCAACGTGACGATCGCCTGCGGCGGCGTGACGGTGGTGCCCGGCGACATCATCGTGGCCGATGATGACGGCGCCGTCGTGGTGCCGGTCTCGATGGCTGGGGCCGTTCTCCAGGATGGCCAGAAACATGCCGAATGGGAGGAATTCTCGCGCATGAAGCTGATGCAGGGCGAGTCGCTGCAGCGCTACTACCCGCTGCATCCCGATGCCAACGAGGAATATGCGGCCTGGCGCAAGCTCAACCCGGTGCCGAAAGGCTGAGGCTACGCGAACCAGGTGGTTCCGGGATATTGGTGGGCCCTGGCGACGTCTTCGTTGAGTTCGAGCCCGATGCCGGGCCGGTCGCTCAAGGCGATCTTGCCGTTCTTGATGATCTCTCCGCCATCGGTGATCGTCGACCAGTAGTCGCGGTGGAACCAGTGGAACTCCAGCACCAGGAAATTGGGAACGGTGGCGCAGACCTGGGCCGATGCCATGGTGCCGATGGGGGAGGAGACATTGTGCGGCGCGAAGGGGATTGAATAGAGATCGGCCATCTCGGCGATCTTGCGGCATTCCGAAAGGCCCCCGCATTTGGGGATATCGGGCATGATGATATCGACGGCCTGCTGCTCGAGCAGCTTGCGGAAGCCGTGGCGCAGGTAGAGGTTTTCGCCGGCGCAGATCGGGGTTGAGGTGCTGGCCGTGATCTCGGCCATGACGTCGATATTCTCGGGCGGAACCGGTTCTTCGAGCCACATCAGCTGGAGATGTTCAAGATCGCGCGCCAGCCGGATCGCGCTGTGTTTATCGAGCCGCGTATGCAGATCGCAGGCGACCTCCACGCCCTTGCCGGCGGCTTTCACCACCATTTCGGCCAGTTGCACCATGCGATCGTGCTCCCATTTGTTGGGAGTCATGTTGAAACGGTCCTTTTCATACCAGCCTGTTTCCGTGCCGGTATGGCCATAGGCGCGAATATCGAGATCGACCTTGAGCGCGGTGAACCCCGCCGCCAGCACCTGGTCCACCTCGGCCTGCACCTCGTCCATATTCATGCCGGGCGAGACCTCGCAGTCGCAATAGACGCGTATCTCGTCGCGGAACTTGCCGCCAAGCAGTTCGTAGATCGGCACGTTCAGCGCCTTGCCCTTCAAGTCCCACAGGGCGATCTCGATCCCCGTAAGCGCGGTGATCAGCGCGCCGGCAAAGCCCCCCTCGAAGACGAGGCTGCGGCGCAGCTCCTCGAAGATGGCGTCGATGGCGAATGGATCGCGGCCGATCAGCCTGTCAGCCAGTTCGCGGATGATGGCGATGGCCTGGTGGCCCCCATGGACGCATTCACCCAGGCCGGTAATCCCGGCATCGGTTTCGATGCGAACCCACAGATGCATGCAATGGCCGCTCGTCGCCGCCGTTTTGACTGATGTGATCTTCAATCGGTCCCCCTCAGGAATCGGCGCCGTGTCCGGCGCATTTTGCCGGACCGCTGCGACCGGCAGCGTTGGAAGCGTTCAGGCCGGAACGGACGTATCGGTGTCCTGGAATGTTTTGACGCCGACATGCAGATGCGACTGCAGGGTGTATTGGTAGCGAATGCGATCACGGGCGGCCAAGGCATCTACAACGGCGGCATGCTGCTCGTAGGTGTCCCCGGTAAAGTCCCGCAATTGCTTGGCCCGCTCCATGATGCGAATGATGACCGGCTTCATGATGCGGTAGACGTCGCAGACGGCGCGGTTGTCCAGGATGGAAACAAGCCGGAGGTGGAAACGGAAGTCCTCTTCCGACGCCTCGGGAATGGACCCCGCTGCCCGCAACCGGTCATTGATGGCGCGCATCTCGGCGATGTCGTCGGGCCGCATCTGTTCGAAAATGGCGTCGACCGAGCCAACCTCGATCAGCTTGCGGAACCCCTGGATGTCGTTGAACGTGCGGCGCGAAATATCCAGCGTGTCGAATGAGAACAGGTCAAGCGCCCGCTCCATCCGGTCATCGACGATGATGGCGCCGACCTTGGGGCGTACCGACACGATCCCGTAGGCCTTCATGATCCGCATGGCTTCGCGCACGGTGTTCCGGCTGGCCTGGAAGCGGTCGCACAGCTCTCGTTCGGTGGGAAGGCTGTCCCCCACGCCCAGCTTTCCTTCGGAGATGAGCCTTCGGATATTGAGCACCATGGCATCGACCGCGGACGGGATGGAGCTGCGCACGATCGATGCGTTCAGCGCGCTGCCACTCCCCCCGATCCGCGATGACCCACTCATCCCTTGACGGCTCCGACGGTGAGACCTTCGGCGAGGAAACGCTGGGCATAGACATAGAGGACGGCCACCGGAATGGCGGTGAGCAGGGATGCCGCCATCAGCTTGCCCCATGGCAGGATGTCGCCGACCACCAGCGATTGCAGCCCGATCGGCAGGGTGCGCAGCGACTCGCTGGTGATGAAGACGAAGGCAAACAGGAATTCGTTCCAGGCATTGGTAAAGGCAAAGAGGGTCACCGACAGGATGGCGGGGGCGGCAAGTGGCAGCGTGATCCGCCAGAAGATATAGAGCCGGCTGGCGCCATCGATACGCGCCGCTTCCTCCAGTTCGATTGGAATAGACCTGAAATAACCCATTAGCACCCAGGTCGCGAAGGGCAACAGAAATGTGGGGTAGGTCAGGATCAGCGCCGTATGGGAGTTGATCACGCCGATCGCCGTCAGCGTCTGATAGAGCGGAATGAACAGCAGCGTGCCGGGCAGCAGGTAGGTGATGAGCAGGAGCGTCGTCAGCAGCGACGCGCCGCGAAACCGCAGCCGCGACAGCGCATAGGCCGCCAGCGATGCCAGGGCTACCGAAACAAGCGTGCTGAGGGCGGCGACGAAGACCGAGTTCAGCAGCCAGGTCAGGAACGGCGTATCTTGCACTAGGGACGTATATTGTTCGGTCGTGGCCGGTTCCGGCCAGAAGATCGACCGGCGCTCGCTGATCTGGGACGTCGTCTTCAACGAGGTCGTCACGATCCAGTAGAAGGGAAAGATCACAAAGGCCAGAAGCGGGACAAGCACCAGCAGCCGCGCCAGCGAACCGGCATTGGACCGTGCCGATTGCCGCAGGATCGGTTGCAGGGCCGACCGGCCGGTGGCGACGCGAACCTTGCGCACCGTCCATTCAATTCCGGCGAAGACCAGCTGGATCGGCAGAAAGATCAGGTCGATGACCCTATTCACCAGCCAGGTGCTGCCGGCGAGCAGGCGGTCGGCTAGTCCAGGACCACGCTCGGAGACGCCGTCCCGCCGATCGTCGTGGCGCATGAAGCGCGCCAGCAGCCAGATCAGGACGGCCATGAGGGGGGCCACACTGAAGGCGATGGCGATGCCGGGCCCGTATTGCAGCGAACCGAGTGCCTTTTCATAGGCCAGGATGGAATAGAGCTTGGTGGCGCCGCTGGGCCCGCCGCCTGTCATGAGGAAGGGCAGGCCGAACTGGTTGAAGGTGGAGATGAACGACAGCAGCAGGGTAACCACGATCACGTAGCGCAGGCCGGGCAGCGTGACGTTGCGGAAGCGCTGGATGGCATTGGCGCCATCGACCTGCGCGGCCTCGATCTGCTCGCGGTCGATGGCTTTGAGCCCGGCCAGCAGGAGCAGCACATAGAAGGGTATGCCCTTCCAGATATTGACCGAGATGATGCTGCCCATGGCCATGTTCGGGTCGGAAAGCCAGCCAAGGGGGCGATCAATGATCCCGACGCCCTGCAGGATGGGATTGAGGCCACCAAACATAGGGTCGTAAATGCTTTTCCAAGCCAGCGCGGTGACAATTTCCGGAACGATCCAGGGCAGGAGCATGATGCCGCTGAGCAGGCTGCGAAACGGCAGGCGGCTGTTCAGGATGAGAGCAACCGTCATGCCGATGACGAATTTCAGCGCCAGCGACCAAAAGGTAAACTGGATCGTATTCTGCATGGATTGCAGGAAGTCGCTATTGGTCCAGAGTCGTTGATAGTTGCGCAAGCCGACATCGACGGTTTCGCCCGTCAGGAAATTGAGCGAGGTGGTGCTGATGAAAATGGCGCTCACGAATGGCCAGAAGATCAACAGCGCCATGACGAGCACCATGGGCAGCACAAACAGATAGCCGACCTTCCAGTCGCGTCCGAAAAGGTTCTCCAGCAGCTTCTTGCGGGTGGCGGGCCGTGCCCGTGTGGTTCCCAATGCCAGGGGCATCCGATCTTCCATGCCAACTCTCCATCGGGGCCGGACCCCGGTCGAAATGAGAAACCGGCCGC
The DNA here is from genome assembly GCF_001427605.1 of Devosia sp. Root635. Lineage (GTDB taxonomy): Bacteria > Pseudomonadota > Alphaproteobacteria > Rhizobiales > Devosiaceae > Devosia. The sequence goes on along the minus strand of NZ_LMGZ01000020.1, from coordinate 166,024 downwards.
GCCGCGGCTGGCCGGCGATGGCGCGCGACGGGGTGGGGATGCCACCCCGCCGCGCTGCCCGTGGTGGCTAGAGGATGCCGCCTTCCTCGAAGATCTGGACGATCTTGTTGTGGGCGTCGGTCACCGCTTCCTGGGAAGACATGCGGCCGGCGATCACATTGCCCATGGACTGTTCCAGCACGCCCTGGGCGCGGATGGCGTCGATCTGGGCGGCGGGTTGAGCAGGCCAGGATGCCCCGATGAAGGGTTCGGGAACGCTGACCTGATCCTTGATGATTGCGTAGTTGGGGTCGGCCGCGATCAGCTCGTCGGTCCACAGGTTCTCGTAGGCCGGCATGAACAGGCCGCCGGCAACCGCCGACATCGGGGTGAAATTGGCCGGATCGAGCAGGTCGAGCGCGAGCTGCTTGGCCAGTTCGGCGTTGGGAGCGCCCTTGAAGATCGTCAGCCAGCCGCCAACGGCACCGCCATCGCGGCTATCGCCATTGTTGGCATTCGGCTGGCGCAACAGCACGGTGCCCGGAAAGACAGGGTTGTTGTCACGCTTGGCCGCGGCATAGACGGAAAAGGCGTTGTGCGTATAGCCGATATTGCCGGCCAGATAGGCCTCGTTGTTGGAGGTATCGCCCCAGCTTTCAACACCCGGCGGCAGCATGGCGGCATACTTGCCGTTCCGGTCATAGGTTTCGCGAACGAATTCAAAGGCCGCGACCGTTTCGGGCGAGTCGAACTCGACCTTGGTGCCGGATGCATCGGTAAAGTGGCCGCCGAAGGCATTCAGAATGCCTGACGCAATGCCCCAGCCGTCACCCGATTGGTTGACGGTGACGCCCCAGCCCCAGAATTCGTTGTCCGGATCGGAGATGGCGAGGGCCGCCTCGCGCCGCTTTTCCCAGGTGTCCAGGGTTTGCGGATCGATCCCCTTCTCCGCCAGCTTGTCGCCACGGAAGAATGTGCCGGTGGTGTTGGCGATAAAGGGGATCGCCATCCAGCGGCCATCGATCTTGCCGATGCTTTCGGCGTTGATGCCGCGCATCACGTTGCCATACTTGCCGATGGCCTCTTCAACGACGTCATTGACGTCTTCAAGCAGGCCCAGCAGGTGCATCTGCGGCACCGAAACGTTGCTGGTATAGGCGAGGTCTGGTGGATTGCCGGCCTTGACCGCGGCAGACATCTTGCCCAGGAAATCGCCGAAGGCTTCCGGGTTGGTGGTCGAGATGTCGAGTTCGGTATTGTTGGCTTTGGCGAAATTCGTCACCGTGTCGCGGAACAGGTTCTGGGCCGCCTCGAAATATTCGGTCCGGTGAATAACCGTCAGCTTGCCGGCGGCGCCCTGGGGCAGGTCCATTTCCGGGGCGGCATCCTGGGCGAACACCGGCAGACCATGGCTCGCGGCCCATATGCCCAGGCCGGCGGCCCCACCGGTCCTCAATACGTCACGACGATTGAACTTATTCGACGTCATGCTTCCGTCTCCTCCTGTTGAACATGGCTGAGCGCTCGCCGACCCGTCGGGTAAGCGTGAAAAACTGTCGCGATGCGCCTCGCCCTCCGAGTGAAGGAGCCTCCTCGCCCCCTCGTATACTCCACCCACCAAGTGGTCTTTTGTCCTATCATTGGCGGCGAACGGGCAAGAATTAGGACTCAAACGGCCGACGAGTCAATCTTTTGTCCTACAAAAGACTTGATGGGACTGTGTTGTCGCCCTAAAACCGAGCAAGGTTCAATCTGCCGGGGAGGGCAGCGGGAGCCGCTGAGGAGGGACATATGGGTGCGGTGACGATCCGAGACGTGCGGAAGAACTATGGCAGCCTGGAAGTCCTGCACGGGGTATCCATAGATATTGCCGACGGCGAATTCGTCATCCTGGTCGGACCGTCCGGCTGCGGCAAATCCACCTTGCTGCGGATGATCGCCGGCCTGGAGGACATCACCGGCGGCGAGATCGAAATTGCCGGGACGGTGGTCAACGACCTCGCGCCCAAGGACCGCGATATCGCCATGGTCTTTCAGTCCTATGCGCTTTATCCGCATATGACGGTGGAAGAGAACATGGCGTTCTCGCTGCGTCTCGCCCGCGTGCCCAAGGATGAAATCAAGCGCCGCGTGGCCAATGCGGCGGTCATTCTGGGCCTCGATCCCTACCTGGAACGCTATCCGCGTCACCTCTCCGGCGGGCAGAGGCAGCGGGTCGCCATGGGCCGCGCCATCGTGCGCAATCCCCGGGTCTTTCTGTTCGATGAGCCGCTGAGCAATCTCGACGCCAAGCTGCGGGTGCAGATGCGCAGCGAAATCAAGCTCAACCACCAGCGCCTCAAGACCACCACGGTCTATGTCACGCATGACCAGATCGAAGCCATGACCATGGCCGACCGCATCGTGGTCATGCATTCAGGCAATATCGAACAGATCGGCTCGCCGCTGGACCTTTACGACCACCCTGCGAACCTGTTCGTTGCCGGCTTTATCGGTTCCCCGTCGATGAACATCATTGCCGGCTCGGTAGCGGGGTCCCGGTTCCGCTTTGCCGACGGGACGAGCATCGATCTGGGAACCCTGCCGCCGGAGGTGAAGGATGGCCCCATCACCCTTGGTGTTCGCCCCGAGCATCTGCGCCTCGATCCCGCCGGAACCCTGGCGGAGATTGTCGTCATCGAGCCCACGGGCTCGGAGACCCAGGTAACCTTGACCTTGGGCGGGCAGGACGTGGTTGGGGTATTCCGGGAGCGGCTAAACGCAGGTCCCGGCGAGCGGATCGGCGTTTCCTTCGACAGCAACCTGCTGCACCTGTTCGATATCGACTCCGGAAAGCGGATCGCCCGCTAAGGCGAAGCCCGGCAAGCGTGAGTGCGTGGCGATGGGTACTGCATACGGACCGTTGCTCGGCAGCGGCAAGCAAGCGGAGGTCTATGGGCAGGGGGATCACGTCCTCAAGCTCGGCCGCCCCGGCGCTTCCAAAGCGGCGGCGTTCCGCGAAGCGGCCAATCTTGCCATTGTCGAGGCGCTTGGATTGCCCGTGCCGGCGCCGCTGGGCGTGGTGCAACTGAATGGCCGCTGGGGCCTGCAGATGACGTTGGCGCCGGGAGAGTCCTTCGGTGCGGTCATTATGCGACATCCGGAGCTGACGCCGAACTACCTGGGCGCCATGGTCGAGCTGCACGCACGCATCCTTGCCCAACCGGGCACGGGACTGGTGGGGCTTCGAGCGCGGCTGTCGACCAATATTGGCAGGGCGCCGGGGCTTGGCGAAGCGGTGCGCAAGCGGCTGCTGGATGCGCTGCTGGAGCGTCCGCAAGGCGACCGGCTGTGTCACGGTGACGTCCACCCCTGGAACATTCTTGGGCCGCCCGACCAGCCAATGGTGGTCGACTGGCTCGATGCCTGTTCAGGGCCCGCCGAGGCCGATATCTGCCGCAGCTACGTGCTGATGAAGCCCCAGGCGCCCCACCTGGCGGAGGCCTATCTCGCGGCCAGCGAAACACGAGGCCTGGCCTGCCGTGGCGACGTGCTGTCGTGGGCCCCCCTTGTCGCCGCCGCCCGGCTGGCCGAGGGCGTGGCAGATGATCTGGACGAACTCATGGAGATGGCCCGCAGCCTATAGCGCCGCGGAACCTGTTGTTATCGCGTTCATCCCAGCCATGATCTGGTGCGGACCCTGCAAGGCCGTATCGTCCGCCATGCCGTCTAGGATCTGCACCATATCCGCCTTCACTTCAGCGACCTTCGCTTCAGCAACAAGGGGCTGGATACTGATCGAGCATATGGCCGGGCATTTTTGGCGCGCCGGTGTGAATAGCATTGCGAACACTTACGCGTTGAAATCAATAGGTGATCTTTGCCACCCCGCAAATGTCCGGTTCCGGAACCTACGCGAAGGAAGCTTGAAATGGCCCATCAAGTGGTTTCGATCCACGCCCTGCGCGAGGGGCGATTCCGCGCCGGCGGTAAGCCAGTGCAGGACTTCAACTTTAGGTGCCGATTGGGCCAACGCCGTGCCAGTCATCAGCACAGCGCCTAGGGCACCAAGAAAAAGTAGCTTGGACATGATTCCTCCTATCGCCCCACCGACGCAGCCCGTTACTGCGGCTAGTGAAGCGCTCCTCAGAGGCTGAAGGCCTCCTATCGACATCGCTATCGTCAGGGGGTGATGATCTCAATCAAGGAATCAATCAGATTGCATCAGCTGGTACCATGCCAATGATCTCAAATGAGATAGGTGGGAGCACCGAGAGAAACGAGCTGCCGCTCTTCGTAGACGGCTTGCGTGTGGTCCCACTTAAGGCGCATCTCGGAACGAGAAGCCTTTTTAGCCAGACGATTGTCCAAAGAGATCACCAGCTAGCCTGCGTCGTCGCAATAAATCACCGGCGTATATGCCTCGCCGGGGCGCTGCAACGCCGCAGATTCAACGAACGGGCACGCCCCACTACGAAGTGAGCTGGTAGCAATGTGGTTGCAATTTCGCGGCTCTCTCAGATTCCTCGCCGAATCCAGACCATATACCTATGATATTATTGAGGTTTTTGGCGCACCCGACAGGATTCGAACCTGTGGCCTCTGCCTTCGGAGAATGGATAATCGATTCCGCCGAACCTATCCGTTTCTGTCCGATTACGCGCTATACCACTGAAATCACAAACAAAATTGAAATCGACCAGCGCCAACGGTACGACGGAGCGGTTCAAAACCCTCCCCGTAGCGCTTACGCTTTGCTTACGCGGGGATTCTACCGAGGAAACCTGCCCGAATGGCGAAGCTGACTAAACGAACCGTAGATGCCACCGAAATCAAGTCCTCGGACTATGTCATGTGGGACGAGGAATTGCCTGGTTTCGGACTGCGCGTCTTCCGTTCAGGGAAGCGAAGCTATGTTGTGCAGTATCGGGCTGCCGGCCGTTCCCGTCGCATTACGATCGGACTGCACGGAGTCTGGACTCCTGAAGAGGCCAGGCGCGAGGCGAAGGTTCTGCTCGGTCAAGTCGCACGAGGCGGCAACCCCGCAGAGGAGCGCAAGCTCGATCGCGAGGCGATAACGGTCAAGGAACTTTGCGCTCGCTACCTCGAAGATCTGCGGAACGGACTGGTGCTCGGGAAGCGCGGCAGGCCGAAGAAGGCCACGACGATCTCCACCGATATCGGACGCATCGAGCGTCACATCGTTCCCCTGCTCGGCAGTCGGCGCGTGAGAGATTTGGCGAAGTCCGACATCGCGCAGGCGATGAAGGACATCATGGCAGGCAAGACACGTGCGAACGTCAAAACGGACAAGCTGCGCGGGCGCGCGATCGTGCGTGGCGGCGCCGGTACGGCAGCCCGGACGATCGGTTTGTTTGGTGGCATTCTCACTTATGCTGTCGAGCTCAGCATCATCGAGCAGAATCCTGTGCACGGCGTCCGCAAGCCGAGGGACCAGGTCAACGCCCGGCGGCTCAGCGAGACCGAGTATCGCACGCTAGGCGATATTCTGCGGAAGGCGGTTGAGGACGGGCAGTACGAAACCACCGCTGAAATCATCCGAGTGATCGCCCTGACGGGCTGCCGGCGCAGCGAAATCATCGGTCTGCGCTGCGGCGAAGTGGATATCGAGGGTAGTTGCCTGCGCTTGGCCGATAGCAAGGAAGGGGCATCGGTGCGTCCGATCGGCCTACCGGTCCTGGAATATCTCGAGGGTCGTCGCGACGAGGAACACCGTGCTGAAGACTATGTCTTTCCCGGCGGGGAGGATGACACGCCGTTCGGTAGCTTCCCCAGGCACTGGACGAAGATACTCGAGAACACTGACCTGGCCAGCATCACCCCTCATGTTCTGCGACACAGCTTTGCTAGTATCGGCAATGATCTCGGGTTCACCGAAGCGACTATCGCCGCACTGGTTGGACATTCGCGAGGTACGATCACCAGCCGCTACATCCACACCGTGGACACCGCGCTCATCATGGCGGCCGACAGCATCGCTGGTTACATTCAGGGCCTGCTGGACGGCGTCGCGTTCACTCACACCGCCTATGCGTTGGACCGGGATTCCAGAAAGTCGGCGCTCGCTCACTTCCTGGGGCAGGCGAGTTACACATCGAACCACGTTGCTACAGTGGCGGAGGGGGGCACGTAGCTAGGTACCCTTCGGTCACGTCAGGGCAGCGAGAGGCGGCAGAACTAGAGTTTGGCGCGATCGTCCGGGATGCTCGCTCCGAAGAAGGCCAAAGTTCCATACCGCATATTAAGCGAATCCACCGATGTCCGGTTGCCCCTTTCGGCGCCCGTTAGAGCGGCGTTCGCCCATTCAGCTGCCGTTAGCTCTGGCCTGCGCCCATGAGTCAGTCATCGTGCTTCCGATAGAATTTTCGTCGAGGCAGCGCTTCCAGATCGACTTTCTCACGGCGGGCGCCGCCTAGTGCGGCCCAGGTCTTGTGCCGTTTGCGAGCGGCATAAACCGAGATGTCCATGAGGTGTGCGGCGGCCATTGGAGATCGTCCGCTGTCGAATAGCCTGTAGCATATCTCCGCGCCGCGCTGCGTTAGCCTCTTGTTGTCGTAGCGATGGAGTGGGTGCCCCGGGAAGCAATCATTGTTGTCGAACTCGGTTCCCGCCAGCTTTAGCTCCGCGTTGATTGCAGCAATGTCCTTTTGACGGGCTCGCGCGAGCTTGCCGAGCTTGTGCTTGAGCGCCTTGATCTCGGCAAGGAACGTCCGCTCCGCGGACTCGAACAGGAGGCCATTCATGGAGATGGTGCTGACATAGTGGTGCGTTCGATAGAGTTCGCCCAAGCGCTTCCGAAAGTGCTGGAGCCTGTCCACCACCTCATAGTCAAACTCCCTGACGCGATCCGATCCGAAGTCGGCTAGGTCTCTGGCATATTGCTCGGTGCTAAGGTCGGCAACGAGCTCGTGCATTCGATGTCCGATGAGGTTTCGGTAGTCGATGAGCGCAACGATCTCGACCTTCTCCGCTGCTGTGATCGCGCCGTCCTGAATCAGCGCATTGAGGGCTTTGTCGACTGGGTTCTTCACCCCTTTGGGCACCCGCTCCGGTCTTTCGCCTGGCTTCAACCTGTTCCAAAGTTCGTCTGTGGTTTGGATCAAGTCCAGAACGCGCCGCTTCAGCTCCTCGGCATAAAACATGGTCAGCAACATTTGCATTGCGCGCAATTTCAGGATGTTGCGTTCGTAGGCCGGCAGACGCGAGCCTAGAGGATCGGTAAAACGCGGATTGCGCATGCTGCTGACAGTTCCCCCTTGTCCCGCCTCGACGGCTATTCAGCACCGTATCAGGCGTCACAGCCGACGCCGTGCAGCATGACATGCCTTGGCGACCTACCAAACCTTACTTTGCGATGCAGCGCATTTGTCAAACCTAACTTGACATTAAACAACGCTCCCAAAGGAACCTTTTGTGCGAACTTTGAAATTCCGCTATAATGTCCAGTATGAGTGGACAAAGAACGGATAAACTAAAGAATCTTCTGGAAACGGTCCCTCCCGGATTCCTCATAGATTCACGTTGGCTCAACGAGCAGGATATCTCGCGGCAGCTCGCCTCCAACTACGCCAATTCGGGGTGGCTCGAACGGCTGTCACAGGGCCTGTATCGCCGGCCGTTCACGCGCGGCCACAACCCGGACGTAGAGCGCGACTGGAAAATCCCCGTGCTCTCCGCGCAATGGATCATGCACTATAGCTTCCACGTCGCAGGCACGACAGCCATGGAGCAGCATGGCTACGCCCACTATTTGCGCCTGTCGGGTCCGGGTAAACTCTATGTGCATGGCGATGTTCCAACCTGGCTATCCAAGTTGCATTTCCGAGCGACGCTCGTTCACCGCCAAGGCTCTTTGTTTGGAGATGCGGCCCTTGGCGTTGAGAACAACGACTTCTCGCTTGAGGAGGAAAACCAACAAGATCTGGGAGAAAGTCCGTGGCTCTGGCCAATGCGGCTATCTTCGCCCGAGCGATCCTTGCTGGAAACCATAGATGAGGTGCCACGCCTCGAAAGCTTCCACCTGGTCGACGTGCTGTTCCAGTCGATGGCCAACCTACGCCCCAAACTGATGACCCAACTGCTGCGGGAATGCCGTAGCATCAAAACTAAGCGCCTCTTCTTTGCCTTTGCCGATCGCCATGCGCATGCGTGGAGAAAATACATCGACCAATCCCTGATCGATCTCGGCAGCGGCGACCGCATGCTCGTGGAAGGCGGCAAGCTGCATCCAATCTACCGCATCACGATGCCAGCCGAGTTCGTGACGAGCGAGGCCCGCGATGGCTCGTGAAACCTATGAGCAACAAGTGCGCCTGCTGGTGCGCTCACTCCCTTCGATCGCGAAACAGGATGTCTTCGCCCTAAAGGGCGGTACGGCCATCAATCTCTTCTACCGCGACATGCCCCGCCTGTCGGTGGACATTGATCTCACCTACTTGCCCGTGCAGGACCGCGAAACTTCGCTCTCTGCCATAGACTCGACACTGGAAACCATCCGCGACGACCTCTCGAAAAGCATGCCGGGAACACAAGCGACACGTATCGCCGGCGGCGGCGACAACGACACGCGTATCCTGGTTCGGCAAAACAACGTGGGCATCAAGATCGAGACATCGCCGGTTGCTAGAGGCGCCGTGCATCCGCCTGTGCTTATGCCGATCAGCGATGTGGTGACCGAACAATTCGGCTTTGCCGAAATGCAGGTCCTGGCGTTCGAGGACCTCTTCGGTGGCAAACTCCACGCAACGGTCGATCGTCAGCACCCGCGCGACATCTTCGACGTCAAGCTGCTCTATGAAAACGAAGGTATGAGCACGGCGCTCTTCCGCACCTTCCTTATCTATGTGGCGAGTTCGGGCCGGCCAACGCACGAATTGCTGCGACCTGCTCCGCAACCTCTCGATGACCGCTTCGTCGCCGAGTTCGAAGGCATGACAGCAGAACCAGTGAGCGTCGCGGAACTGGATGCGGCGCGTGGGCAGCTCTTTGCCGACCTTCTGTCATCGCTCGATGAGGCTGCCATGAAGTTTCTGCTCACACTTCACGACGGCGAGCCGGACTTCGACGCGATCGGGTTGCCGCAGGCAGCAAACCTCCCGGCGGTGAAGTGGAAACTGCAGAACCTTGCCAAGCTGAAGACCGCCAACCCCACTAAGCACGCAGAGCTTCGAGAGCTCATAGAGCGTCTGAGAGGCTAATCCGATGAGAAAAACACCGACTGCAGACGTGAGCCAGTACGCCAAATGACGCTCACCGGTGCGATCTCTGACTCGGAGCTATTTCGAAAAGTAAAAAAAGGCAAGGAGCTGCCGCATCCAACAGCGAACGCCTTTGACTCGCTGCTCTGGATGAGCGCCTACGCCGCACTCGAAAACCCAAACCCACGAGACAAGGAACTGTTGACTGCCGCACTCTATTTCGGGCGGGAGATTGGGCGTCTCCGCGAGAACATAGAAAAGTTCCTCGTAGAACCGTTCACCCGGGAATCCGGCACGCGACTCCTATGTGCGGTCGCCAATCAACAGTTTCTCGTACTGGAGCAGAAGGGGCGCAGCGCAAACCGGCGACAGGCACGTTCGGGTGCGCCCGGCCATAGCGAAGTCGTTGGGCAAACCCTCATTCGCAGCACCGGCGGTCAGAACCTCACCGCCGATGACCATGTGACGCAAATTGTCGACACGCTCCCGCATTGGCTTCATCATCTTTGGTCCATGCCAAGCGATCGGTCCGTGTCACCGCCAAAAGATCCTTTCGGGAATGCGATGGCCGGCCTGACACTTGCTTCCGTTGAGCGGGCGCTTCGCGACCTGTGGCATACTGTCCTTTGGGAAGGCAGAACGCTAACCCGTCAGGACGGCACATTGCTGCTCTCCCCGCGGGACCGCAAGCTCCCCGAGCAATGGCTAAAATGGCACCTCAGAGAGTATTCCCTGGTGACATGGGAAACCACCATGCACACGGCAGCGATGATGGTGGCGGGAAAGAAATCCATACCTGTCACGCCGGTTCTCGACCGGACTGTTCTGGCAATCCGGCGCCTGAACGGCAAGAAGCGGGAGTTCGTCATCGGCCGAACCAACGGAAAACACTCGGCACAGGCTCGCCATGTAAATGAACGCGACATGCTGGAACGCGTCTATACAGGTCTATTCCTTGACGACGTTCTTCCGAAAATCGAAGGCGCATCCCTAACGTGCAGGGATCTTTGCCGGGCATGGTGGATCATTTCCGATCTGGCCGGCGTGATGATGGAAGAGGTGCGCGGCCGCAAACTGGACGACCCCAAAGTTCTCGATGCAACGGCCTTCACGGTCACAGTCCAGGAATTGGAGCTGGTGCTGTCGACCGCGCTATCGACCACCCCGGACCACGCCAGAAAACTCATCGAGCTTTTTACGTGCGATCCGGAGAACACGACAACACTTTTCAAGGAGAGTGTCTGGTTCCGCCCGTTGCTGCCTGCGCAGCGAGATAGGCTCCACATTGTTATTGCGCCGCTATTGGTTGGGTCACCGATCAGGCGGATCGAGTGGTGGCTCGAGATGGGCGGCATCAGCGACCAGGGCAAGATCAACGGACGAGGCAAGCCTTTCGAGCGTCACGTACGGACGACGCTGGCGTCTGCCCTTTCCGGCAATCCGTTGATCAAGCAGCACCTCATCCATCCGCATGGGCTGAAACGTGTAGGCACATCCGAAGAGATCGACCTGCTGATCCGTATCGGTCGCACGATCATCGTGGGCGAAGTAAAATGCTTCCTGGCACCGGTGGAGCCGAACGATCACTACAACTATCTGAACGCCTTGGACGAAGCTGCGGGGCAGGCGCACAAGAAGCTGACGTGGACCAAATCAAATCTGCCGGCAGTGCTGAAGACGCTCGGCGTCTCCGATACGTCGGCTTCGGATTGGAACATCCTTCCGGTCGTGGTCCTGAATCAAGGAACCGGATTCGGGTTGGACATTGACGGCATCGCGGTAACGGACCTTCATTTCCTGGAATTGCTGCTTGGCAATTCCGAGTATCAAGGGGCAACCCGCTTCGAGTTTGGCCGCATGGTCGGCAGCCCCGTGCGGTTGTATGGCTCACAGCAGGAACTTGAGCGCAACATGGGAGCTATCCTCAAGGATCCCCCGCCACTTCGCCGATATGAGGGCCAAATCGGTTGGAACAAGGAACCCTTCCCCTCATCCGATGACCGGCCTTTCGTCATCGAGATGCCGCGACTCGTGGGGACACCAATCGATCAAACTGAGCTCAATGCGTTGATGGAATCCTTGCCACAAGCAAGCCATCTGGGCGTTCAACAATGCGCATGAAAGCCCTGTCGTACGCGATGATCCCCTGCTCGCCAAGGCGCTCGCGGCGGAGGATTTGCGCGCTTGGTTCAAGGCCATGCCGTGGTCGGAAGGACGTTCGCCGGTGCGCTGGGTTCCCGACTACGAGGCCTACCTGCTTGAGCAATGGCGGCATGGCACATTCGACGATTACTGGCGGCAGGTCGGGCTCTATGCGGCCGGCCACTACGACCGCTTTCCCGATATCCCGGTGGCCTTCCTGTCGAGCTGGTACGATTGCTATGTCAGCTGCACATTCGACAATTATGCGGGCCTCTCCAGGTTGGGCACCCGTCACCTCGACCTCATCATGGGACCTGGCCTGCATGGTAATCGCAACACCAGCTTTGCCGGGGATGTGTCATTTGGCCCGCAGGCCGCGATCGGCGGCAATATAACGCCCAGTTGGCTGGATTTTCGCCGCCACTGGTTCGACCGCTGGCTGAAGGGCATCCAGCCAGCTGAGTCCACGGAACCGCTCGTGCGGCTGTTTCTCATGGGCGGTGGCACCGGGCGACGGGACGAAAACGGTCGTCTGGACCATGGCGGCGCCTGGATCGAGAGTTCCCAATGGCCGCTTCCGCAGAGTGAAGAATGGCGCTTTTACTTGCATGCGGACGGTCGGCTTTCCCAGAGCCGCCCAACGAGTGCTGCCGCGCCGCTGGTCTATGACTTTGACCCGGACGATCCGGTTCCCACCATCGGCGGCGCCCTGACCAGCGGTCGGCCGGTCTTCGAAGGCGGCGGCTTCGACCAGCGAGAAGATGAACGTTTCTATGGCGTAAGCCGTATCGGGCTCCCCCTGTCCGCCAGGGCAGACGTGCTAAGCTTCGAGACCGAGGCGTTGGAGGCCGACATGGCGATCGTCGGTCCGGTGACCATGCGGCTGTTTGCCAGCACGGATGGGCCGGATACGGACTTCACCGCCAAGCTCATCGACGTCTATCCGCCCAGCGAGGACTATCCCACCGGATTTGCCCTGATCCTCACCGATGGCATCTTCCGCTGCCGCTACCGAAAGTCCTTTGAACAACCGGAGCCCTGCATGCCTGGCGAGGTCATGGAAATTACCATCGAACCATTCGCGACTGCCAACCTATTCAAGGCGGGTCACCGCATTCGGGTCGATATTTCGTCCAGCAATTTTCCTAAGTACGACGTCAATCCGAATACCGGTGCGCCCGAAGGTCTCGGTCGAACGCGGCGGGTCGCACGCAACGCGGTCTTCTGCGACAGCACTCGCCCCTCGTCACTGACGCTTCATGTGGTCCCGCCCGAGCGGCTCACTTACGTCTCATAGCGTTGGACAATTAGGTACAACAAAGTTCATCGTGTCGACTGCTCTGACATTTGTGCCAGTTGGCGGACGTCCGCAATCGAGTCGAGAGGCTAGGCAGAAACGCGCCCTCATTCCGGTCATTTCGGTACTTGTGGTCTGCCTCCGAAGCAGACAGGCATTACGGGAAGGCGACCATGTCCAACCTGGCAACTTCAGCGGGCCAAGGCGACTGCCGAATTGTCCGTATGCCGCCGAGCCTAAAGATACTAGTGATCTTACCCATCGTATAAGCATTGCCAGAAGGCTTGACTGAACGGCTGGACCCTTTCAGTCTTTGAGAGGCCAAGTGACGCCTTGACCTTCGATACTATTGCCGCGGTTTTTAACCGCCCGGGTTCGAGGGCCACACCTCTTATTATTTGATGCTGTCGGCCGCGTCGTCACGGGTGACGACGTCGTGCAGCTGCACGCTTTGAGCGTTGCTCTCAAGGAGGGTGCGGGCGACGAGTTGCTCTTCGTCCAGCGTTTGCAGATAAACCCGCAGGACGATGGTCCCGCGAGGATCGGCAGCAGCTTGGTCGGTGGAAGTCGGCAGGCGTTCGAAACGGGTGATGCCGAGCGCCGCAAGCCCTAGGACCACGCTTTCGGCATCGCCTTGCGTGGCAAAGACACCGATGGCCATTCGTCGACGAGTCCGGTCCATGGCATGATTCCATTTAGTGCATATTGCCTTCGCACTGCGCCAGGAGGCGCAGGCGATCCATGTCCCGCACCACGAAGCTCCCGCGATTGGGCAGGTCGATCACCCGCATGGCCTTGAGGCGCGTCATGTTGCGGCTGACCGTTTCGATGGTGAGGCCGAGATAGTCGGCGATATCGGCCCGGCACATGGGCAGCGGCAATTGCCGGCCTACCATCGGCCCGGCGCTCTTGCCGGCCATGGTCAGCAGGAAGCTGGCAATACGCTCGATGGCGGTCTTGCGGCAGAGCAGGATGGAGAGGTCCTGCATGTTGGCCACTTCCCCGCCGGCCACTTCGAGCAGCTTCTCGCCCAGTTCAGGCCGCTCGCGCATGGCGCGCAGCAGCGAGGCCTTGGGGATCATCCGCACGCGGGTCGAGGTCAGCGCGTCGCAATCGAAGCGATAGGTTTCGCCATGCCCGAAGCCGACAATGTCGCCGGCAAAGGCAAAGGCAACGATCTGGCGGCGCCCGTCGGGGAAAATCTTGTAGGCGCGGACGGCGCCGCTCAGGATTTCGTAGAAGCCAGTGGTCTCATCGCCTTCCCGGAACAGGGAATCATAGGCGGAGAGCAGCCGCACGCCCGTGCCGATGGCACCCATGGCGGGCGTTTGAGTCTGGACTGCCAATGCGATAGTGGAAAGCTGCATGATATCTACCCTGGACCCTCAACGTCCTGTCGTCGTTGTGGCCATATAGACACCGGTCTGTAAGCGCCGTGCGGGCGCTTCGTACTGAATTGTAACGCTTTGTAACGGGACGATTTATGCCGGAAGCGCAACATCACATTCTGGTCGTTGACGACGATGACCAGGTGCGGCGCATGCTGCGGCGCTGTTTCGAGGACGAGGGCTATCGCGTATCCGAGGCCGTGGACCAGGCCGGGGTAACCCTGGCGCTGGGCGATGGCATTGATCTCATCACGCTCGACCTCAATCTGGGCGGCACGGACGGGCTCACCATTGCCCGCGCGGTGCGGCAGAGCTGGGACCTGCCCATCATCATGATCACGGGCAAGGGCGACATGATCGACCGCATCGTGGGGCTCGAAATCGGCGCCGACGACTATATCGCCAAGCCCTTCCATCTGCGCGAAGTGCTGGCCCGCGTCCGCTCCGTGCTGCGCCGCGCCGGCTCGCGCAGCCAGCCGGCGGCCGCGCCCGCGGCATCAGGCGGCGCACAGATTCGTTTCGACGGTTTCGTGCTCGATCTCGACCGGCGCGAATTGAGCGGCCCGGCTGGGGACATCCGCATCACCAGCGGCGAATTCGACCTTCTGTCGCTCTTCGCGCGGCATCCGCATCGCGTGCTGAGCCGCGACCAGATCATGGACCTCCTCAAGGGGCATGACTGGGCGCCCAACGATCGCAGCATCGACAACCAGATCGCCCGGCTGCGCAAGCTGATCGAAACCGACGGCAACCAGCCGCGCCTGCTCAAGACCGTGCGCGGCGCCGGCTACAGCTTTACGCCGAAGACCCTTTCGCCTTGAGCGCATCGTCGATGGCCGACGCCAGGTCCGCCATGCGATAGGGCTTGCGCAGGATCTTGAGGTCCGCATCGGGCTTGACCTGGTTGCCCGCCAGTTCCTCGGCATAGCCCGAGGTGAGCAGCACCGGCATCTGCGGGTAAAGCGCGCGCACCTTCTGGCGCAGCTCGTAACCCGACATGCCACCCGGCATGACCACATCGGTAAACAGCAGGTCCACCGCCTTGCTCTTGAGCAGCTCCAGCGCCTCGGCGCCGCTGGCCGCGGCCAGCACAGTATAACCGAGCTGGGTGAGGCGGGTGACCGTGAGCTTGCGCACCCGCTCGTCATCCTCGACGGCCAGGATCACCTGCCCGCCGCCCGGCAGGGTGGCATCGGCATCGACTTCGCCCAGCCGCACCGGCTCGACGCGGTGGCGCGGCAGGTAGATGGTGACCGTTGTGCCCTTGCCCTCGACGCTCTCGATCGTGGCCTGCCCGCCCGACTGCTTGGCAAAGCCATAGATCATGGAGAGGCCGAGCCCGGTGCCACGGCCCTGCTCCTTGGTGGTGAAGAAGGGCTCGAAGGCCCGCTCGCGCACCGAAGCCGGCATGCCCGTGCCGGTATCGCTGACGGCCAGCCGCACGTAATCGCCCGGCGGCAGGCCATCGAGCCTTTCCGACATGTCCATGTCGATCGCGGCATTGCCGGTTTCGATCAGCAGCCGCCCGCCCTCGGGCATGGCATCGCGCGCATTGACCGCCAGGTTGACGATGGCGCTTTCCACCTGGGACGGATCGACCCGCGCCGACCACAGGTTCGGCGTCAGCGCATTGGAGAGATAGATGGTCGCCCCCAGAGTGCGATGCAGCATATCGGTGAGGCCGACGACGAAATTGTTGAGATTGACGCTTTCCGGCTCGAGATGCGAGCGCCGGGCAAAGGCCAGCAGCCGCGCCGTGAGCCGGGCGCCCAGGTCGGCGGCCTCCAGCGCCTCTGTGGTCAATTCGCGCTGCAGGGGCGTCGTCAGCTTGCCCTCGAGCATTTCGAGATTGCCGATGATGACGGTCAGCAGATTGTTGAAGTCATGCGCGATGCCGCCGGTGAGTTGGCCCATGGCCTCCATCTTCTGGGCCTGGCGCAGGGCCATTTCGGTCGCCTTGTGGGCCGAGAGGTCATGGATGATGCCGGTGAAATGCACCCGCCCGTCCATCTCGAACTCGCTCACCGCCAGGTGCATGGGAAAGAGCGTGCCGTCGCGCCGCCTTCCGGTCACCTCGCGGCCGATGCCGATGATCTTGCGCCGGCCCGTGGTGCGGTAATTGCGGATATAGCCGTCATGCTCGGAGTGATAGGGCTCGGGCATGAGGAAATGCACGTTGCGGCCGAGAAATTCGTGCTGCTCATAGCCGAACAGCCGCGCCGCGGCCGGATTGACCGTGGTGATGGTGCCCTGCCCATCGATGGTGATGATGGCATCGACCGCCGATTCCAGCATGGCCTGGAGCTTGCGGGCCTGGCCGAGCAGGGAGGAATTGAGTTCGTCTGGTTCTGCCACGATGCGCCCGCCGTTCTGGATCGATGCCGAATCTAGCGAGGCGCGGCGCCAGGCACAACAAAAAGCCCCGCAGGCGAACCTGCGGGGCCGGGGCGTGAGCGTTGAGTTCTCAGAGCCCCAATGCGGCGTAGATTTCCTCGAACCGTTCTTCGACCTTCTTGGGCACCTTCACTTCTTTGATGGCGTCCAGGTTGGCATTCTCGTCGCCGACGAAGATCAGCCCGACCATGCCCATGGCGAAATGCGGCGTGCACTTGACGCCATAGACGCCGGGGACATCGAACGTGACCGTGAAGGTCTCGTTGATCTTGCTCTTGAAGGTCTCGGCGCCCTCGGGGAGCATGTCCTTGATGGTCTCGACATTGTGCCCCTTGTCGGTGGGGATGAAGGTGACCGTATCGCCCGGCTGCACCTGCACATAGGCAGGCTCGAACACCATGGCGCCGGCAGCGCCCTTGTTGAGCATGTGGACTTCGTAATCGGCGGCGAAGGCGGGGGCCATGGCCAGGCCCGCGAAGGCGATGGCCGCGACGATGGGGGTGAGGGCGTTGCGCATGATTGGTACTCCTTCAATGCGGGTCCATTCGCGGGCCCGTTTCGGCTCTGCTCTATGCCTGGGGTGACGCCGCTTCTTTGATACGTGTCAAACTTGTTCGAATTTTCGGTGCGGCAAAAATCGATCAATTATTTGCTTCAGATCAAAGAAAATGGACGAACCCTGCAATATTCCTGATCATACGGGCAAAGAGAAGTTCTCGCCCAAGAACAGGATAATAAAATGGCAAATCGTCAGGGACTTTCGCGCCGCGCGTTGCTTGCTGGTGCCACAGCTATTGGTGCCGCAGTACAATTGTCGGCAATATTACCGGCTGCCGCACAGGAAGCCGCTGCCACGGCCGCTGCCGTCGACCTGAGCACGCTGGAACGCGTCAAGGTCGAGCTGGTTCCCCCGCCTTTCGTCCATGCCCATGAGCAGGTAGCGACCGGCGCGCCGAAGATCGTCGAGTTCACGCTGACGATCGAGGAAAAGCTGCATGAAGTGGACAATGACGGCACGACGCTGTGGGCCATGACCTTCAACGGTTCGGTGCCCGGCCCGCTGATGGTGGTGCATGAGGGCGATTATGTCGAGCTGACCCTGGTCAATCCCGACACCAACATGATGCAGCACAATATAGACTTCCACTCGGCAACCGGCGCCCTGGGCGGCGCGGGCCTGACCATCGTCAATCCGGGTGAAAAGGCGGTGTTGCGCTTCAAGGCCACCAAGGCCGGCGTCTTCGTCTATCACTGCGCCCCCGAGGGCATGGTGCCCTGGCACGTCACCGCCGGCATGAATGGCGCCATCATGGTGCTGCCGCGCGAAGGCCTGACCGATGGCAAGGGCAATGCCCTGCCCTATGACCGGGTCTATTATGTGGGCGAGCAGGACTTCTATGTCCCCAGGGATGCCGACGGCAATTACATCGCCTATGAGAGCATCGGCGACGGCTATGCCGATACGCTCGAAGTAATGCGCAAGCTGATCCCCAGCCACGTCGTGTTCAACGGCAAGGTGGGCGCTCTCACTGGCGACAATGCCATGACGGCAGCCGTTGGCGAACGCGTGCTGATCGTCCATTCGCAGGCCAACCGCGACACGCGGCCCCACCTGATCGGTGGCCATGGCGACTATGTCTGGCAGACGGGCAAATTCCACAACGCGCCCGATGTCGACCAGGAAACCTGGTTCATCCCCGGCGGTGCGGCGGGTGCGGCGCTCTACACGTTCCTGCAGCCGGGCGTCTACGCCTATGTCAACCACAACCTGATCGAGGCCTTCGAGCTGGGCGCTGCCGCCCACTTCAAGGTGACCGGCGAGTGGAATGACGACCTGATGACCAGCGTGCTGGCCCCCAGCCCGATCTGATCCGGGCTGACGACTGATGGCATGGCGCCAGGTGGCGCCATGCCCCTCCCCCGCGGAGACTGAAAATGACCGCCCTCGCCCATCCCATCGACAGATTGCGCAATTCGGTCGCCCTGCCGGCCATCCTGCTGGTGGCGGGCGCGCTGCTGATCGGCGCCCAGCTCGATCTGCCCGGCCTCATCCCGGCCCCTGATACCAATGGGCCCGAAACCGTGACGCTGGTCCCGGCCGACTTCACCTATCGCGCCGAGGGGCATTTCCTGCGCAACGGCAATCCCATCGATGCGCCCATGGTCACTGCCCGGCTCGATGCGCCGCTGGTCATCATGAAATACCAGGTCAGCGCCGCCGACTATGCCGCCTGCGTCGCCGACGGCGCCTGCGCCCCGGCCGAGCCGCGCAATATCGGCGTGGGCGATGTGCCGGTGACCGGCGTCAACTATGACGACGCCACGGCCTATGCGGCCTGGCTCTCGGCAAAGACCGGCCAGGACTGGGCCCTGCCGACCGACCGGCAATGGGCCTTCGCCGCCGGCAAGGGCTTTGCCGACGATGCGCTGGGGCTCGACGACGGCAATACCAACCCCGCCGAACGCTGGCTTGCCAACTACGAAAAGGAAGCCGCCCGCGAAAGCGATGCCGGCCGCCTGCCGCTGGCTCTGGGCAGCTTCGGCATCAACGAGAACGGCATTGCCGATATGGGCGGCAATGTGTGGGAGTGGACGCAGACCTGCCACCGCCGCGTGCATGTCGACGCCGACGGCGCCGTGCTGAGCGAAGTTCCCGCCTGCACTATCAAGGTGCTCGATGGCCAGCATCGCACGCCGATGAGCTTTTTCATCCGCGACGCCAAGAGCGGCGGCTGCTCGGTCGGCATCCCGCCGGACAATCTGGGCTTCCGCCTGGTGCGGCAGCAGACCTGGTACGAACCGCTGCTGGACTATTTCCGGGTTTGAACATCCCACCGGGCTTGGCTCTTCCCTTCTCCCCTCGTGGGAGAAGGTGCCCGAAGGGCGGATGAGGGGGCGCCGAGCCATCCCCTCGCATCGAAGCATGGGATGGCGCAGCACCCCTCACCCGGTTCTTCCGCTGAACGCGGAAGAACCACCCTCTCCCACAAGGGGAGAGGGGTAGAGCAAAGCCGACAGTGGACCACGGAGCACTCGGCTGACTGCGGCCGATTGCCGAATACCGGCGCCCCGGACTATCGTGTATGGCAAGGCCGTCAACACGATAGGACCCCGATCTTGGCAGCAATTGACCGCAGCCTCGTGCGCGCCTTGCCGATGTTCGAGAAGCTCAGTGACGCCGAACTCGATCGGATGCTCGCCCGCGCCACCTTGCGCCGCGTGCCGATTGGCGAGGCCGTGTTCGAGCAGGGGCAGAAGGCCACCCAGTTCTTCCTGCTGCTGCATGGCAGGCTCAAGGTGACCCAGGTCACCTCCGACGGCCAGCAGATCATCGTGCGCGTGGTTCATCCCGGCGACATTTTCGGCTTTGCCAAGGCGCTGATGCGCGACGACTATCCCGGCACACCCACCGCCGCGGCCGAAAGCCTCGTCCTGTGCTGGCCCACCGAAGTCTGGGGCCTCTTCGTCGAGCAGAATCCGCATCTGGCCGTCAATGCCATGCAGACGATCGGCCAGCGCCTGCAGGAGGCCCATACCCGCATCCGCGAAATGGCCACCGAGGAAGTCGAGCGCCGCGTGGCCCATGCCGTGCTGCGGCTGATCGACCAAGCCGGCCGCAAGGAAGGCGAGGGCATCCGCATCGACTTCCCCATCTCCCGGCAGGACATTGCCGAAATGACCGGCACCACGCTCCACACCGTTTCGCGCATCCTCAGCGCCTGGGAAGCCAAGGGGCTGGTGGAGGGCGGGCGGCAGAAGCTGCTGGTGCGCGATGCGGCGGGCCTCGCCACATTGGCCGAGGGCGAGAGCTGACTTCTGTGGCTCCCGCCACCGTCCGTGGGCACAATCGAGGCCCTGCGCTGATCGGACTTCCCTCCCCCTTGTGGGGAGGGAATGAGGGTGGGGGTGAGTCACGCATACCAGCCCTCGAGGAACCGCCAATCTGCTTGCGCCAGCGCAAAGACCCTGGCGTCGAACTGACATAAAGCGCCCGCTGAACCACCCTGTTCAGCCGGAGCCGCCATGAACGAGATTTCCCCCGCCGCCAAGCGCATCCCCGTGCCGCGCGGCATTGCCCGCAGCGGGCCGGTGATCTTTTCCTATGGCTTCCGGCCGTTCTTCCTCGCGGCCGGAATCTGGGCGATTGCCGCCATGGCGCTTTGGATCGGTGCACTCGCTGCCGGCTGGGAGATCGGCGGCAGCTATGGCGGGCCTTATTGGCACGCCCATGAAATGCTGTTCGGCTATAGTTCGGCCGCCCTGGCAGGGTTCCTGCTGACCGCCGTGCCCAACTGGACCGGCCGCCTGCCGGTTTCGGGCCCGCCGCTGATCGTGCTCTTTGCCGTCTGGTGCGCCGGGCGGCTGGTCCTGCTGGCACCAGATGTTCTGGGGCTTGTCCCGTCCATCCTGATCGATTCCGCCTTCCTGCCGCTGCTGCTGGCCACCTGCGCCCGCGAAATCATTGCCGGCCGCAAATGGAAGGACCTCAAGATTCTGGGCGGCATCCTCGCGCTGGCCATTGCCAATATCGGCTTCCACCTGCTCATCGCCTGGACCGGCGATACCGGCCTTGCCAATCGGCTGGGCGTGGGCGCCTTCGTCATGCTGGTGTCCATCATGGGCGGTCGCGTCGTGCCCAGCTTCACGCGCAACTGGCTGGTCAAGCGCCACGCCATCGACCTGCCCGTCCCCTACAACCGCTTCGACACCGTGGCCCTGCTGGTGGGACTGGCGGCCCTGACGCTCTGGGTCGCCCTGCCCGGCACCATCTGGACGGCTTTGGCCTGTCTTGTGGCCGGCCTCCTGCATCTGGTACGGCTATGGCGCTGGCGCGGCTGGCAGAGCTGGGACGAAAAACTCGTCCTTGTGCTGCATCTCGGCTATGCCTTCGTGCCGCTGGGATTCCTCGCCATCGCCGCTGCGCAACTGGGCTGGACCGAGCCGGTCGCCTCGCTCCATGTCTTCACGGTCGGCGCCATCGGCGTCATGACCCTGGCCATCATGAGCCGGGCCACGCGCGGCCATACCGGCCTGCCCCTGGCCGCCTCGCGCGTCACGGCATTGAGCTATACTGCGCTGATCCTGGCTGCGCTGCTGCGCCCGCTCGCCAGCGTCTGGCCGGACTATTATACCGAGCTGCTCTCGGCCACGGGCCTGTGCTGGATCGTCGCCTTTGCGCTCTATGTGGCTGAATATGGCCCGGTGCTGGTGCAGAAGCGCCGCGATCGGCCGGAATGACTAGCGCCCCCCCAGGAGGCCCGCGATCTCAGGCGCGATGAAGCTGGGCGACCAGGGCGGATCGTAGGTCAGCTCGACATCGGCGAACTCCACCCCAGGCACGGCCCAGGCCACATCCTGCACCGCCTGCTTGAGGTAGCCAGTGGCCGGGCAGCCGCGCGTCGTCGTGGTCATGCTGATGCGGACCACGCAGTCGTCGATCACTTCGATCTCGTAGATCAGGCCGAGATCGACGACATTCTGCCCCAGTTCGGGATCGATCACCGCCTTGAGCGCCTCGCGGATCTCATCGACCTTCTCCGCGCTCACTTCCGCCCTCCCGATCGGATCATCAGCCGATAGGCCGCCCCGGTCTCGTCGAAATCACCGGCCCAGGCATGGCCGCGCGACTTGAGTTCCGGGAACAGGAAGATCGGCTCGCGGCCCAAAAGCGCAAACAGCACCTCGCCCTCCGGCATGGTCTCGAGCTGGGCCAGGATGCGCACCATGGGCTCGGGCGGATCGAGCTCGGCGCAATCGAGGTAATGCGCCGGGTCTGGCCAGCTCTCGGGCGAATCCGGGCTGGATTCGACCACGGCCACCCGCTCGCCATCGACGGGCGTGAAGATCACCATCCACTCACCGTCTTCCAGAGGGCTCGCCTCGTTGGAAAAACCCTGGCTGGCCATGACATGGAACAGCGGCTCGGGCTTGAACGTGGCATAGAGCTTGAGGCGCTGGCCCTTGGCCAGCCGGTTCACTGCGCCCATGATGGCGCCGAACGGCTCCCGGCCATGACGCAGGATGGGGCGGACATCGAGTTCGAGATCGTTCATGGCAGTTTCCTCGCAATGGGTTGAGGCCAGAAGGGATGGGGCCGAGCAAAGCCGCGCCGCAGGTCGGCCGGCACATTGAGCAATTCGCGCGAGCGATAGAGGTGGCGGATGATCGCCAGCGTGGCGACGAGCTGCATGAAGGCGAAGAACCGGAAGGCCAGCGCCAGGTCCACCAGCAGGGTCAGCGTGCCCAACCCAACCGCGGCATAATAGACGCCGAACCACGGCGCCGCATGGCGCTCATCGACCAGGTCCTGCACGCGCGGCGTCTGCCTTTTGCCGAGCACCGACGCGAAGCATTCGAGCCAGGTGAGGAAGGCAACGATCTTGTAGAGTTTGGCTAGGCCCAGTCCGCCGAGCCAGCCGAAAGCGAAGAGATAGGTCAGCGCCCCGACATGAGCAGGCAAGCTGCCGGCAAACAGCAGGAAAACCAGCAGCAAGCCGGCAGCGAGCAGGGCGGCAAACGCCCCGATTGCCGCCACGGCATTGAGCTCGATATTGCGCCTCTTGCGCTGGCGGTAGAGCGCCAGCATGTCGCTGCCATAGACGCCCAGCGCGCAGAGCCCGGTCACCGCCGCCGCCAGCAGCATGCCCCCGACCCCGCCCCCCGCCGCCATGGCAAAGGGCGTTGCCGCGGCAATGAGCACCAGCGTCAGCGTGCCGATGATCAGGACGATACTGGTCGAGAAACGCTCGGTTTCCGGCGCCAGCATGAACATGGCGAGCAGCCGGTAGCTGACCCCCATGGCGGTGAAACTCATCCACCCGCCCAGCCCCAGCAGCGCATGCAGCGGCACCCCATTGAGCAATAATGACAAGGCTGCTTCGCCGCCCACCAGCCCGGACAGGATCAGCGCAAAACTCTCGCCGAACAGGGCCGTGGCGGCCAAGGCCGCCAGCCCCACCACGACGAAGCGGGCCGGCATGGCCAAGGGTCGCGCAGCCCAGAGGGTACGGCCCAGCGAGACAATGACGAGCCCGAAGCCGATGACGAGCAGGAGCCCGCCCAGCGGCATAACTTCAAGCGGAACCACAATAATTCCCGCCATGGCGGCAAAGCCGGACAACAAAACGCCAAGGCCGAGAAGGACGAAAGCCAGCGCCACGGGCGGCAGCTCTTCGCCCAGCAGCGGCCGCGCCACCAGCACGGGCACGAACTGGAACAGCGCCCCGCACAGCAACAGGCTCAGCCAGCCGATGGCGACCAGATGCACCAGGATCAGCGTTTCGGGCGCTTCGATCGCCGCGCCCGGATAGCCAAAGCCCATGACCATCAATGCTTCTGCCGCGACCAGGCAGGCCAGGGCGCAGGCGAAATAGGTGAGGGTCCAACGGGAAAGGCTTGCTCCGGGCATGGCGATCGTCCGTCAGGCCTCGGCCTGTCGGCCCAGCTCGACGCGCCAGACTTCCGGGCCGCTTTCGAGATAGGTCCAGGAGAACTGGCCGGGATATTCGGCCTGCAACTGGTAATGCAGGGGCTTGGGGTCGTGGTCATTGATGATGGTGAAGGATTCCCCGATCTCGAGCGCATGGGCCATGGCGAAGATGCGGGGATGGCGCTGGCCGGGCGGCACGATGCGGACATCGATGAAGGAGGGGAAAGCCTCGGTTTCGGACATGTCGGTCACTACTCCGTTCGGCCGCATACAGGAGGAGCGCCGGGCAGCGGCCAGAACCCGGGCTGAACCATGGCTTAGCGCCATAAGGACCGCACCACTTTGTCGCCGGACAAACAAAACCACCGCGACAGGGCGGCACGGCGCGCACATGCGAGCGCGATAAGTCGCGGTCTTTGTCCTGGATCAAAGACCGGGGCGGTTTTTCCGCTACGGCTCGGCGGGAAGGCAGGCTTCGCGCCTGACGTTGAGGCAGGGCTAAAACATGATTGCAGATCTGACGCGGGCCGAGCGGCTTTGGGCCATGCTGATCCTGGGAGCGCTGGGGCTGATCGGACTGGCTATGGCCATTGGCGGTCGCAACGACCTGCTGGGCATCCATGGCTGGATCGTGCTGGCGGCAGGGTTGGGCGGCTTCATCGCCGTCATGCGCGGCCTGGACGCGCCCGAGCCCAGCGCGGAACGGCTCAACGAATATTACGATGCACCCACGCGCGTCGGCCTGATCCTGACGTTGCTCTGGGCGGTTGTTGGCATGGGCGTCGGCTTCTGGGTCGCGGCCCTGCTGGCCTGGCCGGACATGACATTCGACGTTCCCTGGCTGAGCTTTGGCCGCCTGCGTCCGGTCCATACATCAGGCGTCATTTTCGGCTTCGGCGGCAATGCGCTGATCGCCACCTCGTTCCATGTGCTGCAGCGCACCACCCGCGCGCGCCTGCCCGACCAGATCAGCCCGTGGTTCGTGCTGCTGGGCTACAACCTCTTCTGCATCATTGCCGCCAGCGGCTATCTGATGGGCCTGACCCAGTCCAAGGAATATGCCGAGCCCGAATGGTATGCCGATATCTGGCTGGTGGTGGTCTGGGTGGTCTATTTCGCCATCTATATGCGCACCCTCGCCCGCCGGAAGGAGCCGCATATCTATGTGGCCAACTGGTACTACATGGCCTTCATCCTGGTCGTGGCGATCCTGCATATCGTCAACAACCTGGCCGTGCCGATCTCGCTGGGCAGCGCCAAATCCTATTCGCTGTTCTCGGGCGTGCAGGATGCCATGACCCAGTGGTGGTACGGCCATAACGCGGTGGCCTTCTTCCTCACCGCGGGCTTCCTGGGCATGATGTATTACTACCTGCCCAAGCGCGCCGGCCGGCCGATCTTCTCCTACCGGATGTCAATCATCAGCTTCTGGGGCATCACCTTCATGTATATGTGGGCCGGCTCGCACCACCTGCATTATACCGCCCTGCCCCATTGGGTGCAGACGCTGGGCATGGCCTTCTCGGTCGTGCTGCTGGTGCCGAGCTGGGCTTCGGCGGGCAATGCCCTGCTGACGCTGAACGGCGCCTGGCACAAGGTGCGCGACGACGCCGTGCTCCGCTTCATGGCCCTGGCCGCGATCTTTTACGGCATTACCACGTTCGAAGGCTCGTTCATGGCCATTCGCGCGGTGAACTCGCTCAGCCATTATACCGACTGGACCATCGGCCATGTGCATGCCGGGGCGCTGGGCTGGGTGGCCATGATCACCTTCGGCTCGCTCTATTCAATCGTGCCGTCCATGTTCAGGCGCGAGCGCATCTATTCGCAGAAGCTGGTCGAGGTTCACTTCTGGCTCGCCCTGTCGGGCACCGTCATCTACGTCTTCGCCATGTGGAATTCGGGCGTCATCCAGGGCCTGATGTGGCGCACCTATACCGAGAGCGGCGGCCTGACCTATTCGTTCATCGACAGCCTCGTGGCCATGCACCCCTATTACATCGCCCGCGCCTTCGGCGGCCTGCTATTCCTGCTCGGCGCGCTGACCGCCCTCTACAATGTTGTGATGACCATCCGCATGCCGGCTCCAGCCGCCGATGACGCCGCACTCGACATTCCCGCCAAGCCCGCCTTGCAAGCCGGAGAATAGACCCATGTTCGGCCTACACTATAATCTCGAACGCAGCGCGGTCGGCCTTGTCGCCTTCATCGTCCTCGTCGCCTCGATCGGCGGCCTGATCGAGATCGCGCCGCTCTTCACCATCGACGAAACGGTGGAGGAAGCGCCCGACATGCGCGTCTATACTCCGCTCGAAGTGGCCGGGCGCAACATCTATATCCGCGAAGGATGCTATGCCTGCCACAGCCAGATGATCCGCACGCTGCGCGACGAAGTCGAGCGCTATGGGCCTTATTCGCTGGCGGTGGAGTCGAGCTACGACCATCCCCAGCTCTGGGGTTCCAAGCGCACCGGGCCGGACCTGGCGCGGCTGGGCAACAAATATTCCGACGCCTGGCACACCATCCACCTCAACAACCCGCGCGACGTCGTGCCCGAATCCAAGATGCCGGCCTATCGCTGGCTGCTGCGCGCGCAGCTCCATACCGATGACCTGGGCGAACATCTGGCGGCTTTGCGCGCCGTGGGGGTGCCCTATACCGACGAGCAGATCGCCAATGCACCGCTCGACGCCTATGGCCAGGCCAACCCCGACAGTGCCGCTGCCGGCGGCGTGGCCAAGCGCTATGGCGACGCCACCAATATCCGCCTGTTCGACGGCGAGGCGACGCGCCTCACCGACATGGATGCGCTGGTCGCCTATCTCCAGGTGCTCGGCAACCTGACCGACGCCGCCCATCAACCCCAGCCGGAGGCCGAATAATGCCATTCGACCACGACACCGTCGTCGGCTTTTCCAAGTCGTTCGGCCTGTTCTATCTCGTCGCGCTCAGCGTGATCGCTTTGGTGTGGACCTATTGGCCCTCCAACAAGAAGGGCTTTGACGAAGCGGCAAAGCGCCCCGTGCTCGAAGAGGAGGACCGGCCATGGCGGGGTTGATCGAACGCGACAAGGTCTCGGGGCAGACCACGACCGGGCATGAATGGAACGGCATCAAGGAACTCAATACCCCGGTTCCGCGCCTGCTCTGGGCCTTCCTCATCACCGCGACCATCTTTTCCGTCACCTGGACGGTGCTCATGCCGAGTTGGCCAGGCATCAACGGCTACTTCCGAGGCCTCCTGGGGGTGGACCAGCGCGTGGCCGTGACACAGAGCGTCACCGAGGCTGCGGTTGAGCGGGAAAGCTGGACCAGCCGCATCGACAGCGAGGATTTCGCCGCCATCCAGGCCGATGACGCGCTGATGGCCATCGTGCGGGAAACCGGCGCGGCCCTGTTCGGCGACAATTGCGCCGCCTGCCATGGCACCAATGCCCGCGGCACGCCGGGCTTCCCCAATCTCGTCACCGCCCCAACCATGTGGGGTGACGATCCCGAAACCGTGGCCGAGACCATCCGCGTCGGCATCAACGGCACGAGCCCGGAAACGCGCTATGCCCAGATGCTGGCCTTCGGCCGCGACCATATGCTGGAACGCGCCGATATCGACGCCGTGGTGAGCTATGTCGAGACCCTGTCGCAGCCCGAACTGGCCGCCGGCATGGATGCCGACACCCTGGCCTATGGCGGCGAAGTCTTCGCGGCCAATTGTGCCGGCTGCCATGGCGAGGATGCCCGGGGCATGACCGATACCGGGACACCCAACCTCACCGACCAATACTGGACCTATGGCGGCGACCGCGCCAGCATCCGCCACTCGGTCTATCACGGCCGCGCGGGTACCATGCCATCGTGGGAAGGGCGCCTGTCGCCCACCCATATCAAGCTGCTGACGCTCTATGTTCTCGACCTCAGGGCCAATGAGCAATGAGCGCGCCCGCGGCCACGCATGACAATGACGACCGGCGCCGGCGCAGCACGCGCCGCATGCTGACCATCGCCGCCATCGTGATCGTCGGCGTGCTGCTGGCCGCCAATGCCCACCTTGTCTATGTCGCCTTCTCCTCGCAGCCCGACTGCGTGGCCCATCTCAAGGGCGAGGGCGACCACGGCACCTATCGCGCCGCCAAATCGGCCTGCTGACCAGTAAAGGGAACCGCCCATGGCCAAGACGCTGCACCCCATTCCCGCCCATGTGGCACCCCTGCCCAAGGCGGTCGATCATAACCGGCACCTGCCCGCCAGCGCCGCTTTCCGCTGGCTGGCTTTGGGCTGGCGGGACCTCTGGACCCATCCGATGCCCAGCCTGCTCTATGGGCTGGGCGTGGCTCTGCTCTCCCTGCTGGTCATCGCCGCCATGGTCAATTTCGGCTGGGCGCAGATATTGTTTCCCGCTTTGTCGGGGTTTCTCGTCGTCGGGCCTCTGCTGGCCACCGGGCTCTATGAAAAGAGCCGGCGGCTGGAAGCGGGTGAACCCGTCTCGCTCTGGCGCATGCTGTTTCCCGGCCGCGGCGCGGGCGCCCACCTGCTGTTTGTCGGGGCGATCCTGCTGACGCTCATGCTGGTCTGGATGCGCGCCGCCGTGCTGCTCTATGCGCTGTTCTTCGGCTGGCGGCCTTTCCCCGGCTTCGACCATATCGTCGCCATGCTGTTCACCACGCCGACGGGTCTGGCCATGCTGGTCACCGGCACGGCGATCGGCGGGCTCTTCGCTGCCTTCTCCTTTGCCATCAGCGCCTTTTCCATTCCCATGCTGCTCGACAAAAAGCTCGACGCCTTCTCGGCCATGGCCATGTCCATGTCGCTGGTGTGGAACAACCTGCCCGCCGCTTTGCTCTGGGGCGCCATCATCCTGCTGCTGACCCTGCTGAGCCTGGGCACGGCTTTGATCGGGCTCATCATCATCTTCCCGCTGCTCGGCCATGCCACCTGGCATGCCTATGCGGCGGTGCGCGACGAGAAATGAGCTGCTGCCTGCCACCGCCTGAATTCATCGAGGCCGCTGCCGGCCCGATCCGGCGCGGCCCGTCGGATGACGAAATCCGGCTGGCCAGCCGTGACCTCGGCAA
This sequence comes from Devosia sp. Root635, assembly GCF_001427605.1. GTDB lineage: Bacteria > Pseudomonadota > Alphaproteobacteria > Rhizobiales > Devosiaceae > Devosia. The sequence continues at coordinate 137,130 of NZ_LMGZ01000020.1, read as the reverse complement.
GGGCATGCGCCAGATCGACCTGTCGGTGCCGGCAGTGCATTGCGGCGGCTGCATCCAGACCATCGAAAAGGCGCTGAACGCGCTCGAGGGGGTGGAGTCGGCACGGGTGAACCTCTCGACCAAGCGCGTGGCCATTCGCTGGCCCGAGGGGCGCGCACTGCCGCCCATGGTCGAGACATTGGTCGGGCTCGGCTATGAGCCCCATCTCTACGAGACCGAGGATAGCCAGAAGGACCGCACCCTGCCCGGCCTGATCCGGGCGCTGGCGGTGGCCGCCTTTGCCTCGATGAATATCATGATGCTGTCCGGCTCCGTCTGGTCGGGCGCCGACGGCGCGACACGCGACATCCTGCACTGGATCTGCGCCGGGTTGACCCTGCCGGCTCTGCTCTATTCGGGCCGCGTCTTCTACCGCTCGGCCTGGAACGCCATAAGCCATGGTCGCACCAATATGGATGTGCCGATCACCATCGGCATCGCTTTGGCCTTTGCGCTGAGCCTCTACGACACGATCCATTCGGGGCAGGAGGTCTATTACGATGCGACGGTCTCGCTGATCTTCTTCCTGCTGATCGGACGTACGCTTGACCATGTGATGCGCGAACGCGCTCGCACCGCGGTCAAGGGCCTGGCAAAACTCGCTCCGCGCGGCGCGCTGGTGCTCGGCGACAATGGCGCCCCGGAATATCTGCCTTTGCGCGAGATCATGCCCGGCATGACGATCCTGCTGGCGGCCGGCGAGCGCGTGCCGGTCGATGCGGTGGTGCTGAGCGGCGCATCGGACCTCGACCGGAGCCTGATCAGCGGGGAAAGCCTTCCGGTGGCGGCCGAGGCGGGCACCCGGCTTGAAGCCGGGGTGCTGAACCTTACCGGGCCGCTGACCATAAGCGCCGAGGCGGGGGAGCAGGATTCGACGCTGGCGCAGATGGTGCGGCTGATGGAAGTGGCCGAAAGCGGGCGCAACCGCTATCGCCGCATTGCCGACCGCGCCGCCGAACTCTATTCGCCAATCGTGCATCTGGCAGCCTTCGTGGCATTCCTCGGTTGGATGGCTTTCAATGGCGACCTGCATAATGCCGTCACCGTGGCCATTGCGGTGCTCATCATCACCTGCCCCTGCGCGCTCGGCTTGGCCGTGCCCATGGTGCAGGTCGTGGCGGCGCGGCGCCTGTTCGATGCCGGCATCATGGTCAAGGATGGCTCGGCGCTGGAGCGGCTGGCCGAGGTGGACAGCGTGGTCTTCGACAAGACGGGCACGCTGACCCTGGGTTCGCCGCAATTGCTCGACCTGGGCGATATCGCGCCGGAAACACTGGCGCAGGCTGCGGCGCTGGCGGCCCATTCGCGCCACCCCTATTCGCGCGCCATCACCAGGGCAGGCGCGGGCCTCGGCGCCATGCCGGGCTTCACCACTATCAGCGAGTTGCCCGGATTTGGCGTTGAGGCCCTGCTGGGCGATGACCGCTACCGCCTTGGTCGCGCCGACTGGGCCTTGTCGGATGCGGAGGGTGCCGGTGGCACGGTACTGAGCCGCAATGGCATGGAACTGGCCCGCTTCGCCTTTGCCGATGGTTTGCGGGCCGGTGCGCACAGCGCGGTCTCTGCCTTGCGCGAAGCCGGGCTCGCGGTCGAGATCGTCTCGGGTGATACCAGCGCCGCCGTCGCTGATGTGGCGATTGAACTGCATATTGCCGACAGTGCGGGTGGCGTGCTGCCGGGTGGCAAGGCCGACCGTATCGCCGCCCTGCGGGTCGAAGGCCGCAAGGTGCTCATGGTGGGCGATGGGCTCAACGACGCCCCGGCTTTGATGGCGGCCCATGTGTCCATGGCGCCGTCGAGCGCCGTCGATGTGGGGCGCAGCGCCGCCGATTTCGTCTTCCTGCACGATGATTTGTCGGCCGTGCCGCTGGCTTTGGCCGTGGCGCGCGATGCCGGGCGGCTAGTGCGGCAGAATTTTGCGCTCTCGGCGCTCTACAATGCCATCGCCCTGCCCATCGCCATTGCCGGCTATGTCAATCCGTTCATTGCCGCCATCGCCATGTCGCTGTCGTCCATTGTCGTGGTGCTGAACGCCTTGCGGTTGGGTTGGGGCGGCTATCGCTTCTATCGCTGGCCGCTGCACCAGGCCGTGGCGGTGCGGCCATGAGCGACTTTTTCTACCTGATCCCCATTTCGATCGTCCTGGGGGCCATTGGGCTCGTTGTGTTCCTCTGGACGCTGCGGGATGGGCAATATGACGATCTCGACGGCGCCGCCGAACGGATTCTCTATGAGGATGACGAGCCGCGCCGCGACCAGCAGAAGAACAATTCCTAGATACCGCTCATCAGTGCGCCGGCGGCCAGCCGTGACTGGACCTTGAGCAGGAGCCGCTGGCGCATCACGCCATCATGGATGACCACGTCCTTGAGCAGCCGCGCCAGCGCATCGCTGACTTCCGCCACCACGGCGGCGCTATGCAGCGGCAGGACGACCAGGGCGCAATCGAGCAGGATATCGGTCAACTGATCGATCGTCGCGGCATCGAGCATGCGGATGGATCTGGCCAGCCAGTCGCCATCCACGTCGGGGCGCTTCTCCAGGAACAGAGTTGCCTGCAGAAAGGATGCCGCCGCCGCTTCCGCCTCTTCCCAGCGATTACCCACCAGCCGGTCCATGGCCGGGCGCAGGGTCGGATTGCGTCGCACCCGCTCGCTGAACTCCGCGACCAGCGCGGCGAGATCGGCTTCATCGAAATAAACGGAGGGGGCGAAGGGTGGAAAGGGCATGAATGGCGACGTCTCGACTGGCTTCCGGCATGGCACACTCTAGCCCGCCAAACCATGGTGAAGTTGATCGGGGTCAAACGCCGGAGGCTTTTGTCCTGCTAGGATGACAGGAATGACAGGCGGTCAGGGGGGTCGATCGTGGTGCCGAAGGGCAGGGCAGGACAGTTGGAGCAGAACTATCAGAGCCTGCTCGACCTTTGCGATGCGCTGGAGGCGATTGCCGACAGCCTGCCCCATCCCGACGCGCGCCTGTGCCTGGCGACGGCCGATGCGCTCGAAGCGCTGGTCGAGGATACCCATAAGCTGGAGGAAGCCGTCCTGTTTCCCATTCTCGTGGCATCGCGCCGCCCCGAACTGGATCGGACCATGGCGCGGCTGCGGCGGGAGCACCTCTCCGACAGCGACACGGTGGGCGAGGTGAGCGAGGCCCTGCAGAGCTTCGTCGCGGGCCACTCGACGCTGTCGCCAGACGCGGTGGGCTATCTGCTGCGGTCCTTCTTCGGCAGCATGCGCCGGCATGTGCATGGCGAAATCGAACTGCTTCGGTTGTTCCTGCCCGATGCGGAAGGAAAGAGCATCAATTGACCCAGTTTCTTCTCGCGCTGGTCCTGTTCCTGGCGCTGCATATGGTGCCCGCCATTCCCGCCTTGCGAGCCACGCTCGTCGCGGCGGTGGGACGACGGGCCTATCTCGTGGTCTATTCGCTGGTTTCGCTGCTGACGTTGGCCTGGCTGTTCCATGCCGCCTTGCAGCTCGATTTCGTGCCCCTCTGGGACCCGGCGCCCTGGCAGGCCTGGTTTCCGCTGGTGCTGATGCCGATCGCATTGGTGTTGCTGCTGGCGGGGCTGTTGAGCCCCAATCCGGCCTCGATCACCTTGCGCAAACCGGACCTCAGGCCGGGCGCCATCACCACGGTGACCCGCCATCCGGTGCTGTGGGGCTTTGCGCTGTGGGCCGGTAGCCATCTGGTGCCCAATGGCGATCTGCGCAGCCTGTTGCTGTTCGGCGCGCTCCTGGCTTTTGCCTTGCTCGGCATGGCCATCACCGATCGGCGCTCGCGCCGCAGGCTGGGGGCGCAATGGGCGGAGATTGCCCGCACGACCTCGGTTTTGCCGTTTGCCGCGGTGCTGGTTGGTCGCACGAAGCTGCGCTTCGACCTTGCGCTGGCCATCGCCATTCTCACTAGCGCCGCGCTCACCGCCTGGTTACTGCTGGGTGGCCATGCCGTGCTGTTTGGTGCCGACCCATTGGCGATGGCCACGACATGACAACCGACCTGATCGAGCGCTATTCGGCCCCCGTGCCGCGCTATACGAGCTATCCCACGGCGCCGCATTTTCATGCCGGCATCACGCCGGACACCTATGCACGCTGGCTGGGCGAGGTGCCGAACGCGGCGACTATCTCACTTTATCTGCACATCCCCTATTGTGACCGGCTGTGCTGGTTCTGCGGCTGCCACACCAAGCACACCTTACGCTATGAGCCGATCGCCCAATACCTGCTGGCGCTTTATGCCGAGATCGACTGGGTATCGGCGCAGCTGGCCGGCCGGGGCAGGGTGACCGCCATCCATCTCGGCGGCGGCTCGCCCACCATGCTTTCGGCGGCGGATATGGCGGCGCTCAAAGCGCGGCTGGCGGATCGCTTCGCCATCGCCCGCGATGCCGAGATCAGCATCGAGATCGATCCCAACGACCTGGGCGAAGACCGCTTCGATGCCATGGCCGATTTCGGGCTGACGCGGGCCAGCGTGGGCGTGCAGGATTTCGACCCGCGCGTACAGAAGGCCATCAACCGCATCCAGACTTTCGAGCAGACTCAACACGTTATCGACCAGGTTCGGGCGCGAGGTGTGCATTCGGTCAATGTCGATGTGCTCTATGGCCTACCCTACCAGACGCTCTCCAGCATCGAGGCAACCATCGCGCAAGTGCTGTCGCTGAGACCCGACCGCACGGCCCTGTTCGGCTATGCCCATGTGCCCTGGATGAAGAAGCACCAGCAGATGATCCCCGATGCGGCCTTGCCCGATGTTAGCGCGCGTTTTGCCCAGTCCCGGCTGGCGGCAAGCCTGCTCGATTCTGGTGGTTTGCATCCTGTTGGCTTCGATCATTTCGCGCGGGAGAACGACAGCCTCGCCATTGCGGGCAGAACCGGGAAATTGCGGCGCAATTTCCAGGGCTATACCGATGACCGGGCGGATTTGCTGATCGGGCTCGGCGCATCGTCGATCGGGCAGTTGCCGCAGGGCTATGTGCAGAACGTCACGCCGACAGGCGAATACCAGAAGGCTGTGCTGGCCGGTAGTGGCGCCACGGCGCGCGGCTTCGCGCTCGGTCCGGCCGACCGGTTGCATGGCTTTGCCATCGAGGCGCTGCTGTGCCGTTTCGCATTGACGCGGAATGAGCTGCGGATTTTTGGTGCGGCGGGTGAGGCGCTGTTTGAGACAGCCCGCGGTATCGCCGCCGCGGATGCGGACGGGCTGACAACTGCCGACGCGGAGTACTTCAGCGTGACCGCACTCGGCCGGCCCTTCGTTCGGGCCATTGCGGCAAAATTCGACACCTATCTGGCGCAGGGCACGGCGCGCCATTCGCTGGCCGTCTAGCCCTGCCATTCCCTTGCCAGTGGCGCTACGGGGAGACCTAGCAGGTCTATGGCGCGGGCGGCGAGTTGGTCGACGATGTCGGCGACGCTGGCGGGGCGATGGTAGAAGGCCGGCACCGGCGGCATGACAATGGCGCCCATTTCGGTGACGGCCACCATATTGCGCAAATGCCCCAGATGCAGCGGCGTTTCACGCGCCACCAGCACCAGCCGGCGGCGCTCCTTAAGATGCACATCGGCCGCCCGCACGATCAGATTGTCGGCAATGCCGGAGGCGATGGCGGCCAGCGAGTGCATTGAGCAGGGCGCGACCAGCATGCCAGTCGAACCGAAGGAGCCGCTGGCAATGCTGGCGCCGATATCGTCGACCGGGTGAACCACATCGGCCAATGCACGGAGCCTGACGGCGGCATCGGGGCCTACTTCATGCGCCAGGGTCCGTTCGGCGGCCTGCGACACCACAAGGTGAATTTCCACGTCCGGCAGCGCATGCAGCAATTCGGCGGACCGCAGCCCGATGGCGGCGCCGGATGCCCCGGTCATGGCAAGGACCACGCGTGTCATGGCAGGTTCAGTTCGTGCCAGATGACATCGACGCGCGTCGTTACTTCAGGCGTCATGGCCAGCACGCGGCCCCAGTCGCGGCTGGTTTCGGGGCTCAGCTTGTTAGTGGCGTCGAGCCCCAGCTTGCCGCCCAGGCCCGGGCTGGGCGAGGCGAAATCGAGATAGTCGATGGGCGTATCGGGCACGACGACAAGATCGCGCGGCGCATCAAACCGCGTGGCCAGCGCCCACATGACGTCTTCCCACTTGCGGATGTCGATATCGCCATCCACCACAATGATGAGCTTGGTATAGCTGAACTGCGGCAGCATGGACCACAGGCCGAGCATGAGCCGCCGCGCCTGGCCGGGATAGCGCTTGTCGATGGAGACGACCATGGCGCGATAGGAACAGGCCCCGGGCGGCAGGTGCAGGTCGATGATTTCGGGGAATTGCCGGCGGGCCAGCGGCGCGAAAAGAGGCGTCATCGCCTCGCCCAGCCGGGACGGCTCGTCGGGCGGGCGGCCGGTATAGGTCGAGAGATAGATGGGCTTGTCGCGCATGGTGATGGCGCTGAGCGTCATCACCGGGAAGGGTTCGACGCTGTTGTAATAACCGGTGTGATCGCCATAGGGCCCCTCGGGCGCCGTCTCGCTGGCCGAGACATGGCCCTCGAGCACGATTTCGGCGTGTGCCGGCACCGGCAGCGGCACCGTCTTGCCCGTGGCGACTTCGGTGCGGCGGCGGCGCAGCAGGCCGGCAAAACCCAGTTCGCTCATGCCCTCGGGCAGCGGCATGACGGCGGCAAGGATCGTGGCCGGATCGGCGCCGATGGCGACGGCCACCGGCATGTCGCGCCCTTGTCTTTGCCACATGCGATGATGCCGCGCCCCGCCGCGATGCGCCAGCCAGCGCATGATGACGCGGTTTGGCCCCAGCACCTGCATGCGATAGATGCCGACATTGATGTCATCTGGGTCATCGGGCGCTGACGTGATGACCAGCGGCCAGGTGATGAGCGGCGCGGGCTCGCCCGGCCAGCACCACTGAATGGGCAGGCGGCCGAGATCCATCGCCTCGCCCGTCAGCACCCGGCTCTGGCTGGGCGCACGATCGACCTGACGCAGCCGCATGTTGAGCGCGCCCGCCAGCATGCCGCGCTGCGCCCAGGCCTGTTTCAACCCGCGCGGCGGGCGGGGATTGCGTAGGTCGGCTAGAGCCTCGCCCAGTTCAGGCATGGCACCGGGCGCGATGCCCATGCCCCAGGCGATGCGTTCCTGCGTGCCGAAGAGGTTGACCAGCACCGGCATCTCACCGACCCGTCCCGCCGCATCCACCGGCCGCTCGACTAGCAGCGCCGGTCCGCCGGCAAGCAGCACGCGACGGTGAACCTCGGTGAGGTCATGCACCAGGCTCACCGGCTTTTCGATCCGGTGCAGGCGCCCGCGCCGTTCCAGTGCATCGAGAAAGCCACGCAGGTCGGTCGCGGGGGGAAAGGCGCTTTCGCGCGGGAGGGCGGTGCTCATGCGCGCGACGATAGGGATGCTGCGCGCGCAGTCCTTGCGCCAGCGCAAAGTATTGGCGGCCGGGCCGGCCTAGCTTGAGCGTGTCGCAACCTGCCGGAGGCCCCGCATGATCCTGCCCAAAGCCATTTCGCAGCCGATCAATCGCCTGCCCCTGCCGGTCATCCAGCGGGGCACGAAACTGGTGTTCAACCAGATGCTGCGCCAGCATCCGACCCTTTTCGACCGGCTGGGCGATCATGCCACCAAGAGCTTCCGCTTTACCCCAGCCGATCTGAACCTGAGCTTCCTTATCGTGCCGGCGCGGCGCAGTATCACCGTGTCGCGCAAATCGGCCCGCATGCCGGCCGATGCCTCGGCGGGTGGACCGCTGCTGACCCTGCTGGCGCTGCTGGAAGGGCGGATCGACGGCGACGCCATGTTCTTTGCCCGCAGCCTGTCCATCTCCGGCGACATGGAGGCCATGCTGGCCCTGCGCAATGCGCTTGATGACAGCGGGTTCGACCTGCCGCGCGACCTGGGCAAGGCCGCCGGGCCGTTTGCACCACTGGTCACGCGGCTGGCCGAAATGGTCCGCCAGCGGGCCCTGGTCGGGTTGGTCTAGCCATGGAACTGATCTGCCCCGCCGGCACGCCCGCCGCCTATCGCGAAGCCGTCGATGCCGGCGCCGACGCGGTCTATTGCGGCTTCCGCGACGAAACCAATGCGCGCAACTTCCCCGGCCTCAATTTCACCCGCGAGGAGCTGGCCGCCTCCATCGCCTATGGCAAGGCGCGGAATGTCCAGACCTATGTGGCGCTCAACACTTTCATGCGGGCCGGCGCGGAACGGCTCTGGTACAAAGCCGCCGACGATGCCGTGCTTCTGGGCGCCGATGCGCTGATCGTCGCCGACCTGGCGCTGATGGCCTATATTTCCGAGACCCATCCGCGGCAGCGCCTGCATGTCTCGGTGCAGGCCTCGGCCTCCAATGCCGATGCCATCAATTTCCTGGTGCAGACCTTTGGCGCCAAGCGCCTGGTGCTGCCCCGCGTGCTCACGGTCGCCGATATTGCGGCGCTCGCGCCCAAGGTCGCCTGCGAGCTGGAAGTCTTCGCTTTTGGCGGGCTCTGCGTCATGGCGGAGGGGCGCTGCTCGCTCTCGTCCTACGCCACGGGCCTGTCGCCCAACATGCAGGGCGTCTGCTCGCCGGCCAGCCATGTGCGCTACCGCGAGGACGGCGAGGAGATGGTGTCCGAACTGGGCGGCTATACGATCAACCGCTTCGGCGCCGACGAGCCGGCCGGCTATCCCACGCTGTGCAAGGGTCGCTTCCACATTGCCGATGACGGGGGCTATGCCTTCGAGGACCCTGTGAGCCTCGATGTCATGGAGCATCTCGACGCCCTGCGCGCTGCCGGCGTCACCGCGCTCAAGATCGAGGGGCGCCAGCGCGGCAAGGCCTATGTGGCCGAAGTCGTCTCGCGGCTGCGCCAGGCACTGGCCGCGACGCCCGAACAGCGCCCGGCTCTGCTCGCCCATCTCCGCCGCCTCAGCGAAGGCCAGCGGACCACGGCGGGCGCTTACGAAAAGAAGTGGCGGTGATCCCGATGGCTGGGAGGAACCTCCGGATCACCCTCGGTCCCGTCCCCTATCTGTGGGACGGCGAGGCTTGGCGCGACTTCTACTTCCGCATCGCCGACTGCGCATGGATTGATGCGGTAACTCTGGGTGAAGTGGTCTGCTCCAAGCGGCTCCACTTCACCCAGCCTTTTATCGACGCCGTGGCCAACCGCCTCGCCGATGCCGGCAAGGAAGTGGCCCTGGCCTCCATGGCCATGGTGACGCTGGAACGCGAGGCGATGCTGACCCGGAAGCTGGTCGAAGCCAGCCCATGGCCGGTGGAAGCCAACGATCTCTCGGCGCTGGGCCTCCTCTCGGGGCGGCCGCATCTCATCGGCCCCTTCGTCAATGTCTATAACGGCGCCACCGCCCGCATGCTGGCCAGCCGCGGCGCCACGCGGATATGCCTGGGGCCGGAATTGCCGCTGGCGTCCGTGACTGAAATCATCGGCGCTGCTTCCGGCGCGGATTTCGAGGTCTTTGCCTTCGGGCGCCTGCCGCTGGCCATTTCGGCGCGCTGCGCCCATGCCCGCGCCAAGGGCAACAGCAAGGACAATTGCCAGTTCGTCTGCCAGGACGATCCCGACGGGCTGGCGGTGGACACGCTCGATGGCCAATCCTTCCTGACGCTCAATGGCGTGCAGACCATGTCCCATACCTGCCAGGTGCTGCTGGCCGAACTGCCGGCCCTGCAGCAGGCGGGGGTGAGCCATATCCGCCTCTCCCCGCAGCATTGCGACATGGCTGATGTGGCCGAGGTCTTCGCCGCGGTCCGCGACGGACGGATCGATGCGGCGGAGGGCGAGGCAAGGCTGCGCGCCATCTATCCCGACGTGCCTTTCTCCAATGGCTTTCACCACGGCACGACCGGGGCCGCCTGGATTCCTGCCGCAACAGAACAGGTGCCAGCATGATGTATTATGGCCCGCCCTTGGCCATCGAGCGCGACGAGGACGCATCGGGCCTGACACGGCGCATCCGCAACCTCATCGGCACTGTGGCGCTCGATTGCGATTGCCGGCAGCGGGTCAATGACGCCCTGCAGCGCTTCGCCGCGCAGGAACAGCATCGCCACGACCGGCAATGCCTGATGGATGCGCGCCAGCAACGCGCCTCGATCGCCGCCCTGGTGGACCTGCTCGGCGAGCTGGAAGAGGTGACCTGGCAGGAGGGCGACCGCAGCGTCTTTGCCGAACTGGCCCATATCTTCGACGACATTGCCCGCATGGCGGCGCAGGGCTCGGCCGCCATGCAGATGATCTCGCGCGAGACGACGCCGTGACCCGGTTCCGCGTATTCTATTTCTTGACGGGCTGGGTCGCGCTCGGTCTGGGCGCCGCCGGAACAGTGCTGCCGCTGCTGCCCACCACGCCATTCCTGCTGGCCGCGGCATGGTGCTTCTGCCGCTCGTCGCCGCGCATGGCCGGCTGGCTGCTGGACCATCCCGTACTGGGAAAGCCGCTGCGGTCATGGCAGCGCGAGGGCGCCATTTCCACGCCGACCAAACTGGTGGCCGTAGCCAGTATGGCCATCGGCTATGGCTTCGCGATGCGTTTTAGCGAACTCGGATCGGTTCCGGCCAGCGGACTGGCTTTGCTCCTGCTGAGTGTCGCCGTCTTCATCGTGACCCGCCCCCGTCCGCTCCTGCCCAAGTCAATGGTCAATGTCGGTCGAGGCCGGAGTTAACTTCTGAATCATAGACGGTTGAAGTCTGAGCAGACCACAAGGACGCCCACCGCCTTGGCGCCAGACACGCATTTTGCGTCTTGAGCCACACTTGGGCGGACCAACGTCCGAGTATGTCTGGAGGACACCCCAAAGCTGTCGGTCCGCAGTCGGCCCCAAAACTGCCGGTTGTGGAGCGCTGCCCTCTTGGGCAGCAGTCAAGCCTTTGGAGCCTATGGGGGGCCGGTTTCAGGCGAAATTTGTCTGAACTTGTTGCTTTGTGCCCGAAACTGCGCGGCAAAATGATTCAAGAATCGATCACTTACGCTTACGCGCAGTTTGCGCACCGTCTAGGATAGTGACGGACGCCGAGCCTTAAGCACCTGAAGTTACTAAAGAATTTGGCGCACCCCCTGCGACATAGATGGGCACTGTAATTATTGGGAAATTTCGCTTCAACTGGATGCGAAGGACTGATGTACCGCAATAGGGCGGGTGTCAAAGTCGGAGAAGGTCGGGAGCCCCTCCGGTTTTGAGGAGAGTCCTTAGGTTGATGTTTGGCCCTATGCGGCCTGTATTTCCAGTGCCGTTTGCACGACGAACGCGTTGGGCGTGAGATTACCCAGCGAGGAGTGCGGTCTGTGGCTGTTGTAATCCTCCTTCCATGCGCTGATCCGGTCCCGCGCCTCGGGTACGCTGTAGTAGTTGCCGCCGATGGCAACGAACCCATCATGGCTGACCCGCCGCTCCAGCTTGAGCACCGCTCCAAAGGGTTGGTCGGGCAAGTTCTGCAGCTCGTTCTGTTCGGCGGCAAAGGCTTCGGCGACGATCCGTTGTGTCGTGCCATGGGTAAGGGCATTGGCAACGCTGCCGAGCCAGTCGATCAACTGGACGTTCATATCCTCGAGGTTGCGGAAGCGGCGAGCCTCTGCAGATCCTGGTGCAGCACATAGCGGGCAAACAGGAAGCGAGAGTGCCCGAGCACCAGGCTGAACAGCCAAACGATCCGGCTGGTACCCGGATCATCGGCGAACTCGACCACGAAGCGGGCAAAATCCACCTGGGCCTGCACGCCGGGCGGGGTTTCGAAACGCACCTCACACGGCTTGGGCTGGCCTTCGGGGCGGATCGCGGCAAGGTAACGCTTCACCGCGGTATAAGCGCCAGTGTAGCCAAGCTCTCGTACCTCCCGGGTCAGCCGCGCGGCGCTCAGTTCGGGAAACGCTGCCACGCGCTCGCTGAGAAAATTCAGATAGGGCGCCAGCTTGCTCGGCCTGCCGACGGAGCGTGGACCATAGCTCGGCGCTTCGATGCCTTGTTCGATGTATTTGCGCTTGGTCTTGGGATCGCGCCCGGTCCGCCGTGCGATCGCGGTGATGGACAGTCCTTGTCGATGCAGTTCCAAAATCATCATGAGTTCTCCAAGTCGGACCATCTGCCCCATCTCCTCGCCAAAGCGAGCATAGAGCGAGAGGTCGGCCGGTCTCATCTCGGTGCCGATAACCGCATTGAAATGAGACCCAGGGGGCCACCAACTAGGGAATTTTCAAAGCCCACTTTTGCGGAGAATTGCAGTGCCGGGCGCAATGTAGTGCCAGTCGATCTACCGGTCCTGCGACCAGCGCAGGATGGCCATGCTGGTGAACTCGGTGCCGTTGTCGCTGACCACCGTCTATGGCCGACCGCGTCGGGCGATGATGGCGTCGAGCTCGCGCGCCACCCGTCGGCCAGACAGCGATGTATCGGCAACCAGGGCCACCCCATGCACCAGGCAGGCTTGAGCCACCGCATCTCGCTTCGCGGCGGGCGCTACCATTTTTTTGCCGCGACATCCTTGAGGATGGCGTTGTCCAGCATCGCCTCGGCCAGCAGCTTCTTGAGCCGGGCGTTCTCGTCCTCCAAAGCCTTCAGCCGCCGGGCATCGGACACCTCCAGCCCGCCATACTTGGCCTTCCACTTGTAGAAGGTGGCACTGCTGATCCCATGCTTGCGGCACAGATCGGCCGTCCCAAGCCCAGCCTCCTGCTCCTTCAATATCGAAATGATCTGCTCTTCGTTGAACCTGCTGCGCTTCATCCGATCGTCCTTTTGTGACGTCGGACTCTACCAAAATCTGGAGGAGATCTAGGGGCTCAGGTCAAGTCCCCCCCAATCGTGATGCCTTCGCTGAATTGGCAGCTAGGGCGCTGTCCGGTCCGGCAGGGACAATAGTCTGCTTGATGTCGTATGCCCCGTCTGCTCGAGGACAGATGCCGCAACCGAGGCAAAATGGGCGTTGATGCGCTTCAAGTCCCGCAGCATATCGAGGTGCAGGGAACTCGTTTCCAACGCTTCGGAACGTCGCTCACGGACGCGTTGAAGATGCTGCGTAGAGGACTCCGCTTCGAGACGCCTGACTTCCACTTTCGCCAGGGCCAGGCGGGTGGCCAAATCCTCGTCCCTGGTCAGGAACACAGACTGTGAAAGCTGAAGATTTTCCAGGGTCTTCTCAAAGAGGGCTCTCAGTTCCGCCAAGCCTTCCGACGAGAAGGACAGGTGACCCGCGGACTTCTTCATGGCGAGTTCACATAATCCGATATGGATGATATCACCCGCATGTTCGAGATTGATCGCGTAGGAGACGATCTCGTCCGACCTTAGACGGTCCTCGTCGTCAAGTTCGGCCGGATTTAGCTTCGCCAGGTAGAACTTGATCGCCTCCTGGGACGCATCGACCTGGTCCTCGAGCGTAGACAGATGGACCCTCAGCTCTGGATCATTGCTGATCAAGCCACGTAGGCTTGCTTCGAGCATCTGCTTCACCAGGTCACCCACCTTGAGTGCCTCCCGGGCCGCGCCGACCAGCGCGAGCGCGGGCGTAGTGAGCGCACTCTCGTCGAGATAGCTGCCAGAGCTTTCAGACGTCTTCGCCTTGGGCAACAGCATCCCGGCCAGATGGTAGATCGGGCCGATGACAGGCAAGAATACTAGAAGCAATGCCACGTTGAAGATCAGATGGATCGCGACGGCGATCATGTCAATGTCGGGAAGAATGCCTTCCATGGCCCGCACGAATGGGGCCGCGACGAGCATCAAGGCCACTGAACCGATGGCCCGCACAATCAGATTTGCAGTTGCAAGACGCCGTGCTTCCGGGCCGTCGTTGAATACCGCCAGCCAGGGCGGCACCGCCCCGCCCAGGTTCGCCCCCGCAACAAGAAAAACGACAAGCAGGGCAGAAATGACCCCGCCTTGAAACAGCAGCGAAGCAAAAAGGACGACCGCTAGGCTCGACGACGAAATAAACGCCAGCAAAGCCGCGAAGATTACGGCCAAGACTGGCGCCTCGCCCAACGCCGCCAGTAGATCGATGACCACCTCCGAGTTGCGCATGGGCTCGGTCACATTGGCCATGAGGCGAAGCGCGACCAGCATCAACCCCAGCCCAAGCAATGCCCTTCCGATACCCTTCCCTGCCGCCAATTTGCTTCTGGTACTGATTGCCACGCCCACCAGGATCATGGCGGACCCGAACCAATGGACGTCCAGGGAGAGGACCAGTGCCGCGATGGCAGTCCCGACATTGGCGCCTAACATGACCGCCTGGCCCATCTTGGGATTGATGAGCCCACGACTGGCGAAAGAAGCGGTGACCACAGCGGTGGCAGTGCTGGATTGCATCGCGATGGTGGCAAGAAGCCCCGCAAAGGCAGCGTTTACCCGATTGCCTGTCCCCCGCCGAATCCACTGCCTGAGAGACGCACCGAATGCCCTCAATATCCCCGTCTTGATGAGGCGCAGACCCCAAATCAGGAGTGCGCCAGCGCCGAGCAGGTCAATCAGTTGTACGGTGGATGCCATAGGGATCTACTCTCGAGATGCCGAACAAGCCGATGCCTTGCACGCGCGTGCAATTTTGCCCTCTAAGTCGCTGGGGGTCAAGAACTAAAGTTGATTCAGGATCAGAAATTTCGTAGCCTTCATTCATGGTTGGCAAGAGCCTATCTTGCAGGCGAAACTGCACAGCAGTGCAATCTAGAGTGACTTCAATGGAAATACGCGAGCGAAGCTTCGTCACTGCGGAAGAGGTTGCCAAACTCGCAGGCGTATCGAGATCCGCCGTTTCCCGCACGTTCACCGATGGGGCAAGCGTGTCACCGGGAACCCGTAAGAAGGTACTGCAGGCGGCAGAGACCCTAGGCTATCATGTCAACCACCTGGCACGCGGCCTCTCGCACGAGAGGAGCAACATCATCTGCCTCGTGGTGTCGGATGTTTCGACCCCGTATCAGGCTCAAATGATCGACATCGTGACCAAGAAGCTCCAATCCGTGGGCAAGATCGCGATGGTCATCAATACCATCGGCAGTACGGAAGAGGTTGCGGCCGCCATGCGGCAAACAGTGAACTATCGTGCTGAGGCCGTCATCGTCCTCTCCGGTACTCCCTCGCCTTCCCTGATTGCTACCTGCCTGTCCAATGGTCAACGCGTTATCCTGATCAACCGTGACGACCAGTTGAGCGGGCCCACGAATATCGTTGTCCAAAACGGTCAGGCAGGCAGAGAGGCATATCAACTTCTCAAGAGGGCGGGCTGCGCGAGAATTGCTGTCGTAAGCTCCACCGCCGGCACACCAAGTCTGATGGCCCGAGAGACGGCTTTCATTGCGGCAGCCCGTGAGGACGGGCGAGACACCCAAGTCATGCGTACAGGTCCCACGGGTTACGCCACTGGTGCGGAGGCTGCTCGGCAGCTTTTCAGCCGAACCTCTGCCCCAGACGGCATCTTCTGCATCACCGACCTGCTGGCAATGGGTTGCATGGACGTTGCTCGTGACGAATTCGGCATCGTCGTGCCGGACGAGTTGAGCATCATCGGCTTTGATAATATCGAGCAGGCATCCTGGATTGCCTACAACCTCACGACGTTTAGCCAGCCCCTTGGTGCCATCGCCGAGCACATTGCCTCGCTTTTGGTCGCCGGCGGCTCAAGCGCCGCGGCGAACGAGACCGTCAGTTTTCACCCAGTTCCAGTGTGGCGTCGTTCTGTTCGCCCAAGGATGCCACGCTCCGGGGAGTGACCCCTGCATCGGCCAACTGAACTGAAACGGTCATGTCGCGATCGGCAAGGTAACTTCCCATCATCATCATAAAGAGTCGAAACGCCGATGCCGCGCTGCCGGCAGGAAAGGTGGCCCCTGCGTAATGTCCTGCCAGGTTCCGGTAGAGATCTAAGCAGGGTTCGCCGATCAGGTGATGAGCCAGAGGACCGGCCCGACGCAGACGGTACCAGTCCCCGACGACCTCCTGCAACGGACGGGACCCCCAGGGGCCCGGATCCAGGCCGAATGGTGCGGCCATATCCGCAATAGTTGATGATGAAAACGTCTGCGCAATATTCCGTGGCCACTCGCGTCCGAGGTAGCGCTCGACCGCAAGTCTGCCCTGTTGATTGCTCAGGAACCCGGCATAATCGTCAACCGCAACTACCGAGGCAGCAGCAGATCCGGCGAATGCTATCTCGGATTCATATGCCTGCTTGGCGATATCAAACCCAGGCACACCTCCGAGGGAGACTGTCTCGATATCGGCGCGATCTTCCTCAAGCCGAACAATCTTGTAGGCCGCTGGCAACGCAACGATCGACGGCACCGCGACATTTACCAACCCTGCTCCCGCTGATGTCCCATCAACGTGCCAATGCCCGCTGAAATGCAGCCGCGCGCCTGTCCCCGCAAAGCGCTGGCTGGTCGCCTTCGAGGGCATTCTGGCCAACAGATCGGAGGTGCCGAGGAGATCATGTTCTTGTGCAGGATCACTGCTGAGCGGGGGCAGCACCGGGTAGTGCGAGAATACGACCAGCCGCTTCCCCGATGCCTCCGACCTCGCCACCACCGACGACAGCCAGTCGAGCAGATAGGGCTTGTGCAGCACGGCCGCGTTCCACCCAGCGTCGGAACAATCGATCGCGCCGTCGGGGACGCTTGCATCTGGTATCCATACATTTGCATCCAACGAAAGCAGCCATAGGCCGTCTGTCGGTTCGACGAGGTAGGATGCGTCAAACATCGAACCGCCCTGCCCCGTACCCAGCCCTGACAATTCGGCAAGCCGTGACTGGGGATCATCCTCCGTTCCGAATGGGGTCTCCCACAGGAGATCGCCTTCCTGGCGCATAAAGCCAAGGTTCGCGAAGGCGCCAATGAACGCCCGATAGCCGCCGCAATGCATGGCGTTCGAAACCACGTCGGCTGGGTCGCTCGCATCGCTGCTTACGTGATAGGTGGAGCCATCGGGGCGCAGGAAGGCTTTCCTGCGGTGGCGGCCGCTGATCGCAAACAGGTCGTGGTTGCCCACACATGCAAAGAACCGCAGTCCATGTCGATCCTCGTATTCACTCAGGATCCGGCGGGCGCAGGCAACGGCATAATCCTGGCCATCGTCCGTCAGGTCTCCGACCAGGATGACGTACGAAATGCCCCTGCGAACGAGGTCATCAAGGGCGGCGCGAAACGCCGGCACGCTTTCGTTGAAAACACGCGTTGACCCGACTGTTTGCGAAAGCGTTCGGAATGCACCCGAGCCGTCGCCAAGCGGATCGTATGACGTGTCATGCAGGTGTGGGTCGGCAATAATGGCAAGACGCATCAGCGCACTTGCTGCAGGTCTGCCTCGATGTGGCTTATCCACGTGGACGCTCGACGGGCGGCCTCGATCAGCACCGGCTTGGGCGCCTCAAACCATTCATCCGGCCGCAATTCGCGCTGGGTACGCACATGGTTCAATGCGTCATCCAGCGTGGGAAAGCGATCTGGCACCGTATGATGGAGAAACAGTGACACCAGGACAACCGACCGGCTCCGACCGCCTCGGCAATTCACCAGCACATTGCCGCGTTCGCGCCTCGGATAAGAGGCCCTGTCCGGCAGGATCTGCTGGAACGCTCCCTGCAGGAGGTAATAGCCGGCCAGCATCATTGTCTCTGGATTGCCCGGCCCGTCGATGAGGCCTAGCTTGTAATAGCGTATTGCCCCGGAGCCATGACCGACTTGGCTCTGACTGGCTTCCACTTGTGTGTCAGTGACGAAGTTGAAGTCCAGGTTCACGGCGCAATTCACGACCGTGGTGATGCGGTTGGCCTGCAGGAGCTCGACGTCGCTTGCTCCGTCGCTCCCGCTTATGAACACATCAACGCCGTAGGGCGGGACATTCTCTAGTATCCGGCTAATGCGCGGACGATCGTAACGAGGCGCGTTGGAGGTCATATCTGGGCTCTGGCTTTCAACTAAGGGCATCTCAGGCTTGGACCCCAAGACCCGCGAATGCTCGACGTAGGCCCAGGTCGATACGAGTTGCTTCGCTCATCAATTCCGCCAGCGCGGGCGCCACTGCCAAAACCGCTCCTCCCTTGGAAAGTCCATCCCGTTCAAGGAACGGCACAACGACACCTCCCGCCTCCTCCACCAGGAGCAGTCCCGCCAGGCAATCCCAGGGCTGCATATGCAGCTCGGCATAACAGTCGGAGCGACCATCGGCAACGTAGGCCAGAGCCAGAGCACCAGAGGCCCCACGCCTGACATTGGCCCCACAATTCAGAAGCCTCTCCAGGGTGTCTACGTAGACATCCTGGGGCACACGTCGCGACCATCCCAGTTCAACGCAGGCGACGGCGGGATCGGCGGTTATGGCCACTCGAATGGGAACCCCATTCAGTTCGGCCCCTCCACCGCGCCGAGCTATGTAAAGCTCGTCCAATGCCGGATTGTATATTGCGCCAAGCATTGTGCGACCGCGAGATACAAAAGCGATCGAGATGCAGAAGTGGGGGATGGCTCGTGCAAAATTGGCTGTTCCATCGATAGGATCGACAACCCACAGATTGTCGCCCAACACCTCTGATCCGGTTTCCTCACCGAGGAAGCCGTCTCGCGGAAAGGCGGCTGAGATCTGGGACTTTATGTGGTTTTCCACCGCGGAGTCGGTTTCCGTCAGGAAGTCCTGGGGACCCTTGTAAGCAATTTGGCTTTGCGTCCGGCGAACGAAGCCGACGCGCGCCAATGCACCCGCACTTGCGGCCAGTCCACGCAGGAACTCCACGCGCTCATCGAGATCAACGGCGGGAGCTGGTCCGGCCAATGCTGCGGTCATTTCGTGATGGTCCATTCTTGTTGGTCAGGTTGCGCGGATATCAGCGCGACAATTGGCGTCGTTCGGAGATGTCGGTGGCGACGCTATCGAGCGTTGGGTACCTGCCGCCGTCACCAATAGCGACGTAGCCGGGGCAAAGATGAGCGGCAGAGCCAGGTGCCACCTTGCCCAAAGGCAGCGGGCGATAGCTGCCGCCCGCGTTTCTGAGGATCAGCACGGCGGCGGTCACATCCCAGGGATTGCAGCCAAACCCGACCGCGGCGTCGGCCCAGCCAGCCGCGACATGCGCGATGCTGAGTGCCGCGCTGCCGGGGCGGCGCAGGGTGGAGAACGTTTCGGCCAATTCCCCAAAGCTGGCGAGAGCGCGTTCCTTTCCGTCCAACCGGAAGTCGCGTGCCACGGGGTACCCCGTGATCAGGGTGGCGTGACTTTCATCCGGGCAAGCGGCGGACCGAAGCACCTGCCCGTTCAGCCAGGCTCCGGTGAGATCGGCAGAAAACAGGTGGCCGGCGACCGGGTCATAGATGACGCCGGCAACGACCCGGTCGTCTATCACCGCACCGATGGACACACACCAGAAGGCGAGGCCACGAGCAAAATTGGAGGTTCCGTCGATGGGGTCCACAAACCACTGCACGCGACCGGAGCCGACACTGCCCCCCTCTTCACCCAGAAGGGTAGAATCCGGCTCCGTCTTGAGGATGTAGTCCCGTATCGTCGCTTCGGACTGCTTGTCATGCACCGTCACGATGTCGTGCAGGTCCACCTTGTAGTCCACCGCCATCGTGGAACGGAACGCGGCGCGAAGCGGCGCGCCAACCAAGGTGGCGGCCTCTTTTGCGATGTGCATGAGCCGGGCGGACTCCGCGAGATGTTGGTCGTCAGGCGCTGGACTGAGCAAGGTCATGATATTTCCAGAGGGTTGATGTGGCGTCCCCCGCTCGCGGGGGACGCCTAGTACAGCGGTGGGAGCCCGCCGTTATTTGGAGTAGTTGATCGTCCAGAGGTCCTGCCAATCCTGGCGGGTCTCCCAGTCGTCAAAGCCGGTCGACAAGTCGTAGGGGAAGAGGGCGTCGAGATGCTGGGCGAGGCCGGAGGGCTCGTCGTCGGGAATCTGGACTTCAGTATTGGTGGAAATCTTGCCGTCGGCCATCTGTGGGGCAATGCCCTCTTCGGTCAGCACATAGTGCACGAACAGCCGGGCCGCGTTGGGGCTATCCGTTTTGGAGGAGATCAGCGCCAGCTTATTGTACGTCCAGCCGACCCACGGCTTGATGTCTTCGCACAGGCCCAGCTTGTAGCCCTTGTCCTCGTTGTCACGGAACTTGGCCGAGCTCATCAGTCCGAAGAACGGCTCGGCCTGTCCGGGAGCGCCGACAGCTTCCGACGCCGGATCGTCGCCATCGGTCAGCAGCGGTGCATTTGCCGCGAGCGCCTTCAGCCACTGCTTGGTGGCGCTTTCGGAGCTGGTATCCAGCTCGGTGCCGAAATGCTCCTTGTAGGCAGCGGCGAGTTCAGCATCCCCGTGCTTTTCCATCTGGTTGAACCAGTCGGTGTAGGTGCCCTTGGTCAGGGGATCGACAAAGGCGACCTTGCCGCGCCATTCCGGCTCCGTCAGCTCCCACACATTGGAAACCGGGCAGGTCTCGTTAACCTCGGTGTTGTACGTCCAGACGTTCGCATTCGTCGAGACGGTCAGCGGGTTGCGGAACTTGGCGGGAATATTGTCGGTCAGATCATTGGGCACCCAGCTTTCAACGAATCCCTGAGGGATCAGCTGAGACAGCGCCGCGGGGGCATCGGTAATCATCACCACGTCGGCAACAACATTGTTTGCCTGGTTTTCCCGAATGATCATCTCGAGCTGGCTGTTTGCCGAGACCTTCTGCCCGGTCGCCTGGACACCATATTTGGCGGTGAAGGCCTCGGCCATGTCGACGATCTTGCCGGTGCTGTCATAGATGGTAATCGGCGGCTCGCCCTTCGCGGCCTCGATTATGGCATCCAGGTTGAATTCCTGGGCCGCAACCGGCAGCGCCAGGGCGGCAAAGCAGGTGCCGAGAAGCAGATGTTTCATCATTGTAGTCTCCTCCAATGTGCCACTCATTTTGTGGCATCGATCCCGCTGGTGCGGTATGGGTTTGTCGGGGCCTTGATCAACGCACGTAGTTCAGTTGCCAGAAGTCCTGCCAGTCCTGCCGGGTCTCCCAATCCTCGATGACGGTCGACATGTCGTAGGCGAGAAGCTGGTCCCAGGCTTCCGCGATGCCCGACGGCTCCCCTTCAGGCAGACCAACGTCCTTGTTGGACGACATCTTGCCGTCCTGCGCCTGGGGCGCGATCCCCTCTTCGGTCATCACGTAGCGCAGGAAGAGACGGGCTGCGTTTGGACTGTCGGTACCCGATGCGATCAGGCCGACCCCTGCATTGGTGAAGCCGATCCAGGGCTCCATCCCCTTGCAGAGACCCAGATGAAAGCCGCTCGCCTCGTTTTCGCGGAACTTGGCGGCACTGACCAGGGCAATAAAGGGCTCGGTCTGCCCGGGCGCCGCCGCCGCTTCCGAAGCGGCATTGTCGGAGGACGTCATTAGCGGCGAGTTTCCAGCCAGCGCCTTGATAAAGGCTCGCGTGGGCGTCTCGTCGCTATCCAGCGGCCTGCCGAAATGGGCTTCGTAAGCCGCTTCCAGATCGTCATTGCCATGCGCCTCCATCTGGCTGAACCAGTCGGTATAGACCGTCTTGCCAAGCGGGTCCTCGAAGGCGACCCTGCCCTTCCATTCGGGCTCGGTGAGTTCCCAGATATTGGCGATGGGACACGCGTCGAAAAGTTCGGTATTGTAGGCCCATACAACCGGCATGGTCACGACGACCAGGGGGTCCTGATAGCCCAGCTCGACCTTGTCGACGAGGTCCGGCGCCAGCCAGCTGCCAGCGAAACCCTGCGGAACGAGCTGCCCGACGGCCGCCGGGGCGTCGGAGATGATCACGACGTCGGCCTGCACATTTCCTGCCATGGCCTCGCGCAGGACCAGCTCAAGCTGTTCGGAGGCTTTCGCCTTTGTGCCGGTGGCCTGCAGCCCGTATTCTTCGGCGAAGTTCTCCGCCATTTCGACAATCTTGCCGGTGCTGTCGTAGACATTGATGGGCGGCTCGGCCCGGGCCGCTTCGATCATCGCATCGAGATCGAATTCCTGAGCCGCACCCGGCAGCGCAAAAGCCGCGAAACTGACGCTCATCAGCAGAAATTTCATTGAATTGTTCACTCGTTCCTCCTCGGTGGAAGCGCCTTTGAGGCGCTTGTTCCGCGTCTGCGGATTGATTTGAATGCTCGATATTCACTTGACGGAGAGGGGTTATCCTGCGGACGCAGTCAGCCCCTTAATTGTTGAGACCGCTGCGATCTTTCGTTCGGGCCGGAGCAGCCGATCGGCTTCCTCCATGCGTCGGCCCGCTGGGTCGAAGACGTGAAGCGCCTTGGACTCGGCCCACACGGTAACCGGTGTTCCCGATGTCGTTTCAGGGGGTTGATGGGTGGTCAGGAAGAACGTTCCATCAGCGCATTGCAGTTCGAGAATCCAGCTGCCGCCGGTGGGTAGGACACCCGACACATTCCCCTCAACCGCAAAGGCCCCATCGGGAACCGATTGCCCGATCTCGCTGATGTGCAGGGCTTCCGGGCGAATGCCTACCGAGCCCACCGAGACCAGCGCGCCGAACCGGTTGCGGAGATAGGCGGACATTGCCGTAGCCGGACCCGAGAGCGTCTCGGCGGATACCTCGAGGATGTTGATCGGCGGGCTGCCGACGAATTCGGCCACGAACCGGTTGGCCGGACGTTCATAGATGTCATCGGGGGTCCCCATCTGCTGCAGGGTGCCCTCGTTCATGACCGCGATGGTGGTGGCCAGGGTCATGGCTTCCCATTGATCGTGGGTCACGAAGACGATCGTGGTCTTGAAGGCGGCATGGAGCGCCTTCAGTTCAGCCCGCATTTCCAGGCGCAGCCGCGCGTCGAGGTTGGACAGCGGTTCATCGAGCAGCAGCACGTTCGGATTGACGGCCAGCATCCGCGCGAGTGCCACGCGCTGCTGCTGCCCCCCCGACAACTGAGAGGGGTAGCGATGCCGGTACTTCTCGATATCAAGCACCTTCATGACGGCATTCACGCGCTGCTCGCGCTCTGCCTTCGGAACCTTGCGCAGCCGCAGTCCGAAATCGGTATTCCGCTCGATCGTCAGGTGCGGCCAGAGCGCGTAGCTCTGGAATACCAGGCCCAGCTGGCGCTGTTCGGGCGGCACGAAAATGCCCTTCCCCACTGAATCGACCACGCGGTCGCCGATCCGGATTTCGCCACCCGACAGGTTCTCCAGGCCGGCAATCATCCTGAGGGTGGTGGTCTTGCCGCAACCGGAGGGGCCGAGCAGGCACATGAATTCGCCGTCGCCGATCTCCAGGTTCAGGTCGGACACCGCATTGGCCGTCTGGCCGCCGTAGCTTTTGTGCGCGCCGCGCAACTCGATATTCGGCATGTCAGCCTCCCAGCCCTTCGGCGATATTGGTTTTGGTTAGTTTCTGGGCCGCCACGGTGCCGAAATAGGCCATGGCAGCAATGATCAGCACCACGCCGTTGGCGGCTTGCGTGTAGTGATAGTCGACGAGGCGCAGAGAGAAGGTGGTGAGGACGTCGGTGGAGGGAACTGCGAGGATGACGAAAAGGCTCAGCCCCTTGATCCCGGAAATGAACGGCAGCAGCACGCCGGTGACGAGCGAGCCCTTTTGGATGGGAATGACCACGCTCACCATGCGCCGAAACCAGCCGGCACCGGCGATTTGGGCCGCCTCTTCGGGGTCCTTGCCGAGTTGCATCATCGCCGAGATGCCCGCGCGGGAGGCGTAGGGCATCTGGTCCGCCATCAGGGCCAGGATTAGTATCCACACCGTTCCATAAAGGGCCGGAACGGGGCCGCGCGCCACGGCGAACAACGAGAGATAGGCAGCGGCGAAGGCGATCCCCGGAACGAGATAGGGCAGAAAGGTCACCTGGCGGAGAAACGTCGATAGCGGGCGGAACGGGGTGCGCACGACAACGTAGCCCACCAGCAGCCCGAAAATTCCCGACGTGATCGATGCGCTTCCGACAATCCACAGCGTGTTCCATGCCGCCGCCCAAAGGTCTGGGCTGAGCAGGATTCCGGTGCGCAGCGCGACTGTTTCAAGGTCGCTGCCGATCCAGTAGTCCAGCGTGAAATTGTCGAGCGCGAAGTTGGCCGGCTGCCGCATGACCGTTGACAGCACAAGCGTCAGGATCGGCATGCAGACGCTCAGCACGAAGATTGCCGCGGCGAAGAGGGTCAGCGGCCAGCGCCAGGCGCCGAGCCTGCTCAGCCGGTTCATCGTGCCTTTCGAACCAATAGTCACGAAGCGACGGGCTTCCCGGACCAGCTTGGCGTCGATCATCAGGGTGACCACGCCGATGAGCATGATCGACCCGGCGATGACGGCGCCTACGCCGGTCTGACGGGACGCGATGTTGCGGAAGAGCGACGTGGAAAGTACCTCGAATTTCACCGGCAAGCCCAGCACATAGGGCACGCCGAACTCACCGAGGCACTTGGCGAAGATCAGGATGATCGCGGAAAGCAGGGCCGGCCGCATCAAGGGGAGAATTATCTGCCAGGCGACCTGATAAGATCTGGCCCCCAGGATGCGCGCGGAATCTTCGAGTTGGGAGTCGAACCGCCTCAGCGCACTGCCAAAGAGCAGGATGATGAACGGCGTATAGTGCAGCGCCAGGATGATGGTGATCGGTACGCGCCCATAGGCCAGCCAGTCCGGCGGCGCGAAGCCGAGGGCTTCCAACCAACCAGGCTGGCCGCCGACCGTGCGGTTCTTGAAAAGCGTCGTCCAGGCTAACGCGAAGGTCCATGCCGGAAGCATGTAGGGGACAATCAAAGCCGTGGCGAACCAGCGGCGGGCGAACATGTCGGTGCGGCTCAACAGCCAAGCCAGCGGCGTGCCGATGACCATGGCGATGGCAATGGCGCCGGCCGCCACCGTCAGCGTGTTCGCCAGCGGCTCCCAGAACAGATCACGGGAAATCGCGGAGAAGAAGGTCCGGTTCAGATAGTAGAATGTCCAGCTGGCGGTCTCGAGCGCCGTGCGGCGCTCGTCGCCGAACTGAACCGTCGCCGCCTGCACCAGCATGGACAGGATCGGCACGAGGATCAGATAGGTGAAGATCAGCGCCATGACGACGCCCAGCAGCGAAGTGGGCTCGCGCATCGCGACCCGCAGCCGGTATTTCAGCAAAGTTCGCCTGCTAGGACGAGGCTGAGCCTCGCTCTTCGAAATAACGTCCGATGCTGGAGCGACATAACTCATCGCCTAACTCCCGCCCCGGCTTGGGGGCCGCATTGGCCACGCTGGTGGGTGATCACCGTAAAACTCCTCCATCAAAACTCGGCGCTTCCATCCATGCACCCAGCACCGTCCGCGGCAATCTTCACAGAACGAAGAAGCACGTCAACCCTAAATCTGAAATTTATTGCACGTGCGTGCATTCGCCTTGGTTCCTGCTTTTAGCTAACATAATCGTTGACAATCAAAGATCAGCAGCTATTTTTGCACGCGGTTGCACTGAAGAGTGCGGATCGTGAAAAGGGAGGATAGTGCATTGTTACGATTCCATAAGAAGATCGGCACCAGTCATGTGGCGCTGCTGGCACTCGCCTGCGCGCTGACGCCCGCCGTGTCGGCCACCGCTGAGGACTACGTGGTCCATGAAGTGGCGCCGAGCGTGCAGACCCAGGCGGTAACCGACGCCGATGATGCCGACGCCGACGATCCCGCCATCTATGTCAATGCCGAGGACGTCGCCAAGAGCCTGTTCATCACCGCCGTCAAGACCGGCGGGATCCGGGTGTACGGCTTCGATGGCGCGCTTATCCAGGCGATCGCCGCTGAAGAAGACGGTCGCATCAACAATGTCGACATCATTTATGGCTTCCCGCTGAGCGATGGCGCCAGTGCCGATCTCGTCATTGCCGCCGACCGCGGGCTAGACATCATCCGTATCTATCAAATCGGCACCGACCGCGAGGCACCCCTCACCGAGATCACCGCAGCAGATGCCGGTCGCGCCTTCCCCAGGCGGCCCACGGCTGATGGCGCTCAGGAAGACAATCCTGTCGATGACCAAGCAACCGTTTATGGTTTGACCGCCTGGCACGACAAGGCCTCCGAAAAGGCCTGGGTGGTCGGCACGCAGCGACACCAGCCGGTGGTTGGCGTCTTCGCGCTGGAAGCGCGTGAGAATGGCACAGTCGCGGCCGTGTTCGATCACGCCTTCAGCGCTCCAACCGAGCATGACGGGCAGGATCTTTGGAAGGAGAGCGAGGACGATGTGCTGGCCGATTTCAGCCCGCAGTTCGAAGGGGTGGTGATCGACCGCGCCACTGGTACGGTTTATGCCGGCCAGGAGGATGTCGGCATCTGGACAGTGCCCGTTACTGGCGGCGATCCGGTCCTTGCCTACGCGACGCGGGGATCCTCGTCCTCCAGCTTCTTTAATGCCGACAGCGTCATCACCCGCGACGTGGAAGGCCTCTCGATCTACTACGCCGAAAGTGGTGCGCGCTATCTGCTCGCGTCCAGCCAGGGCAGCGCCCACGGCGAAGCCCCGGTGTTCAGCGACGTCCCCTATGACGACAGTTTCGCCGTTTTCAACATCGGCGAGGGGGAGCTCGACCTTCTCGGCTCGTTCAGGGTGGCGGCAGCCGGCGACATCGACGCAGTTCAGGAGAGCGATGGCGACGACGTGATCTCGGTGGCCCTGCCAGGCTTCCCCAATGGCGTCTTCATCACGCAGGATGGTTATGCTGGCGACCTCAACGATCTGGACGGGGAATTCGCTGCCACCAATTTCAAGTTGGTGGATTGGGCGTTGATCGCCAACTCCTTCGATCCCCCGCTCGAAGTTACCCCAAGTGGTTGGGATCCCAGGCAGTAGGCATGTCTACAGCCAGCCCTATCGCGCCAACAGGTGACCGTAGACGGCCATGACCGGGTCGAACCGTGAGCCAAAGGCGCGAGCGCCCGACCGAAAGGCGTCGCCACTCTGTGAACAGGTGGCGGCGCTGCCTTGGCGCCAAGACGAAAGTGGGGCCGTCTTGGTGCTCCTCATCACCTCGCGCCGGAATGGCAAGTGGATGCTTCCCAAGGGCTGGCCGATGGCGGGTCGGTCTGATCCGGAAGCCGCCCAGGTGGAAGCGATGCAAGAGGCGGGCATCGTCGGTTCAGTGTCGGCAGCCCCGATGGGATCGTTCCGATCGTTCAAGCTCTTTGACGACGGACAGTCCAAACCTGCTCAGACCCTGGTCTACGCGTTGCACGTCACCAAAGAACTGAACAAGTGGAAGGAAAAGGGGCAGCGCCAGAGAAAGTGGTTCACCCCGGGTGAAGCGGCCAGCATTGTCTTCGAGCCTGATCTCGCCAGACTGTTGCAGGGTTTGGCTGCCGGGCGGGTGCCTCTAAGTTAGAGCCTGTCGCTGGCGGCGACGCAACTCTCTTCCCCTCCTACTCGCGCGAGAAGCGCGGTCAAAGCATATGAAAAGGCCGGCTTGGATGAATACGGATCGCAATCCCCGAGACAAAGACCTCGATATCATCACCATCGGCCGAGCCTCGGTCGATCTTTATGGTCAGCAGATCGGAACGCCCCTCGAAGACATCGGCACTTTTGCCAAGTCAGTCGGCGGCTGTCCGGCCAACATCGCGGTGGGTACGGCACGGCTGGGGCTGAAATCGGCGCTGATCACTCGTGTTGGTAACGAGCAGATGGGGCGCTTCATCCGCGAGCAACTCGGACGCGAGGGCGTGGAGACGGCGGGCGTCCACACCGACACGGATCGTCTCACCGCGCTGGTCCTGCTTTCCGTGCAGGGCGAAGGTCTGTCCCCCATGATCTTCTACCGCACCGACTGTGCGGACATGGCGCTGGACGAGAGCGACATCGACGAGAGCTTCATTGCTTCGGCGCGCGCCATCGTCGTCACTGGCACCCATTTTTCCCGCGCCCACAGCGAGGCGGCCCAGCGCAAGGCTATCCTGGTAGCCAAGGTGGCAGGGACGCGTGTCGCGTTCGACCTTGACTATCGGCCCAATCTTTGGGGGCTGGGCGGGCACGAAGCCGGCTTCGAGCGCTACGTCGCGTCTGACATCGTGTCGACAATATACAAATCGGTGCTCGCGGATTGCGACCTTCTCGTCGGCACCGAGGAGGAGGTCTTGATCGCATCGGGCGAGAAGGACATCGCATCGGCGCTGCGCACGATCCGGGAAATTTCGTCGGCGGTGATCGTGCTCAAGCGCGGCGCCATGGGTTGCATCGTCTATGATGGCCCCATACCGGACGTACTGGAAGAGGGCATAGTCGGCGCTGGCTTTCCCATCGAGGTCTACAACGTCCTGGGCGCGGGCGATGCTTTTATGTCCGGATTTCTTCGCGGCTGGTTGCGGGATAAGCCCCTTGCGACCTGCGCCAGCTGGGCCAACGCCTGCGGCGCCTTCGCGGTGTCGCGGCTTCTCTGCGCCCCCGAGTATCCCACCTGGGCGGAATTGAGCCACTTCCTTGACCAGGGCAGTCCGGAGCGGGCCTTGCGCAAGGACGCGACGCTCAACCATCTTCATTGGGCAACGACGCGCCGCCGCGATATCCCGCAATTGATGGCCCTGGCCATCGATCATCGCAGTCAACTCGAAGAGCTTGCCGGTGATGACCGAGACAAGCTCGCCCGCCTGCCCAGGTTCAAGGCCTTGGCGGTCGAGGCCGCTGCACGCATCGCTAATGGCCGGGCTGGGTTCGGCATGCTGCTCGACGACAAATACGGGCGCGATGCGCTGTTCAAGGCAGCTACCCTTCCCCAGTTCTGGGTGGCCCGGCCGATCGAGCAGCCCGGATCGCGTCCCCTCCAGTTTGAATTCACCCAGGATGTGGGTTCGCGCCTGGTCGAGTGGCCGGTCGACCACTGCATCAAGGTGTTGTGCTTCTACCACCCCGATGACCCAGCCGCGCTCAAAGCCGAGCAGATCGCCAAGCTGCGGTCTGCCTATGATGCCGCGCGCGGCATCGGCCGGGAGCTGCTGGTCGAAATCATCGCCAGCAAGCATGGTTCGGTCGGAGACAAGACGATCTCGCAGGCGCTGAGGGATGTCTATGATGCGGGGATCAAGCCCGATTGGTGGAAGCTGGAGGCACAGCCAAGTGCGGCCGCCTGGGGCCAAATCGACAGCGTAATTGAAGCGCGCGACCCCTTGTGCAGGGGTGTCGTGCTGCTCGGACTCGAAGCACCGCAAGACCAGCTCGAGGCCGGGTTCCGCATGGCCAGGCAGTCGCGGAGCGTGCGCGGCTTTGCCGTTGGACGCACGATCTTTGCCGATGCGGCGCGCCGCTGGCTGGTTGGCGAGATCGGTGACGATGCGGCAATCGACGACATGGCGCGTCGGTTTGGGGCCTTGGTCGATATCTGGCTCCGCCTTGGTGAAAAAGTAGCTGCCTGAATGGCCCGTACGGAGAGAATTGGAATGAGCGCAACGATCCGGCTGACGATGGCACAGGCAGTCGCCCGCTTCCTGGCAGCCCAAAAAACGGTGATCGATGGCGAAACGGTTCCGATCTTTGGAGGGATGTTCGCCATCTTCGGCCACGGCAACGTCGCTGGCATGGGCGAGGCGCTCTATGCGGTGCGCGAGAAGCTGCCGACCTATCGCGCCCAATCCGAACAGGGCATGGCCAATGCAGCGGTTGCCTTCGCCAAGGCAAGCTTCCGCCGCCGATTCATGGCCTGCACCAGCTCCATCGGGCCTGGGGCGCTCAACATGATCACTTCGGCGGCGCTGGCACACGTCAACCGCCTGCCTGTCCTGTTGCTGCCGGGCGACGTCTTTGCCAACCGGCTTCCCGACCCAGTGTTGCAACAGGTGGAAGACTGGGGCGATGGCACCGTCTCGGCCAATGACGCCTTTCGTCCGGTAAGCCGCTATTTCGACCGGATCACCCGGCCCGAACAAATCATACCCGCGCTCCGACGCGCCATGCAGGTGCTTACCGACCCGGCCGAATGCGGACCGGTGACATTGTCGCTCTGCCAGGACGTGCAAGCCGAAGCCTATGACTATCCTGATAGCTTTTTCTCCGAGAAGATATGGGTTCCGCGCCGCCCTATGCCGGACCCCGATGAGCTCGCCCATGCTGCGGCGGCGCTGAAACTGGCCAAAAAACCTGTGATCATTGCCGGTGGTGGGGTGCTTTACTCAGAGGCTGCGGAAACTCTCGCCGCGTTTGCGACCGAGCACAACATACCGGTGATGGAGACCCAGGCCGGCAAGAGCGCCCTGCCCCATTCCCATCCCATGAACATGGGCAGCGTCGGGGTGACTGGCTCCTCGGCCTCAAATGCCCTGGCCGAAGAGGCCGATGTGGTGCTTGCCGTCGGCACGCGCCTCCAGGATTTCACCACCGGGTCCTGGGCACTGTTCAAGAACCAAGGTTTCAAGATCATCGGGCTCAACGTGCAGCCCTTCGATGCGGGCAAGCACGGTAGTCTGCCGCTGGTGGCTGACGTCCGGGTTGGGCTGGAGGCCCTTTCGGCCGCTCTGACAGGGTGGAGTGTTGACGCAGCTTGGGCAGAAAAGGCGCATGACGGCCGAGCCGACTGGCTCAAGGCTGTTGCTGCCGCAACCGCTGCGGCCAACGCCCCCCTCCCCTCCGACGCCCATGTCATTGGGGCGGTGCAACGGGTGCGTCCAACTGCAACCGTGGTTTGCGCCGCGGGTGGCCTCCCCGGCGAGCTTCACAAGCTGTGGCAGGCAAGCGAACCGGGCAGCTACCACATGGAATATGGCTTCTCCACCATGGGATACGAGATCGCGGGCGGCCTTGGCGTCAAGCTGGCACGCCCTCAAGCCGATGTCGTCGTCATGGTCGGGGATGGCAGCTACATGATGCTCAACTCCGAAATCGCCAGCTCCATCATGCTGGGCGCCAAGCTCACGATCGTCCTGCTCGATAATGCCGGATATGGCTGCATCAACCGCCTGCAGATGGCCACCGGCGGCGCCAACTTCAACAATCTGCTCAAGGATACGCACCACGTGACCTTGCCCGGCATCGACTTTGCCGCCCATGCCGCCGCCATGGGAGCGGCCAGCCGCAAGGTCGCTTCGATCGCCGAACTGCAGACCGCGCTGGCGGAAACAGCCGACATCGATCGGACCACTGTAATCGTCATCGATACCGACCCTCTGCCGACGACAGAGGCGGGCGGGCATTGGTGGGATGTCGCCGTGCCCGAGGTGAGCGAGCGTCCGCAAGTCAATGCAGCTCGTCAAAATTATGTCGCCGCTCTGCAGGCGCAGCGCATCGGCTGATCTGACGAAGGCTATGAGGAGAAAGATGATGAAGGCAAAGCTCGGGATGTCGCCGATTGCCTGGTGGAACGACGATCTGGCGGAATTGAGCGACGACGTTTCGCTGGAGGAATGCCTGCGCCAGTCACGCTCCGCGGGGTTTACGGGCATGGAAAAGGGGCGCCGCTTCCCCGATGATCCGGACATCATGCTGCCCATCCTCAAGGCGGCCGACGTCACTCTGTGCGGCGGCTGGTTTTCCGGAACGCTGGTGGATGAGGATATCTCAGCCAATCAGGATCGTATCCAACCCATGATCGACCTGTTCAAGGCGGTAGATGCCCCCTGCATAGTCTATGGGGAAGTGGGCCGCTCGATCCAGGGCGACCGATCAAAGCCGCTCGCGAGCAAGCCCAGGCTTTCCGACGATGAGATGAAGGCCTATGCGGTGAAGGTCACCCGGTTTGGGGAATGGTGTGCCGACCAGGGCATGCCTTTGTCCTATCACCATCACATGGCGGCCGTGGTGGAGACCGAACCCGAACTCGACGCCTTCATGAACCACTCCGGCCCCGGCATTCCGCTGCTGCTCGACGCGGGGCACCTCGCTTTCGCCGGTGGGGACGTGCTGCGCGCCATCGACAATCATCACGCGCGGATCAACCACGTGCATGTCAGGGATATCCGCCGCTCGGTGGTCGAAAGTCTCGATCGCGGCAAGCAAAGCTTTCTCGATGCAGTCGCCCTGGGCGCTTTTACCGTACCAGGCGACGGCTCGCTCGATTTTGGCGCCATTGTTCAAGCCTTGGCTGACTATGGCTACGAAGGCTGGTTTGTGGTCGAGGCGGAACAGGATCCGCGCGCCAATCCACCCCTGCGCATGGCCCAGGTCGGGCATGCCGAGCTGATGCAGGTCATGACCGCTGCAGACTACACGGTGGAAACACAAGGCTTTCCCACCCACTGATCGCCGCGACCGGCGACTGGACTTCCACTCACTGGAGACACACCGTGTCCAAAACCGATCTCAGAATCCGCCCGCAAGGGATCAACGGCAAGGTGCATGACGTAACCCCTGCCTCGGCCGGCTGGGCCCATGTGGGCTTCGCCCTGCATCGGCTTGAGAGCGGCGAAGGCGCGGCCGGGGAAGCTGGGGAGCGAGAGCTTTGCCTCGTCCTCGTTTCCGGCAAGGGGCGCTTCAAAGTCGATGGCGTGGATTTCGGCGAGCTTGGCGAACGCATGAGCCCCTTCGAGGGCGCGCCATGGGCTCTCTATGTGCCTGCCGGCAGCGCCTGGACAGCGGAGGCGACGAGCGGCCTCGAACTCGCGGTATGCTCCGCACCGGGAGGCGGCAGTTTCAGGGCCAGGGTCATCGCCCCAGGCACGCACAAGCAACTAACCCGCGGCAAAAGCGCCAATATCCGCAACGTCAACAACATTATGCCCGAGGACGACGGCGCCGCCAACGCGCTGCTGGTGGTGGAAGTTATCACCCCTCAGGGAAACACGTCTTCCTATCCTCCACACAAGCATGACCGGGACGATCTTCCGCGCGAAAGCCAACTGGAAGAGACCTACTATCACCGGCTCAATCCGCCCCAGGGTTTTGCCATGCAGCGGGTCTATACCGACGACGGCAGCCTCGATGAGGCCCTGGTGATAGAAGATGGCGACGTGACGCTGGTGCCCCGCGGCTATCACCCCGTCGCGACCGTTGCGGGATACGACCTCTATTATCTCAACGTCATGGCCGGCCCGCAGCGGATCTGGAAATTCCACAACGCGCCCGAGCACGAGTGGCTGTTGGGGTGAACACAATGACGATTCAAGGGAAGATCAATCGATGAGTGTACGTTTCGGATTATTGGGCGCTGGCCGCATCGGCAAAGTGCACGCCAAGGCCATTTTTGCCAACCCCGCCGCCCAGCTGGTGGCAGTCGCCGATGCGATCGGCAAGGCGGCCACGGATCTGGCGGCACAATATGGCTGCGCCGTTCGCAGCGCCGAGGACATCGTCTCAGGCGACGATATCGATGCGGTAGTTATCTGTACCCCCACCGATACCCACGCCGATCTGATCGAGCAGTTGTCACGTGCCGGCAAAGCCATCTTTTGTGAAAAGCCCATCGATCTCAATCTGGGGCGGGTCAAGCAGTGCCTCGCCGTGGTGGATGCCGAGGGCGCCACGCTGATGGTCGGCTTCAACCGGCGGTTTGATCCGCACTTCATGGCGGTCAAGCAGGTTATCGAAAATGGTGAAATCGGCGCCATCGAAATGGTAACCATTGTCTCGCGCGATCCCGGTGCGCCTTCTGTCGACTATATCAAGCGTTCCGGCGGCATTTTCCGCGACATGACCATTCATGATTTCGACATGGCGCGCTTCCTGCTCGACGAAGAAATCGACACCGTCACCGCTCAGGCCTCGGTGCTGGTCGACCCCGCCATCGGGGAAGCCGGGGATTTCGACAGCGCATCGGTGATGCTGTCAACCGCTTCGGGCAGGCATGCAACCATCTCCAATTCGCGACGGGCGAGCTATGGCTACGACCAGCGCATCGAGGTGCATGGCTCCAAGGGCGCGGTATCGGCAGAAAATCAGCGCCCGGTATCGATCGAGGTCGCCAATGGCTCCGGCTACACCCGACCGCCGCTGCACGACTTTTTCATGACCCGCTATACGGAGGCCTATGCCCACGAGATCAGCGCCTTTATCGATGCCGTCCAGAGCAAGGCGCCTGCGCAGCCGAGCGGCATCGACGGACTTGTTGCCCTGGCGCTGGCCGATGCTGCCCTGATCTCGGTGCGCGACGGCCGCGCCGTGAAAGTCAGTGAAGTCACTGGCCCCCTGGCAGACGGGTCGGTATTTTAGGGCCGCTGGTCACGCCTCACTCGGCTGGCTGATTGGAAACGGGCCCGAAAGGGCCCGTTTTTAGTGGTAAATCTATTTGTGCCGGCCCGTGCCCCTATGGAGCTGGGGTGCCGTAAGTGGCATCTGGAACTCAGCGCCTTCCTTGATGCCGCTTGGCCAGCGGGCCGTGACCGTCTTGGTGCGTGTCCAGAACTTGATGGAGTCCATTCCATGCTGGTTGAGATCGCCAAAGGCGCTCGCCTTCCTGCCACCGAAGCTGTGATAGGCCAGCGGCAGCGGCACCGGGACGTTCACGCCCACCCACATTTACCCGCGAGGCGAAATTGCGGGCGATATCTCCATCGCGCGTAAAAATGGCGGTGCCGTTCCCATAAGGATTGTTCATCGTCAACTCGAGCTGACCTGAGCCCCAAGTTCCCTCCGGTTTTGAGGAGAGTCCTTAGGTTGATGTTTGGCCCTATGCGGCCTGTATTTCCAGTGCCGTTTGCACGACGAAC
>NZ_LMGZ01000020.1:0-102468 GCF_001427605.1 Devosia sp. Root635 | reverse complement strand
TTGCCGGGCGCAATGTAGTGCCAGTCGATCTACCGGTCCTGCGACCAGCGCAGGATGGCCATGCTGGTGAACTCGGTGCCGTTGTCGCTGACCACCGTCCGTGGCCGACCGCGTCGGGCGATGATGGCGTCGGGCGATGATGGCGTCGAGCTCGCGCGCCACCTCCTCTGGCACTGGATGTACTGAGACGGCATCGGCAACAGGACTAGCGCGACCGCGCCTATCGTCGGTTCGTTGTTCTGAAAAGGCGGGAGCGGAGCCGCCGCAGGCGCGGAGGTTCCAAGTTTGGTTGAAATTAATCTTGAATCTCAGTGGGTTGAGTGCGAATTTAGCGCAAATTAACCACGTCATTTGTTTGGTTTTGACTTTTCCAGCGAGGATCCGGCAGGCTAAGAAAAGATGCCAATCCCGGCATCGACTGGTTGAAACCGCCCTCTGCAAAAGGGCGGCCGACGGTAGGTCTGCAAACCCGCCGTCGACCTGACCAGCACCATACTGTAAGAGGCAGTACGATGATGGCTAACGCCACTAATAGCGGCCCCGCGGCCGCACGCAACTCTCATCTTCCTTCCAACGAAGCCACCAGGGTGGTCGATTGCGGCCCGGTTCATCCGGGTCTGGTCGGACACATCCTGCTTACGCCCAGCGTCCAGGTGCAGATTCTGTCCGTCGTCGACGCTACCGGAGCTGCAAGCATCGGCGACATTATCGCCGAACTGCCGAGTCACACGGATCCCGTCGGCACTGCCCTCGTGGGCAGCGGTCACGCAACTACGATCTTTGCGGGCGCATAGTTTGCGAGCGGAATCAGGGGGTTGGCGACTTTTTCCATCAGGATCAGTGCCTCGATTTTGGCAAAGTACCGACGCCTGGCGCTTACGCGGAGCTTGCCACGAACGCACCGCTCGCCACCATGGCCTCTAAGTAACTGAAATATCGAAACTTTTGGCGCACCCGGCGAGATTCGAACTCACGACCTCTGCCTTCGGAGGGCAGCGCTCTATCCAGCTGAGCTACGGGTGCATCCGTTGCGCGGGGCGGGCCCGGGCTGAACAGGGCGCAACCTAACCAAAGCGGGTGATCCGCGCAACGGGCGTTTTGCGCTCCCGCCGCGCGCCGGGACGATCCGCCGGTCGCCGTACGGGTCGTCCGCGGCGGCGCCCCTGGACGGATTGACGACGATGCCACCAAATCGCCATCAGGTTGCCGCGATTGGCTCCTATCGCGCCACAACGGTTCCTTGCTGAAGCGCGGCGCGATCCTTCCGATTCGCTCCGGGCGCTTTGGTTCTTGTTTAACGCATGTCCTGTCCCCAAACCGGTGCCCGCTTTGGGGAGACATGCTGTAGAGTGACGGCATGGCAAGAGTGACGACAATCGGCGATGGCGCAAGACTGCTTGGCGCGGCCGCAATGCTGGCCGTGCTGGTCTCGGGCTGTTCGATGAGCTCGTTCAAACCGGCGCCCGGTCCGGCCACTGCGGCCCTGGCCTCCTTCGCGACGCCGTCGGCGACCCCGGCCGGGCATGTGCCCGATGCGGCCGTGGTGCCGGCCGCCCCGCTGGCGCTGGGCTATGCCGGCAATGCCTATGACGGGCTGATCGCCCATTATGCCCAGCAATACAGCGTGCCCGAAGCCCTGGTCCGCCGCGTCATCGTGCGCGAAAGCGGCTATAATGCCGCCGCCCGCAACGGCCCCTATTACGGCCTCATGCAGATCAGCCACGCCACGGCGACCGGCATGGGTTATCGCGGCGCGCCCGCCGGCCTGCTCGATGCCGAAACCAACCTGCGCTATGCCGTGCGCTACCTGGCCGGCGCCTATATGACGGCCAGAGGCAATTCCGACCAGGCCATCCGCTTTTATGCCCGCGGCTATTATTACGATGCCAAGCGGGCCGGCCTGCTCGACGCCGCCGGCCTGCGCTAGCGTTTCCGAACCGCAAACCCGTCGCCACTTTTGCTGGAAACGCGCTAGCGCCTCAGGCTTCGGCCAATACCGATTTGAGATAGGCGACGAGGTCGGCCTGCAGGAAGGGCTTGTCGAGCCGTGGCAAGTCGCTGACCTCCCCATTGGGCAGGTCGCCATAGCCGGTGGCCAGCAGCACATGCAGGTCGGGCCGCAGCGTCCGGGCGCGGTCGGCCAGTTCCAGCCCGGTCATGCCGGGCATGGCATAGTCGGTGATGAGGATGCTGACCTGGCTGTTGCTGGCAAGAATATCGAGGGCCTCGGGGCCGGAATAGGCGTCCAGCGCCTGGTAGCCCAGGTCCTTCACCATGTCGACGGTGCCGATATTGATCAATGCGTCGTCGTCCACAACCAGCACCATTGCAGGCTTCATAGCGGGGAAGTCCATGCTCGGATTTTCATCAAGACGGATGGAGTCCAGCCAACAACAAACGCCGTCATCGCGTGCCATCATATCTGGCTTGGGGCCCGACCTGCTCTGACCAGCAAATGAGCCACGCCGCCACCGTATCGTGTTGTGACCGCGCTGCCTATCCTTGGAATGCAAACAAGGCGGAGGTGAGACGGGCGGGCCGCATCGTCTTCGCGCAAAACCGGTTCCCACTTTTCCGCACGATGCTTTAAAGTCGGCCTTCGTTCACGACGGAATCGGTTTCATGCATCTGCTGCTTGTCGATGGCTCGGGCTATATCTTCCGCGCCTTTCACGCTTTGCCCCCGCTCAACCGCAAGTCCGACGGGCTGCCGGTGGGGTGCGTGCAGGGCTTCTGCAACATGCTGTGGAAGCTGATGGAAGACCTCAAGGGCGAAGACGAGCCGACCCATATGGCCGTCATCTTCGATGCCAAGGGCAAGACATTCCGCGACGAATTCTTCGCCGAATACAAGGCTCAGCGGCCGCCGGCGCCGCCCGAGCTGGTGCCGCAATTCCCGCTGACCCGCGCCGCCACCCGCGCCTACAATATCGAATCCATCGAGATGGAG
Source organism: Devosia sp. Root635 (assembly GCF_001427605.1). Lineage (GTDB taxonomy): Bacteria > Pseudomonadota > Alphaproteobacteria > Rhizobiales > Devosiaceae > Devosia. The sequence goes on along the minus strand of NZ_LMGZ01000020.1, from coordinate 99,519 downwards.
GGCTGGGAGGCCGATGACATCATCGCCACCTATGCCTGCATGGCGCGCGATGCCGGCGGCAAGGTCACCGTGGTCTCCTCCGACAAGGATTTGATGCAGCTGGTCGAGCCCGATGGCTCCATCCGCCTGCTCGATACCATTCCCCGCCCCGGCCAGCCGCCGCTCCGCTGGATCGGCGTCGAGGAAGTGTTCAACAAGTTCGGCGTCACCCCCGACAAGGTCATCGACGTGCAGGCGCTCTGCGGCGACAGCGTCGACAATGTCCCCGGCGTGCCCGGCATCGGCGTCAAGACCGCGGCCGAGCTGATCAACACCTATGGCACTGTCGAAAACCTGCTCGCGCATGCCGGCGAGATCAAGCAGAATGCCCGCCGCGAAAAGCTCATCGCCAATGCCGATCTGGCGCGCCTCTCCAAGCGCCTCGTGACCCTGGCGCAGGATGTGCCGGTCACCCTCGATCTTGCTGCCCTGGCCCGCCAGCCGGTCGAGCCGGGCAAGCTGTTTCCCTTCCTCAAGGCGATGGAATTCGCCACCATCACCAAGCGCCTGGCCGGGCTGATCGGCGCCGATCCGGACGCCTGGGAGCCCGATCCGGCCATTGCCGCCGTGCCCGCTTCCCCCGTCGGCTTCAACAATGAAGCCCGCGCCGAAGCCCGCGCCGCCCGCCAGGAGGCCGAGGGCCGCGCCACTTCGCCCGTGGTGCTGCATGCCGCCGCCATGCACGAGGCCACCAAGGCCATTGCCTGGACGCCGGAAAACTACGAGATCATCCGCGACGCCGCCCATCTGCAACGCTGGATCGACATGGCCTATCGCGAAGGCCTCGTCGCCGTGGATGCCGAGAGCACCGGCCTCGACAACCAGACCGCAGATCTCGTCGGCCTCAGCTTTTCCACCCAGCCCGGCAACGGCGCCTATCTCCCCCTCGGCCATTCCGTGGGCGAAGGCGACATTTTCGGCGGCGGCAAGGCCGAGGGCCAGATGGATATCCGTCTCGCCCTCGACATGTTGCGGCCGCTCCTGGCCGACCGTTCCATCCTCAAGATTTTCCACAATGGCAAATACGATCTCGGCCTGCTCGCCCGATACGATATCGTGGTCAATGCCCTCGATGACACTTTGCTGCTGAGCTATTCGCTCGATGGCCCGCAATTCAACACCATGTCCGAACTGGCCGATCACTGGCTGGGCGTGCCCGGCCAGTCGATCAAGGACCTGATCGGCTCGGGCAAGAGCCAGATCACCTTCGCCCAGGTCGATATCGACAAGGCGGCCCGCTATGCCGCCGAAGACAGCGACATGACCCTGCGCCTCTGGCGCATCCTCAAGCCCCGCCTCGCCGCCGAGGGCATGACCACGCTTTACGAAACCATCGAGCGGCCCCTTGCCCCGGTCCTCGCCCGCATGGAAGGCCGTGGCATCAATGTCGACCGCCAGATTCTCGCCCGCCTCTCGGGCGATTTCGCCCAGCGCGCCGCCGCCCTGGAGGCCGAGGCCTACGAGCTGGCCGGTTCCAATTTCAACCTCGGCTCGCCCAAGCAGCTCGGCGAAATCCTCTTCGATCGCATGGGGCTAGAAGGCGGCACCAAGACCAAGACCGGCGCCTGGTCCACCGGCGCCGATGTGCTCGAAGACCTCGCCCTCAAGGGCGTGCCCCTGGCCCGCACCATTGTCGACTGGCGCCAGCTCACCAAGCTCATGGGCACCTATACCAATGCCCTGCCCGAATATATGAACCAGCGCACCGGCCGCGTTCACACCACCTATTCCCAGCATTCGGTGCTGACCGGGCGCCTCAGCTCCAACGATCCCAACCTGCAGAATATCCCGGTTCGCACCGAAGACGGTCGCAAGATCCGCACCGCCTTCGTCGCCGCCCCCGGCAAGGTGCTGATCAGCGCCGACTATTCCCAGATCGAGCTGCGGGTCCTCGCCCATATCGCCGATATCGGGGCCCTCAAGGACGCCTTCGAGGAAGGCCTCGACATTCACGCCATGACCGCGTCCGAAATGTTCGGCGTCCCCGTCGAGGGCATGCCGTCAGACGTTCGCCGCCGCGCCAAGGCGATCAATTTCGGCATCATCTACGGCATTTCCGCCTTTGGCCTGGCCAACCAGCTCGGCATAGAGCGCTCCGTCGCCGGCGACTATATCAAGACCTATTTCGAGCGCTTCCCCGGCATCAAGGACTATATGGACGAGCAGCGCCGGCGGGTAAAAGTCGATGGCTATGTGATGACCATCTTCGGCCGCAAGATCAACTTCCCCAACGCCAATTCCAGCCACGCCGCCGAGCGGAGCTTCGTCGAACGCGCCTCCATCAACGCCCCCATCCAGGGCTCTGCCGCCGACATCATCCGCCGCGCCATGATCCGCATGGAGCCCGAACTGGCAAAGGCGGGCGTGGAAGCCGACATGCTGCTGCAGGTGCATGACGAACTGATCTTCGAAGTCCCCGAAGGCACCGAAGAGACCGCCATGCCGGTCATCAAGCGCGTCATGGAGGGCGCGGCAGAGCCGGCGGTGCGGCTAACCGTACCGATCCAGGTGGACGCGCATGCCGCGCGGGATTGGGATGGGGCGCATTAGCGCTCTTCACCTCTCCCTTTGGGGGAGAGGTCGGCGCGCAGCGCCGGGTGAGGGGGCCTTCCCACGCACCGTGCCAGGAGAAGGTCGGCTTCGCCACCGACGTTTCGCCCCCCACCGGACCCACCCTCCCCCTTGCGGGGAGGGCAGCGAAGCTTGGCCCAAAGGGCCTAGCGCAGCTGGGTGGGGGTGCGAGAGCCTCGATATCCGGGCCAAACATCCCCCACCCTTGATCCCTCCCCGCAAGGGGGAGGGTGTCGACTGGAACACCGGAGGACCACCATGTCCGATACCGAAATCCCCCTCACCGGCGGCGGCCGCACCGAAGTCAGCCGCATCGGCGACGTGGTCCACCGCCAGACCGGCCCCTGGGCGCCTGCCGTCCATGCCCTCCTCCGCCACCTCGAAGCCGAAGGCTTTGCCGGTGCGCCTCGTGTGGTTGGCAGCGGCTTCGACGCGCAGGGCCGCGAAACCCTCACCTACCTTCCCGGCGCCTCACCCCATCCCGGTCCCTGGCCCGAGGAGGCCCACTTCGCCCTCGGCCAGATGCTGGCCACTTTCCACCGCCTCAGCCGCACCTTCACCCCGCCGCCCGACGCCATCTGGCGCGACTGGTTCGGCCGCGCCCTGGGCGACGGCGCCCGCATCATCGGCCATTGCGATCTGGGCGACTGGAACATTCTCGCCCAGGACGGCCTGCCCACCGGGTTCATCGACTGGGAACAGGCCGGCCCCGTCGATCCCCGACGCGGCCAACGAAGCGGTCGAAGCCGCGCTCACCCCGGACAGCACCGCGCCGGTCGAGGCCCTTTGGGCCATGGCCTGGCGGGCGAGGAGTGCGGCTTGGATGGGAAGGCGTAGGGAAGTGTTGGAGGCGGTGCTTTTATAAGTATAGGCCGCTATGATCGCTTCTGGCCGAAGTTTTGGGGGGCAATCTTGGCACTAGACCGATTAAGCTTGCTGTGCGGAAAAGGATATTTTCCAACTGCGCTTCCCCCAACGTTCACCACTCGCGACTTTGGGACCCATGTTAGGGACATACTTGGTGACTGGAGTTCAACGGGTGTGCTTCATGCGGAGTACCGTAAGCCACCAAAATTGAAGTCCGTTGCGGAGACGGAACCCGAGACGTTTTCCATGCCCAAAGGCCATCGAGAGCGGCGACTTCTTCAAATAGTTCACCCGCTATCTCAAGCGGTGTTAAACGACCTAATTTCACGCAATTGGACTACAATATCTTCATGGATTTCAAGAAGTAAGTATGCCTTCGACGCGCTTGATCTGAATGACTCAAACGTAAGAGCAATTCCAACTCCTGATTTCGCGTTACACCGGTCGCATCAGGAAGCCATTGCATCTGTATGCAATTGGATTACCGAAACCGACATTGCTCGGTTCTATCCTTCGATTTACACACACTCCATCGCTTGGGCGGCGTATGGAAAGAATGTCTACAAACGGAATCCTAAGAAATACATCCTATCGCTCGGGGATCAATTGGACATTGCGGTAAGGAAGTGCAACCGAAGTCAAACCGTCGGGATACCAATTGGGCCAGACTCTTCTCGGATAATTGCTGAAATCATTTCGTCTTACGTCGATGAGAACGTGCAGGCTGCGACAGGCCTGACTAGCGATGAAGCAGATAGGCTTCAGGATGACTGGCTTATTGGCAGTAAGACCTTAGAGGACGCCGAGGCACGCCTGGCTGCCGTAATTAGGGCCTACCAGGAGCTCGGCCTTGACATCAATGGCAGAAAGACCGGGATACGGCATGTGTCGGAGAGTTCGTTCCCAGAATGGCGGTCGCGCCTCATCAACCTGAAGTCTGGGCGCGCTTTGACCGGTGATCGCCTTCAGGAATACCTTAAGATCGCGATCAATGAGCAGATACGATCTCCGGCCGATTCAGTGTTGGCGTATGTCTATGCGGTGTTAATAGCTTCGAGATTCAACTGGGACGACATTCCCGCCATTCAGTCGTTCGTAACCAGATCGGTTGCGGTCGATCCACGCATCATCGACAGCGCATGTATTCTGCTTCTCAACCTGAATCACGAAGGCTTCAAACTCGATAAGGACCGAATAGCGTCCCGGTTCGTGCCGATGCTTGAACAGTCGCTTGAATCTGGCCATACCTTTGAAGCCATCTGGTCCCTTCACTTACTGCGGGGCTTGCGACATGACTTGGCTCAGACTCGCGTAAGCGATCTAGCTGACGTCAACGATGGGTCAGCGCTCAAGATCGTCCTGCTGGATTTGCGCCACCTCGGCTTGCTGCCGAAGCTGCCAGAAAAATCTTGGTTGAAGCAACTCGGTACATCTCAGTTTCACGACCCGAGTTGGTTGCTTGCTTATGAGGGCGTCAGGCATGGGTGGCTCCCAGATGCCGGAGGTGTCATCAAAACCAATCCACTATTTGTGCCTATGTTTTCGCGAAATGTGCAGTTCTATGATCCTAAGCGTAACGTACAGCCTCGCGCGAATTTGCGCAGGCTCCGTTTGGCACGTGCCAAGGCTACACACAGGGCTCGTCTTGTCGATTGGTTCGGCGACTACCCGTGACAATCAATGAACCGGGGAGTAATCCCGCCCCGTAAACCGAGACAAGCATGGCGCCACCGCGCCGGCAACACCGGCTTATCCCCGCGCCCGCAATCCCGCCTATCATTGCCCCCGGCGTCCCGCCGCGCCTATCATGGAGCCATGCCCGAGACACCGCGCCAACCACTTATCCCCGATGCCTATGCCGCCATGGTGGTTGCCGGCGTGCTGCTGCTCGATTTCGTCGTGCCGGTGCCGCTGCTGCCACCGGCCGGGTTCACCGCGCCGCTCACCTGGGCCGGCATTGCCCTCGCCCTCTGTGGTTTCGCGCTCGAAATGCGGGCGGCGCAGGCGCTCACGGCGGCGGGGACGACCACCAGGCCCAATGCGGTGCCGCAGGCGCTGGTGACATCGGGCCCATTCGCCTGGAGCCGCAACCCGTTCTATATCGGGCTGCTGCTGGTATTGGCGGGCGCGTGCCTCGCCCTCAGCCTCGAATGGGCGCTGCTCGGCCTGCCGCTGCTCTGGCTACTGCTCGACCGGCTCGTCGTGCCGCATGAGGAGGCCAGGCTGGCGCAGGGTTTTGGCGCCGAATGGTTCACCTATGCCGGCGCCACGCGCCGCTGGCTCTGAAATCCCGTTCGGATAGTACAAGCCCTTGCCTCTTCCGGCAGGCGCATTTGCATTGCCAATGCGCCGATCGGCGGTGCTCGATGCTAACAGTGTGTTAACGCGAAGGCTGCAGCGCTAACGCGCCACCGTCACCCTGCGCCCCACCCCGCCGGGTGGGATATCGAGGCTCACGGTAACCGTCGCCGCCGCCACGATTTCGGGCGCCCGCGCCGCCCATTCGACCAGCACGATGGCTTCGGGATTGTCTGTCAGCCCCAGTTCATCCACCTCGCGCGGATCGCCCAGCCGGTAGAGATCGGCATGCAGCACCGGGCCCTTTGCCGTCTCATAGGGCTGCACCAGGGCAAAGGTCGGCGAGGGCACCTCCAATAGCGGATCGCCCGCCAGAGCGCGGATGATGGCGCGCGCCAGAGCTGTCTTGCCGGCGCCGAGATCGCCTTCGAGCACCACCAGATCGCCCGGTTTCAGGGCCTCTGCCAGCTCCACCCCCAGGGCTTCCGTCGCGGCATCGTCGGCCAACAGGCGAGTCATTACTCCGCCACGCCGGCCATGGCGCTGTCGCGCGGCAGGTTGACGATGATGCGGCTGCCGCGCGGCTCGCGCTTTTCGGCCGAGATGGTGCCGCCATGCAGGTTGACGAAGGTCTTGACGATGGCCAGCCCCAGCCCCGCCCCGCGCTGTCGCCCGCTGGGCGTATCGATCCGCGTCTGGATGGCGGCGCGCATTTCATCAGTGATTCCAGGGCCTTCGTCCTCGATGACGAAGAGCATGCGGTCGGCCCGCTGGCTCACCGCCAGCCTTATTTCGCCGCCCGGCGGGGAGAAGCGGGCGGCGTTGCTGAGCAGGTTATAGAGCACCTGCACGATGCGGGTGCCGTCGGCGATGAAGGGCGGCATGCCGTCCTCGATATCGACCGCCAGGTTGATCGGCTTTTCGCCCGATATTTCGGGGAAAGTGGCCGAAAGCCCGGCCCGTGCCTTGTCGACAAGCGTTGGAATATCAAGCAGTTCCGGCCGAAGCTCGGCAATGCCGGCATCGACCGAGGCCAGGTCGAGAATATTGTCGATCAGCACGCCCAACGTCACCGACGAGGCCCGGATATAGTCGATATAGGCCCGCTGCCGCTCGTTGAGGCTCCCGCCCTCGCTGCCGGCCAGCAGGTCGGCAAAGCCGATGATATTGGTCAGCGGCGAGCGCAATTCGTAGGAAACATTCTCGACGAAGGCATCCTTGAGCAGGTCGGCGGCCACCAGGGCATCGTTGCGTTCCTTGAGCACCTTGGAATAGCTGGCGCTCTCGGTCACATCGAGAAAGGTCATCATGGTCTGCCCGTCGGGCAGGCGGGTGATGGCATAGTCGAGCAGCCGACCGTCCGAGCGATTGAGCCGTCCGGTCTGGTCGGAGCGGGTGGGGTTGAGGTCGATGATGCCGCGCTTGAGATCCCGCCAGATACTGGCGCCGTCTTCGGGAATGGCGCGGCCGCTGACTTCGGCGATCTGGTCGATATGGGGGTTCTGCCCCAGTTCGTTGACCGGCAGTTTCCACAGGGCCGAAAGGCGCGGATTGCTGAGGGTCAGCCGCCCGTTGGTGCCGAACACCGCCACGGCCTCGCTCAGCGCATTGATGGTTTCGCGCTGCACGTTGGAAAAGGCCTTGTTGCTGCTTTCCAGCTTGAGCCTTTCGGTAATGTCTTCAAAGACATAGATCACGCCGCCCTGTGGGCCCGACGGGGCCGAGATCACCTTGATGGTGCGCCCGTCCGGCAGGTGCCAGGGCTCGTTCTCGTGCGGCTCCTTGCGGGTGTAGCTCTGCAGATGCTGGCTGCGCCAGGTCTGGTAATCGACCTGGCTGGGCAGCATGCCATCGGTGCGCAGCTTATCGAGGATGGCCCGCTCATCCAGCCCCGGTACCAGGAATTTGCGGCTGAGATTCCACAGCTTGGCGTAGGCCTCGTTGAACTGGATCAACTCGCGGCGGGCGTTGAAAATGGCGATCGGGGTGGCCAGGGCGCCGATAATGCCGCCGATATGGGCAAGGCCGCTTTCGGCAGGTTTGGCGTCTTCCAACGGCCGCAGGTAGCCGGCGCGACCGCCGGCTATGGCGAATTCAACCAGCTCGAACCCACCCTGCCCCGGCCAGGCCACGTTCACGGCTTCCGGCTTGTCGGTCCTTGCGCAGTTGAGCAGGTGCTGGCGCAACTGGGCCGTATCGAGCAGTTCGGGCGGCGCCCCTTCGGTGCCGGATTTACCCAACGCCTTGGCGAGCTGCAGATAGGCCTGGTTGGCGTAGATCAGCCGGTCGTCAAGATTGCGGGCGAAAGCGGGGTTGGACAGGGCCGAGAGAATGGCGCGGACGCTGGCGACATCGCCCGTGGCCGCCGCCGCGACCAGGCCCGGCTCGGCTTCCGGCTGCAGAAAGGCCGGCCGCAGCCGCATCGCCGCGCCGCCGCCCAGCACCCAGCCATTGGCCCGGATCAGCCGTCCATCGAGCGCATTGAGGCTCACCGCAAAGGCATGGCCATGCACACGCAAATCTTCGAGCAGCCGCGCCAGCTTGTCGGCATCGCCATGCGACAGCCAGCTCGGGAAATTGAGTACGCTTTCGGGCTGACGGCCCGGCGGCAGCACCGAGGCGGCCTGGCCGAGCAGGCGCGGCGCGCCTTCACCATTCTCCGCCCACAGGATGGTGACTTCGCGCGTGCCCGAGAGCAAGGCCTCATATTCATCGACCATGGCCCGCAGGCCGGCGATCTGACCGGCGGCGCGGTGGCGCGCGGCCTTGCCATCGACCAGCATGGTGCGGATCACGGCCATGGCCAGCAGGGCGAAAGCCCCCGCGCCAACGGTAATGGCGAGTGGCGCGGCGCTGACGAAGCTTGCCGCATTGAGCCCCTGGCCGAGGGCGGGGACCGCCGTCATCAGGGTAAGAGGGGCTGCCGCAAGTGGTGCGAATCCCCAATGCTTCCGGAATCGATCCGGCGCCATGCGCGGCCCTCTAGGTCAAAATCATTGTTGCCAGCCCGGTTCTCGATGAACCGGTACGCCTCAACTCAAGCGAAGGGGCCAAACGCGGAGTCCTCAGGGAATCCGGCCCTCTTCGAACCGGCTGCGTGTCCCCCAGCAACCGAATCACCATGACCATACCGGCCCAGGGAATCGGCTAAAAGAGTCTTAATGGCTGTGCATTATGGGCAAAGTATCGATATCGGGGATTGACGGAGAACGAAGCAGAAACATCCGCTTGCTATCGATCGGCCCCCACTCCCCACGCGCACCGGCCCAAAGAAAAGCGCCCGCAGCCAAAGCCACGGGCGCCCAAATTCATAATTCCGCCAGCCTAGTACCGGTATTCGCCCGACTTGAACGGCCCGTTGGTCGAGACGCCGATATAGTCGGCCTGTTCCTTGGTCAGCTTGGTCAGCTTGGCGCCCAGCTTGGCCAGGTGCAGCTCGGCGACCTTCTCGTCGAGATGCTTGGGCAGCACATGCACCTTCTTTTCCAGCTTGTCGCCATTGGTCCACAGCTCGATCTGCGCCAAGGTCTGGTTGGAGAAGCTGGCCGACATGACGAAGCTGGGGTGGCCGGTGGCATTGCCCAGGTTCACCAGGCGCCCTTCGGAGAGCAGGATCAGGCGCTTGCCGTCGGGCTTTTCGACCAGGTCGACCTGCGGCTTCACATTGGTCCACTTGAAGTTGCGCAGGGCGGCGACCTGAATTTCATTATCGAAATGGCCGATATTGCAGACGATGGCCATGTCCTTGAGGTTGCGCATGTCGTCGAGCGTCAGCACATCCTTGTTGCCGGTGGCGGTAACGACGATGTCTGCGCGCGGGGCGGCCTCTTCCAGCGTCACCACCTCGAAGCCTTCCATGGCGGCCTGCAGGGCGCAGATCGGATCGACTTCGGTCACCAGCACGCGGGCGCCGGCACCGCGCAGCGATTCCGCCGAGCCCTTGCCCACATCGCCATAGCCGCAGACCACGGCGACCTTGCCGGCCAGCATGACGTCGGTGCCGCGGCGGATGGCGTCGACCAGCGATTCACGGGTGCCGTACTTGTTGTCGAACTTGGACTTGGTCACGGAGTCGTTGACGTTGATGGCCGGGAAGGGCAGTTCGCCCTTGGCATGGAGCTGGTAGAGCCGCATCACGCCCGTCGTGGTCTCCTCGGACACGCCGCGGATGGCGGCGCGGATGGTCGAGAAGAAGGTCGGGTTCCTGGCCAGGCGCCGCTTGATGGTGGCGAAGAAGATTTCCTCTTCCTCATTGCCCGGCTTGTCGAGGATGGAGATGTCCTTCTCGGCCTTGGCGCCTGTGAGAATATACATGGTGGCGTCGCCGCCATCATCGAGGATCATGTTGGGCGTGGTGCCCGGCCAGTCCATCATGCGATCGGTGAATTCCCAGTATTCCTCAAGGCTTTCGCCCTTGTGGGCGAAGACCGGGATGCCGGCGGCGGCAATGGCGGCCGCGGCATGGTCCTGGGTCGAGAAGATATTGCACGAGACCCAGCGCACCTCGGCGCCCAGCGCCACAAGCGTCTCGATCAGCACGGCGGTCTGGATGGTCATGTGCAGCGAGCCGGCAATGCGTGCACCCTTGAGCGGCTGGGCAGCGGCATATTCAGCGCGGATGGCCATCAGGCCGGGCATTTCGATTTCGGCGATATCGAGTTCCTTGCGGCCGAAGGCGGCGAGGGAAATATCGCGGACCGCATAGTCGGTCGATTGGCTCATCAGAATGCTCCGGCAATGACAATTGGGCGTGGTTACACCTGCTATACGCAAGGGCGCGCCCTGGATCAACATAGATATAAAGGAATGTTTATATCCGGCTACCGATAGGCGGCGTAGCGTCGGCGCCTGAACGGCAGCGTCACGAAGCGCCACAGGCCCGACAGCGCCAGGTAACCGAGGATGAAGCCGCCGCCGGCATAGAGAATGCCCTCCAGGGTGACGGGCACGGCCGGCTTGTAGCTTTCCAGCGTCCGCTGCCCGATATCGCTGTCGAGATAGGCCGGCAGCGCCTGGAAGCGCTCGATGGCATCGGCATTCTCGATACGCGCCAGCGTGGCGCTGAGCTGTTCATAACGCTGGAAGGTGGCACTCATCGAGGTGCCGCGTCCAGCGAGGAAATCGTCGTTGGAGGCCTCGTAGCGTCCCAGCGCCGTCGCCCGGTCCAGCCCACCCTCGGCTGCCGCCCGGTCGAAATCCTCGGTAATGACGCGCAATTCATCCACCGCGCCGCCCAGGCGCTGGGTATATTGCTGGGCATATTCGGGAAACTGGCTCAGCACCAGCGCCAGCCCCAGCCCGCCGATACCGGCAATCATCCGCCGCATAGATGCCTCCGCCTTGCGCAGGGTCAATGTAAGCAGAGCAGGCGAGTTCCACCACCTCTGCGATCATCGTCGCCATTGTTGATGCGTTCCGCAGCGACGCACAGTAAGCTGCGTCGGTCCAACACGCGGAGATCGCCGTGCGCTCGGATCGCGCCCGCCGTATCCGGCGGCCGTCGCCAAGACGAGGATGGAGCCTGAGCGCCGGCATCGCGGGACGGTCTCCTTTCACGTGGCCTCGCTCCAGTCCAGCCTCAATCACCGGCCAGGCTTCCCCCTCCACACGGGGCGAGTGCTAYAGCGGCGCTTCATGCGTTGGGACCCTCGGTTCCTTCGCCTCCCTCCCCCTTGAGGGGAGGGATTGRGGGAGGGGGTCCTTCAGTCACCCACGGAACCACCCCTCCCCAGCTCTGCTACGGCCCTGCGGGCCGAGCGACGCTACCCTCCCCTCAAGGGGGAGGGTGGGCGCACGCCCATGGCACAGTGCCGCCTCCCAGCGCCTGAGGAGGGCGAGGGAGTGGGGTGGGGTTCTCGGATGGCCCCTACCCCGACGCGCCCTCAACATCCTCATCAAACCCGTTATTCACCAGTTCCACGATCGCCTCCAGCGCTTCGCGGGCCTGTTTGCCGCTGGCCTGCACCAGGATGGTGCTGCCCGGCCCGGCGCCCAGCATCATCAGGCCCATGATCGAATTGCCCTCGACCGATGTGCCGTCCTTGATGACGTGAATAGTGGCGTCGAAGCACTCGGCGGTGCGCACGAAGCGGGCCGAGGCGCGGGCATGCAGGCCCTTGCGGTTGACGATGGTCAGTTGCTGGGCAACGGCCCGGCTGCCGCCGGCTGCGCCATCCATCACGGTGCCCTCCGCATGTTCAGCCGGCCCCCAGGATGGAATTGGCGACGGTGATGTATTTGCGGCCTGCCTCCTGGGCCAGGTTCACCGCATCCTTGATGTCCATGTCGGCGCGGACGCGGCCGAGCTTGACCAGCATGGGCAGGTTCACCCCGGCAATCACTTCCACATCGCGGTTCTGCATCACCGAAATGGCCAGGTTGGATGGGGTGCCGCCGAACATGTCGGTGAGGATGATGACGCCGGCGCCATCATCGACCTTGTCGATGGCGGCAAGGATATCGTTGCGGCGATTTTCCATATTGTCGTCGGGACCGATGGCGATGGTCTCGCAGAAGTCCTGCGGCCCCACGACATGTTCAAGGGCCGACTTGAATTCATTGGCAAGCGCGCCGTGCGTCACCAGAACCAGACCAATCATGCAACGTCCCCAGCCTGCCGGGCCGCGCCAACCCGTTGGCGCGCGCGGCATTCCAGTAAATCCTGCCCCCTGCCCGCATCCCAGGAACAACGCCGATGCGAACGCGAACCCAGCCCCGAAGGACGAGCATGGTGCAGTCTCGGCCCGGATGGGCGGTGATTCAAGTTGTTTTTTGTCACAGCGCGGCCGTGTCGCCGCCCAGGGCGGCAATGGCTTCGATGACCAGCAGCATCTGGTGGCCGACGCTCACCACGTCGGCCGACGGCACCGGCGCCCGCGCCAGCTTTGTCCCGGAAATTTCGGTGACCATGGTGTCTTCCTCGAGCATGCGCACCAGGTCCGGCACCAGGTCGATCACCAGGTTCAGCGTCACCAGGCTCTTGTGCGGCCGCTTGACGATGCCGCGCCCGCGCAGCTCGATGAGACCGGCAAGCGTGTCGGGTGCCTTCATGCTGAGATCGCGCCCGGTCTGCACCAGATCGACGCGGTCGTCGGAAACCAGAAAGGCCGGCAGGCCCCGCCCCTCCCAGCGATCCAGCAGCGACAGCGCCAGCACCGACTTGCCCGCGCCCGAAGGGCCGCGCAGCAATATGCCGGTCGAACCCAGTAACAGTCCCGTGCCATGCACGTTTTTAGGCTTGCTCATGGCGCCAATCTATTTGCGCGCGCGCGGCAAGACAATCGTGAACACGGCCCCCGAGCGATCGGGGCGGTTGCCGGCCCGGATCGTGCCCTTGTGGGCCTCCACGATCTGCTTGGAAATGGAGAGGCCCAGCCCCGAATGGTCGCCGAAACTCTCGGTGTCGGGCCGGTCGGTATAGAAGCGCTGGAAGATCTTGCCGACATCGCCGGAAATGCCGCGCCCCTCGTCGGCCACGGTCACGGTGATGGTTTCGGGGTCGATGGACAGGGCCACGCGCACCACGCCACCCTCGGGCGAGAAGCTCACCGCATTGTCGATGAGATTGGCGAAAACCTGCGCCAGCCGGCTTTCGTGGCCGGTGACGATGGCGGCGCCCTTGCCGCTGCGCTTGACCATCTCCACTGTCACGCCGCGACCCTGCGCCACATCCTCCTGGATCGCCACCATGGCTTCGGCCAGCTTTTCCACATCGACCCGCTCCGAGCTTTCGCGGGCCAGTTCGGCATCGAGACGGCTGGCGCTGGAAATGTCGGTTATCAGCCGGTCGAGGCGTTTCACATCGTGCTGGATGATGGCGTTGAGCCGCTCGCGATCCTCCGGGCGCTTGGCCAGCGGCAGGGTTTCGACGGCGCTCCGCAGGCTGGTCAGCGGGTTTTTGAGTTCGTGGGCCACATCGGCGGCAAAGCGCTCGATGGCTTCGATGCGGTTGTAAAGCGCGTCGGTCATGCGCCGCAACGCGCCCGACAGGTGCCCGATCTCGTCGGGACGGTCGGAGAAATCGGGGATTTCGGCGCGGGCATTGCCGGCCGTCTGCACCCGCTCGGCCGCGGCCGACAGGCGCCGCATCGGCCCGGCAATGGTGCCTGCCAAGGCCAGCGACAGGGCCACCTGCACCGCCGCCGCAATCAGCGCGATGCGCAATATGCCCCAGCGCTCCTGCGCCACGATGGAATCGATGTCGCCCGGCGCGGTCGAGAGCAGGATGGCGCCGACCGTGGCGCGCAGGCGCTGCACCGGAACGGCGACCGAGACGACGAGCTGGTTCTGCCCGTCGACGCGCACGAAATCGGCCGGCGCTCCGGCCAGCGCCGAGGCCACTTCGGGATAGCGGCTGCCTTCGTCGACGCCATGCTCCTGGTATTTGGGGTAATTGTCGCCCGGCACCCAGGAGAGGATGGCGTTCCACCAGTCCCACAGGAAGAAATCGCCGCCCTGCTTGGTTTCGATGATCTGCCGCATCACCTCGCCGCGGGCATAGATATTGTCGCTGTCGAGGATCATCAGCCCGCCCTGGTCGTAGATGCGGGCACGGGTGCGGGTCGGGGTGATGAGGTTGCGCAGCAGTGGCGCCACCCGCTCGGGATTGATCGGAAATTCGAGCATCGGATCGAAATAGGAGAGCGAGGATACCGTGCCGTCGCCCTGCAATTGCAGCAGGCGTTCGGGGTTGATCGAGATCACGTCGCTATCGACCGTGGCCGAGGCCGCAATGGCGGCGGCGATGATTTCGCCCTGCACGCGCAAGGATTGCACCCGCGCGTCGATCAGCCCGGCACGCCACTGATTGAGGTAGAGGATGCCCACCACCAGCACCAGCAGCCCCACCAGGTTGAGCACGATGATGCGGCGGGTGAGGCTGGAAAAGATGGTGAAGTCGAGAAAGCGGAAGATCGCCCCGACCACCTTGGCGAAGGGTGTCACCACCAGCCGCCAGCGGCTGCGCGGGGTGCGCGCGGGCTTGGCGCCGCTCTCGTCCGGCCCCGGCGCGCGCCAGTCCTGCGTCGCGTCGGGTTTGTGCTCGGTCTCCGGGTCGAGAATGGCCACTTGTTGTGCTTACTGCTCCTTGAAGCGATAGCCGACGCCATAAAGCGTCTCGATCATCTCGAAGTCGTCGTCGGTCGCCTTGAACTTCTTGCGCAGCCGCTTGATGTGGCTGTCGATGGTGCGATCGTCGACATAGACCTGGTCGTCATAGGCGGCGTCCATCAGCGCATTGCGCGACTTGACCACGCCGGGCCGCAAAGCCAGCGCCTGCAGGATCAAAAATTCGGTGACGGTCAGGGTCACGCGCTGGCCCTTCCAGGTGCAGGTGTGGCGCTCTTCGTCCATCACCAGCGAACCGCGCTCGATCAGCGCCTTGCCGCCCACTTCCTGGGTGCCGGGGGGCGTCGAGGGATCGCGCGGCGCGGCGCGGCGCAGGATGGCCTTGACCCGCTCGACCAGCAGGCGCTGGCTGAACGGCTTGGTGATGAAATCGTCGGCGCCCATCTTGAGGCCGAACAGCTCGTCGATTTCCTCGTCCTTGGAGGTGAGGAAGATCACCGGCACGTCGGATTTCTGCCGCAGGCGGCGCAGCAGTTCCATGCCGTCCATGCGCGGCATCTTGATGTCGAGAATGGCCAGGTCCGGCTTGTCGGTGGTCAGCCCCTCCAGTCCCGAGGCTCCGTCGGTATAGGTGGCGACCTGATACCCCTCGGCCTCCAGCGTCAGGGACACTGAGGTCAGGATATTGCGGTCGTCATCCACCAGGGCGATCTTGGGCATGGTCTGCCTTTCTTGTTCGGACGCTTGCAGGCATGCGGCCATCTTGGCCGTGAACCCTGCTTGCAGGCGACAATTACGCGTTAAATAAGGCGCGGCCAAGGGAAGCACAACGGGTGGTGCGACCTTCCGGCGCGATGCAACTTCCGTCTTAAGACCGATTTCGGGATGGTTGTACGACGAGTTCACCCCGTATTTTCCGCCCCATAGCCGGTGGCGCCATGCTGCCGGGCGACGGAGCACAGCGTAATGACCCTCTTCGACCACGACGCTCTCAGGAGCCAGATTGCCGCACGGGCCGGCTCGGTATCGCTCAACGACATCGCCCCGGTGCTGGTTGCACGCTCGCTGATGGGCGAGGAATCCGAATTGACCGCCGACGGCGCCGTCTCGGTGCGCACCGGCGCCTTTACCGGCCGCTCGCCCAAGGACAAGTTCATCGTGCGCGACGGCCTTACCGAGGACAGCGTCTGGTGGGACAATTCGGGCGCCATGAGCCCCTCCCATTTCGATGTGCTGCTGGGTGATGCGGTGGCGGCCCTGGGTGGGCACGGCGTCTATCGCCAGGACCTCCTTGCCGGTGCCGATCCCCGCCACCAATATGCCGTTACCGTCATGACCCCCAGCGCCTGGCATGCGCTGTTCATCCGCAATCTGCTGATCCGCCCCGGCGAGATGGTCGAGGCCGGGGCCGATCCGACCCAGGTCACCATCGTCCATGCCCCCCATTTCCGGGCCGACCCGGCCCGTCACGGCAGCCGCAGCGATACGGTGATCGCGCTCGACATGAGCCGCAATATCGTGGTCATCGCCGGCACGTCCTATGCCGGCGAAATCAAGAAGAGCGTGTTTTCTCTGTTCAACTTCCACGCCCCGCGCCAGGGCGTTCTGCCGATGCACTGCTCGGCCAACCTCGGCAAGGATGGCGAGGCCGCGCTGTTCTTCGGCCTGTCGGGCACCGGCAAGACCACGCTTTCCAACGATCCGGACCGGCCGCTGATCGGCGATGACGAACACGGCTGGAGCGAAGACGGCGTCTTCAATCTCGAAGGCGGCTGCTACGCCAAGACGGTCAAGCTCAGCGCCAGTGCCGAGCCGGAAATCTTCGCGGCCACCAGACGTTTCGGCACGGTGCTGGAAAATGTCGTCATCGACAGCGGCAAGGTGCCCGATTTCGACGATATCTCGCTCACCGAAAATACCCGCGCCGCCTATCCCATCCATGTGCTGCCGGCCATCGCCAAGGGCAGCGTCGGCGGCACGCCCAAAACCGTGGTGTTCCTCACTGCCGACGCCTTCGGCGTGCTGCCGCCGATTGCCCGGCTTACCCCCGAACAGGCGGTCTACCACTTCCTGTCGGGCTATACCGCCAAGGTGGCCGGCACCGAGCGTGGCGTCACCGAGCCGCAGGCCACGTTCTCGGCCTGCTTCGGCGCGCCGTTCATGCCGCTGCACCCCACTGTCTATGGCGACATGCTGGCCGAAAAGCTGCGCAAGACCGGCGCAGCCACCTGGCTGCTCAATACCGGCTGGACCGGGGGCGGGCATGGCGTGGGCAAGCGCATCGACATCGCCTCGACAAGGCGCCTGCTGACCGCGGCGCTCGATGGGAGCCTCGACACGGCCGAGACGCGGATCGACGAACTGTTCGGCTTTGCCGTGCCGCTCTCGGTTCCGGGCGTCGACACGCGCCTGCTGACCCCGCGCCTCACCTGGGCCGATGCCGAGGCCTATGACAACCAGGCCCTGCATCTGGCCGGCCTGTTCCGCCGCAATTTCGAAAAATTCGGCACCGAAGCCAATGCCGAACCCGGCCCGCGCCTGGCGCAAGCCGCCGAATAACCGTCTCCTCCCGAGACGCCAAGGGCGCCCCACCGGGCGCCCTTTTTTTTTGTGGGGCGGCGATCGCCGATGCGCCGCATTAGGGGCACATCCCGCCCACCCTCGATGTCATCCCGGCCTTGAGCCGGGATCCATCCCGAGGTCAAGCCGCAGCCGCAAGGTGGTTAGGGCTCACCCCCGGGCGCTCGCGAACTCGATAGCCGCTCCACCCACCGGCCGTCATCCTCGGGCTTGACCCGAGGACACTGTACTTGCCGAGTGGCCCGCCAGTGCAGAGCCCTCGGGTCAAGCCCGAGGGTGACGATCGATGGCTAGGGAATGATGTAGCCGTCACGGGGGCCGCTCGCTGCCATCCCACCGCGAGGCACGAGCCATGGCGCCGTTCAGCACGAAACTAAGGAATCCCGCCTCAGTTGGGCGAATAGAAGATATGCGAGCCGATCCGGGCGACGGCATTGTAGGTGTTGGACCAGGACGGGTTCACATTGGTCGTGTGGTAGTAGAGGGCGGAGCCCGGTACGGCGCCCACCTGTTCGCCCAGCGCGAATTCGGCATAGACGTCCTGCGCCAGTGCGGCCGAGCGGGCCCAGGCGCGGCGTTCGCCCGGCGCATCGGTGCGGCCGTCGCAGGCAAAGGTGAACTGGCAGCGGTGGTAGCCCTTGTCGGCATTCTGGTAGACGACGCCGCACAGCGTGGACGGGAACTTGCCGGAACGAGCGCGGTTGACGATGACATTGGCCACCGCGAGCTGGCCCACTTCACTCTCGCCGCGCGCCTCGTGATAGATGGCCTGGGCCAGGCAGTCGCGTTCGGCATTGGCGTGTTGGAGACGCTGCGCCAGCGGCTGGTAGCCGGTTTCGACATAGGCGGCGAGCGAATGCGGGTTGAGCGCCGGCTCGGGGTTGGAGACCGGGCTGGTGAAGCTGGCAATGGCGGAGACGGCGCTGTTGCCGCCGATCGAGCCGCGGGCAATGTAGCCCATCAGCACGTCGGAGGTGAGTTCACCCCCCACTTCGTTGCCGAGCACGTCGATGGCCCGCAGCGCCTGCTGGCGCGCCACATAATTGGCGAGCAAAGCGGGCGTCAGCTTCTGCTGGCCAGGAGCCAGCGGTACGGCCGTCGGGCCGATGGCCGGCTGGGCGCGCAGGGCAATGAGATCGGCCGGCACCGGCAGCGGGGTTACATCGGCAACGCGGATGGTTTCGGCATGGGCAGGTGCGAGCGTAACGAAGAGCACGAGCGCGACAGCGCCCAGGGCAAGCACATGCGAAATCGCACGCACAGCAATCTTCTGCCAGCTCTGCCCCAATGCCCCGTCCTTACCCCTGAGCCCGTCCAGCCATATCCGGCGGGCCTTCGTTTTGCCGGGGGCCGTCATTGCGGTCCCAGGTCACTTCCCGGCCGGCACCCTATCCAAGGTCACCGGGCGATGGAAGCCGAAATTTACGGCTGGTTAACTATGCCGGTTAGCTTCTTAAGTTAGGGTTAACCGAGGGGACGGCGAATGAAAACCCTGTAAATTGAAGCACTTGCCCCTTGGTGAAGGAGGCCTTTCGGGGATAGATAAAAGTTTACGAAGCAAGGCCGGCGCGCTGCGCTTTGCTGTGGAGATGTGGCCGGGATACCGCGGTCCCTTCGCCTCAGCTTTTGTGGAACGCCGCCAGCCGCACATGGTCGAGGCTTTCCATCACCGCAATGCCCAGGGCGCGGATGGCGTCGTCGGGGCGCACCAGGTCGGGCACCATGACGGTCTGCATGCCGGCGGCATGAGCGGCGCGCACGCCCGAATGGCTGTCTTCGAGCGCCAGGCAGGCCAGCGGATCGACGCCCAGCCGCCGCGCCGCCGTCAGGTAGGGCTCGGGATGGGGCTTGGGATTGACCACGTCGTCGCGCGTCACCACCGTCTCGAACAGGTCGAGCAGGCCCGCCGCGCCCAGGTGATGGGTGGCATGGGGATTGCGCGACGAGGTCGCCACCGCTGTCGGAATGCCGCGCGCGCGCAGCTCGCCGATGAATTCCCGGGCGCCGGGCTTGACCGGCACGCCGGCATGGCTGCGCTCGCGCATGATCACCCGGCAGCGCTCGTCGAACAGGGTATAGGGAAAGGTCACGCCATAGGCTTCGATCAGCAACTGGCTAGTCCGCTCATGGCTGGAGCCGACCATGGACATATGCACCGCGTCGGTCATGGCAAAGCCAAGCTCGGTGCAGACCTCGAAAACGATGGTCTTGAAGACGCTTTCAGTGTCGAGCAGAGTGCCGTCCATATCGAAGATGACGGCCTGGAACGGCGCGAGGCGCAGGATGTCGCTGTGGGATTTCATCTCGCTCGATATAGGGCGATTTGCGCTTGTGCGCTAGGCGGGCAGCGAAAGGCTGGGTTGCGCAGCGGCCTCATCCATCCTTGGCAGCCTTACCCCATCGCCTTCTTCGCCTCTCTCCCCCTTGAGGGGAGGGTAGCGGCGCCCGGCCCGCAGGGCCGTAGCAGAGCTGGGGAGGGGGTGGTTCTGTGGGTGACTGAAGGACCCCCGCCCTCATTCCCTCCCCTCAAGGGGGAGGGAGGCGATGAACACGGACACCGCAACCTGAACATTCCCCGGCGGTTATTTCCACCGCATTGGAAATTGCTCTAGCATCACCGCCATGTCAGCCTTCCAGCCTGCCCGCAGCCACGAAAGCTTGGGCGACGCCTTCTTCGATCGCGTCGTGCCGGCCGATTTCCCCAAAACCATATTGCGCCACCGTGACCAGCGCTGGGCCGCCCGCATGGGGCTGGCCGATCTCGGTGACGAGCAATGGCTCGCCCATTTCGGCCGCTTTACGCCCCTGCCCGGCTCGCTGCCCCAGCCGCTGGCGCTGCGCTATCACGGCCACCAGTTCCGCAGCTACAATGCCGATCTCGGCGACGGCCGCGGCTTCCTTTTCGCCCAGGGCTATGACCTGTCAGATGGGCGCCTGATGGATTTCGGCACCAAGGGCGGCGGCAAGACGCCGTGGTCGCGTGGCGGGGACGGCAGGCTGACGCTCAAGGGCGGCGTGCGCGAAGTGCTGGCCACCGAAATGCTCGAAGCGCTGGGCGTCTATACGTCCAAGAGTTTTTCGCTGATCGAAACCGGCGAAGAACTGTATCGCGGCGACGAGCCTTCGCCCGCAAGATCGTCGGTGCTGGTCCGGCTCAGCCACAGCCATATCCGCATCGGCACCTTCCAGCGCCTGGCCTATCTCGAAGACAATGAAGGGCTCGCCCAACTGCTCGATTATGCCATCGCCAATTACTATCCTGGTCTGGCCGAGGCGCCCGACAAACCGGCTGCCTTCCTCGAAGCGGTGGTCGCCAAGGTCGCGCGGCTCGGGGCGCAATGGATCGCCGCCGGGTTCGTGCATGGCGTGCTCAATACCGACAATATCAATATTACCGGCGAGAGCTTCGACTACGGCCCCTGGCGGTTCATCCCGACCTACGACCCGGATTTCACCGCCGCCTATTTCGATGAAACCGGCCTCTACAGCTTCGGCCGCCAGCCCGATACCCTGGCCTGGAACCTCACCCGCCTCGCCGAATGCCTCCTGCCCCTCTCCAGCATCGAAAAGCTGGAGCCGGCGCTTAACACCGTCTGGCCCGCCTTCCGTACCGAACTGCCCCGCCAGGTGCTGGCTCGCCTCGGCCTCAAGCCGCGCGATACCGAAAGCGACGGCGCCTTCGTCACCGAGCTGTTCGGCTTCCTCGCCGCCAGCAAGGCGCCCTATGAACAATTCTTCTTCGATTGGCGCGGCGGCGCGCTCAGCGCCGAACGCGCCGCAGGCAGTCCCTCGGCCGGGTTCTATGCCAGCGAAGCCTTCCGCCCCATTGCCGATGCGCTGGAGCGGTACGAACCGGCGGCAGGCGTCAACCTCGATCGCCCCTATTTTGCGCGGGAAACGCCGCGCACCATGCTGATCGAGGAGATGGAGGCGATCTGGGCACCCATCGCCGAAGCCGATGATTGGGGCCTGTTCGAAAGTACGCTGGCGGAAATCGCCGAGATGCGCGATGCCTATGGCATCATTCCCTGAGGAGGCCCCCATGCCCATCTACGCCCTTGACGGCATCGTCCCGCAGATCGACCCCGATATCGGCTGGATCGCCCCAAGCGCCGTGCTGGTCGGCGATATCGTGGTCGGCGCCGAGGCCGGCATCTGGTTCGGCGTGGTCGCCCGTGGCGATATAGAGCGGATTACCATCGGCGCCCGCTCCAATGTGCAGGAAAACACGGTGCTGCACACCGACAAGGACTATCCCCTGACCATCGGGGAAAACTGCACGATCGGTCATTCGGCCATCGTCCATGGCTGCACCATCGGCGACAATACGCTGATCGGCATGGGTGCCACCGTGCTCAACGGCGCCAAAATCGGCAAGAACTGCCTGATCGGCGCCAATGCCCTCATCACCGAAAACAAGGTGATCCCCGACAATTCCATGGTCGTCGGCGCGCCGGGCAAGGTCATCCGCGAGATCGACGAAGCGGGCGTCAGGAACCTGGCGGCCTCGGCCGACCGCTACGTGAAAAACGCCAGGCGCTTCGCTGCCGGCATGGTGGAGGTCGGCACCAGACCCGGCGATTTCGATCCGGCGTGATGATCGGCCACCGAATTTCGCCGCCTGCCCTCCCTCCCCCTTGAGGGGAGGGTAGCGTCGCTCGGCCCGCAGGGCCGTAGCAGAGCTGGGGAGGGGGTCATCCTATGGGGCACCCAAACGCCCCCGACTGAGACACCTCACCCGATCTCATACGGCACAATGCTGCGTCGATCGGCCGGCACGCTGATCGCTGATGCCAGCGGCGGCACCGAGCGTTGCGGACAGTTCCGCCGCTCGCAGATGCGGCAGGAAATGCCGATCGGATCGAACGCCGCCCGCGTCGGATCGATATCGGCGCCATAAACGGTGCGCCCGGCATGGCTCACTTCACAACCCAGGGCATAGGCATAGCGTCTGACGGTGCCGTGATAGCCGCCCGAGCGCTTTTCGGATGACCAGGCGAGGCACAGATAGCGGTTACCGTCAGGCGTCTCAGCCAGTTGCCTGATGATCTCTCCCCGACCCTCGAAGGCGCGATGCACATTCCACAGCGGACAAGCCCCGCCGAAGCGGGCGAATTGCAGGGCCGTGGCCGAATGGCGCTTGGTGATCGTCCCCGCCGCATCCACCCGCGCGAAGAAAAACGGCACACCCCGCTCGCGGGGTCGCTGCATGGTCGACAAGCGATGGGCCACCTGTTCCAGGCTGGCACCGAACAGATGCGCCAATTCCTCGATATCATAGCGATGCGCCTCGGCCGCCCCCAGGAAAGCGCCATAGGGCATCTGCAGGGCGCCGGCGAAATAGTTGGCCAGCCCCATGCGGGCAATGTCGCACGCCTCCACTGTCTTGAAGCTGGCGCCGTCGAGCAACTGCCCCAGCAAGGTCGCCTGCTCCAGCCCGGCCAGGGTCACCGCGATCTGGAAGAACTGCGTCGACGGATCGAGCCGGCTGTTGACCAGCAGGTCCCTGTTGGCGCGGTCGAACTGGGTGATGGTATCGCCGGCCAGCGGTTGAGTCAGCGTCACCTTGATATTGTGCATCTCGGCGCAATAGGTGATGAGCCGCCGCAGCCGATCCGGCCCGAATTCACCCAGTTCCGTCGCCAGCGCCTCGGCCGCCCGGTCGAGCGGGTCGATATAGTTGTCGGCATAGTGGAAAAAGTCGCGCACTTCCTCATAGGCCGTCTGCATCGACGATTGCGGATCGCGCGTCAGCGCCGCATCCACCCCGGCCAGCCGCTCATTGGTTTTCCGATAGCTCTCGTAGAGCTGCAGCATGGCCCGCGCCATATCAGGGGCATTGGTGGCGACGGTCTTGAGTTCCTGCAGGTTCGGCACCGCCTCGCCGAAGACCGGATCGGCCAGCGCCTCGCGCAGATCGGCCACCAGCCGGTCGGACGCGTCGGTCATCAGCTCGCTGAGATCGAGATTGAACCCGTCGGCCAAAGCCAGCATCACCGAGGCGGTCAGCGGCCGCTGGTTGGATTCGAGTTGGTTGACATAGGAGGCCGAAATATCGAGCCGCGTTGCCAGCTCGCTCTGCGTCAGCCTGTGCTGGCTGCGCAAAGCCCGCAATCGCGCCCCGGCAAAGACCTTGCGTGCCGCCATCTTCACAAATCCACAAAATCACAAAACTAATCTTGTGTGACTGTAACACGCTTGCCCTTTCCCGTCTTGGGCAAGATGGCGCAAAGCGCTAGTCTGCTGCCTGATAACAGGGTGCGAGCATGCAGAAAATCATCGGCGAACTGGAAGAAAAGCGCATGCAAGCTCGCCTCGGCGGCGGGCAAAGACGCATCGATACCCAGCATGGCAAGGGCAAGCTCACCGCCCGCGAACGGCTCGATGTCCTGCTCGATCCCGGCTCATTCGAAGAATACGACATGTTCGTCACCCATCGGGCGACCGATTTCAACATGGCCGATACCATCATTCCCGGTGATGGCGTGGTCACCGGCTGGGGCACGATCGAGGGAAGGATGGTCTATGTGTTCAGCCAGGATTTCACCGTCTTCGGCGGCTCGCTCTCGGAAACCCATGCCAAGAAAATCTGCAAGATCATGGACTTGGCGCTACAGAATGGCGCCCCGGTCATTGGCCTCAATGACAGCGGCGGCGCCCGCATCCAGGAGGGCGTAGCGTCACTGGGCGGCTATGCCGACGTGTTCTGGCGCAACGTGCAGGCCTCCGGCGCGGTGCCACAAATCTCGGTCATCATGGGCCCCTGTGCCGGCGGCGCGGTTTATTCCCCCGCCATGACCGACTTCATCTACATGGTCAAGGACACGAGCTACATGTTCGTCACCGGCCCGGACGTGGTGAAGACCGTCACCAACGAAACGGTGACGCAGGAAGAACTCGGCGGCGCCTCGACCCATACGAAAATTTCCTCGGTGGCCGACGCCGCCTTCGACAACGACATCGAAACCCTGCTCGAAGTCCGCCGCCTGTTCGCCTATCTGCCCCTCGCCGCCGGCCAGAAGCCCCCGCGTCTCACCACCCATGACCCGGTGGACCGGCGCGACGACAGCCTCGACACCATCATCCCCGACAGCGCCAACAAGCCCTACGATATGCGCGAGGTGATCGAAAAGGTCGCCGACGAGGGCGAATTCCTGCAAATCCAGCAGGACCATGCCGGCAATATTCTCTGCGGTTTCATCAGGCTCGACGGCCACACGGTCGGCATCGTCGCCAACCAGCCTTTGGTGCTGGCCGGATGCCTCGACATCAACGCCTCCAAAAAAGCCGCCCGCTTCATCCGCTTCTGCGACAGCTTTGAAATCCCCATCCTGACCTTCGTGGACGTGCCCGGCTTCCTGCCCGGCGTCGCGCAGGAATATGGCGGCATCATCAAGCATGGTGCCAAGCTGCTCTTCGCCTATGCCGAGGCCACCGTGCCACTGGTCACCGTCATCACCCGCAAGGCCTATGGCGGCGCCTATGACGTGATGGCCTCCAAGCACATCAAGGCCGACGTGAATTACGCCTGGCCGTCAGCCGAAATCGCCGTCATGGGCGCCAAGGGCGCGACCGAAATCCTCTACCGGTCCGAACTGGGCGACAAGGACAAGATCGCCCAGCGCACCGCCGATTACGAAGCCCGCTTCGCCAACCCCTTCGTCGCCGCCGAGCGCGGCTTCATCGACGACGTCATCATGCCGCATGGGACGAGAAGGCGGGTGATCCGGGCTTTTTCGACATTGCGGCACAAGACGCACAGCATGCCGAAGAAGAAGCACGACAATATTCCGCTGTGAGGTTGGACATGCACGGAGCGGACTCCCTCCCCCTCGCGGGGAGGGTTGGGGTGGGGGGCGACACACGTTCGAAATCTGATGAGGACCACGAATGACCATCACCAAACTCCTCATCGCCAATCGCGGTGAAATCGCCTGCCGAGTCATCAAGACGGCGCAGAAGATGGGCATTGCCACGGTCGCGGTCTATTCCGATGCCGACCGGGAGGCCCTGCATGTCCGCATGGCCGACGAGGCCGTGCATATCGGGCCGTCGCCCGCCAAGGACAGCTATCTCCAGATCGACAAGATCATCGCCGCCTGCAAGCAGACCGGCGCGCAGGCCGTGCATCCCGGCTATGGCTTCCTGTCGGAAAATCCGAAATTCGCCGAGGCGCTGGACGCCGCCGGCATCATCTTCGTCGGCCCGCCGGTCAAAGCCATCGAGGCGATGGGCGACAAGATCGCCTCCAAGAAGATCGCCGCCGAGGCCGGCGTCTCCACCGTGCCCGGCCATATGGGGCTGATCGATGACGCCGAGCACGCCGTCACCATCGCGCGGTCCATCGGCTATCCCGTCATGATCAAGGCCTCGGCCGGTGGCGGCGGCAAGGGCATGCGCATTGCCCATAGTGATGCCGAGGCGCGCGAGGGCTTCGAGCGCTCCAAATCCGAGGCGGCATCATCGTTTGGCGACGACCGCATCTTCATCGAGAAATTCGTCACCGAACCGCGCCATATCGAAATCCAGCTCATCGCCGACGCGCATGGCAACGCGCTCTATCTCAACGAGCGCGAATGCTCCATCCAGCGGCGCAACCAGAAGGTCATCGAGGAAGCGCCCTCGCCCTTCCTCGATGACGCCACGCGCCAGGCCATGGGCGAGCAGTCCGTCGCTTTGGCCAAGGCGGTGGGCTATCAGAGCGCCGGCACGGTGGAATTCATCGTCGACAAGGATCGCAATTTCTACTTCCTCGAAATGAATACGCGGCTGCAAGTCGAACATCCGGTGACCGAACTGATCACCGGCCTCGACCTGGTGGAGCTGATGCTGCGCGTCGCCAATGGCGAAAAGCTGCCGCTGACTCAGGGTCAGGTGCAGCGCAATGGCTGGGCTATCGAAAGCCGGCTCTATGCCGAAGACCCCTATCGCAATTTCCTGCCGTCCACCGGAAGGCTCACCCGCTACAGGCCACCGGCGGAAACCGACACCGTGCGCAACGATACCGGCGTGTTCGAGGGTGGCGAGATTTCCACCTTCTACGACCCGATGATCGCCAAGCTCTGCACCTGGGCGCCGACTCGCATCGCGGCCGTGGACGCGATGGCGGCGGCGCTCGACAGTTTCGAGGTGGAAGGCGTGGGCAATAACCTGCCGTTCCTGTCGACGGTGATGGGGCAGGAGCGCTTCCGCGCAGGGCGGCTTACGACGGGCTATATTGCCGAGGAATTTCCCGACGGGTTCCGCAACCCTGTTCCCGATGAAACGCAGCGTATGAAAATCATCGCTGCCGCAGCCATTATCCGACTCAAGGCCGGTATGCGGCACGGTAACCTCGACCGCGCTCCCTACCTTGATGAGGATTACGGCCAATACGACGTCATCTTCAATGACGAGCAGGAGAAAGTTTCCATCGAAGTTTATGGCGAAGGCTATGAACTCGCCATCGGCAACGATCATTGCCCCCAAGTCGAGCACTTCGATTGGCAGTTCGGCGACACCGTGGCGTCGATGCAGATCAAGGGTTATGGCCGGGACCGGCTCAAGGTCTACCCAACGACGATGGGATGCCGCATCAAATTGGGCGGCGTCGATATCGACGCCAAGGTTCTGCCTTGGCATATCGCCGATCTTTGGCATCACATGCCGGTGAAAGTCCCGCCCGACATGAGCCGCTTCCTGCTCTGCCCCATGCCGGGCCAGGTCGTGCGCGTCGATGTGGCCGAAGGCGATATCGTCGAGGACGGCCAGACCCTGGCCATTGTCGAGGCCATGAAGATGGAAAACGTGCTCAAGGCCGAAAAGCGGGCGCGGGTCGGCAAGGTCCATGTCGTGCCCGGCGCCGTGCTGGCGGTAGACCAGGTCATGATCGAATTCGAGGCGGTGTGATGAGCCAGACGCCCAATTTCGCCCACTGGGCCGCCCTGGCCCAGAAGGAACTCCGTGACACCCCGCTCGCGTCCCTCGACCGCGACTATGGCGGCATTCCGGTCAAGCCGGTCTATCTCGGGCCCGATGCCGAAATTCCCGGCGTCGAACCCTTCACCCGTGGCGTGCGTGCCACCATGTATGCCAACCGCCCCTGGACCATCCGCCAATATGCCGGCTTCTCCACCGCCCGCGAATCCAATGCCTTCTACCGCCAAGCGCTGGAGAAGGGGCAGAAGGGGCTCTCGGTCGCCTTCGACCTGGCCACCCATCGCGGCTATGACAGCGACCATCCGCGCGTGGTCGGCGATGTCGGCAAGGCGGGCGTTGCCATCGACAGTGTCGAGGACATGAAAATCCTCTTCGACGGCATTCCGCTCGATCAGATGAGCGTCTCCATGACCATGAATGGCGCGGTTATCCCGGTGCTGGCCATGTTCATCGTTGCGGCCGAAGAGCAGGGCGTGAAGCAGGCCCAGCTCGACGGGACCATCCAGAACGACATCCTCAAGGAGTTCATGGTCCGCAATACCTATATCTATCCGCCCGAGCCCAGCATGCGCATCGTCGGCGATATCATCGCCCATACGGCGCGGCACATGCCCAAATTCAACTCGATCTCGATTTCCGGCTATCATATGCACGAAGCCGGGGCGACGGCGGTGCAGGAGCTGGCCTATACGCTGGCCGACGGCATGGAATATGTCCGCGCCGCCCAGGCGCGCGGACTCGATATTGACGCCTTTGCCGGGCGGCTGAGCTTCTTTTTCGGCATCGGCATGAACTTCTTCCTCGAAGTCGCCAAGCTGCGCGCCGCGCGCCAGCTTTGGAGCGAGATCATGACCGGGCTGGGCGCCAAGGATGCCCGCTCCAAGATGCTGCGCACCCATTGCCAGACTTCGGGCGTGTCCCTCACCGAGCAGGACCCGCACAACAATATCGTGCGCACCACGATCGAGGCGCTGGCCGCGACATTGGGCGGCACGCAGTCGCTGCATACCAACAGCTTCGACGAAGCCATCGCCCTGCCCACCGAGTTTTCCAGCCGCATCGCCCGCAATACCCAGCTTATCCTGCAGCATGAATCGCGCATCACCGACGTCGTCGATCCACTGGGCGGCTCCTATTATGTCGAGGCTTTGACCAGCCAGCTGGTCGCAGAGGCGAAACGACTGATCGGCGAGGCCGAAATGGCCGGCGGCATGACCCAGGCAGTGCAGTCCGGCGGCCCCAAGCTCGAAATCGAAAAGGCCGCCGCCCTGCGCCAGGCCCGCGTCGACCGCGGCGAGGATGTCATTGTCGGCGTCAATCGCTACCGGCTCGACGTGGAAGATGCCATCGACGTGCGCGAGATCGACAATGCCAAGGTGCGCGCCGAACAGGTGGCGCTGCTGGGCAAAGTCCGCGCCAGTCGCGACGAAAGCAAGTGCCAGTCGATGCTGGCGGCCTTGCGCGAATATGCGGCCAAGGACGAGGGGAACCTCCTCGAAGCAGCCATCGAAGCGGCCCGCGCCCGCGCCACTCTGGGCGAAATTTCCGCCGCCATGGAAGACGTGTTCGGCCGCCACTCGGCCGTGACCCGCGTCATTTCAGGCGTCTATGCCGGCGGCTATGGCGACGATCCCGAACTCGCCGCCATTTCCGCCCGCATCGACAGCTTCAAGGCGGCGCGCGGCCGCGCACCCTCCATCTTCATCGCCAAGATGGGGCAGGATGGGCATGATCGCGGCGCCAAGGTCATCGCCTCGGCCTTTGCCGATCTCGGCTTTGCCGTGCATATGGGCGACCTGTTCGAAACCGCGCCTGAAGTCGCCGCCCATGTTGACGAGCTCAGGGTCGATGCCGTCGGCGTCTCCTCGCTGGCCGCAGGGCACAAGACGCTGGTGCCCGAGCTGATCGCGGCGCTGAAGGATCGGGAACTGGGCGAGGTCACCGTTATCGTCGGCGGCGTCATTCCCGAGCAGGATTACGACTTCCTGTTCGATTGCGGCGTGGCCGGCATTTTCGGCCCGGGGACCAATGTGCTGAGCGCGGCGTTTTCAGTGCTGAATGAGATCGAGGGAAGGCTGAGCAATCGATGACGAAGCAAAGAGCCCCCTCATGATCGGCCGCCTCAACCACATCGCCATCGCCGTCCCCGACCTCGCCGCGGCATCGGCGAAATACCGCGATCTGCTCGGCGCCCATGTCGGCCAGCCCCAGGCTCTGCCCGAACACGGCGTCACCGTGGTCTTCATCGACACCGGCAATACCAAGGTGGAACTGCTCGAGCCGCTGGGCGAGCGCTCTCCCATCGCCGCCTTCCTCGACAAGAACCCCTCCGGCGGCATGCACCATGTCTGCTTCGAGGTGCCCGATATCCTGGCGGCTGCCGCCAGTCTCAAGTCCGGCGGCGCCCGTGTGCTGGGGGACGGTACCCCCAGCACGGGTGCCCATGGCCGGCTGGTGCTGTTTTTGCATCCGAAAGATTTCGATGGCACGCTGATCGAACTCGAAGAGGTTTGATCTGCCCATGAGCGACACTACCGAACGGCACCAGGCCATTCTCGAACTGGCTCGCGTCGAAAATCGCGTTACCGTCGAGGCGCTGGCCAGCCATTTCGGCGTTTCGGTGCAGACCATCCGCAAGGATCTCAACCAGCTCTGCGACCAGCGGCTGCTGAGCCGCGTGCATGGCGGCGCCACCATGCCGTCGGGCGTGGAAAACCTCGAATACGAAGCGCGCCGCCGCATCGCCGCCGAGGCCAAGGACGCCATCGGGCGGGCCGCCGCGGCGCTCATTCCCAACGATGCCTCGCTCTCCATCAATATCGGCACCACGACCGAAGCGGTCAGCCAGGCGCTGCTCGATCATGCCGGCCTTTTGGTCGTCACCAACAATATCAACGTCGCCAACCGCATGCGGGTCTATCCGCGTTTCGAGGTGGTGATTGCCGGCGGCGTGGTGCGCCCCTCCGATGGCGGCATTGTCGGCGAGGCGGCTGCTGGGTTCTTCAGCCAGTTCAAGGTCGACTATGCCATTGTCGGCGCCTCGGCGCTGGACGAGGAAGGCGCGCTGCTCGACTATGACTATCGCGAGGTCAAGGTGGCGCAGGCCATCATCGCCAATGCCCGCCATGTGATCCTGGTGGCCGACCAGGGCAAGTTCGCCCGCTCGGCCCCGGTGCGCATTGCCCGCATCGACCAGATCGACACCTTCGTCACCGACCATTGCACCTCGGAGCGCTTCCGGGCGCAGTGCGAAGCGGCGGGTGTTGCGCTCGTCGAAGCGCGGTGAACCCGGCAGCGTTAGCCCGGCGCTAACCACGCGATCAGTTCGCCGGACGGATAAGCCAAACATAAACTCTGCGGGGTCCAGGGTAATTGCTCGCTGGCCAGAAGGCCGGCAAGTGGATGGCGGGCCTTGAGTTCAAACGCGGCACATAAAGCGGAACATAGTCTGAGCTGGATGAAGCCCATCCTGCTGCCGGCGCTGGTGGCGCTTGCCGTGCTGATCGCGGGCGGGGTCTTCCTCGACCGGCAGAGCAGCGTGCTCAACGAAGAGCGCTTGCGCACGGCCGTCCTTGCCGAAGTCTCACTGATCCGCGCCAAGCTCGAAGGTAATATCAACGGCAATATCCAGTTGGTGCGTGGCCTGGTCTCCACTATTTCCACCGAACCGGAAATGGACCAGACGCGGTTCTCGGCGCTGGTCGCTAACCTCTTCGAAGAACAGAGCCAGTTGCGCTCGATCGCCGCCGCGCCGAACCTCGTCATTGCCATGACCTATCCGCTCGTCGGCAACGAGGCCGCCATCGGGCTGGATTACCGCACCAACGCGGCCCAGAGCGAAGCGGCCTTGCGGGTCCGCGATTCTGGCCGGCTGGTGCTGGCGGGGCCGGTCGAGCTGGTGCAGGGCGGCCGCGGCTTCGTCGGCCGTTTTCCGGTCTATGTCGATACCCCGCTCGGCCGCGAATTCTGGGGGCTGGTCTCGGCCGTGGTCGATGTCGACCAGCTTTATGCCGATAGCGGGCTGATCGATCATTCGCACGACCTCAATATCTCGATCACCGGCAAGGACGCGACCGGCGCCCATGGCACGCGCTTCTTCGGCGAGGACATCAGCGCGCTCAATCCGGTAACGGCCGAGGTGATCCTGCCATCCGGCTCATGGGAAATCTCCGCCGTGCCGCGCGGCGGCTGGTCGGTGGCGCAGGGCAATAGCGGGCTGATGCGGGCGCTGATGGTCATAGCCGGCACGCTGATCCTGCTGCCCATTGGCATTACCGGGCGGCTGGTTGGCGAACGGCAACAGCATTTCCGCGAGCTCAAGGCGCGCGAAAGCGAGCTGGTGCGCCTGTCGCGCCGGCTCGGGCTGGCGCTGGATGTGTCCAAGGTCGGTGTCTGGGAGCTTGATCTGGCCAGCGGCCGGGAAACCTGGGACGACCACACCAACGAGCTTTTCGGCTGGCCGGCCGATGACGGCCCACGCAACCACGACGATTGGTCCGCCGCCGTGCATCCCGATGATCGCGAGCGCGTCGAGCGCGAATTCCGCCGCATGAGCCAGGCAACGGGCGGATTTGAGGCGGATTATCGTGTGCTGCTGGCCGATGGCACGCTGCGCCATGTGCGGTCCATCGGCGCGCTTTATCGCGAGCCCGGCGCACCTGACAGGATGGTCGGCGTCAACTGGGACATGACAGCCGATGTAACGCTCAACGAGGAATTGCGCCGCGCCACGCAACTGACCGAAGCGCGTAACCACGAACTCGAGCTGGCCCGCGTCCGCATCGAGCATAATGCGCTGCATGACAGCCTGACCGGCCTGCCCAACCGGCGCTATCTCGACGAAATGCTCAAGCGCCATGCCGCTACGGGTTACCAGGAAAGCCGCAGCATGGCGCTGCTGCATATCGATCTCGACCGCTTCAAGCAGATCAACGACACGCTCGGCCATGCGGCGGGCGATGCCATGCTGGTCCATGCCAGCGCCGTGTTGCGCGACAATTGCAGCGCTGCCGATTTCGTTGCCCGTATCGGCGGCGACGAATTCGTAGTGCTCACCACCGCCAGCCAGGGCGATATCTACCTGGCGAGCCTGGCCGAGCGCATCGTGCTGCAGATGCGCCAGCCGGTGACCTATGAGGGGCATGAATGCCGCTTTGGCGTCAGTATCGGCATCGCCGCCGATCGTGGGGCGCCGGTCGATGTCAAACGCCTGCTGATCAATGCCGATATCGCGCTATACCGGGCCAAGGCCCGCGGCCGCAACCGTTTCGAGTTCTTCTCGGAGGCGTTGCAGGCCGAAGTGGTCAAGACCAAGCGGGTCGCCGACGAAATCCTCAGCGGGCTGGAACGCAATGAATTCGTCGCCTGGTTCCAGCCGCAGTTCGACGCCCACACGCTCGATCTGGTGGGCGTCGAGGCGCTGGCGCGCTGGCAGCATCCGAGCGAGGGCATCAAGGCGCCCGATGCCTTCATGCCCATCGCCGAAGAGCTGAACGTGGTCGCCACGGTCGACCGGCTGATCCTCGAACAGTCACTCGCCGCCCTCGCCCGCTGGGACGAAATGGGGCTGGGCGTGCCGCGCGCCTCGGTCAATGTGTCGCTGCGCCGGCTCAATGACGAAGATCTCATCAACGGGCTGCGCCGGCTCAATATCGAGCCGGGACGGCTATCGTTCGAGCTGGTGGAATCGATCTATCTCGACGAGGGCGACGCCGTCGTCGGCTGGAATATCGACCAGATCAAGGACCTGGGCATCGATGTCGAGATCGACGATTTCGGCACCGGCTATGCCTCGATCGTGTCGCTGCAGAAACTGCGTCCCAGGCGCCTCAAGATCGACCGGCAACTGGTCAATCCGATCCTGGTCGATCCGGGCCAGCGCCAGTTGCTTGCCTCCATCGTCGATATCGGCAAGTCGATGGGCATCGAAGTGGTTGCCGAGGGCGTCGAGAGCATGGCGCATGCCGCCATCCTGCGCGACCTGGGCTGCGATATTCTGCAGGGTTATGCCTTCTCCCGGCCATTGAGCGCCGCCGATCTCGAAACCTTCCTCAAGTCCAACGCCTGGCGCCAGGCCTCGTAGCATTCCACCCCATCTTTCCGCTTTCGCGGCGGCGGCCCGGTGGGTACAAGGCCATCTTGTATGGAACGGAGAATGGCAATGAGCGATGAACAGGGACGCTTCGGCATTGGCGTGGTCGGGGCCGGCATGGGGGCCAAGCCGCATGCGCTGGCACTGCAGTCGTTGAACAAGGACATTGCCGTGCTCGGCGTCTATCGTCGCGACGCGGCGCTGCGCGCCCAGTTTTGCCAGACCTATGGGTTCCCCGAGGCCGAAAGCTACGCGGCGCTGCTGGCCGATCCGCGGCTCGACGCGGTGCTGGTGGTTACCCCGCCCAATGCGCGCGAGACCATCGTCGCCGCCGCCGCCAGGGCGGGCAAGCATGTGCTGCTGGAAAAGCCGGTGGAGCGGACGCTCGCCGCCGCCGAACGGATTGTCAGTCTCGCCGATGAGGCCGGCATCAAGCTGGGCGTGGTCTTCCAGCACCGCTTCCGCCGCGCTTCGCGCTATCTGGCTGAAGCGGTTGCCGAGGGTCGATATGGCCGGCTCGAAGCCGTGCATCTGGTGGTGCCGTGGTGGCGGCCGCAGGCGGGCTATTACGATCAGCCCGGACGCGGCACGGTCGCCCAGGACGGCGGCGGCGTGCTCATCACCCAGGCCATCCACTCGCTCGACCTGATGCTCAGTCTGTGCGGCGAGGTCAGCGCCGTCACCGCCATGGCCAGGACGACACGCCTGCACCAAATGGAAACCGAGGACTTCGTCTCGGCCGGGCTCGAATTTGCCAATGGCGCGGTCGGCGCCGTCATGGCCACCACGGCCAGCTTTCCCGGCGGGCCGGAAAGCCTGACGCTCAACTTCGCCCAGGCCACGGCCACGCTCACCGCCGGCAATCTCACTGTCCGCACCATGGCCGGCGAAACCATTACCGAAGGCGAAGCCAGCCAGGGCGGCGGCGGCGCCGACCCGATGGCCTTCCCCTTCGACTGGCACGCCGCCCAGATCGCCGACTTCGCCGACGCGGTGCGCCATGATCGTCAACCGCTCAGCAATGGGCACACTGCATTGCAGGTGCATCGGCTGATCGACGCGATGATGGTTTCAGCGGAAGAGGGGCGGCGGGTGGAACTTTCCTGAAGGGACACCGCCGCAGGCGCTCGCCTACCCCGCCAGCGCCGCCTTTTTCGCCAGCCGCGCCTTGATGCTCTCGACGCTCGAATTGGGCGTCGCCGCGAACAGCGTGCGGGTGTATTCATGCTGCGGGTTGCTGAACACTTCGTCGCGCGTGCCGTGTTCGACGACATCGCCGAAATACATCACCATCACCTCGTCGGCAATGTAGCGCACGACGCTGAGGTCGTGGCTGATAAACACATAGGTCAGCCCGAACTCATCCTGCAGATCCTTGAGCAGGTTGAGGATTTGCGCCTGCACGCTGAGGTCCAGCGCCGAGACCGGCTCGTCCAGCACGAGGAAGCTCGGATTGAGCATCAGCGCCCGCGCAATGGCGATGCGCTGGCGCTGTCCGCCCGAGAACATGTGCGGGTAGCGGTTGAAATGCTCGGGGCCGAGGCCGACCTTGAGCAGCATGGCCATGGCCTTGTCGCGCCGCTCGGCCGCCGACATCGATGTGTTGAGCAGCAGGGGCTCGGCCAGCACATCGCCGATCTTCTGGCGCGGATTGAGCGAGCCATAGGGGTTCTGGAAGACGATCTGCACCTTCTGGCGCAGTTCGCGCGTCACATGCGCGGCGTTGGCCGAAATGCCGTCGATCAGGATTTCGCCCGAGGTCTGCGGATCGATCAGCGTGATCATGCGGGCGAGGGTCGACTTGCCGCAGCCGCTTTCGCCGACCACGGCCAGGGTCTTGCCCTTTTGCAGGGTGAAGTTCACCCCCTTGACGGCGTGAACCACCTTGGCGGGGCGCAGGAAGCCGCCGGAGGTAACATAGTCGCGCGTCAGCTTGCGGACTTCGAGAACGGGTGTCGTCATGCTCGGGCCCCCGGCGCCGGTTCGAACACGAAGTCGGAGACCGTGGGCAGGCGATCGCCCACCGCGTTTTCCGGCAGCGCTGAGAGCAGCGCGCGCGTGTAATTGGATTTGGGGTTTTCGAACAGGGAGAGCACGTCGGCTTCCTCCATCTTGTGCCCCTTATACTGCACGATCACCCGATCGGCGGTCTCGGCCACCACGCCCATGTCATGGGTAATCATGATCAGCCCCATGCCGGTATCGAGCTGGAGCTGCACCAGCAGGTCGAGGATCTGCTTCTGGATGGTCACGTCGAGCGCCGTGGTCGGCTCGTCGGCAATCAGCAGCTTGGGATTGCATGAAATGGCCATGGCGATCATCACCCGCTGGCACTGGCCGCCACTCATCTGGTGCGGATAGGCGCCAAGCCGCTCGGCCCCGTCGGTGATGCCCACCAGGTGGAGCAGTTCAACCGCCCGCTCGCGCGCCGCGCGGCCATGCAGTCCCAGATGCTTGCCCAGCACTTCCTCGAGCTGGAAGCCCACGGTGAAGCACGGATTGAGGCTCGCCACCGGCTCCTGGAAGATCATGGCAATGTCCTTGCCGATGATCTGACGCTTGTCGTGCGGGCTCATCTTGAGCAGGTCAATGCCTTCGAATTCCATCTTGTCGGCGGTCACGGTGGCGGTCGCGGGCAGCAGGCCCATCACCGCCAGCATGGCAACGGACTTGCCGGAACCGGATTCGCCGACAATGGCCAGCACTTCGCTGTTGTCGACCGCCACGTCGATGCCATCGACGGCCTTGAACAGGCCAACGGAAGTATCGAACGAAACGGTGAGGTTCTTGATATCAAGCAGGGGCATGGATCAGCTCCTCTTGAGCTTGGGATCGAGGGCGTCGCGCAACCCGTCGCCGATGAGATTGATGGCCAGCACGGTGATGAGAATGGCGAGGCCCGGGAAGGTCACGACCCAGGGTGCCTTGAGGATGAATTCGCGCGCCGTGGCCAGCATGGTGCCCCATTCGGGCGTTGGCGGCTGCGCACCCATGCCCAGGAACCCGAGCGCCGCCGCATCGAGGATGGCGTTGGAAAAGCTCAGTGTCGCCTGGACGATGATGGGGCCCAGGCAATTGGGCAGGATGGTGATGAGCATGAGCCGGAAGTGGCTGGCGCCGGAGAGCTTGGCCGCCGTCACATATTCGCGGTTCTTCTCGGCCATCACCGCCGCGCGCACCAATCGCGCAAAGTGCGGCTGCAGCACGATGGCGATGGCAATCATGGCATTGAACAGGCCGGGCCCGAGAATGGCCACCAGCACCAGCGCGAGCAGCAGCGACGGGAAGGCCAGGATGATGTCCATGACACGCATGATGGCCACATCGACCCAGCCGCGGAAGTAGCCCGCCAGCACGCCCAGGATGACGCCGACGAATAGGGCGCCGATCACCACGAAGAAGCCGATGAACAGCGAATAGCGCGCGCCATGGATGAGGCGGCTGAGCATGTCGCGACCGACCGGATCGGTCCCGAGGATGAAGCGGGGATCGCTGCCAGCCTCCCATATCGGCGGCTTGAGCAGGGCGTCGCGATACTGGATATCGGGCGAATAGGGCGCGACCCAGGGCGCGAAGATCGCCATCAGCACGAGCAGCGTGAAAACGGTCAGGCCGATGACGGCACCGCGATTGACCGAGAAATAGTACCAGAATTCGCGCAGGCCCGAGGCCGGCTTGCTGGTGGTGGCGACGGGTTCGGTGCTGGGAGCCATGCTACTGTACCCGGATACGTGGATTGATGAAGGCATAGAGCAGGTCGACCAGCAGATTCACCGCCATGACGATGAGCGCGATGATCAGCAGCCCCGACTGCACCACCACATAGTCGCGCTTGAAGATGGAATCGATCATCCATTTGCCGATACCGGGCCAGGTGAAGATGGTCTCGGTGAGGATGGCGCCACCCATCAGCAGCCCCACCTGCAGGCCGATGGTGGTGATGACCGGGATCAGCGCGTTGCGCAGGGCGTGGATGTTGACCACGCGGCGTGGCGACAGGCCCTTGGCGCGCGCCGTGCGGACATAGTCCTCGCCCAGCACTTCGAGCATGGCCGAGCGGGTCTGGCGGGCGATCACGGCCAGGGGGATGGTGCCGAGCACGACGGCGGGGAGGATGAGGTGGCGCAGGGCCGAGACGAAGGCAGGCCAGTTGCCATAGAGCAGCGTGTCGATCAGCATGAAGCCGGTAATCGGCCTCAGGAAGAAGCTCAGCGCGATGCGACCCGAAACCGGTGTCCAGCCGAGATAGCCGGAAAAGAAGATGATGAGCAGCAGGCCCCACCAGAAGATGGGCATGGAATAGCCGGTCAGGGCTACGCCCATCGTGGCCTGGTCGAACCAGGAGCCGCGCTTGACCGCGGCAAAGATGCCGGCGGGAATGCCGATGAGCACGGCCAGGAACATGGCGGTAAGGGCCAGTTCGATCGTGGCCGGGAACAAGGCCAGGAATTCGTTGATGACCGGGCGCTTGGTGGCGAGCGAAATGCCGAAATCGCCCTGCAGCACGCTGCCCAGATAGTCGAAATACTGCTGCCAGATGGGCAGGTTGTAGCCGAACTGCTCCTTGAGGATTTCGTAGCGCTCCGGCGTCACGCCGTGCTGGCCGGCCATGGCGAGAATGGGGTCGCCCGGCAGGACGCGTACGAAGGCGAAGGCGCAGATGGAAATGCCGATGATGGTCGGCACGATCAGCGCCAGCCGGCGCAGCAGGTAGTTGAGCATGTGCGGGTCTTTACCCTTGGCCACCCGGACTGCCATGCGGGCCGGATCGCGACGTTTCCTGTGATGGCGGGACTTTTGCCGGACGCCGCTGACCGGCGCCTCGTGATCCTGCTCTCGAATGGGCGCCTGACGCGGCACCGTTAATGCGGGGAGCCCCGTTCCGGTCTGGCCGGATCGAGGCTCCTGTTTGCGGTAAGGCCGAGCCTTACTCCTCGATGTCCACGCCCTTGAAGCTGTGGTTGCCGAGCGGGCTCATGTGGTAGTTGAGCACGGTCTTCTTCATCGGCATGAACACGCGGCTATGGGCCAGGGTGATCGCGGGCTCTTCGGCCTTGAAGATTTCCTGGGCCGTCGTGTAGAGCGCGGTGCGCTCGGCCGGGTCGGAGGTTGTCTTGGCGGCCTGGATGGCTGCCTCGAAGTCTTCGTTGCACCAGCTCGAATAGTTGCTCACGCCGATGGCCGAGCACGAGAACAGGGTGGCGAAGAAGTTGTCCGGATCACCATTGTCGCCGGTCCAGCCGATCATGAACGGCCCCTTGCGGTCGGGCTGCTTGCCGCGCTCGCGATATTCGGTCCATTCATAGGTCACGATATTGGCGGTGACGCCGACCTTGGCCCAGTCGGCCTGGATCAGTTCGGCGACGCGCTGACCGTTCGGATTGTACGGACGCGACACCGGGATGGCCCAGAGGTCGGTGGTGAGATCGGTGACGCCGGCAGCTTCGAGAGCGGCCTTGGCGGCTTCCGGATCGTAGACGTCGGCGGCGGTCGCATCGTCATAGGACCACATGGTGGGCGGGATCAGGTTCTTGGCGTCCTGGCCGGCACCCTGGTAGACCGCCTCGATGATGGCCGACTTGTCGATGGCCATGGTCAGGGCCTTGCGCACGTCCGGATTGTCGAACGGGGGCTCGGTGGTGTTGTAGGAGATATAGCCGATATTCAGGCCTTCCTGCTCCATCACCGTCAGGTTTTCATCGGCCTTGAGGATATCGATGTCGGCCGGAGCCGGATAGGGCATGATATCGCATTCACCGGCGATCAGGCGCTGGGCGCGCACCGAAGCGTCGGTGGTGATGGCGAAGACCAGGTCGTCGATCGGCTGCTTGCCTTCCCAATAGTCGGGGAAAGCGGCATAGCGGATGACGGTGTCGAGCTGGTAGTCGACGAACTGGAACGGGCCAGTGCCGACCGGCTGGGTCGAGAAGGCTGCCAGGTCGCCCGAGGCTTCGAGCTGGTCGGCATATTCCTTGGAAACGATCGAGGCGAAGTCCATCGCCAGGTTCGCCAGCATCGGGGCATTGGGTTCGGTCAGCACGAACTTGACCGTCAGGTCATCGACCTTCTCGATGGACGAGAGGTATTTCGGCATATCCATGCCCTGGAAGTAGTCCCAGGTCATGCCTTCGAG
This sequence comes from Devosia sp. Root635, assembly GCF_001427605.1. Taxonomy (GTDB): domain Bacteria; phylum Pseudomonadota; class Alphaproteobacteria; order Rhizobiales; family Devosiaceae; genus Devosia. The sequence continues at coordinate 59,956 of NZ_LMGZ01000020.1, read as the reverse complement.
ATAGGCATGCCACTTGTTGTCTTCCTTCCACTGGCGCTCGAACGTGAAGATCACGTCGTCGGCGGTCAGGTCACGCGTGGGCGTGAAATAGGGCTGGGTGTGGAACTTGACGCCGGGGCGCAGGTGGAAGGTGTATTCCTTGCCGTCCGCGGACACTTCCCAGCTCTCGGCCAGGGCCGGGATGACCTCGGTGGCGCCGGGAGCGAATTCGACGAGGCGGTTGTAGATGGTGTGCGACGATGCGTCGAAGTCGTTACCGCCGGTCAGCGGACCGGGATCGAAGTGGGCGGGCGAGGCTTCCGAGCAATAGATCAACTGCTTGGCCTGGGCCGCACCGGCGGCGAGCGCCAGGATGGCGGTCGCTGCCAGCAGCGTTTTCATCAATTTCATGATTGTTGTCTCCCGAAACTATTATGCGCACCGGCTTGCCGACCGGGGCTTGGGCGTCAACAAAGCCTAGAATCCAGGGGAGCGCAAGCCGGCAGTTTGACCATTTGGTCAATCTGATGACAGCCAGAACGTCCTTCCACAGGATTGGACGGTTTTGGAATGAACCGTTCGGCGGGCGGTTCGCAGCTTGACCCGCCCATGCCGCTGGTGATCCATAGGCTCCCATGAGCCAATCCATCGCCACCGTCTCCCTGCTCGTCGCCGATTATGACGAGGCCATCACATTCTATTGCGATACGCTGGGCTTCGACCTGGTGGCCGACAACGAGCTGGGCGGCGGCAAGCGCTGGGTGGTGGTTGCCCCGCCGGGCCGCACCGGCGCCCAGCTGCTGCTGGCGCGGGCCGATGGCGAAAGCCAGCGCGCCGCCATCGGCAACCAGGGCGGCGGGCGGGTGATGTTCTTCCTTGAGACCAATAATTTCGCCAAGGACCACGCCGCCATGCTCGAACGCGGCGTCACCTTCCTCGAAGAACCGCGCCACGAAGCCTATGGTTCGGTTGCCGTGTTCGCCGATCTTTATGGAAACAAATGGGATCTCATCCAGCCCAAGCGCTAGGTCTCGTGCTGGTCCTGTGCACACCCGTCGCTGCGCAGGAGACCGGCTGGCATTATTCGCCGCTGCCGGGCGAGGGTGACCGAGCCACGCTGGGCTGCGCGCTCGGCTCGACACCCGAAGCCTATGCCTGCATCGCGGTGCGCTGCGAGGACGACTTCACTACCGGTGTCCACATTCATACCAGCCGGGCCAGCGGCGATGCGGGACGCTGGGCCATCACCATCGACAAGGAAACCCGCGCCTTCGACGCGGAGGCGGCCGGGCCCTACGGCGCCAGGCTGATCGGGGATTTTTCCTGGGTCCTCGACAATCTTGCCAATGGCGCCGTCGCCTATCTGGCGCCCGAGGACGGCTCGGACTTGCCGGCCAACCATATCCCGCTCGATGGCTCGCTCTATGCCATCAACGCCGCTCTCGCCTTCTGCGCGCCGCGGACGCCGGCGTTCGACAGCCCGCCGCCCGCCCGGCCGCAGGGCAGTACGACTGAAACATTGCGGCCTGCCCGTTTTCATATGCGATAGCCCTGCTGCGGGAGGAACCAAGGTAGGGATGTTTAGCCCCGACATCGTGGCTCCCAACACCCAATCCTAGCCTCCCCCGTCAGGAGTCGCCGCAGGTTCGGACGCCTCTCGGCCTACCACGCGAAGTCCGGTCCGTTCACCCGCGCGCCCATCAGAAACACATCGCTCATCAGCCGCAGCGGCGCGGCGTCGACGTCGCTTTCGTGCCGCTCCAGCAGCCCCGCGAAATGGTCATACATGGCCGCATACTCCCCGTCGCCATGCTGCAACACCGGTTTATCGTTGATGGTCAGCGAACGTCCGCCGCCTTCGAGCTTGATGATGTCGCCGGTGCCGGTTTCGACCCGGATGGTCCAGATCTCGCCGCTCTCCTCGAGCCAGTTGAAGCCGGCCGACAGCTGGGGCCGGTGCAATTGCCCCGACTTGAAGGCGATCTCGACATCGACAGGGGTCTGCCGGTTGGCCGGGAAGGTCAGCGTGGAGCGCTCGACGAAAACCGGAAAGGGCATGATCTTGGTGAAGATGGAGAGCGCATTGATCCCCGGATCGCAGACGCCGAAGCCGCCCGGCTCCCACACCCAGTCCTGCCCCGGATGCCACTTGCGCACGCTTTCGCGCCAGTCGATGCGCACCGAGCGTACGCCATCCTGGGCCAGGATGGCCTTGGTGCGATCCACCGCCGGGTTCCACTGGCTGTGCCAAGTCTGGTACAGCACCCGGTCGAGCCGCCGCGCATGGGCGATCAGGTCATCCAGTTCCGATATCGTCGTGGTGGGCGGCTTTTCCATCATCACGTCCTTGCCGGCGTCGAGCGCCTCGCGGACATATTGGTGGCGAATGCCGGGCGGGGTGCAGATCGAGACCAAAGCCAGTTCCGGCATGGCGGCATAAAGCTCGGCCGGCGTCCTGAATACCGGCAATCCGTTATGGCCAAGCCCGCGCGTCGACACAGTCGCCGCCAGTTCGAAATCATCGGATGCGTCGATCACCGGCAGGTGCTGGTCCTGCGCGATCTTGCCCACGCCGATGACGGCGATCCTGCGTTTGGCCATGAAATGGCTCCTTCCCGAAAGTCGGGCGTATAGAACAGAGCCACCCCCTCCCTGCCAAGGGGCAATTGTATGATTATTTTGCCGGCTGCCAGAGCTCGACCTGGTTGCCCTCCGGGTCGTGGAGGCGACAGAACCGTCCGGTTTCCGGCGTGTCCCACTCATCCGGCCGGGTTTCGGTAGCGATGCCGGCCGCATTGAGTTGAGCCATCATGCCGTCAAGGTCATCGACGCGGAAATTGATCATCCATTGCTTGTCGGCCGGGAAATATTCCGTCGTCTGGCTGAACGGCGCAAAAACCGTGAGCCCCTTCTCCTGCTCCCAGAGTTCGGTGACGCCCAGATGCAGCTCATACCAGGCGGCCAGGGCCTTGGTGTCACGGGAGCGGAAGAAGATGCCGCCAATGCCCAGTACTTTCGCCATTGTCCAATCTCCTATCGGATGAGGATCGCCCGGAAGTCGTTGACATTGGTGCCGGTCGGCCCGGTCACCAGCAGGTCGCCGATGGCGTTGAACGCGCCCCAGGCGTCGTTGCCGGCCAAAGCCGCCAGCGGATCAATGCCGGCCCGGCGCAACCGCGTCGCCGTGCTGCCATCGGCGAAGGCTCCGGCATTGTCCTCCGAGCCATCGATGCCGTCGGTATCGGCAGCCAGCGCCGAAATGCCGTCGACGCCATCGATGGCGATGGCCAGCGCCAGCAGGAATTCGGCATTGCGCCCGCCCCTTCCGCCCTTGCCGCGCAGGGTCACGGTGGTTTCCCCGCCCGACAGCAGCACCACGGGCTTGCTGAACGGACGGTTGCGCTGGGCGATTTCACGCGCCATGGCGGCATGCACCTGCGCCACGTCGCGCGATTCCCCCTCGATGGAATCGGAGAGAATGGCCGCCTCGATCCCTTGCGCCCGCGCCAGTTCCGCCGCCGCGTCTAGCGACAAAGCGGCCGAAGCGATGGTGCTGACGCTGTTGCGGGTAAAAACCGCATCATCGGGCTTCGGCGCTGGATTGTCGTCACCCGCCAGCAGCGCCTGGGCGTGGGGCGGCAGGTCCAACCGATAGAGTTCGGCATATTGGCGCGCCAGTTCGCGCGAACCCGATAGCGGAATGGTCGGCCCCGAGGCCACCAGAGCCGGATCGTCCCCCGGCACGTCGGATACGACCAGGGTCGCCACGCGCGCCGGAGCGCAATGCACCGCCAGCCGCCCGCCCTTGATAATGGAAAACTGGTTGCGGATGAGGTTCATCACCGAAATGGGCGCGCCCGAAGCCAGCAGCGTCCGGTTGATGGCCTGTTCGTCGTCGAAGGTCAGCCCCGGCGCGGGCGCCGGCAGCAGAGCCGAACCGCCGCCCGAAATCAGCGCCACCACCAGATCGTCCGGCCCCAGCCCGGACACGGTTTCGAGCATGCGTCGCGCCGAGAGGAACCCGGCCTCGTCGGGCACCGGATGGGCCGCCTCGACGATTTCGATCCGCTCGCAGGCCTCGGCATAGCCATAGCGCGTCACCACGAGCCCGGTCAGCGGGCCGTCCCACGCTGTTTCGAATGCACGGGCCATCTGGGCCGAAGCCTTGCCGGCGCCGATGACCACGGTGCGGCCAACGGGTTTGTCCGGCAGGTGCCGGCGCACGGCCAAAGCCGGCTGTGCCTGCGCCACGGCTTGGCGGAACATCTGTTCGAGCAGGGCGCGGTCCATCGTCTCTCTCGGCTTGCGATTCGGTGCGGGCAAGGGTAGCCAGCAATGGGTTGCGTGGACAGTTGTCAAACAGGCGACACAGAGTCCGAATAGCGGGCTGGTCAAGGAGTTCCGATGACAGAACGATTCGCGATCTATTTTGCCCCTGCTGCCACCAGCAATCTGTGGGAGCGGGCCGCCACTTGGCTCGGGCGCGATGCTGCTGACGGCGATCTCTTCAATGGCCCCGTCGCCGGCATAGACCGCGATCGCCTGCTCAATCTCACCCAGTCGGCCAACCGCTACGGCTTTCACGCCACCATCAAGGCGCCAATGGCGCTGGTCGAGGATGCCAGCGAAGCCGACCTTCGCGCCGCCCTCGCCGAATTCGCGCCCCGCCACCGCCCCATCGATCTCGGCCGGCTCAAGCTCGCCTCATTGCAGGGTTTTCTGGCACTGATGGTCGATGGCGAGAACGAGGCATTGCAGGATTTTGCCGCCCATGTGGTGGAAGATTTCGACCCCCTGCGAGCGCCGATGAGCGTCAAGGATCGCGCGGCGCGGGCCGGCAAGGGGCTCAGCGAGCGGCAGATCGAGCTGCTCGACGCCTATGGCTATCCCTATGTGTTCGAGGAATTCCGTTTCCACATGACATTGACCGACCGGCTGGAGGACGGTGATGCGCACGACATCGCGACCGCCGCCGCCACCTGGTTCGGCCCGGTGCTGGAGGAACCCATCCTGCTCGACCGGTTGTCGCTGTTCCATGAAGCCGAGGCGGGCAAACCGTTCCGTCGTATCGCCGATTTCAAGCTGGGAGAGGTCGCCTGATGATCGATGCCCGGTTCCGCAATGCCCGTATCGTGCTGGCCGGCCAGGTTATCGAGGGCAGTCTCGCCACGCGCGACGGCAACATTGCCGCCATCGATTCCGGCCTGACGCAGGCGGGCGAAGATCTCGATGGCGACTATCTGATCCCGGGCCTCGTCGAGTTGCATACCGACCATCTCGAAAGCCACTACCGCCCTCGCCCCGGCGTGTTCTGGGACGCAATGGCGGCGCTGCATGCCCATGACGTGCAGATCATCGGCTCCGGCATTACCACCGTCTTCGATGCGGTGCGCGTGGGCTCGGACCCCGACCTGCCCAATATGGGCGAGCATGTCGAAAAGCTCACCGGCGCCATCGCGGCGGGGCGGGAGGATGGCTGGTTGCGCGCCGAGCATTTCGTGCATCTGCGCTGCGAATTGCCGGCGCATGACGTCATCGCCCAGTTCGAGGCCCATGCCACGCACAACCATACGCGGCTGGCTTCGGTGATGGACCATACGCCGGGCCAGCGACAGTTCCGTTCGCTCGACGACTACAAGCGCTTCTACAAGGACAAGATCGGCCGCAGCCAGGCCGAGCTCGACGACTATCTCGCCGCCAGGCAGGCCGAGCATGACCGTCACTCGGCGCCCAACCGCGCCCATATCGTCGCCCGTGCCCGTGAACTGGGCCTGCCGCTGGCCAGTCATGACGACACGACCCTGCTCCATGTCGAGGAGGGCGTTGCCGACGGCGTGGCGATTTCGGAATTCCCCACCACGCTGGAAGCGGCCTCGGCCGCCCATGATGCTGGGCTCGCCATCCTGATGGGTGCGCCCAACGTGGTGCGCGGCAAGTCCCATTCGGGCAATATATCGGCGACCGACCTGGTGCGCGCCGGGCTGCTCGATATCCTTTCCTCCGATTATGTGCCCTTCGCATTGCTGCAGGCCGCCTTCGTGCTGCCGCAGCGGGTCGATGGACTGGCTTTGCCACAGGCGCTGGCCACGGTGACGCGCAATCCGGCACGCGCCGCCGGGCTCGACGATCGCGGCGAAATCGCCCTCGGCAAGCGGGCCGACCTAGTGCGTGTCAGGGTGATGGGCGGGTTGCCCATCGTCCGCGGCGTCTGGCGGCAGGGCGTGCGGGTGAGCTGACCCATGGCGCGACCGCTCGGTTCACTTGTCCTGGTCGTCGGCCCCTCCGGGGTGGGCAAGGACACGCTGATAGCGGGCGCCCGCCATGCCTTGGGCAATGACAAACGCTTCGTCTTCGTGCGCCGCATCGTGACCCGCCCCACCGATGCCGAAGTCGAGGACCATGACAGCATGGATCCCGAGACCTTCCGGCAGTTGGACGCGGCGGGGCGTTTCGCTCTCTCCTGGGATGCGCATAACCTGCGCTATGCCCTGCCGCTCAGCCTCGATACCGACCTGGCTTTGGGCAAGATCGTGGTCGCCAATGTTTCCCGCCATATCGTGGCCGAGGCGCTGGACCGATATCCGAGCTGCGCCGTGGTCCTCATCACCGCCGAAATTTCCTGCCGTGCCGAGCGGCTCTCCAGACGCGGACGCGAAAGCGGCGACCAGATCACCGCGCGGCTGGCCCGCGAAAGTGCGCCCGTACCGTCGGGCGTCACCCCTATCATCATCGACAATTCGGGCCTGCTCGCCATCGGCGTGACCGCCTTCGTCATGGCTTTGCGCACCATCGCCGCACAGGAATGAACCCTTGCGCTTCTGGCGCGTTGCTCCGGCACGTCAAGCGTCAGGAGTTCTTCATGAATCGCAATGGTCTATATGCCGTGATCGCCATCCTGCTGATCGCGGTCGTCGGCTTTGCCATCTATACCTACCAGCAGCAGACCCGCCCCGGCATTGAAGTGCGCGTGGACGAGCAGGGGATTTCCATCGATGGCAATGGATGATGCACGCGATCGCCGCCAGGCCATCGCCACGGCGATAAGGGCCGAACTGGAACGGCAGGCGCAGAACGGCGCTGTCCGCATTGATGTCGATGCCCTGGCCAAGGCGATCGACATCGCGCTCGATCCGTCTTCGCCGGACGGCGAAGGCCGGCACCCGGACGAATTGAACGCCACCAATGATGATTGATCAGGCTGCGTCGGCGCTGCCCTTGCGGACGGCCTGCGACACGGCAAAGTGCGCCTTTTCGACCGTTTCGAACTGCTGGCCATCGATGGCGAAGGCCGGCAGCTTGACGGCGAGGAAGCGGTAGCCGTCGGCATGCGGCACCACGACGCCGAGCGGTTCTCCGGCGACTTCTATGACAATTGGCTTATGGGCCTGAGCCCGGTCGAGACTGCGTTCCTGCATGGGTGGATGCTCCACTTGCGCATTGCACGGGGCCAGAATTGGGAGCGCGAAAACGAGTCGCACATGCTGGCCGGCAACGCTGGGGGTCTATCGGAAAACTGAGACGAAGGCGTGACAGCAGGTCACATTCGTTTGCAGCGACAGGTCCCTTGCCACCGTTTGGCGGCGTGCAGGTTGGTGCGTACGAGCGGACAACCGGCATGGATAGTGAAGGTAATAGATGGAGACATCTTCATTCCTTTCCTGCGGGGTTGAACGACACGGAGCATCGGCAAGTGCCGATACATGACGGCAAGATAGGAGCGTTTGGCGCCGATTGCTAGACGCGCAGCGACCACGCGATGCAGTTTTTCGGGAAAAGACTGCTCGACTTTAGCCGCATGCCAGAAATCTGATCGACTCGTTCATATTTTGACATACGTCCATCAACGCGCCGGCTCTGCTGGCAGCGCTTGAACTGGGGCGGACAATCTGATGTTGTCCGCTTTCAACAAGGCGCCACCGCGGAACAATCGCGGTCCGGGGGGTATACGACGTGTCCGAAGACGACCTGCCTGCTGCAGCGAAGGGCAAGCGCGGCGTCAAGCCATCCGGCAAGCCGACGCTCAAGACCATCGCCCAGATGACGGGCTTTGCCGTCACCACAATTTCCCGCGCCCTCAACAATGCCCCCGAGCTCGCTCAGGAAACGCGCGACCGCGTACAGAAGATCGCCGCCGAAATCGGCTACCTGCCCGACCGGGCGGCCCTGCGCCTCAAGACCGGCCGCACCAATGTCATCGCCCTGGTGCTGGAGCCCGATGAGCAGATCTATGGCTTTGGCTCGTCTATCGTCACCGGCCTCACCGAGGCGGTGCGCGACACGGCCTATCACGTCGTCATCACGCCCTTGTTCCGCAATGTGCAGCCGATCGAGCCGATCAAGCATATCGTGCGCAACCGCATGGCCGACGGGGTGATCTTCTCCAAGGCCGAGAGTTTCGACGAGCGCATCCGTTTTCTCATCGACAATGATTTTCCGTTTGTCAGCCATGGCCGCACCAACTGGCCCGAGCAGCATGCCTCGGTCGATTTCAACAATGAGGCCTATGCCTATGGCGCGGTGAAGCGCCTGGTGCAGAAGGGCTGCCGCAAGGTGTCGATCGTGCTGCCCGAGAGCGCCCTGACCTATACCGATCACCTCAAGACCGGCATGGCCCGCGCCGCCGGCGAGGCCGGCATCGAGCACGAATTCGCCGCCGACGTGAACCTGGGCAGCCCGACCGACGCCATCCGCAATTATGTGATGAAGCGCACCAAGCGCCCCGACGGACCCGACGGCTGGGTCTGCGCCTCCGAGGTCTCGGCCCTGGCTGTCATCGGCGGCCTCAACGAAGCCGGAAGGGTGGTCGGCCAGACCGCCCATGTGGTGGCCAAGCAATCCTCGCAGATGTTCGCCCAGTTTCAGCCGGGCGCCGAGACCGTATTCGAGGATTTCGTCGATGCTGGTCGCCAGCTCGGCGCCGTCCTGCTGCGCCGCATCACCGGCGAAGGCCCCGAAGGGCTGCAGCAACTGACCGAACCGAAATTCGAGTGGAAGGACTGAGGAGGGCAAGTCTGTCCCTCCTCGCGTCATTGCCCGGCTTGTCCGGGCAATCCATCTTGTCGCAGGTATACGGACCTTGCCCCGACGATTCCCCTACCCCTCCAGCTCTTCCCGCAGCAGTTCCAGCTCCAGCCACTGCTCTTCCGCCGCTGCCCGCTTGGCCTCCGCCTCTATCAGCGCCTTGGACTTGGCCGCAAAACCCGCCGGGTCGCGCGCATAGAGATTGGCATCGGCCAGTGCCGCGTTGATCGTCTTGATCTCGTCCTCGAGCCCATTGATCGTCTTGGGCAGGGTTTCCAGCGCGTGCTTTTCCTTGAAGCTCATCTTGCGCTTCGGCGCCGCCGAAACCGCTGCCGTGGTCTGCACCAGGCTGGTCTTGCCCGCCCGATGCGCCTTCACCACCGGCTCGCGGGCGGTCACCCCCTCGCCGCGCTGGATCACCATGTCGGAATAGCCGCCGGCATATTCGGTCCAGATGCCATCGCCCTCGGCAATGATGACAGAGGTCGCGACACGGTCGAGGAAGTCGCGATCATGGCTCACCACGATCACCGTGCCGGCATAGTCCGACACCATTTCCTCCAGCAGGTCGAGCGTTTCGAGATCGAGGTCGTTGGTCGGCTCGTCCAGCACCAGGAAATTCGACGGCAGCGACAAGGCCCGCGCCAGCGCGACACGCGCCCGCTCGCCACCACTGAGCTTGCCGATGGGCGTATTGGCCTGTTCGGGACCAAACAGAAAGTCCTTCATATAGCCCACGACATGCTTGGGCTGGCCGTTGATCTGCAGCGTATCCGAGCCGCCGCCAGTCAGCGCCTCCTTGAGCCGGGTATCGGGATGCAGCCTGGCCCGGCCCTGGTCGAGCATGGCCAGTTCCAGCGCCGAGCCGAGCTTGATCGTGCCGCTATCGGGCTCCAGCAATCCGGTCAGCATCTTGATGAGCGTGGTCTTGCCGGCACCGTTGGGGCCGACAATGCCGATGCGATCGCCGCGCAGCACGCGGGTCGAGAAATCGTCGACGATGACCCGCTCGCCGTAGCGCTTGGAAATGCCTTCGGCTTCCACCACCAGCGCGCCGGAGGTCCGCCCTTCGCTGACCTGCATATTGACCGAGCCGGTGACCCTGCGCTGTTCGCGCCGGTCCTGCCGCAGCCCGGCCAGCCGCTCCAGCCGGCCGACATTGCGCTTGCGCCGCGCCGTCACGCCATAGCGCAACCAGTGTTCCTCGCGCACGATCTGCCGATCGAGCTTGTGACGGTCGCGCTCCTCTTCCTCCAGCACCGAGTCCCGCCAGGCCTCGAAATGCGAAAAGCCCTTGTCGAGCCGGCGCGTCACGCCGCGGTCGAGCCACACGGTGGCGCGGGTGAGGTCGGAGAGGAAGCGGCGGTCGTGGCTGATCAGCACCATGGCCGACCGCAAACTGTCCAGCTCCGCCTGCAGCCATTCGATGGCCGGCAGGTCGAGATGGTTGGTCGGCTCGTCCAGCAGCAGGATATCGGGCTTGGGCGCCAGCACCCGTGCCAGCGCGGCCCGGCGGCCCTCGCCACCCGAGAGGTTTTTCGGGTCTTCCGCCCCGGTCAGCCCCAGCGAGGTCAGCAGATATTGCGCGCGATACTCATCGTCGCCCGGCCCCAGCCCCGCTTCGACATAGTCGAGCGTCGTCGCATAAGCGGAGAGGTCGGGCTCCTGCGGCAGGTAACGCAGAGTGGCGCTCGGCTCGACGAAGCGCACGCCGCCGTCATGAGTCACATCGCCCGACGCGATCTTGAGCAAGGTCGACTTGCCCGAGCCATTGCGCCCCACCAGCGCGATGCGCTGGCCCGGCGACACGATGAGCTCGGCGCTTTCAAGCAGCGTCGTGCCGCCGAAGGTCAAATGGATATTCTGGAGCGAAAGAAGCGGTGCAGCGGCCATGGCGCGGATAGAGCATAGGAAGGGGTCAAAGGGAAGGCGCAACAGGCGTGCCAAAGCGCCGCCTGAACGCGGTTTTCACTGACGTTGCTGCGACATGGGGCAGGCACCGCCTCGGTGCCGGTCGTCCGGCGATGAAAAATGAAGCAGAGCCTGCCCCATGTTCCGGAGACTCGGCGGACACGATTGAACCAGCGGTATCTTCCTTCTTACAACCGCCCATGACGTCCTGCCGTCCACACCCTGCTGGCGCCGTACAGGTCTCCGGGGCAGTGCAGCCGCCCACGGAAAGGCCATGTCTGACCCTGGGAGTCTGGCCGGGCCTGGTTCGCTCATGCCGTCGGATGGGAAGCGACCCTCCCATCATCCGGCTCTCCCTGCCGACCGTTCGTCGCGACCGCGCAGCTTGCGGGGAGATGGGGGCAGTATGCGCGCGGATCCGGAGAGGTGGATAAGATGGATAGATTTGTGCTTGTGGGCCGCTTGCGCCGGGCTGCGAGTGGCCCTCGGATCAAGTCCGAGGGCGGTCCGGTGGGTGGGAGCGTGACGATCCACCTTGCGGCTGGGGTGTGATCTCGGGATGGATCCCGGCTCAAGGCCGGGATGACATCGGGGATGGGGCAAAGAAAAGGCCGGTCAGGACGTTGAGGATCCTGACCGGCCCGGGGAGACGGTAGCAGCAAGCCCCGTCGTCTCGGCAGCCTGGCGGTTGGTGAAGTCCCCTCGACCCAACCTCCGCCGCGCGATGACGGGAGAAAAGCATAAGTTATTATGAGTGTCAAACTCATAATAATGAGCAGACGGGAATTTGCGGTGCGCGACAAAAGCAGTTCGATGGGTAGCCTTGGAGTGGAGCCCCCTGCCCTATCCCATGCTTCGATGCCGGAGAGAGACCAGCAGCCCCCTCATCCGCCCTTCGGGCACCTTCTCCACTCAGCGGTTGGCGCACGACACCACCCATCCAAGGGACGCTGCGAGAGACGACGAGTGGAGGCCCACCCTCCCCCTTGTGGGGAGGGAAGCGAGATAGGGCTTCGCGTCAGCTAAGTCCGTTGAATCGAGCAGGGTGGGGGTGTCGGAGGTTCCACATACCAGGTGGTAGCGGAACCTCCGACACCCCCACCCTCGATCCCTCCCCACAAGGGGGAGGGAAGAACGACTGAAAACCCGGCGATAGAGCCGTTCTTAATGCGCCGGCTCCATCACCGCTTCCAGCGCGCTCAGCCCCAGGCGGTCGCGGATGGAGCGCTTCTTGCTGGCGAGGTCGGCAATGGTATAGCTGGCCAGCACGTCAAAGAATGCCCCCAGCGCTTCGCGCAGGGCGCCGTTGAGGTCGCATTCGCCGATCAGCGGGCAATCGGCGCCATCTTCGAAACATTCCGCCAAAGCGAAATTCTCTTCGGTCAGGCGGATCGTATCGAGCAGGGTGATGTCCTCGGCCTTCTTGCCCAGCTTGATGCCACCGTGGCGGCCGCGCACCGTGGCCAGCAGGCCATTTTCCACCAGCGGCTTGATCAGCTTGAACAGGAACAACTCGGAAATATTGTAGGCCTTGGCAATGTCGGCCACCCGGCTCAGTCCCGGCTCGTTGACAGCGCAATAGACCAGGGTGCGGATCGCATAATTGGATTGGCGGGTCAGTCTCACTTCGGACCTCATATCGGTCTGGTCGGGCGTCGTAGTCGGCGCCGGCCAGCCATGATTCGACTTGTTATCCGTTCATAGAACGCCTCGCAGCTTATAACCATTCTAAAATATGTCAACGTAACTTGATCGATACGATCATATTTGTTCGTCGCCGCACAAGCTCTGGACAGGGGGATAACTTCCTCCTATGAACTTAAAGAGGGGGACGGCACATTGAACACGACAATTACGCGAGCCATGCTCAGCGAAGCGGCGGCTCGACGAACCGGGGTCAGCAAGGCCGACGCTGCGGCCGTTGGCGAGGCCATGTTTGCGCTGATGGGCGAGGCGCTGATGGCGGGGGAGAATGTCAAGCTCACCGCTTTCGGCTCGCTGCAGGTGCGCTCGCGCGCCGAGCGGCTTGGCCGCAATCCGCGCACCGGCACCGAGCATCGTATTTCGCCGCGGCAGACGGTGGTGTTTACGCCCAGCGCGCAATTGCGCGAGGCGCTGAACCATGCCGAGCCGGCGCCGTCAGCCGGCCAGGTCCGCCAGCGTGCGTGAGAAATAGCGGCGATAGAGCGTCAACTCGGCCCCACCAATGGCGGGGGCCAGCGCGCCCAGATGCCCCGGCAGCACCTGCGGCGGCACATAGGAAGCAATGGGCAATAGCCGCAATTCGGCCTCCAGCCGCTCTACCAGTTGCATCACGATGGCCGGCGGCAGGATGCTGTCGACCAGGACCAGCCCGCTTTCGATGACCGTCATAGTGTTGAACACCACCTTGGCCAGCGCCTTGGCGCTGTCGGCCAGCCATTGGTCGAGCGCCGGCCCGAAATCCTGCCAGGGCCAGCTGGCCGGATCCCGCGTATCGACGGCAAAGCCCGTCGCGACGAGCCGGTTTTCCAGCGCGGTGACCGAGGCGATGAAATGGGCCACTTGCGGACCATCGGCGCCATCCACCAGCATGGAGCCGAGATTGGCGGAATTGTCGCTGGGGCCTTCCCACAGCGTGCCCTCGCCGACAATGCCGGCGGCGATATAGCGGCCGATCAGGAAATAGATGAAATTGGCCGGACGCGGCTTGGGGAAGGCGATCAGCTCGGCCCAGCAAGCGGCATTGCCGTCGTTGAACAGGGTCACCGCTATCCCCATGCGCTGCTTCAGCGCCGCAGCGATATCGAGCTGCAGCCAGTGCTCCTTCTGGTCCTCGGGTGCCACCACCAGCGCCAGGTTGCCGGCAATGTTGGTCGGCAGCGCCACCCCGATATCGGTCAGCCTGGCCCGCAGGCTATCGGGCAGCGTCGCCAGCACCTCGTCCGTCATCGCCACGATATCGTCGACGATCGCGGTGGCGTCGGGAAAATCATGGTCGCGATGCCGCCGCGCCAGCACCTGCCCCTGCAGGTTGAGCAGCAGCACATCGACATGGCGCCAGCCGATTTCGACGCCGACGGAAAAGGCGCCCTCCGGGTTGAGTGAAATCGGGGTCGCCGGCTGGCCGCGCCGCCCACGCAGCACCTCCCCCCGCGTGATGAGCCCCAAGCCGTCGAGGTCGATCAGGATAGCCGAGACGGTCTGCGGCGCCAGCCCCGACAGGCGCGCGATATCGGCATTGGACACGCCGGGATTGAAGCCGATGATGGTCAGCACGGCCCGTTCATTGGCGCGACGAAGCCCCTGGTGCTGCAATCCGCGCCCCCCCGCATCGAAGGCGTCGCGTACGGGCTCAGTGGTCATCGTCGGCATCCCAAAAGGTCAACCACCGAACCGGGCCCGCGCGTGCAGCGTGGGTCCGTCCGGGATCACATAACAAAATGAAGGTGACACGGGCGCCGCAAACGCCCGTAATCCGTGATTCGAAAACAAGTCCGGCAATCATGCCAAACCGGGTCCGCCGCGCCAAGTCCCGAGCCTTCAAATGAATAGAAGACTAAAGTCGTGTCTATTGGGAGATCTACGAGGCGCCCCGCGTCGCGCGGGCCACGGAGCTTAGCGGAGGGCGCGGCCGGCTTCGTCGAACAGATGCACGCCTTCGGCTGGCAGGCCGATATGGATCGTCTGGTGCAATTGCAGGTCGGGCGCGCCATCGAGCTTGATGGTGACGAGGTCGCCGCTGGGCAGCTCGATATAGGCTAGGGCATATTCGCCGAATTGCTCAATCACCGACAGCGTGCCGCTGAAGTGGGCCGCCTCGGGGCTCGCCAGTTCCAGGTGTTCCGGACGCACCCCAAGCGTGCGCGCTTTTTCACGCTGCGGGTGGCTCAATGCTAACAGTCTGTTACCCGGAAGGGACAATCCGTCACCGGTTGGCGTAACCGAAACAAAGTTCATGCGCTGGCTGGCGATGAAGCCGGCGACGAAGGTGTTGACCGGGTTCCGATAGAGTTCGAGCGGGCTGCCGACCTGCTCGATAATCCCCGCGTTGAGCACCACGATCCGGTCGGCCAGCGTCATGGCCTCGACCTGGTCATGGGTCACGTAAATCATTGTGGCGTCTAGCGTATCGTGCAGCTTGGCAATCTCGATGCGGGTCTGCGCCCGCAGCGAGGCGTCGAGATTGGAGAGCGGCTCGTCGAACAGGAAGACCTTGGGATTGCGCACGATGGCCCGGCCGATGGCGACGCGCTGGCGCTGCCCGCCGCTGAGCGCCTTGGGCATGCGTTCGAGATAATCCTCGATCTGCAAAATCCGCGCCGCCTCCCTAACCCGCTGATCTAACTCGGCTTTCGGCGTCTTGGCCAGTTTAAGGCCAAAGGCCATGTTCTCGTAGACACTCATATGCGGGTAGAGGGCGTAGCTCTGGAACACCATGGCGATGCCGCGCTGGGGCGAAGGCACGTCGTTGACAACTTTTCCGCCGATGGAGATATCCCCGCCGGTGATGGGCTCGAGACCGGCAATCATGCGCAGCAAGGTGGACTTGCCGCAGCCGGAGGGGCCGACAAAAACCACGAACTCGCCGGACTTGATATCGAGGTCGACCCCATGGACCACCTCGAGTGATCCATAGGATTTGCGGACGCCGCGCAGCGATACGTCGGACATGAAGGCCTCCTCAGATTTCGATCAGCAGCGTTGATATCTCGAAGGGTCGCAGCGACAGGGTGACGCCATTGTCCTTGAGTTCCAATGGCTTGCTGTCGCCCTCCTCCATCAGGTTGACTGACCGGACCGACTTGACGGGGATGCCGAAGCGGATGGTCGCCTCGGCGCGGATATTGGCGTGCTCGAAGAGGCGCAGCACCACGGCATCGGACTTTTCGGCCTTCTTGACCGTTTCCAGCGTCACGTTGGACTGGTCGGCGCTGGCAAAGCTGAAGCTGGCGAATTCCGCGGCCGGACTGCTCGCATGCTTGAGCGAGCCAATCACGGCCACCGGATTGTTGAAGCGCTCGGCGGCGCGATGCACGTCGGCGAGGTCGGCCACTCCGTCATGCACGAAGAGCGCATAGCGCAGGCGATGCTCGCCCAGGTCGGCATCGGGGCTGGGGAAAGTCGAGCCGCGCACCAGGGTCAGCCGCACCGATTGCTCAAGGCAATCATAGGCATACTTGCAATCATTGAGCAGGGCGACCCCGAAGTCGGATTCGCTCAGGTCTACCCAGCGATGCATCGAGGCCTCGAAGCGGGCCTTGTCCCAACTGGTGTTGCGATGGGTCGGACGCTTGACATGACCGAACTGGATTTCCGCACGGATTTCCGAGGTGTTGAGGTCGAAGGGGAACTGCGCCTTGAGCACCGTCTGGCGCTCCTGCCAGTCGATAAAGGTATCGAATTCCACCTGCCGCGCGCCTGATGCCAGCGAGATGACCTGCACGACTTTCGAGGCCTGGTAACTCCGCTCGATGCGGATGGCCGCACGATGCGGGCCGGTTTCTACTACTGCTATCAAGGCTTTGCCATCAGCCAGCGGCCAGAACTGTTCCTCGAAATATCGGTCGATATCCCAGGCGTCCCAGTTCATTGGCTTGTCTTCGTAGGCGATGAGCCGATTGGCTTTTTCGCCCGCCGCCAGAGTCTCGCGATGGCGCGTCTTGTCGAAGACCGAGGTGATTTCGCCCGCCTTGTCGAAGGTGATTTTCAGCAGCTCGTTTTCGAGGTGCTTTTCGGAAACCGAGAGGCTCGACGTGCTGTTGACGGCGCCGCCGGCGACAACTTGTCCCCCGGTCCAGCCGAGGGGAGACATGTCGGATACCGGGGCGGCGAAGCTGACGGACCCATCGGCGGACACCAGCTTCTGGATTGGCGCGACCCCTGAACTGGTCGCCAGCGAGGCACCGGCAAGCTCTGCGGTTTCCTGCGCTTTTCCTGCGAGCTGCACGAGTCCCGCTCGTGTCTGGCCGGTGAAGTTGAACAGGCGGAGCTGATCGGCCCCCGGTTTGGCGAAGGCCTGGGCGGCAGAATGCCAGGGACCGTTCTGCGAACCGAGCGTCGAGAAGATCTGGCCATACTCGTTGTCGCTGTCGACATAGACCTCGGGGATCGAGGTGCCGGGCAGGATATCGTGGAACTGGTTGATGAGGACCAGTTCCCAGAACTCGGCGAGCGTGTCCGCCGGATACGGCGCGCCAGACTGGGTCAACGCCATGGCGCCGAGGAATTCCAGCTCGCGCAGCAGCCGCTCGGCGCGACGGTTGTTGGCCTTGTTCTTGGCCACCGAGGTCAGCGTGCCACGATGATATTGCAGGTAAAGCTCACCATTCCATGTGGGGAAGCGGTTGCCCCTGGCGTCCATCGCCTTGCCGAGACGGTCGAGGAAGGGAACGATGCCTTCGAGCTTGACGCGGGGGGCGCCGGGAATGCCGCGTTCAAGGCGGATGCCGCGCTCGATCATGGCTCGGGTCGGGCCGCCGCCGCCATCGCCATAACCATAGGACATGACGACTTCATCATGCACCGCCTTGGGCTCGTAGCGCTTCCAGGCGCCCATGGTCTCGCTGACCGAAAGATCGCCATTATAGGTGGTAAAAATCTGCTCGCTTTCGAGCCGCTGGGCCGTGATGAGCTGGGCCTTGGTAACGGTGCCGTCGATGCCGCGCCAGTGGAAACTGTCATAGGGGAAACGGTCGGTATCGTTCCAGCTCAGCTTGGACGTGACGAAATATTTGAGGCCGGATTTGTCCATCACCTGCGGCAGGTTGGCCGAATAGCCGAAGGTGTCGGGCAGCCAGACCGTCTTGGGATCGACGCCGAAATGCTCGAGATGGAAACGCCGGCCGCGCATGATCTGGCGGACGAGGCTTTCTCCCGAGACGATGTTGACGTCGGGCTCCACCCACATGGCGCCTTCTATCTCGAACTGGCCGGATTTCACCCGCGCGACGAGGCGGTCCCACAGCTCCGGATAGTCCTTCTTCAGGAAGTCGAAGAGCACCGACTGGTTATACATGAAGACAAATTCGGGGTACTCCTCCATCAGGTTGAGCACCGTGGCGAAGGAGCGGCCGGTCTTGTCGCGCGTATGCATGACGCGCCACAGCCAGCCCACATCGAGATGGGTCGAGCCGACGGCCGTGATCTGCGGCTGGTTCTCGGTATCGACCAGCTTGTAGATTTCCGTTGCTATCTTCTCGGCAGCGCCCAGCGAGGCGGCGAAGGCCTCGCTATGGCCGCCGCGTCGGTCCAGCGCGCGCAACGCGCGGTCCACTATGGCGAGGATGGCATGGCGGCGCGGATCGGACTGGTGCAGGCGGATAGCGACGTCCAATGGGGTCTGCAAGTCGTAATAGAGCTTTTCGGCCCTCTCGTTGCGCACGAAGAACTCCACCGTGAAGCCGACCAAAGGCCGGTCGAAGAAAGTGAAGGCATTGACCAGCAGGACATGCTTGCTGCCCGGCTTGGCTTTGCGCTCGATGACCAACTCGGTGTGGTTGCCATCCAGCGCCTGAGCGATCTTGCCGTCGAGATAGGCGAGGCATTGCGGGTCGGTGGAGCCCGGCCGGTCCTGCCACTGGCTGGTGAATTTGAGCACCAGCGTCTGGCCCGCTGCCGCCTCGGGCACGTCGACTTCGGCGGCAAACCAGGTATGGCCCTGCTTCTTGGCCCAGACCGAATGAGGGCCGAACTCTTCCCAGGTGCGCCAGTCATCGGCGAGGGCCGCCGCCGTGGTCGTATCGGCGCGCAGCACATGCCACTGGAACGGCGCATCGGCGATGGGCGTCAGGATTTTCTTCTCCAGGTCGGCGCAGAGCCGCAGGAGTTTCCCTTCCATCTTGAGGTCATCGTCCAGCAGGCCCAGTTTGGACGAAAGGGGGTTGGAATAGGTCATCCTTTGACTCCGACACCGGCGAACCCTGTGTTCATGTTGCGCCGTAACAAGAAATACACGCCGACCGCCGGCGCAGCGTAGATAATGGAAAAGGCCGTGAGGAACCCGTAATTGATGGCGCCCTGCTGGCCGAAGGCCGCGTAAAGCCCGACCGACATGGGAAAGGCATCCTGCACGCGGGCGAAGATCAGCGGCAGCAGGAACTCGTTCCAGGCACCGGTAAAGCTGTAGAACCAGACCACGGCGATGCCGGCCCGCGACATGGGCAGCACGATCTTCGTGATGATCTGAAGCAGGCTCGCGCCTTCGACATAGGCCGCCTCCTCAAGCTCGATCGGCACGGTGTCGAAGAAATTCTTCAGCAGCAGCAAGGTAAACGGCAGGTTGAGCACGGTCAGCGCGATGATGACGCCGAGCTGGTTGAGCAGGCCCGAGCGCTGCGCGGCGAAATAAAGCGGCACCAGCACGCCGGCCGAAGGCAGCATGCGCAGCAGCACCAGCGTCCAGAGGAAGGCATTGCGGCCGGGAATACGCAGCCGCGACAGCGGATAGGCCGCCGAAATGCCGACAATGACACTGAGTGTCGCCGTGCCGGCAGCGATCAGCATGGAATTGATGAATTGCCGTCCGGCATTGCCGCTGACCGCCAGCGCGAAATTGTCGAGCCCGACGGCGCGCGGAATTTCCAGTTGCCCGGTAGAGAGCGGGTTGAAGGCATTGAGGAAGAGCCAGGAAAACGGGCTGATCCAGATGACGGCCATGAAGGCCAGGGCAATGGCTGTGGTGCGCGACGGGCCGGTGGATTCCATTATTTCGGCTCCCGCAGCATGCGCAGATAGACCAGCGACAACAGGCCGACAATGAGCAGCATGGCCACCGAAATGGCGCTGCCGAAGCCAAGATTGCCGCGCGAAAAGCTCTGATTGTAGAGGAACACCGCCAGCACCTGGGTCTGGCCGCCCGGGCCGCCACCGGTCATGGCGAAAATCAGCGGGAAATAGGTGAAGGTCCAGATGGTGATGAACAGCATATTGGTGGCGATATGCGGCCTGATGATCGGCAGCTGCACCAGCCAGATGCGCTGGAATGGGGTCGCCCCATCGACCTTGGCCGCCTCGACCACTTCACGCGATACCGAATCCAGCGCCGCCGAGAACAGCAGGTAGGACCAGGCCGTGCCCTTCCAGATATTGGCGATGGTGACGATCGGCAGGGCATATTCGTTGATGAAATTGATCGGGGGAAAGCCCAGCGGCACGATGATGAGCTGGTTGATCAGCCCGGTCTGGCTGGTGGTGGCCGACCACAGAAAGGCCGCCACGATATCGGGCAGCAGCCAGCCCAGCATGATGCAGACCTCGACCACGCTGCGAATGCTGGATTGTGTTCCGCGCAGCAAGGCCGCCAGCAGGAAACCCAGCACCGACTGGCCGACAATGGCCGAGAAGAAGACGAAAATAACCGTGGTCCAGAGGGATTCGAGGAAGCCGCGGCGGGTGAACAGCCGTTCGAAATTCTGCAGGCCGACCCAGCTCCATTCCACCGACTTGCGGCCCACAAGCGCCAGATCGGTAAAGCTGAAGGCGAAGGCCCAGGCCGTGAAATAGAGCAGCGCGCCGATGAGTATGGCGGCCGGCAAAAGCCCCAGGCCGAGGACGAACAGATTGCTGGTGAGCCAGGGATTGGCCTGGTTTTTCATGGGCTATTCTCGCTCAGTGCCGTTCCTCCCCTTGCGGGGAAGGGTATTCAGTCAAGCGCTTCGTTCCTGCCCCGGGGAGGGATTGAGGGAGGGGGTCGTTCAGCGGCCCGCAAGTCCACCCCCACCCCAGCTCTGCCACGGCCCTTCGGGCCTGGCGACGCTACCCTCCCCTCAAGGGGGAGGGGGGCGCAAACTCATACATCTACAACGACCACGCCCCGTCACGGCGGCACCCGGAGGACAGTGGGCGCCGCCGCGTCGGGAGGTGCCATTCGAGCATGGCTCTCATGGCCTTCTTGCCTCAGATCGCTCCACTGGAGCGATCTGCCCTTCGGGACGGCTCGAAGTTATTCGTAGGTGATGACATTCTCTTCGCCGAATTCATCGACCAGGGCATCGTGATAGCTCTGGGCGACCTCATCGACGCTGGCGCCATCGAGCAGGTCGGACGTGGCCTGCTGCACGAGGGCCGAGACGGTCTGATAGCCGGGAATGGTGTCGCGGCCCGTCGTCGTGGCGGCGAGCTTGGTCGCCTCGGCCAGGAATGGATCGGCGGTATATTCGGCGCTGTCCGAAATATCGGTCCGCACGGCCATGCGATGATTGGCCAGAGTCCATTCCTTGAAGTTGGCTTCATCGAAGATGGTGGTGATCAGCTTGAACGCCATGTCCTTGTCGGCGGCATTGGCATTGACGCCCAGGGTCCAGCCACCGGAAATGTTGGTCGTGGTCATGGCGCCCGGCTCGCCAGAGCCAGGGAACGGCGTCCAGGCGACCTGCGCATCGCGGTCCGCACGGCTGGGAGGATTGTTGCAATCCCACAGGCACGCATCTTCCCATGAACCGGAGGCCAGGATGCCCAGCTTGTCGTCGGCAAGGGCCTGGCGCACCGCGGCGCCGATATCGGTGGCGTAGTTGAGATCGGCCGGGTTCAGCTCCTGCTCCACATAGACCTGGTGGTAGAGGTCGAAGACGCGACGAAGCGCCGGGCTGTCGCCGATCCACTGGTTGGTATCGCGCTTGAGCAGGCGATTGCGATCGCCATCCGGAACGTCGGCGCCCAGCAGGGCCATGTAGAAGCCCTGCATGGTGGTCGCTTCACCCTGCTTGATGCCAGCGGGCAACTGGAAGGGGTATTGGACGCCCGCTTCCTTGAGCTTGGTGGCGGCGTCGAGAATATCGGCCCAGGTCTTGGGCTGCCATGGCGTGGCAATGCCGGCCTTCTCGAAATTGGAGAGATCATACCACAGCATGCGGACGTCAGTATCGGTGGGCAGGGCGTAGACCTCGCCCTGATAGGAGGCCACTTCGAGCAGGCCGGGCAGGTAGTACTGGAACTGATCCCAGCCGGCGGCGAGTTCGCCCAGCGGAGCCAGATACCCCGCGGCGGCCAATTCGCTGACCATGAAGCTGTCGACCAGGCTCACGTCGGCGGCGGTGCCGGCCGCCAGGTCGAGCGCGATGCGCTGGTCATAGCCCTGGCCGGGCAGCTTGATGGCGTTGACGGTCTCGCCGGTCTCGGCCTCGAAATCGGCAATGCCCGACTCGATCAGCGAGCCGAAGGCTTCGATATACATGATCGACACTTCAGCCCTTGCGGGGATCGCGGCGGCGGCCACGAGCGACACGGCGGCCACGGTGGTCAGAAAACCTCGTTTGAGCATCAACTCCTCCTCTGCTGCTCGCGCTGCCTCTGGTCGGGCAGCCTTGCGCCGGAACCCTCATCCGAAACGCGGCCCGAGATAAACACATGTTATGCAACGTTGCAATTCTGAATCGTATTGCGGCAGCTATCGTGACATTATGCAAATTTTCATGTTATTTATCAGCGTATTGGCGATCTTAAATCGTTTCAAAAGGATTAATGGGTGCTATGTATCGTTGCAAAATTTGGCCTGTTTGGTTTCCGTGCCGACCGGTGTAGAAACGGGTGGGGGAAGCAGGACGCATGAGCAGCAAGACCATATCGGGCGGCAATGGCAGGGGGGCGGGAAGCCAGCGGGTTACCCTGCGCACCATCGCGGAGGTGACGGGGCTGAGCCTGTCCACGGTGTCGCTGTCACTGCGCGGCGGCACCACGCTGAAGCAGGAGACCCGCGACAAGGTGGCCGAGGCGGCCAAGGCGCTGGGCTATATTCCCGACCGCGCCGGCGTGCGCCTGCGCACCGGCAAGACCAATGTCATCGCGCTGGTGCTCGACGGCGCCGAAGATTCGATCGATTTCGCCCGGCAGATGATCCAGGGCATCGGCCATGCCATCAGGGGCACGCGCTATCACCTGACGGTCATTCCCGAATTCGAGCGCAATCTCAGCGCCGACACGATCCGCTACATTCTCGACAACCGCACGGCCGACGGCGTCGTCATTACCCATACCGGCCCGCGCGACCGGCGCGTGCAGATGATGATCGATGCGGATTTTCCCTTTGTCAGCCACGGCCGCACCGAATTCTATACGCCGCACCCCTATCACGACTTCCATTCCGAGGTATTTGCTGCCCTGGCCGTGGAACGGCTGGCCAGCAAGGGCTGCAAGCAGGTTATGCTGGTGATCGGCGACGACAGCACCACCAACTACCACAACATCGTCACCGCCTTTCACCGGGCGACGGCGCGCGCCGGCATCGAGGCCCGCATTCTCGAAGGCACGCAGGGGCTGACGCCGGCCGAAATGCGCAAGATCGGGCTCGACCTGGCGGCGGAGACCCAGCGGCCGGACGGCATTATCTGCGACAGCGAGATGCGTACCATCGCGCTGGTCGGTGGATTGCAGGAGAGCGGGCTGGTGGTGGGGCGGGACCTGCACCTGATCTACAAGCAGACCTCGGGCATCCTGCCCACGCTGTTCCCCGATCTCGACAGCATCCGCGAGGATGTGTTTGCCGCTGGCACCGAACTCACCCGGCTGCTGATGAAGCGGATCGAGGGTGCCGAGGCGGAAAGCCTGCAGACCATGGCCGAACCACAGCCGCACTGGCGCAGCTAGATCAGGCGCAGCATGGCGCCGGCCTGACGGCGGCCGGTCTCGGCGCGGATGAAATCGCGCATGGCCTCGATGAACTGGCCGCTGCGGGCCGGCCGGGGGCCATTGGGATGGATCGTGGCGTAGGTGATCCACTTTTCGATGGCCAGGGGTTTGAGCAACAGCGGTTCGTCATCGGCGATGCGGCCGCAGATGCAATCCACCACCGTCAGGCCGGCGCCGTCGCGGACGAGGCTCTTGACCACCGGAGTCGACGTCGTTTCGAGGTGGATTTCGGGCATGAGGCCGGAAGCCGAGAAGATGTCGTCCAGGCGTTCGCGCCAGCGCTGCCCCTTGGTCAGTGCCACGATGGGGTGCCTGGCCAGCTCGTCGATGGTAATTTCGGCGTGCCCGGCCAGCGGGTGGTCGGTTCGCATCAGCACGCCGAGGCGCGTTTCGAGGAAAGGCTCGATGGTGAGATCGAGAATGCCATTCTCGATCGGCAGCGAGATCACGCCGACATTGTAGGCGCGCGCGGCGACCTTGCTTTCAAGATCGAACCGCGTCTCGACATTGATGACGCATTCAAAGGCCGCGTCGCGCTGCTGCATGAGCGCCAGCGAGGGCGAGATCAGTCCCATGGCCAGCGGCGCCGCCGTCACCAGGCTCAGCAGTTCATTGGTCTGGGCGCGGATTTCGGCGGCGATAAGCTCCATCTCGTCGAGGCCGCGCAGGATATGCTCGGTCTGCCGGTAGAAGCGGTCGCCTTCCTCGGTCAGTTCGAGCCGGCGCTTGGAGCGGGAGAACAGGGTGAGCTTGAGCTCGGATTCGAGCAGCGACAGCAGGCGGCTGGCGGCCGAGGGCGATATATTGAGGTCAAGCGAGGCCTGGGCGAGCGACCCTGTCGTCACCACCCGGCGGAAAATCCTGAGCGAGCGCAAATTCACCGGGCACCTCCCGCAGACCGTTGCAGTCCTAGCGTCCCGGCCGCAGCATTTCAAATGTCTCGCCGGCCTCGACATAGTCGCCGCGATAGCCGCAGCGGGCGATGGTCCGGGCGCGGGTGATATCGAACAGGCCATCGACCAGGCAGGACTGATTGATGTGAACCTGCACCACCTGCCCGATGACCAGATGGGTATCGACCGGCGCGCCGTCTGCGTCGGTGAGCTGCTGCACCTGCACCAGCCGGCATTCCATGGCCGCGGCCACCCCGGCAACCCGCGGCGGCGCGACCTTTGTCGATGGCGTCCTGTCGAGGCCCGCCAGCACGAATTCATCGATATGGGGCGGATGGGGCGCCGAGGTCTGGTTGACGGCTTCGGCCAGGTCGCGCGTCGCCAGGTTGAAGACGAATTCGCGGGTCGCTTCGATATTGCGCACCGTGTCCTTGCGGCCTTCGCTGCCGAAGATGAGGATGGGTGGCCTGTGGCTGAAGATGTTGAAATAGCTGTAGGGCGCCAGATTGGCTATGCCCGCGCTATCCAGCGAGGAAATCCAGCCGATGGGCCGCGGCGCGACGATGGCCTTTATCGGATCGTGTGGCAGGCCGTGGCCCAGGGCCGGGTCGAAGGAATGATAGGTGGTCATCACCCCGGCCATGCCTCCGACCGGGACCGGATTGCGCTGGCGGTGGCGGTGGCAAGCGAGGCAGCCTTGCGCGCGATGGCGACGCTATCGCCCAGATAGTGCGCGGGGACCAGCGCCGCCTCCATTTCGGTCCGGCTCATCGCGCCGCTGACCAGGCTGTTTTCGAGAAGGCTATCGGCAAGGCTGGCGGCGTCGCTGTGGAGGACGGCGTGATGCACCACATCATGCGCCACGGTCCTGCCGAGCTTGTGCGCGAGCAGCATCATCAGCTTCTCGCTGGCGATGACGCTGGCATTGAGATCGAGATTTTGCGCCATGCTGGCGGCGTGGACTTCGATATTGGCCAGGGTGGTCTCCAGCCGCTCGGCCAGCTCCCAGGCCAGGGCCGAGGCGCTTTCGATGGTGCTCGACATCAACTGGTTGCTGGCCGCGTCGCCTTCGTGGGCCGGCATGCCCGCCTCAAGGGCCGGGGTGACCTTGGAGCGCAGATGAGCGGCGGTCGACACCAGATGCACGACATGCTTGGGATTGACCTTGTGCGGCATGGTGGAGCTGCCGACGACCTCGATGCCGAGGGTTTCGCTGACTTCGCCGACCTCGTCGGCCATGAGGCGATAAAGTTCGGAACCGATGCGGCCCACACTCATGCCGAACAGAGCCAGACAGGCCACGTATTCGGCCTGGCCGTCGAGCGAGACGCGATCGGGAACCAGCACCGGAGTCAGGTTGAGGCGGCGGGCAATGGCGGCGTTGAGGGCTTCGCCCTTGCCCTCGAAGGAGTGCATGGCGCCGATGGCGCCGCCGAAATGCAGGGCGAAGACGCGCTTTTCGGTCGACAGGAACCGCTCGTTCTGGCGCGCCAGTTCCTCGATCCAGCCGGCCACCTTGAAGCCGAAGGTCATGGGCAGGGCCTGGCGGTGATTGGTGCGCCCCACCATGGCAGTTTCGGCATGCTGGTCGGCCAGCGCTGCAAGCCGGTCGATGGCGCCGGCCAGCGCGGTGAGCATGGCCTGGTGGGAACGGCGGACCAGCAGCAGCCTTCCGGTGGACATGATGTTCTGCGTGGTGCCGCCCCAATGCACGAACCGGCCGGCCTCGCCACAGATGTCGGACAGCGCCCGCACCAGCGACACGATGGGGGCCATGGTTTCGGCCACCGAGAGTTCGAGTTCGGCCGTGTCGAAATTGTCCAGCCTGGCCTTGCTCGCGATCTGGTCGGCCGCCCATTGCGGGATCATGCCGATCTCGGCCTGGGCCAGCGCCATGGCCGCTTCCACATCGAGCCAGGTCTGCCACAGATTGGCGCGGGAGAAGACGGTCTGGGGCGTGATCATGGTTTCGCCGGCACTCACTGGTTGTTGCTCCCGGCGGCGGCCAGTTCGGGCACTGAGGAAAGGAGGAGCCTGGTGTAATCATGCTCGGGCGCGCGCAGGATCTTGCGGGCCTCGCCCATTTCCACGATCCTGCCCTGGTGCATGACGGCGATCCGCGAGGCGACCTGGTGCACGACGGCGATATTGTGGGTGATGAGCAGGTAGGTCAGGCCGAGATCCTGCTGCAGGTCGGCCAGCAGGTTGAGAATCTGGGCCTGCACCGAAACGTCGAGCGCCGAGGTGGGCTCGTCGCAGACCAGCAGAGCCGGCTTCATGATGAGGGCGCGGGCAATGGCCACGCGCTGGCGCTGCCCGCCCGACATCTGGCTGGGATAATTGTTGAGGACGCGCTCGGGCAGGCCCACGCGGGTCATGACATCCAGCACCGCCTGCTTGCGCGAAGCGGTGTCGCCGATGCGATGCACATCGAGCGGCCGGGCGATGATCTGCGCGATGGTGTGGCGCGGATTGAGCGAAGAGTAGGGGTCCTGGAAGATCGGCTGCATCAGGCGGGCGCGCTTGCGCGCATCCATGGCGTTGACCGGCTCGCCATCGAGCAGGACGTCGCCGCCATCGGCCGGGCTCAGGCCAAGCAGGATCTTGGCGAGGGTGGTCTTGCCCGACCCCGATTCACCGACCAGCGCAAAGGTCTCGCCGCGCCGTATCTGCAGCGACACGGCATCGAGGGCATGGAGCGTCCTGGTCTTGCCGAAGAGGCCCTTCCTGTCGCGGTAGAATTTGTGGATGCCGCGCGCCTCGATCAGCGCCGGCCCCGTTTCCACCATTGGCGGCGACATTTCTTCATTGGGCTGGGCCGGCGGGAGGGTGTCGATCTCGTCGGGCGACAGGATGCAGTTGTAGCTGCGCTGGCCATCGCCCTGGATTGGCGGACGCTGGGTGCGGCAGATGTCGCGGACATGGGCGCAGCGCGAGGAAAAGACGCAGAAGTCGACCTCGCCCAGCAGCGCCGGCACGATGCCGGGAATGGCGCCCAGCCGGCGCGGCGTGCCGTCCATCCTGGGCACGCAGGCCAGCAGGCCGCGCGTATAGGGGTGCATGGGGTTGGCGAGCACCTCGTGGCACGGCCCTTTTTCGACGATCTCGCCGCCATACATCACCGCCACCTTGTCGACGGTCGAGGCGACCACGGCCAGGTCGTGGGTGATGAGGATCATCGCCATGCCGAATTCGCGGCGGAGTTCGGCCAGCAATTCCATGATCTGGGCCTGTACCGTGACGTCCAGAGCGGTGGTCGGCTCGTCGGCAATGATGAGTTCAGGCTCGTTCATCAGCGCCATGGCGATCATCACCCGCTGGCGCTGTCCGCCGGACAGCTGGTGCGGATATTGGTCGAGCCGGCCGACGGGGTCGGGTATGCCCACCCGCTCCAGCAGTTCGATGGCGCGGGCGCGCGCCACCTTGGGCGAGAGGCCGGCAAACTGCACGGCCGCCTCGGTCAACTGCCTGCCGATGGAATAGACCGGATTGAGCGAGGTCATCGGCTCCTGGAAGATCATGGAAATCTTCTGCCCGGCGATGGAATGGGCGAATTCCCGGTCATTGGCCGTGTCTATGGCCACGCCGTCCAGCGCGATGGCATTGGCCCGCAACCGCGCGACGCGCGGCAAGAGCCGCATCAACGCCAGGGCGGTCATCGACTTGCCCGAGCCCGATTCCCCGACAATGCCGATGGCTTCGCCGGCCTTGAGATCGAAACTGGTGCCGCGCACGGCCTTGAGGTCGCCGACCGCGGTGTGGAGGACGACTTCGAGGTCATCGACGCTGAGGATGGTGCGTTTGTCGAGCATGGTCAGTTCCTCCCCTGCGGCGAGGTGATGTCGCGCAGGCCATCGCCCAGCAGGTTGGCGCCGATCACCAGCAGGAACAGCGACACGCCGGGCAGAATGACCAGCCACGGTCGGTAGAACAGGGCCTGCTTGCCCTCGGCGATCATCAGGCCCCAGGACGGGGTGGGCGGCTGGATGCCGACGCCCAGGAAGGACAAAGAGGATTCGGCCAGGATCGAAATGCCCAGCTCGAAGGTGAAGATGACGATGATCTGGCTGGAGAGGTTGGGCAGGATTTCGGTGCGCAGGATCTGCCAGCGCGTGGCGCCCATCGCCCTGGCGGCGGCCACGAAGTCCTGTGATCGCAGGCGCTGCGTCGCGGAGCGCGTGACCACGAGGAAATAGGTCCAGTGCAGCACGCCGATAATGCCGATCACCACCCAGACCGACGGGCCGATGATGAAGACCAGCGCCATGGCCAGCAGCAGGCCGGGAAGGGCCAACTGGGCGGTGAGCAGGAAGCTGACCGAATGATCGACCCAGCCGCCGAAATAGCCGGCGCAGACGCCCAGCGTCACGCCGATCATCATGCCGATCAGCGCGGCGCCGAAGCCGATGGTGAGCGAGACGCGGGCACCGTAGATGAGCCGGCTGAGATAGTCGCGGCCGACCTGGTCGGTGCCCAGCAGATAATCCCAGTTGCCACCCTCGGCCCAGACGGGCGGCAACAGCCGGTGGGGCAAGGATTGCGCGAAGGGATCGTGCGGCGCCAGCCACGGGGCCAGCAGGGCGACGAGGATGAGCGTGCCGACAATGACGACGCCGGCAATGAAGCCCTTGTGCTCAAGGGCCCGGCGCAGCATCAGCGCGCGGGGCGTGGGGGTTTTCGCCTCCGAGGCGGCGGGCAGGTCGGCTGGCGTGGAGATGGTCATGTGATGCGGATCCTCGGATCGAGCGCTGCATTAAGCAGGTCGGCCAGCAGATTCATGAGCACGAAGATGAGGGCGAAGATGAAGATCAGCATCTGCACCGTTGGAATGTCGGAGCCCAGGATCGACTGCAGCGCCAGCCGGCCGAGGCCATTGATGGCGAAGACGCTTTCGGTGATCACCGAGCCGCCGAATTTCTGGCCGAGTTGCACGGCCAAGACGCTCACCACGGGCAGCAGTGCATTGCGCATGGCGTGGCGCCGGAGCAGGGCAAAGCCGCGATAGCCCTTGGAACGGGCGGTGCGGATATAGTCGGATTCCATGACTTCGATCAGCCCGGTGCGGGTCAGCCGCATCACGGCGGGGACTGAACTGGCCCCCAGCACGAAGGCGGGCATGACGAAATGCTGCCAGGAGCTGTCGCCGGAAATCGGCAGGATGGGGAGCATGACTCCCAGGAGGATGATCAGCATCAGGCCGAGCCAGAAGCTGGGTATGGCCTGGGCCGATACGGCGAAGGTGAGGGCCAGGCGGTCGGCCCAGGAATTGGGCCGCAAGGCGGCGATGGCCCCGAGCGGGATGGCGATGACGATGGTGACCATGAGCGCCGACAGCGCCAGAGCGATGGTCACCGGCGCGCGTTCGAGCACCAGGACGGCCACATCCTTGTTCCAGTAGTAGCTCTCGCCGAAATCGCCGCGGGCGACGCCGCCCAGCCATTCGAAATAGCGCACGAAGACGGGCCGGTCGAAGCCGTAGGTCTGCCTGATCTGCTCGACGATCTCGGGGGTGGCATCCTCGCCGGCCAGGGCCGAGGCGGGGTCCGTCGCATAGTTGAGCAGCATGAACGTGGCGAAGGAGACGACCAGCGCCACGGCAAGCGCCAGCGCGGCCCGCTGCAGGATGTATTTGAGCATAGCATCAATCCCTGTTCGGGCCGGCGCCGGGCCGGCCCGATGTTTGGAACAAGCCTATTTCCAGCTTGCCGAATAGAGACGCGGCAGGCCATCCGCATTGAGCGGGAAATTCAGTTCCGAATTGATCAGATAGTTGACCGAATAGGTCACCAGCGGAACCCAGTAGGCTTCATCGGCGATGATGGTCAGCGCTTCGGTATAGAGGCGCCGCCGCTCGTCCTGATCGCTGGTCGCCTCGGCGGCGAGGACCAGTTCGGTCAGTTTTTCGTCGCCCGACAGGTTGCGGTCGGTCGTCGCGTTGAAGTGGATATTGGCGATCAGCGCCGTATCGGCCGTGCCGCCCGAGCCCCAGGTGCCGATATAGGCCGGGATTTCCTGATTGGCACGGGCCTGGTCGAGCGAGGCCAACTGCACGTAACGCAGATTGACGTCGATGCCGATTTTTTCGAAGTCGGCGGCAACGGCTTCGGCAATGGAGCGATCGCGATAGGCCCAGAGATCGAGCGGGAAGCCATCGGGATAGCCGGCCTCGGCCAGCAATTGACGGCCCACTTCTGGATCGTAGGGATAATCCTGGATGCTGGTATCGCAGCCGAACTGTGCCGGATGGCAGGGTGTATGGATGGGCTCGGCCGAGCCGCCGACCAGATACTGGGCGATGTCGGCCTTGTTGACCGCGTGGTTCATCGCCTGGCGCACCTGGCGATTGGTCAGCGGACCATCCGGATCGGTCAATCCGGCGGCGTCCAGCACAACGAAGGACACGCGCAGATCGGGTCCCGACAGGTGCTCCACCATGGGCAGGCCCTCGACGCTCTGCGCCACATCGAGCGGCACATTGTACATCCAGTCGATGCCGCCGCTCATCAGCTCGGCCTGCTGGGTGCCGATATCGGGAATGGTGCGGATGACAATATTGTCGATCGGCACGTCGCCCTTGGGGCTGTTGGAATAGTAGCCGTCATAGCGCTCGAGCACGAGTTCCTGGCCAGGCTCGAAGCTGACGACGCGATAGGGGCCGAGGCCGACCGGCTCCAGAGCGGCCGCGTTGCGGACGACCTTGCCGTCGACGTGATAGGTGTTTTCGGGGCGGATGCTGACGCGCGTGGCCAGGTCGCGAATGGCCAGCGGGTAGTCGTTGAGCAGGTGGAAGCGGACGGTATAGTCGTCCACCACTTCCGCCGATTTCAGCCAGGTGGCATGGCCCGGTCCGGGATGGCTCTCGCTTTCGGGGTCGATGATCCAGTTATAGGTATAGGCCACGTCACGGGCGGTCAGCTTCTGGCCGTTGTGGAAGGTGACGTCGTCGCGCAGCTTCACCTCGATGGTGAGCGGATCGATATATTCGTAGCCCGTCGCGACCGCCGGCTCGAAGGCATTGGTCTCGGGATTGATCTCGAAGAGGTTCTCGTCGATCAGGTCGGCGATGATGATGTATTCGCGCTTGGTGGTGTAGTTGTAGTCGAGTTCGAGGATTTCCTCCACGAAGGCGACGCGCAGCGTGTCGTCCGCCTTGCCCGCCATGGCGGGATTGACGACAGCCGTGCCCAGCAAAGCGGCAAGCGTGATGGCTTTCAAGAAATGCATTGGCTCCTCCCTAACACTTCCGCGTAGCCTTCCCAAACTTCCGTCTGTTCCAAAAGTCGAAACATTGGAGGAATAGATGCGAAATCTCGCAGAGTCGTGCCGGATAGCGGCGTGCCTGCCGCCTTTTTCAGCAGTGCCGGACCAATGCAACTGCGTCGGCTCGCCATTGGCGGGCCGCGCGATAATGGCGGGAACCTGCCGGCCTCAGCCGGCCGCCTCCGGCATCCAGACCACCATGGAGCCCTGTTCTCGATTGGCCCAGAGATAGTAGGGAATGGCGGTGAGGCTCGAGCGGGATTCGGGAGCCGGAGAGGTCTGGTAGAGGCTGGTCCACGCGCTCTCGTCGATGGCGGACGCTTCCGCCCTGAGTGCGACTATGCCGCCGAAGAGGTCGGGACGCTCCTCGGCAGTGATCTGCGAACTGCGGGGGAGCTTGAGGCGCTGCACCCGGCCGCCGGGATTGTCGGCTTCCTCCAGGCAATAGACCAGCGGCCCCCGCTTCAGCGCCACGCGGCCGGCATCCATGATGACGCCAGGATGGGCATAGAGCCGGACTGGCGGCATGGGAAGGTCGAGGGTGACGACATCGCCCTTCGCCCAGCGCCGGTTGATGGTCAGGTAGCCGTCGACGATTTTGCCGGCATCAACCGCGGCGCCATTGACCGACACCACGGCCCCCGAAGACCAGCCCGGAATGCGCAGCTTCACATCGAACGTCGCCGGTTCTGCCGGATCGACGTGGATCCTGATATCCCCGTTCCAGGGATAGGCCGACACCTCGCGCAACGCGACCCTGATGCCGGCCACTTCAACATCCGCGGCAATGCCGCCATAGAGGTGGAAGGCGACGCCATCGGGCGCCGTTGACAGGAAATAGCCGCCCACTGACGCCACGAGGCGGCTGACATTCATCGTGCAGCAGGGGCAGGTATGCCAGTCCCAGCGCATCGGCGTGCCGTTGCTTTCGAGCGGGTTGGCGTAGAAATAATGCTCGCCGTCGCGGCTCAGCCCCGAGAGGGCGCCATTGAACATGGCCAGTTCGAGAATGTCGCCATACTTGCCGTCCAGATCGAGATGCAGCATCTGCTGGGCCCAGAAGATCAGGGCCACCGAAGCGCAGGTCTCGGCATAGGCGGTCTGGTTCGGCAGGTCGAAATCGTGGGTGAAACCTTCATTATGCGCCGACGGGCCGAGGCCCGCGGTCACATACATCTTGGTTTCCATCACATCGTCCCACAGCACCTCGCAGGCATGCTTGAGCGCGGCATCGCCGAGTTCGGCGGCGAGATTGGCCATGGCGGTATAGAGATACATGGCGCGCACGGCATGGCCGACGACCTTGTCCTGCTCGCGCACTGGCCGGTGGCTCTGGGAATATTCGTAATTGGCGAAGACGTAGCGCTGCCTGGTGTCGCCAGCCTCGCGGGCTTCGCGTTCGATGTCGAAATAGTGCGGCTGGCGGCCACGCTCGTTGATGAGGTAGGTGGCGAAATCGAGATGCTTGCGCTCGCCGGTGAGGGCATAGAGCTTCATCAGCGCCAGCTCGATTTCCTCGTGACCATCATAGCCGCGGCGCTGGTCCGGTCCGGTGCCGAAGACCGAATAGATGTGGTCGAGATAGCGCTCCATGATGTCGAGGAAGCGGCGGCGGCCGGTGGTGCGGAAATAGGCGATGGCGCCTTCCAGCAGGTGGCCGGCATTATACATTTCGTGATTGTCGCGCAGGTTGGTCCAGCGATTTTCCGGTTCGTGGCCGAGATACCAGCAGTTGAGATAGCCATCGGGCAACTGGGCCTTTTCGAGGTCGTCGATGGCGGCCTCGATTTTCGCCTCGATATCGGCATCGCGGCGATGCGCCAGGGCATAGCTGGCCGCCTCGATCCATTTGCCGACATCGCTGTCCCAGAACACCTGAACCGTGAAGCCATTGGCGTGGCGCGGAAAGCGCAGCGGCGGCGTTGGACTGGGCAGCTTGAGCGAGTCGAGAATGCCGTATTCGCCGAGCT
Source organism: Devosia sp. Root635 (assembly GCF_001427605.1). Lineage (GTDB taxonomy): Bacteria > Pseudomonadota > Alphaproteobacteria > Rhizobiales > Devosiaceae > Devosia. The sequence goes on along the minus strand of NZ_LMGZ01000020.1, from coordinate 26,319 downwards.
TGCGATGCTGGCTGGGCACGGTGCGGGTCAATACAGTGTCGAGCCGCTCGCGCCAGAATTGCCCCTCCAGCCTGACGTCGGGGAATGGGACCGGGGTATAGTGTGACATGACTGGAGCTAGATCCTGGCGCTGGTTTCGGGATCGAAGAGGTGGATACGGGCCGGGTCGATTTCGAGGCCGACGCGGTCGCCGGGCCTGAGGTCTGCCCGTTCGCTCTGCACCAGTTGCAGGGCCCCGTCGGCCGAAGCCAGGTAGGTGGCCGAGCCGGTGGATTCGATGGTCCCGACCTCGAGGTGAAAGCTGGCCGGCCCTTGCGCCATGCGCAGATGCTCGGGCCGCATGCCGGCAATGACCGCCTGGCCCGGTGCTGCCGGGGATGCGAGCGGGATGCGGTCTGCGCCATAGCCGTCGAGCGTCAGGCCCTGTCCGTCGGGGGTGACGGTGGCCGGCAGGAAGTTCATGGCGGGCGAGCCGATGAAGCCGGCAACGAAGCGGTTGACGGGCTTGTCGTAAAGATCGAGCGGCCGGCCCTGTTGCTCGATGACGCCGTCGCGCATCACCACGACCCAATCCGCCATGGTCATGGCCTCGATCTGATCGTGCGTCACATAGACCGAGGTGGCGCCCAACCGGTCGTGCAGGGCACGAATTTCCTTGCGCATCTGCACGCGCAGGGCCGCGTCGAGGTTGGACAGCGGCTCGTCGAACAGGAAGGCCTTGGGGTTGCGGATGATGGCGCGGCCCATGGCCACGCGCTGGCGCTGGCCGCCGGAGAGCTGCCTCGGGTAGCGCCCGAGCAGTTGCGACAGCCCGATCGTGGCCGCGACCTCGCCGGCCTTCAGCCGGGCCTCTGCCTTGCCCACGCCATGCAGCCGCAGCGAATAGGTAAGGTTCTCCTCCACCGTCATATGCGGGTAGAGCGCGTAGGACTGGAACACCATGGCCACATCGCGCCGCCGCGGCGGCACGCCGGTCATGTTCTGGCCGGCAATGGCTATGTCGCCAGAGGTGATGGTCTCGAGGCCGGCGATCGAGCGCAGCAGAGTGGACTTGCCGCAACCCGAGGGTCCGACCAGCGCGACGAAAGTGCCCTTTTCAATGGTGAGTCTGACGCCTTTGAGGGCATGAAAACTGCCATAGTATTTGTCGATGTTGCGCAGTTCGATCTGGGCGGTCATTTGAGGGCTCCCGAGGTCAGGCCGGCGACGATGCGCCGCTGCAGGATGACGAAGGCGGCCAGAATGGGCGTCACATAGATCGCCGCATAGGCCATGATGGAGTTCCAGTCGGTCGAATTGGGCCCGAGAAAGCCCGACAGGCCGACACTGGCGGGCTGCAGGTTCGGATCCTGGATGATCGACTTGGAGTAGATGTATTCGCCGAACGAACTCATGAAGGTGAGGATTGCGCAGACGAGAATGCCATTGCGCGCCAGTGGCAAGACGATGGTGAAGAACGCGCCGACGCGGGAATTGCCATCGACCAGCGCGGCTTCCTCCAACTCGCGCGGCACGCTCATGAAGGTGGCGCGCACCAGCACGACGAAGAAGGGCATGGCCTTGGCCGCCGCCGCCAGCACCACCGCCGTCCGCGGATAGCTCAAAAGTCCGACCTGATTGAAGCCAACAAACAGCGGCGTCACCATCACCGAGGCCGGAAGGACCTGCAGCATCAGCACGCAGAACAGGCCGATATCGATCCAGACATTGCGGTAGCGCGCCAGCACATAAGCGCAACCGGTGCCCAGGATCACGGTGATCGCCGTGACACCGGCGGCAATGATCACCGAATTGCTGAGGAAAACGGGCATGTTGCGACGGGCCCACACCGCGGGATAAACGCCCGGATCGGGTGCCACCGGCCAGAAAGTGGGCGGATTGGCGAAGATTTCCGAGCTGCCCTTGAGGCTGGTGACATACATCCAATAGAGCGGGAACAGGTAGACGGCGGCCAGCGCCAGGGCGACGAGCAGCAGCAGCCAGGGGGTATAGGGCCGGGTCATCCGCGCACCTCGTGGCGGGTGGAGCGCACATAGACGATCGAGGCGAACAGCACGAGCACGAACATCATTACCGAGACGGTGGCGCCCTTGGCGAAGTCATAGAGCTGGAAGCTCAACTGCCAGGACCAGTAGCCGGCCACATTGGAGGTATTGGCCGGGCCGCCCTCGGTGAGCGCGGGGAACAGGTCGAATTGCTGCAGCGTGCCGATGAGGCCCAGCGACAGCACGGCGCCGATGGTCGAACGCATCATCGGCAGGGTGATGGTCCAGAAACGCTGGAAGGCATTGGCGCCATCGAGCTCGGCCGCTTCGTAGAGATCGCGCGGAATGGCGGCGAGGCCGACCGAAAGCAGCAGCATGTTGAAAGCCAGGCCCAGCCAGATATTGGCGATGATGACGGCCCAGATGGAAAAGTTCGGATCGGACTTCCAGAAGACATTGGCCTGGATAATGCCGAGGCTCTTGAGGATGACGTTTAGCACGCCGAAATCACCGGCGAGGATCCAGCTCCAGATGGCGCCGACCACCAGGCCCGGCATGACCCAGGACACCAGGAACAGGCCGCGAATGGTGGCGGCGCCAGGAAATTTCTGGGCGAAGAACAGCGCCAGCGCGAAGCCGAGCACGAATTGTCCGGTCATCGAGCCGAAGACGAAGATCAGCGTGTTGCGCGTCACCAGCCAGAATTCGGGCTGCCGCACCACGGCGACATAGTTGTCGAAGCCGACAAAGGGCCGGAACAGCACGCCCAGGGTGAACATATCCACCTGCTGGAAGCTCATCAGCACATTGTAGAGCAAAGGCGCACCGGCCAGAGCGAGCAGGAAAAGCAGGGCTGCGCCGACCAGCAGGACATCAAATCCCACCCCGTCGCGCAGGGCGTTGAAAAATCGCGACACCGGACCTCTCCATGCGCTTGAATGAAAAGTCCGGCCGGAGCGAACCCCGGCCGGTCAGTCGGGAGGACTAGTTGAAGATGGTGTCGATGGTGGCCTGGGCCTGGTTCAAGGCGTCCATCGAGGACATCTGACCGGTCAGGGCCTGCTGCATCGCGTCGTAAATGGCCTTGGAAATCTTCTGCCATTCCGGGTGGGGACCACGCGGGCGGGCATACTGGAGCTGTTCCTGGAACACCTTGAGCGCGGCATCCTTTTTCTCGACGCCGGTCACCGGCAGCGCGATATCGCCGCGGGCCGGCAGGTTGCCGAATTCGGGGAACAGGCGATCTTCCTGGCTCACGTAATATTCGAGCAGGCGGAAGGCCTCATCGGGATGCTGGGTGGTGGACATGATGCCCCAGTTGAATCCACCCAGGGCCGATGAGCGCTCGCCGCCCTCGGTGATGGTGGGCAGCAGCGCCACGCCCCAGTCGAACTTGGCATCCTCGACCATGCGGTCGATTTCCCAGGGGCCCGATATGGCCATGGCGGCATTGCCGGCATTGAAAGTGCCGGTGGAGTCCCACTGACCCAGGCTCAGCACATCGCGCGAGGCCCAGCCGTTGTCGATCATCTGCTTCCACAGATCGAGTACTTCGGCCGCGCCCTCGGTATTGACCTTGTTGGCGTCGCCCCCGGACATCTGGATGATCGGCAGGAACTGGAAGGTGCCCTCCTCGCCAGCGCGGGCGGAGAAGGTGGCGCCATAGACATTGTTGGCCGGGTCCGTGAGCTTTTCGGCATAGTCCACCACCTGGGCCCAGGTGGTGGGCGGCTCGGTGAGGCCGGCGGCGGCAAACATGTCCTTGTTGTAGAAGATGCCGATCGTGTCGGTATATTTGGGCAGGCCGAAGAGCTTGCCGTCCCAGGTGACCGAGTTCAGCGGGCCCTGGAAATACTCGGCCTTGCTGACGATGTCGGAATTGGCGACGCGGTCGGTGATGTCGAGCATGGCGCCGCGCGACGAAAACAGGGCGAAGTCCGGATTGTCGAAGGAGACGATATCGGGGGCATTGCCGGTGGCAAAGGCGCGCAAAGTCTCGTTCACCAGTTCGTCGAACGGGATATAGCGGTACTCGACCACGATATCGTCGTTGGCGTCGTCGAATTCCTTGGAGAAGGTATCGGCGATGCCGGGGCGGTCATTGCCATCGATGGACCATACCTTGAGCGTTACCTGTGCATAGGCCGGGGCCGCTGCGACCAATGCGCCGACAGCGAGACCGGCCAATAGACCGAGCTTAACAAACTGCATTATATCCTCCCTTGCGGCCCTCGGGCCGCGATCCATGCCGCTTGGGTTCCTCTTCCCTTGCGGCCTTTCCTCGCTGCTGCGGGCGGTTGCACGCCTGCAGCAGCACCCTCAAACCTCCTGAAGCGCCTCTCCCTTGTTGCGCGGGGCGAGAGCATCGCCGCCGCAGGATTGGCGCACCACGAGCTTGCATGGCAGCTTGCGGACGCCCGGTTCGACCGGCTTGCCCTCGGCAAGCTCCAGGATCAGGCGTCCGGCCTCGCGGCCAAGTTCCTTGAGATTCATGTCCACGGTGGTCAGCGGCGGCCGCGTCGCGGCAGCCACGATTTCCCAATTGTCGAAGCCGACGACCGAAACATCCTCCGGCACGGCCACGCCGCGTTCGCGCAGCGCATCGACCACGCCGCGGGCGATCTGGTCGTTGCCGCAGAAAATGGCGTCGGGGCGGGTTGCGTCCGACGACCAGAATTGCGCCACAGCCTCGTGGCCCCAGGCTTCGGACCAAGGTCCATAGACAATTGCAGCGTCCGCCCCGGCCACCGCGCTGAAGGCGCGGGCACGCGCCGTTACCGAGGCGAAGCTCTGCGGGCCAGTCACATGCGCAAGGCGTCGCCGTCCCCGGCCCAGCAGCCACTCGGTCGCCTGGCGCGCACCCTGTTCATCATCGGAAACCAGGGTAACGGCGTCGTCCGGCCCTTCGGTAAAGGCATAGACGACAGGCACTTGCAGGCCCGAAAGGTCAACCGGCAGGCGTCGGTCGATGCGCTTGCCCGTGGCGATGATGCCGTCGACCTGCTTGTCGAGCATGGCGTCGACATGGAGGGCGGCCAGCGCGGCGTCGTCCTCGATGCCACACAGGAAGACCGACACGCCGTGATCCACCAGCGCCTCGTTGATGCCGGCCATGACCGGCAGCGTGAAGCGGCCATAGGTATCGTTGGTCAGCAGGCCGATGGTGAAGCTGCGCTGCTGGGTGAGGGCCCGCGCCATGGCGTTGGGGCGGAAGCCCAGTGCCGCCGCAGTCTGCTTGACCCGCTGGCGAGTCGCGTCGGTCATGCGGCCCGTGTCGTTGAGAGCCTTTGAGGCCGTGGCAACGCTGACGCCGGCGACGCGGGCGACGTCGTAGATGCGAATGCGTTCTGCCTTGGCCACGTCGGCGTACCTCAAAGGAAAACCCTTTTCTCACGCTTGATAAAACGGTTTCTCACGACTCGTCAATAGTCATACTTATCCGGCTATGGCCACATGGTCGCCACCACGAGCATGCTTGAGATGGTTCAGCGCATGAACCTGCCCGGTCATTTCCAGCGCGTCGCGATAGACCGGATCGTGCCAGCCCTCGATATCGATCGAGCCCGACCAGCCGGCCAGGCGCAGCTCTGAAATGATGTCCGTCCAGTTGCTGTCACCAAAGCCGGGCGTCCGCATGAAGACGAATTTTTCCTTGCCGAAGACGCCATGCTCGCGGATCACCTCCCAGCGGATGGTGGCGTCCTTGCCATGCACGTGGAAGAATTTGTGGGCCCACTTCCGAATCTGCGGCAGCGGATCGATGAGATAGACCATCTGGTGACAGGGCTCCCATTCGAGCCCGATATTGTCATCCGGCGTCTCGTTGAACATCAGTTCCCAGGCGTCGGGATTGTGCGCGATATTCCAGTCGCCGGTCTGCCAGTTGCCGTCCATGGCGCAGTTTTCGAAAGCAATCGTGACGCCCTTGTCGGCGGCGCGCCTGGCCAGTTCGGACCAGACTTTCCTATATTGCGGCAGGCTGTCAGTCAGCGGCTTGTTGCGAATGCGGCCGGTAAAGCCGGCGACGCAGGTGGCGCCGAAGTGATGGGCATTGTCGATGCAGTCCTTCCAGCCCTGCAGGGTCTGGCGATCCAGCTCCTGGTCTTCCAGCGGATTTCCGAACATGCCCAGGGTTGAAATGGTGATGTCGCGATTGCCGATGGCTTCTAGGCTGCGCTTGCCCAGCTCGGCCAGATCCTGCCCGTTGGTGGTCTGCCAGAAGAAGGGCTCGAAGCTCTCGAAGCCCAGATCGGCGATGGCCGCGATATTGTCGGCGGCCTTGCCTGACGTAGCCTGGATCATGGTGCCGATGCGGATGGACTTGGCGGGGTCGGTCACGTGAAATTCCTTCAAACTGCAATAGGGACGCGCTGGCCGGTGCGCGCGCTGTCGATGGCGGCAAAGACCATGGCGAGGCTGTTGATATTGTCGCTGCCGGCGGTCTCGGGGGATCGCCCGGTTTCGATGGCGTCGAGAAAGTCGGCGATGACGCTGGCATGGCCATGCGTCTGGTCGGCATCGGCGGGTGGCGGCACCTCGATGGGCTTGAGGTCGCGGAAGAAGCCGGTGTCACCATCGACGATGCGGGCTTCGAAATGGTCCTCGCCATCCCAGAGCAGGGTGCCCTTGCTGCCGGTGATGCGCCAGGCGCTCTCCCAACTTGTATTGGCGCCCTCGGCGCACCAGGAGCCGCGATAGTTGAAGACGACATCGTCCTCGAATTCGAAAATGGCGTTGGCGGCTGCGCCCTGGCGATACCACGAGCCGCGCGGATTGGTTTCGAGACAGTAGACGGCCCTGGGCCTCTTGCCGGCCATGAAGCGAGCCGCGTCCAACGTATGGATGGCCATGTCCAGTAGCAGCACGTGGTCCATGTCCTCGCGGAAGCCGCCGAAATGGGCGCCTATGAAGAAATCGCAGTTAAGGCCGGTGAGCTCACCCAGCGCGCCGCTGTCGATGAGCCGGCGAATGCGGCGGACACCGGCGACGAAGCGACGGTTCTGTACAACGGCATGCAGGCGACCGGCGGCGGCGGCCTGGGCAATCATCGCCCTGCCCTCGTCGATACTGGCCGCCATGGGTTTTTCGCTGAGGACGTGGCAGCCATGGCGCAGGCCGCTTTCCACCACGCCGGCACGTGCGCCGGGGACAACGACGTCGAACAGCAGGTCAGGCCCGGTCTGGGTAAGGATCGCGTCGAGATCGGTGCCGATGGGGATGCCGGCGAGGCCGAACTCGGCCGCCCGCGCCTCGGCCGTGGCGCGATCGAGATCGACCAACCCGACCACCTGCACCCTGCCTGCCAGCAGGGGATGGGTGGCAATGGCGGTCAGCCAGCCCCTGGACATGCTGCCGCAACCGGCCAAAACTGCCGTGAATGCCAAAGCAATCCTCCCTCTGGACTTCGGCGTGTCCTTGCCGTCTTGTGCGGCATCGTGAAACGCAGTCCCGTAAACGTTTACGACGCTATTGTTTCGCCATTGGATGTGTCAATGGGGATTCGTAAACGTTTACGACTCGCACGGACTGCTGGGGGAAACTTCGGGAAAACATGACTGGCATCAGACGCCTGGCGCAGCAGCTCAATGTGTCTATCGGCACAGTTTCGCGCGCGCTGAACGGCAAGCCCGACGTGAACGAGGAGACCCGCCGGCGCGTCGTGGAGGCCGCGGCGGCGATCGGCTATGTGCCCAACCAGGCCGGGCGCTCGCTGCGCAAGGGGTCGACCGGCGTCGTCGGCTTCATGATGCAGACCGGTCCGCAGATCACCGGCGAGGGCGACGTGTTCTTCATGAGCGTGTTCGACGGCGTGCAGACGGTGTTTGCCCGGCACCAACTCGACCTGGTTGCCCTGCTGTGCTCGTCTGAAGAGGATCCCGAGGCCTATATGCAGCGCGTGGTGGCGCGGGGCTTCGCCGATGCGCTGATCATCTCCGCCACCAAAAGGGTGGACCATCGCATCGACTTCATTTCCAGCCGCAAGATTCCATTCATCGCCCTGGGGCGGTCGGAAACCGATGCGGGTCATCCCTGGCTCGACCTCGATTTCGAAGGGATGGCCGAGGTCGGCGTGTCCCGGCTGATCGCCAAGGGGCACCGACGGATCGGCGTCTTCGCGCCGCGCGACGACACCAATCTCGGCTTCGTCTTCGTCGACGCCTACCGCAAGGTGCTGGAACGGCACGGCATCGGCTTCGACGCCAATATGGTCTTCCGCGCACCCCCCAATGAACGGGGCGGGCATCAGATCGCCCATGCGATAGCCGCCATGCCGGCAGATCGACGCCCGACCGGTTTCGTGCTCACCAACGAGGTCATGTGCGTCGGCTTCTACAATGGCCTGCACGAGGTCGGCCTCGTCCCCGGAAAGACCTTCGCCATTATCGGCCGCGACAGCCCTCAGGCCCATTACCTGGTGCCCAAGCTGACCTGTTTCCGGCTGTCGCTGCGCGACCTGGGCATCACCCTGGCCGAAAGCCTGCTGGCCACCATGCCGGCCTATGCGGAAGCCTATCCGCTTGGAGTCGTTCGCAAGGTCGTCCCGCTGGAACTGGTACCTGGTGACAGCGACATGGCTTTGCCCGGGTGAGCCGGCAGATCGGCCGCTGATGGTGCTAAGCCGCGCCGGATTGCAGCGCCGCCGTGCCGCCCACAGCCTGGACCGACAGGCTGCCTGCCATGATCGCGGCGTCGAGGCACAGCTCGGCCCTGAGCCCGTCGAGCCAGGCATCCAGCAGGCCGGCATTGAAGGCATCCCCAGCGCCAGTAGTGTCGACCACCGTGACCGAGGGCGCCGGCCTGGCGAAACGCCATCCGCCGACGCTCAGCATCGCGCCGTCTGGCCCGAGCTTGATGGCGACAACCGGGAAGGCGTCCTCCAATATGGCGATGGCGTCCTCGACCGTGCCGGTGCCGGTGATGGCCAGGGCTTCCTCGGCATTGGGCAGGAAGACGTCGACCCCGGCGCATGCGGCCAGCAAAGCCGGCTGGCGGATCAACGTTTCGTCCCAGCTCGGATCGAGCGACACGGTCAGTCCGCCAGCCTTGGCGCGCTGCACCAGGTCGGCGCATTCCGCCAGCGTCGCGAACTCGGCAATATGCAGATGGCACGCCTGATCCCAATCCAGCGCAGCGCCATAGTCGCGCGGCAATGCCTGCCCGGCCCGGCGCGACAGGAAGGCGCGATCGCTGGCGTGGGCCATGACGACGGTCACCTGCGGCCCCGCATCGGCCTGGCGCTCGACGAACCGCAGATCGACGCCGCTGGCCACCAATTGGCTTTCCAGCATCATGGACAGCGGGTCGGTGCCAAAACGCGACAGCAGCGCCGAAGGCCGCCGATGCGCGGCAATATGGGTAGCGGCGATGAAAGCGCCACCGCCCAGCACCGGCACCATGGCCTCGGCAAAAACCTCGGCCCCGAGACGCGGCATGTCTTGCAGCCCCGTGAACACCAGGTCGCAATAAATCCTGCCGGCGCTGATGATGCCGCGCCGGCCCTGCGGAATGGTCATAGCCGGCCCAGGCTCTGCTCGGTTGCGGCATCGAACAGGTAGAGCGAACCCGGCGGCGCCGCCGCGGTGATCGTGCCGCCGACCTTGGGGACCAGCTTGCCGGGCGCCGTGGCGATGACTTCGGTCCCCGCGATATCCAGATGCACCAGGGTCTCGGAACCCAGCGGCTCGACCGCGGTAACGGCGCCGGAAAGTGACAGGCCGGGCGCACCGGCTTCGCCGACCACCAGATCGTGCGGCCGCACGCCGATCAGCACATCGCCGATGGCGCGTCCCGACTCGAGGCCGGCGACCGTGGCGCCGGTCGCGGTCAGCGTGTTGCCCGCCGCCTTGCCCGGCACCAGGTTCATCGAGGGGCTGCCGATGAACCGCGCGGTGAACACGTCCACCGGATTTTCGTAGAGGTCCGTCGGAGTGCCAACCTGCAGAATCCGCCCGTCGCGCATCACCACGATCTTGTCGGCCATGGTCATGGCTTCAATCTGATCGTGGGTGACATAGACGATGGTTGTTCCCAACCGCTGATGTAGCCGCTTGATCTCGATCCGCATCTGCGCCCGCAATTGCGCGTCTAGATTGCTCAGGGGCTCATCGAACAGGAACGCCACTGGATCGCGCACCATGGCCCGGCCGATGGCAACGCGCTGGCGCTGTCCGCCCGACAGTTCCGCCGGCCGGCGCTTGAGCAAATCCTCCATGCCCAGGATTTTCGCTGTGGCGAGGATACGCTGGTCCTTTTCGGCCTTGCTCAGCCTGGCGGTGTAGAGCCCGAAGCCGATATTCTGCCCCACGCTCAAATGGGGATAGATGGCATAGTTCTGGAACACCATGGCGATGTTGCGTTGCTTGGGTTCGCGTTCATTGACCACTTCGCCGCCGATGCGCAGCGTGCCGTCGGTAATGTCCTCCAGCCCCGCGATCATGCGCAAGGTCGTTGACTTGCCACAGCCCGAGGGACCGACGAGAACCACGAATTCGCCATCGGCGATATCCAGGTCGATGCCATGCACCGCCATGGTCTTGCCGTAGCTTTTGACCAGCCCCTGCAGTTCGATATTTGCCATCAGGCCGCTCCCATCAGGGCAGAGAATTTGCGTTCAAGCTCATCGGCGGCAGCGGCTTGCCCATCGGCATGTTGCCGCATGCGCGCTGCAAAAGCGGCGGCCTTGTCGCGGTAACCGGCAATCGCCGCACCGAGAGGCGCCGGCGCCGGGCCACCCAGGCGGTCGCGTACCGCCACGAAGTGCTCGGGCGAGACCAGCTCGGCAAAGAGCGCCGCGTCGATTGCCGGCCGGCGGCCGGTCGCCGCCGCGAACGCCGCCACAAACGGGGCAAATCCATCCACCGGCAGATCGCCATCCATGGCCACCACGGCCCTGGCCACCGCCGCGGCGATCTCGTGCCCCTCGCGGAACGATAATCCCTCGCGCCGCACCAGGCTGTCGGCCAGCTCGGTAATGGTGATGCAGGAGCGGCGGATATTGTTGGCCACCCGCGCCGGATCGATACGGATCTGCGCCATCACCGCAGCCAGCAGGTCGAGCACCCGACCGGCGCTGTCGAACGCCTCGTAGCCCATGGCCTGGGTCTCGCCTTCGCTGTCGTTCATGTCGGTGAAGGGCGTGTTGTGCATCACGTCCAGCATGGCTCGCGCCCGCCCGAACGTCTGGCTGGCGAGCAGGCGGAGATGCTCGATCGGCACCGGATTGCGCTTTTGCGGCATGATCGAGGATATCTGCACCAGGGCGTTGGGCACATAGACCTGCCCCACCTCGAAGCTGGTCCAGAACTGCAAATCCTGGATCGGCCGACCGAGATGGAGGAACAGCAGCTCGATGGCGCCGTAGGTGGAGGTGACATAATCCACCGCCGCGATGCAGCTATAGGAATTCTGCAGCGGCGCGGCAAAGCCCAGCAATTGCGCGACGCGCGCCCGGTCGATGGGAAAGCCCGAGGTGGTGATCGCCGCGGCGCCCATCGGCGACAGGTCGACGATGGCGCGGGCTTCGAACAAGCGCTCGATGTCGCGGCCCAGCACTTCGATGACCGCCGCCAGATAGTGTCCGAAGGTCGTCGGCTGCGCCGGCTGGCCATGCGTATAGGCCACGATCAACGTCGCCTTTTCCCGCTCGGCGGCCGCGATCAGCGTATCGCAAAGCGCTATGGCCTTGCCCAGCAGCAGGTCGAGCCGCGTTTTCAGTCCCAGCTTGAACAGGGTGTGATCGATATCGTTGCGCGAGCGCGCCGTATGCAGCCGCCCGCCCAGGTCCGGACCCAGCCGCGCCTTGAGTTCCTTCTCGATGAGAAAGAAGAAATCCTCCACCTCGCCGGTATAGACCAGCTTGGCCGGGTCGACTTCGGCATCGATGGCTTGCAGCGCCCTGGCGATCTTGCCGGCCGAGGCGGCATCGAGGATGCCGGTCTCGACCAACATCACCAGATGCGCCCGGTCGATGGCGCGAAAACCGTCGACATGATGAGCCCTGGCCCCATCGAAAAGTGGGCGCAGCACCGTGTCCTTGTAGACTGGATCGGGAAAGGCGCTGCTGTCGCTCGAATGCGGATCGCTCATGGTCTAGCCCTTCAGCCCGGCCAGCATCACGCCGCGCACGATGAAGCGCTGCAGCACCAGGAACACGACCAGCGTGGGGATCGTCGCCAGGGCCGCCCCGGTCATGATCATTTCCCAGCGCGTGTCCTGCGCGTCCGAAAAGCTCGATAGACCCACCGGCAGCGTATAGAGCTCACGGCTGGTCGTGACGATCAGCGGCCAGAAAAACGCCGTCCAGTTGCCAAGGAAGGTGAAGATCGCCAAGGCGGACAGGGCCGGCGCCACCAGGGGCATCGCCACCTTCCACCAGATCTGGAACTCGTTGAGCCCGTCGATGCGCGCCGCTTCGAGAAAGTCGTCCGGCACAGTCTCGAAGAACTGTTTCATCAGGAAGGTGCCAAAGGCCGTCATCATGCCGGGGAACATGATGCCCCAATAGCTGTCGAGCCAGTGCAGTTGCGCGCTCATCAGATACCAGGGGATCACCAGCATTTCGGTGGGGATCATCAGGGTGGAGAGGATCGCGAGGAAGATGAAATAGCGGCCGCGGAACTCGAATTTGGCCAGCGTGTAGCCCACCATGGAATCGAAGAACAGGTTGGAGAGCGTCACGGTGATGGCAATGAAGCTGGAATTGAGGAACCAGCGCATGAAATTGCCGTCCGACAATACCTTGACGTAGTTGTCGAAGCTCGGCGCCGCCGGGATCAGCCGCAGGTCATAGACCTGGCTGGCCGTCTTGAGCGAGGTCGAGAACATGTAGAGGATGGGCGTGATCATCAACAGGCCGCCCAGCAGCAGTACAGTCCAGATCAGGATCTGGCCGGGCCGGATGCGGCCGAACTTCAAGGGCGGGCGGGCGGCGTCGGGGGCAAGGGCGGTCATCTCAGCGGCTCCTCAACACCCAGAGTTGCAGCAGGGAAACGATCAGCAGGATGGTAAACAGCACCACCGTCTGCGCCGCGGCATAGCCCATGTCGAAGGACGAGAAGGCGGTCTGGTAGATCATCAGCACGATCGGCTTGGTCGAGCCCAGCGGCCCGCCCGGATCGTTGCTGGTCATGTTGTAGACCTGGTCGAAGATGCGGAGGAACCCGATCGAGGAGAACACGACCAGGAATACCGTGGTCGGCTTGAGCAGCGGCAGCGTGATCTTGCGCAGGATCGCGCCCTCGCCCAGCCCGTCGATGCGCGCCGCCTCGTAAAAGGTCTGCGGAATGGCGCGCAGCCCGGCAAGGAAAATGATCACCTGGAATCCCAGCCCGGCCCAGATCGCCGTGACCATGATGGCCGGCAAGGCCTGCGTCGTGGACTTGAGGAAAGCCTGTTGCGGAATGCCGAACTGCGCCAGCAGCCCGTTGATCAGCCCGATGGGTACGGGCTGGTAAATCCAGCGCCACACCCAGGCCAATGCCGCGGCCGTGGTGAGGAACGGCAGGAAATACAGCGCCCGGATAAAGCCGTGCATGAAGCGGACACGATCAAGGTAATAGGCAACGGCGAAGGCCACCACCAGGCTCACCGGCGCGCCGATGATGAGATAGGTGAAGGTGTTGCGAAATACCTTCCAGAATGCCGGATCGTGGATCAGCTTGTCGTAGTTTTCCAACCCGACGAACTGGGCCGGCTTGAGGATGTCCCAGTCGGTGAATGAAATCCAGAAGGCCTGGAAGGTCGGATAGAACCGGATCCAGCCATAGAAAATGATGGGCAGGGCGAGAAACGCCCAAGCCCAGATGACGCGTTTGGTGCGGATCGGGAACCGGTCCCAGACGCGGCCTTTGGGGGCCGCGTCGCTGAGGGTTGCGCCTTGCGTCACGATGAGGCCGGTTACTTCGTCGCGTCGTCGATGATGGCCTGCTCGGCGGCTGCCGCCTCGGCCACCGAATCGGCGGGCGACTGGCCCTCGAGCAGCACGCGGTTGGCCATGTCGATGGCAACCTGGCGCTGGCCGGCCTCGTCGACGAACTGCGTCGTCTGTGCATAATCCAGTGCCTTGAGGAAGGGCGCCAGGACCGGATCGGCCAGGTTCGTATCGGTCAGCGCGGCTTCCTTGCGGGCCGGCAATTCGCCGACGACCTCAAGCCAGATCTGCATCGCCTCGGGCGAGGAGACATAGGCCAGGAACTTCTCGGCGGCGGCGAGTTCTTCGCCCTGCGCCGAGGAACCGATGCCATTGGCAAAGTAGCTGGCATAGTTGGAACGCAGCCCGTCGGCATTGGCCGGCAGCTCGGTGACGCCCCATTCGAACTGGTCGATGGTCCGGAACGAGCCGAGCCGGAACGTGCCGTCGATGGTCATGGCCGCCATGCCGCCGCGGAACGCCGCCTGCCCTTCATCCATGAAGCCGGTCTGGCCCACCTTCTGCTCGGTCTGCAGGTCGGTGTAGAATTTCAGCGCCTCGACGCCGCCCTTCTCGCCATAGGTCACCGTGCGATAGTCATCGCTATAGGGCACGCCGCCGAACTGGCGGGTCAGGACTTCGCGCCACCACTGGTGATCCTGCCCGGCCATGTCGAGCGTGATGCCTTCGGAGATCAGATTGCCGGCATCGTCATGCTTGGCGGTCGCCACTGCAGCGGCAACCAGCTCGTCCAGCGTCTGGGGCGGCTTGGCGGGGTCCAGCCCGGCTTCCTCGAACAGCTTCTTGTTGTAGAACAGCGCCAGCGAGCGCACCGCGGTCGGCAGGCCGTAATAGTCGTCGCCGCGCTTCATCGCCGTCACGATCGGGAAGAAGTCGGCTTCGATCTGGTCATGGGGGAATGCGGTGGTCGACAGGGGCTGCAGCACGCCGCCGCTCTGGAACTTGTCGAGCCAGCCGTAGAAGAGCTGCAGCACGTCCGGACCCTGCCCCGCCGCCTTGGCCGCGATCACCCGCGTCTGGTAATCGTCATAGGGAAAAGTCGTCTGCTTGACCGTGATATCGGGATTGGCCGCCTCGAAATTAGCGATCAACTGATCCATCGCCGCGACGCGGGTGTCGTAGGCATATTGCCAGTATTCGATCTCCACGGCCTGGGCCGCGCCCAGCGTGAGCAGACTGATCCCGGCCGCAAGGCCGGCAAGCATGAACCGATTGCGCATCGTAACCTCCTGATGGTCCGCCACGCGACATTCCTGCCGGCGTATGAACGGACAAACTCCCTGTTTCGAGACCAGCCATGGCCACGCCTCAAGCCTCGCAGCACATCTGGCGCGGCCAAACTTGTCAATACAATAATCTACTTGAGTTATTCTGACGCCAGAAATAGCCTTCCGCCATGGAGCGGGATTTAAGCAAACGCGAAAGATCGGGGGCGCGTGGGAGCCTCGCCATCGGCAGCAATCCCGAGCGCAACCGGCTGCATAACCGGCGTGTCGTGCTCGATGTGGTGCGCAGCCAGGGCCATCTCGGACGCACCGAAATCGCCCGCCGCGCCCATCTGACGCCGCAGGCAGTGACCAATATCGTCGATGAACTGGTGGCGGAAAACCTGCTGATCCAGCTCGGCCGGCTGCGTTCGGGCCGCGGGCAGCCACCCATCCAGTTCGCCGTCAATCCCGACGGGCCGATGACCGCCGGCATCGAAATCGCCGCCGACCATATCGGCCTTGTGCTGCTCGATCTCAGCGGCCGGGTACGCGCCCAATCGGTGCGGCCGGTCGCCGATACCAGCCCCGCCGGAATTCTTGCCGACCTGCGGGAGGCCGTGGATGGCCTGCGCCAATCGGTGCCCGGCATCGCCGTCAACCTGCTTGGGGTCGGCGTGGTGATGCCCGGTCCATTTGAGATCGAGGGAATGAGTTCGGTCGGCCCTGCCACCCTGCCCGGCTGGGACGGGCTGGACGCCAGGACCCTCGCCTCCGAAGCCATCGGCGAAGCGGTCGAGATCGAAAACGACGCCACTGCCGCCGCCGTGGGCGAACGGCTTTATGGTGCGGGCCGGGATTTTGCCAATTTCGGCTTCGTCTATTTTGGCGTCGGCCTGGGATTGGGCATCATCCAGGAGGGTCGCCCCCTGCGCGGCGCCTTCGGCAATGCCGGCGAAATCGGCCACTTCGTCGTTACCCCGCGCAACCGGCAGGCGCTTTACGGCCCTGACGGCGCGCTGGAGAATTTCGCCTCGCTTTACGCCCTGCGCGAAAAGCTGGCCGCCGCCGGTATCGTGGCGGGTGATGTGGCGGACCTGCAGGTTCTGCATGACGCGGGCAATCCGGTGCTGCTCGACTGGATCGCCGAAGCCGCCGACTATCTCGCGCCGACGGTCGCCGCGCTGGAAAACCTGCTCGATCCGCAAACCATCATCTTTGGCGGCGCGCTGCCCGACTCGGTGATCGACGCCATCATCGCGGCGCTCGATCCCATGCCGGTCTCTGTCGCCACGCGCCGCGTGCGCACCGCCCCGCGCGTCATTCGCGGCCAGACCGGGCAATTGACCGCGGCGCTCGGGGCTGCTGCATTGCCCATGCTCGAAACCGTGACCCCCCGGCTGCATCTCGCGCCCGGCCTGCCGACCACGCCGTAAGGACAGACCATGTTGACCGCCCGCGAGCGCCTTGCCCGCCAGAAATCCCGCCCCCTGCTGATCGAGCTGCACCGGGCGCTCAGCCGGCTGACCTCGACGCTGACGGTGATGAATACCGGGGCGCATCCCGATGACGAGCAATCGGGCATGCTGGCGGCCATGCGCTTCGGCTATGGCATGCACGTCATCGTCGCCTGCTCGACGCGCGGCGAAGGCGGCCAGAATGGGCTGGGGCCCGAACGGGGCGGCGCGTTGGGCGTCATGCGCACGCGCGAGATGGAAGAGGCCGCCCGTACGCTGGACGCCGATATCGTCTGGCTTGGCCATGGTCCCGACGATCCGGTGCATGATTTCGGCTTCTCCAAGAACGGCGCCGATACGCTGGCGCGCTGGGGCCAGGACCGCATCATCGAGCGCCTGGTCGTCGCCTATCGCCGCGACCGGCCCGATATCGTCATTCCGACCTTCCTCGACGTGCCGGGACAGCATGGCCACCACCGCGCCATGACCGAAGCGGCCGAAGCCGCCATCGTCCTGGCCGCGGACCCCAGCTATTTGACACCGGGCCTGGGCCCCTGGTCGGTCGGCAAATATTATCTGCCCGCCTGGCCGGGCGGCGGCGATACCTATGACGACGAGGTGCCCCCACCCAATGCCAGCGTGCGGGTCGTCGCGCCTGGTATCGACATGCCCACCGGTGCGGCGTTCAGCGAGATTGGGGAATGGTCGCGTGCTTTCCACGCCAGCCAGGGCATGGGCCGCTGGAAAGTTGCGCCCACCACCGAATGGCCGCTGCATCTCAAACTTGGCCCCGCCGGTGCCGAGACCGATATCCGCCAGAACCTGCCCGCAACGCTGGGCGAACTTGCCGAAAGCCTGAGCGGTCCGGCGGCCAGAGCGCTCCGCGCCGCGCAGGAAGGCATCGATGGGGCACTCGAAGCCTTCCCCGATAGAGCGGCCATCACCGACGCCCTCATTACCGCCGCGACCGCGCTTGACGGCATTCCAGACCTCGAGGAAATCCACACCCACCGCATCCAGCGCAAACTGACCGAGATCGATGCCGCCTTGCTGCTGACCGCCGGCATCGCGCCGATCGCCTGGGCCGAGCCCAATCGGGCGGCTCCCGGTGAAAAGGCAACGCTGAGCGTCGCCTATGGGACGCATGCCGTCTCGGCTGCCCCGATAGTCCGTGGTCCGCTGCATGTCGGCTCTGCAGCGTTCGTCGATGGCGTTGCGCGCTATCCGGTTGCCGTCAATTCCGAAGCGCCGTTGAGCAGCCTCTATCCGCCGGGATTTTCCAGCCTGGGCGGTAATGGCGAACTGAGCGTCGCCATCGAGACCACTATTGCCGGCCGCGTCGTTCGCGTCACGATCGACCTGGAGGAGCCATTTTCCATCGGCCCGGCCCAGTCGGTGCAGTTGCTGCCCGAAGCGGTCATCCTGCCGTCGGGCGAGCCCGGCCGTCCCCTGCCGATCGCCATTCGCTCGCAATCGTCCATTGCCAATGCCACGTTGATCGTACCGACCGCATGGGGTGCGGTTCGCACCGAAACCGGCGTCACCGTCAGCCCGCCGCCGAAGCTGCCCGACGGTCTTTATCGCCTGCCCCTGATGATCGACAGGCGCCTGGCCTATCGCCAAACCACGATCGACTATCCCCATATCGGCCGCAGCCAGTTTCTGGCGCCGCAGGCGCTCAATGTGCTGGCGCTCGACCTGAAACGTCCCGCCGATACAAGCATCGGCTATGTCGGCGGCGGCAGCGATCGCGTCGGGTTCTGGCTGGGCGCCATGGGATTCGACGTCGCCGATCTCGACGCCGACGATCTGGCCGGAGACCTGTCCAAATTCACCACCATCGTTGTCGGCACGTTCGCCTTCGGCGTTCGCCCCGACCTTGCCGCCGCCACCGGCAAATTGCGCGCCTGGGTCGAGGCCGGCGGTCATCTGCTTACGCTCTATCATCGCCCCTCCGACGGCTGGGCGCCCGAAGCCACCCCGCCACGCCGCGTGGTGATCGGCAGCCCATCGCTGCGCTGGCGCGTCACCAATCCGGAAGCGCCGGTCACCATCCTCGCGCCCAACCATAAACTATTGACCGGACCCAATAAAATCGGCCCCGACGACTGGGCCGGCTGGAACAAGGAGCGCGGCCTCTACTTCGCGGCCGATTGGGACGCGGCCTACGAGCCGCTGCTGTCATTGCATGATGCCGGTGAGAAGCCGCTGAAGGGGGCGTTGATCTCGGCGCCGGTCGGCAAGGGCCGCCATACCCATAGCGGGCTCGTGCTGCATCATCAGCTCGACCACCTGGTCCCCGGCGCATTCCGCCTGATGGCCAACCTGGTGCAGCCTGCATAAATCCAAATATAATCAAGGAGTTATGGCGGAGAGAAAGGGATTCGAACCCTTGAGACGGTTCCCCGCCTACACACTTTCCAGGCGTGCGCCTTCGACCACTCGGCCATCTCTCCGCATCGCCTTATCCCCGGGCTGGAAACGCCGGAGGGGCCGGCCGGTTGGCCGACGCGAGCGAGGCGCAATATACTTATCAACGCCCCGGGCGCAAGGGATCACGACACCGGGATGACGATTGTTTTTGCGCAGAAGCATTCCCACCTTGTGAGCGGGCCGCCCGACATGGCACAAAGAAATTGTGCACGGGGCGGAACGGGTAGGCCAGCCTCAACTTATCCCCGGTAAGCACAGGGAATGTGGATGCGGCTCGTCTTACGAATTACAGGCACCTGGCTGATCGGCCTGGCGCTGGTTCTGCTTGTTATCGATGGCACCAGATCGCTGGGCGCCAATAGCCTGGTCTATACCAGCCTGGCGGATCTGTGGACGCAGGTCCATCCGCCCAGCCTGGCGGCGGTCGCCGCGTTCTTCGAGAGCCGGTTCTTTGCCGACCTGCTCGATGCGGCGCTCAAGGCGGTGCTGGACTATCCCGCCTTTGCCGTGTTCGGCGTGCCGGGAATCGTGCTGGCGCTGGCCGGGCGCAAACCGCGCCGCGAGCGCTATCTGCGCGCCGACCAGATTTGACGGCGCCTGTAACCCAGGCGACCGATGCTGCGAATGAGGCAGTGAAAGGAGACAGACATGTTCTTCAAAGCCAAGCCCACCACCATTCCCGATGCCAGCGAGGCCCTGCCCGGCCGTGCGACGGAAATGGCTGTGGCCAATGAGCATTTCGTCAATGGCGCGGCGCTGAAAGGCCCCTATCCCCAGGGTGCCGAGACCATCTATTTCGGCCTTGGCTGCTTCTGGGGCGCCGAACGGCTGTTCTGGCAAATGCCGGGCGTGATCGTGACCGCCGTGGGCTACCAGGGCGGTTCCACCGCCAATCCCAGCTATGAGGAAGTCTGCTCGGGCCGTACTGGCCACACCGAGGCGGTCAAGGTGGTCTATGACCCCAGCAAGGTCAGCCTCGACACACTGCTCAAGACGTTCTGGGAAGAACATGACCCGACCCAGGGCATGCGGCAGGGCAATGACGTGGGCACGCAGTATCGCTCGGCCATCTATACGACGACGCCCGAACAGGCGGCGGCGGTCGAAAAGAGCCGAGCGGCCTATCAGGCGGCGCTGAACAGCCGGGGCCTCGGGGCCATCACCACCGAGATATCCCCGGCCGGGGACTTCTTCTACGCCGAGACTTATCACCAGCAATACCTGGCCAAGAATCCGAACGGCTATTGCGGTTTGCAGGGGACCGGCGTGTCCTGCCCGATCGGGTTGGGTGTCGCCGCCGAATAGAGAAAACGGGGGCCGATCCGGTTCACGGACCGGCCCTTTTCGTTAGCAGACTGTTAACGTTGAGCGTCACAGGTCGGTTAAGCTCCGACCGAAAAATCGGGCCCACTTTTGCTGGAAACGCTCTACCCTCCCATCATGACGAGACCTGGCTTCGAAGCGTTCATCCTGACGCTGCCGCAGGCAACATTGGTGCGCCAGTGGCGCGACGACTCGGTCGCCAAGATCGGCGGCAAGGTCTTTGCGCTGCTCGATCGCGATCCGGGCGAGGTGTGGCTCAAGGCTTCCGATATGGCCTATGAACTGCTGACCGAACTGAAGGGGGTGCGGCCGGCGCCCTATTTCGCGCGGGCGGGGTGGGTGGCGATCTCGGTGGCAAGCCCGCTGAGCGGGGATGAGGTGGAGGCCTATCTGCGGGAGGCGCATCGCATCGTGGCGGGGAAGCTGACGCGGAAGGTGTGGGCGGAACTGGGGTTGGGCTAGGGTATGAACCTGGCGGGCGTTCAGCCCGATATCGCGGCTCCCAACACCCCCTCCCAACCTCCCCCCGTCAAGGGGGAGGAGCCGCGCTGTGGACGTGGCGGGCTCGTGCCAGCCCATATGCGATAGCCTTGCTTGTGGAGCATCAGCTTACCTGATGTGTTGGAACCGGGCACCAATTGTAAACAGTGCCCTCCGTCTATTCCGGCAGAACTGCGAAAACCTGCAATGTGGCGCCGGGGAGGCTCACATCCTGCAGCCAGTCCGGCAGGTCGCCCCTGGCGTAGAGGTTAGCGAAACTGTCGTCGGCGCGGCTGGGCAGGCCCTTGAGCTCAGCCATGGCGGGGCAGAGGACGACGAGGCCGATGCCCCGGTTATCGAGAATGGCGCGGGCGTCGGCGATGGGGTCGTTGAAGAAACGAAAGGCGTCGCGCACGCCCTGCTGGTTGCGGTGGTAGGGCGCGGCGACGACTTCGTGCGGGGTATAGAGCAGCAGATGAGCGCCCAGATCGATGGGCGTCATCACCCGCTCGGGCGGGATTGCGGCAAGGTCGGCGAAGGCCGATGGCAGCAGGCAGGGCTCCTTGCCGGCGCGGGCCTCGGCCATCTGCTGGGGGCGGCCGGGCACGACATTGACCAGGGCCATTACCAGCAGCGACAGCACGACGCCGGAAAAGGCCAGCCAGCTCAGCACCAGGCCGGCAATGGTGCCGATGCGCGGCCTGGACAGATAGCGCCGGCGGGCGGTGACGATGAGCCAGGCGGCCGCCGGCATGGCCGGCATGATGGCGAGGCGCGCACCGCGTATCTGGATCAGCATGACCAGGGCGGTGCAGACGAGAAACAGCAGCAAAGCCGCCCATTCGGCGCGCTGTTCGCGGACGGTCCACAGGCGCCAGACCACGACCACGCTGGCCAGCAAAGCGGGTAGCCCGACAGCGACCGCGTAGGCCGGCAGTTCGGTAATGGTGGTGAACCAGGGGCGGGCCTCGATGATGGTGGCGATCCAGTTGGCCTGGAGCCATGGATCGAGTTCGCCATAGGGACCGTGGAGACATTGCGGATAGACCAGGGCAACCGTGCCCATGCCGATGCCGGCGAGGACGGCGAGCAGGGCCAGGCGCTGCCAGGGGGTGCGGACGGGGACGAGGCTGGCCAGGGTGAAGACCAGGGCGACGACCAGCGCCACCGCGACATAGACCGGCGAGAGCACGTCGCAGGCCGCTTCGAGCCAGCGCGATGGCGGCCGGAAAATGGCGAGATGGACCATAGCGCTGCCGGCGAAGGCCAACCCGAAATTGCGCATGGTGCGGGCCTGGGCCGGATCGGCGACGAAAGCCAGGCCCATCACCAGGATGGCGGCGGCAATGGTGGGCAGCGATTCCGTGGCGATGGCCAGGGCACTAGCGGCGAAAAAGCCGCAGAGCAGGGCAAAGCGCGGGCGGCGGATGGCTTCTATGCCGGCCCAGATGAGCGCCAACGTCAGCAGGATGACGACATTGTGGTGATCGACCCGGCCGGGGGTGAACTCGGCGGTGATGGCGGGGCTCAGCACCGGCAGGACCAAGGCCGGCAGCACGCCGTCGGGTCCGACAAGACGCTGGGCCAGCAATGCGCTGAGCCAGAGCAGCAGGGCAAGCAGCAGCAGTGGCCAGGCATAGCCGGCGGCAACCAGCGCCTGATCGACCCCCAGCAGCGGGGTGAATACCATGACCAGCAGCGCCAGCGGCAGGTCGATCAACCGCGACCAGTGCAGCTCGGCGCCGAAGGGCGTGTTGAGGCGATGGGCCGTCAGATCGTACCAGGGCTGGCCGGCGAGGAAATCGCGGACCATGACCATGCGCATGGCGTCGTCGGTATCGGCGAAGAAGGGCAGATCGGCGTGACCGACCAGCGTGCGAACGACCAGGATCGTGGCGGCCGCGGCGCAGACGAGGGCAACGACGCGAAGATCGGGGCGGGAGAGGGGAGCGGCGGTCAAGCGGAGGGTCCTGCGCTGGGATGGCGGCAGGATGGACCGGGGCGGTTAAGATGGGGTGGAGGGGGACTATGCCGCCCACCCTCCCCCTTGAGGGGAGCGTAGCGAAGCTAGGCCGGTAGGCGATAGCGTAGCCAGGGAGGGGGTGTCGTGGGCGCCAAAAACTCTGGGATCGTGGAGCGCTCGACACCCCCACCCTGCTCGATTCAACGGACTTAGCGAAGGGCTAAGTCCTATCTCGTTTCCCTCCCCTCATGGGGGAGGGAAGACCCGCTGGGCGTGGAACTCACCACACTACCGGCGACGGCCTGACTGAGAGCCGAGCTCCGCCTCACATTCCGCTCGCATCCCGCCTGCTCAAGGATTAAGCAATTGCCTTTGCGTCGCGCCTAATATACCAAGCATATGCTTTTTTAATTCCGAGTTTTGTCATGACCGATTCCGTTGAAGGCAACTGGGCCGAAATTTTCACGCCGCGCTACGCGACCGTGACGCTGATCCTGTGCCTGGGCGTGGCGCTGCTGGCGTTCAACGCCTTCCTGGCGTCGATCTCGCTGCCGACGGCGGTGCAGGAAATGGGCGGGGTGGCGCTGATTTCCTGGGCGTTGACGCTGTTCCTGGTGTTTGCCATTGTCGGCGGCTCGGGCGCGGCCCTGCTCAAGCAAAGGCTTGGCGCCCGCACGGCTTTGCTGATCTCGGCCGGCATTTTCCTCGCCGGCACGGTGGTTGCGGCCAGTGCTGCGTCGATGGAACAGGTGCTGGTGGGGCGGGCGCTGCAGGGGCTGGGCGAGGGCGTGGTTTCGGCGATCTGCTTTGCGCTGATCCCGGAACTGTTTCCGTCGCGGCTGGTGCCCAAGGTGTTCGGACTGCAGGCGATGATCTGGGCCGTTGCGGCCTTTGGCGGGCCGGCGGCAGCCGGGTTGCTGACCGAACTGGTGTCGTGGCGCGCCGCCTTCCTCGTCAATGTGCCGCTGGTGCTGATCTTTGCCGCCATGGTGGTGGTGAAGGTGCCGGCGCATTCGCCGCAGGATCGCAAGGTCGTCAGCTTTCCGGGATTGCGGCTGCTGACCATCGGCGCCGCGATCATGCTGGTGGCGCTGGCGGGACTGGCGCAGCCATTGCCGGCGGGCGGCCTGCTGGCCGGCGCGGGACTGCTGCTGGTTGGTGTGGTCTGGCTCGATGGGCGCAGCCGCGACCGGCTGATGCCATCCGATGCCTTCCGGCCGGTATCGGTGGTGGGCACGGGATTGTGGATGGTGCTGCTGATCAATATCGCGGGGGCGGGCTCGGCGGTCTATCTGGTGCTGGTGGTACAGGAAATGTGGGGCTATGGCCCGACCGCGGCAGGCGCCATTGCCGCCGTGCTCGCCGTGGCCTGGAGCATTTCGGCCGTAACGGTGGCCAATGTGCGGAGCAAGGAGACGCGCAAGACGCTGATCCGGTCGGGGCCGGCGATGATCGCGGTGGGGCTGGTGCTGGACCTGATCGGATTGCAGATGGACCAGGTCGCCATCGTGGTGGTGGGCCAATTGGTGATCGGCGCGGGCTTTGGCACCTGCAACGGCTATCTCAACCTCACCATGATGGAAGCGGCGAGCGACGCGGAACGCGACCGCACCTCGGCGCTGATGCCGACGACGCAATCGGCGGGCAATGCCATCGGTGCGGCGCTGGCGGGCGTGGCGGCCAATTCAGCGGGCATGGCGGCGGCGATTTCGGCGGTGGAGGTGAAGCTGGCCGTGGTGCCGGTCTATGCGCTGGGTGCGGCGATGGCGGCGCTGGCCTTTGTCGCAGCTTGGCGGATGGTGGGGATGATCCGGCCGCAGGACGTCAATTCGAACTTCGCGGCGGGGTAGGGTTTGAGGGTGCGCGGGCAGCACCAAGCCTTTCCGTCTATCGTCGTCACCCGGCTTTTCCGGGTGATCCACCTTTCAGCGTGTGCGGAGATGTGAATTGCCCGGACAAGCCGGGCAATGACGATGGAGGGGGCCTTGCCCGAGGGGCGGTGACAAAGAAAAAGGGCGGTGGGATGAACCACCGCCCAGTTTTGTCAGGGAGAAAACGGGGTCCGCGTATTATGCGCGGGGCTGGGGAACAATGCGCAGATAGGGCTTGGGTTCCTTCCAGCCATTGGGGAACTTTTCCTTGGCGGCTTCGGTCGACAGGGAACTGGAGATGATGACATCCTCGCCATTCTTCCAGTTGACCGGGGTGGCCACCGAATGGTTGGCGGTGAGCTGCAGGCTGTCGATGACGCGCAGCACTTCATCGAAATTGCGGCCGGTGGAGGCCGGATATTCGATCTTGAGCTTGACCTTCTTGTCCGGGCCGATGACGAAGACCGAACGCACGGTCAGCGAATTGTCGGCATTGGGATGGATCATGTCATAGAGGCGGGCGACTTCGCCCTTGGTGTCGGCGAGCAGCGGGAAATTCAGCGCCGTGCCCTGGGTTTCCTCGATGTCCCTGGCCCAGCCGCCGTGATCCTCGAGCTTGTCGACGGAAAGGCCCAGCACCTTGACGCCGCGCTTGTCGAATTCGGGCTTCAGCTTGGCGGTATAGCCCAATTCGGTAGTGCAGACCGGGGTGAAATTCTTGGGGTGGCTGAACAGCACCGCCCAGGACCCATCGATATAGTCGTAGAAGTGGATGGGGCCTTCGGTGGAGTCGGCGGTGAAATCGGGGGCGGTATCGCCAATGAGAATTGCCATGCTATTTCCTCTGGGGCCGCAACGGCCCTTACTCGCTTGAAACAGAATATCGTACTCCCACCCGCGCATTGAAGCGGCCGGAAGCGAAATCCTTTTATGTTTTGGGCAACGGAAGCGCCATGATGTTCCAAGGGCGCGCGCTGCGGCAGCAAAGCCCTCAGGGCGTGGGCGCGCCGTTGCTCCAGGTGACCTGCTCGCCATTGAGCGGAATGACCGACAGACTCATCTTGCCCGAGCCCTGCTGGATTTCGCGGGCATGGGCCAGGTAGACCAGCGCATTGTTGTCGGCGTCATAGACGCGGGTGACGCGCAGCGACTTCCAGATCAGCGAGCGGCCCTCCTTGAAGATTTCCTCGCCGCCGGCGCGGGTATTGATATCGCCGATGGTAATGGGGCCGGTGACCGAGCAATCGAGCGCCGAATAGGAGGGATCCTCGAACCAGTTGCCCTGGCTGATGCGATCGATGAAGGAGCGGTTGAAATAGGCCAGGTGGCAGGTGACGCCATCGACTTCGGGATCGGCCACCGCATCGATGGAAATGTCATTGCCGGTCCAATCGACCCCGACATTGCCCACTTCGCGGCTGTCGCCACAGGCGGCAAGGGTGACGGCGACGGCGGCGGTCATGGCGATGGCGGCGAGGCGGTTCATGGGCGGCTCCCTGGTTGCGGGAATTAGATGGGATGTTTGGGGGCGAGTGCAATGGGCGGGTACAAATGAGCCTCATCCTCGGTCGTCATCCTCGGGCTTGTATCGACGAAATCTGATTAAGATGTCCCGGGAGGCGGCCGCACCCGCGCTCCCGGGCAGACATCGACCGTCCTCGGGCAGGCCTTAT